>CAMYOL010000056.1:0-29829 GCA_947260005.1 uncultured Ectothiorhodospiraceae bacterium
GTCCAGCCAGTCGGATCTTTTAATTTATACGGTCCAGAACCAAACAGAATGCCTTTAGATTGGTTAAATTTTTCCGGCGTTTCTAAATATTTTTCGTAAAAATGTTTCGGCATAATCTCTAACGCACCGGACATTAATAAACTATTGTAATACGGTTCTTTAAAGACAAACTCAACTGTAAAATCATCTAAGGCGGTGACGGATTTAATTTTTCGGTAGTAGGCACGTTGCCGCGGTGCCGCTATTTTTTCATTCATAGCAAAGTCATAGGTAAATACGATATCATGGGCTGTCATATTAACGCCATCTGAAAAAGTAACGTCATTTCGCATCTTATAGGTCAGGGTGAGACCATCATCTGAAATTGTCCAGGAGCTGGCAATGTGGCCAATTAAGTCAAGCGTATCCGGATCATAGGTTAGTAAGGTCTCCTGAACCATGCCTTGCACATCAGACGCATAACGATCTGTCGATACAAAAGGCGTCAGAGTTTTGATATTTGATGCGAAGGACTGAACCAACCAGTCACCTTCACTAAAGTTTGGTAATTGACTTGCCTGATACGCTCGCCGAAATGAAGCAGGGATATCTTCATTAGAGGTCTGGGCCTGAGAACCTACGAATTGCCCCCCAGAGATCTTGCGCAGCGTTTTACGGATCTCACGTAAATCTTCTGCTTGCTCTCTGGTTTGTTGTTCAACCTCAGAAAGTTTTAACCACTGTCGATCGATCATATACATGGTTAATATAATGGAAAGGAATAATACGGCAAGGACTCCGAATAAGACGTAATCTCTTGTTGAAAAGCGTTTTTGCATATTATTTATCCGTTTAAACGAGTTTTGTTTTTATAAATAATTAACTTTCTTAATCTTAATTAAAATAAGTCGTAAAATAAATACATCAAAAGTAACGTATCTCAATAGACCTTCACTAAATCTCATCATAACAAGTTATTAACCTATTTGTTATTTCATTGGGTAAAAGCAGGCTACCTTCTGTTTGTCGGACAATGAGGTCATATCGGGTTGTGAATGCATACATTTCATCTGACGATTCTGGCATCGAGCTGTATAAGCACACGCTAATTCCGATGTTTGTGGTTGATTCTGACGACGCGCTGACACGTGTTCTCGCTGTCGCTCAAATTCTGGATCAGGTCGAGGTTCAACTTCAATTAAGGCCTGAGTATAGGGATGACCGGGGTGGTTGAATATCCTCTGTGTATCACCCTGCTCGACTATCTGCCCCTGGTATAAAACAATCAATTCATCACTAATAAAACGAACCAGACTCAGATCGTGCGCAATAAAAATGAGTGTCAATCCATGTCGGTTTTGCAGTTCCTTAAGCAGATTAATTATCTGTGCTCTGACTGAGACATCTAAAGCACTCACAGGTTCATCACAGATCAGGATCCTGGGTTCCGAGATCATCGCACGAGCAATGCCAATACGTTGGCATTGACCGCCTGAAAATTCGTGCGCATAACGTGAGCGCTGCGAATATTCCAGACCAACCTGCTCCATTATCTGTTTTAATTTTTTCTGACTCGCTAGAACATTTAAGTTAGCTGAATCTTGATAGCAGAGGGGTTCAAGGATGAGTTGTTCGACCGTCATGCGTGGATTTAGTGCAGCGAGCGGATCCTGAAACACAAACTGGATATCACGGGTCGGAATAATATTCTCCGCCGTACTAATTTGACCATGAGTAGTCTTGATTAAACCGACCATCGCTTTCGCCAGGGTTGTTTTACCCGAACCGGATTCGCCAACAATACCTAATGTGCTTCCCTGTTTGAGCACAAAGCTGACATCCGATAAAGCCCTGAATTGTTGTTTTTTTAAAGAAAATAATTTAGCCGACTGGATCGGATACGAGACCGATAACCCATTTACCTGCATCAAGTTGGATGCACTATTATTCATTGAAATTCCCCATAAAGATGACAAGCCTGGAGTTGTGAGGGACTACCCGATAAAATCGGCATGTTTTTGTCGCAGAGTTCAATCCGTTGATCACAACGCGGGGAAAAAGGGCAGCCTTGTATTCGTTTGTTATTGGCAGGGGCCTGTCCGGGAATACTGATTAGTTTGTTGCTCATTCCAGACTGGCTCTTCGCTGATGCCAGCAGTCCCTGGGTATACGGGTGTTTGGCATGATAAAAGAGATTATCCACCCCGGCCTGTTCAACCACTTTACCAGCATACATGACCATTACTCGATCGCATTGCCCTGCTACGATGCTTAAATCATGCGTAACTAAAAGGACACTCAGTCCATATTCAATGGTTAATTTTTTTAATAGCTGTAAAATATCAGCTTGTACAGTGACATCTAATGCGGTGGTTGGTTCATCGGCGATTAAAATTTTCGGCTTTCTAAGTAATGCCATGGCTAACATAACCCTTTGACGCATACCTCCCGATAGTTGATAGGGGTATGAATGGATACGTTGTCGGGCATTCGGAATTTGAACCTTCTCGAGCATTTCAACGGCCTGTCGCAATGCTTCCGGTTTCCTTAAATTCCTATCAATCAACATCGCCTCGGTTAACTGGGTTGAAATCTTCAGGTAAGGGTTTAAACACGACATCGGGTCCTGAAAGATCATCGCTATTTCGTTATTACGTATTTTGTTTATCTGAGTCAGAGAAGCTTGTGCTATGTTCTGGCCCTGGTAAATAATTTCGCCTGAAACAACTGCATTATCGGGTAATAGTTTGATCAGGCTATGCATTAATTGTGTTTTTCCACTGCCCGACTCACCGACAATACCCAGCACTTCCCCTTTGTTTAGCGACAGATCAACACCATTAACGGCGTAAATAGTCCCTCTTGCAGTTTTAAATCGAACCTTAATATTTTTAGCTTCTAATAATAACGGCATTTCAATTTACTTGTTTCGGATCGATCGCGTCACGTAATCCATCACCAATAAAGTTAAAACAAAAAAGTATTAACGATAAAAACAAAGCAGGAAATATCAGCATCCAGCTCGAGCTTTCCATTTCTTCGGCACCTTCACTCACTAATGCTCCTAAACTGGTCATCGGTTCCTGAATACCCAGGCCGAGGAAACTTAAAAAAGATTCGACCAATATAACCTGTGGTATCGTTAGGGTAATGTATACAATGACAATTCCAATTAAATTGGGAATGATATGTCGTTTAATAACTTGCCAATGACTCGCGCCGTAAATTTTTGCCGCCTCAACATAACCCTGTTGTTTTAAACTCAAGGTTTGACCGCGAACAATCCTGGCAATATCCAGCCAGTTGATCGCACCGATGGCAATAAATATCAAAAATATATTCCGCCCGAAAAAGACCATTAACAAAATGACAAAAAACATAAATGGCATTGAATATAGAATATCAACGATGCGCATCATAATCTCATCAACACGACCGCCATAATACCCCGCGATTGCGCCGTAATGAATACCGATAACCAGACTCACGAGTGTCGCGACCAAACCGATTAATAAAGAAATACGGCTGCCTTCCATGGTACGTACAAATAAATCTCTACCCAGGCTATCTGTGCCGAACAGGTGCCCATTTACAATAGAAGGTGCGACTGCAATCGACTCATAGTCAATGTCTTCCCCGCTATAACTGGACAAAACAGGTCCAATTAACGCTGAGATAATAACGATCACAATCAAGCTCATACTGATCAAGGCTGCCCGATTTTGTTTTAATCGTAACCAAACGCGAAACCAGATCGATTCAGGGGGACTATTAGGTAACTCCAGGAATTCAGAATTAGTTGGCATTGCTACGCCCTTGCAGACGAATCTGCGGATCTAACCATCCATAGAGTAAATCAACAATTAAATTTAATACGATAATCAAAATACCATAGAAAACCACCACCCCCATCACCAACGTATAGTCACGATTTAACGCACCCTGTATAAAGTAACGTCCCAATCCGGGGATACCATAGATTTGTTCTACAACCACGGAACCAGTAATGACACCGGCAATCGCTGGACCAAGATAGGAAATCACGGGTAATAAGGTTGGCTTCAATGCATGCCGGGTTAAAATATAAAAGCCGGATAAACCTTTCGAATACGCTGTGCGTATATATGGCATTCTCAACACCTCAATCATGCTGCTACGACTGATACGGGCAATGTAGGCAATCTGTGGTAAGGCCAGAGTGATAATGGGCAGGATTTGATTTTTAAATTCGCCATTATTCCATCCCCCTGCCGGTAACAGAGTAAAACTAACCGCAAAAATAAGTATCAAGATTGGCGCAACCACGAAATTCGGGATCGAGATACCGGTCATCGACAGGGTCATGACAATATAATCTATTCGAGAATTCTGTTTATACGCCGCCAACATTCCTGCGGCACAACCGATGATAAGCGCCAATAAAATCGCGGCTAAACCAAGCTGTAATGACACAGGGAATCCCTGGGCAATTAATTCGGTCACACTAAAATTTTTATATTGAAAGGACGGCCCGAAATCACCCTGGACAAGATCAATAAAATAATAACCGAATTGAACATAAACGGGTTTATCTAAATGATATTGAGCATTTAAATTGGCCTGGATTTCAGGCGCCAGGGTTCGATCAAAATCAAAGGGACCACCCGGTGCCAGACGAATCAAAAAGAAACTAATCAGGATTATTATAAAAATGGTCGGGATGGCACCCAGTAGACGTCGAAAAAAATAATTTAACATCCTTTTACTAATGCGCCTTTATAAACATGTGCTTGCTGTGATGATGATCCATCACATTATCCTGATAACCACCAACATAGGGTTTAACCAAATGTTTGCTCATATAATAATATATAGGGATCACTGGGTAATCGGCTAATAGAATTTTTTCAGCCTGTTGTAATAGATATTTACGTTTCATCCCGTCTGCTTGTTTGGCCGATTTAGCTAACAGATCATCATAATGCGGGTTGTCATAGCCACTATCATTTACACCATGTTGTGAATGCATCAGCTCAGCAAAACTAAAGGCATCGTTATAATCGGCAATCCAGCCGGCACGAAATACCTCCGTGACTTTTTTTGCCTTACGATTCGCTAAAAAAACTTTCCATTCCTCATTGTGTAAAGTCGTCTTGACCCCTAAATGTTTTTTCCACATCGAGGCAACCACAATGGCCACTTTTTTATGGTTCTCACTGGTGTTGTAACGTATCTCAACCGTTAACGGCTTATCTTTTCCATAACCCGCTTCCTTGAATAGAGCCTTTGCTGTATCGATGCGTTTTTGTTTTGTCCACGTTTTCCATTCATATTCCTGATGCTGATAATTTGCGACATTGGGTGGTATCCAACTATAAGCAGCGGTCTCCCCGGTTTTCAATATCTTGTCGGTTAGTATTTCCCGATCAATGACCATGGATAACGCCTGGCGCAATTTTTTATTTTCTTTAAATGGTGCACGAACAAGATTGTAGCCAAGATAATAGATTCCCAGATAATTTGTTATCCTTAAGTCATCCGGCAGATTTTTACGTAACCAGGGTATTTGCGATAACGGTAACGACTCGGCAATATGCAACTCCCCTGCCCGATAACGCTTTAGCTCACTCGCCTGATTATCGATGGGATAGTAATAGACCTGTTCTAGTCGTGTATTCGCATTATCCCAGTACAGCGGATTGCGTGTTAATAATATGTGAGATTGTACAGCCCATTCGGTTAATACAAATGGACCATTGCTGACAAGATTTCCAGCCCGGGCAAATTTATCACCATGTTTCTCAACACTGGCTCTATGCACTGGGTAAGTCGATGAGTGGGTTAATAGTCCAAGGAAATAAGGCGTCGGGCCTTTTAAATTGACTTCGAGCTGGTGTGCATTAAGCGCTCTAACGCCTAGCTCACTGGCCGCTTTTTTACCCTGAATAATTGCTTCAGCATTTTTAATTGGCGCCAGCGTTTGCGCATAAAACGAGCCCGTCTTTGGATTCACGATACGTTGCCAGCTGTACACAAAGTCTGAGGCAGTCACCGCATCACCATTGGACCATTTTGCATCAGGCCTTAGATCAAATGTGTAACGTAAGCCCTTATCGGAGATCTTCCAGCGTTGAGCGACGCCTGGAACCAACTCACCCGATGGCGATTCGCTGAGCAATCCTTCGTAAAGATCGCGTTGAATATTAGCAGAAGGCACCCCTTCTGATTTGTGTGGATCCAGGCTTTGCGGCTCGGATCCATTGCCTCGATGCAATATCTGCTTAACCGTCGGCTTTTCAGGTGGGTTACTCGTTGCGAAGGCATCTTCATGCCAGAATACGTTACCCACAAGCAGAAAAACTAGTCCAAAACTAAGGTTATAACGTCGAAACATGATCACATTGTTGCTTGTTTACCACAGCGCATCAAGTAAACAAATCGTCTGGACTGTGTGAATTTGGTCGTCCTCGAATTTGAAATATTGACGAAAAGAAATTGAATTTAAAGGTTTTTATCTTCTCACAAAGTTTGTTATCGTAAGCCCAAATTTAAATATCGTCACAGATTAAACAACACAAAAGGTCATATTATGGGTTTTATGCAGAACAAACGAGTACTGATTGTTGGGCTCGCAAGCAATCGTTCTATCGCCTGGGGTATAGCACAAGCCATGCGCCGTGAAGGTGCCGAGCTGGCTTTTACTTATCAAAATGAAAGATTGCAGGAGCGTGTCGAAAAAATGGCCGCTGAGCTTGATTCTGAGATTGTTGTCCCTTGTGATGTTAGTAGTGACGAAGAAATCGACAAAGTATTTGATCGTCTGGATGATTATTGGGATGGACTCGATGTGATTGTCCACTCAGTGGCCTTTGCCCCAAAAAATGAGCTGGAAGGTGATTATTTAGACAATGTTAGCCGTGATGGCTTTCGCACAGCCCACGAAATCAGTTCATACAGCTTTGCGGCGCTTGCCAAGGCCGGCCGCAATATGATGGAAGGTCGCGATGGCTCCTTGTTAACGCTTAGCTATCTTGGTGCAGAACGGGCCATGCCGAACTACAACGTAATGGGGCTTGCCAAGGCCTCGTTAGAAGCCAATGTACGCTATATGTCGCAGAGCCTTGGTCCTGATGGTATCCGCGTCAACGCCATCTCTGCAGGCCCGATCAAAACGCTGGCTGCCGCCGGAATCAATAATTTCCGCAAAATGCTTGATGAAGTAGAGCTCACAGCGCCAATGCGTCGAAATGTGACTATCGAAGAAGTTGGAAATGTAGCCGCTTTTTTATGCTCCGATCTGGCATCCGGGATGACTGGCGATGTTTTATACGTTGACTCGGGATATCATATTATTGGGATGCGGCCGTTGGGTGATTAAGAACTGGAAATAAATCTACTTTTTTTAAAATTATTGCCTTAGCACAGAATTTGTGACCGTCTCATACCGCCTACGCTTCGTATTATTGAGTATAGCTGATAAATCTATTTATCGGGCCACTGAATCTGGCCGTGCTTAAATTCACAGACCACGGATGACCCCATACCATAGCTGTTCATAACTCTATAAATACAATCGTCATCAAGATCAAATTTCTCCGCAAAGTTGGGTACACTTGATAAGCTTTCCTCTATATGAATCTTAGCAATATCTACCCAATCACGATAATAATCGATGGGTTCCTCGCCATCTAACGGACCTTCTTTAAGCAACGTAGCAGTGTAATCGTTAAATATA
This sequence comes from uncultured Ectothiorhodospiraceae bacterium, assembly GCA_947260005.1. Lineage (GTDB taxonomy): Bacteria > Pseudomonadota > Gammaproteobacteria > UBA6429 > Thiohalophilaceae > SZUA-24. The sequence continues at coordinate 7,694 of CAMYOL010000056.1, forward strand.
TTCGCCATCACAATCTGGTTTTTATCATCAAATTCAAACTGATATGATATTTTTTCAGCGCTATACTCCAATGCCCTTAATCGTAATTGGACTTTAAACCAATCCCATTCCATAACTTTAAATATTTCAGACATGAATGGACTCCTACTAAATCAAGCCTATCAACATTACTCAGCATTAACTTATTTAGCTCTGAATTCGCCTAATAAATTTGCACCATAAACAAGTGGAATTATATCGGCTTGACCAGGGTAATAATATATTGCCGGTGCTGCCTTTTTAAATTTATATTTAGGTAAATCTTCTAAAAATGCTACAAAGAATGTCGTATCGGCATATCTTTGAGCACCAGCATTATTCCCATAAATTCTCCTAACTAATTCTGAGCGCGTTATTTGCTGCCTATTCCAAAATGGTGGAATTTTTGTCGCATAGGCGCCAGCAGGAAAACTACCAAATGCTCTACTACTATTAATTCTTGCGGTTGAAAATATCAATTGTGCTTTTACCCGATCCTCAGTGTAGTGGTAGAAAATATCCTGATTTCTTCTTCGCCTGTTTCTTTGTCTTTGTAGTTCAATCCCTTTCTCTAAGTTAACTCTTTGCTGAATTAATTCATCCGTCTCGACCGATGTCTGCGTCGCCACATCAGACTGAGTAGATGCTCCTAGTACCGAAAGTAAAAAAGCCTTCAACCATCGTAATAAGCCTGCATAGCGAGATGCCTGTGTCGCCTGACTTGCTCTCGCTTGTGCCTGTGCAGCTTGTGCTTGTAAAACAGAACCGGCATAGAAATTACCAGATGGGTCAATTTGATTGACAGGATCTGCAGCCACATACATATACTTGTGCAATGTAAATGGCTCAAATGCTAATCCACTGAATGAGTCCATTGTACTGAAACGACCTACGGATGGATCGTAGTAACGTGCTCTCAGGTAATAAAAACCGATATTAGGATCATACTGTTCGCCGGTATACAGATAGTTGTTTTCAGTCGTACCTGTGCGATTTAGCTCCAGACCAAAGGCATCATAATCATAGACATCAGTTGTCACTTCAGCACTACTTGTTAGCGCACGCGTGCTTCCCAACCCGTCATAGTGATAATAACTTGTCGTTCCACTGCGAGTTTGACTGATTAGATCATCGCCATGCGCATAACTAACAATTAATGTATTCGTTGAGTCACGCTCTTCCAGAACTTGTGAGAATAGCCTATTTGGATCAACAAGATAATTCGTCTCAACACCATTAGCAACTTGCTGGACTCGATTACCATCTTCATCGTAAAGGTAACTTGTTGCCCCAAAGGGTGTAACAACATTTGTTAACTGATTATCTAAATCATACGTATATGTCGTCGTATTAACACCATCAGACTTGCTTAATGTGTTTCCATTATTATCATACGTATATGTAAATGCACCTTCCGTGATAACTCGATCATTTGCATCATAGGTGTAATCCACTGTAATAATGCCATCAATACTCCTGGTTAGACGATTCCCTACCGAGTCATACGAGTAACCAAAGGTGGAAGTCGTTATACCATCGTTAATCAATTCTTGAGTCAGGCGATATAACGAATCATAAGTGTAGTCGACGGTGCGCCCTGAATTTTCTACCATCCTTACTCGATTACCAGCGGGCCCTAAGACATAATCATATGCCGAAATAATACTATTATCCGCACGACGATTTTCCAGGCGAATGAGACGATTTAGTAAATCATAGGTATAATCCGCAACTGTACCGTTGGGGTAGGTCACACTAGTCCGATTGCCGACTGCATTATAGGCATACGTTGTCGTGCCACCGCCTTGATCGGTGACTGTAGTTAAACGATTAAGTGAATCATAACTATTTATTGTTGTCCCTGAAGGAGTTTGCACTGTCAGGATATTGCCTACACCATCATAAGTGTATTGGATGAAGTTACCATCTGGATAATTTATACGCGTTAAACGATCACGAACATCATATAAATAACTGGTTACACCACGGTTATCAGTCACTGAGGCAATTTGATCTGATAGCGTGTAAGTATACTCAATCGTGCTACTATCTGGATAAGTCTTACGTATTAAGCGATTGTTACTATCAAATTCTGTGGTAATGGTATTACCATTAAAATCTGTCGTAGTAAGTACATTCCCATTTTCATCATATGTGTAATTCTCGGTCTGTCCTAATGGCAATGTTCTAGTCAGGACTCGACCCAGATTATCATATGACCAGCGGGTAATATTGCTATTAGCATCAGTCTGAGTAAGTTTAGCACCAACTTCATTATAAGAATAACTTGTTATACCTCCAAGCACGTCTGTTACAGTAAGGAGACGTCCAAGTGCATCATAAGTATATTGGGTTAATAACCCGGATTGATCCGTCTCACTTATTTTCCTGCCTTCCGCATCATACGAATTTATGAAACTGCTTCCATCTGGATAAGTTGTTGTTGTTAATTGGCCTATATTATCGTATGTATAATTTGTTGTATTACCAAGTTGATCCGTAGACGTAATTCGATTTCCATTTTCATCATAGGTAAAACTTATGCTATTACCAAGTGCATCTACCTCACTCAGCACCCGACCTGCAGCATCATAGTTATAGGTAGTTCTATTTCCATTCTGATCGACTTTTGCACTAACTCTACCTACTGAGTCATATTCAGTATCTTCAGTGCCGCCATCTGGATAGGTTGTTCTCGTTAATCTATTCAGGCTATCGTAAACATAATTTGTTACATTTCCACCACGATCAGTTACAGATATAACATTACTATTTGCATCATAGGCCCTTAATGCTTCTGTTCCGTCAGAATATAAGGTCCTGATTAAACGTCCGATACTGTCATAGTAATATTCAGTCCTCTGACCATTTTTATCTACCGTTGCTGATGTCTTATCAATAGAGTTGTATTCAGTGAAACTGGAATTTCCCAATGAATCCGTACTCTGGATTTCTCTATTTTTAGCATCATAAACAAAAGATGTTACCTCTGTGACAGGGCTACCTGTTGAATCGGTACGAGTCACTGAAGTGGTTAAGACGTTGCCATTCAAATCAAAACTATTACTGTAAACAACGCCCATTTGGTCTGTTTTCGTTAATCTATTACCAACTGCGTCGTATGTATTTGTTATAACATTGCCGTGCTTATCGGTCTCAGTTAACACGTTTCCAAAAGAATTATATGATTTTGCAGTAACACTACCGTCTGGGTAAGTGGTTGCTAGCAAACTTCCATTTGCATCATAGGTATAAGTTGTCGTAAAGCCGCGCTTATCTGTTTTGCTCTGGACGTAATTAATAGCATTATAAGTATAAGTAACGGTATTACCCAACTCATCGGTCTCAGATAATAAATTATCGTTTGCATCATATGTCTTACTAATCGTATTGCCTTGCGCATCCGTCTTACTTAAAATATTTCCATTACTGTCGTAAGAATATGAACTCGTATTTCCTTGAGAATCTGTTGAACTGAGCAAATAACCGTTCGAATCATAAATTGATACGGTAGTATTCCCTAACCGATCCGTTGTAACTTGTTGTCTACCTGCAACATCATTATTAAACTCGATTCTATTCCCTTCTGAATCAACCTGCGCAATTAGTCTTCCATCCTCATCATAGATATTTCGTGCAGGAGTGATACCTCTAGGATCCAGGTAATCGATTAAACCATGATTACGATTATATCTATGAACAACCGTATTTCCCGTAGCATCTGTAAAACTAGCCAAATCACCACGTGAATTATAAGTATACGTCGATGTATTACCGTTCGGATCAGTAACCTCTGTAATTCTTCCTTGCCCATCTCTGGTAAAACTCACACTTTTACCTGATGAATGGAAAATACCGTTATTGTTATATGTCAGTGTATTTCCGTTTGGATCTCGGACAATTCTAACGCCAAAGTCTTGATCCAGCTCATAAATAAAACCTTCTTTTGTTGTCAAGGTATAACGATTTGGATTATAGATTCCAAAAGAACCAAATATATCCAGGAGTTGCCCACCGTTATAAGTAGCAGTATTTGGTGATGTTTCTGCAAGAGTAGATGAGGTACCCAACCTTGGTGTATATACCAGCGTAACATCATTTAATGGAATTAACGTATTACAACGCGGTGTTACGGATATATCAAAAACTTCTGTACGCCCATCAGGTAATGTTACTGAAACTACATGTTCACCCACGGGTTCTGTACAATATTCTGGAAAAAACCCACCAGAAACAGTTCTTGTCCAAGCACTACCGGGGGCAATATTTTCTTCTACTTTAGTGTTCTGATAATCAATACTCCAACCATAACCAAAATCAAGATTCTCACCTTTACGACGAGTGTCATAGGTGCGAAATACCGTAATAGGAATCCCAGAGACAGGTAACGATAAATCTTCGACGCTAAATGCAAAGTTGCCTAACTTCAATTCTCCATCAAACCGATAGGTCACCAATCGCGAGCTTTGCTGACCATTCGCATCAAGTGCGATAAGCACCACGTCATACAGGCCATTCACTAACAAGGTTGGATCCAGGCGACCCAGTACGCCAGCAATGACTGGTGTTGTCGATACATTCAGCTCGGTATAATTTGTGGTACCGGCTGGCGCTAACAACAACCGATAATTAACCAGGTTGGCGTCATTTGCGGTACCAATTATATCCATCGGCTCAGAGATTTCAGAGTCTGTGACCGGAGACGTTATATCAACAGTTGGCGGTGTCGTATCGTTGGGATCGCGCACACTGAAGAATCCAGTTGCACTAATCGTCTCTACACTATCGGTCGCGGTGGCCACCAATTCATAGCCTCCGATAGTATCGCCCGTTACAACCGCATTACCTGCTCCATCAAGTGGTGTAACCACTCCATTGACCGTCAAGTTCATGGTAATCGTACCAGTCCCACCAGAAGTAAAGACACTCACAGTCGATGTCGCACCTTGATCAATAATATTCGGTGTTGCCTGAACAAAGACGTCTAAGGGCAATGCCGCATCAGTTACTGTAATTGTGTAGCTCTGTTCCTGGAAGCCGGTCGCATCACTAGCGCGTACCGTAACGGCATTGGCACCGATTTGGCCTGCCGTGGGTGTCCAGGTAACGATACCACTTGCCGAATCAATACCCATCCCCGTTGGAGCGGTCGTCAGACTATAAGTAATCGTATCGCCATTAGCATCTGTTGCATTTACGTCATAGAAGTAAACCTGATTAACGACTCCTGCTGTCACCGGCGTCGTGTTAATTTGCGGTGGCGATTGTGGTGCCGCCGGATCGACTGTTAGCGTAAAGCTTTGTGTCGCAAACGCATTATTATTATCAGTGACCCTAATCGTGATCGGATGATTTGCCACTTGCAGATCAGTCGGTGTCCATTGCACCAATCCACTTGTACCATCAATAGTCATACCGGTAGGTGACACGTCCAAACTAAACGTCAAGGTATCACCGGCATCGGGATCCGTTGCATTCACATCATAAGTATATAATTGGTTCGCTGTTGCTGGACCTATCGGCGTACTGGTGATGTTCGGTGCCGCATTCGGTAACGCCGTTACGGTAATACTGTAGGCCTGAGTTGCAGATAAAGTACCATCGCTCGCGCGCACGGTCACGTTATTGAGGCCTTCCTGACCCGCAACAGGTGTCCAGGTAATAATCCCACTCGCCGAATCGATGCCCATTCCTGCAGGAGCCTGATCCAGACTAAATGTGATCGTGTCTCCTGTATCAGCATCGGTTGCATTTACATCATAACTGTAAGCAGAACCAATTGTTGCCGTGGTAACCGGGTTGCTGGTAATGACCGGAGCGAAAGGCACATCGGCAACCACAATGCTGTAGCTTTGGGTGGCAAATAAACTATCACTATCGGTGGCTCGAACGATAATATTTTCAGTTCCAATGTCCGTTTCCAGTGGGGACCAGGTAATCACACCCGTCGCCGCATCAATACCCATTCCGGTCGGAGCCAGATCCAAACTATAGGTTAAGGTATCACCGACATCCGGATCCATTGCATTCGCATCATATATATAGTCAGCCCCTTCACTCGCATTTGTAAGAGGTGTGCTGGTGAAGCTGGGGGCATTGGGTTGGTTTGCAACAGCAATGGTAAAGGTTTGTGTATCAAACAGATTTCCTGCATCGGTTACTCGAACCGTCGCTGTTTGATTTCCAACTTGTGCTTCTGAAGGTGTCCAGAGCACCACACCACTGGCATTGATCGTCATACCAACAGGTGCCGAATCCAATGAATATGTTAGTGTGTCTCCGCTATCAGGGTCGGTAGCGATCACGGCATATTGATAGAGTAGTCCTTCAGTTGCCGTTGTGTTTGGGGTACTGCCAATTGTTGGCGCTTCATTAACATTGGCCACGGTAATCGTGAATGATTGGCTGGCAGTAAGTGCTGTGCTGTCAGTGGCAACAACAATCACGGCATTTCCACCGACTTGAGTATTATCTGGAGTCCATTGGATTAAACCAGAGGTCGCATTAATCGACATCCCCACTGGTGCAACCGCCAAACTATAAGTTATGGTATCGCCAGCATCAAGATCCGTCGCGTTTACATCGTATTGATAAAGTACGCCTTCAGTCCCGGCGGTGACCGGTGTGCTGTCAATGACCGGGGCATCAGCAAAATTAGCAACCGTAATCGTAAAGCTTTGGGTGTCGAACAACCCTTGAGCGTCCGTCACGCGAGTAGTAACGGCTATGGGACCAATTTGTACTGCACCTGGTATCCATTGAATCAATCCAGTGCCGCTATTAATGTTCATCCCCGTCGGTGCCACATCGAGGCTATACGTTAATACATCTCCAAGCGTTGAATCCGGATCATTCGCCGCAACATCATATTGATATAAAAGTCCCTCGGTTGCCGCGGTTGTTGCGGTACTGGTAATGGATGGTGCATCGTTAAAATAAGCAATCGTGATGGAATAGGTTTGACTTGAGCTTGCACCGAGTTGATCTAATGCGCTTACGGTCACATTCGCCGTCCCTATATCAGCTACACCGGGTATCCAGCTAATCAATCCTGTATTCGAATCAATCGACATACCTGCGGGCGCGGCAACTAATGCGTAGTTAACTGTATCACCGGCATTTGGATCTGTGGCGTCAACATCATAGAGGTAGGCCTGAGATTCAGTTGCGGTAGTAACCGGTAAACTGGTTATAGTTGGGGCAAGGTTTTCCTGAGCAATGGTAATTTGATAGGTTTGCGTATTCGTTAAGCCCGCTTGATCGCGGACCAACACCGTTACGTCATAGACACCTGCTGTACCTGCCCCAGGCGTCCAGTTAATTAACCCGCTCGCTGCATTGATCATCATACCCGCAGGCGAAGTGGTTAACTCATAAGTCAGGACATCCCCCATATCCAGATCAACCGCTTGTACAGCATAACTATAAGGACTATTTTCTGAACCAGTCGTGACTGGTGATGAAACAATTTGTGGCGCTTGGTTAAGATTGGCTACTGTTATCGTGTAAGTCTGTTGAGCGAATAAACCGGAACCATCGACCGCGCGGACCGTGACCGTTTGTTCACCTACTTGAGCATTACTTGGCGTCCAGGAGATCAATCCGTTTGCGGGATCAATATCCATCCCGGTAGGAGAGATTTGAAGTACATAAGTTATTGAATCACGTGTATCTGGATCAACCGCATCAACGTCATATGAATACAGCGTTCCTTCTTCTGCAGTAACTACAGGGGTACTCGAAATTGTAGGTGGACTATTTTGGCGAGTCCTTCTGGCAGATGGTGTGACCTCTACAACCGGTGATTGACAGGTTTCAGTACCACTGATATTGACTTCTTTGACGACGTATCGATACGTGGTTCCAATCGTTAGACCGAGATCAAGATACGTTGAATATCGTGAAGCAGTCTGTGCAATTTGCTGATACGAAACACCAGCATCATCGCTTCGATAAACATTGTATTGAGTCGCACCAGAATCCGTCCAGGTTAACTGGACTTTAGTCGCTTTCGGTCTCGCTGCCAGGTTGCTTAAACAATTACACCGTACATCCGCAGCATCCAAAACATTAACAGTCGTAACGTCTTGATCACTTTGATTTGCCAGACCACTCGACGGGAAAGCATTAGCCGTATTATCAGTCACATTGAGCCGAACGATATACTGTCCTGCCCCTAAACCAGAAAAGAAACTCGTGCTATCGAAATTCTCACCAATTTCGGTGAACTGTCCATCATTATTTAGATCCCAGGAATAATTAGTAATACTATCGGGTGTGAAACCTGATTCACTCTCACCCTCATCCGGATTAACGGATCCACTTCCGGATAGCAGCCAGGGTGTCACTTGCGGACAGAAATAATATGGTCCGCCCGCATCAGCAGTCGGTGGTAACGGTTCCTCGCTGATAATTATATTGACGACAGCTGTTGCCACCGCTGGGGTATCGGCATCATCGGTAATACGAAGGGTAACTGGATAAGTTCCGGGAGTGGCATAGCTTTGCGTAACCACTGGCGCCGATTCATCGTAGACACCATCATTGTTAAAGTCCCAATCCCAGGCAACGATATTTCGACCGTCCACTTGATGAAACGATGCTGTGCCATCTAAAGTAATGGTCTGATTTGGGCGAGCAGGGTTCGGTATTGCCTGAATAACAGGGAATAACGCATTCTCAACGGTTTCTTCAACCTTCGCTGCAAAGAAGTTATTAATAAAGTCAGGGGAATTGACCCGTAAAATACTAAACGAACGAGCCAGCAAACCTGCACGTAATACTTGTGCCTGCAGGCTTTGACCAAAACCACTCGCCTCAAGGTTGGCCAGGGTCGCCAGTGAATCGTAATTCAATAGATTGCTGTCCGCCACATCCTGGCCGGGATCACCGTATTGTGAGCGGGTAGGATTATCTCCGGCGTTGACAAGCAAATTTAAAAATGCATTATTCTCGATCACAGCATCAACTGTGTTATCGATCTCAACTTGCCAACTGCTATTCATCGTCGATGGTGGTTCGTTGCTAGTTTGTCCGGGCACACGGTTTATAGCATAAAACGGTCTATCCGCATCCTCATCAGTGACCAGGATAATATTTTTACGTGCATCAGGTCTGAATACTAATGGCCCAGTACCACCAACGTTATCTCGACGTAGCGATCCGGTATCCGGCACATTTAATACAATACGAATGGCCTCTAACCCTGCCTCCGGGTTAACATTGTGATTGTTTTGAAATCCAGCAACAGCCCCAGTAACACTAATCCGTCCAAACGTAGTCTCTGTAACCGCCACACTGGTCGAAAAGTCTTGTATCAATTCCGGTGCACCGCCATAAAGAACCACTGCAAAACGTGCATCGACCTGAGCTAAATCAAGACCTTGAACAAAGGATTGCAATCCCGTTCTGACCGCACTAATTTCTCCGCCCATCGAACCTGTAGCATCGACAATAAATACAAAATCTGCTCGGGTTATTGCATTTGCTGCGTTGGCAAATAATGAAAAAATGAAAAGGGAAAAAACTGCTGAGTATAATTTGATTTTATTTTTGAGCTTAGAAAAAGTGAAAATTTGACTAACAGAAAATGTACCCTGCTTATACATGAGCGGCTCTCCCTTGCTAACAATCCGCCAATACCCGGACTTGTCAGAACTCGTTTTAAAAATTATGTAAATTAATGTAAGGCAAAGCGCCCTTCAACAGTTTTGAATTAATGATACAAGCGATTATAAAATAGCAAAAAAAACTAGCGCAAGATAAATATCAACTTCTCACTAAAATGTTATTATGTTTTTTTCTAAACAAACCGACACAGACCAAACCAAATCCCATTAAAAATAACGTACCAGGCTCAGGAACATTAATACTGTCACTCGTGATATCTAATGTGCTCCAGGCAAATATCGTATCTGGAGATTCTTCATCCGCGTGAGTCAGATAAAAATCAGGTAACACTGAAGGTAATATGTCGACCAAGTTAAATGATACCAACCCAGTTTCACCGTCAGCTAAAGTAAAATCCCAACCTAATGCGAAGGACGTATCCTCCACGCTGTTAATTGTAACTTGATTAGAGTTATCCAGAGAACCAGCTAATACATTGTCATAGATATCACCAAACACAAAGCCCGGTTCATCTATTTCCCATGATTGTCCGGCAGCAGCTGTACCCGTTGTCGCTCCATACTCATTAAAAAATATATTTGTAGATTGATCAATTTCATAATCAAAAAAGGCCGTAATACTGTGGGTGCCCGCAGTGGTAAAATTGTACGACAAACTACCCAGCCCATTACTATCCAGCGCCCCCGTCATCGGTGAAGGGTTACTAGAATCAAATACCACCCCGTCAATGTTATACAATGATTCGGCAAGTATGATGACTGCATTTGCAGGTAAGATAAATGGAATATAAAGAGCAAAACTCAAAATTATTAATTGAATACGTCGAATCATACCCTTTCCCCTCAAATATTTATTTTTCACAAGTGCTCTAAACACACTCAAGTTATTCTCAAATGATATCATTAGAATTTATATAATTTGAATATCAATATTTTGACGGTACGATCTAAATACTGTAAATTATTTCGACGAATTGCTGGGTAACCCTATGTTTAATAAAAATATACTGGTAATTATTATATGTGTATAATTCGTATACACTCTTAATTTATTTACAAACCGTAACATTTATTCGGTAATTGTTTTGTTTAAATGACAAACAATATCTGATCAAACCAAACTATCGATTACCACGGAAATCACATTTGTTACTGGCGAATTCATGCCTACAATGTAATTTAGTTTAAACCGGAATTGGTTGATAAAAAATTATGGGATCAATCAGGTTACTATAATTTACTGTTTTGATTGCTGGAAGAAACATCGTGATAACTAAATGAGGATGCAATCGAGCCAGGAGCGGCTAATCATGATGATTTAAAACTAGAAGTATAAATAGGATATGGTATAACTGATATAAAGATTTTATATTACTTACAAATACGTCTCTGCCCCCTCTATTTTTTTCTCACCCTTGGCTTTTAACTAAACTTTCGCTGGCTCTTCATCGGCAAGTATCCCTTCCTCACCTTCACTCTTACCGATAATCACGGCGCCACAGGAATCACTGAATACATTCACGGAAGTGCGACACATATCCAGAACACGATCAACGACCATCACCATCGCCAATCCTGCACTAGCCGAAGCGTCATCCAGGCCAACCGCTTTTAGGATAATCATGATCGCAATTAATGATGCAGCAGGTATACCAGCCACCCCGATTGATGTCATCAACGCGGTAAATACAATTAAAAATTGCTGAGTAAACGTTAGGTCATACCCAAAGGCCTGAAAAATAAAAATCGCCACTACGCATTCATATAATGCTGTGCCATCCATATTTATAGTCGCACCTAATGGTAAAACAAAAGAACTGGTGCGATTTGAGACCTTGGCATTTTTTTCCACACAATCAAGCGTAATGGGTAGTGTTGCGGAGGAAGACGCCGTAGAAAAAGAGGTCAACATCGCTGGCGCCATTGCTTTATAGTGCCTTAAGGGATTCACGCGAGCTAATACGTTTAACATTAACGGCATCGTTAAAAACATATGAATCGCGAGTGCTGCAATGACAGTAAAAGTAAAGCTGGCCAAGGCAGATCCCATTCTTTCTATGTCATCCGATTCTTTATCCAGCCCAATCACCACTGAAGCGATTAGACCAAATATTCCAATCGGAGCAAATTTGATAATGAAATCGGTAATCTTCAACATCACTTCGTACATGCCTTGCCAGAAATTATATTGTGCCTCGGCATAAGCATCCGGTATTTTCGTTATAAAAAAGCCAAATAAAATACAAAAGAAAATCAAACCAAGCATTTGTCCTTCCGCTGCCGCAGTGACAATATTAGGTGGAATCATGCGTAAGAAAATATCCGCCACACTGCCTCCATCCTTGCCCTCAACTTTTGCCTGAGCCATCATTATTTGTTCATCACTTACCTCAATAATGTCTTGTATCGGTTTCCCATCCACAACACCGGGTTCAACCATATTAACAATAACCAAACCAACCAAAATCGCAAACAGGCTGGTCGTCATGTAATACAATATCGTCTTACCGCCCATACGCCCAAGGCCATGGCTACCGCCAATACCGGCTATCCCGGTAATAATTGATGACGCAATCAAAGGCACGATCACCATCTTTAACGCATTCATGAACATGGTACCGACGAAATCAAATACCGAGAGCAAATGGATACCTAAAAATGTAGATTGTTTATTGGAGAAATAGCCAATGATAATGGCCAGAACGATTGAAATTAAGATTTGCCAGTGAAGTTTAAGCTTAGGCATTAATCAGATCCCTCTGCGATTATTCTTTTTATTTTATTCAACAGGGTCAGACACCATTGAAAACATAGAAAAAGAAATTACTGAGCTTCATTCAAGGTTGTATTAATATCAACATCACTCTTAGAGCGCATAAAGTTAACGACTGATTCACTTTCAGCTGCGCCAATGGTTTGTGATAATTGTTTGTGCATTGCTTCGGTAACTGAAGCTTCTTCTGCTTTAGGATTATCACGCACTTCATGTAAGACGATTAATAACCCGTCACCATTACCGGCAGTCAGAGAATGGATACTTGGCTTTTCAGCAGTTGGGCTTTGCATCGAAAAAGCAGCGCGACGTGCTTCAGCACGAATAGTTTGCTTAGCCGATTTATCATCTTTACTTTTTACTTCATCATCCTTTGCCTGACGACTTATAAAGCCATAGTCTTGCCAGGTGATTTTTTTGGCATCTACCAGCTCATCGGCCTTAGTCCCTGCATTTAATTTTTCCAGTTTAGCGGTTGCAAGCTCAGCAACAAGTTGCGCCGCTTTTTCCTGCTTCAGTTTATTCTCAACCAACGACTTAACTTGCTCAAAGGTTTTTGGTTTGGCTGGTTTATGCTCTTTAAGTCGTAATACGATGACATGATCGTCGCTTAATTTAATCATCGGGCTGTTTAGCGATTCTTGTAAAACTTCTTCACTGAACGCTTCTTTTAAAACTTCCTGGTTCCTGAAAATTTGAGCACCACCACGGCGAGAGAACAATGGACTGGTTTTTATTTTAATACCAATTTCTTCGGCTGCTGGCTCAAGCGAATCCTGATACTGATAGGTTAAGTTTTCTAATTTTGACTGGCCTTCATAGAATATACGCTCGGCTTTCTGGCCTTTTAACTCCCGCTCTAATGCCTCTTTTACCTCATCAAACGGTTTTACTTTGCCAGGATAAATTTTATCGAGCTTAATAAGATGATAACCAAATTCAGAACGCACCGGGTTACTCACATCACCTTCATTCTGTAACGCAAACAGGGCATTATTGAAGGCCTGATTTCCACCCTGCTCCTGATTAACTCGACCAAATTTACCACCTTTTTTCGCGCTAAATTTATCGTCAGAGTTTTCTTTTGCTAGATCAGCGAAAGATGCCCCTGAATTTATTTTAGCCTGTATTACAGCTAGTTTTGCAAGCGCCGCTTTATCGTCGGTTTTCTCATCCAGTTTAATCAATATATGGCTGGCTTCACGCTCACCACTAATTGTATAGCGGCCCTTGTTCTTTTCATAAAAATCTTCAACTTCAGTAATGTCGATTTCCTGTTCATCGGCTAAGGACTTAAGACTAAACTCTAGATAGTCAACCTTAACCTGCTCGTCTGTCATAAAATCAGCCGTATGTGATTCAAAATAGGCCTTTACTTCTTCATCACTCACCGATAATGCTTTTGCGATCTCTGACTTATTAATCGTTAGTAAACCAACATTACGTTGCTGTCGGTTTAGTTTTTGATATTCAGTTAGATCTGAACGCAGAATCAAAGCTGAATTACTGATGCCATCTAGCAGTTGCTTATTAGCAAGACGCTGTGATTCTTCCAATGCATAACCTTTTACGCTATAGCCATACTGTTCGACAAAACTGGCAAACTTTTGATTGGAAAAACGACCGTTCTCGTCTTGAAATAAAGCGACTTTGGCAAGTTCTTTTTGAACCTGATCCGGTCCCACTCTAAAACCGGCATCGTAGGCAAGCTGACTGAGTAATTCATTATTAACCAAACCAGTAATTACTGAATTACGCAGCATGCTCTCATTGAAAAAACGGGAAAAATTTTCACCTAACTGTTGTTGCAATTGAGCCTGGCGATTATTAAAGGCAATACGGAATTGTCGATCAGATATTTCAGTATCGTTGACCTTAGCAACATAAGTTTTAACGTTGCCACCGAGATATGAGCTAAGAATAAATGAGGATAAACCCAGGATAATGAAACCGACAATCACCCAGATTACGATTCCTTGTGCATTTTCTCGAATTAGTTGCAGCATGAGATGAATCTACTATGTCGTTATTTTAATTTATCGTTAAGTTATAAAATACATACTGTATAAAAACAAAAAGGCGCGATTTTCACCGCACCTTTTCATGAATAATGGCGGACCGGACGGGACTCGAACCCGCGACCTCCGGCGTGACAGGCCGGCATTCTAACCAGCTGAACTACCGGTCCATCCAGTGACTCTTAACATCTTCTACGAACAACTATTCTGGTACTGTGTCACCAAACTTGACCAGGTCGACTAGATAGATAGCTTCGAAACCCACACCACCACTAATCAGAAAACAAAAAGTGGTGGGCGCTGCAGGGATCGAACCTGCGACCCTCGCCTTGTAAGGGCGATGCTCTCCCAGCTGAGCTAAGCGCCCCGCGTGTTCCGAAGGCGCGCTAGGTGCAGCACGAGGGCGAACAGAAAAAGTACCAAAACCAACCAGAGTCACCTGGTCTCCATTTTTAAGCGTATTTGTCACAGAATCGACAAACGTATCAACTGCGCGAGTCGCAGCCGCCTTTGAAATATCTGCACCTTCAGCAACAGCATCTATTAGTTCGGCTTTATTCACGAATTGCTCCCCTTTCATTTATTGTTAAGTTTTGAGGTAGCCAATTAGGACCAGCTACCCTGTTATTTGAGTTGCTTAAACTTATACCAAGCACCTAATTTCGGTCAAGCGTGTTAGTTCTTATTTAAGATAAATTAAGCTAAAAAATAGTTTGACTAATGGGTCCGGATCGAGTTCTGACTCGATTCTTTTTCCTGATTTTCCTTATCAACCGCGGCCTTAGCCTTGGCTTCTTCAGACAATGCTTTAGGTGTCTCGGTTAGAGCCAGATCAAGCACTTCGTCTATCCATTTCACAGGAATAATTTCCAGTTCTTCCTTTACGTTATCTGGTATGTCCTTTAAGTCACGACGATTTTCATCAGGGATCAATACCGTTTTAATACCACCGCGTCGTGCCGCCAGTAATTTTTCTTTTAATCCACCAATCGGTAATACTTCGCCACGCAACGTGATTTCACCCGTCATGGCCACATCGGCACGCACAGGAATATCAGTCAGTACTGAGACCAATGCGGTACACATACCAATACCTGCACTCGGACCGTCTTTCGGAATGGCACCCTCTGGTACATGCACATGGATATCATTTTTATCAAATATGTCCGGAATAATGCCTAATACCGAAGAACGACTTCTGACGACGGTGAGCGCCGCCTGAATCGACTCTTTCATCACATCGCCCAATTGACCTGTGACATTATGTTTACCTTTACCGGGCATCAACGCCGTTTCGATCGTTAACAGCTCTCCACCCACTTCCGTCCAGGCAAGTCCGGTGACCTGACCAACTTGATCGTTTTCTTCGGCCAAACCAAAACGAAAACGTTGCACACCCAGATATTTTTCAAGTTCATCTGAGGTAACGACCATCGTTTCATCGGTTGGATGCAATAACACTTCTTTTACTACCTTACGACATATCTTGGCGATCTCTCTTTCCAGATTACGCACGCCGGCTTCACGAGTGTAAAAACGCACAATATCGCGGAGCACTTCTTCCTTAATCTCTATTTCATCTTCTTTGAGACCATTATTTTTTTTCTGTTTAGCAACCAGATAGCGTTGAGCAATATTAACTTTTTCATCTTCGGTATAACCCGACAGACGTATCACTTCCATACGATCGAGTAATGGCCCGGGAATATTCATTGTGTTCGAGGTCGCTACAAACATGACTTCTGATAAATCATAATCAACTTCCATATAGTGATCATTAAAGGTGTGATTTTGTTCAGGATCCAGAACTTCTAGCAAGGCAGAAGCGGGATCACCACGGAAGTCCATTGCCATTTTGTCGATTTCATCGAGTAAAAACAGAGGATTACGCGTTCCAACTTTTGTTAAATTTTGAATGATCTTACCTGGCATAGAACCAATATAAGTACGACGATGCCCTCGTATCTCAGCCTCATCACGCACGCCACCTAAGGCCATACGCATAAACTTACGATTGGTCGCACGTGCAATCGATTGGCCTAAAGAAGTTTTACCAACGCCAGGTGGGCCCACTAAACACAAGATTGGTCCCTTCATTTTTTTCATGCGTGTTTGTACGGCCAGATATTCTAAAATACGTTCTTTTACCTTTTCCAGGCCATAGTGATCGGCCTCTAACACTTCCTCGGCCTTGGCAATGTCATGACGCACCTTAGTACGTTTCTTCCAGGGAACACCCACGACCCAATCGAGGTAGTTTCGTACCACGGTCGCTTCTGCCGACATTGGAGACATCATTTTGAGTTTCTGTAATTCACTATTCGCTTTGGTTTTTGCCTCTTTGGACATGCCAGCCTTTTCGATCTTGGTTTCAAGTTCTTCGATCTCATTGGGAACATCGTCCATTTCGCCAAGCTCTTTTTGAATGGCCTTCATTTGTTCATTCAAATAATACTCACGCTGGCTTTTTTCCATTTGTCGTTTAACGCGACCACGAATCCGTTTTTCGACCTGTAATAGATCAATTTCTGATTCCATCATTGCCATCATATGTTCGAAACGCTCACGCAGATCTTCAATCTCAAGAATTTTTTGTTTCTCATCGATCTTCAGAGACATGTGAGCGGCAATGGTATCAACCAGACGACTTGGATCATCAATGCTGGAAAGTGATGTTAAAATTTCAGGTGGAACTTTTTTATTCAGCTTCACATATTGATCGAATTGCGTCACTAAAGAACGAACCAAGACTTCGGCTTCGCGTTCGTCTTCTTCGTTTTCTTCAATTGAAACTAATTGAGCATTGAAAAAATCTTTATTCGCAACAAAATGAACGATGCGTGCACGCTTTACACCTTCGACTAAAACCTTGACGGTTCCATCAGGTAATTTAAGCAATTGCAGTATCGTCGAGACGGTTCCGATTTCATATACGTCTTCAGGATTGGGATCGTCTTCGGCCGCACTTTTTTGGGCGACCAGTAATATCTGCTTATCAATTTCCATCGCTGATTCCAGCGCCTGAATCGATTTATCACGACCAACAAAAAGTGGAATAACCATGTGCGGATAGACCACGACATCACGTAGTGGTAAAACGGGCATGGTAATGAGCTGTTCATCAATAACGTCTGACATAGTTTGCTCTCTAGTTAAATTAGTTTGTTATGTCCAATAAGGACTTTATGCAGTCGTATTTCCCGAAATTCAATCGTCCGGGTGAGCTTTTTTTCAAGTTCACCTAAAGTCTACACGGGAATTGACGTTTAGATGATTATCGATCGTCGGATGCAGCGATTTGATCCGAACCCTCATAGATGAGAATAGGCTTGCCTTCGGCGTTGATAACTGAATCATCGATGACCACTTTTTCCAAATTCTCTATGGAGGGTAAGTCGTACATCGTATCAAGCAGGACATGTTCAAGAATAGAGCGTAATCCACGTGCACCGGTTTTACGTTCCATCGCTTTAAGTGCAACAGCTTGCAAGGCATCTTCGCGAAACTCTAAATCACAACCTTCCATCTCAAACAATTTTTGATATTGTTTGGTTAATGCATTTTTTGGTTCAGTTAAAATTTGAACCAACGCATCTTCATCAAGTTCACTTAATGTCGCGACGACAGGTAATCGACCGACAAATTCTGGAATCAGACCGTACTTAATTAAATCTTCCGGCTCAACCGTGTGCAATACATCACTCAGACTCTTTGAGTCATCTTTACTTTTGACTTCAGCAGAGAAGCCTATGCCGCCCTTTTCTGAGCGTTCACGAATAATTTTATCTAAGCCCGCAAAAGCACCACCGCAAACAAATAAAATGTTTCCGGTATCAACCTGCAGGAATTCCTGTTGTGGATGTTTACGACCACCCTGTGGAGGAACAGAGGCAACCGTGCCTTCTATTAGTTTCAACAAGGCCTGCTGTACACCTTCACCAGACACATCACGTGTTATGGATGGGTTATCTGATTTGCGAGAAATCTTATCGATTTCGTCTATATATACAATACCAGTCTGTGCCTTCTCGACATCGTAATCACACTTTTGTAAAAGCTTTTGAATGATGTTTTCAACATCTTCACCTACATAACCGGCTTCGGTCAGAGTGGTCGCATCGGCGATCGTAAAGGGTACGTTTAACAGGCGTGCCAGAGTTTCGGCTAATAATGTTTTACCACTACCGGTTGGGCCGATTAATAGAATATTCGATTTTGATAATTCAACATCATCTTTACGTTGGCCGGTTTCTAAACGTTTGTAGTGATTATAAACAGCAACCGCGAGTACTTTTTTTGCACTGGTTTGCCCAATGACATACTCGTCTAGAATGTTATCAATTTCATGAGGTGTCGGAAGTTTCTTACCCCCAACTGAGGAAGCCTGCTCCTGAACCTCTTCACGAATGATATCGTTACAGAGCTCAACGCATTCATCACAAATGAAGACGGAAGGTCCTGCAATCAGCTTGCGCACCTCATGCTGACTTTTGCCGCAAAAGGAACAGTACAGCAATTTGCCGTTTTCGCCGGAACTGTTCTTGTCGTCACTCATTTGTCACTACCTCATCGTCATTCGTCAGGTGATGTATTTACAATGCATCTAAATCACCGATATTTCAAGCCCTTATCTTTCAGGGACATTCTTTATTTATTTGTATAAACTTAGCTCAATTTTGACCGAAATCCTGTGCCCCGGTTCAAATTATACCCACTAAAATAAAACGGATTAGGCACCCCAAATCTTATGATTCGGGTTCCTCAGCACGATTATGCAGGACTTTGTCTATTAATCCGTATTCAACCGACTCATCGGCACTCATGAAAAAGTCCCGGTCCGTATCAGTGGATAGCTGATCCATCGGTTTACCCGTATGTTTTGCTAGCACGGCATTCAGACGCTCACGGGTACTTAAAATCTCTTTAGCATGAATCTCAATATCTGAAGCCTGGCCCTGAAATCCGCCCAGAGGCTGGTGAATCATGGTTCTGGCATGCGGTAGCGCGAATCGTTTGCCAGCCGCTCCTGCCGTCAACAATACCGCACCCATGCTCGCCGCTAATCCTACGCACATGGTGCTGACATCTGGCTTAATAAACTGCATCGTGTCATATATTGACATCCCTGCGGTGACCGAGCCACCGGGAGAATTAATATAAACGTGAATATCCTTATCCGGGTTTTCAGATTCTAAAAACAGCATCTGGGCCACAATCAAATTGGCCATATAATCCTCTACCTGACCCACGATAAAAATCACTCGCTCTTTGAGCAATCGCGAGTAAATATCCTGGATACGCTCACCTCGAGAGGTGGATTCAATGACACTGGGTACCACTTGATTTTGGATTTGATTAGTCCATTCCATGTTATGAATTCTATCGGTCACGTGCTAGCTTCCTTTAAAAGGTTATTATTCAGGTAATTCAAGCCTATTTTTGGTCGTTTGGATACATAATTTCGTTAAAAGTCATGGATTTATCCTTAACTTTTGCTTTCGAAAGTACCCAATCGACGATTTGTTCTTCAATCACCAGCGATTCAATCTCAGCCAGGCGACGTTTATCGCCATAGTAATACTGGACGACTTGCTCAGAATGTTCATAAGGCTCAGCAATGGAATCCACTTTTTGCTTCACTAAGGCTTCATCGGCGGTTAAGCCTTCTTGCTTAACGATTTCAGCCATAATTAGCCCTAACGATACCCGACGCTTAGCTTCCGCCTCAAACATCTCAGGAGCGAGCTTCATTTCCTTAGGATCCATACCTTGTTGCTGCATATTGCCCATCATTTGTTGCACCAGAGCCTGTGATTCACTGTCAATAAGGGTTTTAGGCACATCCAACTCATGTGCTTCAAGCAGCTTATCCATCACCGCCTCTTTGGCCTTGGTGCCTAATGAGTTATCGAGTTCACGCTGCATATTGGCTCGAATCTCTTCACGAAATTCTTCCATATTGCCACCTTCAAGCCCCATTTTTTTAAATAACTCTTCGTTTACTTCAGGCAGAACTGGTTGTTCAATCTTTTTCAGAGTGACAGCAAATTGAACGGCTTTTCCGGCCAGGTCCTCTTTTTGATAGTTATCAGGAAAGCTTAAATCAAGGGTCTTTTCATCCCCAGTACTCATTCCGACGATTCCGTCTTCAAAACCAGGAATAAGTTGGCCTTTACCCAACTCAATGCTCATATCATCACCGGTACCCCCTTCAAATGCGACACCATCAATGGTGCCAACAAAATCAACAGTGGCTTTATCTTCTAGTTGTGCAGCTCGATCGGCCTCTTCCCAACTAATGTTTTGCTTTTGGATGGTCTCAATCATCTTTTCCATATCGGCGTCTTCTATCGCTGCCACGGGTTTCTCTATCTCAAGGCTCGTTATATCGGAAATAGCCACTTCCGGATAAATTTCAAAGGTCGCTGTGTATTCGAGGCCATCACCAGGATTTGATGGTTTAGGGTCGAAATTAGGATTGCCAGCTGGCGTCAGTTTTTCCTTTTGAATAGCTTCATAGAAAGTCGATTGAATGACATCTTGCAACACTTCAATCCGTACCTGACCGCCATAACGCTGCTTAACCACTTGCAATGGCACTTTGCCGGCACGGAAGCCTTTAAGTTTCACGGTTTTGGTAAGATTTTGAAGCTTGCTCTGTACCGCCTCATCAATCTGATTCTCTTCCACTGAAACCGTAACTCGACGTTCAATGGCACTGGGCGACTCGACTGAAACCTGCATTTAAAACCTCACCTAAGATATTGAGTAAAAAAGAAATAATTTTGAAAAATGGTGCGGATGGAGAGACTCGAACTCTCACGCCTCGCGGCACCAGAACCTAAATCTGGCGTGTATACCAATTTCACCACATCCGCAAAAGACGGCCCTATGACCAATGGATTAAGAGTCCACTGCTCTACCAGCTGAGCTAACGGCCCATAGAGCTGGATTCTACTCCAAAAAATAGCAAAATAGAAAAATAGGGGTCAGAGACGTATTTTTTACTATCCACCAATTCATATCGAAACGGGAAATTAAAAATACGTCTCTGACCCCTATTTTTCTATTTGTCATCCTGAGCGAAGCGAAGGATCTTTTCTGAAATCGGCGGGTCATGTTATGCAGCAAGATCCTTCGCTTCGCTCAGGATGACAATAATAGCTTGGGATAGGAGAAATAGAGTGGCTGAAGGGACTTGACCATTTTGCGCAGCAAAATGGGAGCGCGTTTTTGGCGCTCAACCCGAGAGGGTTCGAGTGTCGCGCTAGATAAAATCTGAGTTAACGTCACTCTTGAAAGAAAATGGGGTGGCTGAAGGGACTTGAACCCTCGACGACCGGAATCACAATCCGGGGCTCTACCAACTGAGCTACAACCACCATAGGTAGATATATTACTATAATTTGGCGCGCCCGGCAGGATTCGAACCTGCTACCCTCGGCTTAGCTTACCACTACAGTTTTCACTGCCAAAAAAAGGAATTATTTACCCTAACCCTCTTCCGTTCGTGGTCTGGACCATCTCTTCACCATCTCAGGTGCTGCACGTATGGCCTCTACGGATCCCTTAAGCCTTGCGACCGCCAATTTTAGCCCTTTGCATTGCTTTGATTGAATAATTATATAAAACAATCAACGGTTTCCTCGGGATTACCATCAGCCTCATCATTATCAATGAGCTGTTAAGGCTTCCCCG
>CAMYOL010000056.1:29947-120626 GCA_947260005.1 uncultured Ectothiorhodospiraceae bacterium
TACTCACAGTTAACAACCTTATCAAACTAGCCAACTATGAGCCTTTTTCAATTTGGTCGGGGTAGAGAGATTCCTCCGCTATCGCCTCGCCCTTCGGGCCGCCTCCGCTTCGCTACGGCGTTCCACAAATCTCCGATTTGTGGTCGAACTGCCGATTGATTTCGTCGGGAGTTCAAATCTCTCACCACCTACTCACAGTTAACAACCTTATCAAACTAGCCAACTATGAGCCTTTTTCAATTTGGTCGGGGTAGAGAGATTCGAACTCCCGACATCCTGCTCCCAAAGCAGGCGCGCTACCAGACTGCGCTATACCCCGTTTCTAAGGCCGGCGATAATACTCTGGCCTTTGAATAAGGTCAAATACCATAGTAATTTTACTTGGCGAACAACGCGTTACCTGCGATCATAGCAACTTAATTTAGGAATTTTTGGATATATGGGCGCAAAATTAATCGATGGGAAGGCCATTGCCGCTGAATTACGGCAAGAATTAAAACGACAGGTCAAACAGCGTGAATCTGAAAATCTCACTGTCCCCGGACTTGCCGTCATTATGGTTGGGCAAGATCCTGCCTCAGCCGTTTATGTTCGAAATAAGCGCAAGGCCTGTGAAGAAGTCGGTATCGCGTCCTTCGCTTATGATCTCGATAACAATACCAAAGAACCTGAGCTGTTTAAACTGATTGATGAATTGAATTCTAGATCCGATGTTAATGGAATCCTGGTTCAGCTGCCTTTACCTGAACACATCGATCAAAATAAAGTTTTAGAACGTATCGAACCACACAAAGATGTCGATGGCTTCCATCCCTATAACATCGGCCGGCTGGCATTACGAATGCCAATATTACGCTCCTGCACACCACGCGGAATTATGACTTTGCTGGAAAAATCGGTCGGGGATGTTAAAGGAATGGATGCCGTCATTGTCGGTGCCTCAAATCACGTCGGGCGTCCGATGACGCTTGAGTTATTACTCGCCGGTGCCACGACCACAACCTGTCACCGTTTTACTCACGACCTGTCAGAACAGGTTAAACGTGCGGATCTGGTGATTGTCGCCGTCGGTAAGCCTGGCATAGTCAAAGGCGAATGGATAAAACCTGGCGCAATCGTGATTGACGTTGGCATTAATCGCTTGGACGATGGATCGCTCGTTGGTGATGTTGAGTTCGATTCAGCCAGTCAAAACGCCAGCTGGATTACCCCAGTTCCTGGCGGCGTTGGCCCGATGACCGTCGCAACCTTGCTACAAAATACCGTCGAGGCTGCCAAGTAAAGTTACTGTGGCGTTAAGTATTTTCCGGCTGAGTCGGGCATACCTTTAAAGCACGCTTTATAATCCGCCTGTTCCATCACATCCGAATAGCCGTCAAGCGCTTGAGCGATTTCATCTTCATCCAGAATAAAATTCACCTCTTCGCTTTTTAATTTACCCGTACACCGTTCAACAATTCGATCCCCGGTTGCCTCGAACGTGCGAAAGGCGTGTAAATCACCATTATAGTTATGAAGACTGACTAAGGTTTGAGTAGGTGCATTACGATAGTCGGGCAAATAGGTCGCAGAATAGTCGCGCATTACGCGACCTTTTTCGTCTCGGACAAATACTTCGATTGAATGCATATGGTGGGGACTTTTGAGTTCCCATTGAACAATTGAAATCAATTTGCCATTTGACTTAGCGTAGTAACTCTCCTGTTTATAAAATTTCGGATTCCCCGAATAACCACCCAACTCAGTTTTTACATCAGTTTTCGTTTTGCTGGTAAGCTGTTTATGCAGTTGCAAAATATCGTCTGCAAATTTATTCCACTTTCGAGCATGTTCATTATCGCCTTTGACTTTTCCCGCCATCGCTGCAGACGAAACAAAAAACATGACCATTAAAATGCTTAGAGACCACCTGTATTTATTCTTATTCATCGTTTTAGTATCTCTCAATTTATTAGCTTAAGTCTTCAGAGTGTATAAACGTTACAAAGTTCAGTGTTATTCACGACGCCATGTCGTTCCGTCCGACCCATCTTCAAGAACGATACCTTGTTCGAGTAACTCATCGCGAATGTTATCCGATAATGAAAAATCTTTGTCTGCCCGAGCCTGGTTACGTTGAACGATTTTCTGTTCAATTTCATCAGCTGAAAGCTCTCCAGACTGTCCCGCTTGTAAAAACTCCTCGGCATCTCGTTGTAATAACCCTAACAGTTTAGCAAGTGATTTCAGCTCAATGGCATAATTCATCGCAACATCAGGCTGGCTTGATTTTAATTTATTTATCTCATGCGCTAATTCAAACAAAATGGCCTGCGCTTCAGACGTTGCGAAATCATTGTCCATTGCAGCAAAAAAGCGGGTTGAAAATTCTGACTGCATGGCTGGCTTACTCGATACTGATTCGTCGATGTTTATGCCTCTAATCGCAGTATATAATGTCGTTAATGCATTCTTTGCATTATCCAGATGCACATTAGAATAATTTAATGGTCCTCGATAATGACTACTTAGTATGAAATAACGTAGAACTTCAGGATCGTATTGTTCCAGAACTTCACGGATAGTAAAAAAATTCCCCAGTGACTTGGCCATTTTCTCATTATCGATTTGAACAAATCCGTTATGCATCCAGACATTCGCGAATGCCTCACCCGTTGCACCACAGCTCTGTGCGATTTCATTTTCGTGATGAGGGAATTTCAAATCCATGCCACCACCATGAATATCAAAATGATTTCCGAGACAATGAGTCGACATCGCAGAACATTCAATGTGCCAGCCTGGTCTTCCCTTACCCCAGGGCGAATCCCAATGGGGCTCATCCGGTTTTGCTGATTTCCACAAGACAAAATCCAGTGGATCGCGCTTGGCCTCGTCCACCTCAACCCGTGCGCCGGCACGCAGGTCATCAAGCTGTCGACCGGAAAGTTGGCCATAGGTTTCAAATTTAGAGACCGCATAATAGACGTCGCCATTCTCAGCCTGATAGGCAAATTCTTTATCAACCAGAGCCTGGATCATGTCGATAATCTGCTGCATATGGGCCGTCGCACGCGGCTCTTCATTTGGTGAAATGACGCCCAATGCTTCAGCATCGACGTTCATCGCATCAATAAATTCATTCGTTAGATCCGTTATGTTCACACCCCGTTCATTCGCGCGAGCGATAATCTTGTCGTCGATATCCGTGATATTTCGAATATAGGTAACATGGTCAGCCCCAAAAACATGAGTCAGGTACCGATAAACAACATCAAATACGACCAGAACACGCGCATGACCAATATGGCAGTAATCATAGACGGTCATGCCACAAACATAGATGCGGACATTATTTTCATCGAGAGGGCGAAAGGGCTGTGTTTTTTTCGTTAAGCTGTTATAAATCTCTAGCATGGACAAAGACTACTCAAATTGTGTGATGGGCTAGAGTAAACGAAAAATGAACGCTGCACAAAACCTCAAGTCGGTTTAAAATACCGCCCATCGAACCAAGTGAAGAATAAGGAAGAATCATGCTAACAACCAAAACGGTAATTCGCCTCATTGCAACAGGGTTATTTTTTGCTCTTTTTACAGCCGCACAAGCTGTTGAAAAACCAAAGGTGAAAATTCAGACAAACCATGGCGACATTATAATTGAGCTAGATGCAGAAAAGGCTCCTAAAACCGTGGCCAACTTTTTACAGTACGTTGAAGACAAGTTTTACACCAACACCATCTTTCACCGAGTCATGGCTAATTTTATGATCCAGGGTGGCGGATTTACACCGACGTTTGAACGCAAAGAAACCCGCGCGCCTGTTATTAATGAAGCCGATAATGGCTTAAGTAATGTTCGCGGTTCAATAGCGATGGCCAGGACATCTGACCCGCATTCGGCCTCCGCCCAGTTTTTTATCAACGTAGTCGACAATCAAAGCCTGGACCACACCAGTAAAACACCGCGCGGATTTGGCTATGCTGTGTTTGGCAAAGTCGTTAAAGGAATGAATGTCGTTGATACCATACGCAATATTCCAACCGGTCCTGGTGGACCTTTTCCGATGAATGTCCCCAAGTCATCCGCCATTATTCTTGGAATGACCTATATGAATAAACCCGCTCCAGTTGCCGCTCCAGGCACTACTGACGCTCCAACTGCTCCAGCCTTAAAAGGAAATTAAACTATGATCCGCATGACAACTAACAAAGGTGTAATTGAGATTGAGCTGGATACTGAAAAAGCACCTGTCACGACTGAAAACTTTACCGCATATGTAAACGATGGCTTTTATGATGGAACCATCTTTCATAGAGTTATTGAAACCTTCATGATCCAGGGGGGTGGTATGGAACCCGGCATGAAAGAAAAGCAAACCAGAGAACCAATAAAAAATGAGGCTGACAATGGCCTGAAAAATGAGCGCGGCACATTAGCAATGGCGCGCACTAATGATCCCCACTCGGCCACTGCGCAGTTTTTTATTAATGTCACCGACAATGCATTTCTAAATCACTCGTCACCAAGCATGGATGGCTGGGGTTATTGTGTCTTTGGAAAAGTCGTCAATGGAATGGATGTCGTAGATGAAATAAAAGGGGTTGCCACCACCACCTCTGGCTTTCATCAAGATGTTCCGGCTGAAGATGTCATCATTGAAAAGGCTGAAGTCATCGATTAGTAAAAATCTATATGTCGACCTTATTCATCTCTGATTTGCATTTAAGTCAGGAACGACCCCAAATTACTGAGTTGTTCCTGACTTTTTTACAACGTCACGCGGTCAACGCCGAGGCTCTGTATATTCTCGGTGATCTTTTCGAAGTATGGCTGGGTGACGATATGATCCTGCCTGACTATCAGTCCTCTATTGAACAAATTCATACCCTGGTTGAGAAGGGAACGCCGGTTTACATAATGTATGGCAATCGTGATTTTCTGATGCGAGAGCAATTTGAGAACCTTAGTGGTGCCAAATTGATCCATGAACCTTACCTTATTGATTTATACGGCACAAATACATTATTACTTCATGGCGACACCTTATGCACCGATGATATCGAATATCAAAAGTTTCGAATGATGGTACGCAATCCCCAATGGCAAGACGAGATGTTAAGTAAACCACCAGCCGAACGACTTGCCCTGGCGAAAAAATTCCGTGAGATCAGTAAATCAGAGACGGCGCAAAAAGAAAATGACATTATGGATGTAAATCAGCAAACCGTATTACAAACCATGCGTGATAACAGCGTATATAACCTGATTCATGGTCATACTCACCGTCCTGATACTCATAAATTCATGATCGATAACGTTGAGGCGACCAGGACCGTACTAGCAGACTGGTTTAAAGAGGGATGCTACTTAAGCGTCGATGCTAATGGATACCAGACCAATACGATACGATAATTACCCCACCTTCAGGAATAAGTCGGTAATCCTGAAAAACAAAGCTAACGCCGCCATTATTTTGTATCCTGATTTTTCTGATCCTGGTCTTTGCTTTTACTCTCAGCTTTAGCCGCCTCATCTAACTCCTGCTCAGAAAATACTTTTTGATTCATCATGTCGACACGGCCTTCGCGAAACTCTTGTACCGTATAAGAAAAATACTCTTTAGGTAACACAAACAAACTTGCATCTGCTTTATAACGATCATTGTAGTCGACAAGACTCCTGGCATAACCCGGCTTCCATTCCTGAACCGGAAACCCATGCTCTAGATGTCGGGTAGGTGCGAAGGTGCTCATAGAAATGGCACATGGATCATGCATATCGGCAGGCATAATATTAAATGTTGATGCACTATCAGTGGCTAATACCTGGTGAAACTCTATCATTGCCTCTACAGCAGCAGGCATTAGTCCTTCTGCGCTTATCACATCAAAGCATTCCTGGCCATTAGTAGAATGTCGACGATGAACAAGAGCAACGCCTGCAATTTTAGGCGCATCTTTAACATCATCAATAATCTTTACTGAATGATTGAGCGCTATTGGAGGTGCGACATCCGTTTCTTTGCCATGGACAACCATCGTGCTTTTCATTTCATGATTAACACTGTAGGCAACTTTGTTGGCTCTATCAAATAGTAAAAATGTATTTGAGTCATCGCCTTCATCAAAACGAATATATTTAGAGCTCACAATAATGCGTGTCTTATAGGCTTCAACACCCTCTTCATTTTCGACATAAACAATGAGTTGGTCCTGTGGCGTTTGCTGACATGCCGCCACCAGTAAAGCAAACAAAGTAATTATAATTTTTTTCATCATGATCCAGCCTGTTCTAAGTATTCAAGTTCGTCAGCAGTAAATCCGGCCTGTTTTCGTCTTACGTGATCATACGGCCCTCTTATCCCACCATGCATATGTTTCTCGATTAGTTGTTTAAACGTTTCAAGTGGAGACAGCCCCCTTTGTTCGCAAAAATATCGATACCAACGTGTCCCAATCTCCACATGCCCTACTTCGTCACGTTGAATAATACCTAAAATTTCTACCATCGCTTCATCACCAACCTGTTCAAATTTAGTGATAATTCCTGGCGTTACATCCAGTCCTCTTGCTTCCATAACACGCGGTACTAATGCCATACGAACTAATACATCATAATCTGTCTCGATGGCCATCTCCCACAACCCATTATGCCCACTAAAATCACCATATGCATAGCCCAGCTTGTTGAGATGGCCTGCGACTAAACTAAAATGATAGGCCTCTTCTTGTGCAACGAGTAACCAGTCAGCATAAAATGATCGCGGCTGGCCTCGAAAACGGTACACGACATCCAAAGCCAGATTGATCGCGTTAAATTCGATGTGTGCTATCGAATGAATCAGGGCCGCTCTGCCCTCTTCATCATGTATGCTGCGTTTACTGAGATCTCGAGGAGAAACAAGAACAGGACGTTCGGGACGACCAGGTTTAGGTATTGAATGAGCTGTGGGCTCCGCTTCTATTAAAAAGTCCCGTTGTTGAAATTGCTCACTTAATGCGTTTGTTAGCAACATTTTTTGCTCAACGTTCGCCGCCATCAAACAGGTATAGGCTGAGTCATGAACAGATTGATTAGCAAAAGTTGTCATTAATTTGTTAGACATCCGAATATTATATCAAAATATAACGGTCGACCGTGCTCTATTCAGAATTTGTATATTTAAGCGCAATAATAAGATCCATAACATTGGTATCGGTCGGGCCGGTATCAATCAAGTCGCCTGTCTCGCTTAAATAGTAACCCGCATTCGCCTTTTGCAACTCTTCGGATGCGTCTAAACCCAATTCCAGACCTCTTGAGATGGTTTGGCCATCAATGAGTGCACCTGCCGCCTCACCCGGTCCATCACTGCCATCAGTACCTGCCACGAGTACGACAATATCTAAACCATTTATGTATTCGGCTATGGCCAAGGCAAGACTCTGGCAGCGCCCTCCCTGCCCCGGCTTATCAGGTAAGGTTAATACACATTCTCCCCCCCAAATATACAGCCCCGGTTCTCCATCAATTAAGTTTTTAGAAATAAGGTCAGCCGCCTGAATTAATTCAAGATAGATTTCCTGGTTGATTTGAACAGGAAGATTAATTGATTTTGCCCTCTCAGAAATCGCCTCTCGAGCACGTTGATTATCAGCAAGAATGTGATGTTGAATCTTTGTTGGCATCTTCTGCATGGATTTTTGCATTTCCGGCTCAGTCCGAATTAAGAATGATAACCATTCTGGTAAAGGCATCGCTTCTGATATTCTCGGCTTTTCTTCAGAATGATCGTTTACAACAAGCAGCCCAGAACCAATTACTGACAAATCATTCCCTTCTACATCTGAAATGGTCAATTGCAAAACATGTTCACTATTGATGTAATTTAATAACCTTCCGTCTTTTATCTTAGAAATTGACTTCCGCATGGCATTTATCTGACTAATTGAAAAAGGCTGCGACATACACCAGTCATTTAGTTTTTCAAGCTGTTGCAGCTTTATCTTTTCGTCTAAGACTTCAACCAGGGAGGATGTGCCGCCTGAAATCAGCATTAAAAGCAATTCATTACCTTTCACTTGTTCTATGAACGAAACAAGTTGCTGCCCGGCCAATAAGCTTCGCTCCGAAGGAATCGGATGATCTGATTCAATTTGGGTAATTCTTTGATCAAACTGCCCGTGACTATACCCCTGCTTGGTGATCACAAGCCCGGATCGCAGTTTGTCTCCCAGGCCAGAAATTGCCCCCTGCATCATACCTGCAGCCGCCTTGCCAATGGCCACAGCCCGTACATTTCTAGTGGATAAAGGATTTGAAACAAAAAACGCTTTTGTACAATGCTGGCCATCAACTGCCGAAAGAGCAATTGAAAACATTGTTAACAATTGGTTTCTAACCGTTGTTACTTGTTTAGGATTCATCGACTTATATACGTTTCTTAAAATAAAATTTAATTATTAACCTTACCTGAAAAACGTGAATTATTTGACGTTTTCTAATTGCTCTGCAATATTAAGTCATCATTCGTTGAATTTCGCCACTGGAGGCAACTATGCGTCTACCCCCATTTGTGTACGAAAGTTATCCAGTTCTTTATGTTCTGTGCGGTATCGCAGCCATGAGTATGGTCGAATCCTTTTTGTCCTTTCTGTGCGGTTTGTTGCTGGCAATAGGTGGAATATCAATACTCTTTATGCGTCGTAATTATCGCATGATAAAAGATCAACTTGCTCATCTAACATAAATCAACCTGACCAGATTTCAGTTCTTTTCGCGTCCACGTTATACTGCCGATAACGTGGACGTTTTTCATTTATGCCCGAAAAAAATATAATCAAAATAGGAGTCGGTGCAGTCGTATTTAAAGACGATGCTATTTTACTCGTAAAACGCAAAAACCCACCCAATAAAGATCAATGGGCCATCCCCGGTGGCAAAGTTCGTTTTTGTGAGCCGCTAAAAGAGGCCGTTGCTCGTGAAATTTTAGAAGAGACCGGGATCGTTATTACCGTGCAGGAACCAATATTTACTTTTGAGGTCATATTGCCGGGTGACGATAAAACAAATCAAGACGCAACCCATTACGTTGTCATTGACTATTCTGCTACATATTGCTCTGGTCCTATTAAAGCAGGTGATGATGCTAAATCAGCCGCCTGGATCAACCGCAAAGATTTGAATAAATTTGATGTAAATCAACTAACCAGGTCATTATTACGTGATAAATTTAGCTTTCCGTAATATTTGACAGAAATATAGATTACTCATGGCGTCCTAATTTCGAATTGGAAGCGATGAAGGGGATGGGAAATTAAATGAATTCTACCAGCTACCCGGATTGGGTACACGAATCGTCATTTGGAAAATGGTTTTTAAACTCAAAAACCTGGGTTATTAAAGTTATACAGGTTGCCTTAACCGATCTGGTTAAATTAATGGATGAACCAGACAAACAGTATGATGTCGTCCTTGATGTCGGTGTTGGTTTTGGTAAGACGCTCTGGAATCTCGATAATACCCTGCATCCGAAAAAAATTATTGGTATCGATGTCGATCCCGATGTCCTGGTTAAAGCAAAATCAGAAGGCAAACGTTGTAAGGCTGAAGTAGAATTGTTTGAGTGTAATGCAATGAAGATCGAGTTACCTGATAACAGCGTTGATCTCTTATTTTGTCATCAAACCTTCCACCACATCGTTGATCATGATGCTGCCATTGCTGAATTTTACCGCGTCCTAAAACCAGGCGGCGTACTTCTATTTGCAGAATCAACGCGCAAATACATTCACTCATGGATCATTAAATGGTTGTTCCGTCATCCAATGGACGTACAAAAGACCTCGGAAGAATATCTCCAGCTTATTCGCAACGCCGGTTTTAGTGTAAAAGAAAAAAATATCTCTTATCCCTATCTATGGTGGAGTCGGGATGATCTCGGTATTATGCAAAACATATTTCGCCGACCTGAACCAAAACACGGTCAACGTGAAGAGACTTTACTTAATCTGGCGGCAACGAAACCGTTATAGAAAATTTCCCTTCACATTTATTTTCAGACAGTAAAGATAAAATCATATCAAGCTTAACCCACGCCCCAGGTCGTTTTGCAGATCATTAACGTTTTCGAGTCCAACTGATACGCGAATCAAACCTGCTTTAATACCTGCCTGTTCTTTCTCTTCATCCGTCAATCTCCCGTGAGTAGTTGTTGCTGGATGAGTGATGGTACTTTTTGCATCTCCAAGGTTAGCGGTGATTGATAATAATTTTGTATTATCAATAATCTTCCATGCCGCATCCTTTCCACCATCGACCTCAAACGACAAGACCCCACCAAAAGCCGATTGCTGTTCTCTGGCCAAAAGATGCTGAGAATGTTCAGGCAATCCAGGATAATGGACTCGGCTCACCTTAGTATGATCCTGTAAAAATACCGCCAACTGTAATGCTTTGGCACTGTGATGCTGCATACGAATTGAAAGCGTCTCCAATCCCGTTAAAAATAACCAGGCATTGAACGCGCTCATGCTCGGTCCTGCGGTACGCAAAAAACCAAACACCTCTTCACCGACAATTTTACTGTCACCCACAACGGCCCCGCCCATTGCCCGTCCCTGACCATCGATATATTTGGTCGCTGAATGGATAACCACATCTGCACCAAATTCTAATGGACGTTGTAGCGCAGGTGTACAAAAACAATTATCAACCACCAATAAACAGTCATGCTTATGCGCTAAATTGGCCAATGCTTTTATATCCGCAACTTCAATCAATGGGTTAGATGGCGTTTCAAGAAACAAAATTTTAGTATTCGGTTTAATTGCCTGTTGCCAGCTATCTAAATCCGTTTGTGATGCATAACTCGTTTCGATACCGTAGCGGCTTAAATATTTATTAAATAACACCACGGTTGAACCGAAAATACTTTGCGACGACACAATATGATCACCCGATTGCAATAATGCTAAACAAGTCGACAATATTGCAGACATTCCACTTGCTGTGGCAACACACGAATCACCGCCCTCTAATGCCGCTAAACGTTGTTCAAAGGTACGTACAGTTGGATTAGTAAAGCGAGAATATATATTTCCCGGTTGATCACCTTTGAATCGTGCTTCTGCTTCGGCCGCACTGCCAAAAACATAACTTGACGTCATGAAAATTGGATCGGAATGCTCCCCTTCTGGAGAACGTTGTTGTCCCGCTCGAATTGCAAGCGTTTCGATATCCCAGTCCTGATCATTCATAGCCATAATCCTTTCACAATTAATTTTTATCTTTCAGTTATACTTACGCGTGCCTCAACTTTGGGACACAAAAAAACCCACTCAGCGTTCGCTAAAGCAGGCTTTCGTCTCTTTAGCAGAATTTATTTAGCGCCCGCAAGCTGATTTCAAATCGGCGCTTTATGTATTTGTGCTAAATAGATTAGGCGATGAGCAATAATCTGTCAACCAGTTTAAGCTGAATTATACAACTCGACCACTTCACCATCACTACCTTGTCCATCATTATTACGTGCCGAATCATTACGCGCATCTTCAATACTCTTCAAATATTCCTTGGTTACATCACCGGTAATGTATTCACCATTAAAGACGGAAGTATCAAATCGCTCAACTTTTGATTTGGATTTTTTCTTCACCGCTTCTTCCAGGTCAGTTAAATCTTGATAGATTAACCAGTCAGCGCCTATGAGTTCTGCAATTTGTTCTGCGTTACGATTGTGTCCAATCAATTCATCGGCAGCTGGCATATCGATTCCATATACATTTGGAAATTGAATCGGAGGAGCGGCTGAAGCAAAATAGACTTTTTTTGCACCGGCATCACGCGCCATCTGAATAATCTGTTGAGAGGTTGTCCCGCGTACGATCGAGTCATCAACTAACAAAACATTTTTACCCTTAAACTCCAGACCAATCGGATTTAATTTTTGTCGTACCGATTTCTTACGCTGTTTTTGACCCGGCATAATAAAAGTCCGACCGATATAACGGTTTTTAATAAAACCTTCGCTATAGCGAATACCAAGATGATAAGCCAGCGATAATGCAGATGTGCGGCTGGTGTCCGGGATGGGTAACACAACATCAATGTCATGATCCGGATAAGTACGTTTTATTTTTTGGGCAAGATATTCCCCCATACGCAACCGGGCTTTGTAAACGGAAATACCATCCATCACTGAATCAGGTCGCGCAAAGTAGACATGCTCAAAAATACACGGTGAATATTGTGTTTTTTCAGCACATTGCTGGGTTTGCATGTTTCCATTGATATCCAGATAAACCGCTTCACCGGGTTCGATATCTCGTAATAAATCATAACCTAATGCATCAACTGCGACACTCTCAGAGGCAATCATAAATTCATCCTTGCCGTCTACCGTTCGTTTACCAATCACCGCAGGACGTATTCCGTTAGGATCTCTAAAAGCAACGATGCCTCGTCCGACAATCAACGCAACCACCGCATAAGCACCACGACAACGTTTATGTACCGCCTCAACTGCAGCAAAGATATCTTCCGGTTCCAGGTTCAAATTACCCTGCACTCGGGTCTGGAGCTCATGTGCAAAGATATTTAATAAAACTTCAGAGTCAGAATTGGTGTTGATATGACGTTGGTCAGTTTCGAAAAGCTCACGTTTAAGTTCTTCGGCATTTGTTAAGTTGCCATTATGACCAAGCGCAATACCAAATGGTGAATTCACGTAAAACGGTTGTGACTCTGCAGATGAAAAACAACCCGCTGTCGGATAACGAGTGTGGCCTATGCCCATGTTGCCATAAAGGCGCAGCATATGCCTGGTATGAAAAACGTCGCGGACCAAACCATTGCTTTTGCGTAAATACATACGATCGGAATCACATGTCATAATACCAGCGGCATCCTGTCCACGGTGTTGTAATACGGTCAAACCATCGTACAAGGCTTGATTTACTGCACTATTTGAAACGATACCTATGATGCCACACATTGTGATAACTTCCTCAAAATCGATAAACGATTGTATTAATAATACACCAGACCACTTTACTATCGGTCAAAACGTAAAATTCTTTGTATAATCTGATGGTAAAAGATCAATTAACCATACTGCAATTGGCTGGAAAAACGACACTAATAAAGAATCGCTCCAGACATCGGACTTAGGTAATTGAGTATAGCCTGCCAGGGCAACTAATGCGGTCACAATTAACATGCCACGCAGAGCCCCAAAAATAACACCTATAACGCGGTCTGCGCCGCTCAATCCAGTCCGCTCAACCAATTTAGTGGCAAAAAATATCACTAACGTAAACGCCACCAGTGAAAGTACAAATAAAATAAAGAAGGCTATGATCAGCCGTAGATTGTTATGATCAATCATCGATTCGAGCAGGCTGGCAAAGGTACCATGCAACTCCCAGGCAATGATGAACGACCCCACCCAACTCGCTAACGATAAAGCTTCTCGTACAAAACCACGTAGAACACTTATCATCGCTGAAATAAAAACGATGCCAATTATGGCAAAATCAATGCCGGTCATAAATCACTCTATACGGATACATATCGCACCTTTCGATATAGTGTTCACTCATTTCTAAGGATGAGCCATCACTAAGGCATCGTTAAGTTTAAATTGCTTCGCTATTTTTTTCTTTAGCGTTTCCGCTTTGCTACGTTTTACTATTGGCCCAACCCGGACACGATAATACAATCCACTTTTACCCTTAACAGATTCAACAAACGTAGGATGCTTTGCTTTACGTAAACGATCCCTTAATTTAATGGCCTTCTTTTGTTCAGAAAAGCTGGCTACTTGCACGACCCAGGCACGGGTTTTGTCCGTAGCTTTCGTCTGAGCTTTAGAGGTTTCCGGTTTACTTGGGGCCGTCACCTTAACGTCAGGTTTTACTGTCTCCGTCGGTTTTGCTGGCTCCGCAGGTTGTTCCGGTTTACTTTCGTTAACACTGGCATCGATTTGGGTTACAGGTGGGGTGTACTCGTCCACCAATTTTGGATGAGCTCGGTCGGCAACGGGAACCTCAGGTTGTGCTGGCGCAGTTTGATCAGGCAACCGGGCAAGATCGACTGGTTTGGGAGGAATATTAGAACCGATAATGGGGCTGGTATCGTCGCCTTGATTTAAGATCATCGGGATAAAAATCACACCCAATCCGATCAGTACAATAGCGCCAACAATACGCTGTTTAAGCTGTTTTTTGTCCAAAATTATGCCTACTACTGGTAAGCCGGTATTATACGGCTATTGACCCCGCTTCGGCCACTGTATAAAACGAACCAAATACCACAATAATGTCTCCGCTTGTTGCATTCGCAACTAATTGTTCATAGGCCAGAGCCACAGAATCATAACTTTCGACCTGGTTATCAGGATTGAGTCTAAGTAATTCATTTTTAATGTCTGCCACAAAGGCAGAACGTGGGTGTTGTAAGGGCGCTATACTCCATTGTTGGCATAACGACTGCATCGGCGAGAGCACCTCGGTCATATTTTTATCGGCCAATATTGAAAACAGGCATCGAAGTTGTCCCCCACAAGCATTTGCCTTTACATACTCTGACAGGGTATTGGCCAGGAGTTGTGCTGCGGCCGGATTATGTGCCACATCCAGAATTGTCGTCACTTTATCCTGGCGAATTTCAAATCGTCCACCAAGATTTGCATTTAATAATCCTTCTCTAATGGCTTGCAGACTCACTGGCAAGCTTTCATTTAGCGCCTCGACCACCATCACAACCCCACTGGCATTTTGTAATTGTTGTTGGCCCTTGAGTACCGGTTTGGGTAAGCCCGTTTTATTGACCTTTCCATGCGGTCCATGACCATACCAATTCCACTGTCCTGGCGCTTCACTATAGCCGAACTCACGACTGGCCCGATATCGTTTACAATTGCATTGTATTGCATATTGTTCAACAGACGAGGGAGAAACGGGATCGCTGATCACACAGATTTTA
Organism: uncultured Ectothiorhodospiraceae bacterium; assembly: GCA_947260005.1. Classification (GTDB taxonomy): domain Bacteria; phylum Pseudomonadota; class Gammaproteobacteria; order UBA6429; family Thiohalophilaceae; genus SZUA-24. Next base: position 44,895 of record CAMYOL010000056.1, read on the forward strand.
TTTTCACGAAACACACCGGCCTTTTCTTTTCCGATCTGTTCTTTGCTATTACCCAGCCACTCCTGGTGGTCAAGATCAATGGAGGTAATTAATGCCAGATCAGCATCGATAATATTAACCGCATCAAGTCGCCCACCTAACCCCACTTCGAGTAAAATGACATCAAGTGGACGTTCACTTTGCATGGCTATAGCAAAGATCGACAAGGCCGCCAGAGTGCCGAATTCAAAATAAGTTAAACTTGTCGCCTGTCTGGCTTTATCGATATGATCAAAGGCCTGTATCAGTTGGGCATCACCAACTTCATTTCCATTGATGCAAATCCGTTCGTTATATCGATACAGGTGTGGTGAGGTATAAGTGCCAACCTGATAACCTGCCGCCAGATAGATAGATTGCAAAAAAGCAATACTCGAGCCTTTGCCATTCGTGCCCGCCACGGTAATCACAGGCACATTAAGTTGATTTGGCTTAATAGACTCCCAAACGTTTTTTACGCGTTCAAGACCAAGCTCAATTTCACTTGGATGAAGAGTTTCTTGCCAACTGAGCCAGTCATTTAAAGTTAAAAAACGCATAGTGCGTTTATAGTAGTGTGAAATAAGTGCTGAAGTCTATCGAAGATATTTATGTAAGATATTTATCTAAGAAATCTATCTAACAGATTGTCTGGATCCGCAAATGCTCGCGGTTGTGGTCTCTCTGATCTACGCAGCAGAACTCGCGTGCATCATGCTGATGAGGTTAGCAATCTTATCGCGCAAATCGCGACGATCAATAATCATATCAATGGCGCCATGTTCCAATAAGAATTCACTGCGTTGAAAACCTTCGGGTAAGGTTTCGCGCACAGTTTGTTCAATCACCCGTGGACCTGCAAAACCGATCAACGCATTCGGTTCAGCGATATGAATATCACCTAACATGGCGAAACTGGCAGAGACGCCGCCCATAGTCGGGTCTGTCAGAACAGAAAAGTAAGGTAGATTACGTTTACTCAGTCGAGTCAGTGCTGCGCTGGTCTTGGCCATCTGCATTAAAGAGAACAACGCCTCTTGCATACGTGCACCACCACTGGAAGAAAAGCACACGAGTGGCGCGTTATGCTCAATACAGGCATTAATCGCCCGGACAAAACGTTCACCGACCACCGAACCCATTGAACCACCCATAAATTTAAATTCAAAAGCAGCAACAACAACGGGTAAGTCTTTTACTTTTCCTCGCATCACCACCAGGGCGTCGTCTTCACCGGTATTTTTCTGAGCTTGTAGTAAACGATCTTTGTATCGTTTTAAATCTTTAAATTTTAACGCATCAACAGGTTTTAAATTTGAGCCGATTTCAACACGATCTTCTTCATCAAGAAAGCTGTCTAAACGTAGGCGAGCACCAATCCGCATATGGTGATCGCATTTTGGGCAGACATCGAGATTCCGTTCAAGATCAGCACGATAAAGAACTGCGCTGCATGACGAGCATTTGCTCCATAGACCTTCAGGAACACTCTTACGCTCAGTATCGCTTTCGGTGCGAATTCGGGTGGGTAATAAATTTGTAAACCAGTTCATATATTTATTATATCTAAAGTTTGTCCGTGCCGCATCTATGCGGCACTGGAGGTTGAATCTGCATCCATGCCCTTACGCATGCTAGTGATTAATTCACTAACGGCCAAAATTGCGTCATCTTGAGAGGACTGATTCGCCTCAACTAATTTTACCAAAGCACTACCGACAATAACCGCATCCGCTACCCGGCTAATCTGTTGTGCTGTCGATGCATCTTTAATACCAAATCCCACCCCGACCGGTAAATCGGTGTGTCGTTTAATCTCTTCCACCTTGTTAATCACTTGCTCAGTATCCAGGTGACCTGCGCCAGTGACCCCTTTTAAGGAAACGTAGTAAACAAATCCCGATGATGCCCTTGCAATCTTCTCGGTACGCTTTTCGGTCGTGGTTGGCGACACCAAAAATACGGTATCCAGCTTGCCTTTAGCAAAACCTTTCAGTTCGGTTGCTTCTTCAGGTGGCAGATCTACTAATAACACACCATCAATACCGGCTTCCACCGCCTGGGTCACAAACTTTTCATAACCGGTGACTTCGATTGGATTAAGATACCCCATCAATAATACGGGGGTATCGGTGTCGGTCTCACGAAAGGTTTTAACCATATTAATGACATCTTGTAGACTGACATGATGTTCCAGTGCACGTTCCATTGCATGTTGAATAACGGGCCCTTCAGCCATTGGATCGGAGAAAGGGACACCCAATTCAAGTATGTCCGCACCCGCCTCTACCATGGCATGCATCAGTGGTACCGTGAAAGCAGGCTCGGGATCGCCGGCCGTTAAATAGGGAATCAAGGCCTTGCGCCCCTGTTGTGTTAATTCGGCAAAACGCTGTTTTATTCGACTCATAATGTAATTCCTTCAAGCTCAGCCACAGTATGGATATCTTTGTCGCCGCGACCGGAAAGATTCACGACCAGGATCTGATCTTTATCCATTTTAGCTGCTTGTTTAGCCGCATAAGCCAGGGCATGACTGGATTCGAGCGCCGGTATAATACCTTCTACCTGGGTTAAATTATGGAACGCCGCCAGGGCCTCATCATCAGTGGCCGAGACAAACTGAGCACGTCCCGTATCTTTTAACCAAGAGAGTTCAGGGCCGACGCCCGGGTAATCCAGGCCTGCTGAGATAGAGTGTGTCGGTATAATTTGTCCACCCGTATCTTCCATCAAATACGTGCGATTGCCATGTAGAACGCCCGCTTTCCCCGCGCATAAGGGCGCGGCATGCTCGCCAGTTGCTAGCCCATGTCCTGCGGCCTCAACCCCAATGATCTCGACCTGTTCGTCCTCAATAAACGGATAAAACAAACCGAGCGCATTCGAACCCCCCCCCACGCAGGCCATCACAGCATCAGGCAAACGCCCTTCATGTTCGAGGATTTGTTGTTTGGCTTCCCGTCCAATGATGGCTTGAAAATCTCTTACCATCGCAGGGTAAGGATGGGGTCCAGCGACCGTACCAATAATATAAAAGGTATCATCGACATTGGTCACCCAGTCACGCAGGGCCTCATTCAAGGCGTCTTTCAGGGTTTTGGAACCAGCGGTAACAGGAACAACAGTCGCGCCCAATAATTTCATACGAAACACATTGATTGCCTGACGTTGGATATCTTCCTCGCCCATATAGACAATACATTCCATCCCGAAACGGGCCGCCACCGTCGCCGTAGCAACGCCATGCTGACCGGCACCGGTTTCGGCGATAACCCGTTTTTTACCCATTCGTCTGGCTAACAGGGCCTGGCCAACCGTATTGTTTATCTTGTGCGCGCCGGTGTGATTTAAGTCTTCACGCTTTAAATAAATCTTAGCGCCACCCACCATTTCGCTCCAGCGAGCGGCAAAATACAATGGCGAGGGCCGTCCAACATAATGCTTTAGTTCATGATCCAGTTCGTCGAGAAAGGTTTTGTCCGCCATCGCCGTTTCATAGGCTGCGGTTAATTCCTCAATCGGTGCCATTAATGTTTCTGCCACAAAACGACCGCCGTAGGGGCCAAAGTGCCCGTCTTCATTCGGGTAGTCGTAGGGTTTATTAAGTTGTGCCAATGCACTGTACCTCATTTATAAATTGTTTAATCTTGTTTGTATCTTTAATGCCTTTGCTCGCCTCGACGCCACCGCTAACATCGACAGCATAAGGTGAAACCGTCTTAATCGCATCGCCAACATTCTCTGGAGATAATCCTCCAGCGAGAATAATCGGTTTATTGAGCTGCTTTGGGATCAAATTCCAATTAAAAGTCTGTCCCGTTCCACCGGGCGTTCCGGCTACGTAGGTATCCAGTAACAAAGCTTGTGCACTATCATAACGCCTGGCTTCAGCCTGCACTTCGGTTTGATCATTCACTCGAATCGCTTTGATGTAAGGACGCTGGAATTGTTCACAATATTCAGCACTTTCATCGCCATGAAATTGCAGGCAAGCTAATGGTACTTGTGCCAGAACATTTTCCACATCCTGTTTATCCGCATTAACAAACAACCCGACGGTGGTGACAAACGGCGACAGGGTCTTCACGATCCGCAATGCCATACCGGTATCGACCACCCTTGGGCTTGGGGCATAGAAAACCAGACCAATGGCATCCGCCCCAGCTGCCACGGCATCATCGGCATCTTCGCGACGAGTAATTCCACAAATTTTCACTCGGGTTCTGCACATCTTAATTGTGCTCATTGTCTAATATGCCTATTGTTATTCATAATGCGAGGATAACGCGTCTGACTATAAATTTGCCATTTCTTAAGGGTCGGGAAGGTTACCAGACCGGCTCAGTGCATAAAAGAGACGGCAGCTTATATTCTTCGGGATAACGGACGCCAACAAAATATAAACCATCTGGTGGTGCGGTTAAACCGCCCTGGGTTCGATCACGTTTCTCCAGCACATCTTTTGCCCATATGGGTTCAGCCTCACCAGCACCAATACTTAGTAATACCCCGGCAATATTCCTGACCATATGATGCAAAAATCCGTTTGCTTCGAGATCGAGAGAAAATAACTCGCCGTTTTGCTTTACCTCAAGCTGTTTCAAAGTCCGAACTGGGCTACTTGCCTGGCAGGCTACCGCACGGTAAGAGCTAAAATCATGCTCGCCAATAAGATAGCGGGCGGCTTTTTGCATTGGCTCCAGTTCCAGCGGTCGAAACTCCCAACTCACCTGATCTTTTAACAGGCCTGGCCTAATTCTACGATTCAGAATCACATAGCGATACAGACGACTAGTCGCACTGAATCGAGCATGAAAACTCTCATCAACCTGCTTCGCCCAAAGCACCGAAATATCTGCTGGTAATTTTGTATTGGCACCAAAGGCCCAGGAATATTCACTGCGCTGTGATGAAGTATCAAAATGAACGACCTGCGTATAGGCATGAACACCCGTATCTGTGCGGCCAGCACAAATGACTCGTACATCATGATTGGCTACATGCGCCAGGGCTTTTTCAACCCGAGCCTGGACCGACGGACTATGATCCTGATACTGCCAGCCACAATAGGCACGGCCGTTATATTCAATTCCAAGTGCAACTCGCATTGACGTTCTAATCCAACATTTCTGGTAAAGGTTATGTACCCTGTGATTATCGTGCTATTTTTCTCTGCCCAAATGCAACAACGCCAACATCAAAGATGTCAGCGTTGTAAAAAGTTTTTCCTTTATTAGGAACACTTAGAAATCAGTGTCACCCAGAATAATGGTTACAATTTTAGTATTACCCAATTTGGGCCATCAATTGTTCGGCTTCCTGCTTCTGACCATCATCACCTTCATCAATAACTTCATCCAGAATACTACGTGCACCATCCGGATCACCCATATCAATATAGGCACGAGCCAAATCGAGTTTAGTACCAACTTCATCGGCACCGGTCGGCATGTCTAGATCGATCGCATCACCAGCATCCAGATTCATATCCATACCAGCTGATGAAACATCGGATTCATCTTCAGTGTTTAAATCGAAATCCAGGCCGCTGGTTGTACCAGTCGCTGCGTCAGAAGAGGTTATATCTAGTTTTATGTCCGTTGCAGTTGGGTCGTCATCCCCACCTAAATCCATATTGAAGTCCAGATCTGCAGCGGCCTCATCCGATTTTGTGTCTCCATCAAGACTAAAATCAAGGCCACTTTCCGTTGCCGCTTCAGGTGAAAGCGCAGTTTGAGTGCTTTCATCACTCGAAGAATCAAGATCAAAATTAAGATCATCTGCGGTCGGCATGGGTATTTCTGAACTGCTTTCGTCCGCATCTAATGAAAAATCAAGCCCCTGATCACCACCTGTTGTTTCGCCCGTGTTTTCATCCAGACTAAAGTCTAGATCACCACCACCGGTATAGGCATCGACACCACTGTCTTCTCCAGCGCCTGAACCATTAAGTTCACTGCTACTAAAGACGCCGGTATCCAGACCAATATCCATCACTTCACTATCATCAGCTGAAGGTGCTTCAGATGGGACATCCAGAGAAGACATATCAGGCATACCTTCGCCACTGAACATTGGATTGCCAGGGGCAATCTCAGACCCCATGGCGACCACTTTTTGCCATAACGGATCAGACGAAGCACCATCACCCAGGGTGGCATAAAATTCTTCCGCTGAAGATTCGAAACCAGCTTTGTTTTTAGTCGTGTTAAATAACTCCAGTAACTTGACGCGTAACTCGCCGCGACCTGGATCCTGATTTATTGCTTCCTGTAAACGCTCTTCAGCTGCTTCATAGCGACCATAAGCCATAAACACATCGGCTTCTGTTAATGGATCCACTTCAGAATCTTCAGCCTGAATCGCGCTGACACCACTAATCGCAAAATCACTCAGGAAGGAAGACTCCCCTCCCATCAGACTTGAGTTCTGAGAAGGCGTTGCATCTGCTGCAATAACCGAATCAGGTTCATCTTTAGAGGCCCCGGTCAGAATACTTTCCTGGAAATTCACACCCTTACGGCGACGAATAATGATCATCACAAGTAACGCGAGAATGACAAGACCAACCACACCACCGATTATGTACAACAGCGTACCACCAGCAAAAATGCCCGTAATCACACCCATGATTGTGCCCATAATTCCGCCGTCACTCGCTTGAGTAGCTGGGACTGGTGCTGGTTGATCAGGTTCATCAACGCTTGGTGCTTCCAGTGGTGACGGTTCAACCGGTTCGATAGGTTCAATCGGCTCAGGCTCAATCGGTTCAATCGGCTCAGGTTCAATCGCAACAGGCTCTGCTGGCTCTAGTGGTGCGGGCTCAGGTTCGGTAACAACTGGCTCAGGTAAGGGTTCAGGTTCTTGTTGCGCAATATCTGTTGGCTGCACAGGTTCAATAGTTTGACTACCACCCGCCGCACTTTGTGCATTCAATTCATCAAGACGCGATTGCAATGCAGCTAAATCGGTATCTTTGACGGTCACCAGATTTTCTAATCGCTTAAGCTCCTGCTCAAGTTGCTCAAGTCTTTGCGCAAGATCGGCATTTTTATTCCGCTCCGTAGAGGCTTCTGATCTTGCTTGTCTGATTTGCTCACGCAATAGGGCCGTATCTTCACTACTTGCAGTGCCCGTCACATCGCCACCGGTCCCCGTTGACAGATCGTCACCTTGCGGCGTATCGAGGGTAAGTTCACCGCTCGGTTCACCCGTAGCGGTTAGCGCATCCATATCTTCGCCAGCAACAATCGCCTGGCGTGGTATTTCTCCACCAACACTGGCTACGTATTCTTCCCATACCTGGGTCTGGGCTTGATATTGCTCGGACGCCTGCTCTTTACTCATTGCCGTGAGCAGACTGGCATCATCAATACGCATGACCTGACCTTCTTTCAGGCGGTGAATATTGCCATCGATAAACGCACCTGGATTGCTTTGTTGTAGGGCCATCATGACTTGATAGACCGATATTTGCTCACTTGGCTTAAGTTTGCTGGCAATATTCCAGGCATTGTCACCCTTTTGGGTAATGCCATAATCCAGTTCACCAACGGGTTCATAGGGCTCAGGGACAAGCTCACCATCTGCCGACACCAACTCAGGCGCAGCTAACTCAGAATCATCCGCCATCTGTTCGGCAGACTCACTGTAGGCCTGAAGTGGGATTTGCGGAAACAAGCCATCTTCCTGTTCATCGAAGGCCGGCTCATCCGGTATGACTGCTTTTGATGGCTGTGGAATTAATTCAGTGGGGTCTTCTACCATTTCCACGGGTTCAGGTGCTCCAATCGGCTCCGGGGCAGCGATGGGTTCAGGGCTTGCAATCGGCTCAGGTTCTATTAATGCAACTGAATCCGGGCCTTGCGCAGGGACCTGAGGACTTTCATCCAGCGCGACCTGAGGGAATAATCCACCATCAGCTTGTTCAGCAGGGGCCGGCGTATCTAAAAATGGGGCGTCAGCTGCAGCGATCGGGGCAGGTGCAGGAGTCGGTATTGGCTCAGGCGCCGCTATTGGAGCGGGGGCAGGAACCGGTTCAGGTGCAGGCTCCGGCGCTAATGGACTTGGCGCTGGCGCAACAAACGTTTCAGCAGGTGCCGTTTCAGGCGCTTTGGCAACTTGTTGTTGAGGCTGAACTCGATCAGGTGGATCTAAGAGAACGGTATATTCGCGCAACATTCGCCCACTTTTCCAGTTCATTTCTAACAGGAAATTTAAGAAAGGCTCGCGTATGGATTCTTGCGTACGTAGATTAATGTAGTACTTACCGCCGCGCTTAACGACGTTAAATTTAATTCGGGAAAGCAGGACAGAGCGATCAACACCGGCTCGCATAAAGGCTTCTTTTGAAGCTAACTTCACTTCAAGTACCTTGATGTCATCCGGGGTCGCCGAAAGTAATTCAATTTCGGCCACGAGCGGCTGGTTTAATGCCGACTTCATATTAATATTTCCAAACCCTAACGCGTTGACCGTTATGGGTAATGAAAAAAACCACGCCACAAGGAAACCTGTAGCGATTTTAGCTGGTAGTCTTAGCCTTTCTAGCATTTTTGCGTCTCCCACACGCAACCCAAAAATTACGAAAATAGCTTGTAGTTCATGGGTTTGGGCAATGAAACCTCGAAAAATCTTTATAAGTTTTGTGTAACTATAGCTTATAAATAGCTTTTTACCAAAATTTCACCTATTTGAACACCATTAATTGCGGCACCCTGGTGAATATTATCGGCAACCGCCCACAGGTTAATACCGTTTTGCCAGGTCGCATCCTGCCTGACACAGCCCAGATAAACACCTTTTTGGTTAACCGCATCCGAAACCGAATCGGGCCGGTTAGCCTGCTGACCCGTAAAGTGTAGATCGCCAGCACCAGCAAGCAAACTGATGACCTTTGTTACCTCTATATCCTGGCTAAATTCAAGCTGTAAAGTCATCGAATGTCCATAAAAAACCGGGACCTGGGTCAAAGAAGCATTTAATAATAACGCCTCATCATGCATCACCTTGTTCAGTTCGTTTTGTAAATTAGCCACGAGCTGATTGGTCGCATCTGCGTGACAGGTATGCGGCAAAACATTAAACGCAATCTGAGCTGAAAAGTGTTCTGTTTTAATCGGCTTCAGATTAAATAATGCAATACTTTGTTGAGATAATTCATCTACCCCACCTCGGCCAACCTCAGAAACCGCTCGTAACAATGTGGCATTAATTCGTTCAATTGCACCTAATTTACGCAACGGAGCCAGGATTTGGGCCAGGTGTACAATGGAGCTATCCGGACTCGCAACTATCTTACCATTCAGAGTTTGTAGGTCTTGATCATTTACACCGCTTACTATTAACGGCACTTCATTATTCAACCTTGAGCTGGTTGAAAAATCGATGCTATAACAATTGGCTTTGTTTGCGGCTGGTAAATACTCCTTGGCAATATCTGCAGGAACACAAAAAAAACATAACTGGACCTGGCTAAAATCAAATGCTGTCAGAGCCTGAATGCTTAATTGGCGTTTACCAAAATTAACGTGTTCGGCAACACTGTTATCACTGGCAAGTGCAAACACCTGGCCAATCGGGATATCACTTTCCGATAAATGTTCGAGCACCGCACTACCGACTAACCCCGTTGCCCCAATAACCGCAACATCAACCGTTGCAATTTTATTTTTATCGGTCATGGTTTAATTCTCCAGAAATTATGAGTCAAGCAGTATACGCAAGGTACGGCGCAAAGGTTCTGCCGCCCCCCAAAGCAACTGATCACCAACGGTAAAGGCGGATAGATATTCTGGGCCCATGCTTAATTTACGCAACCGGCCAACGGGCACGGTTAATGTTCCGGTGACGGCAGCAGGAGTCAAGTCACTCATAGTTAGTTCACGATCATTCGGCACAACCTTAACCCAATCATTGGCTTGCGCCAGGATGTCGTTAATTTCAGATATCGGAACATCACGCTTTAACTTAATAGTTAGTGCCTGGGAATGACAACGCATCGCACCAACACGCACACATAACCCATCTATGGGTACTGGATTATCACTGCGACCTAATATTTTATTTGTTTCCACCTGTGCCTTCCATTCTTCCTTACTTTGACCTGACTCAAGTGCAACATCGATCCAGGGGATTAAACTGGCGGCTAACGGAACGGGCCAATGTTCTTTCGGATATTGGACTCCACGGATAAAATCGGTGACCTGTTTATCAATATTTAAAATGGCACTCGCTGGATCATCAAGCAGAGACTTAACATCATCATGTATGGTTCCCATCTGTTTAATTAACTCACGCATATTTTGCGCGCCGGCACCGGAGGCGGCTTGATAAGTCATTGGTGTCACCCATTCGATGAGATCTTTCTCAAATAAACCACCAATGGCCATTAACATTAAACTAACCGTACAATTACCACCAACATAAGTCTTAACGCCGTTACTAATGCCATCCTGAATAACACTTAGGTTAACGGGATCTAAAACAATAATACTCTCATCCACCATGCGCAGGCTTGAAGCCGCATCGATCCAGAAACCCTGCCAACCGGCTTCTCGTAATTTGGGATAGACTTCTTTGGTATAGCTGCCGCCTTGACAGGTAATGATGATATCCATTGATTTAAGTTCATCGATGTCTTTGGCATCTTTGAGTGCCGGGACATCTTTGCCAACATCAGGTCCTGCCTGGCCGGCTTGAGAGGTGGTAAAAAAAACAGGCTCGATCACGTCAAAGTCTTTTTCTTCTCGCATGCGTTGCATCAGCACCGAACCGACCATTCCACGCCAACCTATTAATCCTACCCGTTTCATATTCCACCTCTGTTACAAAAGTTTGAACTGTAAAAATTCGATTAAATACTTGTTTCTTTGTTGCGCCCTAAGATCCTTCCGCTTCGCGTCAGGATGACAAAATACGGAGCTATAATTTACCGATAACTGCCGCACCCATTTCAGTTGTACTGACTTTCTGCATACCTTCGCTATAGATATCTGCAGTTCGTAAGCCATCATCTAACACATCACTTACCGCTTGCTCTATCTGATCCGCTATTTCTGTTTCATCCAGGGAGTAACGTAACATCATGGCAACCGATAATAATGTCGCTAATGGGTTAGCCATATTTTGTCCAGCTATATCCGGAGCCGAGCCATGAATAGGTTCATACATGCCCTGACCCGATTCGTTTAAAGAGGCAGATGGCAACATACCAATTGAACCCGTGAGCATAGCTGCCGCATCAGAAAGAATGTCACCAAACATATTCGTCGTCACCATGACATCAAATTGTTTTGGATCGCGCACCAGTTGCATTGCCGCATTATCAACATACATGTGACTCAATTCGATATCCTGATTATTTTGATGTAAATCAATCACTGTGTTTCGCCAAAGCTCTGTACATTCGAGTACATTTGCTTTGTCTACAGAGCATACGCGACTGTTTCGTTTACGAGCTATATCAAACGCAACGTTAGTGATACGTTGTATTTCGGATTCTTTATAAACAAGTGTATTAAATCCTTCTTGCTCGCCGTTTTCCAGTTCACGGATACCGCGCGGTTGTCCAAAATAAATCCCACCGGTCAACTCACGTACGATCATGATATCCAGTCCGGCGACAACCTCAGGCTTTAAAGTCGAAGCATCAGCCAGCTGTGGATATAAGATGGCGGGACGTAAATTAGCAAACAAACCTAAACCTGCTCGCAAACCTAATAAACCTTTTTCAGGACGAACCGCAATATCCAGTTCTTCCCATTTATAACCTCCCACGGCCCCAAGCAAAACCGCATCGGCCTGTTTAGCCAGGCCCAGGGTCTCTTTCGGTAACGGTTTTCCGGTTGCATCATAGGCGGTACCACCAATTAAAGCCTCTTCGATTTCCACATTTAATCCGGCATTTTTTTGCAGATGTTTAATTAACTTAACTGCTTCACCGATGATTTCCTGGCCAATACCATCGCCGGGTAAAATGAGTATTTTTTTTGTCATAATTTAATTCCTGAACTTAATATCTATTTATTAAATAGCTTTAATTTTCAAATCGAACATACGCCAATCAATCCCTGTCAAAATAACCATGGAGCTTGTTGTTTTCTTTTTTCTTCATAGGCCTTGATATCGTCAACATATTGCAAGGTCAATCCAATGTCATCCAGGCCATTTAACAAACAATGTTTACGAAACTCATCAACATCAAAGCCAATATTTTCTTTTTTTGGCGTGGATATAATCTGCTTTTCAAGATCAACGGTTAATTGATAGCCTTCATTATTGGCAACCTCAGTAAAAAAATAATCAACTTTATTGGCCTCAAGCACGATAGGTAAAATTCCATTTTTAAAGCAGTTATTAAAAAAGATGTCAGCAAAACTGGGCGCAATGATGACACGGAAACCATAATCTTCTAATGCCCAGGGCGCATGTTCTCGTGATGAACCACAGCCAAAATTTTCTCGTGCAATTAAAATTCGGGCATCTTTATAGCGCGACTGATTTAAGACAAAATCAGGATTAATTTTACGTTGAGAATTATCCATACCGGGTTCACCGTGGTCCAGATAGCGCCATTCATCAAAGAGATTAGGGCCAAACCCGGAACGTTTGATCGATTTTAAAAACTGTTTTGGAATAATCGCATCGGTATCAACGTTAGCCCGATCCATCGGTGCGACAATCGCTTTTAAATGTTTAAATTTGTCCATTTTCAATTCTCTATTAATTATGTATCTCTTTGAGATAAGTCTCTTACATCAATAAAATGCCCTGTCACAGCTGCCGCTGCGGCCATCGCCGGACTGACCAAATGTGTACGTCCGCCCTGCCCCTGTCGGCCTTCAAAGTTTCGATTAGAAGTTGAAGCACAGCGTTCTCCCGGTTCAAGTTTATCGGCGTTCATGGCCAGACACATCGAACAACCCGGTTCTCGCCATTCAAATCCTGCGTCAATAAAAATTTTATCCAGACCTTCCTGTTCTGCTTGCTGTTTCACTAAACCTGAACCGGGTACCACCATCGCCAACTTAATATTACTGGCAACCCGACGACCTTTTGCAACTTTTGCAGCCGCGCGTAAATCTTCGATACGTGAATTAGTACAGGAGCCTATAAAAACTTTATCCGGAGCAATTTCATTAATCGGCGTACTGGCCTGTAAATCCATATAGTTCAAAGCCGCTTGTGCGCCTTCCTGTTTTACAGTATCCGTGAAAGATGAAGGGTCTGGAATACGTTGATCGATCCCCACCACCATCTCAGGTGAAGTTCCCCAGGTGACTTGCGGTTGAATCCTCGCAGCATCCAAGCTAATAACTTTATCAAAGATGGCATCTTCATCACTGACTAAATCCTGCCATGCGCTGACGGCTTGCTCCCATTGATCTTCGGTTGGCGCAAATGGACGTCCTTTTACATAGTCGATCGTCTTTTTATCAACCGCCACCATTCCCGCACGGGCACCCGCTTCAATGGCCATGTTACATAAAGTCATCCGCCCTTCCATTGATAAGGCACGAATCGCCTCACCACCAAACTCTATCGCGTAACCAGTGCCTCCCGCCGTACCAATTTCACCGATAATCGCTAACACAAGATCTTTTGCCGTCACCACCTCATCAGCCACTCCGTCAACCTGCACTAACATGCTCTTGGATTTCTGCAGGATCAAACACTGTGTCGCCAATGCATGTTCAACTTCAGAAGTGCCAATACCAAACGCCAACGCACCAAACGCACCATGTGTCGATGTATGTGAATCACCACACACCACGGTCATACCCGGTAAGGTTGCACCTTGTTCAGGCCCGATCACATGCACAATACCCTGGCGAACATCGTTCATCTTATACTCGGTAATGCCAAAAGATTGGCAATTTTCATCCAGCGTTTCGACTTGTAAACGTGAGACGGGATCGTCGATACCCTTGTCACGATCGGTGGTCGGGACATTATGATCAGGCGTGGCTAAATTCGCTCCCACACGCCAAAGTTTACGGCCAGCCAGGCGCAGACCTTCAAAGGCCTGTGGGGAGGTCACTTCGTGAACCAAATGGCGATCGATATAGATCAACGAGGTGCCATCACCATTGTCACGGACCTCGTGTGCCTGCCATAACTTGTCGTATAATGTCTTGCCTGTCATCACTGTTCCTTATCAGCCTCTTTCGTCAGCGTCTTAAGTTCGCATTTATTTCTCATTGGTAGCAAAAGAATACGCTAATTGCTAGTATTACTCTAATTCATTATATTTATATATTTGATTACTTTTTGGAATGATTATTTTTATGGATATAGCAAACTTACAGGCCTTCGTCGCAGTCGCATCAGCGGGTTCATTTTCGAATGCCTCTGAGACTCTGTTTATTTCCCAGCCCGCTATAAGTAAGCGCATCGCCAGCCTTGAAGACGAGTTAGACACCCAACTCTTCGACCGAATTGGGCGAAACACTCAACTCACCGAGACCGGACAGGCATTATTACCACGCGCTCAAAAAATATTACTGGAGATTGAAGACAGTCGGCGTGCCATACAAAATCTATCCGAAAGCGTTGGCGGAACCTTACGCTTCGCGACCAGTCATCACATTGGTCTTCACCGGCTACCACCCATACTACGTCAATACACAAAAGACTATGCGAATGTTGAACTGGACATTCAGTTTATGGATTCCGAAGAGGCCTGTCGTGCCGTGGAACATGGAAAACTAGAGATGGCGATAGTTACCTTACCCTTAGCGCCCAGCGAGTCTTTAGAACTACAACACATCTGGACGGATAAATTAAGCGTCATCATCGGCAAAACTCATCCGCTTAGTAAAAAGAAACACGTCGCTTTATCGAATCTGGCCGAACATAAAGCCATTTTGCCTGCCAGGGGAACCTTTACTCGTGAAATAATCGAACAGGCTTTTTTAGAAAAAGACCTGCCGCTCAATATTAGTCTCGCCAGTAATTATCTCGAAACGATTAAAATGCTGGTGGGGGTAGGTTTGGGCTGGAGTATCCTGCCCGAAATAATGAAAGGATCCGACGTTAAAATTATAAAAGTAGCCGGCCTCAACTTGATAAGAAAATTGGGCGTTGTTACCCACGCCCGTCGGTCGTTATCGAATGCGGCGAATGAAATGAAATCTTATCTTGAAAAAAAATAGAAAAAATAGGGGTCAGAGACGTTTTTCTCTTGTCATTCCCGCGGAGGCGGGAATCTAAATATATGTGGATTCCCGCCTCCGCGGGAATGACGGTTACGAGAAAAATACGTCTCTGACCCCTATTTTTTTAACTCATCCGTCAGCTTATCTTCATCAAAGTCACAATGCAGATGTTCAACCAAAATTCTTAGATCTTGTTCTGCATTTTGCAGGCAACTGGTCGCCCCTGGTGAAGGGGTCATATTAAAGATGATGCCATTGCCTGGGTTTATTTTAGCCTCGCCCATTAATAACTTTCGATTTTGCCTGTCAATCATCACCGGACGCACACCACCAACCCGTTTTGCAAATGTTAAATCCTGTAATTGCAAGCTCGGTACAATTTTCCTTGCGTCTTTTAAAAAAAGTCTCTGACGAAGATATGGCACTTCGAATAAAATATTTTTCAGCATATAATTTCGTATATCAGCGACTTTAAATAAGTCCCACATCACTCTCATCACACCAGCATCCAGACTAAACAGGCGCAAAAAATCGGGAATGGTTTTCCAGTTATGTCGTTCTAACATTGGTAGCATCAATGCCGTCGGACCAAATCGTGTTTTACTTCCAAGCAACAAGTCCGGATCGCCATGTATCGCCGCAAAAGGTAACTTATCATTTTGGATGGTATAAACCTTGCCTCTCAATATATCGGGGGTGAAATAGAAACTACCTGCCATCGGTAGACAAGCAAATTGTTTTCCATAACCCATACGTTGTGCGAATAATAAACTGTGTCCACCGGCAGAGACGACCACAGACTTAGACTTTATTAAATTTCTATTGGTTGTTAATTCAAAACCATTACCCAGATCTTTTATTTTCTTTACTTTAGTTTGTAAAAGAACCTCGATATCTTTATTGGTTTTTTTCGCTTGTGCAACAAATGAATCTGCAAGGGCCTGAAAATTAACCGCGCTATATTCATCCGTCGCACCGACTGCTGCAATCCGTTCAGTACGACCCCATACCACATTAGGTTCAATACGGCTGATACCATCGGCGTCCCATAATCGCATAGCAGGATAGTGAGGACTAAATTCGTTAAAACGTTGTTGCAGTGAGTCACACTCCTGTTCGCCTACTGCCAGAACCATTTTAGAATACTTATATAGTATATGTTCGCAGCTAGGGAGTTGTTTGGCGTAATTCACAACCATGGCGGCACTCGCTTGTACCGTGAGTGCTTTTTCGAGTGAATAATTCGTTTCAATATCGCCACAATGCAAAGTCTGGCTATTATTGCGGCCATGAGAATTCAATGCGGCGATGCCATTGCATTTTTCGATCAGGACGATCGATTTAAGATCAGTATACCGTGCTAATAAATAGAGCAAGGCCGTACCGGAAATACCACCACCGATTATAACGACATCATGTTGCTTAGGTTCCATTTCAGGCAATAGTCTCCATCTCGATATTATTAACGGCCAGAACTAAAATTTATTTACCTAAGCTTAACCTGTTTATTTGAAATTGGTAGTGTAAAAAAAACCGGGGTCAGAGAGGTATTAATTTTTCAATTTAATATAAAGTGAAATTAATGCCTCTCTGACCCCGGTTTTTTAAACCTTAACTCTGTTCAGGTTTAATATAGCGGATCGCAAACCAGAGCCCGGCTAGACAAAAAAACACAGCACCGTAAAATATCCAGGCACGCCCCAGAAAGTCCCAGGCAAACCCGCTGTATAAACTTCCAATCGCCCCGCCCGCACCAAAGCTCAAACTGCTGTATAACGCCTGTCCTTTACCCTGATGACGCCCCTGAAATAATTGATGTATCAGTCGTATAGCCGTGACATGATATAAACCAAATGTCACCGCGTGTAATAATTGCGCGAATATCATGACCCAGATAAATTCTGGAAATAATGCAGTAAGAATCCAGCGAATCAACGCTAGCAACAAACTCGCAATTAACAGATTACGGAGTGAATAAACTTTGAAAAGCTTATACATAAATATAAATAAGAGGACTTCAGCAGACACCCCGATCCCCCAAAGCCAACCAATGGTATCGCTGGAATAACCAAAGCTCTTCATGTAGAGATTGTAAAATGCATAATAAGGTCCATGACTGGCCTGCATAAAAAAACAGGTCAATAACAAACCAACAACATGAGGTTTACACAGTATTGTCTTTAACGGCTCATGATCAAGTTGCAAATGCCCTGCCGCTGTTTCAGGCACGGTTAGACTCATTAACCAGATACTTATCAGTAAAATAGAAAACACATATGGAAATGTGCTGTACGGAATAGCCTCATAGACATAACCCAGTGCCACAACAGAGATAACAAATCCAACTGAACCCCACAAACGAATGGCACTATATCGATCAACTTGATCCCGAATGTAATTAAACGTTGTCGCCTCAAACTGAGGTAAGGCCGCATTCCAGAAAAAACTAAACAGACTTAAAACGATAATTAAAATCAAGAATGTTTGTTCTATTAGCAATATCGAAAATGAAATGGCTGCAAATAAACAACCTAATTGCACAATCCGCATGCGCTTGCCGGTGTGATCCGCGATCCAACCCCAAACATTCGGTGCGATGATTTTTGTT
Organism: uncultured Ectothiorhodospiraceae bacterium; assembly: GCA_947260005.1. Taxonomy (GTDB): domain Bacteria; phylum Pseudomonadota; class Gammaproteobacteria; order UBA6429; family Thiohalophilaceae; genus SZUA-24. Next base: position 62,682 of record CAMYOL010000056.1, read on the forward strand.
GCCATGGTAATGGCTACCAACACCCCAATCTGAAATGGAGTCAAACCCAGAAAATCAAGATAAGGTCCAAGATAAGGTAGAAAGGCACCCAGACTGGCAAAATAAAAAAAATAAAAGCCAGATAGACGCCAGTAAGGCGCAGGCGATGAAACGGCGTTCATCTTAAAAGCTAATCCTTATTCGCAGGTATAACCGGGGTAGAAATCGAGACGTCCATATTTTGGGCACGGTGACGTAATACGTGATCCATTAACACAACCGCCAACATCGCTTCGGCAATTGGCGTCGCACGAATCCCAACACAGGGATCATGGCGTCCAGTGGTGACCACCTCCGTGGGTTTACCATTTATATCAATACTTTTCCCAGGCAAACGAATGCTTGAGGTGGGTTTGAGTGCAATGCTAACCAAAATATCTTGCCCAGACGAAATGCCGCCCAATACGCCACCGGCATGATTCGAGAGAAAACCCTCTGGGGTCATTTCATCACGGTGCTCTGTTCCCTTTTGGGTAACACTTTCAAAACCAGCACCGACTTCAACACCTTTCACTGCATTAATACTCATCATCGCATGAGCGATATCCGCATCCAATCGATCAAATATAGGTTCACCGAGACCGGGCATCATGCCAGTTGCAACCACATTAATTCGAGCACCAACTGAATTACCTTCTTTACGCAACGCATCCATATAATCTTCTAACTCAGATACCTTACTTGCATCCGGGAAAAAAAATGGATTTTGCTCGACCTGCTCCCAGTCGAATGCTTCCGCTTTTATCGGACCGAGTTGTTGCATATAACCGTTGATCTCGATACCAAACTGTTCATTAAGATATTTTTTTGCAATCGCACCAGCAGCCACACGCATCGCAGTTTCACGAGCGGAAGAGCGCCCACCGCCGCGGTAATCCCGAATTCCGTATTTATGTAAATAAGTGTAATCCGCATGGCCCGGTCGAAATTGATCCATTATAGTGGAGTAGTCTTTGGAGCGTTGATCGGTGTTTTCAATGATCAAACCAATGGGCGTACCGGTGGTTTTGCCTTCAAAAACCCCCGACATAATCTTTACCATATCGTCTTCCCGACGTTGGGTGGTATGGCGGGTTTTACCAGGCTTGCGCCGCTCGAGATCATCCTGTAAATCAGCCTCAGTTAGCGACATCCCAGCTGGACAGCCGTCGACAATGCAGCCTAAAGCAGGGCCATGACTTTCACCGAAACTGGTGATGGTGAATAATTTTCCAAACGTATTTCCAGACATAGTCTAGTATTGTACTGTGTAATTCGTCCTACGTCTTGCACAGATTTATTCCCCCAATTCCTTGTGACGATATGCGCCATTTAAGGTTAGAATTAAAACAATCATGTCAAAAGCTGACTCACAAAAACCCAACCCTACTCCCGGTAAAGCCTTATTAGTCTTCGGTTTTAGCCTGATGCTTGGTATTGGAGTTGGTACGCTTGTATTCGGCTTGCAACAACGCCAAAAAACCCTCAATGACATCAACAATATCGTTAACAAACAATCACAGAAATCTCAGCTCCTCACTTTAATGAAAAGTGCGGCGCGCGAACGTAGCCTTTGCTTATTTAACATGGTTAGCCTTGATGATCCCTTTGAAAGGGACAAATGGTTTCTCGAATTTAATCGACATGGTGCCCGCTTTGCTAATGCGCGAATGGAATTATTATCGCTTGTTGATGCAAGTAAAGAAAAAGAATTCATACAACAACAAGGTGCTCGTTCCGGTAAAGCGATCCCAATCCAACAAAAAATTGTTGATTTGGTTCAGTCATATAAAATAAAAGAAGCTAAAAACTTATTAATCTCGCAGGGCATCCCATTGCAAAACAAGGTTTTCGATATCATCGATCAATATCAAACCTATCTGAGAGAAAATATTAATCACCGAATTGATACTATTAATAATAATCTCGAGAATGCATTGATCGTGTTATGGATCCTGGGACTGGGCTCATTTTTTACTGGCCTGGCATTGGCAATTTACGTCATCCGAAATACATCCCGAATTGCAAAATTAAACTTCATCGAGAAAAAACTGGCGCAAGTCACACTCGGCTCCATTGGTGACGCCGTAATCACCACCAATGCTTATGGCCATATTCAATTTATGAATAGCGAGGCTGAAAAGATGACAGGTTGGTCGAATAAAGAAGCAAGCGATTTACCCATTCTGGATATCATGTGCATTGTTGACAGCAAAACAACCAAACCCTTAACTAATCCAGTAACACATGCTATTGCCACCCGGGAAAGTATCAACTCCAATGAACACAGCGCCTTAATCGATCGAAATAAAAACCGCTTTGAGATTGAATACAAGGCCAGTGCTATATTAGATTCTGATAACAAAAATTTTGGTGGCGTCGTGGTGTTTCGTGACGTGACGGAAACTCGCGAATTGGCCAAACAACTTTCACACCAGGCCAGTCATGATGAATTAACCGGTTTAGTTAATCGGCGAGAATTCGAAATACGCCTTAACCAGGCCATCGACATTGCTAAAACAGAACACAAACAATACGCGCTGCTCTATCTGGATCTTGACCAATTTAAGATTATAAACGATATGGGGGGGCACAACGCAGGTGACGAGTTACTAAAACAAATTTCTAAACTAATACACCAAATGCTGCGTGAAAGCGATACCCTGGCTCGGCTGGGCGGCGACGAATTTGGTATTTTATTAGATGGTTGCCCAATTAATAAAGCCTCTGAAATTGCAGATTCCATTCGTGCGGCAGTCGATCGCTTTCATTTTTACTGGGATGATAAGGTTTTCGATATTGGTGTCAGTATTGGATTGATAATGATCAATGAGGCATCCAACTCGTTAGCCGAGGTCATGAGTTCAGTGGATACGGCCTGTTACACTGCAAAAGACCTGGGTCGCAATCGAGTTCAGGTATACCAACAAAGCAATCAGGAATTAAACAAACGCAAGACCGAGATGTACTGGTCGCAACGAATATCTAAAGCCATTGACGAAGACGATTTTCAACTATATGCACAGGAAATTTTATCTGTTGTTAGCGAGAATCGAACCAGGAAAAATTACGAAATATTGTTACGTCTTGAGGACAACGAAAATCAAATAATCACACCCAATATATTTTTACCCGCTGCCGAACGATTTTCATTAACCTCGGCAATAGATAAGTGGGTGATAGCTAAAACTTTACATACTATTTCAGCTCATAATCTCGACCCGAATTTATTCAAGTTCAGCATTAACCTTTCCGGCCAATCACTCAATACCCATGACATGCTCGGTTATATCATTAATACCTTAGAAGAGACGGCAGTTTCAGCCAATATGATTCAGTTCGAGATTACCGAAACGATGGCCATCTCCAATTTGTCTATCGCCCGAAAATTCATTTCTGTCCTGAATGGCCTGGGCTGTGAATTTGCATTAGATGATTTTGGTAAGGGGTTAAGTTCATTTACTTATTTAAAACATATACCTGTCAATGCCTTAAAAATTGATGGTAGTTTTATTCGAGATATTATAAATGACCCGGTCAGTATCACTTTCGTGAACTCTATTAATGAAATCGCCCATGCCATGGACCTGGAAACAACCGCTGAATATGTCGAAAACGAATCTATTTATAACGAAATTATAAGATTAAATGTCGATTATATTCAGGGTAACTTTATTTCACCGGCCGTTCCGTTACAAACCATATTAAAATCTTAATCGTTCCAGGCTTCAGATGTGCCTGGGCGTTTAACCAGCATCTATAACTACTACTCTATAATCTATACAATATTACTTAAAATAATTTACTAATTGATTTTTATCCAACAGAAACACACCGCTCCCTCCATATTCAAAATCCAACCACATAAAGGGAACATCAGGAAAGGTTTTTTCTAAAATTGTTTGGCTATTACCAACCTCGACGATCAAAACCCCATCATCATCAAGATGGTCAGCCGCTTCATTCAAAATAATCCGCACACAATCTAATCCGTCATCGCCCGATTTCAAGCCTATTTCAGGTTCATGTTTATATTCATCAGGCAGATTATTGTACTCTTCAGCACTGACATAAGGCGGGTTGCTAACGATGATATCGTATTTTTTATCGGCTAGTTGAGCAAACACATCCGATTTTATAATATTGACCCGCTCTTCGAGTTTTAGCTTTTCTCTATTCTTTAGTGCGATTTCAATGGCATGATTATCAATATCAACAGCATCAACCTGTACGTCTTGCAGGTAATAAGCACAACTTAAGGCAATACAGCCACTACCCGTACCGATCTCTAGAATAGAATGTATATTGCTACGCTTAATCCAGGGTTGAAATTCTGACTCGATCAATTCAGCAATCGGTGAACGGGGCACCAAAACCTTTTCATCGACATAAAACGGTAACCCACAAAACCAGGCTTCATTGACTAAATATGCTGCGGGTATTTTTTTATCGATACGTAACTGCAATAAAGAATAAATGTTCTGGTTCTGCTCGTCGCTAAGTAATGTATCACCCTCAAATCCCGACAAGTCAAAATCGGTTTTTAATGCATAAGCTAACAAATAAACTGTTTCAGAGACTGAATCACTGGTGCCATGACCATAAAATAACTCGGCATCTGAAAATTGTTGTTCAGTCCAGTCGATCCAGCCGGCAATGGTATTGGGTTGGGACATGCTATTAAGCGTCAGTGGGTTTTTTGGCGTGTTTAGGTCGAAATGCTTTAACGACATGTTCATTGGCCTCTATGTATGGCCCTTCGATCAAGTCGATACAATAAGGTATTGCCGGGAAAACCGCATTTAAACAATCATCTATTGCAGAAGGTTTTCCGGGTAAATTTAAAATCAGGCAACGGTTGCGGATGCCGGCAATCTGTCGTGACAAGATAGCGGTCGGGACAAACTTCAATGACACTGCCCGCATTTGTTCGCCAAAACCATCCAGAATTTTCTGACAAACCGCTTCGGTCGCTTCCGGGGTAACATCACGTGGTGCCGGCCCGGTACCTCCTGTGGTAACAATCAAACAACAACCCTGCTCTTCTAACTCAATCAGGGCCGATTCTATCTGTTGCTGTTCATCGGGAATAACTTTTGCGATAGCTTGCCACTCATTTTTTATGGCATGCGACATCCAGCTCTGCATTGCAGGCCCACCTAAATCTTCATACTCACCTTTACTGGCCCGATCCGAAACAGTAACAAACCCAATTTTTATCATATGATTTTCCAAACTATGCTGTTAAACATAATCATTGTTATGGCTTAAATGTGTTAACGCTATAAAATAATTCAGCGAGATAATTCGCCTCTTTATTAAACAAGATTAAGAGATATCTGCCAGGGTATCCGCCAATCGAACAGGTTGACGTTTAGAACCCCAGGTTCCGGGCTTCTCGTCAAAATGACCGGCGCAAATAGTATCACATTTTGGACAGCGCGCATCCGCACTCAACTTGTATTCCAGAATTTGATACCAGTCACGAACAATCAAGGTCTCACCGCATCCGGAACAAAAAGTAGTATCACCCTGTTTGTCATGGACATTTCCGGTATAGACATAATTAAGACCTGCAGTTATCCCAATCTCACGCGCCCGGGTTAATGTACTCGCGGGCGTCGACTCAATATCCATCATCTTCCAGTCCGGGTGAAAGGCTGTAAAGTGGATGGGTACATCCGAGCCTAAATGGTCTGCCACCCATTTACACATCTGTTCAAGTTCGCTATCCGAATCGTTCTCTCCCGGAATCAATAAGGTCGTTAACTCTAACCAGACCCTGGTTTCGTGTTTTATGTATTGCAGGGTATCGAGCACAGTATGCAGATCACCACCGGCTATCTTGCGATAAAAACGTTCGGTAAAGGCCTTGAGGTCGACGTTGGCCGCATCCATGTGCTGATAAAATTCGCGTCGCGGTTCCGGACAGACATAACCGGCCGTCACCGCAACCGTTTTAATATCGTGTTCCTTACAGGCAACAGCTGCATCAATCGCATATTCATGAAAAATAACCGGATCGTTATAGGTGAAGGCAATACTCTTACAACCATGTTGTTTCGCTGCAGCCGCTAATTTTTCCGGGCTGGCGGCATCCGCCAGGGTATCCACCTCGCGTGATTTACTCATATCCCAATTCTGACAAAATTTACAGGCCAGATTACAACCCGCCGTACCAAACGATAAAACCGAACTGCCGGGATAAAAATGGTTTAAGGGTTTCTTTTCAATCGGATCAATACAAAAACCACTCGAGCGACCATAAGTCGTGAGAACCATTTGATCATGCAAACGGCCACGCACAAAACACAGACCACGTTGCCCCTCGCGCAGCTTACAGTAGCGGGGACACAGATCGCATTGAATCCGTTTATCCTCTAACCAATGCCAATATTTGACTGGTTTCGCGTTTTGATCAGTGATTAAGGCATCTGACATATTCGTACTCTCTCGATTGAAGGGTTTATGATATATACTATATATATGTAAATGGGCACAACTGATCAGATTTCAATCGATGGACTAGCTAAATGAGCCAAAATATTCGACAAGCTGCGGTAGCGGGAATGTTCTACCCTTCCGCCCCTGGTGAACTTGCCTCAACCATATCGGCCTTATTTCAAACGGCAGCGGCAGAATCTGGCGCTGACAAGTCTCTCTGTCCAAAAGCAATTATTGCCCCACATGCCGGTTATATCTATTCTGGTCCTACTGCGGCTATGGCCTACCAATGTTTACAGGCATGCCATAAACAATACAATAAAGTCGTTTTATTAGGACCATCACATCGCGTCGCGGTCAATGGCCTAGCCTTGAGCAGTGCCGATACCTACCAGACCCCCCTGGGCGTCATTCCACTTGATATCGACACAATTAAAGCCTTAGCCACTTATGATTTTGCCTCCATCAACGATCTGGCCCACCGTGATGAACACAGCCTTGAAGTACATTTGCCTTTTTTACAATCGACACTCGATGAATTTAGTTTAGTACCAATTGTAGTCGGCGAAATTAACCCGGAAAATATCGCTAAAATATTAGACCGATTTGAAAATGAGCCGCATACTTTAATCGTCATCAGTACCGACTTAAGTCATTTTCATGAATACAATGAAGCGCGTCAACGCGATCAAAATACATCAACCGCGATCCTTAACTATGATTACAATGCCATAGGTTACCATGATGCCTGTGGACGCAATCCAGTTAACGGCGCACTTTATTGGGCACAGCAACATCACCACCCAATAAAATTAATTGATATACGTAATTCTGGGGATACTGCCGGTGACAAAGATCGCGTGGTGGGTTATGCCGCTTACCATATTTATAACTAATGCTCAGCGAACACAACAGACAAGTACTTACTAACCTCGCACAGGATTCGATTCAATACGGGCTGGGTCATCACCGACCGCTCGAGGTCGAACTAAATGACTATCCTCCCGAATTAACAGATACCAAAGCCAGTTTCGTCACCTTAAAAATAAAGAATAATCTACGCGGTTGCATTGGAACATTAGAAGCTCATCGGCCTTTGGTCGTTGATGTATCGCACAATGCCTTTGCTGCGGCCTTTAAAGATCCCCGCTTTGCACCGGTAAACGAACAGGAATTTACCCAACTGCAATACCATATATCCGTGTTAACGATTCCGGAACCGATGACCGTTGTCGATGAAGAAGACCTGTATAGCCAGTTGCAACCCGGTAAAGATGGAATTGTATTATCAGACGGACACTATCGAAGTACGTTTTTACCAAGTGTCTGGGAATCACTCACCACACCGCAATCGTTTATTCAACAATTGAAACTAAAAGCTGGACTTGATGCACATCACTGGTCAGACAGCATTCGTTTTGAACGCTACAAGGTAGAAGAGTTTTAATCACTCTTTCGTCATTCCCACAAACCCGTCATACCCGCAGGGCACTTTTCCCGCGGAGGCGGGAATCTAGATTTTAGAAAACTATTTATGGATTCCCGCTTCCACAGGAAAAGTGCCCTGAGGGTATGACCGGTAGCGGGTAATTTGCACGGTGGGCTATACACACATGATATGTCGAATAAATGTATGTAACGGGACAGCTGAAATGACTAATTTTATTGTGTCAAACATTTACCAACCGATTCAGCCAAACAGGTTTGCCCTGTGATCCAAATCGTGTTTTTTAATGTCGCATCCTTAAACTCAGTATTATTTAACGTCGCACCGGTTAAATTAGCATAAGATAAATTCGCCCCATTAAAGTTAACATTACTTAAGTCCGCGTTTCGTAAATCAGCACCGATTAACCGTGTTCGGCTTAAGTTAACGAAGCTAAGATTTGCATTGCGTAAATTGACATAAGATAAATCAGCTTGCTTGATACTCGAGCCCACCAGGTTTGCCGACTCCAGATTGGCATTGGCCAACTGCGCACGATTTAAATTACTGTTCAGGCTTTGCAAGCCCACAAACTGACAGTTTCGCCAATTCACATTTGCCGCCGCCGGCGATGAACATTGTGCGGCTTCCTGTTCAGGGGTCGGCAACATAAAACCGGCTGCGACACCCAGCGTCAAAATAACGACCACGAGGATAATACCCATCAAACTTTTATCGCGGCGTATTTTATTTTGTGCCAGCACTGATTCACGATGTTCCCGATATTCCGATGCCGTAAACGACTCCTCATCGCGCCGTCCAGGTCCAACGCGCTCCGCATCTTCGCCTTCACGACGCTCAAAACGGCGTTCATCCGCCCAGCGTTTTGCTGCCTCGATGCGCTCCTCACGGTTCTCAACATTTCGGCCAAGCTTGAGTACATCGGGGATCAGCTCAGCACAAGTGCGCACCACCACCCAGTCTTCCTTATCCTTACTGGCCTGATCGTTAAGCCCAATGCGGCCGAGCAAAATAGATTGCTGAATCTGCCCGGCTGGAAACGGGCCAATAACCTTATCTTGATTGCGTATATACCAGGCCATGCTGTTATTTCCTCAACCTGTCCCCTCAAAAGATGATATTTCTGGACGCTAAAACAATTAATTCGAATACCCTTATAGCCCAACGACTTCTCCCATAGGGATAAGGCTTGGATAAGGATAAATAGCCTATTAAAGACCTATTCGGCCGAATTTTCGCAGAGCTTGAGGAAAACTACCAGAATCATGAACATAACCCCCCCATCCGGCCCACCACCGACGGATCTTGACGGCCAAACCGTGGAGCCCACCGTGCCAACACGCGCGTCACGCCCGGTGAACCCTTCACCGTCATCACAATCCGTGTTGCTCAAGCTACAGCCGAATTTGTTCAAGCTCGGACAGGTGTTAGACCTGGTGGTCGCTAAAATGGATCGTGATAACGCCCTGTTATTGTTGCAAAACAAATTCTTCGACAAAGATGGCCAGCCGTTAAAACTGCAATTTACCGTGCCACGATCCCAGGCCAGTGAAGTGGGTGAACGCATTACCGCGCGCGTCACCCAACTACAAGACAATATGCCCAAGCTCTCGGTGATCGCTACCGAGAAACCGCAGATCAACCTCAACAACCTGATCGCCCAGGCGCAAATGAAACAACAACCCTTACAACAGTTACTCGATGGTTACGCGCAGGTCACCAGCAAAGTACCGGCCAACGGTGTGTTACCAAAGGAAATAAACGACCGCATTCAAACCTTATGGCGCGCCTTACCCGAATCAGCGCAAATTCAAAAAGCCAATACCTTAAAACACGGCATCCAAAACGCCGGACCGTTTTTAGAATCACAAATGCTCAAGGCCAGCCTCAACGAAAAAGCCTTTTTCCCGGCGACCGATACCAAAACCAATTTACTGCGTATCGCCGAGGCGATCCGTCACCAATTACAAACACCGACATCAACAACACCATCAACAAGCAGCACGCCTTCGGCATTAACACAAAACGCAACCCAAACCGCATCGGCAACCAAACCACCGAACCTGCCACCAAACGTAAACATCGCCCCGCAACAGACAAAGGTCGATCCGGATATCCCGGCGCCCTCGGTACGTCACCCTGTCTCGATGAGCACGTTAACCGGCGATCAAATATTAGAGGTGTTGTTACAACAAACCGAAGGTAGCCTGCAACGCACCCTGACTCAACAACTGCAAATGCTCAACAACGAAACCGCGCGCCAACAACTGATCGTCGAATTACCAATCCGTAATGATCAAGACGGTGTCGATGTGTTTGACTTACGCATATACCCCGATCAAGAACAAGGCTCCGGTGCAGAACAAGAAAACGACGCCACCAGCTGGACGGTAATGATGTCGTTTAACCTCGACGGCTTAGGCCCGGTGCGCGCGCAAGTAAGTTTTGCCAATGGCCAGGTGTCGACCAACTGGTGGGCCGAACAAGCCGAAACGGTGGAACTATTTAAAAATCATATCGAAACCCTGCAAAGCCGACTCACCCATGTCGGCGCAGAGGTAGATAAACTCAATTGCCAACACGGTCTACCAAAAGTACAAGAGGCCCAAATCGTCGCACCGTATAACGATAGTTATTTGGACGAACAAACATGAAAGACTTTGAGCAACCCAAAACCGTCACCCTCGCTGTGGCATTAAACTACGACGAAGTCACCGCGCCGGTGGTGTCGGCCAAAGGCCAGGGCGACATCGCACAAAAAATATTTGAGATCGCCAAACACCACAACGTGCCGTTGCAGGAAAACAAAGAATTGGTAAAGATTTTATCCACCATCGAACTCGGTGAACACATCCCCGAGATGCTGTACTTAGCGGTCGCCGAGATTATTGCCTTTGCCTATTACCTGCAAGGCAAAACCCCGAAACGCCCTTCCTAAAACTAACTAGCATCCTTGTCATCCTAACCGGAGCGTAGCGTAGGAAATGACTGTAGCGAAGCGGAAGGAATACTGCGTGATCCACGAACCGCTTCGAGGCAGTGACTGCATGAAACACGAATTGGTTGACCGTAGTGCAGCGAAGGAAATACTGTTCGAAACGCGCAGCGGTTCAAGGCAGTGCAAAGCATGTGGAGCGGAACGAAGTGCAGCGAAGGATCATGATCTTTACTTCAGCCCTTCTGCCGCCATTCAAGTTAAACGCCCTCTCCCACAGGGAGATGGGTAAAACCCATTGGGTTCAGACACCATTGCTCTAACGGATTGTGACAACGATGAAAAAATTAAGTTTGGGGTTAGAGTAAAAACTCAGACTCTAGTGCCTAAAGTAAGGTGAGACAACAGCCGGTAACCAGATAACGGTTACCGGCATTGCTAAATATTAAGGTTAATTTACTGTTTTCTTCACAAATGGAAAGATATCGGTATAACCCATAATATCAGTAAACAATAAGACCAGAAAAACAATCAGCGCGACTTCAAGCAACCCTGCACCGGCAGGTAACTCATCCATATTTTTATTCATCTCGCGAACTTCGTCTGCTGTCATTGACATAACTCGTTGTTTTGCCATGTCAGGATCAACACCATGATCGATTAGTGCAGCTCTTACTTCATCACGGTCCAGTGAGATTAATAACTTGTCACGATCAATTTGGTGCTGTTGTTGTGTAACCAGATCAGTACTTGTCACTATACCGGCATTGACAGTCGACAAACCAGAGATATACAACATCGTTATAATGAGAAGTTTTGGTATTAAATGGTTTTTTGCTAGGCGATCAAACATGGTTAACTCCAATTATTAGAATCATTATATATTAGGTAGTAAGCAGCCACATCTGCTGGCTACTTGTTATATGTTATTTCATCATGAATAAATAATATAGGGCCTAAAGAGCATGGCCAGTCTAAGAAATTCACCGAACATGATGTGGTTGATGTCTCTTTTCCTCATTTCAAAATTAACTGTGATGTGGTTCACAATTATTCTGACTTTCATTCCAGAAAAATTGCTTTACTGATGTATGGTTGGTCAGGGGTGCAAAAACGGGGGCAGGTCCAATTTTTTTGGGAAAAGGGTGTTTAGGCACGAATACACCGCCGCTATTAGATGATACTATTTGTAAATCAGCGACATAGCGTGATCCGACCAAAATCCACATGTTCGATCCAACTCCTCTATTCGTCTTCAAGCATTGTTCTTTTCAATAACTTTTTAATCATTACTGGTATTTTTTTGATCTACAGAATAAAGATAGATGCATCATGGCAGAAATTGCAGGGGTATCAATATTTACTGCGCGGTATTTTTTTAAACTTCTTCGGTTACTCTGGTGCAATGATCGCCGCCCTCATCGTTGGTTTGTTAATTGTAATTTAAGTAAAAACCGGGGGCAGAATGAACCTCCTCCAATCATTAAATGCCCCACTAAATCGTAGCTAGATACTATACTCTATATAATATTTATAAATATCATCGGTATGAACATGAAATCATCAAACCGTTTCGTATACGCCTATTTGGCCATGCTTTGCTGTTGGTTTTATGCACCATTCTTACTCGCCGATAGTTACTCGCGAGAACGGCAGCGAATGGTGGATGCCATCGAAGCCGATGTTCGTGCGACTCGTCTGGCGCTCGATAAGCAGGCACTGGACCCGCGCGTTATGAAAGCAATGGAACAGGTGTTGCGACATAAATTCGTTCCTACTGCTCTACAACGATCAGCCTATCTCAATCAACCGTTACCCATTGGCCATGGACAAACCATATCACAACCCTATGTTGTTGCGGTGATGACAGACTTGCTGGAAACAACACCCGATAGCAAGGTATTGGAAATCGGTACGGGCTCCGGCTATCAAGCGGCTGTGTTGGCTGAATTAGTAGATCAGGTCTATAGCATTGAAATCATCAAGCCACTGGGTGAGCAAGCGGCCGATCGTTTGTCGCGCCTGCGCTATGATAATGTGACGACCATCGTTGCTGATGGCTATTATGGTTGGGAGGCGCATGCACCATTCGATGCCATTGTAGTCACGGCAGCGGCCAGTCACATCCCCCCTCCCCTTATTAAACAACTAAAAGTCGGCGGGCGTATGATGATACCGGTCGGCAGCCGGTTTTTAACCCAACAATTATTACTGGTCACCAAACAAGAGGGAGACAAGATTAAAACTCGGCAGATCTTGCCAGTGCGTTTTGTACCGTTAACCGGTCAACATTGAATAAATATTAAGCCAAACAATTTTAAGCTAATAAATTTTAAAATAGCCAAATAATATGACCCTGTTACCCCAACCACCTTATTTTTCGGTGACCCTGCTTTCTGCCGCGGCACTGGGGTATGAAATCCTGTTGATGCGTCTGTTTTCCATTATTCAGTGGCATCACTTTGCCTATATGTTTATCGGTTTGGCCTTGCTGGGCTATGGGATTAGTGGAACCGTGGTGGCTATTCATCAGCAGCGACTATTGCAACGTTTTACTCCTCTATATATTAGTTGTGTTGCCCTGTTCGGTATCTCGACAGTGGCCTGTTTCGCACTGGCACAAACGATTCCATTTAATGCCGAGGCAATTTTATGGGACGGCTGGCAAGTCTTCTATTTGATGGGCATATTTTTATTACTGGCGATTCCTTTTTTCTTTGCCGCTACTGCTATCTGTATGGCCTTCATGCAGTTTGGCACGCAGGTATCACGTGTATATGCCGTGGATTTATTGGGTGCTGGCTTGGGCAGCCTGGGTGTAATTGTCTTGTTATTGTGGGTTTTTCCCCGAACGGCGCTGGTGCTGGTAGGCGCGCTCGGTGTACTAGCCGCGTTAGTGGCTAGCCTGGAATTAAAAGCACGCCAATTTCGAGTGATTGCAATTGCTTTAACATTTGTCACAACACTATTGCTTGTTAGTGGCGCCTCATTGCAATTACAACTCTCACCTTATAAGAGCCTACAGCAAATTCAACGAATCAATGGTACGAGTGTCATTGCGCAGCGTTCAAGTCCGTTGGGTTTACTCAGTGTTGTTGAAAGTCGTAACGTTCCGTTACGACATGCTCCGGGTCAGAGTCTGCATGCGAGTCAGGAACCCTTACCGCAACTTGGGGTGTTTACCGATGGCGATAACATGACGGTGCTCACGCAATTTCCCGACGATCACCAGAAACTTGGCTATCTTGATCAAACCAGTTCGGCCCTACCCTATCATTTAAAGCCACTGGATGACGTGCTTGTTATTGGCGTCGGCGGTGGTGCTGAGGTATTGCAAGCTAAATATCATCAGGTCGAAAAGATTGAAGGCGTAGAATTAAACCAGCAGATGATTCAACTGGTAGAAGATGATTTTAGCCAATTCACCGGTAATTTATTTCAACAAACAGGGGTGAGCATTCATCACAGTGAGGTTAGGGATTTCCTGGCCGGTAAACCAGGATCTTATGATTTGATCCAGTTGGCGCTGGTGGATGCCTTTAATGCTTCGTCTTCAGGATTGTATGCACTGAATGAAAGTTATTTGTATACCGTTGAGGCATTACAGCGTTATTTTACACATCTTGAGACCGATGGTTATCTTGCCTTGACTCGCTGGATAAAACTACCACCACGAGACACATTAAAGTTATTTGCAACCGCCGTGACTGCCCTGGAACGAGACGGTGTAAGTGATCCAGAACAACGTCTGGTATTAATTCGAAGTTGGCAGACCAGCACCTTACTCATTAAAAATGGAAGATTTACCGGGCAGGAACTGTCATCGGTGAAACGATTTTGTGCTGATCGAGGTTTTGATCTTGCCTATACACCCGGTTTAGACGCTAAGCAGGCTAACCAACATAATATTCTTAATAACCCTGTATTTTATCAGGCAGCCACTGCTTTGCTGAGTGATGAACGCGATACCTTTATAAAACAGTACAAGTTTAATCTGCAACCGGCGACCGACGATCAGCCTTATTTTCATCAGTTTTTCAAGTGGGAAACCTTTAGCGAAATTTTTCAGATGCGAAATAGAGGTGGCATGCCTTTACTTGAGTGGGGCTATATCACGTTGTCGGCTACCCTGGTGATTGCCAGTTTATTCAGTGTGATACTTATCGTGTTACCTTTGTGGTTTTACCAACGCAAACAAACCAGGGTAACCGAACTGGTAAGGCGACGAGACATATTTTATTATTTTTTTGCGATCGGACTGGCCTTTTTATTTATTGAGATTGCCTTTATCCAAAAACTTATCTTGTTTCTGCATCATCCCATCTATGCCATTACCGTTACCCTCGCCGCTTTTTTAATCTTTGCGGGTGTCGGCAGTTATGGGGCTGGTCTGCTTTTACAATCACAATCAAGTTCTAAAATTCTGTTGTATTCGATCGGCGGAATTATATTACTCAGCTTGATGTATCTGCTGTTATTAGACTCCCTGTTTGCATTATTGGTAAATCTACCGGTTGCGATAAAAATGTTTATCACAGCCTTACTGATCGCGCCACTCGCAATCTGCATGGGCATGCCCTTCCCATTGGCACTGGCCAACCTCGTTCGTGATGCGAAGGACTATATCCCCTGGGCGTGGGGGATTAACGGCTGTGCTTCGGTGATCAGTGCCGTATTGGCGACCATGTTGGCCATTCATTTTGGTTTCAGCGCGGTTATTTTACTTGCCACGACTTTATATGCATCGGCAATATTCACGTTTCCACGTTGCGTCGAAACAAACAACAAATTGAAATAAATTAATACTAGAATAATGAATTAAGTAAACATTTTATAGATGTAGGGTATTGTATAACCGTGCTAATACTGCTTCTGGCAGTGCATTTCTAAGTGTAACTGCAAACAATGTTACTAACTCAATATTCAGTTCCACTACTGCAGTCACTTCAGCAGTTACTAGCCGTAACCATGTTGTTAACAATAATCCAGAAAACCTCGTTTTCATTGTTAGTACTGGAATACTTGATTCGGATGCACGAATTTTGGGCTGTAAGGTAAACTATACGTTATAGCGATATAATAAAATGGATATTTTAGGTCTGAGTGAACCTCCCCCAGTTTGACGGATTATTTTAATCTAACCCTGATTCTCCTTTCACTGCACTTAAGCACTTTCGAGTAAGGGCATGTTACGCCATTCTTGATGTTGTGTTTGCTTCTCACCAATCCAAAACTTGATATCTTTGGCCAAAAACTCTTCCACTGACATGAGATGGAAGCCATCACAAGAAAAGGTTAAACCAATCGTGCCATTGGCAATATTTATAGTGCCACTACGTAAATAAATATTTTCATCAGCATCTCGCAACAATTTAAATTGTGACAACACATCCATAATGGAGCTTTCAGGGATCAACGCATCTTCCGGATAAGATTGTTTCGCATACATCTGTGTTAACTGATTTGAAAATAACTCATCGACTGAAAGGACCTGATAATTATATGGCATGTCAATCGACCATACGACTAACCTGGAACTGGAAAAATCTATTTGGACATGAAAAACACCATGCTTTCTTAGCAGTATGTAAACTAGATAGATTACTCTGTCGAGCCGCTGATCGAAGTGACTATAGGTACGTTGCTGCATAAACACTGTCTTGCGTATTGACGGGTCGCCCTTGTATTGAGCCCATTGATTTTTTTTCTCAGATGACTGTTTTGTTATTTTAGGTAAATCGTGAATATAAAAATCAGCGGCAACAAAACCAAGTAGATCCTGCTCCTCTCTTACTGCAAATAAGGCTGTTATGCAGGGTTGTTTATTTCGCAAACCAAGATAGACTGATGACAGGGCCATGCCGTTATAAGGGAGCAGCCCCTGGAAATAGGGTCGATCACTGAGCACTTGCCCAAGCGCAGTCATGTTAATATCTTGATGAGAAACACTGCCACTAAATTGTTTGCCCGTAACGTCAAAACAATACAGCTTTTGGCAATAAGAAATAACCTTGAGATGTTTATACAAGATTTTAGTCAGTTGTTCTGGATTACCCCAGTCGCTTGCGCATTCCCGAACCAGCTTCCTCATAGGTTTTTTAATACACCCCGAAATTAACCGTTTTTTTTGTCCGATGTTGTTGTCAGTCCACATAACCTTGCTCCTTGGGAATCTTAACGAATTCCATTGCGACTCATACTGTGGTTAAAAACATAACAAATTATTAGATTGAAGGGAGTAAACAGTAGTGGTTTTGCTTGTGACTCACCACACAAAAAAATAATCAATTTTTAATAGTGTGATATAGATCAAATTAAAGTGTTAACTGGGTAACATAAATTCATGTTTTACATAAGAAACATCGTAACATTAAAGTTACATCGCACAGGCTTAATGAAGGTGCGCTTTATTTAGCAACGGCTCTGGTTTAGCAACGACTCTGGTTTTGCAATGGCATAACCTTGTAAATAATCAACTCCGATTACATGTAACATTTCGCTAATTTCATCAGACTCAACATATTCAGCGATGGTTTCCTTACCGTATATTTTTACGATATTGTGTATGGATTCGACCATTGACCGATTTACCGGATCACTTGTCATATCACGTACAAATGATCCGTCAATTTTAACATAGTCGACCGGAAGTGCTTTTAAATAACCAAACGAGGATACGCCACTACCAAAGTCATCAATTGAAAATTTACAACCAAGCGAGCGCATCTTATTCATAAAGTTTATCGCCGCCTCCATATTTGATATCGCCGCAGTTTCGGTAATCTCAAAACAGATATTTTCAGATGGTATGATGGTCTCTTTAAATATTTCATAAATATAATCTGTTAAATTCTCGTCTGAGAGTGAGGCACCGGAAAGATTGATGGATATCAATAATGGATTTGTTGTATTTCCAAAATCACCATTTTTATAGTGTTCATGAACTCAAGAAATGACCCACCGATCGACCTGTGGCATCATATGAAACTGAATTGACAAGCGTTTAAGATATCAGACTTTACCACAAGAATAATTGTAATGTCTTGAGCCAGATCTTACAAAATATGTACACATTGTAAGCAAAACCAGCTATAGAAGAACGTTTATAACGATAGAGAAAATTTTGTAAAATTGAATATACTGTCGCCAGCATTTGTTTTAATGATCTAGTGGTACAGTCACAAAAGACTTGTTTAGTTTGAAATCACCAGAGATTTTAGTGCACCAGCAATAATCCACTATTTAAATTTTAAACCAAAAACAACACCTTTTTGTCTCATTATTATTAACCCCAATCTCACCGCCTTGTAATTGAATAATCTGTTTGCATATTGTGAGACCTGTGCCGGTACTTATTTCACCGCCGATCGGCTTGTTACTAAGTCTGGATTTTTTACAAAATATCTTTTTTAAATCTTCTGCACTTAAACCTGAATCATCAATAACGATATCACCTACCAATCAAAAAATTGGCCGGAATCAGAAAAGAATTTATCAACTTCGTTAATTGCTGAATATAATCCAGCTACCATCAATGGCGAGAATGCATTTAGAATTTTACTGTACGTGATTTAAAGAAACTGAATGAAAAACTTGAAATAATTCCCACAAATAACGAAAACTTAAAATTTTCAGTCTCAGATACGGGCAACAGTCTTTCAACGGAACAACAACAACAATTATTTGAACCCTTCAATCGGCTGGGTTATGAAAGCAGCAATATCGAAGGTACGGGTATCGGTTTAACGATCACCAGAAAGTTAATTGAATGCATGGATGGATGGATGGCCAGATTGGCGTTAAGAGTATTGTCGATCTAGGGACAGCCTTCTGGTTTACCCTACCCCTCGTCAAAGAACGGCAATGTTTCAAACAAAAATCGAATAAAGCGATCATGACTAGTGGTTTCGATAAAGATGAATCCATTACTGCTCATGTTTTGTTGGCCGAGGATGCTAAAGCCAACCAGGATCTCATTAGTGCATTGATTCAACGGCTTGGTTTTAAGATTGACATCGCCAGTGACGGGCTACAGGCCGTCGATATGTGGAAGAAAAATCAATATGATTTAATCCTTATGGATTTAAATATGCCAAATATGAATGGGCTTGAGACAACTGAAGTTATTCGTAACCTCGAAAACCCAGACCAGCCCACACCAATCATTGCGATAACGGTAAATGCAATGAAAGGTGATATGAAAAACTGTATCGCTTCGGGCATGAATGATTATATTGAAAAACCCGTCGACTTTGAAAAAATTGGAACTATAATCAAATTATGGTTATCTAAAACATCATAAAAAATAATAGATTCTTATTTTATACAAAAATTAGAAGTTCTAATCTTGCACCTTCACATTCAAAATATTTATACGAAAATATCCAATAATTATTTCATTAAACTTCAGTGATATTGTGAAAATATCACCTTGCAAAATGCCTTTATTCACTTTTTACGTGCTAAACGTAGAGTATAATAATCCATAAGCCGAAAAATTTAAGGAGTAAAGAATCACAAGGTCAGATTGATTCTATAAACAATACAATATGTAATTTTAAATACAATGGAAAACGGGAGGTGGATTATGAAAATCGAGCAACTTTATCAAAAAGCGAATGCAGAGTGGCAACATACCGTCAAAATGCGTCATCAATACCCAACTTTTGATTATTATTGGCATGAGCGATATGAACGAGTTTATGATATCTCTTATCGAACTTGCTTAAATAAAAATATAAACGTCCATTGATGACAACGTTTACCTAAATTGTACCTGAAGCAACGCGTAAGGCATCAATTTGAGGTGCTTGTTAGTGCTTGATTAATTCTAACTAAGTATTGACTAACTGATGCTTCCCATTCAGGCTCTAGTTCACAAACTTTTTCAAATAAATCTTTTGCTAACTCTAATTATCCTAACTGAAATTTAGCGCGAGCAAGCCAATATACTAAATTAGGGTTGTTACCCCATTTTTAAATCTTTCTTCACAATACTCTACTAATTCCTCATATTCTTCTTTCTCGGAATTGATTGATGCAAAATGATCAAAGGCTATTTCACGATAAATTGTCCATTTAGTAATAAACCTGCATATTAACTTTATAAGTTGCCCCATGAATATGGCCGTTACGATTATTAGTGTTGCCACTAATAAATATTTAATTTCATTTAGGTTCGTATTTATTTCTGCTTCCATAATATTTCGCGTTAGACATAATGACTTTCCGCTCTGGTCTCTGTGAAAAAATCACAGAACAATCGGAATTTGTTGACTGACTCCCAGTAGATGGTTTCATAACCTGTAGTACACAGGGACTAATCTGATTGGCCCACTAACACCAATCACATCGCTATTTGGCGAAAGGATTTGACATGCGAAGAAATTACGACACCGAGCTTAAGGCCACAATCACGGTCGATGACGAAAAGCAGATACGAGCCATTAACTATCTCGATGCCCCCCCTAAGATCACACGCGGCCGTGGCCGCGAAGCATCGAAGTCATTTGTCCGTACCATGGCAGTGAAGCTCAACATTGCACCGGAGCAATTGAGCAACCTTGATCAAAAAGAGTCATTTCTCGACCCCGAGGATAGGACGGTCGAATATCGTTTCAGCGATGCGAAGACTTTCTTCGACACCACAACTTACGTTTACAGACAGACGTTTCTGAACACGCCGGTCTGGAGCGCGGGTTTGACCGTTACAGTAAAACATGACGAAGGGCGCATCATGGCGGTGACCAATACAAGCGTTAGCGGTATTGATGCCAAGCTGCCGAAGGCAAAAGACTTGAATCGCTATCGGGACTTGTTTGCCAGTGGTGAAAAAAGCCAGGCCGAGACATCTGCGCAAAAGGGCAAGCCGACTAAAACCAGCGTCGCTAGCACCACGGAACTGCTGTCCGAAATTATTAGCGACGCTGTCAAGGACGCCCGCAAATATGACAAGGACAAGGCTGAACCGACGCTCATTCGCGGTCGTTTCGTTGTCTACCGATACGATGTCGAAAAACGACTGCACGACCACCCGGCACAAGGTCAAGGCGGCGCTCTAGACAACGAGACCGAAGAGCTGCCGACACTACCGTTGCCATCAGTGCCTAAATCGCTCAAGGATGGAAGTTGGCGGCTAATGGCAGAACTGATTTTCCGCCTGCCATTCAAGGGTGGTCGCATGAACTGGCGCATGCTCGTCGATGTTGAGACAAACGCCGTACTCTATCTGCGCGCGTTGGCTTCGGGCGTGAACGGATTGGTATTTACTTACGATCCTATCACCAGTACCGGCGACAATTCAAACGACGCGACCCAGAGCAATGCAGTATTGAATCCACTACGCGACGATGTCGTCCTTGAAGGACTTGATCTGCCCGTGGCCGGGACGCAATCACTAACAGGTAACCTGATTGCGATTAGCGAGGTCGAGGCCCCGGCCGTTGCGTCACCGACCAGGCCCACAGGCTCTGACTTCGATTTCGATTCACGTACCAACGACTTTGCTGCGGTTAACGCGTACTACCATAACGACCGTTTCTTCCGTCTGGTCGAGGATCTCGGATTTGTGCTGAACGACTATTTCGATGGCACCAGCTTCCCGGTAGAGATCGATCATCGCGGCATTGGAGGTGCAAACAATGCGCATTGCATTGGCGACGGCGACGGCATCGATCATGCTTGTTATGGTCTAATCGATTCCTCGGGCGGTGATGCCATGGGCAACGCCTGCGAATGGTCAGTGGTTCTGCATGAACTTGGTGGACACGGTATTCTCTACGACCATGTGAATTCGGCGAATTTAGGATTTTCACACAGCGCGGGCGACAGCTTTGCCATCATCCTCAACGACTTTCTCTCGGAATGGCATAACGGTGGCGCGATTGATCGTTTTATCCGCTCGCCGTTTCGCCAAAACCTAAGACGTTCGGATCGGGCCGTCGCTGACGGCTGGGGATGGGGTGGACCGAATGATGACGGCTCCTACCAAAGCGAACAAATTCTCTCGACGACGATGTTCCGAGTGTACCGTTCGATCGGCGGGGATTCGACACGCATCACACGCCGGGAATTTGCGGCGAATATGATGGCCTATCTCATGCTTCGGGCGGTGGGAACGCTTTCGCCCGTGAGCAATCCGAACAACCCCGCACAGTTTCTCGACGCCATATTGACTGCCGATGCCGGCGACTGGACGACACAGGATCTGTTCGGCGGCGCGTACAGCAAGGTGCTAACCTGGTCGTTCGAAAAACAGGATCTCAACGACGGCGATCCTCCAATCGTGGATGTCTACATCGATGATGGCCGCAGTGGCGAATACGAGTTCCTTGCCGATTTCTCAAATACGGCAACGATCTGGAATCGCCGCTCCGCCGACGGAATGGAAGGTCATCAAGAGCCCACGGTGGGAACTAACTACGCCTACGTGAAAATTAAAAATCGAGGCACCTCCCAGGCGGACCACGTTGTCGTTCGAGGCTACCACTGCAATCCGCTCGCTGGGCGTGTCTGGCCCGATGACCTACAACCCATGAATACGCCGGAACTGGCGGCGGGTTCAGTCCTACCCAACGATGCGCAAGAGTTAATGGTCGGACCTTTCGAGTGGACGCCAGTCGTGAACGCCGAGGGCCACGACAGTATGGTGATGATCGTATCGGCGGCCGGCGATCCAAGCAATGCGGACAAATTCACCGCTGGCGAGGAGATCGAAGATTGGAGGCTTATCCCGAACGACAACAACATCGGGCTGAAAAATGTACGGCTGGAGCCGCGGCTGGTGACGGTCATCGCCGACAGTGGCGAATTTGGTAATGTGTGTGTGGACACCCACAAAGATATGAAGCTGGTTCTGAGCAACAGCGGGTTCAACACGCTGTCTGTAAGCAACATAATATCGTCTTCGGGCGATTTCCTGGTTCCGAGCGTCGTGGCCTATCCGATCGTGATCTGCTCGGGCGACTCTGTCGAGGTTACAATTCGCTTCGAGCCTAATGGTTTTGGCCCATCGGCGGCCACAATCACCGTTTTTAGCAATGACCCAGAAGGGCCGAGAACACTGAAGGTATCAGGGAAATCCAAACCACCACGACTGGTATCCATCATTGCCGATCACGGCGATTTCGGTAAGGTGTGTCCAGGATCCTTCGCTGACAAGATGCTGATTCTAAGCAATAGTGGCGCATGCCCGCTGACCATCAATGACATCAGCTCATCATCAACGGAATTCGTTGTTCCCGATGTACTGTCATATCCTGTGGTGATCGGTGCCAGGGACTCGTTGCAGGTGCCCATCCGATTCGAACCCAAGGACCACGGTAGCAAGTCGGGTGTGATCACCGTTTTGAGTAACGATCCTCACGGCAAGAAGACTATCAGAGTGTCCGGCAAAGCGCCGACAGGAAAACTGGCGGTGACCGGTTCCACATGCATCGGCGGTGTAAAAGAATGTTGCGTCGGCGAACGGACGATCACGATCTGTAATACGGGTAAGTGTGCATTGCGCGTTACCCGTGTTGGATTCAGCCGCAAGTCCAAGCACTGGCGGCTAGTCAACAATCCCTTCCCAGCAATTTTGTGCTCCGGTTCGTGCCTGAATGTCCTGATCCGATACAAGGCGACCGAGAAATGCCCTAAGTGCATGCAACTGGTGATCGAAAGCGACGATCCAAAAACGCCAATAAAAACGCTAGACCTCATGGCCTACACGGTCGTGAACCATGCCGGCTGTGGCAAGACTGCATGCGATTGCAAAGACGACTGTGGTTGCGACAATGGCGATGTCAGCTGCAGCGTACAAAGCCTGGATGCCTGTTGCTTCGACGAAGAATATGTGGAAGAAGGTAAGGAAGAATCGGACTACGTTCCGAAGTGATCTGTCCGGTATCTCAGGTCCGACAAATAGCGCAAACCGGATCAGGGAACAATACTATAAAAAATTAGTAACAATTGTTCTCTGACTCGGTTGATGACAAACCATCTACTCGATTTAATTAAAAGTCTATTGTTAATATGCCAGCTCTAATATGAGCTACTATAAATTAACCGTGCCCTTTTATTTATTTTTATATTAAAATTTTGGCGCCATTAAAGACCACTTGCATCATTTCGTTTCGAACTGCTGCTTTCCAGGCCGTCTTTATAGACCTGTTGATCGATATACTTTATTTGCAGTGACGCTTCTTTATTATTAATTTTACTCACTTTACAGGTCAGTTGTATTTCTTTTTCATTTTGTTTTACGGAATAGATTGATTCATTCTCTGTTACTTTGCCATAAATTTTCTCTAATGATTTTCGTACCTTCGCTAATTCATTTTTGCAGGTTTCGGTGGTTTGTTCTTTTTCCGCATAAATTCTGAATATCTTATTCGTTCTAATGGTGACCAGCACGGCATATTCATTAAAATGTTCGTTTTTAATGGGAGGATCAATGAAATAAAGCAAGCCCAGCTTTGTCGGGATTTGCTCTGGGATGTACTTTGCGTCAGGTTCATCACCCAGCTTTATCCCAAATGCACCTTCAATGGGAGGTGTTGCAGCCTGTACAAACTGCGCAGAAGAGACCACCAACATTACCAATAAAATTTGTTTTAACATTCTATTACCTCTAAAGATATACACTGATTATCTATATCCGTTTTGCAGATGACATTCTAATGAGTTGTACTGTAATTTTTATAGATTATTAATTAATATTCATGTTATTAGATGTCGTTGCCAGTGTAAACCGATCAGTGTAAACCGGTCACTATAGATTTGGTACACCCGCTATATACCCTACGGGGGCATCAAACCGATCGATCAATGGTGTAATTTTAACCTTTAATTCTGAGTCCATGGTATTAATGAAATCACCCTGGTGTTGGACGTTGCTCATTATATATGTATAACCATTAATATTTTCTGCCACCTGCAAGCCGGTCGATTCGGCGCCGGCAACTAACGTCAAGATGCGCGACAGTTTTCCGCTGTCGATATGGTATGCCCATAAATAATTATTCACATGATAACCACTGTCTTCACTAATAAATAAAACCCGCATTTTTTCCGAATAGAAAATGTTATCTGGATTCGCAATTTTATCGATTGCGGCAGTATTGCCAATGTCATCTTTACTTATATCTTGCCCAATCACTAAGGCTCGCATATCGGTTGCCACATACTGACTGTCAATCGCATTTCCGTCTGAATCTTTTTGAACGCCCGACACTGACAACTCATACACAGCCCCGGCTTTAATTTTATCAACCCGGATATCATCTTTATCCGTGTCATGAGCTTTTAACATTCCGTTTCGAATCCGTGATATCGCAATATAAACTTTTTTATCTTTTTCATTTATAGCAACCCCTTCCATTTTATTAAATTCAGTTGTCGCCCCCCGTAATGCAGAATAACGAATCGTCTCCAGAAAAGCGCCAGCAATTTCCATGTTATCGTTTAATTTAATATGCTCAGGCGTGAGTCCATTTGCAAGTATCGGGCTATAGCCTGTTCTCGCTTGATCTGACCAGGCAAAAATATCACTAAAGCGGGTCGTTTTGGCCAATGCTTTTATTTGCAGATCATTCGATGAACCCAGTTTAATCCAGCTCAATTGTCCAGCCCCGCCTCTTTTACTGCTGGTTTGTTTCCATTTTGCCGCATACAATGTCCCGGCACTTAAATCTTGTTTGCGCTTAGCCACAAACATAATCAAAGGCTGGTTTATTCCGTCACTTCCCAGGTATACCGTCCGTCCATCTCCCATCACCTTAGCCACTTCCCAGGTTGCACGCCCCATGGCATGGTGTTTGGTAACATCAGTACTGCCATCTTTATTCACTGTCACTTCCGGGATCACACCATAGTGATAGGGATTCGCCTTTTTTTTCGATTTAAAATAGAGTGCATTCATACCATTTAAGGCACTATCTTTATTGAGCTCAACATTCCGCGCATCAATAGTGTAATTTTCTTCACTACCAAGATGAGTATTCCAGGGCGTTTGCGAAGCAAAACAAGGTAAATGCAAGCCACCAACTAAAGAAAAGTCAATGGGTCGTTGCCTGACGACCGTCAGCCGCCCCTCTGTTTGCTTAATTTCAGACAGGGTCATACTCATCGGCATGCTTGCGTACCAGTTTTTTGTATAGCGGGCTTTTGCGCCGTTACTCAATAGCCAGTCATACTCATAATGTGTAACTAAAAACAGGCGATTAGAAATATTCAATAAACTATTTCCATCAGGAGCTTCAGAGATCACCGGTTTATTGTAAGGATCCATGATCGGTGTACCATCACTTGCAAAAAGTTGCCCGGCTGCATAGGGACTGTTATTGATTTTATCTTTGACTCCAAACAGTTTGTGATATTGCAAAGGAAATTCATTTTTAGTTCCATCTTTATAATTCAGAACCACGCTGGATTTAGTGTAAGTAGAAGCAAATTCTTTTACCGTTCTGGGGGTTGGCGTATGAGTAAACTCGACCGACTGAATTTGACCACTATCCATTGAGTACGTACTGTTACTTAATCCAAGGGCGGTAAACATCATTAAAATGAGAAATTTTTTATACATTCAAACTGCCTTTTTTGAATGAGAGAATACTGTTAATTATTTCAAACATACTGTTGCAGGTACAGCCAGGCCATACCGTAATTAAAATTGTAGCAAGTAACCACTGGACTTTTACGGTTATCCGTTTTATTCTATTTATAATACAGGACAATAACTTGTTGGAGGGAATCATGAATACTAAATCATTTTTCAATACTGTCACACTTCTTGTTTCTACTTTAGGTGTATCCACATCCGCTTTTGCTCAAAATAATGTTATTACCGTTAAAGCCGGTACCTATTCAATGGATGACACGGTACAAACCATAACCGGATTCGGTGGCGCAACCGCTACCATAAACTTCGAAAAAGATGATTCAACCTTCGGTGTCGAGTATGACCGTATGATGAACAATCATGTCAGTATTGGTGGTGGTTTTCAATCATATAGCATCAACTACACAGAGTCCGGCAGTAGAGGTGAAATGGAAACCACGTTTGTTACTTTTAATAGTAAATACCATTTCACTGAAGGCAGTTTCAAACCCTTTATTGGTGGTGCCGCCGGTTTTGTCGTGACTGATTTCACGGGTCCACTCATTGGAAATACTGCCGGACTCGCCCTTGGTATCATGGCCGGTTTTCGCTGGCAGTTTTCACTCGTTGGCCTTTATGCTGAATATAAAACCTATGTTTCTGCCGACACCGAGGACAGTGGTAACGCTGAAGTTGATGTTGCAGGTGACAGTGTAACTGCAGGTTTATCATTTGCCTTCTGATTTCTAATTGGGTTAAGAATTTGTCTAGCCCCTTTTGGTAACTATTTAAGAGTAGCCAGTCGCGCCTGAGTTAAATAACTGAGATTCGGTGCAAGATAAGAGTATAACGGATAAGCGACAACCTATAGAGGCTGTCGTTTAGAATTATAAAAAGATTATTTTTCGCTGAAATATTTTCCAGCTAAATAGATAGCGGAATAATAATGGTTAGCTCGCTTGTTCCAGGCGATGCATCATTTTTATGAGTTCAGCTTCATTTTCACTGATACCACAAATAGAAACGATCTCCTTAACGTCTTTACCCTGCTGCGCCAGATGTATGGCATGATCATAAGGTTGATTGGCCGATTCATACAGGTCCACAACCGGTTGAGGACTTGCTGTTCGCTGAGGTTCATTATTTTGTTTTTCAACCAGACGACGCTGACGACGCTCTATTTCCAGTAACCGTCCACCAATTCCTAACGAGGTTGTGGTTAATGCTTTAAGATCATTTCGTGCCTGTTTGAGTTCGCCTTTTAATTTATTAACCTGAAGATGACTACGATGACTTACCCACAATGCAATAATCAAAACCGTCGATGACAATAACACCAGAGAAGGCACCAATTCAAAATAAGCACTTAATTGATTTACTAATTCGTTAAACATTTATGCATACTCATCAATGTGGTTATTGTCATCACCCTCATCCTTGTCACTTTCTTTGTCCGCTTTATTTCGTGAGTCTTGATCTTTTTTATGATCGGATGACTTTACCTTAGTCTGTGACGTCCAGCTCACCGGCGGGGTATGACGTATGTTGCTAATCTCGGCCACTTGCCCATACCATTTGACAACTTACAAAGCCGCCATCTCTTGCCACTCTTCATCCGATAATAGTTTATTTACATCAACTAATATCAACAACTCTTCAGAGACACTCGATACGCCCTGAATGTATTTAGAACTTTCATCCGTCCCGACATTCGGTGCCGTTTCGATATCGTCCGTGCGTAAATCAACCACTTCGGCCACACTGTCGACCAGAATACCAACGACATTATCACCCGCTTCAATGATCACTATACGGGTAGAATCATCCGGTTCTTTTTCAGGTAAACCAAACCGCTTACGCGAATCAATCACTGTAACAACATTACCCCGTAAGTTAATGATCCCAAGCACATAATGTGGTGCACCGGGGACGGGGGCGATTTCAGTCATGCGTAACACTTCTTGAACCTGCATCACTTTGATGCCGTATTTTTCGCTATCTAAAAAGAAGGTCACCCATTGGGTAATAGGATTATTCATACTTTCTGCAGCTTGACTCATATCCTTAGTTCTCCTCTAAAACTCATACTAACTGGGTGTCATACTAACTATCGTTCAATTTGCCACAGTTTCCAGGTGTCAATTTCCAGTCACGGCAACACCTTAACTGTGCAAGTTGCATATCTTATGCCAAATGTTTAACGGCCTATTCGCGAAAGGCTTGAATGGGGCTTCGGTCTGCAAGCAATTCAGCGAAGGCTGTAGCGTCGATTAAGGCACACATGTGTTCAACAACGGTACCTGCTAACCAGCGTCGCTGGGTCCTCTGGGTACGCCAGCGCACCTCATCCGGACTAAGTGTGACAACCTCATTGACCTCATCACAAGCCAGCCCATATTGGCAATCCTGTATCATCACCGCACGGGTAATTCGAGTCTGGGGGTCATCCCCAGCTAATGTCGACAATTTGTCGGCAGGCAAAACAAACCGTGCGGTGTCCACTAAAGGCACGTTCTTATCAAGGTGTTTCATCAGGCCTAGATAGAAATCCGCATGTCCCGGCATGGCGGAGACGTCATCCAGATCGCACTCCACCACCCCGTTGAGATCAACCAGCGGTACCGCCAGCGTTAAACCGGCCACCTTAAACAACATTGCTTGAAATTCATGTTGGCACCATTCGGGAAGCTCTTCACTTACCGGTTCTGGCACGGCAGCCTTGACCGGTTCCACAATTGGCGTTTCCACTGGAGTTTCAACCATCGGAGTGACTTCTTCGACCACAGCCGGTTCAGGCATGACTGGGGGTAAGGTTTCAAATAGCTTATTGTTCGGTTCTGCGGAAATGGTTTGCTTTGTGGCCAGCGTTTCCTCGTTTTCCTTCGCTTGTGATATCTCAGCTTCATGCTTTTCAGGAAATCTGGCTTGAGGTTCAGGAACAATACTCTCCACTACTTTAGTTTTATCTTGCTGACTGCTCGCTTCTTGTGTTTCTTGTTCTTCATAGGCATCGACATCGCGCATTAATGATTCAAAAAAATCGCTTAATGCCTCGGATTGCTCGACTAATTTTTTATCATGATTAGCCATATTAGTGACCCGATGCCATTAATGATGGTTCACTTTTGCCATTTAATAAACGGTTAAGTAATTGTACGTAGGCCTTAGCACCTCGACTGGATGCGGCGACATGACTGATCGGTTTACCCTGGCGACTGGCTTCGCGAAACTGAGTATCAACCGGAATAATATTATCCCAGATGGTTTCATGATAGGTCTCGCGAAGTTGTCTCAAACTCTGGATGGCCGCACGAGTACGACGATCGAACATGGTGGGGATAATCAAATATTCCAATGGTTCTGCACGTGCCTTCAGGATCATATTTAAGGTGTGCAACATCCTTTCCAAACCTTTAATAGCCAGAAACTCTGTTTGTACAGGAACCAACAGTTTATCTGCTGCAGCAAGTGCATTGACCATTAGAATTCCCAACAAAGGAGCACAATCTATCAAGCAGTAGTCGAACTGATCTTCATATGATGTTAGCGCATTTTTAATGACCAGACCTTTACCTGCCTGGGTACCGAGCTGCCTGTCCAGGGTGGCAACCGCCGTTGACGATGGTAAAAGTTTTACCTTATCAATACCGGTATCAACGATTATTTCATTAACCGCATAAGCCGGGGTTTGAAATAAATGATAGATGCTGGGTTCATGACTATCCGGGTCGAGTTTAAAATACGCGCTCATCGAACCGTGTGGATCTAAATCAATGAGTAATACTGATTTTCCAAGATTACTTAATTCACCGGCAAGGGAAACCGCTGTGGTTGTTTTACCCACACCGCCCTTTTGGTTTGCTACGGCCCAGACTTGCATAAGAATAACTTGACCCTAACAGCACTTAGCTAGATAAGTCATGGCGTTGTACCTGTACTGGAAGTGGCATCGGGAGCTGTGACTGGTGCTACAGCCGTTTTCTCAATCGCATTGACTCTGCGAGAATTTTTATCTGCCAGGATCACAACTTTCACACGTCGATTTTTTCGGCGTCCTTTTACTGTGTTGTTATTACCGATTGGACGAAACTGACCAAAACCAATAGCGGCCAACCGATTTGGCGCGATACCCTGCTTTTCAAAAAGATGGACAACACTCGCCGCACGTGAAGCAGATAACTCCCAATTGCTTGGAAAAATCCGGTTTCTGATCGGTAAGTTATCTGTATGCCCTTCTACATCAATATGATTCGGTAAATCCTTTAATACTGTCGCTAATTTTTTTAAGGGAGTAAAAGCTTCGATTTCTAATTCAGCGCTGCCGCTGGAATATAAAATGCTGGTATTGATTTCAATCTCTACCCATAATTTGGTGTGGGTGACTTTTATAAAATTTTTATCGATTAGAGGACTCAGGCTGGAGCGAACCCGATCGGCGATACGTGCCATTTTAACTTTTTGATCTTCAACCTTTGGTTGTTCTACTCTTATGGGTTTAGGAACACCAATTACTTTTTGTTCGGTACTGGTTTCTTCCAAAGGCTTACCAATCTGAATGGGTTCATTAGATTTAGGGGGTATTTTGAAAGCCGCGACCAGCGTATCGGATAATACACGGTATTTACCTTCATTCACTGATGAAATCGCATACATCACAACAAAAAAAGCAAACAATAACGTAACAAAATCCGCATAAGAAACCAGCCAGCGATCAACATTTTCACTTTCTTCTAATGTTCGTGCCCGTCGACTGCTAACTGGTTTGCGCATTATCGTAAAAACCCAAACAGTTTAGTCTCAATATTACGAGGATTTTCACCTTCGGCGATCGAGACAATACCTTCTACAATCATTTCTTTATAGCGTGATTGAGAATGGACTATATTTTTTAATTTATTCGCAATTGGCAGGAAAATCAGATTAGCCGCGCCAACACCGTAGATGGTTGCCACAAAAGCAACCGCGATACCACTGCCTAATTTGCTGGGGTCTGATAAGTTATTCATTACCTGAATTAATCCCATCACGGCACCGATAATACCAATCGTCGGGCTATAACCACCCATGCTTTCGAAGATCCGTGCACTTTGGTTATCGTGATGTTCTTTGGTGTTGATATCGACATCTAAAATAGTACGAATGTTGTCGGGCTCAGAACCATCAACCAATAACTGCAAACCTTTGCGTGTGAAAGGATCTCGCTCTGACTCTTCAATATTCTCTAACCCAAGCAGACCTTCTTTGCGCGCAATATTACTCCATGATACTAGTTTATCAATGACTTCTTCATTATCGAATTTGGGGGGAATAAAAACCCAGCTCAGCATACGCATTCCGCGTGAAAAAATTGAAAAGGGAGATTGCAACATAACGGCACCAATCGTACCGCCTAATACGATGATAATAGCCGGTCCATTAATTAGTGCACTAACATGCCCACCTTCCAGATATTGCCCCAACAAAATAGCGGAGACTCCAATCAGCAATCCTATGACACTTAACGCATCCATCTGTTTTATATCCGTTGCGCAATACTCGCGCCCATTTCACTTAGACCAAGAACTCTTTCGGTCAAACCGGCTTCAGCAACCGCTGCCGGCATTCCGTAAACCACGCAGCTGCTTTCATCTTGCGCCCAGATTTTTGAGCCGACAGATTTTAACGCCCGTGATCCTTCTCTACCATCTGCTCCCATCCCCGTTAAAATTACCGCCAGGGTGTTATTTGGATAAAATTTCGCTATCGAAGAAAAGGTAATATCGACAGAAGGTCTGTAGGTTTGAGACGCTTTCGCCTCCTGAATTTTTATTTTTACTTCACCATTGATTTTCTCTAATTCCATTTGCATTCCACCCGGTGCCAGATACGCAACTCCAGGTTTTAAAACATCCCCATGAGCAGCTTCCTTTACCGTAATTTCGCACAAATCATTAAGCCGCTGTGCAAATGCAGGCGTAAAAGATCCTGGCATATGTTGAACTAAAATAATGGGTACCGGAAAATTAGTTGGTAATTTTGTTAATACATCCTGTAAGGCAACTGGCCCCCCTGTCGAAGTACCAATTGCAAGCAAATTAATACCGCCACGGCTTATCGGCGCAGTATTTGTTGGAGCGGGAGTGCTTGCAGGTGTTGCAGATATTTTTGGTGTGGCAGGGCTTGTACTTGCTGTCGTTCTTACATTGAGTGGCTGGCGTGCCAGCTGTTTTACTCTCTCACAAAGTAGTTTTTTCGCTTCTTCCCGATCACTCGATATGTCTTCAAAACGTTTTGGTAAAAAATCTAATGCTCCAGCTTCGAGTGCGTCCAGAGTCGATTTTGCCCCATCCGTCGTTAACGAGGAAAACATGATAATACGGGTTGGGTTTGTCGTCATGATCCGACGTGTTGCGGTAATGCCATCGAGTTCTGGCATTTCGATGTCCATAGTGACAACATCGGGTTTTAGCTCTTTTACTTTGTTAACGGCATCGTTACCGTTCTCGGCATTGCCTATCACTTGAATGGCCTGATCCGACTCAAGCATCTCAGTAACACGTCGGCGGAAAAAACCGGAGTCATCCACCACCAAAACGCGTACTGCCATGTCATCTACTCCTTATTTAATACTTTATAATCAAACAATGTGCTGGCCAGCTGCATTATTTAGTGCCGTGCCATATCGTAATTTAGCGTAATGAACCATAACGTTTCATTAATCCAGGGATGTCCAATATAATGGCAATCCCACCGTCACCCGTTATCGTGGCACCGGCCAGACCTTCGGTGCCATGTAATAAAGCGCCTAAAGGTTTAATTACGACTTCTTCCTGACCAATTAATTCATCAACCAGGAAACCAACTTTCTGAGTTCCGCTTTGAACCACCACCACATGACCTTCGGACGGTAAATCGGCTGTAGTATATCCGTTCACCAACCACCGTCTTAAGTAATAAAGCGGTAAGGTTCGATCGCGAATCACCACCACTAACTGGCCATCTACAACATTCGTTTTGGTCAAATCAAGATGGAAGATTTCATTTACATTCACCAATGGTAGTGCAAATAGTTGTTCTTCCAGTTGTACCATCAAGGTAGGCATAATCGCTAATGTCAACGGCAATTTAATACTCAGGCGACTACCCTTACCGAGCGTTGAATCTATCTCGACAGAACCGTTTAATTGTGCAATGCGGGTTTTCACCACATCCATGCCGACTCCGCGACCAGAAATATCTGATATCTGATCTTTGGTAGAGAAACCAGGCATAAAGATCAAATTATAAACTTCTTTATTATCGAGACGCGATGCTGTTTCAGCATCCATCAGCCCTTTCTCAACAGCTTTACCACGCAGTACGTCAGCATCCATTCCTTTACCATCGTCTTCAATCGTTAACAGGATATGATCACCTTCCTGCGCTGCAGTTAAGACAACAGTACCTTCTTTAGATTTACCTGACTCTTCTCGTTCGGAAGGAATTTCGATTCCATGGTCAACCGCATTTCTAACCAGATGCACTAATGGGTCGGCCAGGGCTTCTACCAGATTTTTATCAAGATCGGTTTCTTCACCAATCATTTCCAGCCTGATTTCTTTTTTCAAGCTACGGGCTAAATCGCGTACAACACGGGGGAATCGACCAAACACTTTTTTAATCGGTTGCATGCGGGTTTTCATCACCGCCATTTGCAAGTCAGTGGTAACGAGATCGAGATTTGCGACCGCTTTAAGCATTTCTTCATTGCCGGACATCATACCTAATCGATCAATACGATTACGAACCAAAACCAGCTCACCAACCATATTCATGATGTCATCTAGACGTTTGGTATCGACACGTACAGTAGTTTCCTGTACGACTGGTTTTTCTTTTGCTTTGGTTTCTGCCGGTTTTGCAGCAGGTTTTGCTGGTGCTTTTGCTACTGGTGATGAAGGTTTTGATTCTGGTGCTTTTTCGACTGGGCTTGCTGAAGCCTTCTTGGCAGCGAACTTACCTTCACCATGTAGATCATCTAATAAAGATTCAAACTCATCATCAGTGATATCATCACTCTCAGCTGGTTTTTCCGCTGGCGCTTCAATATTTTCCTTAGGCTGTTGTTCAGACTTAGCATCAGCTTTACTTTCACTTTTGTCTTCTACCTGACCAAATTTACCTTTACCATGCAAGTCATCTAATAAATTTTCAAACTCATCGTCGCTAATATCACCACTATCTGGTTCAGGCGAAGCTTTAGACTCTGACGCAGCAGCCTTGTCATCACCTTCACTCTTTTTATTTTCCAGTGCATCCAGAAGTGATTCAAATTCTTCATCGGTAATATCTAAGTCTTCATCACCTGTTTTTTCTGCTGCGGCTGGTGCCGCTTCGGTTTCCGCGACAGCTGGGGTTGGTTCTGATGGTGCGGCGGCGGGTTCACCTCTGATGATTGCATCAAGAGAATCAATTAAGGATTGTTCAGCACTCGGTAATTCTTCGCCGTCTCTTAAACACTCAAATTGCACATTTAAGATATCGAGTACGGGTAATACCACATCCATTAATTCAGGTGTAATAGTAAGCTCAGAATTACGTAGCATATTGAAAACGTCTTCAGAACGATGACATATCACGACCATAGGTTCGAGGGTAAGAAACCCAGCACCACCTTTTATGGTATGGAAACCGCGAAATACGGCATTTAACAAATCCATATCATCAGGGCGCTGCTCAAGATCAACCAATTGTTCGTTTAGTTGTTCTAAGATCTCACCCGCTTCAATTAAGAAGTCTTGTAATAGCTCGTCATCCACGATCTATCCTTGGAAATTCCATAAAATTAAAACCCTAAACTTGACAACAAATCATCGACATCATCCTGACCTTCTATCACGTCGACACCATCATTCACACCAGGAACCACAGGTCCGGCCAATTTATCTTCGGGCTTTTTCGCCGTAGCCTTATCTTCAGTTCCACCCGTAATCTTAATAATCTGAACTAAATTGGACTCAACATCTTCAACCAGCTTG
This sequence comes from uncultured Ectothiorhodospiraceae bacterium, assembly GCA_947260005.1. Classification (GTDB taxonomy): domain Bacteria; phylum Pseudomonadota; class Gammaproteobacteria; order UBA6429; family Thiohalophilaceae; genus SZUA-24. The sequence continues at coordinate 98,102 of CAMYOL010000056.1, forward strand.
ATAACTTTCTTGATGATCTGGCTGGTTAAATCCTGGAAGTCCTGTGCCATTAACACATTGGTTAATGATTCACGCAGCTTACCCGCATCGTTGGTGTTGACATCAAAAAAAACGTCTAACCGTTTGGCGAGTGCTTTAAATTCGTTTACATCCATGTCACGTTTTTTAAAACGTTTCCAGTCATCATGTAATGTGTTAGAGCGCGACTCTAACTCCTCACATATTGGCAGTGATTCTTCTACTGCAGTCAAAGTGCGGTGCGCAGCCTGATCAGTCATATCAATCACGTGGTGTAAACGTTGTCTGGCATCCGGTATTTCATTCTCGGCTAACACATTTATTTGCTCGTCCATACCAAATGCGGTAATCGCATCATGTAACTCACGAGTCAATTTACCCATCTCTTTGTAAATATCTAATTCACGAATGTTTGCCAGTTCATCGATAACCTCATTAGCTCCAACTTCATCACCACTCTCCAAGGTCGCTAACAGATCTTTTACCCGGGCAATATTTTCATCCGTTAAGATAACTTTATCTTGCATTCAGTTTTATTCCCTTAGCCTTCGATTCGTTCAAACATTTTGTCGAGCTTTTCTTTCAAGGTCTGTGCAGTAAATGGTTTTACGATATAACCATTCACTCCAGCCTGCGCCGCCTCAACAATCTGTTCTCGCTTTTGCTCAGCAGTCACCATGAGCACAGGTAAATCCACGAGTGATTCTTCTGCGCGAACATGTTTGAGAAGATCGATGCCTTGCATACCTGGCATGTTCCAATCCGTTACCAATAGATCAAAACCACCACCCTGTAGCATCGGTAATGCCGTCGTACCATCATCGGCTTCAGAGGTATTATTAAAGCCTAAATCACGAAGCAAGTTTTTAATGATACGTCGCATCGTAGAGAAATCATCTACGATCAGGATTTTCATGTTCTTATCCACGCACCCTCCAGATATCCGGTCTGTTCAAGTTTCAGTTATAGACACCCGCTCATAGAGCGTGTAAACAGTGTCTGTTTTACGTAAGATTACTATCGGACAGGGAGGAAAAAGATTTAATTAAGCTTGGCTAAGAATCTGAAAAAAATGCAGTATTTTCCGAATGGGCAGAAAAATAGCGTAAAAAGCATACAAACCACTTTGGAATCTTTAGTTGATTCCAAATGGTATACACCACGAGCATCAAGTCGGGAAATAATCAGATATTTCTTATGTATTTTCCGTTAGTCGGTTCGCCATTCTGGCCTGTAGCCGTATGACCGCCTGCGAATGTATCTGGCTCACACGTGATTCACTCACGCCCATAACCGCACCAATTTCACGGAGATTAAGTTCTTCATCGTAATACAACGCCATAACTAAACGCTCTCGTTCCGGCAGGCTGGCCACCGCTTCAGCAATGATGCGTTGCATATCTTCTTTTTGCAGCCCATCCAGAACACCAGGGGCATTGTCAGACAAGTTATCAAGCAATGACTCTTCGCCAAGCCCCATGTCTTCTACACTCAGTACTTTATGATAACTATTATCCTGTAGAATTTTGTAATAGTCCTCAATCGGCATATCCAGGGTCGCGGCTATCTCTGTATCGCGAGCATCCCGGCCGTGTTGGTTTTCGATTTCACGTACAGCTTCGGCCACCATACGTGATTTACGGTGAACTGAGCGAGGAGCCCAGTCATTTTTTCGGATCTCATCGAGCATGGAGCCACGAATACGGATCCCCGCATAGGTTTCAAAGCTGGCACCCTGAGTTGCATCATAATTTCGTGATGCCTCAAGTAGGCCAATCATACCAGCCTGAATTAAATCTTCGAGCTGTACGCTCGCCGGTAACCGATTAATCAAATGACAAGCAATACGCTTTACGAGTGACGCGTGCTTCTCGACGAGTTGATTGTGGTTCGAAACTTGTTCAGATGCATACATAGCTACCCCGTTCATGACACCGCCTCAATGTTAGTAGTAGGTGGTAGTACAAGCCGTTCAACAAAGAACTCAAGATGGCCACTGGCGGTCGCAGGTAGCGGCCATTTCAGCGCTTTATCCGCTAAGGTTGCAAAGGTCTGTGCGGATTTGCTGCGAGGAAAGGCCTCGACAACCGCACGCTGCTTTTTGACTGCCTTACGCAGAAACTCATCTTGTGGTACGTACCCCATATAGTCTAGCGCAACATCGAGAAAACGATCGGTAACTTTCAAGATTTTATTGTAAATTTCTTTACCGTGTTGCGCTCCATTTGCCAAATTAGCCAGTACACGGAACCTGAAAATGCCATGTTCCCTGCTCAGAAGCTTAATGATGGCGTAGGCATCGGTAATAGATGCCGGCTCGTCACAGACCACGACAACAACTTCCTGGGCTGCACGAGTAAAACTCGTCACTGAATCACCAATACCCGCTGCTGTGTCGACAACCATGGTGTCAACATTATGCGAGATTTCGCTAAAAGCGCTTACCAGCCCGGCATGAGTCTCGGGTGATAATTCTGCCATTTCTTTAATTCCAGACGCAGCGGGTATCACTTTGATCCCGGCTGGCCCGTCAAGCATGATTTCTTCTAAGGTGCGTTCGCCATTTATCACATGATGCAAATTGGCCTTTGAATGTAACCCCAGCATGATATCGATATTAGCCAGACCGAGGTCGGCATCGAGTACCAAGACTTTTCGCCCGGCATTGGCTAAAGCAACACTTAGATTGACAGCGACAGTCGATTTTCCAACCCCACCTTTACCACCTGTTATTGCAAGCACTCTTACCGGTTTTGGTTCAGCCATACGTCTTAGTCCTGTTGCTTGATCGACAGATATAATGTCAGCCATTAGCGTGTGCCACCATGCCACCTATCATTTGTGAAATCGGATCATCTTTCGCACCAACACCAACATCCTGCATAATCGTCACTGCGCGTGAAACCAGGGCATGTGCACGTGCTGGATGTAAATCTTCGGGCACTTGTTGCCCATCGCTTATGTAGGCAATGGGAATATTTTGTTCTGCTGCAATGGACAAGCCTCCACCCAGACTTGTGGTCTCATCCACCTTCGTCAATATCAGTCCTGACAACGGTACGGGGTTAAAAGACTTTGCTACATCCGTCATCACACCTCTTTGATTATTCGCGGCCAGTGTCAGATAAACTTGAATGTCATGACCGGATTCTTTCAACAAACCTAGCTGTTCATTTAATCGCATATCGCGTTGACTCATCCCTGCGGTATCAATCAAAACCAAATCCTTGTTATGAAACGCCGCCAATGCATCTTGCAGACTTTCAACATCACTGGCAACACGCATTGGTGCACCTAAAATTTTTGCATAATTACGCAGTTGTTCATGCGCGGCAACCCGATAATTATCTGTAGTAATTAAGCCAACCCGACCCTTGCCATGACGTAAAATATAACGCGCGGCTAACTTCGCAACGGTCGTGGTTTTTCCAACGCCAGTCGCCCCGACAATCGCTACCACATTGCGTTTTTTATTTAATATATCATCATCCGTCACTGGCAGATGATGTGCTAATTTACCTAACGCCATACGCCAGGTGTGATCGATATCTTCACTCTCTTCAAGGTGCTCTGAAATTTCTCGAGCCAATTTTGGACTCAAACCCAATGCAATTAAGCGTTGTAATACCCGTGCGCGCACAGGATGATATTTAGATTCATTTTCCCAGGCCAGGCCGGAAAGTTGATTCACTAAAAGACCACGTAAAGATCTAATTTCTGACTGCATTTCTTTAAATGAATGATCTTCATCTAACCTAAACGCTTCAGCCGTGGGAGCCGGAATTGAAACCTGTTCTTCGTTGATCAGACCTGTATCAACTGCGACAGATTTCTTTTTTGATTCGGCGTTGGCTTGCGGCTTTGTTGTAGAACTTGGAATATTACGCCCATAACGCACATCATCCCAAATCGCCTGACGGTTTACTTCACGTTCGTTATGTTGTTCTTTATTTTCAAAGAGTGCATTTGATGTTTCATCTGCAGGGTTCAACAAGCTTTCGTCATAATCCATCGCCGCAACGACTTCAATACCGTTTTCGGTTTTGCTGCTGGATAAGATCACCGCATCAGCACCCAGAGCATCGCGTACATTGCGAATGGCTTGTCGCATGTCACTACCTGTAAACCGTTTGATTTTCATAGCTTGTCTTTACCTACACTCAAGTTCCTGATTGTTGCATTTGTCCGGGATGTAAGTTCTGTCCTACGGTTGCCACAATCTTTATCTGTTTGTCATTTGGTATCTCGTTATAAGACAACACATGTAATGCCGGGATTGTGTGCCTTACAAATTTCGCCAACATCGGCCGCAACAACGCTGAAACCAGTAAAATTGCGGGTAAACCATTTTGTTCCTGGGCGGCGGTCGTCTCCTGCAAGGAACTGTGTATTCTCTCTGCCAACCCTGGTTCGATGCTCGCGGCCCCACCTTCTGTTGCCTGTATGGTCTGATGCAACAACTGTTCCAGCGCAGGGTCGAGTGTGATAACCGGTAATTCTAACGCCAGGCCATTGATTTGTTGGGTAATTGAGCGTCCGAGGGCTACACGAACGGCTGCGGTGAGAATGTCAGGCTCTTGACTCCGGCTGCCATGTTCCGCCAAGGTTTCGGCAATGGAGCGGATATCCCGGATCGCCACCCCTTCTTCGAGTAGGTTTTGTAACACTTTCACAATCGTGCCCAATGACAGCGTCTCCGGAGTTAAATTTTCGACCAGTTTGGGGGCTGACTTGGAAAGCATATCGAGAATATGCTGCACTTCTTCATGGCCAAGTAGTTCATGACCATGGGTTTTAACTAACTGACTAAGGTGTGTTGCTATCACCGTATTCGCATCGACAACGGTATAACCAAAGGTTTGTGCCTGGTCGCGTTGCGCCGGTTCGATCCAGACCGCGGCAAGACCAAAAGCCGGATCAACGGTTTCTATTCCCTGCAGCGTCCCAAAAACCTGTCCGGGGTTAATCGCTAAATCTCGTTCAGGATAAACTTCCGCCTCACCAACGGTGACCCCCATTAATGCGATGCGGTATGCACTCGGCGATAAATCCAGGTTGTCTCGGATATGCACCGGAGGAACAAGAAAGCCCATCTCTTGCGAGAGTTTTTTACGGACGCCTCTGATACGCGGCATCAATTGGCCGCCCTGTTGTTTATCAACCATTGGGATTAACCGATAACCGACTTCTAAATCAATCGCATCTAATGGCTGAACATCATCCCAACTCAATTCAGTTGATTCTGGTTTTGGAGCCTGCTCAGTTTGTACCGGGACTTGCTCTTTTAGTTTATTGTTATGTTGACGAATCCAATAGGCACCTAAACCACAAATGATTGCCAGGGTTAAAAAAGCAAAATTAGGCATGCCGGGAATGATCCCCATAATGCCAAGAATACCCGCAGTCACGCCAAGAGATTTAGGGTTATTAAATAATTGACGCAGTACCTGTTCGCCCATGTCTTGCGAGCTGGAAACACGTGTAATGATAATACCGGCTGCAGTCGATAATAATAACGCCGGAATTTGGGCAACCAGACCGTCACCAATCGTTAGTAATACATAATTTACAGCCGCTTGTGAAAAGCTTAAATCATGTTGAGCTATACCAATCGATAACCCGCCAATAATATTGATCACCAGGATCAAAATGCCCGCTACCGCATCACCACGAACAAATTTACTTGCACCATCCATCGAACCATAAAACTCTGCTTCTGAACTAATCTCTGTTCTACGCCGACGCGCCTCATCCTGCTCAATTAAACCTGCACTTAAATCAGCATCAATAGCCATTTGTTTACCCGGCATCGCATCCAGGGTAAAACGCGCACTGACTTCAGAAATACGTGTCGCGCCTTTGGTAATCACCACGAAGTTAATAATGACGAGAATCATAAAAACCACCAGACCGACCGCGTAATTACCACCCACCACAAATTCACCAAAGGCTTGTATCACCTGCCCTGCTGCATCGGAACCGGTATGTCCTTCAAGTAACACCACTCGAGTAGAAGCAACATTTAATGCCAACCGGAGTAATGTGGTCACGAGTAACACCGTTGGGAATAATGCAAAATCTAATGGCCGTTTGGTATAAACGGTTACTAGTAAAATAATCAACGCCAGTGAAATATTAAAAGTAAACATCACATCCAGTACAAGTGGCGCCATCGGCACGATGATCATGGCCATCATCATCATCATTAACAACGGTGCACCCAGCCCTGTTCGACTGATGTTTTTAATTGAACCTAGAATTGATGTTTGTTCTGCCATTTATACTCGTCTTAGATAATTATTAATCAAACTGCATGTCATCAGGTATCGGGAGATCGTTTACTTTGCTATCTTGCTTGGTTTTCCAGTTTGGACGTTGTTTTAACTGGAATACATAGGCCAGAACTTTCGCAACGGCCAGATATAATCCTGCAGGGACTTCCTGATCTATTTCAGTGGTATGATGTAATGCACGTGCCAGTGGTGGCGCTTCAACAATCAGCACATCATGCTCTCTTGCGATTTCCCGTATCTTAAAGGCAATTAAATCGACACCTTTGGCGATTAAGATTGGCGCATTCATTTTTTCCTGGTCATATTTAAGGGCAATCGAATAATGTTCCGGGTTAGTGATAACCACATCGGCCTTGGGTACCTCAGCCATCATGCGACGCTGTGCAATTTCGCGTTGTTGACGTCGAATTCGTCCCTTTAACTCAGGATCGCCTTCGGTATCTTTGCTATCATCGCGAACTTCCTGGAAGGTCATTTTAATCTGTTGGCTGTGATCCCAAAGTTGGAACGGAACATCCGCTAAGGCAATAATAATCATTGCCGCGGATATAGTAATAAATCCCCATACCAATAAATTACTCGTATGGCTGATCGCAAAATACAACGGCTCGTATCCGAGACCAATATAGGTATCTTGCTGGTTATACAGAAAAATAATCGCAACAGAAGAAATAAAAACAAATTTTACTAATGCCTTGAGTAACTCGACCAATCCTCGCCAGGCAAAAATTCGTTTCAGCCCTTTGATCGGATCCAGTTTTTCAAATTTGAAGCTAATGGCCTTACCGCTAAAATTAAGTCCACCAATGAGAATGGGGCCAGCCACCGCGGCCACCGTTACCACAACAAAAAATGGTGTGATTGCGAATACCGCATCTATCACGGCAGTTTGAAATTGTTGTAGCAATACGGTTTCATCAAAAATGGTATCACGATCCACTGAGAAGTAGCTTCGACTGATATCAAGTAGGTTTCTAACCAATGCCGGTCCCATCATAAATGCCGCGACTCCTGACGACATAAGCATTAACATCGTATTAAGTTCACGAGACTGAGCTACCTGGCCTTTATCGCGAGCCTGTTGTTTGCGTCGCGGGGTGGCGTCATGGGTGCGTTCCTGACCGCTGTCTTCAGCCATACTTAGCCGACCCCCAAAATTGTTTTGAGTAACCGATAAGCCTGGTTAAACATGTTAGTTGATTGTGGTAAGACACTCGGTAAGGTCGCGAAGACCACACCAAATCCAAGAATCATGGTCAAAGGGAAACCGATCACAAAAATATTCATCTGTGGAGCGGCACGCGTCATAATGCCAAATGCAAAATTAACGATTAACAAAGACGCAATCGCTGGTATCGCGATGCCAACTGCACCGGAAAACAAAATTCCAGCCCAATGTACAACGGCTTTAAAATCCTCAGGCATTAAACCCGCTGATGAAATGGGCATAGTATTAAAGCTATCAAACAGGACTTCAAATAAAACCAAATGCCCGTTTAAAGCCAGATAAATCAACACGACCATGATCACATAAAATTGACTGACAACCGGAGTCTGAGTGCCATTTTGTGGATCGACCATGGCGGCAAAACCCAAACCCATTTGCATCGCCACAACTTGACCACCCGTTATAATCGCCGCTAACACCAACTGTAAAGTAAACCCCATCAGCACACCGATAAGGAGTTGTTGTCCCAACAACAAAAATGCAGAAGGGCTAAAGATATCGACATTTGGAACAGGGGGTATGATCGGCAAAATCATAATTGTGATCGCCACACTTAGACCTAAACGAATTTTTACAGGTACGGTTCGCGCAGAAAATACCGGCGCTGTCATTAACAACCCAGCTACTCTGAACAAAGGCCATAACAGGGTACCAACAAAGGCGGTTATCTCACTGCTTGATATCACCATTCCTGGTCACCCTATCAGGAAGGGAATATCGTGGATGAGCCCACGGGTGTAATCCATCACCATATTTAATAACCACGGGCCTGCGATCATTAACGTTAATACCGTTATAATAATTTTTGGTATAAAACTTAAGGTCATCTCATTAATTTGAGTAGCGGCCTGGATCATGCTAACAAATAAACCGACCACCAGGGCCGGTATCAAAACCACCATCAGCATAATCAAAATGATTTCCAGGGTGTTTTGAAAAATAGTGATGACGGTTTCTGGTGTCATATTTTTAATATTTTCCTGTTAGGGTTGTCATACTAAAAAACTGGAGGCAAGTGTCCCAATGATGATATTCCAACCATCGACCAACACGAACAGCATAATCTTAAAAGGTAAAGAAATGATCATCGGTGACAACATCATCATACCCATTGACATCAACACACTTGCCACCACCAGATCAATGATCAAAAAAGGTATAAAAAGCAGAAATCCTATTTGAAAGGCCGTTTTTAATTCACTTGTAACAAACGCCGGAACCAGGATTCGAAAGGGTATTTCTTCCGGTGTTTTAATATTATCAACACCCGCTATATCAGAAAACATAGAGATGTCATTCGTTCTGGTTTGGCTTAGCATAAATTTATGTAGTGGTTGCCCTGCCCTGGCAACAGCTGTTTCCAGATCGATTTTTTCCTCGACATAAGGTTGAAAGGCGACATCGTAGATTTGATTGAATACGGGTCCCATAATGAAAAAAGTAAGAAAAAAAGCCAGGCCAACCAGGGTTTGTGATGAAGGTGTTTGCACCAGACCAATCGCCTGACGCAAGATGGCTAATACTATTATGATTCGAGTAAATGAAGTCATCATCATGACCGCTGCCGGCAGCAACGTCAGCATGGTCATCAGGATTAAAACTTGTATACTTAACGAATAGGTTTCAGTGTCACCGTCTTTTTCAACAGTCAGGGCAGGAAACCCCTCCTCAGCATGTACTATATCTGGAATAGCAAACATACCCGTTACTAACAACACCAACACAGCGAATAGCATCGTGATACGAATCATGATCTGGCTCCGCGCATATAACTGTTTAATTTTTTTGCAAAACTCTCCCCCTCACCGCCGTTAGGGGATCCCATTTCTATTTTATCCTCTAACTCATGAAGGGTTGTGATACGGCCAGGTGCAACGCCAAGCAATAATTGTTTCTCACCAACTTGCACTAATAAAATTCGTTCTCTTTGAGTTAAAGTGATGCCGCCTATTACCTTCAATGCACCACTCGCCCGGGTATTGACAAACCCTGTTCGTTTTATCAACCAGGCCATGGCTAAAATTGCAACCACCACAAACGCCAACCCGAGAAAAACCTGCGCAAAATCACCCATGCCAACCGGATCAGTAACTGTCGGTAATTGAGGTTTATCTTTTTCTTCGGTTAATGCATAAAGATTAGATGCAAGTAGCTGGCATAGGGTTAAAAGGTAAAAACGCATTACATTTTTTCCTTTTAGTTATTTTAATTTTTTAACGCGTTCTGCGGGACTGATTACATCCGTTAAGCGAATACCAAATTTTTCATTTACAACCACCACCTCGCCATGCGCAATCAGCGTTCCATTCACTTTTATATCAAGCGGTTCACCAGCCATTCGATCGAGTTCAATGACAGACCCTTGATTAAGTTGTAATAAATTTCGGATGTTGATTTTTGTGCTGCCTACTTCCATCGAAATTGTAACTGGGATATCAAGGATAACATCCAGGTTTACATCTTCATCAATAGACATAACGCCATCTGCAACCAGGCTATCTAATTCTGCCGGCTGAGCAGTTGCCTCAGTTGCATTCTCAGAATCTGATGCCTCTGCAAGCGCATCAGCCCAGTCATCCATAACATCATCTGTCTGTCCGTTCTCTACATCTGTATCGCTCATTGATCGACTCCTAATGCCGTTAGCGAAAGACTGTCGCCACTGATCTTTGGTCTTTCAACCATTTCAACAATTTTAACGGCTTTACTACCTTTATGGACGCCAAACGTTCCACGAAACACTGGAACGTCCTCTGCCACCACCGTTATTTTTTCCGGATAATTTACCGATAGAATATCGCCTTCCTGTAAATCAAGAATTTCTGATAATTTCAAAGTAGTTTCTGCAAGTTCGCAGTTCAAAGTTACTTCTGCACTTTTTACTTCTTCTTTTAAAGCCGAAATCCATCGATCATCTCGTTCTGCTCGATCACTTTGCACACCGGCATCCAGTAAATCTCTAATTGGCTCCAACATTGAATAAGGCATCACCACATAAAATGTTCCGCCACCACCATCTAGCTCTACATTAAAACTACTTACTACGACCACTTCAGTTGGACTCACAATATTCGCAAACTGTGGATTCACTTCCATGTTGAGATATTCAAATTTAACATCCATAACCGGTTTCCAGGCCTCAACCAAATCTTTAAAGGCTAACGCTAAGACGAGTTCAATGACTCTTGTCTCCGTTGCAGAAAATTCTCGACCTTCAATTTTGGCATGACGACCTGATCCACCAAAATAATTATCCACTGTAATAAATACTAATTTTGGATCGATAACACATAACGCCTTCCCACGTAGCGGGTGTATCTTGACTAAATTCAGACTCGTAGGCACAAACAAGCTGTGCATATACTCTGAAAACTTCATCATTTGCACGCCTGATACCGATATTTCTGCCGTTCGACGAAGCATGTTAAAAATACTAATCCTTAAGTAACGAGCAAAGCGTTCATTAATCATCTCCAGTGTTGGCATGCGGCCACGAACAATTCGATCCTGGCTAGCAAAATCAAAAGACCTGGCAACACCATCAAAAGAGGCTGCATCGTCAGTTTCTACATCGCCACTATCGACCCCATGTAACAGGGCATCAATTTCGTCTTGTGATAATAAATCGCTGGTTGCCATATTCACTCACTGCATAATAAAGCTGGTAAAATAAATTTGTTCTACGTTTGAAACCGATTCGCCCTTCGGCAATTCTTCACCGGATTCTTTAAGTTTAGCGGTCATTGAATCACCAATGATTTCCTGAACGGCTATCAATACCTTTTCCTGTAAAGCTTCTTTACCTTGACGAGTCCGTACTTCTTCAAATTTCTGTGCACTTAATATTAACAAGATATTATTTCTAATCACCGGCATATGTTTTATCATTTCGTCTGTGACACTTTGATCATAGGTCATGGCCTGCATCTCAATTTGTAAATAAGCCGCTTGAGATTGATCTTCAAAATTAACAATAAAGGCAGGCTTCATGTCGAAATAAAATGACTTTTTAACAACGAGTTCTTTATCGTCGCCAGCTGCCGTATCAGAATCATCTTTACTGTCGCCACTGCTCTTTCCACCCAAAGCACCCGTCATGAATAAAACACCCACCAACACCCCGGTGGTCACTAACATCACCGCGACAATTATGATGATCAGCTTACCTTTACCACTCTTGGGGGCAGATTTTGTATCGAGTTCCAACTCGTCGTCATTCGCCATTACCAGCTCCTTTCAATGTCTATAACCCAATTGCAAAACACATGCCACGGATTTATTGATGAATTAATACAGGAATTCAACAGCTTAGGCTGGAATGCTGACTGGGTGCCAGCGCTTTGACAGCTTGCCGAATCTCGGTTGCCGAGAATCTGACAAGCCTGACTTGAGAGGTTAAAAAAAGAGCGAGGGTTTATTTTATAAAATCTAACTTATATCAGATGTTACGATCATATGTTGCCGGTAATAGCTTAACTCTTCTATCGATTCTTTTATGTCATCCAGCGCGAGATGCGCACCTTTTTTATTAAAACCACTCGCCACGTTTGGCAACCAGCGTTTGGCCAGTTCTTTTAGCGTACTGACATCCAGATTACGATAATGAAAATAAGCCTCCAAAGTCGGCATGCAACGCGCTAAGAAACGTCGATCCTGACAAATGCTATTCCCACACATAGGAGAGGTCTTTGCGGCAACAAATTCTGACAAAAACTCAATCGTGGCCTGCTCAGCCTGTTCTTCGTTAGCTGTACTTTTCTTGACGCGTTCGACCAGACCCGATTTTCCATGCTGTTTAGTGTTCCATTCGTCCATGCCATCAAGCACACTGTCGGGCTGATGTATCGCCAATACCGGGCCTTCTGCCAGGATATTGAGATTCGCATCCGTAACAATGGTGGCAATTTCAATAATTACATCATTTTGTGTATCCAAACCGGTCATCTCCAGATCGATCCAGATTAAATTATTCGCATCTTGAGTCATATTTACCCTTTAAAATTATCAACATCTAACTTGCCATGTATTGTAGCAAAGGCTAATCTGCCCAATAGCAATGCAGTCATGATGAAATAGTAATCAATGTATGTTTAAGTGTACCGTTTGTCGGAACCAATATAATAGTGTAATTAGGAGTTAATTGTGTGGTTTAGTTATATTTTTCTTATTGCCTTAGCAGGGGCGATCTTATTACAGTGGTGGCTGATTCTACGCCAGAACAGACATGTTGCTGAAAACAAACAGGCCGTTCCAGCGGCCTTTGCCGATAACATCAGTCTCGAAGAACATCAAAAAGCCGCTGACTACACCACAGCAAAACTTGCGGTCACAAAAGTCGAACTATTTTATGGTGTTGCCATTTTGTTGTTGTGGACATTTGGTGGCGGTTTAAATTTTCTTGATCAACTATGGTTGCCCATCACCAGCGATCCATTGTGGTTAGGGGTCGCGGTTATGATTAGCTTTATTATCATCGGCGTAGTCATTGATTTACCCTTTTCAATTTATCGAACATTTGTGGTTGAAGCAAAATTTGGATTTAACAAAATGAGTTTTCCACTTTTTGTTGCCGATTTCTTTAAAGGCATCCTGGTTAATATCATCATTATGGCGCCATTACTCTGGGTCGTGCTCTGGTTAATGCAATCCGCTGGCACCTACTGGTGGATCTATGCCTGGGCGGTGATTGTTAGCTTTATGCTACTGATGATGTTCATTTATCCGACCTTTATCGCACCACTGTTTAATAAATTTTCACTGCTGGACGATGTCAGCCTGAAAGAACGTATCGAAAACTTACTCGATCGATGTGGTTTTAAAAGCAAGGGTATTTATATTATGGATGGCTCCAGACGTTCCAGCCATGGTAATGCTTATTTTACCGGATTAGGAAATAATAAACGCATTGTGTTTTTCGACACTCTGCTGGAATCACTTCAACCACAGGAAATTGAAGCCGTACTCGCACATGAACTCGGACATTTCAAACACAAACATATAACCAAACAATTAATCGTGATGTCAATCCTGATGCTTGGCTCCCTCGCACTGCTCGGCTGGTTAATGCAGCAGGCCTGGTTCTATTCTGGTTTAGGAGTATCTTCTAACACAACGCATATGGCACTAATTATATTTATGCTGGTGATGTCGGTGTTCGGAATTTATTTTCAGCCTCTGTTTTCTTTTTTTAGCCGTAAAAATGAATTTGAAGCTGACGATTTTGCCGCGAAACAAAGTAATGCCAGCGATCTGATTCACGCCTTAGTAAAGCTTTATAAAGAAAATGCGAACACTTTGACCCCTGACCCACTTTATTCTGCTTTTCATGACTCGCATCCACCGGCCCCCGTCAGAGTTGCGTTTCTAACCACAAAAATGAATGAAAACGAATGAGTATATTTAAAGGAGTATTACTTATGAAACTTAAATCAGGACTATTAGTTAGCGCGCTTCTTATATCTACCAGCAGTGTTGCGGGTGACATAAAACGCGGTCAGGAATTACATGACGAAAACTGTGTTTCCTGTCATAAATCAATGCAAGGTGGTGATGGAACTGGCATCTACACAAGAGAAAATCGCCGTATCGACTCTTATCAAGGCTTAGTCAAGCAAGTTAAGCGCTGCAAAACCAGCCTGGGAGTATCCTGGCCTGAGCACCAAATTGATGATGTTATTACTTATTTAAACGACTCTTTTTATAAGTTCAAAACTGACAAATAATGAGTGCCGTCACACTTAACGATTTGCTTGCAGATTCATGCCAACCCCTAGCGAAGGGAGCAGCTTGTTTAGTGAGCTCTGAAGTAAAGGATTTATTAACATTACTACCTAATTGGGAATTATCCAGGGATGGAAAATCCATTAGTCGAAACTTTAAATTCAAAAACTATTATGAAACCATATCCTTCATGAATGCGGCGGCCTGGATATCTCATCAACAAGATCACCATCCTGACATACTGCTTACCTATAACCATTGCCTTATAACCTACTCAACGCATTCAGTTGCTGGTTTATCACCTAATGACTTCATTTGTGCAGCCAAAACAAATCACCTACTGTAAATAAAATTGTTGTATGCATGAATCAACAAAACAAAAAACGGCAAGAGTAATTAGTCATTTCGGCAATGAAATTCTAATACAGGGTCAACAAAACCTGAGAATTAGAGCAAAAGTAAAACAAGGCCTGCCTGCTTTGGTTTGTGGAGATACCGTCGTCTGGATAACAAATGAATTAAATGAAGCCATCGCCATTGAAGTCTTACCACGCCACGGTTTGTTAACTCGGTCAACGCAACATGCTGCGGAAAAATTAATTGCTGCTAACGTGGATATCGCTTTCATTGTCGTGAGCCATAAACCAGCATTTAAAACGGGATTGCTCGATCGCTATATCGCCGCTTGTGAGCTCGCCGAAATTCAAATTTCCATCGTATTCAATAAGATTGACACCATAGAACAGAACAAACTGGAAGATTTCAAAACGACATTCAAAATCTATCAAGACATTGGCTATCCAGTTCATTATATAAGTGCTAAAAAAATGATCGGTATCGATTCATTTAAACAAACCATACAAAATAAAACCGGCGTTCTAGTTGGGCAATCCGGCGTTGGTAAATCATCCATCTTACGAGCCCTGTTTCCGGAAGCTAAGCCTAAAATTGGTGAAATGTCGGAGAAAACCAACAAAGGCAAACATACAACAACTTATAGTGAACTATACAGACTTGATGCTAATTCTTATTTAATCGACTCACCTGGAATCCGTGAGTTTGGTCTGAATATCGATGACCCTGAATTGATCGTTAGGGGGTTTAAAGAATTCACTGACTATTTAGGCCACTGTCAGTTTCGCGATTGTAAGCATACTAACGAACCCAAATGTGCTATTAAACAGGCCGTAAAAGAAAACAAGATAAGTCAACAACGCTGGGAAAGTTACCAAACTATTCTGGCTTCTTTAATGGAATAAACATGGATCATACTAATTAAAACAGCACGCCTTAATGCTGTCATCCTGAGTGAAGCGAAGGATCTTATTTTTTATTACGCTGTCACCATAACGTAAGATCCTTCGCTTCACTCAGGATGACAGTAGTAGTTCAGGATGACACGTACTTGGGAATTTCAAAAACTTAAAATCCTTCGTTTCGCTCAGGATGACAAAACTATGGAACTTTAAAAACTTAAGATCCTTCGCTTCGCTCCACATGCTTTGAACCGCTTCGCGTTTCGTGCAGTATTTCCTACGCTGCGCTCCGGTTAGGATGACATGGGCACTAATATTTTAAAATTATTTAGCGTTTAAGCGTTTTTTTATATCTTTTGGTTTAACCCCGCCCCGCCCGGCTAATAATCCGATCGCGACTTCCGTTTCCTTATTTAATACGACAATACTGATACGACGATTAATTGGACTATACGGGCGAGACTTATCAAATAAAACCGAGTCAGACAAACCAATCACCTGGCCAATTTTACTCTTCTTCATTCCCCCTTTGATTAACTCACGACGTGCTGCATTCGCCCGATCAGCCGAGAGCTCCCAATTACTATATGCGCGTCGTTCTTCAAATGATCCATATTCAACATAAATGTATTTTGTTGCAAAAGGCGAAGAATCGGTATGGCCAGTAATACTGATATGATTAGGAACGGTATTTATAATTCTACCAATCTTCTTCAAAATGGTTCGGGTGTGGGATTTTAGGATCGCGCTACTGGAATCAAACATTGGTCGATTCTTTTTGTCCACAATCTGAATCCGTAAACCTTGCGGAGTCACATCAAGAAACAACTGATCTTTGAAAGCGCTTAATGCCTGACTCTTTTCAATCGCCTCTTTTAAGTTGGCCAACAAAGTATCAAGGCGTTTTTGATCGGCGGCTTTTTCCTGTTCAGAGACAGCAGGTTTCTCTTTTTCCTTTTCTTCCTTTGGCTCGCTGGTTTTAGTTTCCTTAGTATCTTCCTTATCTTTTTTCTCTTTGTTATCACTACTGCCGTCTTTCTGCTGGAAAGATTTTTTATTTTCTTCACTGGGCGCTTTTTTAAGTTTACTGCTGCGCGGTATTTCCATCGCTCCGCCCATTTTAATCATACTGGTACTTGCGCCGCCCGGACCTTGTGTTCCCGTTGGGTTTCGAAACCAATCAGCAATGCCTTCACGCACATGATGCGAACTGCCACCTAACAACCACATCAGCAGGAAGAAAGCCATCATTGCAGTTACAAAATCCGCATAAGCCACCTTCCAGGCACCGCCATGGTGACCATGACCGCCTTTCTTGATCTTCTTAATAATGATCGGTTGTTGCTTATCGTCCACGATAGGCCTCGTTTAGGAAGGATTACTTCTGTTCTTTGATATGTTCTTCTAGTTCAGTAAAGCTAGGTCGAACATTACTGCCGAGTGCTTTGCGACCAAATTCAATGGCAATCTGCGGGGTATAGCCATTCAAAGTCGCCAGGATACAGGTCTTGGCACATCCAAACAGCATGGAATCTTCTTCAGCCTGCCCTTCCATGGCTTTTGCCATTGGCCCAACAAATCCATAAGCGAATAGAATACCCAGGAAGGTACCCACCAACGCGGCACCCACCTTTTGGCCAAGTACTTCAGGGGGTTCACTAATAAAACCCATGGTAATAACGACGCCCATGACCGCAGCAACAATACCGAAACCGGGTAAACCATCTGACATGGTGGTCACGGCGGTCGGCCCTGCACTCGCTTCATGGTGATGCGTTTCCAGTTCAACATCCATCAGGCTTTCCAGCTCGATGGCATTCATATTACCGCCCACCATCAGGCGTAAATAGTCACAAACAAATTCAATCAGGTGGTGGTTACTGGCTATCTTGGGAAACTGATTAAAAATTTCACTTTCATGAGGCTCGTCGATATCAGATTCCAGTGCCATCAACCCTTCCTTGCGTGCCTTGGCAAACAGGTTATGCATCAGGGTAAGCAGATCCATGTAAGTCGCCTTTTTGTACTTACTACCTTTTAATATGCCAACCAGACCACTAGCAGA
Organism: uncultured Ectothiorhodospiraceae bacterium; assembly: GCA_947260005.1. Classification (GTDB taxonomy): domain Bacteria; phylum Pseudomonadota; class Gammaproteobacteria; order UBA6429; family Thiohalophilaceae; genus SZUA-24. The sequence goes on from CAMYOL010000056.1 coordinate 115,682, forward strand.
TGCTTTTAACACAGAGGGAGGATTGGAAATAATAAAGGCACCGGTTGCGCCACCCAAAATGATCATAAGCTCGGGCGGGTGCCATAATGCCAGCAATTGTCCACCAGAAATGATGAAACCACCAAATACGCAACCAATTACAAATAAAATACCAAAAATGACTTTCATGAGTGTCCTAATTCCCTATTAGTCTCATCTAATCCACAAGGAATTTATCGTCTGGAATAGCTGAAACTTAAGAAATTCAACTGAAATCGACAGAATTACAATGACTTGGTTAAAGTTGGCTGCAATCTATTCCGATAATAGGATAAGCGCTAATAAAGCATAACTTTTAATCAGATTTAGGACCGAGAACGGCCAATATCATGCCCGCCACCACGATCAAGGATTGGATTACACATGTAAAAGATAAGCCTATTCCCGTGCTATCGCGGACGCTCGATAATTTGCAGCAAAAGTGTAAGTTAGATAATGCACCACTCAATGACATTGTCGACATCGTAGAGCAGGATCCTGGCTTAACGGCTCAGTTATTACGTTATTGTAATCACAGTGATGGTCATCGCTTACAAAAAGAAATTATCTCAGTTCAGCAGGCGATTATGCTGGTTGGTATGGATCAACTTTCCACCATCGCCAGTACACTTCCAAGGCTAGAAAAGACGCTTTCGGAAACCGCACAGAATCAGGTATTACGTACTTTTTGCCGCGCTAATCATGCTGGGCAACAAGCGGTTTATTGGGCTCAGCAACGGCGGGATATGACCCCGGATGAGGTTTTCGCCGCTACACAGCTGCATTATCTTGGTGAAATGATTCTCGCGATTCATGCTCCCGAGCAATTACTCGCTGCGTTTAAATTACGTCGTGAAAAAAATATTTCATCGGAAGAAGCACAATATATCGCACTTGGATTTACCTTAGATCAACTTTCATTAGCGATCGCTGAAGCCTGGCAACTTCCCTTGTTAGTTCGTGAAGCCCTGCAATCAGAAAATGCGAGTAATCCACGAGGATTCAGCATTATGATGGCCGTACAGTTATCACGAGTAGCAACCATCGACTGGTATAGTGGAAAAATGATGGGTATTTATGAACACATGTCTGAATTATTAAAAATATCCATCGCGGATATCTCTCGTCAGTCACATAAACTCGCAATCGAAATCGCACAGACAAATCAATACAAAGGCGTGTTACAAGCGGCGGCCCTGCTACCGCGGTTACAAAATGTTGAAGAACCGAAGCAATTGAAACAAACCATCGCCCAAGATTATCAGGCGGATATTTGTTTAATGCCACAAGTATCAATATTACGTGCCACGATGGAAAAATTACGCAATGCCGTGAAGGCACGACAAGATAAATCGAAATTGTTAAATATCTGCTTGCAAGGTCTGCATGATGGTATTGGCTTAAATCGAGTCGTCTTCGCCACACTGGATTCAGAACAAGATCATCTTTCGGCAACGGCCAGCATCGGCACAGATAATGACCCGGTATTCAATCAGTTCAGTATTAATTTGCAAGAAAAAGATATCTTCAAATTGTTGCTCAAAAAATCACAAGCGATATGCATTAATGATTCAAATCGTAATAAATTCTGGGCCCTGGTCCCGGAAGAATTTCAAAAGATAATTGGCACCAACAGTTTTGTTGCGATGTCGATTTTCATGAACAATTCACCGATTGGTATTATCTATGCCGATCGCCATACCAGTTCATGTCAGGTTGATGATTCGAGTTATCAGTATTTTAAAAAATTATGCCGAAGCTATTCCGATGCGGTCGTGATGGCTGAACAAGTTCACTGAATCTCTCGGCGCCCTAAAAAGGCGTGTGACAAAGTTGAGCCATTGACATATTCCAGTTCACCACCAATCGGAACACCATGAGCTATACGTGTCACTTTGATGTCAGTGTTCGCCACCATCTCAGCGATATAATGCGCGGTTGCCTCACCTTCTACGGTTGAGTTGGTTGCTAAAATTATTTCCTCGATCGAATCTTCAATCAAACGTTTAGCCAACACATCCAAACCGATCTCGGAAGGACCCAGCCCATCGAGAGGCGATAAATGCCCCATTAACACAAAATACAAACCTTTATAATCAGTCGCCTGTTCAATGGCTAAGATATCAGCCGGTGTTTCGACGATACACAGTTGTTTTATTTGACGCGATGTATTTGAACAGATGTGACAACGTTCGTCTTCAGTAAATGCCCGACACCAATCACAATGGCCAATTTTTTCAACTGCCTCAGCCAGGCTCTGCGACAAGACCATCGCCCCCTCTCGATCGCGCTCGAGTAAATGGTAGGCCATTCGCTGTGCTGACTTAGGACCGACTCCTGGCAGGCATTTGAATGCAGAAATCAGTTGTTCAATTAATTGACTCACGTTTTACTTTTAAATCACTAAAACGGCATTTTAAAACCAGGCGGTAAATCCATACCACCGGTCACGCTGGACATTTTATCCTGGGAGGTTTTTTCAACTTGTCGAACGGCATCATTAACGGCTGCAGCGATAAGATCTTCCAACATATCTTTGTCATCGCCCATTAAGCTATCATCAATGCTCACGCGTTTTACATCGTGTCGTCCGGTCATAACCACTTTAACCATGCCACCACCTGACTGACCTTCCACTTCCAGTTGCGCAACTTCTTCCTGCATTTTCTGCATATTTTCCTGCATCTTTTGCGCTTGTTTCATTAAGTTGCCTATTCCACCTTTCATCGTATTTTCCTCTAACTATTATTTCGGTTGAATTGTATCGGTATTAATCGAAGCAGAAAATGTATCCATGATCTTATTCACATTTGAATCGCCCTCGAGTGATTTTTGGGCCTGATCCAGACGGGCCTGATTCTCACGTTCCAGTTTCATGGCCGGCGTTTCTACCTCACCTTGTTTTACTTTAATATCTAAAACAAAGTTATCGTTATAGACCTGATTAAGTGCTTCGGTTAAACGCTGATGACGATCTTTCGTTAACAAATTTTCATAACTTGGATCTAACATCAGACTTAACTGTTCATTATCATTCTCGGTTTTCTCACGCCCAACCAAACTGCAATTCATCGCCAATTGGTTAAGCACACCATTAAGCTTCATTTGAGCGACCGCATCGGACCATTCGGTTAAGGTCGCATTGGCCACCGGAGCAGCATTTGTATTATCAGTCGGTTCAGATGATGGCGGTACGACCGATGCTTCACTAACTTGTGCAGACACGGGTTGATTTGCTGAGACTTGCGTTGTTGAGGTGGGTTGAATTGTGGCTGCGGCCGGTGTTGCCTCAGAAGCCGGCAATGAGTTCGCATCGACGGGTTTAAATGCCAGCATACGCAATAAAGTCATCTCTACGCCAATCGAAGGGTCCGGTGCATGATAAAGATCACGTCGACCGTTGATTCCAATTTGATAAAATAATTGAATATCTTCCGCCGATAACTGCGTAGCCAATTCGCGTAGTGCCTGTTCATCCCCCATCGAGGCATCATAGGCCGAAGGAATTTTTTGTAACAAGGCTACATAATGTAATACAGACAATAAACCGGCTAACACATCCGAGTAATCGGGCGCCGTTATTTTTAGTTCGGTAATAACCTGGTATAACCGTTCACTATCCCGCGTCGCGAGAGCTGAAAGAATTTGATATAAATGGGTTTGCTCAATCGTACCAAGCATCGCCTTGACGTCGGCCTCATGCACTTGTCCCGAACCGTACGCGATCGCCTGATCTAGTAAACTCAGTGCGTCCCGCATACTACCATCTGCGGCCTGCGCTAAATGTTGTAAAGCTGTTTGTTCGAATTCAATGTTTTCCAGACCCAGCAGCTTTTCCAGGTACCCAGTTATCATGTCTGGATGCAAACGACGTAAGGTGAATTGCAGGCAACGCGATAAAATTGTGACAGGAAGTTTTTGTGGATCGGTGGTGGCTAATAAAAATTTAACATGTTCCGGAGGCTCCTCCAGCGTTTTGAGCAAGGCATTAAAGCTATGGTTTGAGAGCATGTGCACCTCATCCACCAGATAAACTTTATAGCGACCACGTGTCGGCGCGTACTGAACGTTATCGAGTAATTCACGCGTGTCTTCGACCTTGGTACGAGAGGCGGCATCCACTTCAATGAGATCAATAAAACGGCCGGCATCGATTTCCTGACAAGTTGCGCATTCACCACATGGTGTTGAGCTAATACCGGTCTCACAATTTAGCGATTTGGCAAAGATACGCGCCAGGGTGGTTTTACCGACCCCGCGTGTGCCGGTGAACAAAAAGGCATGATGGATTCGACCGCTATCGAGGGCATTGGACAAGGCACGCAATACATGCTCCTGGCCAACCATTTCTTCAAATTTTCGGGGACGCCACTTGCGGGCTAAAACCTGGTAACTCACGCTTTTCTTCTACACAGCCAATGAAGTCATATTCTAACCCCAAGCCCTCTGGGGCGCATCTACTTATATAGTATAAGGCGAACAACGAAGAATAGGGTCAAAAAAACGGGGTCAGAGACGTATTATTTATCTTCTGTTCCAGCAGATAAATAATACGTCTCTGACCCCATTTTTTTGAATTTTAAGCTTTAAATAAGGGTGGCGCTCTACCCGCTACACCCCGGCACCCGAATCCACTACCCTTGTGCTCACTGATACGGGTCCGGGCTGGCGGGGAGCAATTTCTATGGCTCGAAAACAATCGGCCATTCTTTATTTTTTAAAAAAATGGGGTCAGAAAAAAACGGGGTCAGAGACGTATTATTTATCTTCTGTTCCAGCAGAAAATAATACGTCTCTGACCCCATTTTTTGAATTTTAAGCTTTAAATTAGGGTGGCGCTCGCACCCGCTACACCCCGGCACCCGAATCCATTACTACCGTTGCTCCCTTCCGGGCCTGGCGGGGTTTGCAATTTCTCGTCGCGAGG
>CAMYOL010000057.1 GCA_947260005.1 uncultured Ectothiorhodospiraceae bacterium
GTCTCAGCTGTTATTCGGATTATGCCTCACTCCAGTGATAAAGCCCGGTTTAACAGAATCCTCGAACAAATGAAGTCATTCGGTATGATGACCTTATCCAAATTTCAGGGCAAGCCGGTTAAACCAATCGATGATGTTCAGTTTCCAGATGTCGGGCGTACCGATTCTGATGTGTTTGAAAACAACTTCCTGGAAGTGATGCAATTTGTGGTTAATCATACAACGTTTGATCCAAAGGATGAGATCGATAATGAATTTCTTGCTGCATTGAAACCCTTGGGTGTTGAACCTGGCAAGACATTTGATAGTAGCAAGCTGATAAACCTCGACGGTAAACGAATTCGCAAGATCACAGATAAATTGCGCGAACGTAAATTCAGGCGAGCCATGGACCCAGAGCAGACCGCAAAATTCGGAACCAGTATCTTTTTACCGAAAGGGAACATGACTGTCGATTTATTAGCGTTGCAATCTGTGATAGGCCCAATTGGTCAACCTGCCACAGAAGCGGTGTATCCTCCCGTCACATCTAAAGATGGCAAAGCGATGAATGCGCAGAACGATTATGTAATTCGAATCAGCAAGGATCAAATGCCCCCCGCGAAGGCATTTTGGTCGATGACATTATATGATTCAGCGAATGGCTTTTTTATCCCCAATGACAGAAAGAAATATAGCGTGGGTGAAAACTCTGGAATGAAATTGAATGCCGATGGGGGCGTTGATGTCTACATTGCTGCAGAAAAACCAGAAGGTGTGCCGGAAGAAAACTGGTTGCCGGTTAATCGAAAGGATGAGAACCTAGATATCATTCTGCGTATTTATTATCCTGATTTGGAAAAGTACAAAACATGGACAGCTCCGCAAGCAGAGAAGCTTAAAAACTAGAGTCGGGTAAGGTATTTCGACAGGAGTTAGTTAATGAAGAACACTCTATTCGCTGTAATGCTATTGATTACACCTGTGTCAGTTCAGGCCTCAGGCGGTTGGGATTTTAAACATACCCCTTATGCCTGGTTTGCCGGTGTTAAAGGTGAGGCCTCCACAATTCCGGGTGCACCTATTGTCCCCATAGGAGTCTCTCAGCGATATAATTTTGATCGGGCAGGTGAACAAGCCTGGTTTGATGTTGACGGAGCGTCTGACATCGCTCGAAATTACAGATTGATCATCAATTATGAGATCCCGTTGTTCTAATTTTAATTCAAGTCTTAGACCAATTTTCTGTTCAGAAAATATTCAGAAACTCTTCAGGAACAACGGTATAAAGATAGCGTTAACAATGTCAATAAAGAAGGCACAAACCAAAGGCACGATAATAAAAGCCAGCTGCGATGGACCGTATTGTTTACTAACGGCCGACATATTTGCCATGGCCGTCGGCGTCGAACCCAGTGATATTCCACCAAAACCAGCGCACACCACCGCAGCGTCATAATTTCGACCCATCGCTGGAAACACAACAAACAAATTAATCGCCACCGCGACCACGACTTGTGCGGCAAGAATACCCATGATGGGCCCGGCAAGATCGACCAAGGTCCATAGCTGTAAACTCATCAATGACATGGCGAGGAAGGTGCCCAGAGATATATCAGCAATCAAAGCGATCGTCGGCTTGCGGGTTGGCCAGGCCATACCCGACCAGCGCGGCATGTTCTTCGGAATGGTATTGGTGATCAGGATCCCTGCAAACAGACAGGTGACAAACAGTGGGAGTTGCAGCCCCATATTTTCCAAACCTTCATTTAAGAATACACCTACAATAATGCTCACATGAATGGCCAGAATGGCGTCGAGAAAATCCAGGTAACCGAACCCAACGGGTTTTGACTGTTCATCGTTAGCAACACCCACCACCAGGACTTCATCTTTGTTGGGTTTGAGATCGTATCGTTTGATCAAGAGTTTCGCTATGGGACCGCCCATCACACTGGCAAGGATCAGACCGAACGTCGCAGAGGCAATGCCAATCTCCATTGCATTGCTGATGTTATAGTCTTCTGCGATACGGGGAGCCCAGGCGATCGCGGTGCCGTGCCCACCGATGAGTGAGACGGTGCCACTGAGCATACCGACCTGTGAGGGCTGATCAAATAATGATGCCATGGTAATACCGGTCAGGTTTTGCAGTGCCATGTAGACAATCGTAATCACCAGTAAGATCACCAGCGGTTTACCACCGGATATGAGATCCTTAAGACTGGCATTAATACCAATGGTGGTAAAAAAGTAGACGAGTAAAAAATCTCGCGCCGCGAGATCGTATTCTACTGCAACACCCGAAACGGCATAGACAATGCCAAGGATGATTGAAAATAACAGACCACCGGTTACTGGCTCAGGGATACTGAAATTCTGTAGAAAGGCGACTTTTTCATTCAATCGTTTACCGATGAACAACACGATGATGCCGGTCGTAACCGCCAGGAAACTTTTAATGTGTAACGTACCGTCTACGAGATCCATATGTTAATCCAGACTACTAAATCTTTATTGAATATACATCATATAGAACGGCTCTGCCTGGTGAATTAATTAACGATATTGTCCTGGATCAACTAAACTTTAATTTTGTATGGCCATTATTTACTCGCGAAGTATATTAAAATATAGGGTGTTAGCTTACCTGGCCTGTTGTATTGCTAAAGTATCATATATATTAAGGTATAAAATCAAATGGAAGTACGGTGAAGCAAAATAGGGCAGAAAAGTGGACCTGAATCATCCAGCAAAAATCGATCAGACTACCTCTTCGCGATTTAGAATTATGAGGGTCATAAAATTATTATTACTGGCCATTGTATTGATTGGTCTAACGGGCTGGGGCAGTTTGGCCATCTTTTATGGTGATTCGGCCGAGAGCCTGTTGCAAACAATATTATCGATCGCATTTGGTGTCGCTGGTTTTGCGGCTGTCATTAGTCTTTTTATTCTTCGTTGGCGCTTACCGCTTGTGGGTGGTTTTTTATTACTGTTTGTCGTTGTGCTGGTATGGTGGTTCAATATCTCACCATCAAACGAACGTGTCTGGCGACAGGAAGAGGCTCGTTCGCCATTTGCAAAAATAGAAGGTGATATTGTTACGATACACAACGTGCGTAATTTCACCTACCGCACCGAAACAGATTTTACGCCTGCTTACTATAGTAAAAGCTATGATCTTTCTAAACTTAACGGTATCGATTTGTTTGCGGTTTACTGGATGGGTCCGGCGATCGCTCACACTATTATTAGTTTCGATTTTGGCGGGCAAGATCATTTAGCAATCTCAATCGAAGCGCGCAAGGAACAGGGGGAAGGTTATTCCACGATCAAAGGGTTTTTCCGCCAATACGAGCTGATCTATATTGTTGCCGATGAACGTGATTTGATTCGATTACGCACCGACTATCGAGATGATCCTCCGGAAGAGGTGTATCTCTATCGCTTGCAAAGTACTCCAGAGAATGCTCGGAAATTTTTTATGGAATATGTCAAGAACATCAATGAAATAAATGACCAGCCACGTTTTTACAATACCCTTTTAGCGAATTGTACCAACGTGATATGGATGCACGGGCACGTTAATCCCGGCCGTGTTCCTTTCTCCTGGAAGATTCTTGCCAGTGGTTATTTACCTGAGTATCTCTACGAAAAGGGTCGGCTGGACACCTCGGTGTCGTTTGCTGAATTGAACAAACGAGGACATGTTAATCCCATTGCAAAGCAGTTAGGTAATACGGCTGATTTCTCCCAACGGATTCGTGCTGGAGAGGCGTCGACGAGTACTGCAGTGTCACGCTGATAACGTATTTACGGGTTATCTACTACGATGCTGGTAACATAGGGTGACATATTGAGAAATTGAAGGCTGAGGAATTTTGGGGATGTTTGATTCTATTTAGTATTATGTAACCTCGTCAAAATTTATTATTCGATTGTCTAGTTTGAAATAGGTTATGATCAATTCTGGTGTTTATGATTATAAATGGCAGGATCTCCATTATGGCTATTGAGAAACGTTTTTACTTTGCACCCTGGGAAAAGGCTTATCAACGAATAGCCACCCCTTTCGAAGAATTCATTCACCGCCAGACAACGACGGGTATTCTTCTGATGACCTGTGCGGTCATCGCATTAATCATTGCCAATACGCCACTGCTCGAGCCTTATGACAAACTGCTGCATATGCGAGTTGGTTTTTTTGCTGGTAATTGGCGCATTGAGCACAATGTCCATCACTGGATCAACGATGGTCTGATGACCATTTTCTTTTTTGTCGTTGGTCTTGAAATCAAACGTGAGATCCTGACCGGTGATCTTTCTAATCCTAAAAATGCCGTGTTACCGGTTGCGGCGGCTATTGGTGGCATGGTGGTGCCCGCGCTGTTTTATTATATGGTGAATCGGGATGGTTTAGGTGATGGTGGCTGGGGTATCCCGATGGCGACCGACATTGCCTTTGCCGTAGGCGTCATGGCGTTATTAGGAAGTCGTGTACCCAGGAGCTTACTGACCTTTTTAGTGGCGCTGGCGATCGTTGATGATTTGGGCGCGGTGACGGTTATTGCCTTATTCTATACAGATGAAGTCAACCTGACCTACCTCGGTGCCGCGGTGTTGATCACCGCATTTATGTATATGCTTAATTTGATGGGCATACGTCGATCGCTACCCTATTTTTTGTTTGCCATAGTATTGTGGATTGTTATGGAGGGTTCTGGTGTGCATGCCACCATTGCCGGAATCTTTGCGGCCTGGACCATCCCGGCTTATTCTCGTTTTACCCCGAGCGTTTTTAGTAATGAGGTCCGTTCGATCCTGGATCGCTTTGATGAACATGGCGAGGATGGAAAACCCTTAATCAATAACCCAAAACAAGCGGGTTTAGCCTGGAAAATGGGACATGCATATGATCTAGGTGTTTCGCCATTACAACGTCTCGAAACGGGTTTGCACATACCCTCTACTTATTTGGTTATCCCGCTTTTTGCATTGGCGAATGCAGCGATACCATTAGACATGAATTCGATAGCCAGTGCGATGACCGATCCGATTGCACTGGGTATTATATTCGGCCTGGTGGGGGGTAAACTGGTTGGAATCGCCGGTGTCGTCTGGGTATTACAAAAGATGGGTATCGGGGTGTTGCCTGAAGGCGTCAATATCAAACACGTTGTTGGGGCCGGGTTTGTTGCCGGTATTGGTTTTACGATGTCGATTTTTATCTCGGAGCTGGCCTTTCAATGGGATGGGGAGATTGTGGTCGTGGCCAAGATGGGCATCCTGTTTGCTTCGCTAATAGCGGGTATTTGTGGGTATGTTTGGTTACGATTTTTTACTGAACCGGCAAACAAATAAAATCAGTATTAAGTTATAAAAAATATTCTCTAAGATGAGTAACTTCTATCGATAATATTTTTTAATTCTAAATTTTTTAAAGATGAATGGCGTGTTCTTTAAACTACGTGATGATAGATGATGGATCACTTATTCAAGTCAAGCAGACGGATACGATATGAGTTGCTGCTTACATTGCTTCTGCCTCAGATGTCTCAGGCGGAAGAATGGATCAACCAGGGTGAAGAAAAATTTGAGTTTGGTATTGGTGTATTTCTACCGTCTTTCACTTCCAAAGTTCGGGTTGATAATTCTACTCTGGATACAGGCACCAGCATTGACCTGGAGGATGATCTGGGCTTGAGTAGCAAGGAGTCAACTTATTGGGTCAATGGTATCTGGCGATTTAGTCCTAATCATCGTATATCACTTGCTTATTTCGGATTTTCCAGGGACTCAGTGGCAACGGCGCTTACCGATATTGAAATTGGAGAGGAGATATTCCCTGCCGGAGCAACAATGACGACCACTTTTGATTTTCAGTCAATCCCGCTCATTTACAGCTATTCATTTATTAAGTCTGCTAAACATGAATTGGCCGGTAGCTTTGGGCTGCATATTGATAGACTGGAATTAAAAATCAAAGGTGATGCATTTTTGAGTGGCACTGGAGAGGTTGATGGAGAGGTTAATGCTAAGGCACAGGCACCACTACCTTTATTTGGTATAGATTATGAATACCATGCCAGTAAACGATGGACCCATGGTATTCACGCTGAGTTTTTTAGTTTAGATCTGGAAGATACTGATTTTGGATTCTCCGGTACGATATTTAATATCAGGGCCAGTACGGAGTACTGGTTTTATAACCAATTTGGCGTTGGGTTTGCGGTTAACTGGTTCAGCATGGATGTGGATGTAAATGACAGTGATTGGCGGGGTCGTATTGATTATGAATACCTGGGGCCACAGGTTTATGCCAATATGCGCTTCTAATAATATAAGATCGAATCAGTTGAAATGAAAACTATATATAACCGGTTAAGAGTTTAATTTAACCTGTCATTCTAACCGTAGTGAAGCGTAGGGAATGACTGTAGCGAAGCGGAAGGAATACTGTGTGATGCGCAAAACGCTTCTAGGCAGTGACTGCATGAAATGCGTGGCGGTTGACCGTAGCATTGCATAGGAAATGCTGCTCGAAGCGCGAAGCGGTTCAAGGCAGTACAAAGCATGTGGAATGAGCGATAGCGAGTGAAGAATCTTTTTGTGATTGAAATTAAGATCCTTCGTCGTTGCACTCCTCAGGATGACAGTATAAGCAGTTCTTTGCTTTGCTTGTAATACTATGCATCTGGCGTGACTTAATTAATTGGTTGATATTTGATTTTATAAACCAGTATGTAAATAACCGGTAATACAATCAAGGTCAGGATGGTCGCAAAGCCAAGACCGAACATCACCGTCACTGCCATAGACGAGAAGAAGGCATCAAACAATAACGGCACCAGGCCAAGGATGGTGGTGATAGCCGCCATGGATACAGGTCTGACCCGACTAACCGCCGAATGGACCACTGCGAGGTAGGGATCTTTGCCTTCTTTAAGCTCTATAGAAATCTGATCCACTAACACGATACCATTTTTAATAATCATCCCGATTAAGCTGATAAACCCTAATAAAGCGATAAACGTAAAGGGGGTTCCGGTTAGCAGTAATCCGAAAGCAACACCGATGATGGCCAGCGGGACCGTTGACCAGATTATTAAGGGTTGTCGAAAGTTATTAAACAGCAAGACCGTGATGATAAACATCATGGCAATGCCGATTGGCAGTGAGGCAAATAACGGACCTTGTGCTTTGCCAGAGCTTTCAAATTCGCCTCCCCATTCCAGAGAATATCCAGGTGGTAATGTTATGGCTTCAATTTTTGATTGTACACGATTGAATACGGCCGCAGTGGTATCTTCGCCAAGAATGTTTGGATCAGTGACGACCATAATGGTCCGTTTGCGATCACGGCGGTTAATGATCGAGTCTTCCCAGACTGTTTCAAATTCACTGACGACTTGTTCGATAGGGACATAACGGCTATAAACCGGACTCCAGATTTGTATCTCAGGTAAGCTATCCAGGCTCAGACGTTCAATCGCTGGAGGACGGGCTACTATCGGCATTAAGGTTGTACCATCGCGATATAAACCAATTTCTTTTCCACTAAAACTCATTAACAAGGCATCGTCCATATCTTTTTTGCTGATGCCGAGTCTACGTGCCTGTGCTTCTGCGAAGATAGGACGGATTATTTTGGCGCGGGCTTTCCAATCATCTCTGACTGCCACGGTACCTGGATCGGCCAGTAAAATATCACGAGCCTGCTTGGAGATCGTTCTTAATACGGTTGGGTCGGGGCCACTAAAGCGTGCCTCGATTTTTCCCTGGGAAGAGGGACCTAATTCAACTTTTTTAAATTTAAATAACGCTTGCGGATAATTATCACTGAGGTGATTTTCAATCTGTTTTATAAACGAATCAATTTTTTTATAATCATCAACTTCGATCATCCATTGTCCGTAACTTGGAAACACTTTTTCGGGTGAATAGGTCAACATAAATCGAATGCCACCCTGTCCGGTGTTTGAACTAATTCTTTTTATACCATCGAGCTTCATCAGGTATTTTTCAACTTCTTGAATATCCGCCTGGGTCGCTCGAATATCCGTCCCTTGTTGACGCCAGTAGTCAACAAAAAATATCGGTGTCGTCATGTAAGGAAAAAAGGCCTGTTTTACATAACCAAATCCGTAGCCCGCCAGTACCAGTAAAACAACAGCGGATAGTGCGGTTGTTTTGCTGTTGCGCAGGCAGGTATCAAGCAGTTTTTTATAGACTGTGAATATGAGTCCTTTGTATGGATCGTTATCGCTTTCATTGTTATCTTTCGGCTTTGCTTCTTTAAAAAACATATCGGCAAAGAAAGGGGTTAAGCTGATCGCGGTAAACCAACTCAGCATTAATGAGATTAACAATACATAAAAGAGAGAGGCGAGCATCTCACCGGTCGAGTCGGGTGATAATCCAATTGGTGCAAAGGCGGTGACCGCGATGACGGTTGCGCCGAGTAAGGGCCAAATCGTTTGCTTGGTGATCGCGGCTGCAGCCTGAATTTTACTAAGACCTCGTTGCATGCCGATTAATATGCCTTCTGTGATGACGATGGCATTATCCACCAGCATTCCAAGTGCGATGATTAATGCGCCTAATGATATACGTTGCAGATCGATGTTATATATCTTCATAAAGATAAAGCTGCCGACCACGGTCAGGAACAGGATTAGCCCTATCAACAGGCCACTACGGATGCCCATAAATATCAATAACACGGCAATGACAATGGTAACGGCTTGTGCCAGGCTGACAACAAATCCATTTATGGATGCCGATACTAACGCGGGTTGGTTATATAAAGGTTCGAGTTCGATGCCAACCGGGCGTTGAGCCTCGAGTTCAGCGAGACGGGCTTCAATGCGTTTACCAACCTCAACAACGTTGTATCCAAAACCGAACGAGACACCGAGCGTAATAGCCTCGCGACCATTGACCGAGGCGAGGTAAGTCGGGACTTCTTTAAAGCCTCGTTTGACGGTCGCCACGTCACCCAAATAGACCAGTTGTCTGGCACCGGCTTCACTAATAATGAGTCGTTCCATTTCTTTGACGTCCTGGAACTCACCTGTCGGACTAAAACGAATGTATTCCTGATCGAGTTTAACCGCACCCGCATTTGAGACGACATTTTGGGTCGAAAGTATGTCGTAAATACGTTGGTAGGGAATGCCGAGGCGGGCCATTTTACTTCGAGAAATCTCAACAAAGACCTGTTCCTGTTGTTTGCCTGCGACGGTCACTTTACCGACCCCTTCAACCAGAACGAGTTCACGACGTAAAAAGTCGACATAATCAACCAGCTCTTTATAACTGTATCCATCGCCGACAATGCCAAATAATAATCCGTAAATATCGCCGAAATCATCATTGACCATTGGGGGTTTAACACCAGGTGGGAGTGAAGGAGCCAGGTCGTTTACTTTACGTCTGAGCTCATCCCAGATCTGCGGTAATTGATCCGGGCCATAGATTCTATCCATCGTTACGGTAATTTGTGACAGGCCTGCTGTACTGATTGAACGTATATAATCCACGTATGGTAGTTGTTGAATCGCATTTTCCAATGGATAGGTGACTTCTTCCTCAACTTGCTGGGGAGAGGCGCCAGGGTATTGGGTAATGATGACCGCATCCTTAATGGTAAACTCAGGGTCTTCCAGTCGCGCCAAACCAGTAAAAGACATGATGCCGCCAACCAGAATGATGACGGTGATCATCCAGCTTATGGATTTATTACGTATGGAGAATTCAGCAATATTCATAAATTTTTTATTCTTGTCGTATTATTATTAACGGAATATGAAGCTTTACAGACCACGTTCTCTGACGAATGGCTTCACTTTCTGACCTTCCTGAATAAAGTTAACACCAGCCGAAATAACCTGTTGTCCTTTTGCAAGTCCGCTCAAAACCTCAATTCCTTCATCGGATAATTTCCCGACGCTAATCGCCTGTTTAGACACTTGCATACTGGCGGGATCAACTAACCATACATAACGTTGTGTACTATCCAGGGCTTCATCTTCTGCGGCAAACACGGCGGTCGGGGGTAACATTATTTTGTTACTGACATTGCTAAATGCCTTGGAGAAGTCAATGATCACCGTTGTAGACATTCCCTCAAGTAAGGGAAAATCCTTAGGTCTGTCCATGGTCACCACGGCGCGATAGGTTTGGGTTTGAGGATCGGCCTCGGTATCAAATTCTTTGGGTTGAGCGGGATAGGTCTTGTCTCCCTGAGAATCAATGCGAATTTTAATCTCGGCCTTTTTACCTTGACCGCTTTTTATTCGGGCAATCACACTTGCGGGTAACTGAAATGTGATATCAACGGTGTCGATGGACTGAATATGAACTATCGGCTCATTGGCCTGTACATTAGCGAAATTATCAACATGAACTTTTGATATCACGCCATCGAAGGGCGAGAGCAGTGTGGTGTAACTCAGGTTAGCTTGTGCGAGTTTTAGATCGGCTGTCGCAGCCAGATAGCGAGACTTGGCTTTATCATAATCTGCTCGTGCAATGAGTCCTTTCGCAAGGATATCTTTTGCTCGTTCGTATTGAACCTTGGCCAGATCAAATTTTGCTTTGCTGTCGTCGCGTTTTAATTTGTAATCTTTTGGGTCCAGGCGAGCGAGCACCTCGCCTTGTTTTACGTTCTTTCCAGGAAATGCAGGACGTTCTATGAGTTCTCCGCCAACCCGGAATGATTGAATCGCCTTATCAGTGGATTGCACTTCGCCCGGGAAGGAGCGGATGAGATTTGAACTTGCATCACCAACGGTAAAAATTTTAGCCGGACGTACTATCGGCGCTTGTTTTTCTTCTTTTTTGTCGCAGGCGAATAATACAACCGTGCACATCGCCATAATCAGGAGTCGTGATGTATTAAAGTGAATACGGGTTAGCATCGGTGGCAAAGCTCCTTTTATACTTATATAGTTCTTTAAAGCCAGAGGCTATCATATTTGTAGATAGGACAACATCACGGGAATGGAAGCCACTCAGTCAGCGAAAGACGTACAAAAAAAATGGTTATATAGAGTTTGTTCAAATCATATCGAGTCCAGTTTTAAATACATTTCGTGATATTTTCTTGTTGCTACTGACCTTGGGGTTCTGGTTGTAATGCTTACTCAGAATGGTTTTTAACCATAAATTGCACACTCAGCGTGAATCATTCCGTTCAACTTGTCCTTAGCGTAGGTAGCCTGCTATGTACTGGGTTTTTTCAAGTATCGGGTATGGTAAGCTTGATAAAGATCAGGAAACAGAATATTTACTCATGCTACTAAGACTAATAAAACTCTCTACGTTGGCGCTTTTGTTATCGTCGTGTTCGGCGATTCCTATCGAGGATAAGGCTAAATCGGTAAGAATCATTCCATACCCTGAAAATATAAAAGGATGCGAATATATCAAGGAAGCCTTTGGTTTACAGGGGAATATTATTTCGTACTGGTTTACTTCAAATACTAAATTAGTCAATGGTGCGCTAAATGATTTAAAAAATAAGGCTGCTGAAGCGGGTGGAAATGTCATCGTATTCGAAGAAGACAGAGAAGTTGATTTTACTACGTCGACCGTCTTTATTGGTTACATATATCGGTGCAAATGAGCGCTTAAATTGGCGTATACTTTACAAACCTTAGTTCTGATTAAATATAATTGAGGGACAGGAATATGAAAAAAATACTAATAATCATTTTATCCGGCTTTTGCTTGCTGCAAGCCAACGTTTTACTGGCCGAAACCAATGTCTCTATTTTTGGCGGGTATCGTGGTGGTGGCGAGTTCGAAGAAGCAAATACGGGCGAGAAACTGTCGCTTGATGAAAATGGCACGGCTGGTTTTACCATTGATTGGGATTATGTTGACAACACCACTATTCAATTGTTCTACAGTCATCAGGAGACGCAGTTACTTAGCGGCACGGCCGGACCCGATGCGCTTTTTGATCTTGATATAGATTATTTAGGTGTAGGGGGTTCCTATAAATGGCCAGGTAAAACCGTGGAACCTTATTTAGCGAGCACGCTGGGTATCACTCATTTTAAACCAGAGGCGGATGGTTATGGTTCCAAATCACGACTCCATCTCAGCATTGGCTTTGGAACACTTGTAAATTTAAGTAAACGTATTGGCTTGAAGTTTGAGGCCAGGACGTTTGGAACCTTCTTAAATAGTGACGGTGCGATGTTTTGTAACAATGGCAACTGTACAGTCTTTGTCAGCTCCAGCGCGCTATTACAATATGAGTTACTTGCGGGTGTTAATTTTTCTTTCTAATGGACAGCAAATAGACCGAGATAGTTTTGAATAATTAGTTTTACACTAATGATATTACTGGAGAAACAAATGAAATCCATCTTCATAACATTTACCAACCTGATCATAACGCTAGCCCTGGTTTCGTTTTCAGGTGTGATTTATGCGGAAACGCAACAGGAACTTTTTGATAAAGAAATAAAGTTTTCCCGTGAAGTTTTATCCAAGCAACGGCAAGATTTGATTATAAAAAATATGAGCTTGACGGCCTACGATGAGAAAAAATTCTGGGGGGTCTATAATCGTTATCGCGATGAGATGAAACCCATACTTGATCAGACGGTTACCTTATTAACCGAATACTCAAATTCGTTAAAAAACAAGAATTTAACCGATGAGATGGCCATCGAGTTTACCGAAACCGCAATTATGCTACAGGGTGCAAAACTGGCGCTGCGGCGGGATTATATCAAAGAGTTTAAGGCGTTTCTCAAACCAAAACAGGTTGCGCGCTTTATTCAACTCGAGACAAAAATTGACGCGATTATTAATTATGATTTAGCGCGTAAGGTTCCATTGGTTCCGGTAAATTCAAAATAATCTTATTACGGGTTGAGAGATGAAAAAAAGTGATTAATTTTGAATGCTACTGGAAATTTAGTTTTGATTTATCATGGTTATCGACTTCGAATATTTGCTGGGAGTAGGTTATGAATACACTTAAAACGACATGGTTCTTTATTTTATTATTGAGTGTGCCTACGGTGTTTGCTTCGAACCTGGGTTTTTTACATCAAGCCGCCCCCATCGCAGACTTTAACAGTGAAGATGTGAAAATTATGGAAGATACCATTCAAACGGCACTCAATGAGAAAAAGGATGGCGAAAAACTGGCCTGGAAAAATGATAAAACTAACCATTCAGGTTTGATCAATCCTTTGTCATCCTTTATTAAGGATGAGATGAAATGTCGTGAAGTCCGAATAGTTAATAAATCCCAAAAAAGAATTGCGCAGAACAATTTCAAATATTGTAAGCAAGACGACCAATGGGTATTGATGAAATTTAAAGATGAAGGTAAATAACTAAATTCAGAAAAATTTAAATTTATTATGGCCTTGCAATATTATGAAGGTATGGAAGTCTAAAACTGCTTAACGATCTAATCAGTAGCAGCGTTACAGATAGCGCATTCCGGATCACGAGATAATTTTAATACTCGCGTTTCCATCGTGAACGCATCAATCAACATTAATTTACCGGCCAGTGTTTCCCCTATCCCCAACAGTACTTTTATGGATTCAATAGCCTGAATTGAACCTATCATACCAACCAGTGGAGCAAGCACACCATTTTCACTACAGGTTTGCATCTCCTCATTTTCGCCTTCATCTTTATATAAACATTGGTAACAAGGGCAGTGACCATTGTTCATAAAGACACTAACCTGGCCTTCAAAACGTATCGCCGCACCAGAGACTAATGGTTTACGATGTTCAACACAGGCTCGGTTGACGGCGAAGCGGGTTTCAAAATTATCACAACCATCAATCACGACATCAACCTGGGGGATTAGATCATTTAGATTTTCTTTGTTAAGTTGTTGTTTGAACCGGGTAACCGTTATTTCTGGGTTTATTTTTAACAATGTTTCATAGGCTGAATCGACTTTGTCTTTGCCAATATCATCTGTGCTATGAATAATCTGGCGTTGCAGGTTTGATAATTCGACTTGATCAAAATCAGCCAGGATTAGGTGCCCAACCCCGGCACTGGCCAGGTACAGCGCAATCGGTGAACCGAGTCCACCCATACCGACGATCAGTGCGGTTGAGTCTAATAGTTTTTGTTGGCCGACGGCATCGACTTGCGGCAACATAATCTGGCGGCTATAACGTAGTAATTGTTCGTCTTCCATTTCCATGCGGTTACTCAAGTTGTCCTCCGCTAATGCGGGTATGTCCTGCCAGGTCGAGGATTTGTTTTATATTAGTGTAGTGATAATTATCGAATAAATCTTTTATTCTTTGTGCCTGATCAAAACCATGTTCAAGCCAGAGCCAGCCCTTTGTTTTTAAGTAATCATAAGCGCTTGGGATTAGCAAACGAATATCATCCAAGCCATCGATTCCAGAACTAAGAGCTGAACGAGGTTCGTGTTGGACGTCACCTTGTTGCAGATGAGGATCATTGCTTTCAATATAAGGTGGGTTCGAGAGGATTAGATCAAATTTTTGCTTTGTCGGGATGTCATCAAACCACTGGCTAGTGACCAGCGATATATTTTTTAATTGGTATTTTTCAATATTATGGCGGGCGACAGATAAAGCAGCCGATGACTTATCACTGGCAACAACATTCCAGTTTGGTCGTGCCTTTGCGATAGCAATGGCAATGGCGCCGCTACCGGTTCCAAGATCCAGTAGCTGTATATTTTCATCTTCAGCATACAACGATAACGCCATCTCAACTAATAATTCAGTTTCAGGACGTGGGATCAAGGTGTCTTTAGTAACTTTCAGATCAAGATCCCAAAAAGAGCGTGAACCGGTGATATAGGCGATAGGGTAGCTTTGTTTACGTTTTTCTATAAGTTGTTGGACTTGTTTAATTTGTTCGGCTTCGAGAGCCATTTGATCTTGGGTAATAATTGCGGTGCGTGGAATCGATAAAACATGGCAAAGAATTAGATCGGCATCAAGCCGTGCAGAATCGGAATACCCCGTTAGTTCGGAAATACTTTGTTTGTGCAATTCACCCAGTTTGATATTCTGATTCATTATTTTCTCATTATGAACTTTAAATATGCCTGACAAATTACTATTGTTTTGTTAAGTGTACTTTCCCGAATGAATTTATCGGGAATCCTGTATTTTGACTATTATTAGATCTCTGGATCCCCGATAAGAGCACTCGGGGATGACGGATTCATTAGTTTATAGCATTTCGGAGGTGTTAGTCATCACTCATGCTGGCTAACAGATCAGCCTGGTGTTCGTTAATGAGCGGGTTGATCACTTCATCGAGATTTCCTTGCATGACTTCATCCAGTTTATACAAGGTTAAGTTTATCCGGTGATCGCTTAATCGCCCTTGCGGATAATTATAGGTGCGAATACGTTGAGATCGATCCCCACTACCGACCTGTAATTTTCTGGTCTCGGCCTGTTCGGCATGTTGCTTGTCTTGTTCTTGCGTGAGTAAGCGCGATTGTAATAACGACATCGCCCGCGCACGATTTTTATGTTGTGAGCGTTCATCCTGGCATTCAACGACAATGCCTGAAGGAATATGCGTAAGCCGAATGGCTGAATCCGTTTTGTTAACGTGCTGACCACCTGCACCGGAAGCACGGAAGGTATCGACTTTTAAATCACTCGGATTAATATCAAACTCATCTATGCTGTCGACTTCCGGCATGATGGCAACCGTACAAGCCGAGGTATGTACTCGACCCTGGGATTCCGTCTCAGGTACACGTTGCACCCGATGTCCACCCGATTCAAATTTTAATCGTGAATACGCTCCCTGGCCTTCGATACGCGCAATAATTTCTTTATAACCACCGTGCTCACCTTCATGCTCGCTCATGACTTCGATATTCCAGCGGCGTTTCTCGGCGTAGCGGGCATACATCCTATATAAATCACCGGCAAAGATAGCCGCTTCATCACCACCGGTACCGGCACGGACTTCGATAAATATATTTTTCTCATCGTTAGGATCTTTAGGCAGCATTAACAACTGCAATTCCTGGCTGAGTGTTTCCTGACGTTTTTCGGCAGTCTTTAATTCTTCCTGAGCCATCTCGCGCATTTCCGGATCGTCTTCTTCCAGCATGGTCCTGGCATCTTCTATGGCCGATAAGGTTTCTTCATAATCATTATGACAAGATACAATCGGAGTGAGTTGTGCATGTTCCTGCGACAGCGCCCGGAATTTATTCTGGTCGCTAATGACATCAGGATCAGCCAGAAGATGATTTATTTCTTCCAAACGTTCAGACAAATGCTGCAACTTAGTGCGCAAAGAGGCTTTCATACTATCCTTCGTTAATCTAGGGTATTGGGATTAATGCCAAGTAATTGGCAGGCGTGTTCGAGAAGTTCTTGTTCACCATGATAGGCGGCATGTTTCATTTGCACGCTGGGCTCATGAATGATTTTATTGGTTAAGACTCGGGCGAGTTCATCAATAACTTGTTGCGGATCTTTACCGGCAAGTAACTGCCGTTTGGCGGTGGCCAGTGTTTCATCGCGTGATTGATATGATTTTTCCCGGTAGGCACGGATAGAATCGACGGCTTCGAGTGAGCGCAGCCAGCCCATGAAGTGTTCGACCTGGGTATCGATAATGTCTTCGGCCTGATAGGCCGCTTCCTGACGGGATTTACGATTTTCTTCAATGACTTCCTGCAAGTCATCAACGGTATAAAGATAAATATCATTTAACTCGCCCACTTCCGGCTCGATGTCGCGCGGCACGGCGATGTCGACCATAAACATCGGTTTGTGTTTGCGGGTTTTGATCACTGATTCCATCATGCCTTTACCTATGAATGGCAATGGGCTCGCAGTCGAGCTGATCACTATGTCAGCTTCAGGTAGCCGTTCCGGTATTTGCGGTATGGCAATGGCCTGGGCATCAAATAGCTTAGCCAATTCTTTGGCTCTTTCCACCGTACGATTGGCGACAATGATCTGGCTAACCTGATTTTCTTTTAAGTGACGGGCGACCAGTTCAATGGTTTCACCGGCACCTATGAGCAGAACGGTGCGTTCACTTAAATCTGAGAAGATCTGTTGCGCCAGACTGACCGCCGCAAAGGCGACCGAAACCGGGCTGGCGCCAATCGCGGTATCGGTGCGGACCTGTTTGGCGACCGCAAAGGTATGCTGGAACAACCGGTTTAATTGGGTGCCAATCACACCGGTCTGATTGGCGGTCATATAGGCTTCTTTAATCTGGCCTAATATCTGTGGTTCGCCCAACACCATGGAGTCGAGCCCGGAGGCGACCCGAAGGATGTGCTGTACCGCATCACTGCCGAGGTGGGCATATATATAAGGAGAGATCGATTCAAGCGGTAGTTGGTGATATTCGCTGAGCCACTCAACAACGGCTTCATTGGCCGAGTCGTCCAGTCCGCAATAGACCTCGGTACGATTACAGGTGGATAAAATCACCGCTTCCTGCACGGCCTCATGATTGACCAGATCCTGCAATGCGGTCGGGACAGTATCGGGGGCAAAAGCGAGCTTTTCCCGTATATCAACGGGGGCTGTCTTGTGATTGATACCGAGCGCTACTAAAGTCATGGGGTTTCTCAGATTTTTGGCCTGAAACGTGCTAATTTCTATAAATATGGATGAACCAATACCGTAATAATTATCTAAATTATACAAGGTATTTGGCCGAAAAGTTGTATATAGTTTGGAGATAAACACACGGAATATGTCTATGCAAAACACGACCCCCACATTTGCCGCCCTGCCCAAATGGGCTCATATCGGAATCGCGCTACTGGCCAGTACTTTACTAATCGCCTGTGCGGGGAATCCTACCCCGCCAGCTGGCACTGCACCGGCGACGGATCAAGCAAAAACACATGAAAAACAATCCGTTAGTGAGGCTGCAGCGCCGGCCGCAGCTGAACCAGAGGCTGAAACGGATTTAAGCCCGGAACTGCTATTTCGACTGATGCTGGCTGAGATATCGGGTCAACGGGGTCAAATCAACGTTGCGGTGAGCCAATATCTCGAGGCGGCTCGTCTTTCGGGCGATCCGAAGGTGATTGAACGGGCGACACGAATCGCCGTTTATGCCAGAGATAACGCCAGTGCACTAGAAGCCTCAAAAATGTGGGTCGACACAGCTCCGGACAGCATTGAGGCCAATCAAGTGGCCGCGGCCATGAATATCCGCACCGGCAATATTCCACAGGCCCAGTTCCACCTGGAAAAGGTGATTAATTTAAGTGAGCAGTCAGCCGGCACTAAAAACCATAATATTTTTATGCTTATTACTTCGTTATTGAGTAAAGAAAAGGATAAAAAATCGGTACTCTATTTAATGGAGCAACTGGTTGAGACCCGCCAGGATAATCCGCAAGCCCTCTATGCCTATAGTCAGCTGGCCTTGCTGGTGGGTGATCTCGACAAGGCGAAAGAGGCAGCTGACCAGGTTATCAAACTAAGCCCAGAATGGTCCGATGCCTACATCCTGAGTAGCAATATTCTCTATCGTCAGGGTAATAAACAACAGGCCCTGGATGAACTGCAGTTTGCCATTAGTAAGATACCCGAGAATGCGGTTTTGCGCGATTACTATGCACGCCGTTTAGTGGATGAAAAGCGCTATACGGAAGCTCGTGAACAATTTCAGGCTGTCATCGAGTTGCAGCCTGAAAATCCTGATTCAAAATATGCATTGGCGCTGTTGTCTTTACAAACCAATGAACTTGATGAGGCCAGCGAATTATTTAAGGAGTTGGTGAAATCGGGTAAGCGGATTAATGAGTCCAGCTATTACCTGGGGCAGATAGCGGAACAACAAAATAATACCAAGACTGCGATTCAGTGGTATAAGGTGATCAGTTCCGGTGAATACTTGATCGATGCACAAATTCGAATCGCCCTGATTGAAGCGAAAGCAGGTCGGGTTGAACTCGCCAGAGAACGATTACATGCCGTCCATGCCGAATCTGCTGATGTGGAGCAGCGATTGATATTAGCTGAAGGTGAGATCTTGCGTGAAGTCGGTCAACACCAGGAGGCATTCGATCTCTATAGTGAAGGCCTGGCCAGAATGCAGGATAACATTTCACTTTTATATGCACGCGCACTTACTGCTGAAAAGATTGAACGCTTAGATGTCACGTTTTCTGATCTGAAAAAAATTATTACCATCGAACCGAAGAATGCGCAGGCCTTGAATGCGCTGGGTTATACGATGGTTGATCGTTCCGATCGTATCGAGGAAGGGATTGCCTATATTAAATTAGCCTACAAGATAAACCCGGATGATGCGGCTACACTGGACAGTTTAGGCTGGGCGCACTACCGGATGGGAAATTACGACGAAGCAGTAAAATATCTGCGCATGGCACTAGATAAGTTGAAGGATGCCGAAATAGCCGCCCACCTTGGTGAAGTGCTATGGGTGATGGGTGATCATGAGTCTGCAAAAGATATATGGGATGAGGCTCTACGCGAAACACCTTCACATAAGTTGTTAAATGATGTCGTTGAACGATTTACCAAGTAATTTCATTTCTAAAACACTTTTCATTTTTTTGGCTGTCTTGAGCCTGTCGGTTGGCTGTAGCACGATACAGTCAGTGCCACCTGATGAAAACTCCTATGCGGTTTGGGAGCATCGCCAGGGTGAACTGAGTGCGATTAAATACTGGCGGTTACGGGGTCGACTATTAGTAAGCCAGGGTGAGGATGCATGGAATTTATCACTCGAATGGCAACAAAAAGACGAAGACTATCAAATTATATTAAACGGTCCATTTGGTGCTGGAAAAGTTAAATTAGTTGGAAATGCCGATGGAGTGATCCTCAAAGATTCTGACGAACAAAGTTTTTATGCTGATCGTCCGGAAGAATTACTGTTTGATCAAACGGGCGTTCATATGCCGGTCGAAGGGTTACGTTATTGGGTGATGGGCATGACCAGTCCGAAACAAATTAAACAACCCAAACTCGATGGTCAGGGACGTCTGGCTTATCTCGAAGACGCGAACTGGAAAGTTAACTTTAAACGCTATACGCAAGTCAGTGGCATGGACCTGCCGCGTAAAGTGTTTATTATAAAACCCGATCAGGAGATTGATGTGCGCCTGGTCGTGGATAAATGGACACTCGGCGCTTTTTGAAGCCCCGTCATACCTATCTCGTCATTCTCCCTGGCGAGGGAGCATCCAAATTTCTCGTCATTCTCCTTGGCGAAGGAGAATCCACTTATAAACAGGCTTTTTCACTTTCCCGTTATTCCCATTTTTTAAGACTTCCCGTCATTCCCTCTGGAGAGAGGGAATCCATCTTTCAAAATTATTCGTCATACCCCTTGTAGAAGGGGATTCCACATATAGAAATTATTTATCCTATTCCCATTATCTAATTCTAATATATTTTTATCATGTTGAAATTACGAAGAAATAATGAAGCTCAAGACAAACCCGGAAATATTACCAGATAACACATTTGTTTTATTTACAATAAAAACTGTAAACTATTGAAAACACTATCAACAAAAAAAATTATCCGAAAAAAGTTCATGTTAGAATTTGAATTTAGTCTGGTGAATTATAGTTGAGGATACAAAAAACAGTATGGCTTATGCAGAAATAATAATAGTAGCCGGACTAATTTTCCTATTTATTGCAGCTAATATTTATGCGACGATTTTATCGATTAAATCGGAGTACAACGAAAAATCGCAAAAGGTAACGCAAACATTTGTCGTTTGGTTAATCCCAATTTTTGGTGCCATTTTCTCCATAGCAATGAATAGAGAACCAAAATCGATTATAAAGAAGAAAGAAATTGGAAATGATACTACTGTTACAAATAATGATGCGTTTGATTTAGCTTGTACAAGCCGTATAGGTAATAATCATGAGTTCGATAATGATTAAAATCCATAACAATGCGCGCCACTGTGGACGCCAAGCCGTGGCATTCCGCCGTGTTTATTGGTCGCGCATGGCCTAAAACGATATAGGTCAAAGAAGATATATGCCAAAGTTTGATATTCATACCCATGGAATAGAAATTAAGGAAAGCCTGATTACTTATAATCTTATTCATGCTGTTATCGCTGAAGTAGAAGAATCAGAAGAGGCATTACCTAAACATGGTATAAGAAATGCTGAAAAAAAATTTACATCTATTAAGGGCTTGTTGAGTGATAGTAGGCTTTTGAACGAGGCACGTCATATTCTTGGTAAAGAGCCTCAGGTTGTTAGAGTAATATTCTTTGATAAAACACCCGATAAAAACTGGTTTGTAACGTGGCATCAAGATAAAACAGTTACGCTTAGCATTAGAAAGGAAATCGAAGGTTGGGGGCCGTGGACATTAAAAGATAAAACACATCATGTTCAGCCTTCATTAGACGTTCTAAATCAAATGTTAACATTTCGTGTGCATTTAGATCCTTCTGGTACTGAAAACGGCTGTTTAAAAGTAATACCCTGTTCTCATGAGAAAGGTTTTCTGAAACAGAATGAAATTGACGAAATAGTAAATAATACTGAGCCAGTATTTTGTGAAGTAAATTCTGGTGATGCTGTCATAATGCGCCCCCATATATTACATTCGTCTAGTAAGTCTATTCTTCCTGAGCACCGAAGAGTGGTTCATGTTGAGTTTAGTGGTTATGAGCTGCCAAATGGAATTAATTGGGCATAGTTGCCCTATAAAAAATTGCTCGTGATGGTCAGGCGCAAACAACACACCTGCCTCACTACTCAAACGGTGGAGCAAACGAATATATGCAGAGTTCTAGTGTAAGAATATCTATTTCAGAAAGAATTACTACATCAATAGGATTTGCAGTTTGTATTGCATTAACAATCGCAATCACACCAATTTTGATAAGTTTAAAGGGTGCATTTGTTGGCGGTATAAAGTTATATGCTTTTTATACACATTGGTTATTCATTCTATCAATTGTCGTAAGTATATTTTTAGGTTTTATTATGGGTCGAAAATCATTCGTTATTTTAGGTCACCTATGGTATACAGAAAAGCCGCACAATAATCAGTTAACTACATTGCTATGGGTAGTAATAATTGGAATTGGGGTAATTACATATGCTTACAGTTAATCTACAGCCTCATTATGTGACAAATGAAAAACAGTAATCATATTGTTGAAGTAAAACTCTTAGAGGACGGCATAGTTTGTGCTGAATGGCCTCGTCATATGCATGTATCGAAACCAGAAATGGAGGACGAAACGACTCAACGACAAGCGTTAACGGACAAGCCACATGCCTTGCTTGTAAAGCTTCACGGTATAACGCATATAACAGAAGAAGCCTGGGATATAATATCAGGGGATGATTTTCATTCTATTACAACGGCTCTTGCAATACTCTTTGATAAGGAATCTGGGTATTATGAACACGGGAAACTTATGGTCGATCTTAAATTTTTCAGTGGTAAAACAGTGGATTACCCTGTGAAATATTTTGATGATGAAACATCTGCTATTAAATGGCTTCGCTCTTTTAAGGAATTAAATTGTGAGTAAACTATGAATGCCCCACAAAACAAAGTACTCGTTCGGCCGCATACCTCACCGCGCTATGTTTGTGCCCGTACAGCTGCAAAGTTAGATTGATCAGCGCTTATGGAAATAAAACAGTTTCTAATTACGTTACTGATGTTTGGTGTTAGTGCCATAATCGGCATCGCGCTTATTAAAGCGATAAAATTTATTGAGTCAATTAATACACCAAATAAAATAATCCTATCGAAATCTATAGTCATTGGGCTATTCTTTGCGCCATCACTAACAGCCGTCCCGGCAGGTAATTTCGCAGGAATCTATATCGTTCCGGCTATCTTAAAACTTCATATATCGTTATCGGGTGGTCCGCTACCGTCTGCTCTATTACTTGGAGTGCTACCAATGATAATGGTTTCGTTTGTAGCGTATTTTATTTTACGTCAAAGAGCAGTCCCTAAATAAGATGATAATTGAAAGAACAAAAGCATAGCGGTCTGTCATGTGGAATCACTTCTTACTAGACATCTGCCAGACTAAACACAATAATGACTATGGAATTTAGATAATATTATGGACAGGACGTTGATAAAAAAATCGTACATGCTGATCTCATTTCTGTTATTGCTAAATGGTTGCGGCGTGTCACTCCCAATTTCTTCGGGGGTAAACGAATCCTCAATCAGCGGACACATAGACGGCTATAAATCTAATCCCGATGAAAAAATCGTCGCCGTTACTTCGTCTACCGTATGGAAATTTATCGGTTTAGCACCCCATCCACCTGCAGATAAGATCGACCATGATTATTCCACAACGACTAATTATTTTTTAGAAAAGCAAGGCGAAAGGATTGATCTGTATTTTTTACATCAATTCAACACCTATTTTGTATTTAATACTGATAATCAGTGGTTTAGTTTTGATTTAGATGACGACAATAAGTATTTTATTATTTACCAGTTTGACTTCGACGAAAATTATGTAAAACATAAAATCCCCCTTCCTGTTAAAGGTGGGCTTGATGAAATGTATTTTGACAAGTTTGCAAAGTTCATTGTTTGGCGGGAAGTCAATATGGGCTATCAAGAATATAATATTAACAAGCAGGAAATAACACGGCGTTATTTTTCACCGTCTAAATCCGAACTTGACGAACTTTTTCTGGTTTCAAAAAACAGATCTAACATTGCTGAACTGGATTTTTTCAAAGCCGTTGAGTCAGATACCTCTCCTGAGCGAACAATCGACCCGTTAACAATCGTGAAATCGGATTCACTTGAACTATTGGATAAAGCCAGCCGATCGAAGCATTATTTAGTTCGCTGGGCGGTGGTGCTTAACCCCAATACCAGTAAAGATATGTTGAAGACACTCAGTCGTGATAATTCCTATTATGTCGCTAGCGCCGCTTATAAACGCCTGAAACTCCAGTTTTAATACCTTCTTTGAAGATAAAATTTGGAAGTTAAAACGAAGTCTTCCACTTTTCTCGTCATTCTCCCTGGAGAGGGAGAATCCAAATATAATCAGGCCTTTTCACTTCCCCGTCATTCCTCTTTTTAAGACTTCCTGTTCCTGTCATACCCGCAGGGCACATTTCCCTCTGGAGAGAGGGAATCCATCTACCTAAGTTACTCGTCATTACGCCAAACTTCAGCTCTACCAGATTTATCGTTGTTAGTGGGTTTAACTAAGATTTCAGCTGCCAGTTAAAGACGATTAAATCTCTGTCCTTGACAGACTAGGATGTTTGTCCTAATCTACGCCAAGAGTAGGACGGCTGTCCTAATTTTTGAAAATGTGACGGGTCAGCGAGGTGTTTTTTATGAAAGATAAGACAACGCGCGATCACATTGTTGAGGCAGCCGATCAATTGTTCTATCAACAAGGCTACGAACATACCTCGTTTTCGGATATTGCCCATAGCGTACAAATTTCACGCGGTAATTTTTACTACCATTTCAAATCGAAGGATGAAATTCTCGATGCGGTAATCCATGTGCGCTTGGCGAATACCCAAAAGATGTTGGAACGGTGGGAAATTGAAGGGGAGCAACCCGTTGATCGCATTCGCAGCTTTATTCATATCCTGATTGCGAACCGGGCCAAAATAAAACGTTACGGATGCCCGGTTGGCACACTAAGCACGGAACTTGCGAAACTAGATCATGGCTCAAAAGATGAGGCAAATGAATTATTTACTCTGTTTCGGGTCTGGTTGCGTAGACAATTCAAACTGCTTGGTCGCAAGGCCGATGCTGATAAGTTGGCGATGCATCTTCTTGCTCGCAGTCAAGGGGTTGCTACACTGGCCAATGCCTTTCACGATGAGAAATTTATTA
Source organism: uncultured Ectothiorhodospiraceae bacterium (assembly GCA_947260005.1). Lineage (GTDB taxonomy): Bacteria > Pseudomonadota > Gammaproteobacteria > UBA6429 > Thiohalophilaceae > SZUA-24. Next base: position 24,849 of record CAMYOL010000057.1, read on the forward strand.
AACAAGAGGTCAAGCAATTGGATGACTGGCTAAATTCGTGTGTAGAAAACACCGTCTAGGCTGGGTAAACGGTCTAACAGATTTAATTTTATAGGAGAGTAAAGTCGATGTTTATCGTACTGCTAAAGTTTTCTGGCAATAAAGGACAGGCAAGTGAATTTATGGATGGTCACAATGAATGGATAAAGCGCGGTTTTGACGACGGTGTGTTTTTGCTGGTCGGTAGTCTCCAGCCCAGCCTGGGTGGAGGGATCTTCGCCCATAATATTTCGAAATCTGAACTTCAAAACAGGGTGAACGCCGATCCGTTTGTGACTCAAAATGTGGTAAGCGCTGAGATTCTAGAAATCTCGCCAGCAATAGCAGACGAACGATTAAATTTTCTTCTCGGCTGAGTGACAGCTCTAAAATATTTTATATAAGGATAGTTAAGTGAGAAAAACGATAAAAGGTCAAGATGGCAAATTACGCTGTCGTTGGTGCGATGCTGCACCGGAGTTTCCTGACTATCATGATACCGAATGGGGTTTCCCGGTTAGTGATGATCGTCGTTTGTTCGAGAAGTTGTGTCTGGAGAGTTTTCAATCCGGACTGAGTTGGCGCACCATACTGACTAAACGCGAGAACTTTCGTGCAGCTTTTCATCATTTCGATTTTAACAAAATAGCGCGCTTTACCAAGCGCGACATCAATCGTTTGCTAAAGGATGAAGGAATCGTCCGCCATCGCGGCAAGATCGAGGCCGTGATCAATAACGCGCAACGCATGCAGGAGCTTATCAAACGAGAAGGCTCGTTAGCGACCTTCATCTGGCGTTACGAACCTGACAAAAAGCAACTTGCAAAACCACAGACTGTTTCGACTTCTGCTGAATCCATTGCTTTGTCGAAGGAGTTGAAAAAGCAGGGCTGGAAATTTGTTGGTCCAACAACCGTGTATGCCTTTATGCAGGCCATGGGGTTGATCAACGATCATGTTGAAGGCTGCGTGATAAGACTTAAGGTTGAGCGGGCTCGCAAAAAGTTTAAGCGACCAAAGTTTAAGTGATCAGGCGATGAGCAGATAACGGTTCGATTTCAGTATCGAGAACAAGTCTCGATAGATTAATTGGGTCTGTTGGTGTGTCTGGCTATCGGCCATTCTCAAGATCCGATATCATTCAGCATAGTGACTAGCCCAAAACCAACATCGCTCTCGGCCGAAACTAAATGGCCGGCACCCGCCAAGCTGAATCTGTTTCTGCACATCACCGGTCAGCGTGAGGATGGTTTTCATCTTTTGCAGACCGTGTTTGTGTTGCTCGATTTTGCAGACCAGCTTAGCTTTACTGTCACAGATAACCCAGGGGTTGAACTCGATTATCAGCTCCATGGTGTAAAAAAAGAGCAGGATATCATCTACCGGGCCGCCACAGCCTTACAGCAACAGGCTGGCATCCAAAAAGGCGTCAAGATTCAGTTGGACAAGCACTTACCCATGGGCGGGGGGCTCGGTGGTGGCAGCTCCGATGCGGCAACGACCCTGTTGGCCCTCAATCAATTATGGGGTTGTGAACTGGATTTGGCTGAGTTGGCTGAAATTGGGCTGAATCTGGGGGCCGATGTGCCGGTGTTCATTTATGGCCAAAATGCCTGGGCCGAAGGGGTCGGGGAGCAGTTAATCCCGGTCGAAGTGCCAAATGCATGGTATCTGGTGCTGATCCCTGAAATAAATGTGTCTACAGCGCAAATATTTAGCGACCCGCAATTGATACGTGATTGCCCACCCATTACAATACGCGACTTTCTGGAAGGGCAGGGACAGAATGTGTGTGAGCCGATTGTGGCCGCCCAGTCGCCTGAAGTGGCCGAGGCCCTGCAGGATTTGGGCGCAGTCAGCTCAAAGTCTAGAATGACCGGTACCGGTGCTTGTGTATTTGCGGTATTTGAGAGCGAACAACAGGCACGACAGGCATGGTCTAAATTGTCTGCTAAATGGAAAGGATTTATTGCACAGGGCCTGGAAGTATCGCCGGTGCATGAAATGCTAAATAGAACGCAATAACTTGTTTTATATAGTATTATTTCTCTTATTGGGAAGTATTGAACCTGGGAATACCCAGGTAAGAAGAGAAGTTAAAAAGTTTTAAATTGGGGTGTCGCCAAGCGGTAAGGCACTGGATTTTGATTCCAGCATACCCAGGTTCGAATCCTGGCACCCCAGCCATATTTTTACTGCTCGTAGGAAAATTAGTTGGAAAACGGCAGCTTGATGGTGTTTTCGGGCAATGCCAACCCGAAACTCGCCAATGACATCGTGGCAAGATTACAGCTCCCTCTCGGTAAGGCCGTGGTAGGGCGCTTTAGCGATGGTGAAGTACAAATCGAGATTATGGAAAACGTCCGCGGTAAGGACGTTTTTATTGTGCAGCCGACCTGCGCGCCGACCAACGAAAATCTGATGGAATTGTTGGTGATGGTCGACGCGGTTCGCCGCTCATCAGCGGCTCGAATCACAGCGGTGGTGCCTTATTTTGGCTATGCCCGTCAGGATCGCCGTCCTCGCTCAGCACGGGTACCGATTACTGCAAAAGTCGCAGCGGATATGGTCGCGACCGTGGGTACGGATCGGGTTTTGACTGTTGATTTGCATGCCGATCAAATCCAGGGATTTTTTAATATCCCGGTGGATAACGTCTATGCCTCACCGGTTTTATTGGGTGATGTATGGCGCCAAAAGTATCCGAATCTGATGGTGGTATCACCGGATGTGGGTGGTGTGGTTCGGGCGCGAGCCTTAGCCAAACGTTTAGATGATGCGGATTTGGCGATTATTGATAAACGTCGACCGAAAGCGAATGTCGCCAAGGTCATGAACATTATCGGTGATGTAAAAGGGCGCAGTTGTATCCTGATTGATGATTTAGTGGATACGGCAGGGACCTTATGTCGTGCAGCGGCGGCGTTAAAAGAAAACGGTGCGGCAAAAGTGGTGGCCTACTGTACACACCCGGTTTTGTCTGGGCCGGCGGTTGAGAACATCTCGAATTCAGTACTTGATGAGTTAGTGGTGATGGATACCATCCCGTTGAGTGAAGATGCAATGAATTGTGGTCGAATTCGACAGTTGAGCATTGCTGAATTATTGGCTGAGACCATTCGTCGTATCAGTAATGAAGAATCGGTGAGCTCACTGTATATCGATTGATGTTAGGCATGAGTTAATATCTGTCATGACTTTATACATATATATAGTGTCATGACAGATGTTATTAATTTATTAATGACACAAGCACGCTTTTGGTCGCGAAGGTGTGTGTAGCTAAGCTTCGGCTTATTAATGAAACGCAAACAAATGTTTGTTTATTTTGGAGAAAGTATTATGTCTGCTGAATTTATACTAAATGCTGAACTCCGCGCTGATATGGGGAAGGGTGCGAGCCGCCGCCTACGTCATGCCGGGAAAGTTCCAGCGATTATTTATGGTTCGGGTAAAGAACCCACCCCGATTACTTTAGAGCACAACGAACTTGCACACCAGATCGAGAACGAAGCCTTCTTCTCTCATATTCTAAGCGTTAAGTTAGATGGCAAAGATGAAAGTGCGATCGTAAAAGATCTACAACGCCATCCAAGTCGTCCGATCATTATGCATATCGATCTGCAACGCATCAGTGCAACGGAAACCATTCGTGTTAACGTGCCGATTCACTTCATTAATGAAGAGCAATCTCCTGGTGTTCGTGAAGGTGGTTTGATTTCGCACAGCATTTCGGAAGTCGAAGTTCAGTGTTTACCAGGTAACTTACCTGAATACATCGAAGCGGATTTGAGCGCACTGGATCTGAATGCGATTTTTCACTTAACCGATTTGCAATTGCCAGAGGGTGTCGAGATCGTTGAGTTAACGCATGGTGAAAGCCATGACCAGGCGGTTGCCAGCGTGCATATCCCTCGTGCAGCGAAAGAAGTTGACGAAGATGAAGCAATTGCACCAGAAGCAGAAGGTGAAGCTGCTGAAGGTGATGCAGAATCTTCTGATTAAGTTAGATTTAGCTATCTGTACCGGAGCCGGCCTTGTCCGCGCATGTTGACATGATTGTTGGGTTGGGAAACCCTGGAAATGAATATGCCAACACGCGCCACAACGCCGGCTTTTGGTTTGTAGATGAAGTGGTTCGAAAATTTGGTGGCCACTTCAAGTCAGAAAAAAAATTCCAGGGCGATGCTGCACGTTCTACTATAAAAGGTCAGCAAGTGTGGTTGCTCAAGCCCGATACCTACATGAACTTAAGCGGCCAGGCAGTGCTGGCGCTCATGCAGTTTTATAAAATTAAACTCGAGAATATTCTTGTCGTGCACGATGATCTCGATCTACCGGTGGGCACGCTTAAACTAAAACAAGGCGGTGGCCACGGTGGTCATAATGGTTTGCGTGACATCATTAGTCGCTGTGGTGGAAATGCTTTTCAACGAATCCGTTTAGGCATTGGTCATCCGGGTAACAAAGAAAAAGTGACCGGGCATGTACTAAAAAAAGCCTCACAGGACGATCAGATTGCGATTGAAAACGTCATCGATCAAGCTATCAGTGTTCTTGATCAAATTGTCCACGGTGAAACGAATAAGGCCATGCAAACATTACACACAAAGTAAGTGTCGTGTTTATATTAGGAGATTAAGATGGGATTTAAATGCGGCATTGTTGGCTTACCGAATGTAGGTAAATCGACCTTATTTAATGCACTGACCAAGGCCGAAATACAAGCGGAAAACTATCCGTTTTGTACCATTGAACCCAATGTTGGTATTGTGCCCATTCCTGATCCACGCCTGGATAAGTTAGCCGATATTGTGAATCCTCAACGTGTTTTACCGACTACGATGGAGTTTGTCGACATCGCTGGCCTGGTAGAAGGTGCTTCCAAAGGTGAAGGTTTAGGAAATCAGTTTCTTGCCAACATTCGTGAAACCGATGCGATTGCCCATGTTGTTCGTTGTTTTGAAGATGACGACATTGTCCATGTCGCGGGAAAAATAGATCCTTTGAGTGATATTGAAATTATTAATACCGAATTAGCGTTGGCTGACATGGACTCGGTAGAAAAAAATATGCACCGCACCAGTAAGGTGGCTAAATCCGGTGATAAAGATGCCAAAGCAAAAATGCTTGTGTTAGAAAAAGTGAAGTCCCATCTGGATGAAGGGAATCCTGTTCGGTCTTTGGAGTTAGAAAAAGAAGAAAAATTATTAATCCGTGATCTTTTTCTACTCACCATCAAACCAACCATGTATATCGCCAATGTGGCTGAAGACGGGTTTGAAAATAATACGCAACTGGATACGGTCAGAAAATTTGCTGAACAAGAGAAGGCTCCGGTAGTTCCTGTTTGTGCATCGATTGAAGCGGAAATGGTTGAACTGGATGATGAAGAGAAAAAAGAATTTCTAGATGAAATGGGACTTGATGAGCCCGGTTTAAATCGAGTCATTCGGGCGGGTCATTCTTTATTAGGTTTGCAAACGTATTTTACCGCCGGTGAAAAAGAAGTGCGTGGCTGGACCGTAAAGGTCGGTGCAACGGCACCCCAGGCGGCAGGCGTGATCCATACTGACTTTGAAAAAGGATTTATTCGCGCCGAAGTCACCAGTTATGATGACTTTGTTCAATATCAGGGCGAGAGTGGTGCCAGGGAAGCCGGCAAGTTACGCCTGGAAGGTAAAGAGTATATTGTGCAGGACGGTGACGTTATGCATTTTCGTTTTAATGTTTAAGCCGGTTAGTTAATTGCTCAGGTTTGTGGACATACATACCGTTACGATTAATATCTAATATTCCCTCGCGTTTTAGTTCACTAATAATTCCCGAGACAGTTTGCCTACAGGCACCGATCATATCGGCAATGTCCTGGTGCGTCGTGGGAATATCAATGTGGATACCGCCCTTTCTGGGTTGTCCATAACTTTCACTTAAGTGTTGTAATAGTTTAATAAATCGAATGTTAGCGCTGTCGCTGGCCATATATAAAACCATGTCGCCTAAGGCGTGAAGGCGAGAAGATAATTGATCAATAACTAATAAACCGACTCGTGGTTCATTCAACATTAATTGATTAAAATCGACTTTTTTAATTTTTAATACTACGCAATCGCTAATTGCTTGCGCATAAACTTTGTTGGACAGGTTATTTTCGCCGGATATGCCAAAAATATCTCCGGGCATACAAAACCACTGGATCAATTCATTACCGAGTTGGGAGATTCGTGAAATCTTGGCACGGCCGCCTAGTATAATATAAATGGATCGATCGCTCTGATCGGCGGTGAAGAGATAGTCACCTTTCTTATAACAGTACTCATGTGCAATTGATTCGACACGCCGAAATTCATTGGCTTGTAATCGATTGACAAAGCTATACGGCAAACATTGCTCAGCCTGCATTCATCCCTCCACGTATTTTAGTAAATAAGGTTATTATAATTTTGTGTATAAACAATTTTACTAACTGTCGTCTATGCGACAGACTAATCCTTCTAGAGGGTTAGAATACCATCTGAATTCACAAAGTCTAGTTAAGAACAAAACACGATAATTATTATCTTAACTTACTGTTTTTTAAACTTTTGTGATGCATTATTAAATTATATGAGGGACTCTGTAGATAGTATTGGAGGTGAAAATTACGTTGTTAATAACCAATACTATTTTTACGGGAGAGAACTTACCAGTTTCTGTGGATTGGGTTTAAATCCTTACTCAAATGAATGCCATCCATTGCAACTGGACCACGTTCATTAAAGACAACAGCTTGATTTTTGTTACACTTGATTTTGTTACTCTTGATTTTATTACATTAGTGTAATGGTGGAATATGAATAAATGGCCGTTCCTTTACCCTTGAGGACCGGATAATAAAATGATCAATAACACGGAGAAGTGAGGATGAAAAACATGTTTAAACTAGGACTTAGTATTTTAATGGCAGCGGTGGTGACCAGTGCTACTGCGGCGGATTACCCGAGCCGCCCCATTACGTTTATGACGATGACCCAACCGGGTGCTCAGATCGATCGATTAACTCGTGGCCTGGCTCAGCGAATGAGTAAGATTCTGGGGCAGCCCATCAATGTAAAAAATGTGACAGGTTCACATGGTACGGTAATGGCGACATCTCTAAGCCGGGCCAAAGCGGATGGGTATACTATCGGTGTGACTTCATTAACGGCCTATACCTATGCACCCCATCACGCGAAGATGCAGTATAAACCCGAAGATTTTGATTACCTGACTCTGGTGGCGTTAAATTCCAGTGGTTTCATTGCCAAAAGCGACAAACCATATAATACATTGAAAGAAGCCTTTGCCTGGGCCAAAGAGAAGAATGGCGGCAAAATGCGTGCGATGTTCCACGGTGCGGATGACAAGGATGCGATAGTACGCAT
>CAMYOL010000058.1 GCA_947260005.1 uncultured Ectothiorhodospiraceae bacterium
TTTATCGCAACCTGACCGGAACCTGACGACGTACGACCACGATCGTTAACAGGCCCACCTGAAGACTGACCATCAACCAACAGTCCGATATCACCGGCACTGTTGTTAACTCTAATCGTATCGCAGCCTACTTGCGCTGATGCGATCAAGATTAAAAAACTAAGCTGATACCAAACCGCTTTCATAGAACCCTCCAGCTTAAAACTTTGCATGAAATTCCAGGTTCAAATTTAATGCATAGGGGCTTACTTCGAACTTACTTCGATATGAGCAAAGGCAATAGTTCAAATACCACCAGACAAATCATCGGCCCACAATAATTACACTGTCTGACTGTAATGGCACTTAGTTGAGCCAAATATTTAGTTATATCACTAACATTAGCCGTAAACGTCATTCCCGCGGAGGCGGGAATCCAGGTAAACAGGTTGTTTATTGTGACTTTCTGGATTCCCGCCTCCGCGGGAAAAGTGCCCTGCGGGTATGACGGCATTTGCCACATTTAAAGCTTAACTAAGTGCCATTACTGTCTGACTGTGGAGATACTTCTGAAATATTAACCGCTATCGGATCGATTGGATGGATTTTTTTCGAAACCACTTGATTTTCAGAATCTTATTTTTTAACCGTTCGACTCTGAAGATTAAAGATGTTCTAAAGGCTTGTGATAAATTATTTGCACAACGGTACCAGCCGGATCTTCACAATAAAAACTACGCGCGCCATCGCGATGGGTTTTGGGTTCGGTGCGCATCGGTACGTTGTGTGATTTTAAAAACTCATACCATTGATCAACGTCGTCTGGTTGCCGCATGATAAAGCCTATATGATCAAGTCGTTGACGACCATCAATCGTTTTATTCGCTTTATGTAATGCCAGGTTATCGCTACCCGAAGTTATATAAACATTATCTTCATCCGGACGCCATTCAACTTGCATACCCATTAAGTCGATATAGAATTTTTCACACGCCGCCAGGTCTTCGACATACATGGCAATGTGATGTAATCCCGATGAAGGGGGGGGACGGTTACTCATTTATAATACCTTCTGTCATTATTAGCTGTAATATTTCTTCGATAAATATTTTTTCAATGATTATCTCCTCACCCCAGCCCTCACCCAGAAGGAGCAGGCGTTGATGAACCAAAAACACTTTCCCGTACACTGTTCCATAATGGTTCACCAAAGTTATGCCTTAATACCCAGGGTAATCCAATACTACCGGACGATAATAATCGATCATGGAAATGTTTTAATGAAAAATCGGGTTCCATACTTTGCAGTCGATCGCGAGTTTCATTGATCAGAGCCCAACCAACAGCGTAACCTAATGGGACGGTAGGATATTGGGTATACCAGGTAATATCGCCTCGCGCCTGGGCTTCACTAAAACCTAACTTCTGTTGCATTTTTTGTATGCATTCTTCAACCGACACTTTGTTAACATGCAGATCGATATCGATCATCACCCGCAAGGCACGCCAGAGGCGATCTTTTAATAATACAAACTCTGACTCCGCTTCATTTAAAAATCCCTGTTCAAACATCAGCTGCTCACAATATAAAGCCCAGCCTTCGTAAAGGCTTGCCGAGGCATTAACGAGCCTTGGTATCGTTGAGGAAACGGATTGTTTGTTGGCCGTTACAAACTGTAAGTGATGCCCCGGCCAGGCTTCATGTACACATGTGTGTTGCAGGCTGACTAAGTTATGTTCTCCCCAACTCTCTTCATCGGCTGGGGGCGTAACATAATAATAACCTGTCTGCGACGCATCAGTGGGTAATGGATCCATATATGCCGCAAGCGGGATTTGGTGACGTAAAAACCCCGGTGTGTCGACCACGTGTAAAAATTGTTGTTCGGGTAAACTCACCAGCTCTTTTGTTTGAACAAACTCATAGGCCGACTGCATGGTTGTTTTGTAGTGTTCGAGCAGATTACCTTCCGGCTTGAACTGGTTTTGTATTTTTTCGGTTAACGCTGCGACATCCTGATTACCGGTTAGTGACTCGGTTAACTTGCACAGTTCTTTCCACGTTGACTCAAATAATTCATTGCCGAACTTATATAAGCTCTCGATATCATTATAAATACCATGACGAAAGTTTAACAGTAACTCAAACATCTCACGTCCACAGGCAAATTCGCCTTTAGCCTGTTTTAGCAGATCCCTTTCCAGAAATTTTGCAAAATCGTCTAATGCATGTGCGGCATCATCGATCTCCGAATTTAATCGAAAAGGTTCAATCATTGGATTCTCATTCAGTGATCGAAAATATTGAACACCTTGTTTTGCTTCGATGATGGCCGACTCTAACCATATCGGCGGAATAGTTTCAGGCGCAGAAGATAAATGACTTTTTGCACCTCGCAAATAATGCGGGATCGATTTTAAACGAGACTGCATAGCATCTTTACGATTTTTTACCGGGCGTATCGTTAATTGATAAATAGCATTAACTGGAATGAAGCGGGTAGGATCTTTGATGCGCCAGTCCTCATCGATCAGTTGTTTACTTTCAATCAATGCGCTACCCAGCATTAACTGCAGATCAGTGTTTTGGTCATCACTTAATTTAGAGCGATCCAGCTCTTCAATTGCATCCAATAGTTTTTCGTTTAGTGTGATCAATGCGCCTATGTCATCATCATCATAGGGGGTCAGAATATCGCTATAACCGTCTATACCCACTTCGACGGCCGTCTCAGGATGAAAACGAAACCAGGCGCGATAGTAACTATCAATTAATTCATTATAAGCAGACAAATTTTTTCCAACTTTTTTATATACGTTATTTAATCGACTTCAATTATTTCAAAGTCGTGCGTCATTTCAGCGCTCTTACCCAACATAATCGAGGCAGAACAATACTTTTCTGCGGATAATTGCACCGCACGGTCAACGTGTTTTTCACTTAAGCCTCGACCACTGACTTTAAAATGTGCATGTATTTTAGTAAAAACCTTGGGTTCACTATCTGCACGTTCTGAATCAATTTCCACCACGCAGTCAACGATATCCTGGCGGGATTTTTTCAGAATTAAGACCACATCAAAGGCCGAGCAGCCTCCCATCCCAATCAATAATAACTCCATTGGTCTTGCACCCTGGTTTTGACCACCATACTCTTGCGCGCCATCCATGGTTATCGAGTGGCCAGTCTCGGTGAGACCTTCGAATTTGGCTGCGCCTTGCCACTTTACCTGTGCTTTCATGCTTCAAAACCTCTTGAAATGTAAAATCGTAATGTAAATTTGTGATAATTGGGCCGAAATTGGCATTTGGTTAAACTATACTCAAGATAACTAAGTAAATGTCGATATGCGGGTGACGACCGTCGCATTTTTTCGACCGGTTATAGGATAACCTTGCGCGAAATTAAAAGCACTGGTATACCATTATATAACTGAGGACGCCTGTTATGGCACTACCACAAAGGAACACTATGTCTGTAACTGCAGCACAGCATCAAACTGGAATTGTTTCCCTGGATCGATTCCTGGAACACTGTCATCGTCGCCATTATCCGGCTAAAAGCGTGATTATTTACGCAGGCGACAAGCCCGATGTCCTGTACTACATCATCGATGGCTCGGTTTCGGTACTGATTGAAGACGAAGACGGCCATGAAATCGTACTAGCTTATTTAAATAAAGGTGATTTTTTTGGCGAAATGGGTCTGTTCAGCGAAGATCCCAATCGCAGCGCCTGGGTCCGTACCCGTACCCCATGCGAAGTGGCCGAAATCAGCTATAACAAATTCCGCCAGCTCTATCAGGAACACCCCGATATTATGTTCGCGATGGCCTCACAAATGGCGTCACGCTTACGTGATACCAGTCGCAAGGTCTCTGACCTGGCATTCATGGATGTCACCGGTCGTGTTGCCCGTACTTTACTTGATCTCTGCAAACAACCAGACGCGATGACCCATCCAGATGGCATGCAGATCCGCATAACCCGTCAGGAAATCGGCCGCATCGTCGGTTGCTCACGTGAGATGGTAGGTCGAGTGTTAAAAGCGATGGAAGAACAGGAATTGATTTCTGTAAAAGGTAAGACCATCGTCGTATTTGGTACTCGCTAAAAAAATAGGGGTCAGAGACGAAAAAAAATAATTTAGTACCAGGATCATCGGCCACCATAAACGCCTCGCCCACTAAAAAAGCATTTACATTATGCTCACGCATGAGTCTTACGTGTTCCGGAGTGTGGATACCGCTTTCGGTAACGATTAAGCGATCGTCGGGGATTTTTTCCAGCATCGATAACGTTGTATCAAGTGAAGTTTCAAAGGTACGCAGGTTGCGATTATTGATGCCGATCATTTTATTCGGCAATTGCAGGGCACGTTCTAATTCCTGTTCGTCGTGCACTTCCACCAGTACATCCATGCCCAGGTGATTAGCCAGTTCGGATAGTTCTTGCATTTGCGAATCGACCAATGCGGCAACGATTAACAGGATACAATCGGCGCCGAGTACACGCGCTTCGAATACCTGGTAGGGGTCGATAAAAAAATCTTTACGGATAACAGGCAAGTCACAGGCATTGCGCGCCCGTTGCAAGTATTCATCGGCACCCTGAAAGAAATCGACATCGGTCAATACCGACAAACAGGCCGCACCGGCATCCGCATAGGAAATGGCAATTTCGGCGGGTTTAAAATCCTCGCGCATCACGCCTTTACTTGGTGACGCCTTTTTGATCTCGGCTATGACACCCGGTTTACCTGTTTCGATCTTGTTTAGTAACGCATTAACAAAACCACGTGGTTTATCGGCCGTCTCAACTAATTCGCTCAGCTTGCGAATCGGTGTGGTTTCATTGCGTTCTAAAATCTCTTCGAGTTTTCGATTTAGAATTTTAACTAATATATCGGGTGGCTTAGTCATACGCTGTTTCGATTTTCTGCTCTGGTGGTTTTATTTGAAGGACGTGGTTAACTCGACGAGTTCTGTTAATTTTTGTTTTGCAGCCCCTGAATCCAGAACTTGTTTGGCTTTTTCAATCCCAGCTGAATGAGAATCCGCTAAGCCAGCAACATAGATAGCCGCACCCGCATTCAATAATACGATATCACGTGCCGGACCGGTATGACCGTCGAAAATTAAACTGATCATACCAAGCGATTGCTCAGCACCGTCAACCGCAAGCTGTTTGATATCCGCCTTTCTCATGTCAAAATCTTCTGGGCTAATAGTATAAGTTTTAATAGTACCGTCTTTTAATTCAGCTACCCTGGTCGCTGAACCAATACTGATTTCATCCATACCATCATCGGAGTGCACAACCATCACATGGTGACTACCTAAATTCTTGAGTACATTTGCGAGTGGTTCAACCAGGTCAGGTGAAAATACGCCAAGCAATTGGTTTTGGGCCCCGGCCGGATTGGTTAACGGACCAAGTACATTGAAGATGGTGCGTACCCCCATTTCTTTACGTGGGCCAATCGCATGTTTCATCGCACTGTGGTGCAACGGCGCGAACATAAAACCGACACCGACCTGATCAATACACTGGCTGACTTGATCTGCAGTAATATTTAAATTCACACCAGCCTGTTCTAACAAATCGGCACTGCCCGAACTGCTGCTAACCGAACGGTTTCCGTGTTTAGCGACCTTGCCGCCGGCGGCCGCAACAATAAAACAGCTTGCGGTTGAGATATTAAATGTCGATAAGCTATCGCCACCCGTACCAACAATATCAACGACATGCTCACCGCTTACACTGACACCCGTGGCCAGATCTCGCATAACTTGTGCCGCCGCGGTGATCTCATCAATACTCTCGCCCTTCATCCGCAGGCCAACCAGAAATCCACCAATCTGTGCCGGTGTCGCCTCACCCGTCATGATGGTTTTCATCACGCTGGTCATGTCATCCTGATTCAAATCATTGCGTTCTAAAACGGTACGAATAGCAGCTGGCATATCCATGGTTAAATTCCTCGATTATTTATTGGCTTGCAAAAAGTTGCGCAACAAATCATGTCCGGTGGTCGTTAAGATCGATTCAGGATGAAACTGCATCCCTTCTATCGGAAACTCTTTATGACGTATCCCCATGATCTCATCGAATTCACCCTGTTCGTCTTCAGTCCAGGCAGTGACTTCCAGACAATCAGGAATGCTCGTTTTGTCAATTACAAGGGAATGATAGCGTGTGGCCTCGAAAGGATTAGGAATGCCTTTAAACACCCCTATATCATTATGTTTCATCATTGAGGTTTTGCCATGCATGATGGCACTAGCATGAATGATCTTTCCACCAAATGCCTGGCCAATACTTTGGTGTCCCAGGCAAACACCTAGAATCGGTTTTTTGCCGGCAAAATGTTTAATCGTTTCAATCGATATACCGGCTTCATTTGGGGTGCAAGGTCCTGGTGAGATTACTATATAGGTTGGATCCAGCCGTTCGATTTCAGCAATGGAAATTTCATCGTTACGATGTACATGCACATCCGCCCCCAACTCACCAAAATACTGCACCAGGTTATAGGTAAACGAATCATAATTATCTATCATTAATAACATCGTTTTTCTCTCAGTCTTCTCACTTATGCACCCCGTCCAGACCTTTCTCGGCCATGGCCACTGCACGGAACACCGCACGACCTTTATTCATGGTTTCATCCCATTCACTGCCTGGCACCGAATCATAAACAATTCCGGCACCTGCCTGGATGTGCAAGATTTGATCTTTGATCACGGCCGTTCTAATCGCAATCGCAGTATCCATATTACCATTCCAACCAAGATAGCCTACCGCCCCGGAATACACTCCGCGTTTTACGGGTTCTAATTCATTGATGATTTCCATCGCACGAATTTTCGGTGCACCCGACAGCGTTCCGGCCGGGAAAGTAGCGCGTAACACATCCATCGCGCTCATGCCTTCTTTTATTTCACCCGTTACATTCGAAACAATGTGCATCACATGCGAGTAACGTTCGATCGTCATCTTATCAGTTAGCTCAACGCTGCCTGTTTTAGCTATACGCCCGACATCATTACGCCCTAAATCAATTAGCATTAGATGTTCGGCAAGTTCTTTTGGGTCAGCGAGCAGATCTTTTTCAAACTCACGATCCTGCTCTTCGGTTTTACCACGTGGTCGTGTTCCGGCTATCGGTCTTACCGTGACCTCATCATCCTCGTAACGCACTAAAATTTCGGGTGACGAGCCAACGATATGGAAATCTCCAAGATCCAGGTAATACATATAGGGTGAAGGGTTTAAACTTCGCAACGCACGATAAAGATCCAATGGTTGGGCACGAAACGGTACCGACATTCGCTGCGAAATCACCACCTGCATCGCATCACCATCGGTGATGTACTGCTTAATTTTCTTAACCGCATTTTCATAATCTGGCTGTTGAAATCCAGATACAAAATCAGCCTCTTTAACCTCTCGCGCTTTGGCAGGGTGTTGCAGAGGAGTTGCTGAGTGCATTTGCTTTTTCAGACTTTCAATATACTTATTCGCGTTTGCATAGGCATTATCTTCATCTGGTTTTGCATAAACAATGATATATAACTTACCACTTAAATTATCAAATACGATGACTTGTTCTGAAACCATCAACAGGATATCCGGTACTTTAAGCGGATCTTCTTTTTCTGCTGTGCTGGCTAACCTGGGTTCAATATAACGAACGGTCTCGTAACCAAAGTATCCAACTAAACCACCGGTAAACTTGGGATAATCTTCTAATTCGGGATGTTTAAAGGTCCCCTGGTATTCTTCAATCCAGGCAAGAGGATCTTCCACTGTTATTTCTTCTAGCAATTCATTATCGTGATAAATTTTAACAGTGTGATCGTAAATACGAATAACGCGCTGGCAAGGTAAACCTATGATCGAATAACGGCCCCATTTCTCACCGCCGTGAACGGATTCAAATAAATACGAGTATGGGCCATTGGCCAATTTAAGATACGTACTTAGTGGGGTATCAAGATCCGCTAATACCTCGCTGAGGATTGGGATCGCGCTGTAACCTTGCTTGGCGAGTGCCTGGAATTCCTGTTCTGTCATGGTGGTGGCCCGGGTTTAATAATTAAATACAAACTGATTTAACGATATTGACTGCTTAATGTTCACCACGCCATCGTATGTTATTTGTATTCTTTTTCATTAGAACAGGTTTCTTTATGTAGTTAAATTAGCGAAATATCAGGCCGCACCCTGGCTTTGTGACGTTTCCAGCAAAGCTTGTAATTCTGCCATCGAGTCTATCACAGCATCCGGATGAGCATCACGAATATCGACCCCGTGATTGTAACCATAACTCATGCAGACAATCTGGAAACCAGCCGCACGAGCTGCTTTCACATCGCTAACCGAATCGCCCAGCATTATTGCGTTAGCAGGATCGACACCGAAATATTCAGCAACATGTAACAATGGCATCGGATCCGGCTTTTTCTTCTCCAGAGTATCACCACTAACGACAATCTCAAATCGATCAAAAATACCTAAGTCTTTTAGTAAGGGTAACGTAAATTGAGCCGCTTTGTTGGTTACACAACCCAGTTTGTAATCCGCTGATTGCAAATAATCAAGCCCTTCAACGACACCCGGATACAGTACACTGCGTTGTGAAGTATTTTCTGCGTAGAGATCCATAAAAATCGGATAGGCCTTTTCAAACAATGCTTCATCCGGCTCACCGTCTAATTCACCAATCAACGCTCGACGCGTTAAACGCTCAACACCATTACCCACCCACTCGCGCACTTTCGCCTCACCGTGCACCGGCATATCTAACTGCTTCATCATCTCATCGACACAAAAGGCCAAATCCGGAACACTATCGACCAGAGTTCCATCGACATCAATTAAGACCATTTCAGGTGTGACTAACATGTTGTTTTATCTCTAATGCTGTACGATCAGGGACACCCCGATTAACAGGGTGGCCCAACACAGGTAAATTATTTTTTAGCTTTCGCCAACTCGTCTTTCATCTGTTTTACGATCGTGTCATAACGATTTGGGTCTTTATCATTGGCACCACCGAACACACCTGAACCCGATACAAATGTATCGGCACCGGCTTCAGCAATCTCACAAATGTTATCAACCTTCACACCACCATCGATCTCAAGACGAATATCACGACCTGAGGCATCGATGATCTTACGAGCTTCACGTAATTTATCGAGTGCAGTGGGAATAAAGCTCTGTCCACCAAAACCAGGATTCACAGACATCAATAGCACCATATCCACTTTATCGATGACATAGTTTAAATAATCTAACGAGGTCGCTGGATTGAATACCAGCCCGGCCTTACAACCTTCGTTATGAATCAGCTGTAATGATCGATCAATGTGATCGGAAGCTTCCGGGTGAAACGTTATATACGTCGCACCGGCCTGTGCAAAATCAGGAATAATTCGATCCACCGGTTTCACCATTAAATGCACGTCAATGGGGGCGGTCACGCCATGCTTGCGTAAGGCATCACAAACCAACGGACCAATAGTAAGGTTAGGGACGTAGTGATTGTCCATTACATCGAAATGTACGATCTCACACCCTGATGCGAGCACGTTGTCCACTTCTTCACCGAGCTTGGCGAAGTCAGCTGACAAAATGGATGGTGCGATTGCAAAATCTGCCATGGTTACTGCCTCTTGATAAAATTCTTGTTTAGCGCGGTTATTTACCCACACCCTGAAAAATCGAACCGCCAACTCTACCGGAAATCCCTGTGTATTGCAGCTTTTTAGCACGCCGATTCTTATTTATACTCTCTTTACCGACATGTGATCTGAGCTAAAAGGAATAGCAATGAAACCATCTAAACTATTGATTAGTCTGTTTATTTTAACGATTTCTACTGCCTCTGTGGCGGCCTCAAAATCCGATTTGGCAAAAGAAAAACGCTGGCGCGAGCAAATTGAGCCGAGCCTGATGGTCGGTGATGCACTCTCGCTAAAGGCCGCAGGAAGCGAATTCCTGGCCTTGTTCACTGAAAATACAGCCAAACAAACCTTCGGCGGTGTGATCCTCCTCCATGGTAGCGGTGCGCATCCAGCCTGGCCCGACGTCATTGAACCATTGCGATCTGATTTAGCTGAATTTGGCTGGCACACCTTATCGCTACAAATGCCAATACTGGCAAACGATGCGACAACTAAAGACTATGAACCACTATTTGACGAAGTCCCGGCAAGAATCCAGGCTGGGGTCAATTTTCTTAAAAGTAAAAAAATAAATAACATCGTATTAGTAGGCCATAGTCTTGGTAATACCATGGCGACTTACTATCTCGTAAAACAAAAAGATCCGGCGATAAAGGCTTTTGTTGCGATTTCTTTTGGACCTGGTCTACCAGATAAAGACAAGATGGACAGCTATCAACAGTTAAGCAAAATTAGCATCCCAGTCCTCGATATATTTGGCAGTGAAGACTTTCCTCGTAACGTGAATACGGCAAGTAAACGAATGTTAATGGCCAAAAAAGCCAACAATAATAAATTTAAGCAAGTCAAAATCGAAGGCGCAAACCATTTTTTTTCCAATATGGATGACATTCTGACGAAACGAATTCGTGGTTGGCTAAAACGTTACGCACCCAAACTATAAGGTAAAAAATAAAATGGATCTAAAAGCAATTAGTCTGACATTACATTTACTTTCCGCCGTCATCTGGGTTGGCGGTATGTTTTTTGCCTACATGATCCTGCGACCGATTGCAGGACAACAACTTGAACCACCGCAACGTCTCAGTCTGTGGGCAGGGGTTTTTAAAAAGTTTTTTCCAATCGTTTGGCTGAGTGTGGTGTTGTTGCCGCTGACCGGCTATAACCTGATTTTTTCGGTCTGGGGTGGGTTTGCCGCTGTCCCACTCTATATTCACATCATGAATGGCCTGGGCATCGTTATGATTCTAATTTATATGCATGTTTTTTTTGCGCCCTATAAAAGACTAGCACAAGCCGTTGCTATACAGGACTGGCCGACGGGTGGAAAAAAATTAAATCAAATTCGACAGTTAATCGCTATCAATCTAACCATTGGAATTATTGTGATCTGCATAGCAGGACTTGGGCGTTATACATCGTTTATGATTTGATGGTCGTGTATTTTTTTTGCTTCACGATTCTTATGGACCAATATGTTATTTCAACTTTGATTTAATTGACGCCACGATCTTTGCAGATCGTGGCTTATTTGACTCCACGATCTTTGCAGATCGTGGCTTATTTAACTCCACGATCTTTGCAGATCGTTGCTTATTTAACTCCACGATCTTTGCATCTGTTGCTAGTTTGATCATTTCTTCCGGTAGGCCTTTGGCAACCAACTTATCCGGGTGATGTTGATTCATTTGCCGGCGATACGCCTTTTTCACTTCCGCATCGGTTGCGCTGCGTTCTACACCTAAGGCTTCATAGGCGTCGTTTAATATTTCTTTTTGCGGTTTATGCGCCTGTCCGGCCTGCCCATGAAAGGCCTGCTGGGCATGAACCATTTTTTCCAGACGGCGGAATTCAAGTTCCGTAATACTCAGGCGTGAGCTAATACGATGAAAGATATGTCGTTCTGCTTCATGCATATGGCCATCCGCATAGGCCGCATGCAAAAGTATCTCAATAAACATCCGTTCAAGGTTGCGATTCTGATGACATTCCTTGTGAAAGTTATCGATCACATCTTCAAGTGGAAAATCCGCAGCCTTACCCTGATTAAATAAATCAACGGCGGTTTTCTCCTGCTCTGCATTGAGTTGCATTTGACGCATAATCGCACGCGCCATCGAAATCTCGGATTCAGACACACGACCATCGGCCTTGGCGATATGCCCCATGACCATAAACACGCTGGTAAAAAAAGTGGTCTGGATTTGTTCCTGGTTACCTGGACGGGTATTAAAGCCTAAAGCATCATGTTCAATCGCCCGTTTGATTCCAACATCGAATTGATGTCCGAAGAAAATACCTATGATCGCCCCTAACCAATCACCAATCGCATAACCGAAGATGGCACCCGCCAATTTTCCCCAAATCAACATGTAATCATTGTCCTATATTCAATGTTGTACCAAACCATCGTATCCGAATTTCAAGTTGATTTTCAAAAAATGTCTGATGGATATTTAAGCAGATAAAAGTTTATTCCATAATCATCATAGGTAGGGTCTCAGGCCTTATTTTCCAAACAGTTATTTGCACCATAATTATGCACTCAATGCGATAAGTGTCAAAAAATGCAAATTTATTGTTCAATTACAGGCATCTAGACACTTTTCGTGATATATCTCTCGGATATGTTAGATAAATGTAATCGCTATACTATTATATTGACTACATTTATATATCGACCCTGCAGAACCTTAAGGATTAAGTAGTGCCCTCGAACATACCCAGTGAACTCATCGGAAATAATCTGAAGCTTCTCTCATTACCTGCCGTCGTTGAAAAAATCAACAGTCTGCTTGAAGATCCTAATTCTTCAACAGCCGATATTGCCCATTACATCAGTCTGGATCCAGTGCTAACGGCCCGGCTTTTAAAACTGGTTAATAGCCCGTTTTATAATTTCCCGTCTGAAATAGACACGATCAGTATGGCTGTCACTATTTTAGGCACTCGTCAATTACGCGATTTAGTTTTTGTCACCACCGTGGTCAACCAGTTCGCTCCTCACGAGGATGTAAAGTTCGATCTGGAAACGTTCTGGTGTCACAGTATTACCGCCGGTCTCGCTGCGCGCGTGATAGCACTCGATCAAAAAAATCTTAACTCTGAGCGATTGTTTATCTGCGGATTATTACATGACATAGGCAAAATGATTATGGCACTGCTGTTACCTCAAGAGGTAATCACCTTAAATAAAGCTAACCAGAATAAAGAAATTAATATCTATGACGCTGAAAGCCAGATCTTTGGGTTTAATCATGGCGAGTGGGCGATGGCATTATTAGAAAGCTGGCACTTCCCTGTTTCAATCTCGGAGCCTGTTCACTACCACCATAATCCCGAAGACAGTACCGAATTCAAAGTTGATTCTGCCATCGTACATGTCGCTAATGTGATCGCCAATAATATCCAGGCCCCCATTTCGAAAGACGATGATACCTTACTTAAGCAAACAGCCCTCGACACCATTGGGATAACCCAGGCGGATGTCGAAGGCTATTATGAGCAGGTATATGAACTACTCGATGATGTATTGCAAATGCTCTATTACGATATGGCCGCTTAAGACTAGCTAATCGATTTCATTACGCGTTGTAGTCTTTCCTTCACCTCACCGGCAAGCTCAGCAATTCCTTCTTTTTCAACCAGTGTTAAAACCGCCGCTGGATCCATGAAAGCAACTGTAACATCACCATTCTCTTCCTGGCGAACCAAGACGTTACAAGGTAATAACAAACCAATATCAGGTTCAGCCGTTATCGCTTGATTGGCCAGCACAGGGTTACACGCGCCTAAAATGGTATAAGGGCGTTTATCAACATCCAGTTTCTTTTTCATAACGGCCTTGACATTAATCTCGGTCAAAACGCCAAAACCTTCTTCCTGCAAAGCGGCAGTGACTTTTTCAATGGCCTCTTCAAAACCTGCCTTCACGGTCGTACTAAATCCATAACTCATGATAAATCCTCAACAAAATTAATCTATATTTGAATTCGATTTTAACGCCATACCCGACCTAAAACCAACCAATTATTATTAGCCACGCTTCACACTCGCTGCTAAATAAACACCACCCAAATAGACTTCCTGTATATGAACATTGCCAAATATTTTTTGCATTTCTTCCCATGGGTGACGATTTCCAATATCAAGGCTTACTCCAAAAGGACTTGTTAACAGAACGGCAAGGTTAATCAATGGCTTGGGCCAGTCCGGGATTTTCATATCTAACAACACCATACTCTTTCTGGGTGACAAAGCTCCCGCGGCATGCTCAATGATAAGTTTATATTCAGGCATAAGCGTTAAAGCGAATGTGGATATGACTCCATCAATGCTATCAGGAAATTCATACGATGCGGCATCGTGCTCAAATAATTCTACATTATCCCAGTTATATTTCTGACAGCGTCTTTTCGCAACGGCCAACATTTCCCCAGTTAAATCGATACCGATAATTTTACCTGTCGGTCCAATATATTTCTGAATATGATGAAAATTAAGCCCAGTACCACAGCCGATTTCAACAACTGTATCACCAGGCTGCAGGTTTAATAATGCCACAGATCTTTTACGATAGGCTTTTTCTCTAAATCCGACGAGGTAATAAAGATTAGCGGACAAGTCATAATGCTCGGCTCGTTTTTTATATAACTCACGAATGTCAGAGATTGATAGCATTATCCTGGTTTCATATCTTTGAAATTTTATTCACTAATTAAATCTGGATATCTTCGGTGTTATTCTGATAAAATTTGTTAGTTACTTTTCCAATTCTTGCTTACGTCGCTCGTATTCAGCTTCATCAATTTCACCTTTAGCGTAGCGTCGTTTCAGAATTTCCAGTGCATCATCTTCAGACGAAGCAGTTTTCGAACTACCGACTACATCTTTTAGCATATAAAAAATAATCACCAGTAAAATAATCCACAAGAACCACATAAAACCACCTCCAAATAATCCATGAAAATTGTCTTCACCTAACATCATAAATCCTCCGTCTCATTTTTTCGTTTTTTTCGATTCTTTATCCTGTCTTGTCCACGCCTGATATAACTGAGCAGGCCATTTTGACTGGAACCAATATATAATCGACTCAATTTCTTCGTCAGTCAGCTTATCTTTCCAGGCTGGCATCGAACCGCCGAGCATCACGGTCCCATTTTTAATGGTATACATTAGTGCTTTTTTAGGATGATGCCAGGCATGCGCTGTCCCATTTAATGGCGGGGGTGGAAACTTCCCATCTTTATCGCGCTTGCGCCAATTTGTTGCACCTTGTGCATCTGCGCCATGACAGGTAGCACAATTTTTTATGAATAACGACTGACCTTGTTTCAGTCGACTTGCCGGGACCTTGCTACGATCATAACTTTCAGCAATCCCGCTCTCTGTAACTTTATCATCGACAACCTGCTCACACCCCACGACAAAAACAGCAGACACAATAATTAAAATATTTTTTGTCATCTTCATTTCGCTAATCGCTCCAGATGGGTTTTCTTAACAAGAAAAAAGATTGCCGGAATGACCACCAACGTCAATACCGTAGCACTGACCATGCCACCCACCATTGGCGCGGCAATACGACGCATTACCTCCGAACCGGTACCGCTACCCAGCATGATTGGCAATAAACCGGCTATAATTGCTGCCACGGTCATCATGATCGGTCGGACACGCATCAACGCGCCATCAATAACCGCATCCTTCAATTCTGCTACCGTTGGGATAAATTCATGTCCTTTATCCTCAATATGATGTTTATAAGCCTGGTTTAAATACACCAACATCACCACACCGATCTCAACCGCAACCCCGGCTAGTGCAATAAAACCGACACCAACCGCGACGGAAATATTGTAGCCCAACAAAAACAATAACCAATACCCACCTAATAAGGCTAATGGCAAAGTTCCCATAATGATCAATACTTCGGTGATGTTTCGGAAATTCAGATATAACAATAAAATGATAATAACCAGAGTAAGCGGGATCACCATTTGCAATTTCTCTTTTGCTCGCACCAGATATTCATACTGACCTGACCAGGCAATTGAGTATCCCGCGGGTAATTTAACCTGTTCACTGACCACACGCTGTGCTTCCGCGACATAAGATCCAAGATCACGACCATCAATATCAACAAAGGTCCAGCCGTTGGGGCGCGAGTTTTCACTCTTGATCATCGCTGCGCCTTCCTCAATACGTACATCCGCTACTTCGCCTAATGGAATACTTGCCCCAGCCGGAGTCAGGATCGGTAAGTTGCGTAACTTCTCGGCCGAATCACGAACATCTCGAGGATAACG
The DNA here is from genome assembly GCA_947260005.1 of uncultured Ectothiorhodospiraceae bacterium. GTDB lineage: Bacteria > Pseudomonadota > Gammaproteobacteria > UBA6429 > Thiohalophilaceae > SZUA-24. Next base: position 15,986 of record CAMYOL010000058.1, read on the forward strand.
TACGTTAATGGGATAACGCTCAAGACCCTCAACACTTTGTGCAACGTTCATTCCCCCCACTGCAGTACGAACCACATCATGAACATCCGTTATATTAAGCCCAAGGCGTGAAGCCTTAATACGATCAATATCGACGGTAACATAGCGCCCTCCTACCGTACGTTCCGAATATGCCGAGATTGTACCGGGTACTTTTTGCACGACTTCTTCAATGCGCTCACCAATGTCCTGTAATATTTTCAGATCAGGACCAGATACTTTTATTCCGACCGGAGTCTTAATCCCGGTAGCCAACATATCAATACGCGTTTTAATTGGCATTACCCACGCATTGGTTAAACCGGGAAATTTTATTTTTTGATTCAATTCCTGTTTTAATTTTTCGATGGTCATTCCCTCTCGCCATTCGCTCTTCGGTTTAAATTGAATCGTAGTCTCAATCATGGTAAGTGGTGCAGGATCGGTCGCCGTTTCCGCCCGACCGACTTTTCCGAAAACGCGTTTAACTTCAGGAACGGTTTTTATTAATTTATCTGTTTGTTGCAATAATTCCTGAGCCTTACCCACTGATACTCCGGGGAAGGTTGTTGGCATATACATCAAATCACCTTCATCCAGGTCGGGCATAAACTCTGAACCGACCTGAGTGATAGGTATAATGATAGTCGCCGTTGCTAGTAGTGATATCACCAGCGTCTTTATCGGCGCCTTCAATACATAATGAATGAATGGGCGATAGATATGGATCAAAACCCTGTTTACCGGATTTTCGTGCTCAGGTTTAATACGACCACGAATAAAATAACCCATTAATACCGGCACCAGTGTGACGGATAATCCTGCCGCAGCGGCCATCGCATAGGTCTTTGTATAGGCTAACGGACTAAACAATCGACCCTCTTGCGCCTCCAGCGAAAATACGGGTAAAAAGCTTAAGGTAATAATTAATAGTGAGAAGAATAAAGGCGGTCCAACCTCGATCGTGGCTTCACGAATAATGCGCCATCGATTTTCGTCGGTTAGCGGTTCTCGTTCAATGTGTTTATGAACATTTTCGATCATTACAATGGCCGCATCCACCATTGCACCAATTGCGATGGCAATACCGCCTAATGACATGATGTTGGCATTAATTCCCTGATAATACATAACAATGAATGCCGTAATGATACCGATAGGCAAACTAATAATCGCCACCAAAGCTGAACGGATATGAAACAAGAACACCGCACAAACTAAGGCTACGACTAAAAACTCTTCGAATAATTTAAACTTAAGGTTATCAACGGCGCGATTTATCAAGTCGGAACGATCATAGGTCGGTACGATTTCCACACCTTCCGGTAAACCATTTTTTAATTCTTCCAGTTTAGCTTTAACACCATCAATAGTTTTTAAGGCATTCTCGGCGAAACGCATAACAACCACTCCACCAACCACTTCACCTTCACCATCTAACTCGGCAATGCCACGACGCATTTGCGGTCCTAAACGAATTTCCGCAACATCCTTTAACAGGATCGGGGTTCCCTGTTCGTTAACGCCTAATGGGATCTGGCGTAGATCCTCCAATTCATCGATATAACCTGTCGCTCGTATCATATACTCGGCTTCAGCCATCTCGATGACTGAACCTCCAACTTCCTGGTTGGCCATTTTGATCGCCATTCTGATTTTTTTAAGAGGTAAGTTATAGGCTCGCAATCGATCGGGATCCAACACCACTTGGTACTGTTTCACCATGCCACCGATAGTAGCAACCTCTGAAACACCTTCGACGGTCTGCAGTTCGTATTTTAAAAACCAATCTTGCAAACTCCGTAATTGAGCCAAATCATTTTTCCCGGTTCTATCAACTAACGCATATTCATAAACCCATCCAACACCGGTGGCATCAGGGCCCAATGCGGGACGCGCCTCACGTGGCAGACGACTCTCTACCTGACTCAAGTATTCCAGAACACGTGATCTTGCCCAATACGGATCCGTGCCATCCTCAAAAATAATGTAAACATATGAATCATTAAAGAAAGAATAACCACGCACGGTAACGGCACCCGGTACCGATAACATCGCGGTGGTTAAGGGGTAAGTCACCTGATCCTCTACTACCCTTGGCGCCTGGCCTGGATAGGTGGTTTTAATAATAACCTGTACATCAGAGAGATCCGGTATCGCATCGAGCGGGGTATTTTTTATGGTATACAAGCCCCACGCAATCAGGATCACTGTCAATAAAAGAACCAGGAAACGATTCTTCAATGACCATTCTATGAGTTTGACAACCATGACTAATTACCTCTCCGTTCAACATGTTTCTGTATAGAGGTAATGACAAAATCTTCACCCATCTTTTCGATGTCAAAAACAACTTTATCATCAGATTTAAAATGACTTAAATCTATATCATCAGCAACATTAATATCCATGGTCATCGCTGGCCAGCCTAATTCAGGAATCGGATCATGTTGCATGTTTAGTTTTTTCTCATCCGCCTTTACCGCTTGAATAATTCCACGCACTGAACGAGCTATCTCTGCTTTCGCTGAAGTTTGTTCCATATTCATTTCTTTTTCAGGCTGAGCGGTCATTCGTTTCAAACTCGCTTTTAAACTGGCCTCGGAATCTAATAAAAACTGTCCCGAGGTCACTACGACGTCACCTTCCTGCAGTCCATTACTTATCTCAATCCAGTCACCCGACTCGATACCAATCACCACATCACGCGGCTGGAAACGTCCTTCACCCATAGCGAGAATCACTCGATTTTGCGAACCCATGATCACCGCCTCGCGTGGTATGACGATAATTTCTGACTTTGGCCCTGCATAGATTGTTACTTTCGCGAACATATTTGGTTTGAGTGACTCATCAATATTGTCAAACCGTAAACGTACTTTTAATGTTCGTGTTTTTGCATTCAAACTAGGATAGATATACTCTACCTTGCCTTTCCAGGTTCGGCCCGGTAAATAAGAAAGTCGGACTTCAGCGGACTGTTCTTCCTTAACCCAGTCGGCCTGCTTTTCAAAGACCTCTGCAAGAATCCACACTGAAGAAAGATCGGCAAGACTCATGACTCGTTTGTTTGGCATCACAAACATACCTTCACGAACATTTAAGTTATCAATAATACCATCCTGGGATGCATAAACCTGTACGTATTGTTTAACTTTACGGCTCTTTTTTAAGATGGCAATTTGTTTTTTCGATACACCAAGCGCAATAAGTCGCTCAGTCGAGGCCGGAACTAAACGCCGGTTTCCAGTACTTAAAGCCTGGAGATATTCTTCTTGTGCTGTTACTAACTCTGGTGAATAAACTTCAAATAACAACTGGCCTTTTTTTACTCGCTCACCTTCTGACTTTACTAACAGTTTTTCGATCCAGCCTTTTGTGCGCAAATGAATATGCGAAATCTTGTTTTCGTCAAAATCAACATAACCGACCGTATTTATGCTCCGCCACAATTTATTGTATTCTGCTACTGCCGTTCTTACTCCCATATTATTTTCAACCACCGGTGAAATTTTTACCGACAGACCTGCACCTTCATCATAGACCGGTACCAGATCCATCCCCATTGGGGATTTTCCCGGGCCATCACGTCGATAAGCTGGATCCATTGGTGCAACCCAATAAAGAATCTTTTTCTCACCCGTTTCCATTGGCGCTTCTTTTTCCTTTTCAACCAGATCCATGCCACAAATTGGACAGTTACCTGGTTTATCACGAACAATATTCGGATGCATAGGGCAGACATAGGTTGGGTCTAAATGTTTTTCGGCATGCTCTAATGCTGTTTCTTTTTTACCCTGCGTAGAGGATGCCATATCCATGGTTTCTTCAGTTTGCTCAGAACAAGCTGATATTAAAATTGTCGCCACACCAATGAACAAGATTAAAATTGAAGTCTTCATTTTGCCTCTCCTGCCAGGTAAAGAAGTTTTGCCTGTGCCTGTCTATAATTTATTTGTAAACGTGTATGTTTTAGATTGGTTTCTAATTCTGTTATACGAGCCCTCATCAGCGACGTAAAATCTCCACGACGACTTTGATATGCATACAACGCTGCTTTTGCATTTTCTTTTGACTGTGGAACAATGGTTTTTTGATAACGTTGCAAACGATTTTGTAATCGATCCCAGCTAGCTCGCGTCTGTTCAAATTCACTTTCTAACTGGCGTAACGTTTCTTTTCTCGCGTCCATGCTCGCCTGATACATTTGTCGATTGGCCGCGACTTGTCGGTCCTGTTTGTCTTTTGTGAATAATGGAATATCAAAGCTGACCATGGCTGAGGCAAAATCTGCACGGTCAGAACCATCGGGATTGGTCCCATCCCTGAAGCCGTAACCGACTTCGAACATCCAGGCAGGTTTATAGGATTCTTTAGCCAGATCAACACCAAGCTGACGATTATTAACCTTGGCATCTTCAATCATTATTTTGGGATGTAATTTCAGATCCAGGGAATGCAGATTCACCGGCGCCAGCTCTGGTAATTCAGTAATTAGCTCACCCTCAATTGCCTGCGCACCAATCAATTTAACCAATCGTGCCTGAACTTGTTGTTGTTTGGTTTTTATTGCATCAAGCCGGTCATCCAACATGTCGAGTTCCAAATCCGAACGAATCACATCTTGTTGGTTTTGTAATCCCGCTGCATATTGTGTCTGGGTAATTCTGACAAGTTGTTTAAATAAATCTTTATTTTGATTAACAATGTCTTCTGCTCGTAACCAGTAAACAAACTCAAGGTATTCTCTACGAACTTGCATGATGAGCATCTTTTCTCTATTAAGTGCTGCCGCATTCGTCTGATCGCTGGATGAACGCATGCGTTTGGACTTTATTTCCAGGCTATCCCCCCGGGGGATCATCTGTTCAATCGCAATTCGTGTTTGCGTCATCGGTTCCTGATCACGTTTAAATGTATCCGTCGGATAATTTAACAGGCCCAACTTGAGCTTTGGATCTGGCAAGGTATCGGCCGCAATCGATTTATCTAAAAATGCTTGTGAGCGGGCACGTTGCATCGAAAGTACCGTATCTCGCTCAATGGCGAGCTGTTCAGCTTGTTCCAGACTGAGTGGCCCAGCCACGACAAATCCTGCAATGGTGCCACACCAAACCAACAGGCTTGTGCACACAATACGTTTGAAAGTAGACATACTTCTCTCCAAACTATAAAAATATTATTTTAAATAATTGGCGTATTAAACGGACGATCACATACGATCATTCATACCGCCATGAATATAGGTAAATAAAAAATATATTAAGTTAACGAGGAGGTCTGTATAGAGAGGTCGGGCTGATACCGGATTGAAGCTGGTTATGAATCTCAATTTTGGATTTTCTGTAATCCCGATTCGCGATACGCGTTTGTGAATTAAATACAGCAGATGAAACAGAATTTGCACTGGTCACACAGGCATTATCGGCGCAGGCTTTCTCAGCACATTCACTGGATTGACAACAGTCGCTTTTTTCGGCCTGCTTTTCCATATGCGGACAATCCGATTTTGTCATATCGGCCATAGATGTATGGTCGTTATGCTGGGTGTGCATCGATGAACCAAAACCTTTCGTATCAGGATTAAGATCAACCGACATGGCTGCTGCCACTGAGATTTGCGCAAATGAGATAGCAAATACCAACAGGTGGGCCAGGACTCGAATGGTTCGGTGACGTCTGAACATAGTTAATAGTATAACGAATTATCTGCACTACACCATATGACTGAGGAATTAATTTATAGTTCCAGATTGGTTATTAATTTATCAGCCTTCCCCATCACATCACCCCGAAATGCCTCTGCTACGGGAGATAAGCGTTTGCCATATCGATGTACCAAATACCAATGTCGTAATATTGGCAATTGGGCAACCCCTTCGAATTGCTTGTTCTGCATTGATACCGCATATATAGCCTGATGCAGCTGTTGGGCAGCTTGAGTCAACTAACCCACCTTTCCGATGGCCCAATTTGAGTCAAATAGCCATTCGGTAATCTCTTCCGCCGAGCTGGGTTTGCAGATGTGGAATCCTTGTGCTTTATCGCAACCGAAAAGCTATTCCCAAACTACTGCCAACACTCAGACTTATATCATCGGCAACAACGGGTTCATCCATGACGTGTATTATTTTATTTACAATTGGCACAAGTGCTTCTGAGTCTACACCGGGCAATAAGATTACAAATTCATCCCTCCCTAATCGGGCAATTGTATCGCTATTGCGTAATTCAAGCTGCATCCGTTCAGCTACTTCTTTTAACACCTTATCGCCAAACAAATCCCCGTGTGCATCATTCAAAATTGAGAGTGGTCCCAGTATGTAAAAATGGCACTTAGGCCATATCCTTTGCTTTCGGCCGTTTGTTAGCCCCGACAATATATATTTAATCTTGTAGTCGTTTTACACATAAACGCCTGACGAAATCACGGCGAATCCTGGGCATTAAATGGTTCTATTTAATTATTATCTATAGATAGTCTTTTTCCCTTATCATTCATATGGTTATATCGCAAATTTTACGTGCTCTTAATAATGACAATCAGCCACTTACAAACATAAGGGTTTACTTATGCATTATGATATTATTATTTAATTTACTTTATAGAATAGCTATTTATACTTCTGTTCCCTGGAAATATGGCCCAGGGGAAATATGGCCCAGGGGAAATATGGCCCAGGCCTTAGAACCGGAACGATTTCATTAATCTAGCAGGAGAAGCCATATGGCAATGAATTACCATGCGGTTGTTGAGAAATCCCGCGAAACCGGTAACCAGGATTGGAATGGATAAAAATTCACTGGATAAATTTCGTCAGGATATTATCTTCAATGAAACCTTGTGCGGGCAGCCTTTAACTTTCCATACCACCTGGGGTTTATTTTCCCCTCGCGAGATAGATGAAGGTAGTAAGTTATTACTACAACACCTGGAAGTCGATAAAAGTGCCAATTGTCTAGACCTGGGATGCGGATATGGAGCACTTGGGCTAACCATTGCCAAACTAGCAAATCAAGGCAAGACGGTTCTGGTTGATAAAGATTTTATTGCCGTCGAGTATGCGAAAAAGAATGCCGAGCTTAACAGGATTGATAATGTCGAAGTATTGTTAAGTAATGGCTTTGATCATATTCAGGATAGAAATTTTGATTTGGTTGTATCAAACATTCCGGCAAAAGTAGGCAATGAGCTAATGACATTGTTTTTTAGTGATGCATACACTCAAATGAACAAAGATGGTAAAATTGTCGTTGTCACGATTAACGGGTTGCGCAGTTATATAAAGCGCACCTTTAGTGAAATATTTGGAAATTATAAAAAATTGAAACAAGGTAAAAATTACACCGTTTCAATTGCCGTAAAGACTGAATGATGAATAAGCAATAAACAAACATATTGACCGATTAAACCTAGTAGAATCTAAGACAGGAAACAAAACATGCCAGAAATGAATGCCTTCCGAAATTCACCCCTAAAAACCATGTCGCAACTCATCTTCTGGAGTCGCTGGTTACAGGCGCCTTTATATCTTGGCCTCATTGTTGCGCAGGGTGTTTATGTTTATTTCTTCATGGTGGAATTAACGCACCTTGTCAGCGGTGTTGGTGACGTCAGCGAAGCCGAAATAATGCTCATTGTGCTAGGATTAATTGACGTTGTGATGATCGCAAATCTTTTGATTATGGTTATTATTGGTGGTTATGAAACCTTTGTATCGCGGCTCAATCTAAGAGAACACCCGGATCAACCTGAGTGGTTATCGCATGTTAATGCGGCCACAATGAAAATCAAACTTTCTATGGCCATAATAGGAATCTCATCTATCCATTTGCTGAAAACATTTATCGAGGTTTCTAATGTGGAAATCCCTACTGGCGTAACAACCGCCATGGCCGAACAGTTAGTCCTTGCTGGCCAGGTGAAGGTTAAATGGCAAGTCATTATTCATATGACTTTTATTTTCTCAGCAATAGCCATGGCCTACTCAGACAGAATCATGTCAAAAACCATGCTTGATGCGCATGGACATGCTGAGAAAGACCATTAACAATAGGTATAATATTGATGTTACCCAGATATTCTGGGGATAAGGCCGGAAACTGTTGAAAAATAGGCATTTTTATAGTTAGTCGCCTCGCCCTCCGAGCAACGAAACTTGTCCGCTACCAGAAAATATCATTAAGTCTTCTATACTATTAAGATATGATTCTGTTGCCATGGAGTCCTCATGCGTATATATCTGTCTTTATTATTGCTGTTAATTGCAAGCCTATTACAGGCTGAGCAGGCTAAGTTTATTCAAACACCCTATAAAGAGCCAAAGGTCATCTACGACTTTTACTTTAATGACCCTCAAAAAATTAACTCTGCCCTGTACTGGATTCGTTCCTATATCAACCCATTAATTGAAGAACCCTATGGTTATGCTCCCGAGTTTATGGATATAAAAGTTTTAATTCATGGCACTGAAATTGTTACTGTCGCTAAGAAGAATTATAAAAAATATAAAGAAGCCGTTGAGCGAATGCGTTATTACGCTCAATTGGGGGTCGAATTTAAAGTTTGTGGTTTAGCTGCTCATGATTACGGCTATCAAACCAGTGACTTTTATGATTTCATTCAGCTCGTCCCTTCTGCTATCCCTGAACTTGCCCACTGGCAAATGGAAGGTTATGCCGTCATCGCCCCTAACATTATGGACAAGAAATTCTCGATTGAAGAAATTCGTTAAAAAATCCCAATAATCCTGGGAGATGGTATGGATGTAGAAATATTAACGTCACTATTAGGTTGGTCAACCGTCATTAACTGGGGGATATTATTCTTTTGGTTTGTTATGTTGGTGGTTGCACGTAACTGGGTATATCAGGTACATACTCAATGGTTTAAAATTAACAAAGATCGCTTTGAGGAAATTCACTATCAATTGATGGGATTTTACAAAATAATGATTTTTCTGTTTAATTTAGTACCTTACATTGTACTGCGGATAGTCATTAACTAATCCCTTCTAGTGATAATAACGCAATTGTAATTGAATATAATCATCCTGTTCGATCTGAGAAATCAAAGAACCTGGTTGGCCATGCGTGAATAGCCGAATTTTAAGTTCGGCTTTGATGTTTTCACCAATTCGATGCTCTGCTTCAATATTATAGAAACGTTCATTACCTGAGTTATCTATCGTCATTCCCGCCAGTACCGACGTATCCTGAACATCATTAAATGCTAAGCGCACTCCAATAAAAATATCATGATCATAGATCGTCGGTGCAGCGGTTTCATCACGTCCATCATAATGATACTCGGTCAGTAATCCTAAATCCTTCTGGCCTCCTGCAAATTGATATAATGTATATTCAAATCCAGCTGAAACCGCTAAAAAACTATTTCCTTGTCCCTCTCGATATAAGCTCTCCACTTTCCACAACCAGGCCTCAGATGTGTACTGGGCATCCACTCCAACCTGATTAATGATGTCATAGACTGGAACTAATCGATCTTGTGTTGTATTTAGTTGAAAACGTGGTTCACGGCTGGTTCCATAAAAATAATATCCACCGATATCCCAGTCCCCAAATGTATGACTATAGCGTGCCGACCCATCAATGTGGCCTTGTTCCCGGCTTGACTCATATATTGCTTGCCCAGTATCAACAGGCAGTGCAGTACGCAATCGACCGGATTCTCCAGGGAAGGTACGTTCTCTGAACCCTGTTAATAAAAACAGTTCCAGGGCCCCCCAATCCTGAAAATAACTAAACTGCAGCATGGGTTGCCCGAGCTTCTCTTCACCATCAATATCTTCAACCAAATCGGTCTGGTTTATGATATCCACCAGATGGCGAGACTCCATAACACCCCAGAAAACCCTATTCAGCCCAACTAAACTTTCCCAGTCTGATTTTGAGGTACGCCAATATAACTCACGTATATCCGCATGCGTACGTTCCTCGTCCTCTGAATCCTTACGAATAAAGGGAATAAAGCTAAACTGGTTAGAGCCTGAGTTTAACCTAAACTCAGGCTGCCATAGTGCTGAATAATTAATATCATCCGACTGTCCAGGATATTTTGCGTCCTGGGTAAAAATTCTAACTTCAGCTGCAATAAATCCAGATACCTTTATTTCCTCACTTCCATACGATTTGACCGCTAATAGCATTAGTATAAAAATAATCGTCGTTGCTATTTTAATTATCTCACCCTCTTTAAGACGGCCTTAGTAAAAGAGCGATCCGATAATTCTGTTCCAAACTCATAGTCTGAATACAGCAGATCCGTTTTCTTTTTTGTTTGGTGATTTATCATCGATAATTTATGAGCACGCCAATAACTATCATTATATTTTCGATACTCACTTAACGAGAGCGTCTTTAATAGATCTCCACGACGATCATAAAAATTTACCTTTCTAACCTGAAAATGCGTATTGTCTACCCACGATACCTGCTTGGTATAACCAGAATGATCGTACGTTGGATAGCGCTCAACTACATCGCAAGTAAATTCTCCACATTTTTCACTGCGAAGAAATTTATAGGTGAATTTATTCAGCTCCAGCGCTGTAAAGTCTTCAAATGAAAATTCACTCCCCACGAAAGGACCTGATTTATTAGCAGACGATATTCGTTTAACACGTTTTAATGCCGGTAAATACAACCATTGATTATCTGCATCCAGGATTTTTGCATGCGAAAGCAATGCCGTACCATTAATATCTGCCGGGGTTTCAAACACAATCAAGCTTTTATCACCTACTTGTTCATTTGGCTTCTCTAACGTTTTTAAAGACAAAGAACGCGTTGATGATTTTCCGGCTGAATTCTGCAGGATCATCTTCATCTCTACTTTGCTGTTTTTAAATCCGATATCCGAGCGGTCACTTCTTGCCGCAATATCAAACCCCCGGCTTTCATTTTCATCTGCAATACTGACTGAAACTAATCCAAAAACTAACAGACCTAAACTAACTTGCTTGTTCAACTTGCTTAATCTCATATTCTTTCTCCTTGTTTGATTGGTATCTGCTCATTAGCAATGCAGGTAATAAAAAGAAATCCGTTAACAATGCCAGAACAATAGCAATGGCAGTTAACAAACCCATTTGTGAATTGATCAAGAAAGTTGAGGCCGCCAGCACGCTGAATCCAATGGTCAATACCACAGTGGTCATGACAATTGCCGTACCCACAGTCTCAAATGCATAGTGAATGGCTTCCGGTACTTGCAAACCTTTTTCACGTCTTGCTAACAAATACTTGGATAAAAAGTGGACCGTATCATCAACCACGATTCCCAGAGAGGTCGCGGTCACGGTTGCTGCGGCCATGCCAACCTGGCCCACCAATAATGTCCAGATACCAAACGTAGCCAAAATTGGAACGGCATTGGGTATGATGCTCACCAGCCCAATGGAATAAGAACGTAACGCCAACATTAAGATCACTGCTATCACCAGGATGGCGACCAGGTTTCCTCGTAACATACTCTCAACATTACGTTGTGAAATATAGGAAAACATCACAGTCGCCCCAGTTGATTTTGCATGCATAGCTTCATGTACGTGAATATCAAACCATCTATCCGCTCGTGCTAAAAATTCACGTATTTCAACTGTTGATATCTCTCGTAGCGTAACACTGACTCGCGTCGAGGTTTTATCGATATCGATTCGATCATTTAAATCCAGCCCATTAGGAAGAGACAATTCATACAATAACAAATACTGCGCGGCCAAGTTTCGCTCTTCTGGGATTCGATACCAGTCCTGTTTATCTTCATGCATGTTTTTATTTAACCGTTTTATAATGTCGCTATAGCTATAGACATGCATCACTTCCTTTTGATCTCTTAACCAGTCGGTAAAGCCTTCCAGTGAAGCTAAGTATTCGGGGTTACTGATACCTCCGATTGAACCAGATGGCATCGAGAACTCGATAACATAAACACCATTTAAATTCTTCTCCGCAAATATCGCATCATTTCTAAATTCGACACGTTTATCAAAATAGCGAACAAACTGGTCATTAAGATCAACCTGTGGCGCCAATACAATTAAAATGATTGAAATAGCGCTGCTGACTACTAACACAGGCTTCCAACGTTTTGTTACAAAGCCAGCCAGTCCGGTTAGCATCGTTTGTGCTTTTGGCATTAAACCCGAGTTTGAGCGATGTCGAATTGGCAAATAAGACAAAACCGCTGGTAAAAACATCAAAGAGAAAATCCAGGCTGCAGCAATTCCCATCGCAGTGATATTACCTAAATGCCAAAATGGGGGCGCATCAGAAAAATTAAGACTTAAAAACCCTACAATTGTAGTCAGACTAGTGATGCTAACCGGTAAAATATTTATCCGCAGTGATTCTTTGAGCGCATCAATTTTGGAATGTTCTTTTTGCATTAACCCAAGCATGGTTACCAGGATATGAATACTGTCGGCAATCGCCAGAGTGAGAATAATAGTCGGTGCGGTGATCGATACGGGGGTTAACTTGATTCCCAGATAGCCCGTCAATCCCATCGCCACAACGGTTGAAAAGCCAATCACTAGTAATGTAACGAAAGTAGCGCTGACACTTCTTAGCACGACAACCAGCATGATCAGTAAGATGAGATACATTAATGGGATCAAGCTCATCGCATCAGCTTGACCTGATTCCGCAAAAGCATTATTCAGCATGGAAATACCGGAGAGAGCGATAGTCAAATCAGGATATTTTTCGTTCAGTTGGCTGGCAAGCTCTCGCGCATAGGCGACGGCCTCAGGTACTTCCTGGATACTTTTTTCAGGATACTGAATAGTGACATTAATACCCGTTGTATCTGCATCTGGAGAAATCAAGTTATCGCGTAATAATGGCTCACTAAGCGCAACCGAACGACGTTGCTCAAACTCACCTGCAGAATATTTTTCACCATCCTCAATTAGGTCACTCACAATCAGCTCATCGCCATTGGCCCAGCTATGTTGAAAATTACTAATTGAATCGACTCTTATTGCATAAGGAATCTTCCAGGCCTCGGCCGTCAGCCATTCGATAGCCGTGGCCATCTCTGCATTAAAAACCTGCCCGTGCCTGGGTTGAACAACAAATAAGATATTGTCATTTTTTGAGTAGGTCTTTTGAAATTCTTCAAACGCGACTAACTCAGGATTTTCATCACTAAAGAAAACACGATAATTGTTTGAAAACTCTAGCCGACTTGCGCCACTCGCCGCAGCGAATACGCCTATGATAGTGAACAGTATTACCCACAACCGATAACGAATGACCCAATTGGCATAACGTTGTACCCATAGTTCAAAAGCTTGTCCCATTATCTTCTCCTGACTCTTGTTTTAATATCCTTAATAATCAATAATTTAAATTGATTAGCTTGACTATTCATTACAGACCAACTAGTCTGTTTGTAAGAGTAGTACAGACCAACTGGTCTGTCTATAGTTTTAGATATAAAAATTTCATACAATGTCAGTAGCAGGAGAATGTATGAGTTTAGTGAGAGATCCAGACCAAACGCGTAACCGGTTAATTGAAGCAGCCTTCGATGAAATCTATGAAAATGGCTTTCAGGGCATGCGGGTTGAAGAAATATTAAAACGCACTGGCTTAAAAAAAGGCGCACTTTACCATCACTTTGCCAGCAAACTGGATATTGCCTATGCCGTGATGGACGAGTACATCGCTGAGATGGTTAAAGACACCTGGATAAAACCCATGTCCGACTATAAGGATCCGATTGAAGGAATTACCAAGGTTGTACTCAATATTGCGCGAGGTTATGGGGAAGAAGATTTCATTAAAAAAGGATGCCCACTCAATAACTTAGCTCAAGAAATGTCTGCGCTAGACGAAGGTTTCCGACAACGAATTCATAATTTATTACAGCTATGGATAAGTGCATTCGGTCAAAACCTGCAACAAGGAAAAGAGAACGGCTATATCGACAGCAGTGTAGACACTGAAGTTGCCTCCACCTTCATAGTTGCGATACTTGAAGGCTGCACCAGTTTATTAAAAGCTTCACAAGATGAAAAAACCTTGCAATCGTGTTGGATAGGATTAGAGGCCTACCTGAAAAGTTTGCGTCCTGTTTCGATTCAAGCCAAACCATAAATTAAAATTTATATCATCAGTGTAATATTGCATTTTTATAATTTTAAATCATACTGTAACTATGCATTTAAAATTATTTATTAAATAATGAATTCACGCATTGACCAAATTCCAGTTTATGAAACTCGACAAGTCATCCTACGTGCACAAGATTATAATCTCGTTAAAATTGCCTTAAAACGCATAAGCAATCCATTACGTTTCGAGATACCTAACTTAAGAACACTGGATTTCATTTTAGAAGATGACTTGTGGGTCATTGTTGATCGTTCACTAAATGATATTCCAGTTATGGCCTGGAATGATTTTAATGATCATCCTCGAACCAGTCTGCATGAAAACATTCTCTGCCAAAAACGTATTTATCATACTCATGCACACATGATCCATGACAAGGCGATTGAAGCACTACAGTTAGTATTAGGCGAGAAGTTGAATGAAGATCAGAACGATATAGCTGACAACATATTTCACTTATCTTTATAACGATATCATTGATGCAAGCACGTTATAATCATAACGACTATTGAGCTTTCTTTATTATTCCCAGCAGGCAAGATAGTCCTGGCGTGTTTTAATTATTTCTAGTGCCCATGAAGCTTGTTGAATGCCTTTTTGAGCTGACTTTTCCCACCAACGCATTGCCTCACAATAACTTTTAACCTGGTCTTCGCCATTCGCGTAAATTGTACCAAGGTTGTACTGGGCCATGGGATCGCCATCTATCGCCGCTTTGCGCCACCACTTTTTTGCTTCATCAATATTTTTCTGGATTCCATGTACGCCCATCGCGTATACAATGCCCAGGTTATACTGAGAATCACCATTACCAGAACTGGCTGCTTGTTGCCACCAATGCAAGGCATGATCGATATTCATATCGACACCATCACCATTCGCATAGGCAACCGCCAAATTATGCTGTGCGTGGACATTGCCACCTTCCGCCGCACGACGGTACCAATAAGCTGCGGAGACCGCATCACGTTCAGCTGTCAAACCCATGTCGTGCATCATGCCAAGCTTGTAGGCCGCTTCGGATTGTCCTTGTTCGGCGAGTGCTTTCCAAACTCGCAGCGCTAATTGATGTTGATCTTCATCAAACGCATTTTCGGCCATGTCGCTTAAGCGTTCGACCCAGGCCAGGTGGTAACCCACCGTTTGCACTTTTGCATGATTAACGACACTATCCTGAATTTGATATGCGGAATGACTACTGGCGAGTGCTTGTGACAGACCTGTAACAAAACAAATTATTGTTATCGCACAAACCCAAATATACTGATTCAAATCGAAATGCTTATCGAGCGTTTTTACTCTCGGCTGAGAATACTTGCTATACATACAACACCTTCCTATGACTACATGGCTTCAGATGGCTTTGGATAGCAACATCGGGCCTTCATAAGTTTTGTATCGTCTGTATAAAGTGCGACTTTAATCACACCTGTTTAGTAGTGTAAAACAATCACTTAGTAAAATACTGCCCATAAAAAAAGCGAGTCTCAAAGAGACTCGCCTTCTTCAGAACGTTATAAACCGTAATATTTATGCGGCTTTTGTTACCTTTTGGTCGAGTTCGCCAGAGGCATAACGTTGAACCATATCATCAAGACAAATTGGCTTAATTTTTGATGCATTACCAGCCGAACCAAATGCTTCAAAACGAGCCTTACAGATCTCTTTCATACCCTTCGTCGATTCTTTTAAGAATTTACGTGGATCAAAGTTTGCCGGGTTATCTGATAAATGCTTACGAATCGCACCGGTTGAAGCCATACGCAGGTCAGTATCAATATTTACCTTAGCCACACCATGTTTGATGCCTTCTTGAATTTCTTCTACTGGCACACCATAGGTTTGTCCCATATCACCACCATAGTTATTGATGATTTCCAACCAGTCCTGAGGCACAGAAGAAGAACCATGCATGACAAGGTGGGTATTTGGGATGCGTTCATGAATTTCCCTAATACGGTCAATACGTAAAATTTCACCGGTCGGTTCCTTGGTGAATTTGTATGCACCATGCGAAGTACCAATGGCAATCGCCAGGGCATCAACACCGGTTTGGGCGACAAAATCAGCGGCTTCTTCGACGCTGGTCAACAGCATATCCAAATCCAGCTTACCTTCAGCACCATGGCCATCTTCTTCACCCATTTCACCGGTTTCCAGCGAACCTAAGCAACCTAATTCGCCTTCTACAGAGACACCACCCGCATGAGCCATTTCAACGACGGTCTTGGTTACATTGACATTATATTCAAAAGAAGCCGGCGTCTTCATATCTTCCATCAAGGAACCATCCATCATGACTGAACTAAAACCTGACTGGATAGAACGTAAACAAACACCAGGAGCAGAACCATGATCCTGATGCATGACGATTGGAATATGAGGATACATTTCCTGGGCAGCCATGATTAGATGACGCAGGAAGGGTTCGCCCGCATACGAGCGAGCGCCCGCAGAACCTTGCATGATGACAGGACTATTAGTCTCGTCTGCTGCCTGCATAATGGAATGTACTTGTTCCATGTTATTAACATTGAATGCCGGCATGCCATAACCATTTTCGGCAGCGTGATCCAGTAATTGTCGTAGTGAAATAAGGGCCATCTTGGACCTCCTTTTAAAGTTGCAACATAACTAATTGATTAATATAAATTTATTTGGTTTATTCATCAGCATTAGAGTGATTTTCGCTCAATTCACCGACTCGTACAATTTTGAGTCCATTGGTACCACCCAATTCACCCATCATATCCCCTTTGGTAATCACGACCAGGTCACCATCACGAACAGCACCCCGGCGTAGCAGCTCATCAACCGCTTCACGGTTAATCTCCGCATGGTCTTTCACCGCCGGCTCAAAGCTAACGGGATAGACACCACGATAAAGGGTTACTTTTCTACGCGTCTCAACATGCTGCGTCAAGGCATAGATAGGAATTCCGGAGCTGATTCGCGACATCCACAATGCCGTCGAACCCGATTCTGTTAAAGCGGCAATCGCTTTTACATGTAAGTGATTCGCCGAATACATTGCCGCCATCGCGATGGCTTCATCGATACGCTCAAAAGTGGTGTCGATACGATGATCGGAGCGAGTGACTTCCCGCTCTTTTTCTGCCTCAAGACAAATTCGATCCATTGCAGCAATCGTTAAATCTGGATAGTCTCCCGTCGCGGTTTCAGCAGATAACATCACCGCATCCGTACCATCGAGTACCGCATTGGCAACATCAAACACTTCAGCGCGGGTGGGTAACTGGCTGGTAATCATTGACTCCATCATTTGAGTCGCCGTAATGGCCACACAGTTTCGAGTCCGTGCCTGACTAATCAAACGCTTCTGCACAGGAGGCAAGGCGGCATCGCCGATCTCAACTCCCAAATCGCCACGAGCAATCATGATCGCATCAGAGGCATCAATAATCTCTTCTACCACTGATAAACATTCAGCACGTTCAATCTTGGCAACAATACCACCCTGGCAGCCTGCTTCACGCAATAATCCACGAGCCTCATCAACATCCTGTGCATGACGAACAAACGATACCGCAAGATAATCGACATCCATTTTCGCTGCAGTGACGATATCCGCGCGGTCTTTATCGGTTAGTGCTGGTGCCGATAAGCCGCCACCTTGTTTATTAATGCCTTTGCGATCGCTTAATACTCCGCCTACCATCACCCGGCAGATTACCTCGGTGTCAGTTGATTCGTTGACCCAGAAAACAACCCGGCCATCATCCAATAATAAAGTATCACCACGCTTAACATCATTAGGTAAGTCTTTATAGGCAAGGCCGACCCGATTTTTATCACCCGCGGATTTTCCTAACTTGGTATCCAGGATAAAGGTGTCACCTTCTTCAAGCACAACCTTACCTTTGGTAAATTTTTCAATACGGATTTTAGGACCTTGTAAATCAGCCAGAACGCCAACTTGACGGCCATGGGCACGGGCACGATTACGAACGCGCTCTGCACGCTCCAGGTGTTCTTCTTCTGATCCATGTGAGAAATTAATGCGGACGACATCAACTCCTGCTTCAAGAATCTTGTCCAGCATCTTGGGATCATCGGTTGATGGTCCCAGAGTGGCCATAATTTTAGTTCTCCGTAACATGCGTTTGTATTTAGACTCGCTGTTTAATGTGGAGGGTTAGTATATATGAAGTTGCTGTGCATAAAATAACGAATACACAAACGCTTCATCTCATTATTTGGCTCGGTCTTCCAACATAGCAACGGCTGGCAACGTTTTGCCTTCCAGGTATTCCAGGAATGCACCACCGGCTGTCGAGATGTAAGAAACTTTGTCATAAATATCATATTTCTGAATGGCCGCAATCGTGTCTCCGCCACCGGCCAGACTAAAACCATCTGTTTCTGCAATGGCCATCGATACGGTCTTGGTGCCTTCGCCAAATTGGTCAAATTCGAAAACACCGACTGGGCCATTCCAGACAATTGTACCGGCCTTGGAAATAATATCAGCCAGTTCAGCGGCAGACTTAGGACCAATATCAAAAATCATATCGTCATCTGCAACATCTTCCGGGTTCTTTAGTACAGCTGGTTCGTTTTCATCAAAATTCTTGCCACAAACTACATCAACCGCAATAGGAATATTCGCACCACGTGCCTTCATCTTTTCAATCAGTGCTTTTGCTGTATCCACCAGGTCATCTTCACATAAAGATTTGCCAACATTGTGGCCCATCGCTTTTAAGAAAGTATTCGCGATGCCGCCGCCAACAACTAGTTGGTCAACTTTTTCAGACAACGCTTCCAGTACCGTTAGCTTGGTAGACACTTTTGAACCGCCAACGATAGCCACCATTGGGCGAGCAGGCTCAGCAAGCGCTTTCGCCAGGCTATCCAGTTCTTCTGATAATAACAGTCCTGCACATGCAGTGGGTGCAAACTTACCAGCACCATGCGTAGAAGCCTGTGCACGGTGAGCCGTACCGAAGGCATCCATAACAAACACATCACAAAGTGCTGCATATTTCTTAGCGAGTGCTTCGTCATCTTTCTTTTCACCCGCATTAAAACGAACGTTTTCTAATAAAACACATTCACCAGCAGCCACATCAACACCACCATCGAGGTAGTCTTTAACTAATTTAACGTCTTTACCTAACTTAGCAGACATATCCGCTGCAATAGGTGCCATAGAGTTCTCTTCATCAACCTTGCCTTCTTCGGGGCGGCCACGATGAGACATCACCATCACAGAAGCACCGGCTTTCATGCAGTGCTCAACGGTCGGCATAGACGCAGTAATACGCGCATCTGATGTCACTTTGCCATCTTTAACAGGTACATTTAAATCGGCGCGAATCAAAACACGCTTACCAGACAGATCAAGATCCGTCAGCTTTATAAAAGACATAAAAACTCCTAAATTTTTCAAAAACAATTAGCAAAACAAACTTACTTACGGGCTTTGCTAATTATTTCTACTCATTTCTGTGATTGTCATTCCCGCGAAGGCGGGAATCTAGAGCGTCTAATTCAGTTCTGGATTCCCGCCTTCGCGGGAATGACGATCACAATTATTTCTTTCGTTATACAATGGGGTAAATAACACCCACATGCTTATTTCATAGACTACGAATTATTAAGCGAGAGATTTTGTTCTCTGGCCATTGCCGCTAGAATTTCTTTTAAGCGAGCAATTTGCTCAGTATCTCCCGTGTATTTAAGCGAGAGATTTTGCGCACTTGCCCATTGCTCCTATAATTTCTTTTTAAGCGAGCAATTTGTGCAATTTACTCGCGAGTAACTAAGCGAGAGATTTTGTTCACTGGCAAGGCGCTTGAATGTTTTGAACACGGAGCGTACATCAGTACGTGAGTATTCAAAATCATTCAAGCAACGCCGCCAGAGGACAAAAGATCCGCTTAGTTTGCGGCTACGTGTTCTACAAACCGCATCATATTACATGTGTAACCATATTCGTTATCGTACCAAGAGACTAACTTAACGAATGTTCCATCTAATGCGATACCTGCTTCTGAATCAAAGATTGAAGAGTAACCAACACCACGGAAGTCAGTAGAAACCACTTTCTCGTCGGTGTAACCCAGAGTTTTGCTGATGTCGCCATTTTCAGAAGCATCTTTCATAGCTGCACAGATGTCTTCATATGAGGCTTCTTTGTTCAGCTCAACAGTCAGGTCAACAACAGAAACGTCTGAAGTCGGTACACGGAAAGCCATACCAGTCAGCTTGCCATTCAGTTCTGGAAGTACAACGCCGACTGCTTTAGCCGCACCCGTAGATGAAGGAATGATGTTTTCCAAAATACCGCGACCACCGCGCCAGTCTTTCTGAGAAGGACCGTCTACCGTTTTTTGAGTTGCAGTTGCGGCATGAACGGTTGTCATCAGACCACGCTTGATGCCCCACTTATCATTAATAACTTTCGCCATTGGCGCCAGGCAGTTAGTCGTACAAGAAGCAGCAGAAACAATTTTCTGACCTGCATATTCAGTGTGGTTCACACCATATACAAACATTGGGGTGCCATCTTTAGAAGGAGCAGATTGAACCACTTTGCCCGCACCCGCATCGATGTGTTTTTGGCAACTTTCTTCTGTTAAGAAGAAACCAGTACAATCGATAACGATGTCTGCTTTGACGTCGCCCCATTTCAGATCTGAGGGATCACGCTCTGCTGTTAAACGGATTTTCTTACCGTCAACAATCATTGCTCCAGCTTCAGCAGACACTTCACCGCCGAAACGGCCGTGTACCGAATCATATTTCAGCATATAAGCAAGGTAATCAGCATCTAATAAATCGTTGATACCCACGATTTCGATGTCTTTAAATTCATTGTAAACAGCACGGAATACCATGCGGCCAATACGGCCGAAACCGTTAATACCGACTTTAATCGTCATGTGATAATTCTCCTAATTATTTTATTAACTAAAAATCTTACAAAACAAACTCAACGGCTTGCACAACGTTTTCAACGGTGAAACCAAATTCTTTAAACAGCTCAGAGGCTGGGGCAGACTCACCAAAGTGATCAATACCCACCACGACATCTGCGTATTTATACCAACCATCGGTCACGGCAGCTTCAACCGCAACAGTTGGTGCATCTGCTAGGACGGCTGTTTGATAGGCTTCATCCTGAGCTTCGAAGACATCAACAGAAGGCATAGACACGACGCGAATCTTTTTACCACTCATGGCTTCGGCTGCACCGACTGCCAACGCAACTTCTGAACCGGTTGCAATAATGACCGCATCGGGCTCACCATCACAATCTTTTAAGATGTAACCACCCTTGGCGATGTCAGCGATTTGGGTGTCGTTGCGTTCCTGATGAGGTAGACCCTGGCGAGAGAAAATCAAACAGCTTGGACCTTCTTTACGCTCAATGGCTTTTGCCCAACTTACCGCTGATTCAACGGCATCACAGGGACGCCATACCGACATATTTGGAATCATGCGTAAGGTAGGGATCTGTTCAATCGGTTGGTGAGTAGGACCGTCTTCTCCCAAACCAATCGAATCGTGAGTGTAAACAAAAACACTTTGTATTTTCATTAATGCCGCCATGCGCAATGCATTACGTGCATATTCAGAAAACATCAAGAAGGTCGCGCCGAAAGGAATGAAACCACCATGTAAAGCCAGGCCATTAATAATGGCCGACATACCAAATTCGCGTACACCGTAGTTTACATAGTTCGCTTCAACGTTGTTGATCATAGGCTTGTAACCAGACCATTCCGTCAGGTTAGAACAACCCAGATCAGCCGAACCACCAAATAATTCAGGTGCGGCGGGTGAATAGGCCTCGATAGCCGCTAACGAAGCCTGGCGTGTCGCTGGACTTTTTGCTTCAGCATTCACATTAGCAACAAACTCGGCAGACTTGACTGCCCAGTCAGAAGGTAGGTCGCCTTTCATGCGACGTTCGAATTCAGCGGCCAGCTCAGGATAAGCCGATTTATAAGCTGCGAACTTTTCGTCCCAGGTTTTTTCTGCAGCTGCGCCGGACTCTTTCGCATCCCAGCCATTGTATACATTGGCTGGAACTTCAAATGCGGCATGATCCCAGCCGATCGCTGCTTTGGTCAGGTTAATTTCTTCTTCACCTAAAGGGGCACCGTGACAGGCATGACTACCGGCTTTATTTGGTGAACCAAATCCAATGGTGGTCTTACAGCAAATCATCGTTGGCTTGTCCGTCATGGCTTTCGCGGTTTCAACGGCTTTTTTGATTGCTTCCGGATCATGGCCATCTACGTCAGCAATCACGTGCCAACCATAAGATTCAAAACGCTTAGGGGTATCATCGGTAAACCAGCCATCAACATGACCATCAATAGAGATACCGTTGTCATCCCAGAAGGCAATTAATTTACCCAGCCCGAGCGTACCGGCTAATGAACAGGCCTCATGAGAGATACCTTCCATTAAACAACCATCACCTAAAAATACATAGGTGTGGTGATCAACAATATCGTGACCTTTTTGATTGAATTGACCTGCCAACGCCTTTTCAGCAATCGCCATACCAACGGCATTGGTGATGCCCTGGCCTAATGGGCCAGTCGTGGTTTCAACACCAGGGGCATATCCATATTCAGGATGGCCAGGGGTCTTCGAATGCAATTGGCGGAAGTTCTTCAGATCTTCAATCGACAATTCATAACCCGTCAAATGCAGCAATGAATAGATAAGCATCGATCCATGACCATTCGATAAAACAAAGCGATCGCGGTCATACCAGTTTGGGTTGGTTGGGTTATGTTTCAGGAAATCATTCCATAACACTTCGGCGATATCCGCCATTCCCATGGGTGCCCCAGGATGACCTGAGTTGGCTTTCTGAACCGCATCCATACTTAATGCACGTACTGCGTTGGCTAATTCTCTGCGAGAAGACATAGTTTGCTCCTGTTTTGCTGTTGCTGTCATGGCTTCAGCCCCTAAAAGTTGTAAAAGAAACCGTCCGCGCCACGTATTTAAATGGCACGGTATAAAAAAATTTGTTCGCCGGGAATCCCCTGTGGCGTTTGCGTGGCCTTATCGTATTTTTCAGGCCCGTATTTGCGGTATACGTAATACTTGCACAGCCCTTAAACCGAGTCTGGCATCGAACCTAAGCGGCCCACCCCGCAATTGAGCGGGCGATTTTCCCATTTTTTGCCTATCGCAGGCAATAGAATTCTCTTTATACAGATATTCAATCCTTTAAAAAGCCATTTGATACAATAGGGAAATATGATATATATGTTTTAAATCAATAGCTTATCTTCTTTATTCGGGTAATTAATCTGATTTAAAACGAGTACGATATATATTCATATTGGTTGTTATTTAGGCTTTTTCACAGACCTGATGCCGATATCCAGTGGAATATGGCGACTTGAACTAGAGAACCAGCTGCCAACAAGCCATATTAGGCCGCTTTCCATTTTATTGAACAGCCCATAGAGGGTACTTGCTGCTCTGGCCCCTGCCCGGTTTGGGCAATTTGCTTCATGGCCTCAAATAAATCACGCCGAACATCGGCTGCAGCTGTCTCCTTACGGCTTTCATCCAGTCGACCTCGGTATTGTAGAAGCAAATCAGCGTTATAACCGAAAAAATCCGGGGTGCAGACCGCCCCATAGGCTTGGGCAACCTGTTGTGATTCATCCAGCAGATATGGAAAAGGAAAATCAAATTCTTTTGCAACCCGCGCCATATTATCGAACGAGTCTTCCTCGTAATCGGTGGGATCATTCGACATGATCGCGACACTATTAATGCCGTACGTTTGCAACTCGCGGGTATCACGGACAATACGCTCGCGAATCGCCTTCACATAAGGACAATGATTACAAATAAACATGACTAATAATCCTGCCTCTCCCCGGCAATCAGCCGGCGTCCATATTTTGCCATCCACACCCGGTAGTTCGAAATCAATCACTGATTGGCCAAAATCGCATATCGGGGTTTCAAGGCTAACCATAGTGTCTCTCCTAAATTTATTGTTGATTCTTATTAAATTAAATCTGAGTTAAACATTTTAGTAACTTTTCTGATGAAAATGAACTACAAACAGACCAATCTGCTGCAATCTCGTGGCAATCAAGCTAGAATGCGCAGCTTAAATTATATAAATCCAAATTTCAGACAGAATTTTTAAGGAACGTAGCCGATGTCAAACTCACACCTATTTACCTCAGAATCCGTTTCGGAAGGACACCCGGATAAGGTTGCCGATCAAATCTCGGACGCGGTACTCGATGCCATTTTTGAACAGGATAATAAAGCGCGGGTCGCCTGTGAAACCATGGTCAATACCGGCATGGTCGTTTTGTCAGGTGAAATTACCACTAGCGCCTGGGTCGATATGCAAGCCGTGGTAAGACAAACTGTGAAAGAGATTGGTTATAACAGCTCAGAAATGGGCTTTGATTACGAATCCTGTGCCGTACTGACATCGATTGATAAACAATCGGCTGATATCGCAATGGGGGTCGACGAATCGAGCGACCATGAACAAGGCGCCGGAGACCAGGGTCTGATGTTTGGCTATGCCAGCAATGAGACTGAGGTCTTAATGCCCGCACCCATCAGCTTTGCACATGCTTTAGTAAAACGTCAGGCTGAAGTTCGTAAAAATGGCACGCTACCCTGGTTACGCCCAGATGCGAAAAGCCAGGTAACATTTAAATATGAAGATAATATCCCGGTTGGCATTGATGCCGTGGTGTTATCCACTCAGCATAATCCTGAAATCGAACAAAAAGCGTTAACTGAAGCGGTAATGGATGAGATTATCAAACCCATTTTACCGGCCAAGTGGTTAAGTAAAGATACAAACTATTTCATTAATCCAACCGGCCGATTTGTGATTGGTGGCCCGGTCGGTGATTGTGGTCTCACTGGACGTAAAATTATTGTTGATACTTATGGCGGTATGGCTCGCCATGGTGGTGGCGCGTTCTCTGGTAAGGACCCATCAAAAGTGGATCGCTCCGCAGCATACGCCGGACGCTATGTCGCGAAAAATCTGGTCGCTGCCGGCTTAGCTGATCGTTGTGAGATTCAAGTTTCCTATGCCATCGGGGTTGCAGAACCCACTTCCATTAGTGTTGAAACTTTTGGCACAGGCAAAGTTGATGATGCCCGTATTGTTGAATTGGTGCGTGAACACTTCGATCTGCGTGCAGGTGGTCTGGTGAAAATGTTGGATCTCTTGCGTCCAATCTATCGTAACACGGCTGCTTACGGTCACTTTGGTCGAGAAGAACCTGAATTTTCCTGGGAAAAAACTGATAAGGCCGATGCCTTACGTGATGCAGCGGGTCTTAACAAAGTTGCCTAATTCATTTAGATTCCTGATTAAATCATAAAAACTGGGGGCAAGATCGCTATTTTACCCCCAGTTCACCTTCACTATTAACTAATTTTTTACTAAACTACAGACCGTCACTTTGAGGAGCGTTGCAGCGGATCATCCGTCAGGCTCGAGGTGAATTCACATTGCAACAACGGCGCTCACCGAAACATGGAGTAAAACACATGAACGCGGTGATCGATTCGTTTTCTGATTACAAAGTCGCTGATATCAACCTGGCCGATTGGGGCCGTAAAGAAATTGCCATTGCAGAAACTGAAATGCCCGGTTTGATGGCAATCCGTGAAGAGTTTGTCAAAGAGCAACCTCTAAAAGGTGCCCGCATCATGGGCAGCATCCACATGACTATTCAAACTGCTGTATTAATTGAAACGTTGGTTGCGCTAGGTGCTGAAGTCCGTTGGGTTTCCTGCAATATTTTCTCAACTCAAGACCATGCGGCTGCGGCGATTGCTGCACAAGGTATCCCCGTTTTTGCCTGGAAAGGTGAAACCATCGAAGAGTACTGGTGGTGTACAGAACAAGCGCTGATATGGCCAGACGGCAAACTGCCAAACATGATTCTGGATGATGGTGGTGATGCTACATTGCTGGTTCACAAAGGTGTCGAGTTTGAAAAAGCCGGCGCTATTCCTGAAACTAAAGCAGACGATAACGAAGAATATAAAGCTGTCCTTGATGTCCTGCGCCGCACAATCAAACCAAACTCTACGCTCTGGCAAAAAACAGCCGAGAGCGTCAAAGGTGTAACTGAAGAAACCACCACCGGTGTACATCGCCTCTATGAAATGCAGGAAAATGGCGACTTATTGTTTCCTGCCATGAATGTGAATGATTCAGCAACAAAATCGAAATTTGATAACTTGTACGGTTGCCGTGAATCTCTGATTGACAGTATAAAACGTGCGACTGACGTGATGATTGCCGGTAAAACTTGCGTTGTACTGGGTTATGGCGATGTGGGCAAAGGTTGTGCGCAGGCCTTCCGCGGTATGGGTGCGACTGTGTGGGTTACAGAAATTGATCCTATATGTGCATTGCAAGCCGCGATGGAAGGTTACCGAGTTGTTGATATGAATGAAGCCTGTAAATCAGGTGATATCTTTGTAACCACGACTGGCAATATGAACGTTATTCAGCACGATCACATGCTGGCTATGAAAGACGAAGCCATTGTTTGTAACATTGGTCACTTCGATTCTGAGATTGATATCGCTTCACTTGAAAAATATAAATGGGAAGAGATCAAACCACAGGTTGATCACGTTATTTTCCCAGATGGTAAGAAAATAACCATTCTTGCTAAGGGCCGACTGGTTAACCTGGGTTGTGCAACAGGCCATCCAAGTTTCGTTATGTCTGCTTCATTTACCAATCAAGTAATGGCACAGATAGAGTTCTATCAGAATTCAGAAAACTATAAAAATGAAGTTTATATTTTGCCAAAAATTCTGGATGAAAAAGTGGCTCGTTTGCATCTTAAGAAAGTAGGTGCTTACCTCAGCACGCTGACCCAGCAGCAAGCTGACTACATTAGCGTACCTGTTGAGGGTCCCTTTAAACCTGAACACTATCGTTATTAATTTATAAAATAAGAAGATCTCAAGGCACGAAGTCGTTTTACTTCGTGCCTTTTTTTTACTGCTTTGCACTACTTTGAACGCTTCGCGATTCGTGTAGCATTACCTACGCGCTACTACGGGCAACCGCTTCGCGTTTCATGCAGTATTTCCTACGCTGCGCTACGGTCATATCCTGTACTGCAATAAGTTACGTTAATCATTTATGGAAATAAAAAAATGGAATCACAACGGCAATTTCCACAAACCTTTAGTTTCGAGTTTTTTCCTCCCAGGACTGAAGAAGGCGCAACAAAGCTAAAAACGGTAAGAGAAAACCTCGCTTTACTGGGACCAAAGTTCTTTTCCGTCACATTTGGCGCAGGTGGTAGTACTCAACAAGGCACCCTTGATGCTGTTGTCGATATTCAAACATCAGGATCTTCAGCCGCACCGCATATATCTTGCATAGGTACCGATAAACAAACCATTCGTGAACTTTTGGAAACTTATAAAAGCAATGGTATTAAACATCTTGTCGCCTTACGTGGTGACATGCCTTCAGGTGGTGGGACTTTAAGTGACAGTGATTTTAATTATGCGAACGAATTAGTTACTTTTATACGCGAACAATATAATGATTACTTTTTCATTGAAGTGGCAGCTTATCCAGAATTCCATCCGCAGGCTACAAATGCTGAGAATGATTTAAATAATTTTAAACGTAAAGTCGATGCAGGTGCTGATAGTGCGCTTACGCAGTATTTTTTTAATCCCGACGCTTATTTTCGTTTTATCGATGATTGTGAGAAACGTAATATCAATATACCTATCGTGCCAGGAATTATGCCCATTACTAACTATACGCAATTAGCCCGCTTCTCGGATATGTGTGGAGCTGAAATTCCCCGTTGGATACGTAAACGTTTGGAAGGCTTTGGAGACGATAAGAAATCGATAGTCGCATTTGGCGAAGATGTAATTACTGATCTATGTCATCAATTGCTGGAAGCAGGTTCGCCAGGCTTGCATTTTTATACCTTAAATCAGGCCAGTGCCACCACAGCAATATGGAAAAATTTGGGGCTTTAAATTTGTAATCTGAATTGTTCTGTTACTAGTCTATGATAAATAGATATTTTCGATAAAAACTTCCGGAAATCCACTAAATGCGAATACCCAGAATCTATTGCCCTGACATTTTAGTGAATCAAGACTTACTTGAACTGGACAACATGGCCTCTTCACATCTCTGCAAAGTGCTACGACTAACTTCTGGAGATTCCCTTCTCATATTCGATGGTAAAGGAAATAGTTTTACGGCGATTATGGAAACCGCCTCTCACAAGAGCGCAACCATACAAATAACCGGACCCATGGAAGAAAATACTGAATCCAAACTAATTCTTCACCTTGGCTTAGGTATGAGCAAAGGTGATCATATGGATTACGCGATCCAAAAAGCGGTCGAGGTTGGTGTCAGTCATATCACCCCGCTCATAACTAAGTTCAGCGTGATAAAACTTGATGAAAAACGTCAACAAAAAAAATTACAACACTGGCTAGGAATTATAATTCATGCTTGTGAGCAATCCGGTCGTACCAGACTGCCAGTACTAAACCCTATAACACCTTTAGTAAGTTGGCTGGAACATGATGCTGAACGTAAAATAGTCTTTGTACCTAACGGAGCAAAAACTCTGGCACAACTAGATCGAACGAGTTCAGTCTCAGTACTCATAGGACCTGAAGGAGGCCTTTGTTTATCAGAGGTCAATTTGGCGGCGAACCATGAATTTAAACAGGTCAGACTTGGACCAAGAACATTACGCACTGAAACTGCAGCAGCCGTAGCGTGCGGGGCAATTCAAACTTTATGGGGTGACTACACGAATTAAGCCTGATAAACAGAATTCGTAATTAATATTAATTATGTAATCCTAAAATACGAGTTTCAAGCTCATCGATATCAGGAACCACTGCGGCAACTCCATTTAAATTAACATAGGCCTTAATCGATTGACGTGGCTCGACTGGACTATCGGTAAACTGAATATTATTAGGGCGCACAAGCTGTAGACTGGGTAGACCTTGACTGAGCACAGCGATATAAGGCAATTCTGCATTACCATTTAACGTATTCAGAACAGCAATACGACAACTTTTATGCAGCTTAGCAGATTCACCATCACTAGCCAGTTCAAACGAAATAAAAGGGACACGTCGTTCACGCCAGCTTAAATAACCCAGAAACCACTCAGGGGCATCGTTAACTTTTTCTGGTTCAATGTAGGGAATAATTTCGGCAACGGCAGCATTGGGTAAAATCAATATTTCTTTATTTAACGGTAATAACAAACTATGCACAGTTTCAAACTGTTTGCGTTGATTTGGTGTTAGTGCTGCACCACCTACTTCAGCGATGTCTTTTACATCTGACATTTAAACCACCTCAATGGTTTGTAAGTGTTTAGTTAATTTACGTGCTAATTGTTCAGTATTTCCTACAAATTGAACATCGCACATATTTTTCACATTATCCGGCATACTACTAATGACACAACTTTCGCTTGACTGCAACCAAACCTGTCCACCTTTTTCAAGTAATTTTGCACATCCGTGTTTACCATCATCACCCATACCGCTGAAAATTATCGCGCCTGCCCTGTCACCATATCGATCAGCCATATCCGAAATCGTCTGATCAATTGAAGGTGTATAATTCGTATTTACCGTTAACGATTCCAATTCTATATTTCCTATCGGATTAATCCTAAGTCTTTCGCCTACCGGAGTGATGATAACATCGCCTTCCAGGAATACATGCCCTTCTACTGGTGGTATCACATTTAATTTTGTATATCGGTTAAGTTGTTCTGCCAGTTTAGTTACAAAATTAGCACCTAAATGCTGGGTAATAATAAAACCAGCGGGAATATCTTTCGGCAATGCCTTTAAAAAACGCTTTAGTGCTTCAGGCCCACCAAGCGAAGCTCCCAGAACCCATACCTGTGTTGCCAAATTTTGATCAGGACGCAATTTTCGCCTTTGTTTACTAATCGTATCGTCACTTAATTCAGGTTGCTCAAACTCAGCAGATTGCCAGTCATCGATTCCACGTAGATCGGCAATTTTTTGCATAAGGCTGAAATGCCATTTTGTATCAGCAGCCGACTCATTAAGCGTCAATGCGGTTACATCATTAAATATGATGGGTATTTCAACCTGATCCAGCACCTCATGCAACAGCTCATCATCATGATCTGTATCATCATGTAAATCTAACAACAGAACATCCGCCTCGGCCGTTTCTAATTTACGCAAGAACAAACGCGTTAATGGTTCACTAAGAACAACATTGAGGCCCGATAACGACATCAGTCGCCTTAAATTTGTCCTCTGCTGTAGCGAGTCGGAGGCAATTGCAATCGCCACATCACTCAAGGCTGTTTGCGACATCAATGTATTCTCTAAAACCGTGTTCGTTTTATCTTGTGTAGGCTTCTTCATAGACAGATTTACCTCTGCCTTAAACACGAGTCAATTAATCCTTGTGTCCAAGAAGATTATCAATATTTTCTAATAATTCACTTTCACTATAGGGTTTGCCCATATAAATATTCACGCCAATATTTATTGCACGATCCCGGTGTTTCTGGCCAGTTCGTGAGGTAATCATAATAATAGGTAAGTCATTGATCACATCGTCATTGCGTATATTCGTCGCCAGCTCAAACCCATCCATACGTGGCATCTCAACATCAAGCAGCATCACATCAGGTGTGTAATCCTGTAGTTGAGCAAGTGCATCAACACCATCTTTTGCAGATACTGTTTTAAAATTATTTCGCTCTAATAGTCGGGTTGTCACTTTACGTACTGTAATAGAATCATCAACAACCATCACCAACGGTACACGTTTTTCTTCTGGTACCGCAATCTCGTCATCGACATCATGCTCGGTTTCAGTAAAGGCCTCTTCATGAATAAGGCTTGATAGACGAATTAAAACACCGAGATCAAGTATCAAAACCACACTACCATCACCCATGACAGTAGCTCCGGATATACCTCGTAAAGTGCTCAGCTGTGGTCCGACTGGTTTTACCACGATTTCACGACTACCGATCAGCCCGTCAACATGTATAGCAGCCCGATATTCACCCGATCGAACTAACAAAAGCGGTAAATGGCTAACATCTTCGGGTGGCATTTGTACTTCACTAATCCCCATAGCACCACCAAGATGAATATACTGATATTCATTTTCTAACCAGTGGTAAGTTGCTCCCTTTTCAGTTTGCATGCGCGCAATTTCTTCACGAGATACACGCTCAACGGTTTCCACACCAAGCAAGGGAATGGCATAAGTTTCCTCACTAACGGTGATCATCAATGCACGAGTTACTGATAAGCTCAGCGGCATGTTGATATTAAATGTCGTACCCACACCCTTTTCGGTCTTAATATCCAGCAAACCACCAAGCTGTTTAATCTCATTGTTGACGACATCCATACCGACGCCACGCCCTGAGATCTGGGTAATCTCATCGGCCGTACTGAACCCTGATTCCAGTATAATATCAAGCAGATCGTCTTTTCGAACGTCTGCATCTGCTTTTAAAATACCTCGTTCAATCGCTTTACTGCGAATCGCATCGAGATCAATACCAGCACCATCATCCCGAACACTAATAACGACGTCCGACCCTTCCCGGGCAAAATTAAGAACGATATTACCTGTTTTATCTTTACCCGCTTCAGAACGCAGTTCAGGTGTCTCCAAACCGTGCGCAATTGCATTTCGAAGCATATGTTCAATAGGTGACATGATACGTTCAAGTACGGTGCGATCGAGTTCATTGTCAGCACCTTCGATATGGAACTCTACGTTTTTACCTAACTCTTCAGCAGTTTGCCGGACAATACGTCTCATCCGTGGTACCTGACCAGATATCGGTACCATACGAGTTCGCATTAAGCCTTCTTGTAGATCCGTATTAACACGTGATTGTTGCAATAAAAGCGTTTCTGATTCACGGGTCAGATTAGACAGGATACCCCGCAATGAATTCAAGTCATTCAAAGATTCAAGCATGCCACGTGAAAGTGTTTGCATCTGGGTAAAACGATCAAGCTCAAGTGGATCAAAATCGTGATGTGCGCTACCACTTTCCTCCGTTCGATACTGAATTTGTGCCTCAGCTTCAATTTCAAAATTTCTTAGCTGCTCACGAAAACGTTCAACGGTATCATCCAATTCAGTTAAGTTATAACGAAACGCATTCGTTTGTTGCTCCATGCGCGATCGATAAATACTGACCTCACCGGCAAAATTAACCAAATTATCTAACAGATCAGAACGTACGCGAATTAAATCACCTTTTGCACGTTGCTGAGCCTGCTTTTGCTTCTCAGTTGCTGCCTCAACCGGTGAAGCTTCGGTCTCTTCAACCGGAAATTGGGTAGTTCCTAATGGAACAACATTCCCTAAACCACCATCATCCTGTTCATCCAGAATCAAATCTGAAGGTGATTCTAGAGGTAATTCTGAGGGTAAATCAGTTTCACCGATTGGAATGTTGGTAGACAACACTGAGTCAATATTATTTTCAGATTCATCAGTTAAATTAATCTCAGTTTCATTTGTACTGTTAAATTCATGTTCGGCCGTATTTAATTCTGGAATGTCTTCTGCAGGAATTTCCATCGAAATTGAAGAGGTCTCTGTCGCCGGTGTCTCGGACATTGCCTCGGAACTAGTTTCAAGAGCAGCAGCGTCATAACTTTCTGCTTTAGCCAGGGCGTTAATCGCGATAATCAGATTATTGGCAGCAACTGGATGTTCCTGTTTTCGTACCACCTCAAGCATTTTTACCAGCTCATCCTGCCCCTTTTGAATGGCCTTAAACATATCATCGGTAACTTCGATTTTGTCATCAACAATCGCGGTTAACATTGTCTCAATGCTATGACTCAAATCACCCACCTCAACAACGCCGGCCATACGAGCGCCACCTTTTAAAGTATGTAACTGCCGTTGCAAGGCTTTTACATGTTCAGGGTTCTCTGGTTCTTCGATCCATTCATTCAGGGTATGATCACTTTCATCTAAAATTTCCACGCCTTCTTCAAGGAAGATTTCTAGTAACTCTTCATCATAGTCCGAATCAACCATTGCAGCCGCCAGGGCATCTTGCATGGCTTGCGCTTCATCATGTGCAGGTTGATCATCTACTATATCAACAGGTGAAGAAGGTTCACTGCTATCATCTAACTCATCAATATCTTCCGCCAAAATTTCCTGCATCGTATCAGGCATATGTATTTGCATGGTTGGAGATTCATAACGAGTCTTATCGAGTAAGTCCCGGGTTTGCTTAATTAGATCGGTATTACTTGGTAATTCTTCATTTAAATCGAGTTTATCGACTGTCTCAGCAATAAAGCCTCCGGCCTCTTCAAAAAGATCAATCAACTCAATATCAACATCAAACTTATTTTCTTCCAGGTATTTCGCATGCTCTTCTAAGAAGCCACAAAGTTCGGCAACCTGAGGAACACTCGCAGTTCGAGAGCTTCCCTTCAATGTATGTAATGCCCGAATCAATTTGGGATTTGCTGTTCGATCTTTATTTGACTGCCAATCATCAATATATTCGCGTAATGCCGTTAAATGGGTACCAATCTCTTTTCGATAGATTCCTAACAATACTGGATCAATAGCAGGTAATGATGAACTCTCTGGGCCCTCACTCAATCCTGGCTCAGGTATATCAACGACCGTATCATCTTCAGATCCTATGGTTTCATCTGAGTCAAGTGACGCTAAACCTGCATCATCCAAATCTAATTCTATGCCTTCTATTTCGAGAGGGCTCGCCTCTTCTCTTGGCGATTGCTCCTCAGGCACCTCAATCTGGCCTAAGTCGACCTCTGTTTCCTGATCACTAGTGTCTGTCGTACCAAAATCCAGTTCTGTAACATTTTCAAGGCCATCTAGCTCCAGATCTTCACCTTCTATCTCCGACACAGTCTCCATTGGCGATTCCAGCTCAAGACTCTCACCGTCCAGAGATGAATCTAGATCGGTAATCGGCGGTATTTCTAACTCTTCATCAACACTCGACTCTCCATTCGTTAAGTTAGACAGATCAAAATCCGGTTCATCCTCTTCGATCTCTGCTTCACTTTCTGAAATGTGTTCACCTTCAACAACATCTGATGTTTGGGTAATCGTTTCTTCGAGCTGATCGCGATCAAGTTTATCAATTTTTACAACTTCACCTTTACTAACAGACTCGGCTTTCTCCATCAGCGAATACATTTCCTGCCCAGGTTTTTCGCCTTTTTTAAATAGATTTAATAGACCAGGCAAGGTGGCACGAGCCTGTTCGAGTAAATCATACATTTCAGGAGATGGTTCTATGGTGCGATCAATCACTCGATTCAGCATATTTTCATAGGCCCACGCAAATTCGCCGACATCATTTGCTCCCACTAAACGACCACTACCTTTCAAGGTATGAAAGGAACGTCGTAAATCTTTTAACGTCTCTTCATCAGCCGGATTATTTTGCCAACGGGGTAACAAACGTGAGATATTGGATTGTTCTTCCTCGGCTTCCTCAAGAAATATTTCAACGATCTCATCGTCCAGTTCGTCAGCCAGCGATGCAGGGGCCGATCTTACTGGGGCGCGCTCCGATACAGGTTCTGGAGTAGGTTCGGCCTTAGTTGGCTCTGGTTCGACGGCAGGTAGATTAAAACCTTGCGTCAGGTCACCCTCAACATGCGGTTCTTCTGTAGCATAAGGTTCCTGAACGTCATTGCTCGTCGACTCGGGAGCAATTGCTGCTGCCGCTTCATCGTAACCTTCTAAACTAAATTCTCCGGACAGTTCAGACTCCTGCTCGAAATCCACCTGAGAGACATCAATCTCTGGTTCTGTGTTATCGGTATCAGACCCAGGTGCAGATTCAGCCAGTTCCGGCATTGAAATATCTTCACGAGTAAGATCATCATCAAAATCTGGCGCGGTAAGATCCACAAGTGTGTGCTCTGGAGGTTCTGCCGACTCCGATTCTATTGTTTCTTCCGATATCGTGATACCCAGCTCAGTCAGACTTCTTTCCGCGACATCCAGAATTGCAGAAGGATGCCCCCAGCTTTCAGTTAATGATTCAAGGTAATATTCCACACTACTAATCGTATCAGCAAGCAGGTCGAGCGTACGTTGTTCCGGTCGTACCGACTGCGCAATTATAGAATTAGAAACATATCGGGAAGCATGTTTTAATACATCAGCTGCCCGACTTAGAGTCAGCATGGATAAGGAACCACGAATTCTATCTAACAGATTTGGAATATCTTTAAGAACATCAATGTTCTTCGGCATCCGGGTATAGTCATTAAAGGCTTCTTTGATCCGACTCAAATCAACTTTAACTTCATCAACAACGCGTTTAACCAGTTTGCGTTTTTCCGGATCAGCAAATTGGTGAATAATTGAATCGTCTGAGCTGAGTTCTTCACTTAATTCTTCTTCAACATGTGCAGAGGTAGGTTCACTTAATGTCGCCTCAATACTAAGCAATGCACCAGCTACATCCATCAGTACATTCTCTTCGATGTCACGTTCAGCATCCGCCATTTCCTGCATAATGCTAATTTGATCCTGTAAGATCATGCGCTGTTCACCAAAGCCCAGCATATCGAGGGTGTCACCCATCTGTACCAGTTTTTCACATAGGCTATTTAATACCGATGGATCTCGTTCATCAGAACGTACAAATACATCCAGATTATCTTTCACCTGTGTTAAGTCTTCTAATAATACAGATGAAACCGTTTTCATTAATGCCGCATTTGGAGCTGACAGATCAGCACGAGCACGTTCCAGGGTCTCGGTATCAGGCATTAACTCGGCCAGATCAAATGCTGTTTTTATTTCGTTAACGCGTTCGCCTTTAGAGTTCGAGGTTGCCACGTAGTAAAGCAGATTTTTTAATAGATCTTTAGGCGGATTATTGGTTAATGCAAACTCACCTTCATCAATTATTCGCTTAAATTGGCGGTCAACCTGTCCCATAAGTTGTTTCACCGCAACCGATGATTCAATCCCGCTATCTTTAAGTCCTTCTGCAACACCACTGGCGGCCCACAGTACACGACTGGTGTCAGGATCATTAGCAGAAGGTCGGAGGCGGTCGATCACCGCGCCAATTCGGTTAATACCGGTCTTAAAGTCACTACCTCGAAACCAGTCTAATAACCCAAGGTGGTAAACATGTCGAAAACGACCGACTAATGAATCAATGGGATCATTACTGGACTCTGTTGGCACTGGAGCGTCAATTTCCAGATTAGGTGAAAACAACGCACTTTCAGATAAAAAGGCGGCACTGCGAGCGGCGCGTAAATCGTTGAGGAGTGGTAAAAGTATAATAGGATAATCGGCTTGCCCGGATTGTAATTTTTCCAGATAATCAGGCAATTGCATCATACCACGCATCATGGCCTCAAACGCATCGTCACGATTATTAACCTGATTATCGATTAACGCCTGGGTTATAGTTTCAAGTTCCTGCGCGAGCATACCCGCACCGTATAACTCGACCATCTGCAGAGTGCCATAGACCTGATG
The DNA here is from genome assembly GCA_947260005.1 of uncultured Ectothiorhodospiraceae bacterium. Taxonomy (GTDB): domain Bacteria; phylum Pseudomonadota; class Gammaproteobacteria; order UBA6429; family Thiohalophilaceae; genus SZUA-24. The sequence continues at coordinate 52,737 of CAMYOL010000058.1, forward strand.
CAAATAGTTTAAGCAAAACCGTAGTTGTGATTCATCATCGGGGGTTTCGACGTACGCCTCTAATGCTTTACGGGCATTATCCATCGTCGAGTCAATCTCAGATTTGACCCAACTTAAAGTATGACCATCAATTCGGCTTACATCTGACATCTATTTTCTAACCTCATCAATGCCAGGCTCGTCAATGTCAGCACGACGCTGGAAAGCCAATGTTGATTGATAATCAATTTGTGATAATTCGGGGTGAGTCCAACCAAATACTTCTCCGGCACCCAGTAATAAAATCCCTCCGGGTTTGAGACAGGTTGCCAGCTGATCCAGTATCAGGTTTCTTAATTCTCTCTTAAAATAAATCAGGACATTCTGACAGATAATAATATCCATCTTCCCAATCGGTTGTTGGCTTAAATCTAGTAAATTTATATGTGTAAAACAGACTTTTTGGCGGAGCGACGGCCTGACCTGTACATGTTCATCATCGACTTTTTCCAGGTAAGTGTTTGATATTTCATCAGGCACATTTTTAACTCTACGCTGATGATAAATCCCATCACGCCCTGTCTGTAGTGCTGCACGGCTTACATCGGAAGCGGTAACACCATAATAGAATTCAGGGTGATTCAAAAAATAGTAATCCATTAACATGGCAACCGAATAAGGTTCTTCCCCGGTTGCACAACCTACACTCCATGCATGGACGGTGTAAGGCTTGTCTTTTGTTGTTGTCAGTTCGGGAAGGTATTTATCTCGAATAAGATCGAGAGTAAATTCATCGCGATAAAAACGAGTTTCGTGAACAGTTAGACGATCAACTAAAATCTCCCATTCCACCTGACCGCTCGAACCATCCATGATCAGATTAAAATAACTCTGATAATTATCAATAGATACTTCTCGCATGCGAGAGGCCAGATTCATGACCAAAAAGGTTTTTCGCGATTCAGGTAATGCAATTCCTGTCCGTATCTCAAGCAATTCAACCCACTGTTGAAACAATACATCGTCCATTTCTGGCACTTCTGTGTATTGCCAAGGCGTTTGCATGTGCACTTGTTCGCGTATGGCCACCAACGGTGTTCACCCCTTTACCGTTAGCCCGGTAATTTAAAGCCTGCAACAGAACGACGTAACTCATTCGCTAATTCCGCAAGGTTACCAATTGAAGCTGCAGTCTCATTAGTACCCGCCGAAGTTTGAGTGGTAATTTCCTGAATAACATTCATCGTGTCTGAAATGTTATTTGCCGCACTCGCTTGTTGCCTTGCTGAGTCAGAAATATTTCGAATCAAGTCGGCTAAGTGCTTGGATACATTTTCAATTTGTTCCAAGGCCTCACCCGCGTTTTGTGCTAACTGCGCACCCTTTACAACACCCGCGGTACTGGATTCCATTGAAGACACTGCTTCCTTGGTATCAGACTGAATTCCTTTTACCAGTGCTTCAATCTGTTTGGTCGCATCACCCGAACGTTCAGCTAATCGTTGTACTTCATCCGCTACCACCGCGAAGCCCCGACCGGCTTCACCGGCCATCGCCGCCTGAATCGCCGCGTTCAACGCAAGGATGTTGGTTTGCTCAGCAATATCGTTAATCAATTCAACGATGTCACCAATTTCCTGTGAAGATTCACCGAGTCGTTTAATCCGTTTTGATGTTTCCTGGATTTGCTCACGAATACTGTCCATACCATGGATGGTACGTTGTACAGCTTCATTACCTCGTACCGCAATATCTACCGACTTGTTCGCTTCTTCAGCCAGTTCACCCGCGTGACTGGATACCGCTTCAATCGAAACCGCCATTTCGTTAATCGCAGAAGAGGCCCCGGTAATTTGCTGTGCCTGATGATCAGAGGCTTCGGCTAAATGCATCGCCGTTGCCTGTGACTGCTGCGCTGCCGAAGATACCTGTTGTGTCGTTTCGTTAATCGCTTGTACCAGATTACGTAACGCATCAATCGCGTAGTTGATCGAGTCCGCGATGGCCCCCGTGATGTCTTCGGTTACCGTTGCTTGTACGGTTAAGTCACCATCAGCCAGGTCACCCATTTCATCCAGCAATCGTAAAATAGCTTCCTGATTTCGTTTATTGGTTTCTTCCGTGCTACGACGTTGAGATTCAGTGAACATCAAGGTATTTTTTGAATCGCGTCTATAGAGTATTCCAAATAAGAAAACCAGAGCCACGGCGATCACACCGAGGACCACGAGGATAGTCGTATCATGACGTGAAGCAATCACTTCTGCGTAAGCTATACGCGCCTCCTCAATTAGCCTTTTCACATTTGATGAGTTAGCCAGTACATCTTCAGCCGCGCCGGATACCTGGAACATTTCTGGCGACCGATCAAGGATGGCACCAACCTGATTTCGAATTTGATTAAATTGTTTTTGTACCAGGGTCAGTTTTGCGCGTTCAGAAGGGGTTCTTATTTTTTGAATACGTCGGGCTGGATTACCACGTAACATATCGTGAATCACCTGACCAAATAATGCCGCATCCCGACCAAACCGGTCTGCCGCAGTTACTGCACCTTCACCACCTTCCAGTACTCGTGATACATTACTGGATATACGTTGGGTCAGCATCAACTGGCGGGTCGCAATATAAACCTGATCGGCCGGAGCACCTTGTTCAGTCATGGTAGCGACCACTTCATCAGATAAAGCCAGTAAAGTTGGTATTTGTTCATTAATACCATTGATATAAGAACGCATGGAAGTCACCACCTCACGTCGTTGCAGGATGGTGTTAATGTTCTTACCATAACTTTCCCACTCTTTACTCAGCTTTTTTACGGCCGGGAGGTCACCAGTTAGTTGTAACTGGCTTTTTAGAATCTTGTCAAAAGCAGTGTAAGATTCCTGAAGCGCATTGAAAGCTTCCAGTCGTCCGCGAGAGGCTTCCGAGGCCAGCTTTGCAATTTCCTGTGATAGTACTTTCTGCTCACCCAATTGGGTAATGTAGCGCTGATCCGCTTCAGCAAATTGTCCGCCGCGAACAAAGAAAAATGCCATCGCCACCAGCGTCAGAATTAGAAGGGCAATAACTATAGCCATGATGCCCCCAGCTGTGAAGGCCTTTCCGTCAGTCGTTGTTGCTCTCATTTGTAAACTCCTAAACCTGTTCTTAAATTAATTCATATTTCTTAATTTTATTTATTAATTTCAGTAAGCTTGATCAGCTTACTACACCAAAACTATTAAATTCGTACTGCAACTTCCATAAATCGACGATGCTCTATCAGCCGTTCCATATTAAACACAGCCCATTGGGTATTACCCTGTTTATAACCGCCTACTACATATTCACGATATGCCTCGGGTAAACTTGAAAGTCCGCCAACACGCTCTTCATCAAAAAAATGTCGTAGCCCCATCGCTTCATCTACTAACAAGCCAACCGAAATATTTTCGTGTTCAACCAAAAGCACCCGGCTGCGTTTGCTAATTTCGGTAGCAATCCCTTCGATAAAACCGCGTAAATCTAATACCGGTAACAATGAACCTCGATTATTGGCAACACCTTTTACCCATCGCTTTGCATGCGGTAATTTTGTTAACGATGGATAAATTAAAATTTCACCTACATCTCCAAGCGATGAAACCAGTAACAATTCACCAACCCGAAATCCAATTCCTGACCAGGTTCGACGAACTTCTACCTGTTGTGGTAAACCAATCGCTCTGGTCCGACTACGCGCCTCAATTTCCTTAATCAGCGCGTAGGGCGTTGTACTATCTGAAGCCGTCATCAACTGTTTTAAATGACCGCAGTAATTTTGGACAACAGATCAGTACTATCAACCGGCTTGGTGATGTAATCCTTGGCGCCCTGCCGCAGGCCCCATACTCGATCGGTCTCTTGATCTTTTGTGGTAACGATGATGATCGGTATATGCTGGGTATCAGGATCTTTAGTTAACGCACGTGTTGCCTGAAAACCATTCATACCTGGCATCACAACATCCATTAAAATCACATCAGGCTTAATCGCGTGTGCTTGTTTTATACCGTCTTCAGCGTTATCAGCAGAACTGACAGAGTGACCGCCTTGTTCGAGTATCCCTTTGAGGACATGCACCTCAGTCGGTGAATCATCGCTTATGACTTGGCGACATGTTTCTTTATCGCTCCAAGTAACTCTTCTTTGGTAAATGGTTTTGTTAAATATTGCTCCGAGCCAACAATCCGGCCGCGTGCACGATCAAACAAACCATCTTTACTCGATAACATAATCACGGGAGTTCGTTTAAACACTTTATTATTCTTGATCAGCGCAGTTGTTTGATAGCCATCCAAGCGCGGCATCATAATATCGACAAAGATAATATTGGGCCGATGATCTGCAATCTTTGCCAATGCTTCAAAGCCATCTGTCGCGGTAATGACCTCACAGCCAACCTTTTTCAGTAAGGTCTCGGCCGTCCGCCGGATGGTCTTTGAATCATCGATGACCATCACTTTTAGGCCTTGAAATTCATCATCCATAGCCTTCTCTGCTAACACTCGTGGTTATCCTTTTTACGTGAATTAATCAGGTTGTTTGATTTATTGCCCATTTCCAGGCAAGCGTGACGCACAACCCACTCGATATCGTTCTTCTCCACAATATTTAACATAGATTTGAAGAACAATCTATAAGTATCCATATTATATAGGATATTTTGTATTAGAAGCCTGTCAAGTAAGGCCATTAAAATAACTCGTATTGGTTAATAATCACTCATTTGGTAACTTGTTTATCTCCAGTTACACCCCTATTGTATTAAACTAATACTAGACAAGCCTAACAAAAAGACACTCGCATTATGCCAATTGAACATTTGCACGCCGTACCTCACCTGACCACGGCCTTATCCGGTCCTTTACGTCAGCTTGAATCTCATTTACTGAATCATCAATCTGAGATAGAAACCTGGCTGCGGAGTCAGTGGCTACAAACACCCGCACCATTCTATGCCTCGGTTGATTTGCGTAACGCGGGTTTCAAACTGGCCCCAGTCGATACCAATTTATTTCCTGCCGGTTTTAACAATTTAAATGAAGCCTTTTTACCATTATGTATTCAGGCCATGCAATCGGCCATAGAACGTATTTGTCCAGATGCAGCCAAGGTTATCCTGGTTCCTGAAAACCACACTCGCAATCAATTCTATCTAGAGAATATCGCCACTTTGCAGGAAATCATTAGTAAAGCCGGCTTCGAGGTACGTATCGGCTCAATGCTACCGGAACTTGATAAAAACACACAATTTGTGCTTCCATCTGGACGAAAATTAACCATGGATCCCTTAATACGTGAGGGCAACAAGTTAGTACTTACTGACTTTGATCCTTGTGTAGTGATATTAAACAATGACTTATCATCTGGCATTCCTGAAGAGTTTCAGGGTCTGGATCAGAAAATTATCCCGCCACTTGATCTGAGTTGGGCAGCCAGACTGAAATCTGAACACTTTGCAGAATATCGAAATGTCACGGAAGAGTTCGCAAAAATTATCGACATCGATCCCTGGTTGATCAACCCACTGGCTCGAAACTGCGGTGAGATCAACTTCACCAAACGCGAAGGCGAAGATTGTCTGCGTAAAAATGTGACCCGCCTGTTAGCTGATATCCAGACCAAATATGACGAATACGGCATTAGTGAGAAACCCTTTGTGATCGTTAAAGCTGATGCAGGCACTTATGGCATGGGCATCATGACCGTACACGGTGCCGATGAATTACTTGAACTCAACCGAAAACAACGTAACAAGATGGCCTCAGCTAAAAGTGGTAAAACCGTGAGTAAGGTCATCATGCAAGAAGGCGTCTATACCTTTGAAACCTGGGGCGACGAGCAAGCCGTTGCCGAACCCGTGGTTTATATGATTGACCACTTTGTGGTCGGTGGTTTTTATCGGGTGCATACTGATCGCGGCATTAATGAAAACCTCAATGCACCCGGTATGCATTTTCAACCACTGGCCTTTGCCGAACCCTGTAATTCACCAGATTCCAATATGGCGCCCGATGCCAACCCCAATCGATTTTATGCCTATGGTGTCATTGCTCGACTTGCCTTGCTCGCTGCAGCACGTGAGTATGCTCAATCAACTCATTAATTACTTTTAGGTCTCAAGGCTTGTCATGAAATTAGCGGTGGTAATGGATCCGATAGAGTCCATTAATTATAAAAAAGATTCAACACTGGCAATGTTGCTTGAAGCGCAACAACGTCACTATCAACTCTATTATATACTACCCAACGATCTTTACCTGCAGGGTGCCGAAGCACGAGCCCGGGTGCAGTCACTACAGGTAAATCCCGATCCACAACACTGGTTTGAATTATCTGCTCAACAAGACATTAGTCTCAGTGAACTGGATGTGATCTTGATGCGAAAAGATCCTCCGTTTGATATGAACTACATCTACGCTACCTATTTATTAGAATCGGCAGAACAAGCTGGCGTGCTGGTCGTAAACAAAGCACAGTCACTTAGAGACGCAAATGAGAAATTATTTGCCTTGCAATTTCCTCAGTGTACTCCAGAGTGCATGGTTTCAAGTTCAGCTGACACCCTAAAAGATTTTATTCTGACTCAAAAAGACACAATACTTAAACCGCTGGATGGCATGGGAGGTCAATCCATTTTTCGCGTTAAACAAAGTGATCCCAACATTAATGTCATTATTGAGACACTCACCGAACATGGACAACGCCTGATCATGGCGCAACGTTTTATTCCTGAAATTATAAACGGCGATAAACGAATATTATTAATAGATGGTGAGGCTGTTCCATACGCCTTAGCACGTATCCCTGGTAAAGGCGAAACACGAGCTAACCTGGCGGTGGGTGGAACAGCGCAAGGTGTACCGCTTAGTGAACGAGATCAATGGATCTGCGAACAAGTCGGACCACGCTTGAAAAAAATGGGGCTTCTTTTTGTTGGCATAGATGTGATCGGAGATTATCTGACAGAAGTTAATGTCACCAGTCCAACCTGCATTCGTGAACTGGATACACTCTATGATCTCAATATCAGTGCAGTATTAATGGACAAGATTGAACAAAAACTTAAGGTTTGATATGCGACTTAATCAATATCTGATCTTGATCGGTAGTTTATTGCTGATCAGTTGCACGCCAAAACCGACCGAGTTTCACGATAACGTGCTCGCCTTTGGAACAATTATTGAGATAAGTCTCATCAATGTCCCGCCAGAACAAACCGAACTGGTAATGAAAAAGATTCGTAACGATTTTAAATATTTTCATTACGCCTTTCATCCCTTTCAAGCAGGGCCAACCGGTCGCATTAATTCATTACTCGAGGCAACCGGCGAATTTACCGCAAACCCCTCGGTGATTCCGCTTATAAAAAAATCGAAATTATATAACCAGCAAAGCCAGGGCTTGTTCAATCCGGCCATCGGTAAATTGATTAGACTTTGGGGATACCATGAAGAGCTTGCACCGGAAGGACCCACACCAAATAATGAAGCTATAAAATCTCTGCTTAGTCAAAACCCATCGATGCAATCAATTACCATAAATGGAGTACGAGTGAAGAACGCCAACCCTGCTGTGAAACTCGATTTTGGTGGCATCGCCAAGGGTTACGCCTTAGACGTCATCCTGGAACAGCTAAAAGCGATGGGGGTAACCGATGCAAGTATTAATACCGGTGGTGATTTAAAAGTAATTGGACGAGGGCCTAATGGCCCATGGAATATTGGGATAAGAGATCCTCGGGGAAATGGTACGATTGCTAACTTAATCGCTAATGATGGTGAATCCGTATTTACCTCTGGAGATTATGAGCGTTTTTACATTGAAGCGGGTAAACGTTACCACCACATTCTGGATCCCCGCACCGGTTATCCGGCCAGAAATTCTCAAAGCGTAACGGTTGTTCATCATGATGCCGCCCTCGCTGATGCCGCGGCCACCGCTTTATTTATCGCTGGTCCGGATACCTGGTTAAAGATCGCAAAAAGTATGAATATTAAACAGGCTATGCTCATCGACCGCGATGGCAAGATCCATATCACCAGAAAGTTGAATGAAAGACTTAATTTTCGAAAGCCTGATCTTGATATATCAGTTGTCTCAATTCCATAAATATCAACCAATTCACAATATGGCTTCGATTTTAACCCGTTGCGGAATCTATGGCGCTATAATCTGTCGTACTATAAATAACCAGGGAAATAATTTAACCGCTTTGCAGCAGTCATGAATAATTGAGTAAACTATGACTAACATGGAGAACGTAGCCAGCGAACAATATAACGGACACCAGTTTGATCGCCTTGGTCTAACGGTTTTTATCGCCCTGGCATTTCATGCCATCATAATTTTAGGCGTAAGCTTTGATCTTGAAGATATACTCCCACAGCACAACATATCGACTATGGAGATCACCCTGGTCCATTCACACTCCAAAGAAGCCCCTGAAGAAGCCGATTATCTTGCCCAGGCTAATCAGAAAGGCGGCGGCAATACCAAAGAACGCGTCAGACCCAGTAGTCCTTTTTCAAATACACGACCCACACCAGAAGACGGCCTTGCACCCGATAGCCAGCTGGATGTCTCACCTCCACCATTAATTAAAGAACAAAAAGAAAAAGAGTTGATGACAACTGAGCAGTCACCTTTTGCGAAAGATAGCAAAGACTTTAAGAGAGATATTCCCACTGAAACAAACAGTAAAAAGGCCGCACAAATGCTTGAACGCAGCCGTGAATTCGCTCGCCTGCGTGCCGAGATCCAACATCTCAAACAAGCGTTCCAAAAAACACCCCATCATACTTATATCTCTGGCATCAATGCTAAACAAAACCGCTTTGCAAGTTATAAGGATTCCTGGCGTGCCAAAATCGAAAATGTCGGTAAACTAAATTACCCGGAAACAGCCGTACGTGACAATATCAACGGCGATCTATTGCTGGATGTGGCAATCAATCCGGATGGCTCAGTCTCACAAATCAAAATTCTTCGTTCTTCTGGAAAACCCGTGCTCGATAATGCCGCCAAAAAGATTGTCCGGCTGGCCGCCCCTTTTTCCCCGCTCACGAAAGAAATACTTAAAGATACCGACATACTTCATATTTCATTAGTTTGGAAATTTCAGGTGACCGGTCTATCAACTTCCTACGAATGATTTAAATATTTTTACACAAAAATATTAAACGACACTTGTCGTCGCGAGCTTTGTTGTCGATACTCTATATTATGGTTGAACCGTCCTCTCTCAGTGATCAATTTCTAATTGCCATGCCGGCCCTGGATGACCCAAATTTTTCGAAAACGGTCACCTATATGTGCGAACACAATGAGGAAGGAGCAATGGGCCTGGTAATCAATCGTCCCCTGGATCTGGATATCCATGAGTTATTCAGCCATCTTGAAATCGATAACACCCAGCACAATAAGGGCTATATCCCCATTTATCAGGGTGGCCCGGTACAGACTGAACGCGGTTTTGTATTACACCGTGACATCGGCGAGTGGGAGGCCAGCATCAAAGTTAATGAGGACATTGCTATTACCATGTCGCAAGATATTATCGCTGCGATTGCCGATGGCAAAGGACCTAAAGACTTCCTTATCGCCCTTGGCTACGCCGGGTGGGGAGCTGGTCAATTAGAAGCTGAGTTAGCCGCCAATGCCTGGTTGAATGGTCCGGCTGAGGCTGGGATTATTTTTGATGTACCTATCGAACAACGTTGGACGGCTTCGGCCAATCACCTTGGTATTGAACTGAAAAACATTTCTTCCGACATCGGACACGCTTAAACTTATCCAATATGAGCAGCCGCACCATAATAGGCTTTGATTATGGCCAGAGACGAATTGGTATTGCCGTCGGCCAGGAGATCACCCATACCGCACAGGGCCTTGTTACTTTAACCTGCCCCGATGGCCCTGACTGGGATAACATCGACAAGTTACTCAATGAGTGGCGACCTCAATTATTGGTGGTCGGGATGCCTCACAATATGGATGACCGCCCCCATCCTCTTCATAAAGAAGTAAAAGCGTTTGGGAATCAGCTCGCAGAACGTTACAATCTGCCCGTGGAATGGATGGACGAGCGTCTGAGCTCGGTTGAGGCAGAGGCACAACTGGCAAAAGGCACTAAATCCAGACAAAAAAAGCAAGACAAGGCCGAAATTGATAAATTGGCTGCACAAATCATTTTGCAGTCCTGGCTAAACTCATAGCTGCATACGCAAAACGAAAAAATTTAAAATTTATGACTAAAATCCCTGGCCCAGAAGAATTACTACCAAGCATGGTCGAACAGTTGCAGACAATGCTTGCACAAAGAGGTATTAAAGACCCATGCATGATTGGGATCCACACGGGAGGTGTATGGATTGCAAAAATTTTACATGAAGCACTCGGACTGACGCGGCCACTGGGCACACTCAACATTACCTTCTATCGAGATGATTTTACCCGTATCGGCATGCACCCACAGGTCACCCCCTCCAACCTGGAATTTGAAATCGATGACCAGCACATAATTCTTGTAGATGATGTATTGCATACCGGGCGTACCATTCGTGCGGCACTGAATGAAATCTATGATTATGGTCGACCCGCCTCAGTGATGCTTGCTACCTTAATCGCTCGAGATGGACGAGAATTACCCATATGTGCAGATGTAACTGGTGTACAATTACCTCTCGGTCCGGACGAACATATAAAACTGACCGGCCCGGAACCATTAAGTTTTGAAGTGCAGGAGACTTCGTGAAGCAAAGTAATATTCAATTTGATAACACCGGCAAACTCCGCCACTTTCTCACTATTGAAGATCTCCCTAAACAAACCCTAATTGATATCCTTGACACTGCTGAAAATTTTTCAACCGTAGGCACTCAACGAGCCAAAAAAGTACCGCTGTTGCGCGGCAAGACCATCGTTAATTTGTTCTTCGAGGCCAGCACCCGCACCCGCACCACCTTCGAACTAGCAGCAAAACGGCTTTCGGCTGACGTCTTAAACATTAATATCAATACCTCATCGACGAGCAAGGGTGAAAGTCTGTTAGACATGTTACGCAACTTTGAAGCCATGCACAGTGATATGTTTATCGTGCGACATAATCAAAGTGGTGCCGCACACTTTATTGCAGAACATGTCGCCCCACATATCAGTGTTATCAATGCAGGTGACGGCAGTCATGCCCACCCAACCCAGGGCATGTTGGACATGTTCACCATTCGTCGACACAAAAAAGAATTTCATAACCTTCGCGTCGCCATTATCGGTGACATCATGCATTCGCGAGTCGCACGCTCACAAATCCATGCCTTAAATCGACTGGGCGTACCCGAGGTGAGAGTCGTCGGTCCACACACTCTGATTCCGCGCGATGCCAACGCATTAGGTGTACATGTCTTTCATGATCTAAGAGAAGGGCTAAAAGATGTCGATGTAATTATCATGCTTCGTTTACAAAGAGAACGTATGCAAGGCGCGATGCTACCTAGCGAGGCCGAATATTTTTCGCAATATGGACTCACCGAAGAAAAAATACGTATAGCAAAACCCGATGCCATCGTTATGCACCCGGGCCCAATCAACCGCGGCGTCGAAATTGAATCTTCCGTTGCCGATGGACCGCAATCCGTCATTCTCGAACAGGTAACCAATGGCATCGCCGTGCGCATGGCAATTATGTCCATTGCCTTAGGTCGTAAGCAGGAAAGCTAGATGAAGATTGCGATTACTAATGGCCATGTTATCGACCCGCGTAACCAGATTAATCAACGCTGCGATATTTTCATCCAGGATAAAATCATTATTGCTACCGAACACGCACCTGATGGATTTAAGGCCGACACTATTATTGACGCTGACAAGTTGATCGTCAGCCCCGGTTTTGTTGATTTATGCGCACGCCTACGTGAACCTGGACAGGAACACAAAGGTACAATCATGTCTGAGACTCGTGCCGCAGTCGCCAGTGGTGTGACCAGCCTGTGCATGCCTCCTGACACGGATCCAGTGCTGGATACACCTGCGGTCATTGAGCTGATCCATCAACGTAACGAAGAAGCGGGCTTTTGTCGGGTTTACACCTTGGGAGCCTTAACGAAAGGGCTCGAAGGCCAGCATCTTTCAGAAATGGCTCATTTAAAAGACGCCGGTTGCATCGGCGTTAGCAACGTCATGCATTGCATTCCCAACCCGCAAGTCTTACGTCGTGCGATGGAATATGCAGCCAGTGTCGACATGACGGTATTTATACATCCACAAGATGAAGGTCTGGCTAACAACGGCAGCATTCATGAAGGCATCGTTAGTACCCGACTTGGTCTGGCAGGTGTACCTGAGGCCGCCGAAACTCAGGCCGTGGCAAATTTTTTAATGTTAATAGAACAAACGGGGACACGTGTGCATTTTTGTCACTTATCGACCGCACGCGCAGTACAAATGATTGGCCGCGCCAAATATGACGGACTCGATCTGACCACAGATGTTGCGGCCCATCAACTTCATTTAACTGAAATGGATATTGGTTATTTTAATAGTCAATGTCATGTCCAACCACCACTGCGAACCCAACGTGACTGCGAGGCTTTGCGTGCCGCGGTTGCCAGTTCACAAATTGAAGCCATTTGTTCAGACCATCAACCACACGATGTTGATGCCAAGCTTGCACCGTTTGCCTCAACCGAACCGGGAATATCGTCTATCGAAACTTTATTTCCACTCAGTCTGCGACTAGTCAATGATGGCCTGATAAACATGACTGAGCTGGTCGACCGTCTTTCCACGACGCCGGCAGAAATTCTCGGAATTAATGCAGGACACCTTGGGGTTGGTGCCATGGCGGACATAACCATTTTTGATCCGAGCAAACACTGGATCTTAAAAACGAACAATTTAGTCAGCGAAGGCAAAAACACCCCATTTGAAAATTGGGAATTTCAGGGCAAAGTTATGAAAACTATCTGCGACGGCAAACTTGTTTATGATGCGGATACCACATCATGAATCAGGCAACAACAAAACCCCACCGCGATACGATTGTCGTTGAGCAGGCTGAAATTCTAAACCACGATGCCTTTGACGGTGACCAGTACATTATGCGTATACAGGCAGCCAATATTGCTAGACGCGCTCATGCCGGCAGTTTTGTACACATTCAATGTGATCCATCGTTGCCCATGCGTCGCCCTATTTCAATCATGCGTGTCGATAAGGAAACTGGTTGGGTTGAATTTTTATATAAAGTTTTTGGGGAAGGTACTCGACTTTTATCTCAGCGCAAAGTGGGTGAAGTCCTTGATCTGTTTGGTCCTATCGGTGTACCTTTTATGCTCCATTCAGAGCGTTCTCGCCCTCTGTTAATCGGCGGAGGCGTTGGTATACCCCCGATGATTTATCTCGCCGATGAATTGCGTAGCCAAAAAGAATTTAATCCATTTGTGATCATGGGTTCCGAGGTTCCTTTTCCTTTTTCCCCTCGTCCGTCAACCATGATGTTACCAGGCATGCCTGATGGGGCGATTGCCTGTATGCCTTTACTTGAAGACTGGGGTGTCGCGTCACGTCTGACCAGCACCCAGGGTTACCCCGGTTGTTTTGACGGTTTTGTCACTGACCTGGCACGACATTATTTAAACGCATTAAATAAACAACAACGCGAACAAATCGAAATATTTAGCTGCGGCCCCACCGTCATGTTAAAGGCCGTGGCGCAACTCGCCAAGGAGTTTGATCTCCCCTGTCAGGTCTCATTAGAAGAACACATGGCCTGTGCCGTTGGTGGCTGTGCAGGTTGTACGGTCAAAATAGAAACCGAATCCGGTCCGGCAATGAAGCGAGTTTGTGTTGATGGGCCCGTCTTTAATGCCCACCAGGTCGTTTTTTAAATCCGGAAAATTAACAAAACACGTATTAGCTCACATTTAATAAGACAATAAATAAAGTATTCTGTCGATAGACCAATAATTACTTGTACGATTTGTTGTTTGGGGGAATGTGATGCATATCATTTTAAGTGTATTAGGTACCATCGTTACGATATTGTGGCTGCTACACCGCCTGGCCCAAATGGGCGTTACCCTGGGCGGCTTAAATCCTTTTTTATGGAATCGTCGCAGAAAATGGAAAAAACACCACGATGCGAATCCAATCTTCAAAATAACCAGTCCTTTAGAAGCGACGGCGTTACTCATTACCGCCGTTGTAAAAGCAGAAGGCGACATGAGTTCAGAAGAGAAAGCGGAGATTCTTTCCATTTTTGAACACGAATTTCATCAAAGCTTCAGTGAAGCTCAGGGATTACTCGTTTCAAGTAGTCATTTACTTGGTAAGGGTGATGAGCTACGTGATAACCTTGAAGGTGTGCTGACACCAAGTCTGGACTCATTCTCAGATGAACAGGCGCATTCTGCGATCGAATTACTTAACCGGGTTGGCTCTATATCTGGCCGGAGCAGCGAAGCTCAGAGATCGATCATTCACCCAGCAACTGAGCTACTAACCAGTACAATCCAACCCAAACCAAAATGGAATTAATATTAATGGGTTAAAAACTTAGCTTGTTATTTATTTTGTTTACGCCAGTCCCAGGGTGCGATGGCATTCGATTTCGCCCACAAGCCTTTTTTTTCTTTGCGTGCAGCTTCCTCATCGTTAACATAGTGCATGGAATATTTTCGATACGCCCAGGCATAACCATGTTCAACTAATATCTTGTTAAAAGAAACCGTCTCTTCTTCTTTTGGGTAAGGATAGACTGTGGCGATTAGATGACCTTTACGATCCTTATTTTCATATTTAATCTCGACTTGATATTCTGACAACGATAATAAACTATCGAGCTTTTGGCTGGCACGCTGGCCAAATTCCTGATCTTTCTCAGGCGCATCGATCCCTTCTAAACGCACAGTGTAATTCTTTTTAGTTTCGTCCTGAAAGACGATCAAGTCACCCGCCAAAACCTTAACCGCTTTACCTGTAATTGTCTGCGGTTCAGCATAAACGCTATACGACAGGAAAAATAAAAAAGGGTAAACCAACATACGAAACATAGCGCTCTCCTCCACCACCCGAACTCAATCATCCTGGATTAACCGGGTTTCATTAAAATATATTTATTTTTTTATGTGTACGAGTTTATTGATACTGTTTCACTGCCTCACCAAATAGAATAAATTGGGTAGATCATACCAATATCAACAACATGCAGATTATATATTCGTTGAAATAACTAATACTGCCAAGCGTAACGAAGGAAATGTTAAATTTTGAAAAATTTTATATTACTTACTTAAAAATGGGGTATTACTCGGTTTCCTGAATCGTAATACCATCGAGTCCTTGAGCAATGGTATCCGCATCACCTTTTGATTCACCGAGTTTAATCATCAGTCGTAGACCATTTGCAGAGTCTGCATGGTTGATAGCATCCTCATAAGTAATCTTGCCATCACGATATAATTCATAAAGATGTTGATCAAACGTCTGCATGCCTTGTTCACGGGACTTGGCCATCAATTCCTTAAGCGCATGCACCTCACCTTTTTTAATTAAATCAGAAACCAGGGGGGTATTAATTAATATCTCAGCACACAACACACGGCTTTGGCCATCCGGTGCGGGGATGAGTTGTTGAGCAACAATGGCTTTTAGATTTAACGATAAATCCATCAGCAATTGGTTGCGTCGATCTTCGGGGAAAAAGTTTACGATTCTATCCATCGCCTGATTGGCATTATTCGCATGCAAGGTCGCCAGACATAAGTGACCTGTTTCAGCAAAGGCAATGGAGTGATCCATGGTATCACGAGTACGTATCTCGCCAATTAGAATTACATCCGGGGCCTGACGTAAGGTGTTTTTCAACGCAACTTCAAAGGTCTCAGTATCCAGACCCACTTCACGCTGGGTAACGATACAGCCTTCATGTTGGTGGATATATTCAATTGGATCTTCAATAGAGATGATATGTCCAGTACTGTTTTTATTACGATAGCCAATCATCGAAGCCAGTGAGGT
This sequence comes from uncultured Ectothiorhodospiraceae bacterium, assembly GCA_947260005.1. Lineage (GTDB taxonomy): Bacteria > Pseudomonadota > Gammaproteobacteria > UBA6429 > Thiohalophilaceae > SZUA-24. The sequence goes on from CAMYOL010000058.1 coordinate 68,757, forward strand.
CGATTTACCAGAACCGGTCGCACCCACAAAAATCACCAGCCCCCGTTTGGTCATCGCTAAATCTTTAAGTACTGGCGGTAAAGTTAAATCCTCAAACGTCGGAATCTTGGTTTCAATCTTACGCAATACCATGCCGGCATGATTGCGTTGCTGAAAGGCACTCACCCGAAAACGACCAATCCCCGATGCTGAAATTGCAAAATTGCACTCACGATGTGAATCGAAATCCTGACGTTGTTCCGGTGTCATTATAGAGTAAACAATTTCACGCGCCTGCGACGGTGTCAGGGTTGCTTGAGTAACCGGATTGATCTTGCCATTCACTTTCAGACTCGGTGCCACCCCGGCGGTAATAAATAAATCCGACGCCTTTTTATGCACCATTAATTTGAGTAGTGAATTAAAATCCATAATTTAACCTGTCACGCTAATTTAAATAGCTATACCGACTTAGAGAATAAGCTTTTGTTAGATAAAGATATAGCGAAACCTTTGCTTCATACAAAGATTACGAGAAATCATCTTTGTTAGCAGCACGCATTTTTGCGTCCTGCTTGCTGATAATACCGCGTTGCAACATATCCTGCAGGCACTGATCGAGTGTCTGCATACCATATTGCTGTCCTGTTTGAATCGCTGAATACATCTGTGCAACCTTGTCTTCACGAATCAGGTTACGAATCGCCGGGGTCCCTATCATTATTTCATGTGCCGCCACACGACCCCCGCCTATTTTTTTCATCAATGTTTGGGCGATGACTGCACGTAAAGATTCTGAAAGCATCGAACGCACCATGCCTTTTTCCGCTGCGGGAAACACATCAATAATTCGGTCTATGGTCTTGGCAGCCGAACTGGTGTGCAAGGTACCAAAAACGAGGTGGCCGGTTTCTGCCGCGGTTAATGCCAGCCGGATTGTTTCCAGATCACGCATCTCGCCCACCAGGATAATATCCGGGTCTTCACGTAACGCTGAACGTAACGCCTCACCGAAACCCAAAGTGTCTCTGTGCACTTCACGTTGGTTAACGAGGCATTTTTTACTCTCGTGCACAAATTCGATCGGATCTTCAATCGTCAGGATATGACCATGCTCATTTTCATTTTTATAATCGATCATCGCTGCGAGCGTGGTCGACTTACCCGAGCCTGTTGGCCCGGTAACTAACACAATACCACGCGGCTGATCAGACACATCCTTGAAAACTGACGGACAAGCCAGATCTTCAAGCGTGAGGATTTTCGATGGAATAGTACGAAAAACCGCTCCCGCACCCCGATTGTGATTGAAGGCATTCACACGAAAACGGGCAATCTCGGGTAACTCAAATGAGAAGTCGGTTTCAAAGTATTCTTCAAAATCCTTGCGTTGTTTATCGTTCATAATGTCGTAAATTAACGCATGGACTGTTTTATGCTCCAGGGCCGGAACATTAATACGACGCACATCGCCATCGACCCGGATCATGGGCGGTAAGCCTGCTGATAGATGTAGATCTGAAGCCTTGTTTTTAACACTAAAGGCGAGTAACTCTGTAATATCCATATGTTTCCCGGAGTAGATTTTTTTTAAATGGTTAGCTCATTTGTTATCGGTATCTTATTGATAAGTCTAAACCTTAACTTTAATGCAAAATTACGACAAGCGCACATTCCATGACGAGATTGGCCCAAATTGCTCAACAACTAGACAAATTGCAACAACGAATCGAGGCCGCTGCTTCGACAGCAGGTCGCAACGCCGATGAAATTCAACTGCTTGCCGTGTCAAAAACACGTCCGGCTGAAGACCTCCAGGCTGCTATCACAGCAGGGCAAACCCGTTTTGGCGAAAGCTACTTGCAAGAGGCCTTGGAGAAAATCAACGCCCTTAGTCATCTCCGTTGCGAATGGCATTTTATCGGTCCATGCCAAAGCAACAAAACGGCCGCTATCGCCACCGCATTCGGTTGGGTTCACAGTATCGATAGAATAAAGATAGCACAGCGTTTGAATGATCAACGCACCTCGAATCAAAGACTAAATATTTGTCTGCAAGTCAATATCAGCAAAGAAGCCAGCAAATCCGGAATTGAACCTTCTGAATTACCGGCTCTCGCAGAAGCAGTTGCAGCAATGCCCAGACTGCATTTGCGTGGCTTAATGGCATTACCGGCCGCCGAGGCAGACTTTGATAAGCAACGTGCCGCCTTCGCACAAGTAAGAGGCCTGTTTAATGATCTACACAGTAGAGGCCATCAACTTGATACCCTATCGATGGGTATGAGCCATGACATGGAAGCCGCCATTATGGAAGGGGCGACCCTGGTACGAATTGGCACCGATATTTTCGGTCAGCGACCTGACAAACACAAACCCTCCGCTTAACTGACATTACTGGCAAAGCCTGTTAAATTATAGGCATGAGCACACTATCAATAGGATTTATTGGCGCTGGCAACATGGCCACAGCATTAATTGGCGGTTTGTGTGAAAGTAATTTTGATCCGGCTCAACTTTACGTTGCCGACCCTGACAATGAAAAGATACGAACGCTCGTCGCTTCTTTTGGTATCAATTCATGTGCAAACAACCAATCTTTAGTTGAACTCAGTGACGTCATTGTCCTCGCGGTAAAACCTCAAGTCATGAAATCGGTGTTGCAATCACTTCTGATAAAAAACGGGCAACTCTTGCTCAGTATCGCTGCCGGTCTACGTTGCGATAGCCTGCAAAGCTGGCTCGGCGAGGAATGTGCAATCGTTCGAAGTATGCCGAATACTCCAGCTCTGGTTCAATGTGGCGCAACCGGCCTGTACGCCAACAAAAAGGTCAGCGATCAACAACGCCAGCAAGCCGAACAAATTATGTCCGCCGTTGGCATGACCATTTGGGTCGAACAGGAAACCCAGCTGGATACAGTGACCGCTGTATCAGGCAGTGGCCCGGCGTACTTTTTTTATATGATGGAAGCCATTGAAGCGGCTGGAATCGAACTGGGATTATCCGTTGAAACCAGCCGTGCCCTCACCCTACAAACGGCGCTTGGCGCCGCGAAACTAGCGATAGAGGCTGAGGAGAGTACGGCGCAATTACGCGCGCGGGTCACCTCACCCGGTGGCACAACGGAGGCCGCGATTAATACGATGCAGTCACACCAAGGATTAGATAGTATTAAACAGGCAGTTAACGCGGCCTATAAACGTTCGCAAACGTTAGCTATCGAATTGGCCGACTCTTAACAACATTTAACTATTCTTCGCTGGAGAATTTTAATGGGTTATTTATTACAGTTTACCAACCTGGTCGTCCAAATCCTGTTTGGGATTCTGATCTTCTTTGTCTTAGCTCGTTTTATTCTACAGCTCGTTCGTGCTGATTTTTACAATCCAATCAGTCAGATGTTTATAAAAGTCACCAATCCCATGTTAAAACCGTTACGGACCTTCATACCGGGTTTTTTGGGACTGGATGTTGCCGCAATCGTATTGTTACTCATTTTGCAATGCACTGAGTTAGTGCTAACTCATCTTATAGCTGGCTATGGATTGCACAATCCCATCATGTTTTCCATTGAAGCGATTGGCCTGCTTATCCAACATGCCGCCCAACTGTATATGATTTGTATCATCGTGATCGTAGTCATGAGTTGGGTAAATCCTGGTGCCTTTCAACACCCGCTAGCTCAAATAGCGATGCAGATTACTAACCCACTTATGCAACCACTGCGCAAAATGTTGCCAACTCAATCAGGCATTGATTTTAGCCCGATACTCGCGTTAATTATTATCTTTGCAGTGATGTTTTTAGTGGCAGCCCCACTAATCGATTTGCCACACACCCCCACATTTAAAGGCCCGTGAGCTCCTGCTATCGCTGATAAAGTATTCTGTTCGTTTTAACTGGGCACGTTTCGACCTATGTCTGTAAAGATCAGGTTCTGGTGTCCATACTGATGTCCTGAATATAAAAAGTTACTTGAACTGTCTTTGAATATAAAGCCAACCTGCACCAGTACCGATTCATTGCTAAACTCAGGGGTGTGAGTAAAATTATTGACGAAAATATTTTACCACCCAATTTGATTAAATATTGACCTACCATATTGTTAATAAGGTCTAATTAAACTTCCTAGCTGTGATGCCGTTAACATTATTGACCTGATTTGAGCTTTGTCACCTAAACTAGTTAAAGGAAATTTGTAATTTCACTATAAAAAAAGCTATATTGATTAGCACGTTACTAGGAAAAGCTGAGAACGTTTATGGCCTCTGATCGTTTTACCGACCAAATGCAAGCCTATGGCAAGTGGAAATCGACACTTGCAAAGGCGATTATCAATTACCAGGGCTGGTTAGAGAAAAACCAGATGTCGGCTGCCGACCTGGAATTACGTATTTTCGAACTACTCGAACAATTAAAAAGCGACACATTGACAATTGCGTTTGTTGCCGAATTTGCACGTGGTAAAACCGAACTCATCAATGCCATCTTTTTCTCTGAATACGATCGCCGCCTGCTCCCATCCGAAGCCGGCCGCACGACAATGTGCCCAACCGAATTATTTTATGACACTGCTGAAAATGAAAGTTACATTCGCCTACTTCCAATTGAAACACGCTTAGAAGACACCAGTATTTCAGAACACAAAAAAAATCCAATCAACTGGACCAATATTAATTTAAACACCAGCTCTTCTGAAGACATGGCTGAAGCCTTTCGTGAAGTGGTCAATACCAAAGCCGTTTCGCAGGAACAGGCACATAAACTTGGACTGTTTGATCCCGTACACGATAAAGGGCATATCAATAAAGACGGTAGCGTTGATATTCCAATGTGGCGCCATGCGCTTATAAGCTTCCCACATCCGCTGTTAAAAGAAGGACTCAATATTTTAGATACACCTGGTCTCAATGCGATGGGGGCCGAACCTGAACTGACCCTCAACATGTTACCCAATGCTCAGGCCGTCGTTTTTGTGCTGGCAGCCGACACCGGTGTGACCAAATCGGACATGGATATGTGGACCCATCATGTAAAAGCATTAAATGCCGATGCCCGTCATGCACGTTTGGTCGTGTTAAATAAAATTGACACGCTCTGGGATGAACTCAAAGATGAGGGCTCTATAAACAATACTATTCAGGCCCAGTGCAGTACGGCAGCTAAGATGTTAGATATTGATGAAAAGAGTGTCTTCCCGGTCTCAGCACAAAAAGGGCTGCTGGCTAAGATACGTCATGACAAAGATTTGGTTGAAAAAAGTAACATTCTCTCGTTGGAAACGATTCTCTCCACCGATATACTACCGAAAAAACAGGAGATTGTTAGAGATAGTATCGTTGGCGATATCGGCAGCATGGTCAAACAATCACGCGATCTGATCGCTTCACGCCTGAATGACGCCACTAAGCAATTAAAAGAATTGCAAAACCTCAGTGGAAAAAATGAAGACGTCATTGCCCACTTGTTGAAAAAGACCCGCTCTGAACAAGCCATCTACTACAAGAGTGTCGAAAGCTTCCAGGCCAATCGAAAACTGTTTAACGAGGCGCACTCAGAACTATTGAGTATCTTAAGCCTGAATGAGTTGGATCAACTCATGTCTAAGACAAGAAAGACGATGGCGGATACCTGGACAACGGTTGGGTTGAAAAATTCGATGAAGGCCTTCTTTGAGGTGATCACTAATACCATCAAAGCAGCATCAGAACGCACAGATAAGAGTAATATGCTGATCCAGGGAATCTATCGTAAATTCAATGCGGAACATAATCTGGGTAACTCCAAACCTAAATTATTTAGTATGAGTAAATATAAACGTCATATGGAACGTTTATATCTCGAAGCCGATGCCTATCGTAAAAGCCCAGTTACAACTATGACGGAACAAAGTTTTGTAATTAAAAAATTCTTTATCTCCATGGTCTCACATGCTCGCAATACTTTTTTTAATGCCCACCATGAAGCCGAAGCCTGGGGCAAAGCCGCGATGTCGCCTCTGGTGGCACGAATAAAAGAACATAAAGATCAAATGGAAAAACGTCTGGAAAGTTTGCGTAAAATAAATGAATCGCGAGACACCTTACAATCTCGCGTGGCCGAACTGGAACGAAGTGCAGAAACTTTAAATAGCCAACTCGCTGATCTAAATTTATTAATGGATACTCTCAACCAACCGTTAGATAATTTTATTAATAACGATAACGCTCAAGTCGCATAACAGACCTCTGCACATTTATCCTGCGATTTTATGTTTAAGTGTCCAGCCTTTCTGGCGACCGAACCAGAATCAATATTCTTTCGGGAAATCTTTTAAACAACATCGACCTGATGGATTAGCCGTCTCACAGGAACACATTGATTCTTTCGTTTGTTTGATAACAAACTCTTTAACTTCTTTATCAGTCGCCGCCTCTTTCTTGCTCACGCCAAAACAGAAACAAATAGCTGTATCCCCAGATTGTTCTTTGATTCCAATAAGCGTACGCAGTTCTGATTTATTGATCACGGATGTATCTTTTGCAAAATAAACAACTTCACAGGTTGGGTTATGACAATAAAAAAACGGCTGATCAGAAAACTTAATTTTCCACGCTCGTTTTACATGATGCAATATCGTCTTCAACGGGACAGTCAAACTCTTTTGTCCACAGACGACACAATCCTGTTTCAGATTTTTTGATTTAATTTCAATTTCGTTGCTGCAACATTCATCCACGATTTTTTACCGGGTAAATTAAAATTAGCGGGAATACATTGATGTGTGAAAATCAGGTGGAGATCGTTTCACAGCAGGTGAGACGATATCCCAAACGGCCACAGCCAACATCGCAAACAGTCCAGCGTAAAATAAATAAGTACTCCAGCCGTAGCGCCATAAAGGGTAGAGCGTTAATAACACCAAAGCAGGCCCGCACACACCAGCAATTAACCGAATCCAACGTCGATGAAATAAAAACGAAATTACATTGGCAATAACGACTAACCACGCAAAGATAGGCAGCAAAGTATTGATGAACACAGCCTCGAATTGCGCCAGAAAACCAAGCCCAAGAGAGACCGCCAGTGCGCCTAAAGCCGGAAAACAGGATGCACAGCCCATCGCAGCAACAATTGCACTCAGGGTACCTGTGCGGTCAAAAAATCGGGTAAACCACGGCATTTTCAGAGCCTCTGCTTGATTTCTAAAAATGAAAGTATAAACTCCGTACCCAGGTACAGAGTCAAGCAGGAAAGCCCCGAATGAGTAAATTAGATATGGACCAAAATGAACTAACCATCGGACGTTTAGCTGAATTTGCAAACGTCAACGTTGAGACTGTGCGTTATTACCAACGAATTGGCCTGGTTGACGAACCTGAAAAGCCTGAGCAAGGATTTCGAAAATACCCAAACAGCACGGTCAAACAGATAAAATTTATCAAGCGCGCACAACAACTTGGGTTCAATCTGCAAGAAATAACCGATTTGCTTGAGCTAGGCGACAGCCATTGCCATGATGTTCGAATCAGAGCTGAACTAAAACGGGACAAGATCTCAAAACAGATTAAAGACTTGCAAGATATGCAGACCGCCCTCACAAACTTAATTGATACCTGCCATACTGGAAAAACCGAACCGAAATGTCCCCTCGTCGAGTCGTTATTCGCTTAAAACGATAAGCCGGCCAACCTGATGCTCGAGAAATTCCCATTGATTTAAAGCAGCTTCAATCCATTTTGCTATCTAATATTTTCACGCACATCCCCAAACCAAAAAACGAATGATTGATCAAGGGTTACACACCTTTCTCTTTTAAGTACAATAGGCGGCTGAATTTTAGGGGAGCTAGATATTGTCCTGTAAAAACAGGCGCTTAGCTAAGACCAACAAGATTATTACTATTATTAGGAGCAGCATATGTCTGCGAAACATCCAGTTATCGCTGTAACGGGCTCTTCAGGCGCCGGCACAACCACCGTAAAAAACGCGTTCGAGCACATTTTTTTCCGCGAAAAGATAAATCCCCTGGTCATTGAAGGTGACAGTTATCACCGCTATGACCGCGCCTCAATGAAAGCCGCAATCGAAGAATATGCCGCAAAAGGCAAACAGCTAAGTCATTTTGGACCTGAGTCCAATCATTTTGATACCTTGGCGGAAACCTTTGAGAATTATGGCAAAACAGGTAAATGTAAGCGTCGCTACTATTTACATAGTGATGAAGAAGCGGCGCAGCATAACGCCCGTCTCTCAACTGACCTGAAACCCGGTGAATTCACTCCATTTGAAGACATCACTGAACAAACCGATCTACTCTTTTATGAAGGTCTGCATGGCGGTGTGGTTGATGGAAAAACCGATGTGGCTAAGTTCACCGATCTTTTAGTCGGCGTTGTGCCCATCGTCAACCTTGAGTGGATACAAAAAATTCACCGTGACAATGCCCAGCGTGGTTATTCGGCTGAAGCCATTGTCGACACCATCCTACGCCGCATGGATGATTATGTGAATTTCATTACCCCGCAATTCTCGCGCACGGATATTAATTTCCAACGCGTCCCGACGGTGGATACCTCTAATCCTTTCATTGCACGCGATATTCCAACCCCCGATGAGAGTTTCATTGTAATTCGTTTCCGCAATCCTGAGCGTGTTGATTTCCCTTACATCTTAAATATGATCCAGGATTCGTTCATGTCTCGTCCTAACACCATTGTGGTCCCGGGTGGTAAAATGGGATTTGCGATGGAATTAATTCTTAATCCGGTCATTCATGATTTGATTGAGCAGAAAAAGAAAGCCTAGCAACTTAATGCTAAGTTGAAAAAACCGGGCCTGTCCCGGTTTTTTTTAGCTTTTTCCACACCTGCCCTTAACACAACAAGATCCTTCGCTCCGCTCAGGATGACAAAATACGAGTACGCTTCGTATCACTGAGAATGAACGTTTCGAATAAATCTGACATCAGGGATAATAGTCATACCCTTTAAAGTCAATTTCGATTAGGCTTAAGTTTATGGAACATTTCTTACTGGCTCAAAGTGAAACTCCAGATTGGTCTGATGCTATCGATGAGTGTTTTAGCCAACTTGGTGCTTTACCGGATGAGGCCACTCTTGGCTTCATCTATGTCACCGACTCCCACGCGCAACACCTCGGAGAAATTCTTCGAAAATTAAAAGCACTTACCTCCTTAGATGACTGGGTCGGCACTGTTGGTATGGCGGTCTGCGCCACACGCAAAGAATTTAGTGAACAGCCTGCGATCGTGATGTTGGTTACTGATATCCCTGAAAAGGATTACTCAATTTTTGACTCTCCAAAACATTTGCCTCCACAGCTTGAAAATAACAACGTCCAGGTGGCTGTTGTTCATGGCGATCCACGAAATGGCGAACTCCCCAAGCTAATACACCAGTTACCTGAAGACATTGGTAATGGCTATCTTATCGGAGGCCTTACCTCATCCGATAACTATCATTATCAAATTGCTCAAGAGATAAATGAAGGTATGTTATCCGGGGTCGTGTTTAATGATTCCGTCTCACTTGTCACTGGATTAACGCAAGGTTGTTCTCCTATTGGTAAAACTCATACCATTACTGAATGCGACAGTAACATTGTTGTCCACCTCGACAATCGCCCGGCACTTGATGTTATGAAAGAAGAAATAGGAGAAGTATTGGCTCGGGACCTGAATCGAATCGGCGGTTATATTTTTGCAGGCTTTCCAATCAGCGGCTCCGACACAGGCGATTATACTGTACGCAACTTAATGGGAATTGATAACAACTCAGGCGCTATCGCAATCGGTGAATACATACAAGCCGGTAGTACAATGATGTTTTGCAAGCGCGATGGCAGTACTGCTGTCAAGGACCTGCAAAAAATGGTCAACAAATTAAAAAAACGCGCAAAATCTACAATAAAAGGCGGACTCTATTTCAGTTGCCTTGGACGTGGACAACACATGTTTGGTGAACAACATAAAGAACTGGAATTAATCGCCGACATTCTAGATGATGTACCTTTGGTAGGTTTTTATGCTAATGGTGAAATCGCCGGCGATCAGCTCTACGGTTATACTGGAGTATTACTTTTATTTTTATAAGCGCACGCTAAGGAAACGACTATGTCCGACTGTTTGTTTTGTAAATTAGTAAGTGGTGAGATCCCCTGTGATTTTATCTATGAAGATGATGATGTGGTGGCATTTAACGATGTAAACCCGCAAGCCCCTCACCATTTTCTATGCATCCCGAAGCAACATATTGCCACAACGAATGATCTTCAAAGTGAACACGCTCAAATCATGGGTAAATTAATTCTGGCCGCAAAAAAAATCGCAGATGATCGTGGGATCGCAGATGATGGCTATCGCCTGGTTATGAACTGTAATCAACATGGAGGACAAACCGTTTTTCATATTCACCTGCACGTGCTTGCTGGACGCCAGATGAGTTGGCCGCCAGGTTAGCTATCTGGGTAAGAGACTTAATTTAACGCTATTTCACCAAATCCTGGGCCATCACTTTAATGCCCCCATTTAATACGCTGGCATTATAACCACGTTGCACTAACAAAAAAGCAGCGGCACTACTACGTCGGCCTGTACTGCAATAACAAATGTATTGCACATCTTTATCGAGCTCATCAATACGAATACGCATTTCATGTAATGGAATATTGATCGCTTTCGGTAAGCGGCTAAAAGCATATTCCTTGGCATGGCGCACATCCAGCCAAACGGCACCTTTGTTAGCACTGACCCGCGCATCATCAGGGGAAACTCTGGCCAGCATGGGTTCTTTTAGCAATGCATTAAAGTTTTGTTTCGATAATCGCATCAACATGCCATTACCTTTCATGGTAACCGAAGCATTTCGTTGAGCATCGGAGACTAAGGCTTCTTCGCCAAAACTGGCACCGGCATTCAAAGTAGCAAGCTCAACCGTTCTCGTCACCAGGGCTTCGCCTTCTGTCAAAACGTAATAATAATCACCTTCATCACCCTGTTTTACTACCACCTCGCCGTCTTCAACGATGATGGTCTCCATCTTTTCTAACAAGGCCTTGATGTTTGCTGGAGGCATATTTTTAAAGGCCATAATGTGGCGCATTTTACGAATCCAGCTTTTATCCTCGTCACCAACAAAAGCCGGTATTTCAGGTTCAGCATCCGGATCAGATTCAACACTTTTTGCATCCGTTTTTTGTTTGGCTGATTTAGATGGCGAAGCGGCTTCGCTACTGCTCTTATTCTTTAACCGCGCATTTTCCTGACTTGGGGTTTGCTGTTTTTGTTGATCCGGTTCTGCTTTACCACGACCCGACTTTGCCTTGCTAGTCTTATTTTGATCGGTATCGGATTGTTCTGGCTTGGAATTTTTAGGATCGGAACTTTTAGGATCGGAATTTTCAGATTCGGTATTTTCTGAATCAGCCTGTTTTGTTTCTTTTACCTCAGACGACTCAGGGCTGGCATCAACACTGGTATCCGATGTTACCTCTGCTGCCTGACTTTCGGCCTCTACCTGTTCAGACACGGCAAGCTGGTCCCACATCATCATATAGTCCAGCACACTGTTATCGATTCGCACTAATTCAACTCTACTGAGTGCCATACAAGAGACCTGCCGTGGCTGACTATCATCTAACGGGTGTTTAGATTCTACCTGCCGGCTGGTGATCACCGAATCGGTTTTCTTATCGGCGCTGCTCAATTGCACATCACCGTCAAGCAGGTAAATGGTTTGATTATCGATATCACCTTCATGAAATATATTCACACCGATGGGTAACTTCTCCACATAAGATAACGATACCAGTTCTTCCAGGCGCTCCTCAGAGAGGTTGGAAAGTGGCTCTAATTTCTGCAACCGTTCGATACCAATTGATGCATTGTTACTCATTTACAACAAGTCCCTACTAAATTTGGAGAGAACAAAGTCTAGCACCTCAGGCAGCAGTTTTTTAGCATTGAAGTGTGAGAATGTCCTCAAATCGTTCCTATCATTAAACATTTTTAGTCTCTGGTCGATATTAATTTGCAACTAACCCTCATCCGTGTATTCGGTTACATGTCGCATAAAAGGAAAACGCAAGTAACAATTATTAACTTAACTTATGCCCATGTCGCTAAAGGATCTGGCCATTTTGGCCGATTTGTTTTGAAACGCTAGGACTATAAGCACATATAAAAATAGAGGGAATGTACGTGTCAAATGATGACCTGATCCTGCAATTGCTAGACCAACAGAAAATTGAGTTCGAGACCATCCATGCACCTGATGCCATCAGTCTGCAAGAAGACTGGCTCCAGCAAACTGTACCGTTAGAAAATGTTTGCCGGGTATCTTTTCTCCAGGATAACAACGGTCTTGTCATCGCCTTATATCCAGCCAATCATCTTGTTAACCGAGATAGCCTGAATTCCATTTTACGTCGGCATTTACATTTTATCGAAACAGCCTCAATCATCAATAAATTACAGGCATCCATAGAAATGTCTAGCTTTGAGAATGGAACTCAAAATGGCATACAGATTATTATCGATGAACATTTAACCAACTGTGACTTTGTTTACTTTGAGACGCCCAATTCATGCACGTTACTTAAAGTGCAGAGTGAAGATTTACAGATGCTATCTAAAACTGCCTTGATTGGATCGAATTTTTCATCCGTCCCTGAAATAAAAAATAAAAAGCCTACCGATAAGACGCCGCTTAGCATAAAAGAACGAATCGAAAAGATAGAACGTTTGCCAGCATTACCTGATATGCCTAGTCGCATTCTAAGCATTCGTAATAATCCTAACAGCACCGTTGATGATCTTGTTGAGATCGTTGAGGCCGACCTGTCCTTAGCAAGTCAAATTATTCGTTATTCAAACTCAGCTATTTTTAATAATAGAGAAACCGTAACATCACTCAAAGACGCCATTTTTCGTGTGCTAGGATATGAAACTGTACTGCATTTGTCCTTAGGTTATGCAATGGGTCGGATTTTTAAATTACCTGAACAAGGTCCACTCGGTGAGGAACAATTCTGGAAACATTCCACCTATAGTGCGGCGCTTACACAACAATTAGCAACGGCCATGCCTCGTGCGATTCGCCCTAAACCGGGTATCGCCTATCTAGCTGGTTTATTACATGATGTGGGGTTTCTTGCCCTGCATTTATTTTTTAAAAATGAACACGCCTGGCTTAATAAAATGATCAGCGCCAACCCAGAACATGCCATCACCGACATGGAGATGCGCCTGTTGGGCACCACTCATACTGAAATTGGTACCTGGCTTATGCAGGCCTGGGATATGCCTGTAGAACTCACCGTCACCGTTAAAGAACACCACAATATGAGCTACGACGGCCCACATGCTGAATATCCGTTGTTACTAAATTTATCAGAACGTTTATTAAAAATGCATGGCATGTCCGATGCAGACACTGATGAGATACCGGAAGATCTATTATCACGATTAGGTCTTAATGAAGAAGATGTCTTTATAATAATGGACGAGGTGTTACAGGGTGGTGATATTTTATCTGAAATGGCGGAATCGGTTCGAGCCTAGCCTCAAACTCGCAGGCCGCCCAGGCGTTTCATTGCATAACTTCGATGCCAGATTAGCCCGCCTACAAATCCAATAATGCAGAACAGTAAAAATAATCCAAATTTCCATACATACGATAACCCGGATACCATGTTTTCACTATGTTGATCATCGAGTTGAATACGTAATTCAGCATTCGTTCTTTTAAGTTGCGAAATTTCCTCACCCAGGCTCCGAGCATTCAGTTCCGCTGCTCGAGCAACCTTCGTTTGTTTTGCCAGATCAGATTGTAATTTTTGATGTTTTTCCTGTAATTGTTGCAAATGAATTCTCGCAGGTGGTTCCGGTGAAATATAAGTTTTTTTAACCCAGCCAACAATATTGTTGGCACTTTTAATTTTGATATAATTCCCCGATGACTCGAGTACCGTCAGCTTCATACCAGTGGTTACCACAGAAACGGGCGAAAGCTTATTGCCAGGTTCAGTACGAACACCAACACGTAAACTGTCTTTAACATAAACTTCTTGTGCGTGTGACAGCGTATTGGAAACGAGCCCCAAAACGAAAATACTGGCTATGATCAAGGGTTTCCCTGGCATAAATATCCTTGAAACGTGAACGTTTGCCTTTAGTAGTTATAAATACGTTGCATTCTGTATCGGCAAAAACAATAGTGACTTTATAGTAAAGGTGGGCAGGAAGTAACCGAAATAGACTGTTTTTATGTCCAATCTGGCTAATTTAGCGATAATTTGTCAAGTGCAAGATACAGGCTATTGGTATCTTCGAGTAAGGGTAAAGTGGAAAGCGATTGGCTTAAACAGGGTCCGTGTATGCATAAGCCGGAATCCGGCTCAAACAAAGCACCATGCAAGCCACACTGAAGAAGGCGAGAATCTGAATCAAAAAACTGATTCGGCATCCAGTTTAGGCTTACTCCGGTATGTGGGCAGCAATTCTGATAGGCAAAAAACTCATCGTTCCAGTTAAGTACAAAACCGTCGACTATATGACTTGCAGATGTCATTTTTTCGACAGGCACTGAAAATTCAAGGCATTGTGCATGTGATAACTGCTGTTTTGAGCAGATAAACCATGCTTTTACATCATCTATCAAATCTATTACCCATTAGTTAGTGACCGACATGAACGAGCACTTCCCGGATAGTCTGCGCATGTCGATGTTCCCAAAGGTATATCCCCTGCCAAACCCCGAGGCCTAATGCTGAATTAATGATCGGTATTGATAAAGAGGTGGCTGTTAATGTCGATTTAATATGAGCCGGCATGTCATCAGGGCCTTCACTGGTGTGTGTGTATATTTGATCATTTTCAGGTACTAACCGATTCAACCACCGCTCCAGATCATGTTTTGCCGAGGGGTCTGCATTTTCCTGAATTAGCAAACTGGCAGAAGTATGACGCACAAAGACCGTGCACAAACCTGAATTTAATCCAGATCCTGAAACGATCGATTCGACTGACGAAGTAATCGGGTGTAATCCTTGATGGGTAACTGTAATGTGAACTGTTTCAACCATTTTTACTGTGTTTGTCCCGTTAATTTTAGTGTTTAGATCACAATGCTACATCTGAGCCTGTATTTTAAGGGTTTTTTTAACTTTTTTTAAAGAAAAATGTGTATTTTTCAGTTCAGATATCTTAAGATTGTGCTATTGTAGCAAGCAACAAAGCAATTTCTATTCAATATTAAGTCACTAACAACGAATTTTTTCACCTAACAATCCTTTCAGGAGTCCAATAATGGCGACGAAGAAAAAAGCAAAGAAAAAAGCAAAGAAAAAATCTGCGGTAAAGAAACCTACCGTTAAAGGTATTCGCGATCCTATGACGAAATCGCAGTTGTATACTAAAATTGCTGATAATCTCGATATGAAGAAAAAAGACGTCGTAGCTGTATTTGATGAACTTTCTCTTCTTATCAATGGCCACATCAAAAAAGGCGCGGCGGGTATCTTCACATTACCTGGTTTGTGCAAAATTAAAGTGAAACGCAAGAAGGCAACCAAGGCTCGCAAGGGAATTAACCCTTTCACTGGTGAACCTACAATCTTTAAAGCTAAACCTGCTTGTAACGTTGTCAAAGTTTTGCCATTAAAGAATTTAAAAGAGATGGTAAACTAAATAATATGATAAACGGGGCCGATTGGCCCCGTTTTCATTTACCGATTTAGTTTTAATATGTTCTGAACTTCACTAATATGTTCTATTTCGTAGTGAATAGCCTTTCCTTGTTGTTGTTTTACTTTATCTAATCGATGTGATTTAGAAAATTGTCTGGTTAACACCGTTGTTAATCCAGCATTATTTGCCCCTAACAATTCGTTACTTCCTCCATCACCTATAAAAACAGCACGAGAATGCAGCACCTCACAACATTGCAATGCATACTGATAAATGTCCCAGTCAGGTTTTTTATAGCCACATTCACAACTAAACACAACATGATCAAACAATTTAGCCAGAGGAGAATTACCCCAGGCAGATACCTCGGCAGTTGATGCATTTGAAATTAAACATAATTTCAAGCCACTTTGTCTTAACCCGACTAATGAATCAATAATATCGTCTTGAACATGCGATAATGCATAGTCAAATCGTCGTTGCCGATGCTCGGTCGCATCCATTATCACCTGATCACTAATTGCACCATCAATGCTGTGTGCCAGGATTCGAATGATCTGCTCATGCTCAGTTGGTTTGGTGATCTCATGATCTGAACTAAAACAGGCTTTATTCCAAACCTCATGATCAAGACCCAGGACATCTGCTGTAAACCGCCCGATATGTTCTGGGACGTCACCAACACTTAAAAGTGTATTAAAAAGATCGAAAAAGAGAGTTGTATATTTTGGCAAGAGACTAAAGAATTCCGGGTAATATAACTCAACAGGTTAATTTATAAATTAACACTAAATGAACCTATATGAGTAGCTTAGAAACGCAAATTGAATCCATAAATAAGCCCTGCATCAACTTCAATATCACTTCCGCTCTCTATTTCTACTTCAATCTTACGATATCCAACGTAAAAACTCGCCTGTTCGGTAATTGCGTAGTTGACGACGCCACCGTATTCTGTAAAACCATCAGCATCCTGAAAGCTCGTCACGCTAGGTGCCACATAATAATAAAAACCAACACCAAAACCATTAAAGGCATCCGGAACATATAATAACTCACCGCCGATAGTAATCACCGTTGCCTTGGCGGGTGTCTGCCCAGCATGGTTGCCAACATCACCATAATATAAACGAGTGCCAATACCGATACTAAGCGGGTTATCTAATGTATCGTTGCGGACCAGTAGACCAAGATGAAAAAGTTTATCCTTATCTTCATTAAAATATCCACCTAGCTCCAGATCAGTTGGACCAAACTCTCCTCCAAAAACTTCAGCAGCATAGACAAACCTCGCACTCTTATTGCTTAATTGAATGTCCAGATCATCTGCAAAAGCCCAGTGCGAAAATAGTAGAGCCATTGTAGTGAGAACGATTCTTCTTAACATAAAATTTTCCTTTCTTAAATTTAACCATTCAGTAGCCGGATCGTTACATTGATCTCTTCTCTAGCCTGTTCAATTAACTCAATCCCGGCATGGGGTCCCATCTTTGCCAGACTCAGTTTATTAAACGCTGGCATCCGGCTTAACGGAGGTGTCCCTTGTCGATCATTTAAGCCGAACTGACTATGCACATGAGCAACCTGGACGATATCGCTATAAGTTGCCGCTCCATCATGATCTCGATCCCAGTCATCGATCTCAATGGGAACCACACAAATGTCATCACCGAGCTGCCATTGCTGTAGGATTCTCTGACCCAGACTGCCACGCAACTGTTCAATAACCTCATCAAGTTTGGCAGCTTCATTTTCATCACCGTAAAATCTATCTGCATAGACTAAGATCGGTAACACGCCTATATCATGCAATAATCCAGCCAGCATAGCTCGATCAGGCTGTAAGCCAGGAGTAACGGTCGCCATCACTTGAGAAATTGCGGCAACCCGGCAACTGTGTTGCCATAAATTACGGATACGGGTATGCAAGCGCATGGAAGAAACATTAAATATATTATGTATAACCAGAGTGGTAACCACATCTTTAGCCACTGCAAGACCTAGTAACTGAATAGCTTGCCTTACATCAAAAAGATTTAATTTGGCGCCATACAGAGGTGAATTCGCTATTGTTAATAAACGGGCAGCCAGAGTCGGATCAAGTTGAATAATCCTGGCGACCTCAGAAATTCCCATATCAGGATTATCTACCGCCTCCTGAATTAGAATAATAATCTCAGGTAATGAAGGTAACTCTAGTTTATTTGATTCAGCATCACGTTCAATTTGTACAATCAACTCAAATATATTTTGCGACATCCGTCATTTGCTCGAATTCAACTGCTGATAAATTTTAAAACATATTAAAATTAGTTAAAATCGACTAAACCTAATTTGTTTTATTTCTGCTTATTGATAGCCTTATTAATATCATTCAGTGTAGACCGATATTCCTCAAGATGCACACCACCAACTTGAATTGCCCGTTCAACATATTCAAGTGCCTTTTGATAATTGCCTTGTTGCATATATATTTGTGCCGCATTATTTAATGCTGGCGCATATCGATTATTAATCAAAATCGCTCTCTCGTATTCACGTAATGCTAACTTTTTATTCCCTTGTAAATATAACGCATTACCGTAGCCCATTTTTAAATCAAGTGCATCAGGCCAGCGATTGATACCTGATTGATAAGCTGATTCGAGTAACGACCAATTTTTATTTAATTCAAATCCAACTAATGACTTCATAAATTCTAATGACGTCCCATCAACCGGCAACTCACCTGGCGCTAAAAGAATTAATGCCCAACGTTGACTTCGTTGCCAGGTATATTCAAACGTACGCAGACTCATAACATACCGTTTTGTCGTTCCAGAACGTAGAATCAATTGTTGTTCTGGTAAATTGTATCCAACCACGACTGCATAATGCCATTGTGGGTACCAGCTCACACCAAGGTTTTGCAAAACCAATACAGGCCTGCCTGCAGAAACCTCGTATAATAAAACACTCAGCTCAGGTTTTAGCACATAGGGAATTAAATCAAAGTGACGTGCTGCATTAACGATTTCTATCTGTAAACTTCCTTTACGCCCTGGTATATATACTCTTTTGACGAGATCATCTAAATTGACATCTCTGCCTTGTTGACTAATTAAAGTCGCAAGCGCAGCTGGACCGCATTGAAACTGTTGCTGGGAATAAAAGGGTGTATTGACTAACTCATGGGGCTGAGCCAGTTTTACGGGAATATCATTAAGCAGGCGATTTGTTTGGGGTGCACCAGCACAAGCAACCAGCAGCAAACAAAAAAACAGGCTGCTTATCGCTCGACAAGCAGCCCTGGATTTTATTTTCATTACCTAACAATTATATATTCGGTAGTATGTCGGTCACTCCGGTTACTTCCAGAATAATTAAAACTAACAGGGCAAGTATTGCCGTTTCGACAAAACCGCTACCCGCTGGCATCTCATTCATATTCGCAGAGAGTTGCTGTACTTCCTGGTTGGTCATGCTGTCAACACGTGTAATTGCCGAGTCAACATCGACACCGAGATCAATGAGCTGCTCGCGAACATCTTCGCGTGCTATCCAGCTTTTCAATTGTTGCCTGTCTAATTGAGATTGTTGAGCAATAAGCAGTTGATCTGAGCTGACTATGCCCGCGTTTGCAGCACCTTGCAAGCCAAGGCTAAAAAACGAAATTATAAATAATGCAGTAAAAATACGCTTTGTATGAGCGAGCAAAGACATGAAATATCCTCCGACAATTTTTAGAATTAGTGAACTGTAAACGAAGCGAGTCTGGCTGCCAAGTCTAGTCTTTATTTTGTAATATATCTTTGATTTCATCAAGGTTCTGATGAGCCTGAGATTCTCCGCTTAGGGCTTCAGTCGTCTCCAATTGATCATGACGATTATGCGCTTCCAGATCGATACGATCTCGAATCTCAGGATGTTTTTGTACAACTTCAAGAAAAGCAGAACGTTCCACACAAACAAGCTCAACCTGTGATAAAGCTGATACTGTCGCAGTGCGAGGTGACCCGGTTAACAATGACCACTCGCCAAAATAATCACCCGGTTGTAATAAGGCCAGATTTAAATGTTTGCCACCCACGTCATGACTGACACGCAGATTACCATATACGACAACAAACAACGATTCGCCAGCCTCGCCTTCTTCAATAAGGATGCTACCAGGAGGGGCGCCAAATACGGTTGAATGTTCAACTAATGATTTCATTGATTCATTAGTCAGAAAACGGAACATGGGTACGGTTCGTAATGCCGTTTCCGTTATTCGATCACGGAAACGCTCTAATACGGCATCACGTAATTCTGCTCGAGCTTCAATAATCGAGCGAAGTACTTCGCTGGGTATTTCAAGAACAACGGAAGGACGCGAAACGGTAATATCGCAGACACGTGGCATTCCAAATAAAGCCGCAATCTCACCAAAAATTTCACCCTGCTTTAAACTTGCAATATGCGTTTTACTTGAATCCTCTCCAGAGCTGGCCTCAACCTCACCCACGACTAAAATAAAAAGTTTGTCATCACGTTGCGACTGTCGACACAACTTAACACCTGGCAAGACACTTCGCACCACGCCTCGATCGAGTAAGTATTGTTTTTCTACGGTTGTCAGTAAATCACCAAAAATCTGGTGTTTATTAACTGCCTGTTCTACTGCATCAATAACCTGCTGATTTTCCACGTTTTCATCCTTAGATTGCGTGACAATTTTAGAGCATTCCACCATAATCACCTTTAGCAGTATATGATAACTAATAAAATTTTAAATCAAACACAAGCGTTTAATCTTGTCTTACTTAACTATTATTTGCTTTTCATCGACCAACAACGAGTTTAATTGAATTATTTGTGACTTAATCGATGTTTCTGCCATTAGACCGAAAACCGGATTGGAAAAATCCACCGCTCATCACCCTTATATTAGTTATTGCTAATGTGCTTGCCTTTTACATGTGGCAATTTAACGATGACCAACGTGAACAGACCACCTATGAGTATTACACTCAATCCGAATTAGATCTGATTGAACTAAAAGCTTACGTTGAATACAGATTACAACACGAATCCAGTAACACTGAACATTCGGTAACTCGTGACACCTATGATGAAATGCGCAGTAATGGTGATTTTCAAAATAAACTCGAACAAGAACGGATTATTACACCCGCTTCTGAAAACTATCAAGACTGGCGCTTTAAAAGAGAACGTTTTGAACAACTTCGCGACCGCTCGGTATCGAGTAAGTATGCATTTAACCCTTCACAGCCACGATTAATAACTTACTTTAGCAGTCTGTTTCTGCATGCCGACAGTGGCCATCTATTTGGGAACATTATAATGCTCATCCTGCTAGGCCTGGGTATAGAAATCCTGTTGGGTCGTAGCTTGTTTTTAATCGGTTATCTATTTTCAGGATTAGCGTCGAATGGTTTATCTGCACTAATTGATGGCGACAAATTTATTTATGGGCTAGGGGCATCGGGTGCCATTGCCGGGGTCATGGGTATGGCCATCGTTATCTATGGTTTTCGAAAAATTAATTTCTTTTACTTTATGATCTTTTATTTTGATGTCATCAAGGCTCGTGCAATTTGGTTATTACCCATCTATGTCGTGTCGCAAGCCATTATTGAGTTTGCCTTTAATACGAATACCAATGTCACCGCACACCTTGGTGGATTTCTTGGCGGGCTGGTATTTGCCGGCATGCTGAAATTTATACCCAACGCTATAAAACATGAATTAATTGATGAATCTCAGCAACAATCAAGTTTTGCCAGTGAGTTTAATGACGCTCAGGCACTGCTTACAAAGCTGGACATTGAAAATGCTAAGAAAAAATTTCTGGCGCTTGATAAAAAATACCCAAATAATCTGGCTATTCTGCAGCAGCTCTTCACCATCGCAAAGTACAATCCGGCCTCTGAGGAGTATCACGAACTTGCCTATAAATTATTAAACCTGCCTGGCGCAGACAGTGAGACCATCAGTATTATTCATGCAACCTATCGGCACTATGCCAGCCAGGCTAAACCAAGACCTAGATGGACACCTGAATTACTGGCTACGATTGCAGAGAAATTTGCTAGTAATGAGAAGTTAATCGAAGCCGAGAACATAATTAATTATATGATTAAATCCATTCCCGACTTTGCCCAAAACCCAGCAGGTCTGGCGACATTAGCAAAACACTATAAAAATATTGAACAAGATAAATATGAGAAGTATCTAAAACTGCTCACTGAGCTCTATCCAGAGAGTAAAGAGGCTCAACAAATTCTGTAAGTTTTAATGATTCGATATTCGTTGTACAGTCTGTAAATATGCTTCAACTTCACCTGTTAATGGGTGTGTAGCGTAATTCTTGATAAGAAACTGCAGTATCATCACGGCGCGCTCATCATCATTTAAATGTTCACTTAACAATTGTGCCACCATCAAATAAGCCTCAGGGATTCCTTCGTAACTTGGAAAATCGCGATGTAAATCATTTAATACCACCATCGCTAACTTTGCTTTTCCTTTATGTCGCAAATATCTGGCCATTTCATGACGTTCTACTGCTTTTTCTGGTTTTAATTTTTTATCAAATTCGTAACCATCCTGGAATATTTGCGCAGCATTCCCCATTCGATTCTCGCCGATTAAATACGACATAAATTTTTGTGCCTGTTCAAAATGCAGTGGCTTATTACCTATCAGGCGGAGTAGTTTAAGGATACGTTCATGCGCATCGATGTTATTAGGATTGCTCTTTATAAGCGCACGTAATTGGGACACCGCCTGCTCCATATTGCCTTCATGGATCAGAATTTCAACTTCACGCATTTCAGGACTAACTCCGACTGTGTCAAATTGCTTATCCTCTTCCTGCTCATGCATCTCAACATCAATGCTAAAGCCCAGCACCTCATGGTGTTGATAAAGTATGTAACCCATCATGTTGAAGGTGATAATGTAAAAATACATAGTCAGAAAAACATAAACTGCAAATGAAAGCGAAGGATCAATATGTTGTTGCAGTAACGCCAGCAAAAAGCTTTGTGCAATGTCTAATAAATAGAACATCATAAACATGATAAAGTAGGGCAGACCAATTCGCGTTATCACTGAATAAATTGTGATCGGATTCATCGCACTACTAAAACGATGCTCAATGGCAAGGATCATGATCGCGGCAGGTAGACTAATCGAGGTTAATACATTGGCAATGAAATACCCTGTTTGATCAAACATATCCAGCGCTGCACTGGTGAGTAACTTAAAGGCCAACAGGATTGCCAGCAGTTTAAAAACTATAATGCCATTACCAAATAATTTATCACTATCAATTGCGGTCGGTTTTAAATAACCATGTGCGGTATCTTCCAGCACAGTCTGTGCATACTTCAAAAATACTATAATAAATGGAAAAACAAAGATCGAGTTACGTGGAATTTCCAAACCCAGAATGTTTATATCGATATCCCAGCCAGGAACGTAACGAATCAGGAAGGCCAGCAGCGTCAACACCAAAATGAGAATGATTGGAGAGGCATACGCAGGATAAATAAAAAATTCCCTCATGCGTAACCAGAACGGTGTAATCAAATTCTCAGCACCAAGCGAATCGAGCGTACCTTTACACACTGGGCAATCTGGCGCTTGACCATTGTCCTTTTCGGTAACACAACTCGGGCAATAACTGATGTGGCATTGGCCACAATTCCAGCGTGCCGGAGTCGTTGTGTGGTATTTACAATTAACGGCGGGCATGATCTAATTCACATTATTATCAACAGCTTTAGACTGAAGAGTAACCACAGCCACGCAGGGATTCAAGATCAGCCTATGTATAAATTCATCATTTCTGTCATCTTGCTCACACAAATCAACATTGTTTGGGCTACCCAAAATCTAGTCACGACCAAATGGTTAGCCAAAAACCTGAATAATCAGAAAATTGTGTTGATCGATATGTCTGACTCATTGCAATATCAACGCTTTCATATTCCCGGCGCAATACACCTGCCTTATCAATATTTAAACCAATCCAAACAGCGGGTCAGTTTGAGTATTGGGGCTAAAAACATTATAAAACTGCTCGGCCAGACAGGTATTAGCCAGGATAGTCATGTGGTTGCCTATGATGATACCGGTGGTCTGCATGCCTCGCGTCTGTTATGGGAACTTGAGCAATTAAACCATCCCAAAATGTCATTACTTGACGGCGGACTGGTAAAATGGATTCGTGAGGGACGCAAAATTTCATTTCAAGCGCCATTACCAAAAGCAACAAAGTACACTGCCAAAAGTATAAGCTCCTCGCGAACAGCCAAAATAAAAGATGTGGCACCTGCTACAAGAGATCAAAATACAATATTGCTTGATGTTCGCAGCCCTGAAGAATATCGTGGTCACCCTAAGCAACCTCGTAGCGGTCACGTCCCAGGGGCTCTTTTTTGGCAATGGGATCAGGCCCTGAATATTGAAAAGGGTTTCGTTTTACAAGACTCTGCATCACTGAAAAAGGAAATGAAACAGTTCGGCCTCACCGATCCTGAACAACCCGTCATAGTCTATTGTCGCTCAGGTCATCGTGCCTCACATACCTTTTTCACACTTCGCCAGCTTGGCTTTAAAAACGTAAAACTCTACGATGGTTCGATGAAAGAATACGAAAAAGTAAAAACACTACCGCTGACAAAAGGAATGAAACCTTAACGATCAAATGCCTGTCACTCTTAGAGGTCATAGCTGTTATATTTTGTACAAGGCTGTGACATAAAACTAATCAACAGGCACGGTTCGGTCTTCTGCCCATTGACGCAAAGCACTAATTTTTTCCTCCATGACCACTGACAGAGGTTTAGTCGCTTTGATCTCTTGTTGTATATGGTTGTTATTCAGGTCGATTTGTTGTGCATGAGCTGAATATATGGCTGAGACCACTGATTGCTCAATCTCGGCTCCCGAAAAACCTTCACTCACTTGAGCGAGCCTGACTAAATCAAAATCACTACTCTCATACTCACGCCGGCGTAAATGAATCTCATATATTAAAGCACGTGTCATTTCATCAGGCAGATCAACAAAAAAGATCTCATCAAATCGACCTTTTCGAATCAACTCAGGAGGTAAACTCTCAATGTCATTCGCTGTGGCGACCAAAAAAATCGCCTTCTTTTTCTCTGCCATCCAGGTTAAAAAAGTACCTAATACCCGTTTTGAGGTTCCACCGTCGGAATCGCTCACCGATATCCCTTTCTCAAGTTCATCAATCCATAGCACGCAAGGTGACATCACTTCGGCCGCCTGTAATGATTCACGCAAGTTTCTTTCCGTCTCGCCATGATATTTGTTAAACATAGCGGAGAAGTCGATGCGTAATAATGGAATGCCAAGTACCCCCGCTACCGCCTTGGCAGCTAAACTTTTCCCACAACCTTGCACACCTAATAACAAAATGCCTTTTGGCATATCCAGACCCGCTACATTACCCTCAAAAGCAGGTTGACGTTGTCTTAACCAGGTTTTTAATTTACTGAAACCACCGACATTCGAAAAACTTTCCGTGTCCAGTTCAAAATGCAACATCCCCTCCTTGCTCAGCAGATTATATTTTGCTTTCATAATCTCAGGAATATCACCAGGCGTAATTGCACCATCGTCATATATAGCGGTACGGGCCAGACGGCGCGCCTCAGAATGAGTTAAACCGGATAAATTATTCACTAATGCATCAAAAGATCTGGGGTTCGCTTTTACTTTTTTACGTGTTTTTTTCTTCCATTCTTCTGCGATGCGGTTAACAATCTCACGCAATGCATTTTGATCAGGTAATTCAACATCTACACGTGCACTAAAATTCTTTAATTCAGGTGGTATTTCCAATTCATGGCTTATTAGCACAATGGTTTGCTGTGTCGCGCTATAACTCAGGGCAATATCTTTTAATAGCCGCACATGCATCGGGTCACTCAAGTACGGATGAAAATCAAGCAGGATAAATATACCGGCATTGCCACCTGCTTTAATGTTACCGAGGACTTCACTCGGTTCGGAATTTAGGCGTTGCGGTTCGAAATCAAGATCAATACGTTGCATTCCTTCGGTAACGGTCCATTTATAGACCGGCACCCCCATACGAAACTTCATTGCCTGCAGCAAATCCACCGCACGCCGTTCTTCGCGTGTTTCAATCACGACAATCGGTATATGAGATTTTAAAACCAGTGCAAGATCGTGTGAATCAGCCATAAATTAATTAACGGTTTATTGTTGTTATTGTTTTAAGGAGTTTTATTATCAAGTACGTCATTAGACATCAGCAATAACGATATCGCAAGTGAAGGAACCACCACTAAGTAAGTCTGTAGTGAAAATAGCTTGGAAATATCAACGCGAAAAGATCCAAATAAGAAAGGTAATTCAGGTAAAACTTTACTGGCATAAAAAAAACCTCCCCATGGCTTACTCAGTGTCCAGGAGGAGGTTTTTAAGTCTTTAACAACAAAGAAAAATGCGAAATTTCTTCCGCCCAGCTACCCACAGGCAACTGGTTCGCTAACCATAGACGTCCAGCACATTGCATGCAAGTGCCAAGACTGCACTACCGAATTATAATAATTCATTATAATCAATAACTTAAAAATAGATCTTGGATGATATAGATCGGCTAAGTGCCTGATCATTTTACGAAACTAGCAAGAACTACGGATATTAAAAAATTTATTATTTAACACAAAATTATAAGATTCTTAGGCTGAGTTGTAGATTATTTAGCCAACGCCAACATAATATCAGGTAGCCCACTGGCGGTGCCAAGATAAGGGGTAATTTTGATGGCTACGCTGGGTGTGGACTGTTCGAACTGTTGGACAATATCCGGAATATCCTGAGTCACATGCCTACCGGCAGACAAAAAATAAGGTAATACAATGACTTCGTCTACACCCTGATTAACACAGTCCTGCAAGCCATCAGGAATCGATGGGTCAGCTAATTCTAAGAAAGCACAACGAACAAAATCAAAATTAGATTGAGATGAAGACAAAATTTGCGAATGAAGTTGATCCGTTAACACTTTTACTTCTTCATTTGAAGCTGCACGACGACTGCCATGAGCAACCACTAGTAATGCACGCACCTTGTTGCCCTTCAATAAAAATTGAGTCTGCTATTATATAATAATATTACCGACTCTGAAGTTATTCATTTATGCAGATTAAACAAACAACGCTTGCCCTACTGATCCTGATATTAGTCACATCCACCAGTTGCAGCCGCAATAAAGTTCTCCCCGTTCACGAACAATGTAGCAAAGACATTGAGCAGGTCAGCCAGTTGCTCAAACAAAAATCGAAATCCTATAATAAAACGGAAACGAATCGAATTCAGAACTTAGTTACTGCAGCAAAGATCCAGCAACAACATGAGCGCTTTAATGTCTGTGTAGACAAGATGAACCGGGCATTAACCTTGATGAATGCCGATGCAATCAGTATTCAAGGTACTAAACAAAACTGATCCCACTTTTAAACTGACCCGACTCGGGACTTGAATACACGACCTTGCCACGTAAGTTAACTTCACGCCATTCATCCTGACTCAGAATTTTAAAATCAACAATAAGCGTCTGCTTAAGTTCGAGAGGGGAATCGGTCAATACTGAAATACCGAACATAGAAAAGTCTTCCGACATGGAGAATTTTGCCTCTCCATCGGGCAAGGTCAAATAAACTTCGCGACGAAATATAACGCGATGGTGCTCTCGGCGTTCCTGCATAACTTGCTCTTGATACTCTTTCAACAACGGGGGTGGTTGTCAGATTCAGATTAAAGCAAATCTAGTTACTGTTTTAAATGACGGAAGTCGACTTTTAACTCACTGTGACATCTTTTTGTAATCAATAAGCTGATTCAGGTATGCAGTTTTCCGGTATTGATCGCCAACAGGTTTAATTTCACTTTGATTTCGATTTCTTTTCTTTAGTCATGCCGGCCTTTTGCTGTTGCCACCAAGCGGACCATTGAGATTTACTTGTGCCAAAATTCATCCCGCTTAGATGGTTCAGCGCCTCGCCCGCTCCTTCACGAACAAGCTCAACAGGATCGTCCAGTGCATCAATCAGCGTATCCATAATCTCAGGGGTATAAAACGCACTCATTGCATAAATCGCATTGGCTCTCACAATCTCATCTTCATCTTTTGCCGCCGCTAATAAACTTTTTATTGCGCGAGCATCTCTTAGTTTACCTAACGCCAACACAATCGCAGCACGTACATCAGGCGTTTGCAAAGGTAACTGTTCAATGAGAAAAGGCACGGCAATGATGTCATTAATATGTGAGAGTGCATAAACCAAATGAACCCGAGCCTCAGGGGTCACCGTCGTAAAGGCTTCAGTTATTTTTTGCGCCGCGACCGGATGACGATAATTTCCTAATGCGATGGCCGCCGTTGCCTGCACCCTGCGTGACTTGTCCGTTAACAATTCAATCAATACATCAATCGATTTTGTATTACCAATCTGTCCTAATGCCTTAGCCGCTAATCTACGCACATTAACCGATTCAGATTTTAATGCCATTGCCAGATCATTAAGTGCAGGCTCGCCAATCTTGGCGAGCGTTAGTGAAGCCTCTTCTGCAGGTGTCGTATCTGAACTTGAACGAAAACCGGAACCTATATAGCGCGACAACAATACTGGGGTGTCATCGTTTAATAAATCAATAAGGTATGGAACCGCAGGCGCCGCTCCGCGTCCCAATTTAGCAAGCTGGTAAGCCGCCCAGGCCCGCTCAACCGGGTCAGGGTGATACAGTCTTAAAATCTTGTCTTTCACCCGTCGTGGCGTCTTAAGCCTGTTAATTTCAGCCGCCGCCGTCTCATTCGTCACCACAACGTCTGGTTGTTCGATAGTGATGGGTTTTCTTTGCGGTTTAGTCGGTTTGGCGTCTACTGGCACTAAAGTACAACCACTAAGCGTCCAGGAAATGAATGCTAAAACGGCTAAATATTTCAGAACTGGTTGCATGTGTGGATCTCACTTCTTTTGAGGCCCAGTAATTGTGACATAATCAACTGAATTTTATAGAGATATTGTCTTCAATATCACAAACAATACAGCGGTTTTAAGTAGTTGAGCAAAATACTGAGATAAATCGAATAAAGTGCTGCAAAAATAACCGGATTAAAATTAACAAATATTTACAAAATAAGCATTGTGTTACTAAGGGTTAATTTCTACTTTTAGAGTCAGGGTAACCTATGGAATGCAGTTAGCCGAACCCGACGTTGACAAGGATGCAACAAAGAAGAGCTATTTCTGTGGGATGTTGAATTGAACTATTTTAAATTTTAAGGACAAGAAGGCTATGACTATTTCATCACGTGCACATTATGCAATTAAAGCTATGTTAAATTTGGCTTTCCAAATGCCAAATCCTGTGTCACTCACCTCGTTAGCGAAAAAACTGGATATCTCGCTATCGTATCTGGAGCAAATTTTTGCATTGCTACGCAAAAATAATCTCGTTAAGGGCGTACGCGGTCCAGGTGGAGGATATGTTCTTGGTAAACCGAGTGAAATAATTTCTATTGCTGAAATTGTTTCTGCGATTGATATCAATCGTAAAACGGCCGCCGACTTTAAAGGACAACCACAATCGGCAACACTTTTCGCCTGGGGTGTTCTGGAGTCTAAAGTTTCAACTAACCTGGATGGAATTACTTTAGCCGCTATCCATGAAGAAACAGTGGAACGTATGAACATGAACGAAAGTAATATTGTTGCTGCTTAATTTCGAATAAGCATAACAATCAATAAAAAGCCCGATCATATGATCGGGCTTTTTTTATCCGTAATTAAATATCTGTATGTTGCGAACGTGATTCTGCTTCAATAAACACATGTTTCACCACTGGGTATGCTACTTTAATCTCTTTAGTCAATTCCGTTACGCTAGTTTCTATAACCTGAGCTGCAACTTCTTTAGTAATTGAAATTAAGGAATTACCAATCATTGCAGCATAGATAACCTTTTTAGAGGAACCAGCCATAAATAATTACATCTTTATATGTTTGAGTAAAAGAATCATCAGTTTGTGCAGATTTTTGAGTCGAACGGATAAACGAAAATTTGTATTATTGGGGTCAATCTCAATAATGGTTTTTAATTGATCTATCTTTAATACAATGTTCTCAAATAATTGTTCAGTTTGCCAACCGGCATAGACCTGTAGTGACTTAATATCCTTAGTTAAACGTGTACTCACACGGGTTTTCTTTAAGTCTTTAAAACTAAAATCACTCTTTAATGCTTTCTCAGTTTCCACTACCGACAGTTTTTTTATGATCACATGGGTTTTAGATTTGTTTTCTAAAAACAGATTTAGCAAATTAATATTTTTCTGTAGCTCGAGTAAGACAGCCCGTTGAGTTCCACGGGTATTTTTAAGTAATGACTGAAATATCTTGGCGATATTAGCTGAGGTAGACAGGCCAGACAAAAAGGCATTTAATACCAACGTTATTCTCCTCCAAAATTCGTTTTTATTTTTTGTTTATAATGCCGTACTAACAAATGGACGCAATTTTGTTATTAATTCATTTTTTTCCTGTTCAGTCAAAAAAGCTCCAATCTCAATTTTTTCATACCGACCACGCAATATGATTTTAGTGGCATGCCAGGCATGCCCGGGTTGTTGCACGATCAATCGAGTCCAAAACAACTCAGATTCCCAGATCGAATGTGGTTGTGCGATACCTTGCTCTACGCGGATTTTTTCCGGTGAAATATGGATTACCTGTTTACGATAACACTGTCTGGCCACCCGGTGCATAACCAAAAGCAATACCATTATCTCAACACCGGCAAAGGGCAGGATCATCCACAGACCAACGAGCGCAAATGCAACCCCGATACACAAGGCAAAAAAACTAACTATGAATAAAAATACTTTTGTGCTCTGCCAGCGCGCAGACAGATTGGGGCTTAAAACGATATAACCGTCATGTCGCTCTATGTCGAGATGTCCCGAGATCATATTTGTTGTTTGATGCCAGCCTGCCGCTAATGGCCACTATCATAATCACATCCGCTATCAGATTCATTAGGAATAAGGGAGGCTGTGATCGCACATTATTACACCGCCGGTGGCGGGCTCACGATATCTTCATAGGCAAAACGGGAATTGATGTCACCACTAAATTCAAACACATCAAGCGTGTTTTCGTAGACGTCTTCGGATATGGCGGGATCCCCTTGCCAGCATCCCAGCTGTTGATATGACTTAATCGTCGCACTCAAAACGGACTGGTCAATATCGGGGAAAAAATCAGCTTCCAGCCTGGCTATCTCGGCGGCATCCATACTCATTGCCGCCAGACGTCCCCGACGGTAAGCACGAAAGAAGTCACTGGCCATATCGGTATCTAACCATCCCTGAGTGGCGCACAGGCTGCTAAAGGCAACCGGGCCGACTACCTCACCTACCGCAGCGACGACCGCTCCCAGACCATCCGCTTCGAGCTGCTGAGCATAGGGACCTTGTTGATGGACATAAGCACCTTGTCCTGCCCGGTAAGCATCATCGATGTCCTGAACATCGCCCATATCCAGAACATTTAATCTATTAGAATCAATACCTTGCTTATAAAGGGCATAGCGAAACATCGCCAATGGCTGAAAAAAATGATCAACCAGCACGGGCCCATCAACCAAATCCTGCCATTGAAAGGATCCCGTTGGCGTTCGACTGGTGATGAAAAATCCATCCCGTTGATTAATTTGGGCAAAATGACGAGTCGAACTGGGTTCAGCATTCGACAAGCCAGCAAAACGCGTGGCGACCGCAGATTGGGCCACCTGTACCGTCGACGAATTGAGGCCTTGCTCGATTGTGTTTGATTCAGATGCTATATCGTAATGCGGTTCGAGACCCTCTTCGGCCAGGTAACCCGCAGCTATGGTTAATAACAGTGGACTGTAAAATGCCGAATGCCGTAGCACCCGGATGTGTATAGGTGTCATGGAATTTATGAGTAAAATATTATTATTTTTTAGAGACAGCGCTACGCAGCGCATCCAGGGTATAACGTTCACCGTCAACTTCATAATCAATGAACATTAAGCCCAGACCATCGGCTTCGACACGTATCACCTTCATGTTAAAAGCGATATTGGGTTGAGCAGAGTCCAGCATATGCATTTTTACATGCGAGCCTGATGGCAATTTGGGAACCGGAAAAGCCTCTACGAAAACACCCGTATCAGAAATATCACGTGTCCGGGCAACCACCTCTCCGATCGTGGTATGAGTTAATTGAACTCGAGCATTGACCAGACGACGCGCAAAAATCCGCCTCTCAATATAATCCTGTTGTGCACTTGTAGCCATCTGACAACCCTTAGCCGTTCCATTTTAACAATGTCAGATATATTTATAGCTCAATTCATTCTCGAATTCACGCAAATAAGCGCTTGGTTTTACAGGATTTTACCGTTTTTAGTAAATTGGGCGTGTAAAATGAGGATTTAACTTAATTATAGAAAGCCAGCGAAAGCGGCAGGCGATATTACGAATTATAAGTAGCACTATGGAATAGTATGGTGACTCACAACATGAAAGGGGCTTTGCTCGTAAGTCATATCATTTTTACTCACTTGCCACTGACGCCGTAGCTCATCGAGGGTAAATCGACGGCCATCCAGTTCGTAATCGACTATCGCCACCCCAAGCCCATTATCCGATGAGTGGATAACGCGTGTATTGAATATTATTCCAGGATTAGCTGAGTCAAGCATTTGCAAACCAATATGCGCACCGCGCGGAACCCTCGGCAAATCGCTTAAACGGAGAAATATACCGGTATCCGAAACATTAATTGAATAGCCTTCAAGCGTACCGAGCCGGGAATGACTCACACGCATACGCGCTTGCACTGGAACGCGAGGAAATATACGTCGATCGTCGTTATTTATTGCCATCTGATTAACCTCATAACGTCTATCAGACATGCTCTTCCTTAGCGTTACCATAAACGGTTGACTCATTTTCGTTTGCTTCATTGGCGAGCTATATTAGCGTTGTAATATATAGTCTTTTTGCTCCGTTAGTAACTGTGTTCAGGTCACAGTTTGCAAATTTTTTTCAATAATATTTGTATGGATATTAACAGAAGGGCGTTAAGAAGAGAAAATCATTCAACGACGAGGTAATTACTTACAGAAAGCATATCCCAAAGGAAAACTCCTGGAATTGCTCCTGAATATGGCGAACTTCGCCTTTAAGCTCCAGAGTCCTGATGTCTCCATCCAGGGTCATAATCGACTCAAACTCAAGCACATCACCAGGCTCAAAAGATGAGTGGCTGACCAGCCCCATTCCGCCCATAGAGTAGTCAAGCACTTCAAGTCGCATGTTGTTGCCTGTCTCGGTGGTCACATTTACCATGCGCCCATATTGGATACGCTTATGCTTGCGCTTTTCCATCAATGCTGTACCAATTGTTTGAGTCATATAACGACAAACCTTGTCTATTTTTGCACCTTATAAATAAGTACACCTAATTCTACAATTCGTCAAACCCATAAATAAGGAGTTAACAGTTTGTAACCTCCTTTAATGTCTTAATACATTCCAACTCATTGATTTTTAATAATCGACTTGAATTATCGAACAAAACAGTAATGTGATAAGACCAGTTCGGGTCATAGCATTAAAGCTGCCCAAGATCGATATATTTAATTTTCTTTATGACGAATCTAAGAAAATCATCGTAAATTGGTTCAAGGTAATAACCCATTGGCAAATCCAGCACCAGAAAATCATTTTCAACTCGCGTTAGACCATCCACCATGTCGACTCGCTTTAGTAAATCTTCAATGACTTCAACGACGGCATATTTATCACTGAGCCGAACTAAATAACTCCATTTATAGGTACGTTGTTCAATGGAAATAATGCGGCCATAGTCGTCATCGCTCGCCATCACACAGCGAACGTCTGGCATTAAGGTAGGTTGTATAATGATGTGGGAATTAAATAACAGCGGTTGCAGAATTTCGTTGCTTTCAAGCCAACGTTCATGTTCTACGCTGTCACGATTTAAATGATCAATAACTTCCTGTGAAAACATGGCAAAATCCCTCGCGATCGAATTCCGTTTGTCGTCCAATGATCAAATTAGCGTATCACGGATGAGTATAATTCTACTTCATTTCGACTTTGCCGGCTACGTAGGGAATCACGACCAGGGCAATCAGGCTCGCAACAAGAATATCTCGATCTAAGCCCAATTGATCGGCAACAGCAACCGGCAGATTCGCACCAATGGTACTTATAATAACCAGCACAACAAGTAAAAGGCGTCGATGCACAATCAAGCCAGTTATCGCGACCGCCGCCAGCGCCGCTAATAAGTAATTTGCATCAAAACCCATCCTGGCAATCATACTGTCAGGCATATTGACTGCGATTGAAAGAAAGATGATCAAAAAAAATAAAATAAACTTTGCTGCCATCAATACCCCTCAGCCGTCTTGCTGACTTTGCGCTAGATTGATGAATTCCAACACGAGCAAATCGGTAACAACCAATCTACTCTACCCCACATAAAATATGGCCTAATCAGGCCCGTTTATTACCAAGATCAATACACAATATTTCGTACCAGGCGCTTGTTTGGCCTACACTTTTTTCGATTATGCTCGATATATTACCTGTATTCATCATTTAATGAAATCATGCAGCCAGCAGGTAAACAGACCGTTAGTCTTAGTGAATGGACTCGCCGCATTAGCGAAGAAGAGATGCCGGTATTCGCCCATACCGCACATAGCATCGCCGCCGCTTCATCTGGCGATGAAACCTCTATTGCAGGTTTATCGCATTTAATTCTGCGCGACAGCACCATGACCGCACGCATCCTGCGTCTGGCCAATAGTGTGTTTTATAACCCGGGAAATCGCCGAATTAATACCATCAGTCGTGCAATCGTGTTGCTCGGATTTAATGTGGTACGCAGCATGGCGCTTTCCATTGCCATTTTGGATCCCCTGTTAAAAGGGATACAGCATGAACACGCCCTAAAAGAAATGGCTCGTTCATTTCATGCCGCAGTACAAGCCCGCAACATTGCCTTTCAACGCAAAAGCAATGATCCGGAAGCCGTTTTCGTCGCCGCCTTGCTCTCGCGCCTGGGCAATATGGCCTTCTGGTGCTTCCCGTATGGCTATGCCAAAAAACTCGATGTCGCTTATCGGGAATGGGAACATCCTGCTAAAGCAGAAGAGGCCGTGCTTGGATTTAGTTTGAAACAACTCACCATGTCATTAAACAATGAATGGAAGTTAAGTACGTTGCTGGCTGAATATTTCAAAGGCTTAAACAAAGACGACGTCGTGATGAAAGACATCGATTACGCCAACAATCTCATCCTGGCCGTCGAAGAAGGCTGGGGCGGAATTAAAACAAAGGACTGTATCCAGAAAATTGCCGACCACATTGAATTTACCTTTGATGAAACCAATACCCTGGTCCAGGAGTGTGCTCACGAAGCCGCAAGAACAGCGTCCGAGTATGGCGCTGAAGCAGCAAGCCAGTTAATTCCGCTGCCCACTCTCAATGAGAATCAGGAACTCGCCCGTGATCAGGATGAAGAACCCCAAGCTAACCACAGTCTGCAAATGGAGATATTACGTGAACTCACCACCATGCTACATGAAAAGGCTGAACTCAACGCCATTTTAGGAACTGTTATAGAAGGTATCTACCGTGCCTTGGGTATGGAACGAACTGTACTCGCTTTTATCTCTCCCAAAGACAATATGCTAATGGCTAAATATACCTTAGGCGACGAAAAAGAAAGACTAAAACGATGTTTTAATTTCTCGACAAAAGGTAAAAATATCTTTGCCGCACTAATGCGATCGAACTCAGCCTTTTGGTTAAACGATAAAACTCGCGGCGCCATGAATCCTTTGATCACAAAAGAGGTAAAAACCTGTATCGATACTCTGGAATTTTTCAGTATTCCGATCACCGTAAATGGACAGGGACGAGGTCTAATTTATGCTGACTGTAAACGCAGTGGTCGGAAATTAACGGCCGATGAATTTCAAACCTTTACCACTTTTGGTGAATATGCATCGATTGCTTTTGATTTAATTGCCTCACAAGCCGGAAAGTAAATTACCGGAAAGTAATTAAATGGGCTTTAGTAAATCTGGCGAATTATTTTTAACCGAATTTACCCCGGTACTAACCGCATGATATTGAAGTTCAATATCTTCTCTTGGTATTAGTAAGGACTGATAACCGTCCGACTCGCCACTCAATAACCAGTCATCAAAATGATCCGGCCTGATGATCACGGGCATGCGATGATGAATATTTTGCATAACAGTATTTGCGTTAGTCGTGATTATGCAGAATGAATTGATCTGTTCAGTCTCTGATTGCCATTGCTCCCAGATTCCCGCTAAAGCAAACAGCGATTGGTTTTCCTGATAAATATAATACGGCTGCTTTGGCCTGGCCTGCCCAGACCATTCATAAAAACCATCAACCGGCACAAGGCAGCGCCGTTGCTTAAACGCGGATCGGTAGGCTGGCTTTTCTTCGATACTCTCGGCACGCGCATTGATCATATTAAATTTTGTATCGGGCCCTTTTGACCACGAGGGAATTAATCCCCAACGCATCAAATCACAGACGCGATGTTGCTGATTAGCATAAACGACAAGACTCATTTGCGTTGGCGCAATGTTATAAGATAAATGGAAGGTCGGTACTTCGCCATGCAGATGAAAATACTCTAACAAAGAATTCGGTTCTTTGCCTAAGGTAAAACGACCACACATAATCTCTCGCTCCAAACCTTTCTATGTCCAGTATATTTGAATTTATCCCATTTAAGGTGTTGCTGACAAAAATTGTTTTATTTTAATGTTTTAATTTTCAATAATTTATTAACCCATATAAGTTTTCTAAACTTAGATCAACCAATAGATTTTTTGAAATAGTTATCATATTTAATAGATTTCCTTCATACATAATCATAAAGTGGCTTTCAATCCCGGCATAAGCAGGTACACTTAAGTTTTCATGACCAA
Source organism: uncultured Ectothiorhodospiraceae bacterium (assembly GCA_947260005.1). GTDB lineage: Bacteria > Pseudomonadota > Gammaproteobacteria > UBA6429 > Thiohalophilaceae > SZUA-24. The sequence goes on from CAMYOL010000058.1 coordinate 105,517, forward strand.
CAACGACCTATAAGTAATTCGAAACCACGTGTTTAGACCGTCACGACAAAAACGCTTTGAAAAACAAGTCCGTCCGCATTTACAGCGGCTCTACCAGTATGCCTATCGATTAACCGGCAATGCAGATGATGCAGAAGACATCGTACAAACCTTGTTAATGCGAACTTACGATAAACAAATTGAACTCGAGCATCTGGAAAATCCAAAAACCTGGCTCCTAAAGAGCCTCTACCACCAGTTTATTGACTTTACTCGTCAGCAAAAACGCAATCCCAGCGTACCCGGAAATGAAGATGGCAGTGAAATGCTTCAACATACCAATGATCCAGCGCCAGGGCCGGCTCAGCACCTGGTCCATACCCAATTGTCCCTGCAGTTAACCAATGTGCTGAATCAACTGAATGAAGAACATCGACAGCTCATCCTGTTACACGACCTGGAAGGGTACACCCTGGTCGAAATTTCAGAAATCATGGAAACCCCGGTCGGGACACTAAAATCGAGGCTTCACCGCTGTCGAAAAACCCTACGCGAGTTGATAAGGCGGGAACCCTTTCCTCAAAATAAACGTGTAAATGAATAAGGGCTTAATTTATGCAATGTGAACTTATACTCAAACGACTCGATCACTACCTGGATGGCGACCTGCCAAAAGGTGAACGTGACGATATTGATCTGCATCTGGAAAGTTGTTCAAACTGCCATGCTGAATACAAATATGCCCAGCACGTTATCCAGCAGTGCAAAAACCAACCTCCGATAGAGCCACGTGCAGGTTACGAGCAACGTATGTTGCATTTTCTCGCCCAGCAGCCAGAAAAACCACGCTATATTATTCCTGCCTGGTTTGCGGCTGGATTCAGCACTGCGGTTGCAGCACTCCTGGTCGTCTGGTTTATGGTCTTCGACTTAGCCGACCCTGGCCAGGACAGCATGCCTATCATCACCGTTGAGCTGCCTGCCATGCAATCCAGAAAGGTCGATCTTGTGTTTAATAGCCCGCGCAGCATTCAGCAAGCCTCGATGAGCATTGAGTTACCTGATGGTACTGAGATCGTTGGTTACCCCAACCAACGCAAGCTCGAATGGCAAACCGCACTGAAACAAGGTAGCAATCGTCTAAGTTTACCGATTATTATCAAGCACAATCAGGGTGGTACTCTGCTTGCGAAGATTTCACACGGCGGGCAAACTCGCACTTTTACGCTAAATCTGGTGTCGACCCCTTCATCGTCAGAATTTTTGCCGGTTTTAAGCAGTTAGCGTATGTGTTCAAGGCCTACGAAATGAATTATTCACCCCTGACCTTTGTCTCCATACTCACAGCTGGGATGGCGCTTGGCGCCATAAGCCCACCGGTTCTTGCGTCTGATCGACCTGATTTGTCTGACATTACCATGGAAATCATTCGCCACGAAGATGCCCAGGAAATTGTCAATGAAATTGAGTTACCGGAACGGCTTGATACTGAGCGTCATGAGTCGGAATCCAATGATGACAATGATTCTAATGAAGATTCCAAAGACGATTCGGATGATAAGGAAGACGACAAAGAAACGGAAACACCCGAGCAAGAAGAAGCACCTGAAGCACCCGAACCAATGGAAGCCCCTGAGCCTGAAGAACCGCCCGAAGCCCCTGAGCCTGAAGAACCACCCGAGCCTCCTGAGCCTGAAGAACCGCCCGAAGCCCCTGAGCCTGAGGAACCACCCGAACCTGAAGAGCCACCCGAGCCAGAAGAATCTTCTTAGTCACAAGTAAAGTTGTAAACTAAGGCCCCGTTAATATTTCTATTGTAATATTTGCTGTATCTTACTGACTAAACTCGTTTGATTAATCAGGTTTTGGTGTCTATGAGGGGATGCATGTCGTCGTACTGGCGTTTAACATTACTTATTATCGGATTTATTCTTGCTAGTGCCCAAAGTCTGGCCAACGACAAAGTTTCTTTCGAAAAAGGTGCTCAGGCCTTTGCGCAAAAAAATTACTCTCTGGCAATCGACTATTTCAAACAAGCCCAGGCGCAAGGCTATAATCCAAATACAATCAATTATAATTTAGGCGTCAGTTATTTTAAGTTAAAACATTACCCGCAAGCTGAAGCATCCTTTCGAATTGCCTTGCGCAGCCCAAAACTTAAGCAACTGGTTCAATACAATCTGGGGCTGGTCAAACTCAAACAGCAAAATAAAGATGAGGCACACCAGTGGTTCAATCTCGCACAGGATCGGCAGGCCCATTCTCAATACTATAGCGACAAGATTACGAAACTTGCCGCTGCTATGGACACTACCCCGACTAAAAAGAAACCCGCTATTTTTCAAATCGATGGTGGCGCAAGTATCTCATATGGTTATGACAGCAACGTCACGCTCACCACCAGCGGTTCAGCATCGGGCTTATCGGACCAGTTTACGGAAAGCTTTGCCTATTTATATCTTTTAATGCCTTATACCAACCTTAAACTGAACTACTATGATCACAGCTATACTACCTATGAGCGCAATGATTATCGTCAGCTCGAGGCCCGACTGGAATTCCCGATTGATACGGGTAACTGGACCGTCAAGCCCGGACTGTTCTACACCTCAAGCAAACTTGGCCGGCAAGATTATCAGTCCATCAACAATGCGGCATTGGATATAAAATATCGTTTCGCAAAAAAAGATTCATTGTTATTTAAATATCAGTACAGTGATATTGAGATTGAGAATCCTTTGTATTTCTATTTAGCCGGCACCCAACAACGACTTCGCGCCCAGCTGATTAATTATACTTTTCTTGGACAGTTTCGCTTACGCTACGAATATGAATTTAACGATCGGATAAATACGCCGACAGTTGATTATTCTCCAACACGCCACAGCTTGCGTCTTCGTTTAAAAAATTCATTAAGCAGAAAAATAAAAATGACCAACGAAATTCTCTATCGAAACAGCCTCTATAATCCTGTGGTCAATCCCAATCCGGCCATCAGTGGTCAACGAGAAGACAACCGCAAACAATACCGATTCAGTCTCTACGTACTACCCGTTTCCGGCCTCGAGGTTGGCATCAAATATGTTTATACATCAAATGATTCAAATTTTGAGCCCGAGGAATATAACAAAGAAGTGACACAGGCTTATTTGTATTACTACTTTTAGCTATTGGCTGTTCTGTTAACTCAACTGACATCCTAATCGGAGCGGAGCGTAGAGAGTGACTGTAGCGAAGCGGAAGAAATACTGCGTGATGCGCGAAGCGCTTCATGGCAGTGACTGCATGAAACGCGCAGCGGTTGACCAGAGCGAAGCGTAGGAATACTGCACGAAACGCGAAGCGGTTCAAGGCAGTGCAAAGCATGTGGAGCGCAGCGAAGGATCTTACGACCAAACAGGAAATACCAAACGAAATGCCAAGATCCTTCGCTGCGCTCAGGATGACAAACGCTGCGCTCAGGATGACAAATTACGTGTTTTTGGTTAAATAGTTTGCCGTGGTCCTTTTGGTTTCCAGGCAGGGGAAATGACATTAGGCATGTCGGAGCGTTTTAACAGGCGCGCGGGACCCAGTGCGAGCTCACCATAACGTTGGTTAATCGTATCCACGGTTTTATTAACCGCATCGCGCCCCTCATGTTCTTCAACAAACATCTCTAACTGGCCATCAGCCGGATAGGGATCCAGCGCAGTGATGTGCACCTGTAACACGCCTTCGCCTCGCCAGTGTTCATCCATCATCTGTCGAGTGAGCGAGCTAATCACTGCACCATCCGTTGTTGACGTCGCCGTCCGGTATGTATCACCCAGCCAGCCCTGGCGGGTTAACAAGCCAATGGAAAATGTTTTTGCCTGCAATTTATAACGTCGCAAACGCGTCGCCAGTTTTTCACTCATGTGCAGGAGATACATGTGTATTATATTGGAATCGATGGTATCTGGTGGCATGACCTTACCATGGCCCATCGACTTGGGCGCGGCAATACTGGTATGCACAGGATCAGGATCCAGGCCCTGGCACATCAACCAAATACGCCGCCCCGGGTAACCAAAACGTTTACCCATGATGCCAATCGGTAAACGCTCCATATCGCCACAGGTATACACGCCTCGTGCCGCCAGGAAGCGACCAATGCCTTCGGCAATACCACACAGTTTAGTCACCGGTACCTCACGCAAGCGCTGCCTGACCTGCCCCGGTGGTAAAACACCAATGCCGCTGGGTTTGTGTTCTTTGGCAATGAATTTTGCGCTGGTCTTATCACCGCTAACACCGACGGTACAAGGTAAGTTAACCGCTCGATTCACCACCGCTTTGGTTTGCGCGGCAATTGACTGCGGCGAACCCAATAATTTTTGACAATGACTCACATCGAGAAAAGCCTCGTCGACTGAAAATATTTCCAGATCAGGACTAATCTCATCTCGCAACGCATCCGACATGCGAGTTGCAAGTTGCGCATAGCGCTGTGGACGTGCTGGACGTTGGATTAATTGCGGACACAACTGTTGCGCCTCTTTAATACGCATCCCGGTATAAATTCCACGCGCGCGCGCCTCGTATGAGCAAGTGATAATACAGGTGCCGCGCATACCATTGGTGACCGCAACCGGTCGTTGTCGTAGTGACGGTTCATCTAATTGCTCGATCGATGCAAAAAAAGCATCCATGTCAACAAAAACAATCGCGCGTGGCCAATGATTATCCGACATCAGAATCACTCTACTTCAATCATGTTTACAAAGAGAGGATATTGAAACAAAAGTTATTTCTAGCCGCAAGCAAATTAAAATACTGAGAAAATACAATAACTAACTTATACTAAATTAGGAAAAAATATTTGGTGTAGAAAAAAACGGCATTGGAATAACCCAATGCCGTTTTAAATTTTTAGCTATACATAACGAGATTACATCTCACAACCTCGTATGCATACCGAAGCTTGATACGAATAACTTGTTACATTACTTATCTATAGAAATAAGTTCGATTTCAAAGATTAAAGTTTCATTTGGTCCAATTGATCCACCAGCACCGCGTTCTCCATATGCCAGCTCAGGTGGAATAACAACCTTCCACTTTGATCCAGTCTGCATCAATGGTAATACTTCCTGCCAGCCTTTAATAACGCCATTCAGCGGGAAGCTTGCAGGTTTGCCACGTTTGACTGAACTATCAAAAACCGTACCGTCAATCAAAGTACCATGATAGTGTACTGTTACTTTGTCGGTTGCCTTAGGTTTAGCACCCTTTGCGTCCTTTAGCACTTCATACTGAATGCCATTAGCCAGCTCTTTAACGCCTTTGCGTTTTTTATTGTCAGCGCGAAACTTGTCACCCGCAACTTTTTTATCATTGGCGGCTGCTTTTTGCTTGGCCATCATTTTTTGTTGGAACGCTGTCATAGCCGCTTGCATATCTTCTTTAGAGACTTTTAATTTTGCCCCAGACATGACATCTTCAATGGCCTGGCCAATCACCTTTGGATCAACCTCATTGATTTTCTGTTGCTTTAACGAGTTGCCCATTTGTACACCAATCGCGTAACTTAATTTATCTTTCTCAGATTTATAATCGGCGGCAATGGCGTTTACCGTTACCAGCGATAAGCTCGCTGTAATAAGAATTGTTTTTGTAAAATTTTGCACTTTGTTTTCCTTTAATATTTAAAAAATAAGCTTGTCTAAAATCCTGACTGTATCTAAGTATGCCTTATACGTAGGCTAAAATATCGACCTGAATCACAACTGAATTGGTAATATCAGCACATATTATAAGTGATTTCAGACCTACCGGCTTGTAACAAAAGATGGCCAAACACACAGCTTTAATCCAAGCTTTTGACAAACACCAGCATATCGCTGCCGTCCATTAAATAGCTATCAATCTGACCCACCTGTAAAAAACCCTGGCGCTGGTAAAACGCTAATGCGCGGTTAAAGGTATCATGGCGATAAGTCTCAATGAAGAGCTTTTTATAACCTTTTTCTCGAATTATCTGCTCGATTTTGTCCAGCATCCATTTGCCGATTCCCTGCCCTTGCAGTTCCGGCTCTACCGCAAACCAGGATAGCCAGATATTTTCACTGGGGCCCCAGCGATAACGGTGCAGACCGATGACGCCATTGATTTTCGAGCCATTTTTCGCTAAATAAAAACTTCGCATCGAATCAAGCGGAGTATCACTTTTTGCAGATAAGCAGGCAAAATGAAAATCAAATGTTTGCCTGGCAAATTCCAACTCATCCGGATTCATTGCCCGTCCTATGAGTGCCTGCACGGCAACCTGATCGTCAGCCGTCATCTCAACAAATTCGAGTGGGTTCATATTTTTCTAAACTAGATTTACTACTGGATTAAACCTACCCTAATCTGCATTAATCACAATAGTACCGGCAATATAATCATGCAGGCATCGGCGCTCAGAACCAAATATCATCAGTACATTCACTAGACCGATTAAGCCGCCAACAAAAGGAATTTGCGCAATCAGTTGCATAGGGAGATAGCGAACAAAAATGATTTTTGCCGCACCGGGATTTTCGTTCTGTAAATTACTTATCCTAATTGATAGTAATTTTTTACCAATGGTTTGACCATTCCTATGTAACAGGTATCCGTTGATTGCAAAAAATATAGTCAAACTTAATGCAACCACGATGATCAAAGTTGGCGTATCCGGCTCGATACCATTAGCAAATTGCTCGAGAACGCCAAACGGATACATGATTCCTACGGTAATAACGGTTGATATAATCCCATCGATGATGGCCGCAGCAAGTCGCTGACCTCTCCCGGCTAAATCCGGAGACTCTCCCGTACCGCTATCCGGTTTCTCACCTGTGAGTTCAGATTGTGGCGTACTGTATGGATTGTTCTCATTCATATAACTCCTCCCCCGTTGTTAGACCATTTTAGCTAGCGATATATTGTTGCAGCTGCTGACCATTATTGGCCAACAGCTTATCCAAAAAATCTTTTATTTTATGATTCCCTTCATGCGGATACTCTCGTAGGTTCTTTTTATAATCGGGTATACTATATATAAAGGCCGCGATCTGATCGACCTGTATGTCAAAACTGGATTTACCAAACCCTTGCTCTTCTAACATGAGTGCATTGAGTGCCTGCTCAAACTGACCTTCCATCGGTACAGCAAAGTAAGGTTTTCCTAAATACAGTGCTTCAGTAATAAGTGTAAAACCGGCCGTAGCAATAATCGCCTTCGACGTTGCCAGGTCATGTAAAAATTTAGTTTTACTAAAAGGTCGATAGTGCAAATTACCGTTTACTTCCTGTTTATCATAACCATAAATTATGAATTCCTCACGATCAAAATTTTCCAAAAGAGAAATCAAGCTATCAAAACCCGAGGTGACATAAACTAAAATGTGCTCTTCTTCTGTCGCTGATAATGCTAATACACTTTCTCGTAAAATGGGTGGAAACAAAAAGGTATGATTATTTTTAACCTCTCCAAAATGAAAAGTCGTGACCAATGAGATATCTGGTTTTGGTACCATCGCCCTGATAACGGTTTCGGTTATTAGTGCATCCTTGCTTAGTTCATCGGGACGACTGTATTCCATGTAACGCATACGGTGCTGATTATCCAGTGATATCAGAGGCACATGATAATAATTTGCTAAATAAGCCGTCATCGGCTCAAAATCTGTTATGACACAATTCGGCTTAAACTGTTTAAACAATTGATGACGAGCTACATTAAAACTTTTTATACCATCCGGAAGCATTTTTAAGTTTTCTAATAAAGTTCGAATAGTTGATATTTTATTATCCTGACTATTGATACTAAGACCGGAGATTTCCATAACATCAAAATCGTCTTTCAGATTACGGTAACCGCGATCATAACTTGCTACTTTAAGCTGATGTCCGTGCCCGACAAGATGAGCCAGTATCTCACGAGCTCGAGATGAATGACCTGAACCTTCCCCTGAAACCCCATATACAATCCTGGCCATGATTAACCTTCAGTCATTAATTCATTGTTGTATCTTGAATTCTTGTGTCCATTGATCAGCCCACCAATTGGCATTGGCCTCGGTATTTTTATGCCTGACCTGTTTAGAGTGACTTAAAAAATGAAAGCACTCATGGGCTAAAGTATGAATGGCACATTCATCCAGGTCATCAAATCTAAAATCCATTGGACCTGAGTACCAACCTTGTTTATAACTTGATGATGGTATTCGCCCCCAATGTAAATAGGTATAAGGTGGTGCAAGCTCTACATTAACACTGGCACGCAACCTGTAACCCTGTTTGTATCGACGTGAACGAGGTCTAGTACGGACAGGGTAACTACAACAGCCATGCAGTATGGCCTTTTTATTTAATGGTAATAGCTTTATCCATTCAAGCAGCTGCGTATCATACATTTCTAGTTTTGCTTGTATAAAATGTAAAACATGGGGCATGGTGATTTTATCAATAACTGATGTATCGAAACCAGTCTCACCTTCAGCTACGGCTATCGTCATTTTCTAACTCTAGTAATGAGGTGGTGGCGGTTCATTTTCATCATGATGCACAACAGACTCAGATAACGATTGGAGCTTTTTATGTAACAATTCTACCTGTTCTTTCAGGCTATCAATTTGGGATTGCTGGTCTGTCACAACTGAATTTAATTCACTGATTGTTTCTTCCTGAAAAGCCAGTTGAGTTTCTATTTCTGTTATTCGTTCAGTCATTTTTATTAAAAATTCGGTGGTTCAAGAGGTTCGTTAAAATTTTTACCCTGCATTGAAAGAATCAGGCATTTTTCCACTATCTCATCCAACTCATTATATCGACGGCAAGCCCTGATGACATCCGCCACTTTTTTATATTGCTCATTTGCCAGGAGATCCCAGTTCTTTTCCAGATCATGTTCACATTGAACCTTAGCAAAAATTTTCACTGCATTGACAGAAAGTAAATAGTTCGCATAAATGGTTTCAATTATTGGTTTGTATTGCTGATAAAGCAACTTTTTATTAGCATCACTCCCGACTGAGAAACCGGATATGTTTATTGTCGCTCGTTTACTGAAACCTTGATCACGTTGTTTGGTCAACGAAACAGAAAACAAAATATAATCCTGACAATCTCCAGACAAGGGCCGAACCTTTTTCAGCGGTTTATGCTTCGAAACACAGGCCGATAAACTCAAGGCGATGCCCAGGATCAGAATAAAAGTTGTACTCTTAAATAAGCTATCTTTCAATTTTATACTTCAATACAATCATATATATTAATTTGGGACTGGGACTTTTATTCGATAGCATATCTAATCGTCATCGTAAAAATCACTTGCATGTTTTCCGATAAAACGATGAACACGCCGTGTTGGATGAATTCCATCCCAGAATAAATACTCTCGCGGACGATCGCAAACCGGCCCCTCAATTACACCTGGCATTATACAGGTCATTTCTGTTTCTTTAAGTTTTAGTTTTTCCTGATTATTGGCTAATGCGGTGAATAACGTAAATAAATCAAACTCTCTGAGTTCTATCGGGAAGGCTGATTGATAACTCCTACTGACCTGGGCCAGACCTTGATTATACTGCACACTCAGCATATTCGCTGCGAATTGTGCCTGTGGGCCTTGTAGGCGCACAGCAGGAGTTAAAGATAAATCCGGTGCATTAACAATTAAAAAACGATTCGCCCCGGCCTGAATGAGTGCGGCCATATTATCACTAACCGATGTTAATGCTTCCTGCAGGATTAGACCACTGCTTACCCCGCCAGGATCGGTGGCCAGTGCAACAATTGCATCACGAATGTCGTTGCCACCGATAAATAGCACATACAAAACTTCGTCGTTATCCTCGTCAAAATAGGTATTTAAATAGGCCGCCACCTGGGTACTCAGGTTCACACTGCCTTCATTACGCGCACGTGAACCCCCGACGGCATAATTCGTGGCACCACGTTTACCAAACGCAGGTTTAGATTTTTGATCCAACTCACGGGCAAAAATTTCAATCCAGGTCTTACCATTAGAAAAGTGATGACCGCCAACCGCATAAGCTGCATCAGGAATTAGTTGATATGGTGGAACGGACTGCATGCCTGTTAATGCAAAGGCATTCCCCGGATCCGATAAACTATCACCAAAAACAACGATTCGTTCTATATCCTGATCGGCATAGACATTCGAAATTACAGCAATTCCAAGCCCTGCTAACAATATAAATAATCTTATGGATTTAAATATCATAATAATCACTCCTTTGAATCGAATCCGCATATATCAAGAGTTGATTTTTATTAAAGTGAAACTGTCAGCCTTTGAGATTACAATAAATAGGCTAAAAAAACCATGCTTTGCATGTCATCGAAATTAATTATCGCGGGTATGATGTTTAAATATAAACATTAACTGACATAATACTCATTATTTACATCAAAAAGGCAATGTCGTTAAGAAAATATGAAAATCAAAGCGGTGTTTAACTTTCGACTAATTACCAAACCGCTGTGATTGCTTTAGAGGGGAATTATTGTCTTTTCAGCAGATATTCCTGTAAGCCATTAGAGAGCAATACCCCTTTTTGCACCATAAATGGAGATAATATCTTTTGTAACGCTTCCTTGTAATACATAGGACATGGTGTGGAGTTATTAGAATTATTTTCGACCCAAATCTTATTATCACTCTGGAACGTATAATTCCCAGGTAACTCCGGCATACTCTCGCGAGTCTGAATATAGATATGCAACATTACATTATCATTAGTATGTTGCAATAGAAATTGAACCACTTCATTGAGCAACCGTGTATCAAGATAATTAGGTAAATCCCACAACATAATCAAATTCAGATTAGCTTTATTGTTTTTATATAGTTGTAAATTTTTTACCAGTGCCCGGTTTATTTTTGTCTGAGTATCAAGCTTCTCCATGTCGATCTCAAGCAACTGTTGACCACATCCTGGTAGATATAACTTACAATGGACACGGGCAAAGTAATCAAGCTGAAATTGATTGGCAGGGTTTACATCCAAAATTTCGTAATAGTGATCCGCATCGAATTTATCCAGCAAACCAAACAGCAACGGACTATTCATAGCATAGCCCGTTTGCTGTGGCGCCAGATGTTCTGCAACAGTTGAAATTAACATTTCATTAAAGCTGAATGACTACAGAAAAAATACGTAGTCTTTATGCCGATTTCAGACCAGATGAATTCGAGGAGTTTGATGAGTTCATAGTATTATCTGCTTTCATTAAATCATCTTTTCCTGGCTCCATCTCGATACTACCTTTAAACAAAGCACCATCTTCAAGCGTTACTCGCGGAGCAATTATATTGCCATGGACATTACCCGTTTGGCGTATCACTACTTTTTCCTCACCAGCCATGTCACCGGAAAGCTCACCTTCGACAATGATTTGTTTGGCATTAATATTCGCCTTTACTTTACCGGTATTACTGATGGTAACATTGTGCCCGACAACATTAATGGTTCCATCCACCTCACCCTGGATAATAAGGTTTTCGTCACCGGTCACGTCACCACGAATTCGGATCGAAGCGCCAATCGCTGCTGAACTGTCTTTGGTCGAACTATTTGATTTTGTTGACGACTGGCGAGGTTGTTTCGTTTCGCGTGGCGGCAAATCCACCTCATCCTGAGTCTGGTAAGTCTTTATCTTACTTGAGACGTTTTCTTTAATTTGTTTCATGTCTATCATACTGTTCTCCAATGAACCTGCTTATATTGGTGAAATAAAAATTCCTTTTTGCATCAAGTAAATGCGTACGACAATTATGAATTCACATTTAGATAATTGAAATGAACTGTATCACAACAAATCAATATGAAAAAAGTACAATAATACTGCGGAATATTACCCTGATAATGACTGATCGCTTTCTAACTTTAATTGCTTTAAACACAAATGACATAAACAATCCACATAGTGTTCAGCAATATACTCACGATTTAATCTGGACAACTGAATATTCGAACACTGGCAGTGTTCAATTTGATTTGCATGGCAGGAAAATTTCTGCTGGCAGCGAGGACAATATTTTTTTTCTGGGCTACCCATTATTTTTAATAAATACTATCAATTTTATAAATAATTAATGAAGTTTTGCATCCGTTGCTAACGATAATGAATCGAGAATACTCTCAATTAAATCATCTTCCTCACCTTCGCTTTCCAGGTCACAATTATAGGTAACAAAAAGTAATTTATTATCCAGGCAGAGATACCACTCGCACCAATAATTCTCATCTGCCTCGAAACAACAACCTACCCCGGTAAAAGGGCCAAAGACCTCATGATGTAATTCAGCACCCGCATCCAAATGTTCAACAACCAGGTCTTCTATATAATCATCATTTATCGGTTCATCTTCGACAACAGCACTCACTACCAGGGTACCCTGACCATCTGGATCATACAGGCTAATCATTTCATCGTCTGTTTCGATACTCCAGGTATCAGGAACAGTCAGCTGCCAAAAATCATGCTGAACTTTTTTCACTTTCTTTCTCCCACCATGAATATATAACCCATATAGAAACGATTAAATATATGCTAGAATATATTTTATACAACTTTAAATACCGACTATGAAAAATTCTTTACGTGCCATATTCTCACCTATCCTTAACTATTTTGAGAAAGGTGATGAGCCATATACTTACAAACCATTGAATCGTAAGATCCTAATTTTCATGAGCACATTATTTTTATCATTAGCGATTGTGGTCGCTTATCTGTCACGGGAAAATAGTGACTTAGGATACCTGATCCCGGTCGTCGTCTTTTCTGCCATCGCCCTGATAGGCCTGGTTGTTGGATTACTCGGAAACGATAGAGCGGTTACAAAAATATGGGGTTCGCGTTAAACGCTAATCACCGTCATCCAGTACATCTTTTTTGAAGGCTTTAATCGCATCTCGAGTCTCATGACCAATGGTTCTTGTCACATCACGCGTCCCGTGACCAATTTCGCGAGTAACATCACGAGTACCATGGCCAATATCCCGCCCGGCCTGTTTAAATTCAGCACAGGACAAGGAGAGTAATGAAAACATACTAATGAATATTACTGGGGAAGAAAAAATGCGCACAGACCGGCCTCCAAATCATAATAGAATTTAATCAGATTAATCGGTACGGCTGGTAATTTCTAATAAATGGTAGCCAAATTGAGTTTTTACCGGACCATGCACTGTATTTAAGGCACCACTGAACACGACTTCATCAAATTCCTTAACCATTTGGCCGGGACCAAATTCGCCAAGATCACCGCCGGATTGACCCGATGGGCAACTAGAATGTTGTTTTGCAACTTCACCAAAGTCAGCACCGGCTTCAATCTCACTCTTCAGTTGATTACACTGATCTTCGCTATCCACCAAAATATGTCTCGCCGTCGCTTTTGCCATGCTCATTCCTCTTAAATTATGTATCGAAAAAAAGTGTACTGTAAACCTAAACATATTGACTGACAACAAAAAAGCCGTCTTTGCATCGTAATTTTCGGATGAGGCTTAAATCCCGTGATTATCTCACATTCGGACGAAAAACAACTCAGCCAGCATCAACCTTCGTCTTTGATTTTATTCGATGAGGCTCTTAATTTTATCGATCTGTTGAGTCGTACTCTGTTGCGGAGTCAATGACTCTTGTTCCAGAATCTTACTGACACTGATTTCACTAACCTTTGGTTCAATCACCCCTTTTACCTCAAGACGATCTGTTGAATTATCCCATTTTTGGGATAACAGGTTATAGATTTTACGTTGTTTATAAAATTCACCATTACTGTCTTTGATAAATAAAACCATGGGCCGTAGCTTGGTTTTCTTTGTGGTTGCAATGACAACAGCCGTTTTCCCATCACTCAGGTTTACAAGCGTACCAACGGGGTATATCCCCATACAGCTCATAAATCCCTCGACATATTGCTTATCAAAATGCCCGCTAGTCCAACTATAAATATTTTGTAGCGCTTTATAGGGTGATATCCCGTCGTGATAACATCGATCACTGGTAACGGCATCATATACATCAACTATGGAGGTCAGCTTAATATGCTTGCTAATTTGATCATTCGTCAGTTCGTCTGGATAGCCTTTACCATTAATTCTTTCATGATGGTGCAAAACGATCTCTAATGACTCGTTCGGTATTGCTGCATCTTCTTTTAAAATATTATAGCCTTCAATCGGATGCGTTTTCATCACCGCAAATTCCTCATCGGTGAACTTACCTGGTTTATCCAGGATCTCGGGCGGAATTCTTAACTTAGCGATATCGTGTAATAATGCACCCAGACCAAGTAACTCTAATTCAGTTCTATGAAGATCGAGGTGTTTAGCAAATATAAGGGCTAAGATACATACGTTTATACTATGCGTTAATGTATATTCATGACGTGCCTTCAAATGTGTTAACCACATCATCGCATTTGGATTTATTAAAATATTTTCAGCCAGGTTATGCACCAGGCTTTTGGCTTTTGAAATATCAATCGGTTTAACATTACGTACGTTCTGATGGGTCTTGACGACATAGGTACGGGTATTATTATAAATTTTGCGTGCTAATTGTAGGTGCTCTCGATAATCATAGCGGGTCGCCACATTCTCTTGTTTATCATTTGCTCCACTCGCAGAGGCAAGGCGTTGACTAAAATTGCTGGCTAGCGTTTGCAGATTTGCCCGATCCGAGATTTCAGTTTACGGTCAAATAATAATCACTAATATAGGGCAACAGATCACTCTAGCCAGCAAATCTGTGTGTATACATCTTTATCCACTGAAGAGTATTACATCTGATTGTTAACTTTAACGACATGAAGCATGGTTTTTGTTATGAAATATTAACGAAATCAGTTACATAAATACCAGTTCCGTCATTTTGATAGCCTATGCCACCATCCCACTCGGATCTTCGTTAAAGCCAGGCACTCAGGTATAATACGAGCATGTGAACAAAAGGTTTTACGAACAATGAAATGGGTTATTCGAATTTTCTTCCGCACATTACGCCGCATCATTGGACCAATTATGCTGCTGATTGATAAACTGACGACGCCAAAGGGCATCAAACACCCACTGGAGAAACAACAGCGCCTGAATCAAACAACACAAAATATCGCCCTCTATCAGTTTAAGACATGTCCTTTTTGTATGAAGGTTCGACGTGAAATTAAACGTCAATCACTCAATATCGAGCTTCGTGATGCCCAACATGATGAGCATCATCGTCAACAACTGCTCAAAGGCGGCGGACAAATAAAAGTACCCTGCCTGCAAATTAAAAACTCCGATGGCAATCACCGTTGGTTATATGAATCCACCGACGTGATACAGTATTTAAAAACACTCAGCGCTTAACTCTCTACATCGTAAGTGATTCTTGAAAATAAAAGCATACTACTAAATTATCAATTTATATCTATAAATTGATAATTACCACCCGATCGGGATTGAATGACATGTTTAATACTTAAAGTACAACTTAAAAATAACATTTGAATTTAAATATCCTCACTTATAAATAAATATAAATTTTAAAATGCTAAATCGACCAGAAAATTTACTGCTAAAGACCTGGACTTCGATAGTTACTTTAGTCAGGGCCAGTAGCGTTTTATAAAATTAAGTCACCAACTTCGATTTTTCAAAAGACTGACCTAGTTGTTCAACCAGCTTTTGTTGAAGCTTTTGAACTTGTACATCGTCATAAGTGCTCGTTTTATCATTCCCCCACACCACACCCGGCCAGCATGCATCTTGTGGATGACGACTAATAATGTGTATATGAAGCTGCGAAACCACATTACCAATCATGGCCACATTTAGCTTTGTGTTATTAAAATTCTGTTCTAGAAATGTGGATATCTGGTTTATCTGATCCAGAATTTGTAGCTGACGATCTTTCGTTAACTTATAAAATTCTATCTCTTGCGTCTCAGGGACAAGAATGAACCATGGATATAATGCATTTCGATTTAATAACAGACAACTATCCTTCATCATACCCATAAGATAACAGTCTTGTCTTAGCTTTGGATCCAACTTTGGAGTTTGGGTCATAGTGAGTTTTTATTAAAGTGATCCTGAATTAATTAATTATTTTCTAATCTTTAATTTCTACACCACGCCAGAACGCGACGTGATTTTTAATCGCTGCGGCAGCAGATTTTGGCTCAGGATAATACCATGCGGCATCCTCATTTTTTTCTCCATTGACAACAATTGAATAATAGCTCGCATCACCTTTCCAGGGACAATGGCTTATGGTTTCGCTTATTACAAAATATTTCATATCCAAAGAATTGACAGGAAAATAGTGATTATTTTCTACTACCACTGTTTCTTTCGACTCAGCGATAACTTCATTATTCCAAATTGCTTTCATATCTTAATAAAATAAGGCAGGGACATAATCAGAACACCGATTATCACTAAGACATAAACGTTCGGGGTAAAATAGGGAAAGATAAATAAGCATATCCCGCACAAAAAAGGGACGGGGGCCCGCTGTCTGCGCCCATATATAAAATACCCCATGCCCATGGCACCGAATAATACAGCCCAAATTAATTCTGCCTGAGTTTCCATATTAGATACCTAATTACGCTATCAAACCCCTCACGGACTATAGAGTTAACTCAGATGAGAAGAATAATACATGATATTCCCGACCTCACTGATCTATTTAAATTAGTCACGCTTGAAGCTGCTAACGATGCTTAAAATCTTTTCAAATTAAGTTCCTGAGCCGTTAGTTAAATAACTGCTACGCCAAATAAATACGGATGTAAAAATATAAAAATACCATACGCAACTATACCTGCCACAATGACAATGGCGTCTTTGGCCAACGGATATTTAGTTTGCTGTTTTTTAGCTCCACGAAGATTTGCCGAAAACATGTCAAACAAAGCATATACACCGAATGAGCCAAACAAAAAGATTGAAGCAAGATCACCGTTCGCTAGTAAATGCGCAGCAGACCATAACGCGACACCCCAGAGCATTGGATGACGGGTAAAACGCTTTATGTTACTTTTCATGTTTGCTGCCGCAAGCAAAATCAATGACAACACCATTAGCACTGGAGCTGCCTTTGTACCCCAATCAGGCGGTAACCATATCGATTGAACACCGGCTTGAGACTTACCGTAGATGATCAATATCAAACCTGTCATTGCAACAATCGCAAACAGGGCTTGATACTTAGTTTCCCCTAAACGGGTAACAAGCATACTACGGATACCAACCAGACTGGGGATAAGATGTACTGTAAAAAATAGCACCATCCCCGCAATTAGAAAATTCATTGTCTGCCTCCAGCCATCACGAGAATCCTGACTCTTGAGTTTCTTAAATACGGTTACTTAAACAAACAATGCTTAGTGTAATCACCAACCTCATTCACCGTCCACTCACCACGTGGTTTTTCCTTTAATTGAATACACCATTTCTCACTACCGAGCTCCGGCGAGCAGGATAAATTCATAGAACTGATAGATAATAACAACAAACACTCGGTTACTAACTTCATACAACCTCAACACGTCTAGAAATGAAAAGCAAAACCAGCAAAAATTCCAATTCCGGAAACATCAACAGTCTCATTATTGTCGCTCTCAGCTGCCGCATCAATATACTTAATCTCTCCAAAGAAACCCACGTCATCACCACGATATTCCAGGCCACCTAAAAGCTGGTAGGCTATCCCTGTCGCGTCACCTGCCACATTCGGACCACTTATCTCAGTTGAAGCCGAGCCAAGCCCGGCACCGATATATGGTTGTAAATTTGATTCACTTCTAAAGTACTGTTTCACATTAGCCGTAATAAGAAACACATCGACGTCATGTTGGTCAGTTTGTCCCACCGTCGTAAAGCTTGCCGAATAACTTAAAACTTCTCCTCCCAGTGTTAGCCCAGAAGGATATTGGTAATAAGCTTCAATACCGTAAGGACTTACACTATCGTCAAAACTACGATCCGCGCTGACAATAAATTGAGTGTCCTCGGATAAGGTCATGGTCCCTAACTTAAGCATAATACCAAAACCACCTGGCTCCACAGGCACATCATATTCAGATGATCGTTCTGATTCTGGTTCTGCATCATTGCTGCTGGCTTTAGATGGCGTCTTGGGAGCTGCGGCGATGACGACCTTGCTACCTGCGTACTGGCTGACCGTGCGCGGATTTTTAAGTAACTGAATAGACGCCAGGCTTGAACGTGATGAACGGGACATCAAACTTAGTTCTGCCTCGGGGCCATCGGCGGTCTCTTTAACTGAAACTCTGAATAGATAGATTCGACCGGCTTTCGCACGAATAGAATAACCCGCAGACTTTGCTCCCCCCACATTCAGCACAAGCTGACCCGGTGGTAGTGTCCAGACCGTGAAGGCACCGGGGACTAATCGCCCAATCTCATAATTATTAAGTTTGATAACCGGGGACAGGCTATTACCATCCAGTTGGTATATGTAAATAACCGCCTTACCCTTTGGAACTGGAAATTCTCTTGTGTATCTGCTCTCAGCGGCCGTACCAAACTCAGGTACAGTAGCGAAAGCCACCTGACTCACCAACATCATAACCAACAGCAAGATTAGAAAACCTGAATATTCAATACCCCTCATACGGATCCCTCCTTAGATTCACTACAATAGTATCATAAGATGAACTACTGCGGCCTTCTTAATAGTCCAATTACAACCCAAAACAGATGTGTAAATGCTGTAGACGATTAAGCCCATCCACGACTTAAAGGGTTAATTTATTGGGGCTGAAACAGCCGGTTTTTTTGTTTAGAACTTCTACTTATTCTTACATCTTTTAATATTGCTTATTATAAGTTAAGATGCTAGCGAGGTTTTGCTCTCGCCAATAAATATTTAAAACAAGTGACGCCATATCATTAGAAAAAATCTGACACTATCTGACATTTCAAACTATAGGTTTTATTTTGTTTATCCTATATATTTCTGTTTTGGCAGGGCATATTGGGGGGAATAATAATGGCCGAAGAAGTAGCACAACAATTAGGTATGCGCTTACGCAAGAAAGATGATTTTTCTACACTCATTGAACTATCTCATGGTGAAATTATTTTAGGACGATCAACAGAGTGTACGATCGTTATTGAGGATTCAACCGTGAGCGCACGTCATGCGCGTATTTATACCTATTTATCCGTCTCATATATTGAAGACATGGACAGCTCAAATGGTACATTTATCAATGAAAATAAAGTCCAGAAACATATCTTAAAACCGGATGATGTTATAAGACTGGGTAAATTCCAGCTGATTGTTGATAAAGGACGGGCAACTTCAGAAAATAAGAAAAATTATTTTTGAAATATTTTCTTATTTAGCTGAGGATTCTGATTCTTCCCCAATAAAAACCGAATTTGTAATACCATTAAAGGGCATGTCATTTTCCAGGTTCACCCGCAAAGAAAGCTTCCATTTCAGAAATGAGTTTTTCCTGATACTGACGCAACCAGTAATAAAGGTGAAACCGATACTTATTTTCAAACATCAACATGTCTGTATAGGCTTTGACTAACTCACGACGTGCTTCCTGCATACGGTCTGGTTTTTTATTAAATATCTCATCATACCAGCCCGAAATAAATTCATCATCAAATTGATATTGGCTGCGGATTGTTTTCGTTAAAAAGTAAGCACACATCCGCTCTTCCGTGAACTTACTTCTTATTACCTTTTCTATCTTTTCTATCTTTTCTATCTTTTCTTCAGCCTCAGTTCACTTATCTACCATTCCTGGCATAACCTACTCCTCTACGATCAGTTTTATCAGTTACTTCTGGATGTATTATTGTTTGAATGATTAAATGAATATATTTATCTCGGGATTATTTGTCGCGATCTCATTTTTTTGTTATCTGACTATTAATCTCGTTAAAAAAATCACTGTACTCATCATCAGGCATATAGGATGACAATACCTTCATCGCATCACAGGCAATATCCGCATGCAATTTTGCTGTATTCCCATCCCCCGTCATCGCAAACCGGCGAGCTGAATGTACATGATCCCATACACAGCGCTGCAACTTTCCCGACAAATGCAGAGAATCTTCCTGTGCCTGATGATTTTTCAAATACAAAGATAAGCCATTCAGTGTCATAGAACCCATGTTAGTTGAATAGTTCTGAATATCATCGGACTCCACTGACGTTAAAGAACTGACCACATTCTGGTATTTTATATCTTGATAATCTTTAACAGAATAATTGCGACTAACCTCTTCGACGATCTCATCAATTAATTTATGTAATGCTCCACTAATTTCATGATGATTATCGGAAGGTGATAATGAACGATAACTATGAATCCGGTCATGCAATGACACAAGAAAAAGTTCGGTATAAAGTCGCCTGATTTTATTAAGAAGTGACTCTTTATGCTCTTTCATTTTATATCTCGGTCTTCTGTCCTGATAAAACAATAAATGTAATCCTGCAATGGAATCTAAGCTTAAATCTCTACCTACTGTTAGTCATTTTCCTTAAGGTCCGATCTTTTTTAACAAACTGATGATATAACGCAGCTGCGGCATGTCCTGCTATTAACATCCAGACGACCCAAACCCCCATAATATCTTTATGAATAAAATCCACCGGCTTTTCAAATTCCTTGAAGCTTATTCCTAAGCCGTCACTCACTATCATGGTAAAGACTTGAGTGCTCTCAAACTTTGGAATGTCAAACCACATGAAAAACTCTGTATTAACCCCGGTACCAATATAGCCGGTGACCGGCATAATGATCATAATAGCATACAGCGAGTAATGACCGATATGCGCCATTGTATGCTCAAGAGAAGTCCCTGGTTCTAAATCCGGCACCCGATTTAAAACACGCCAAATAATACGCAAGATAACAATAACAGCAATGGAAACACCAACCGATAGGTGTAATTGAAGCGCTATCCAGTTCTCTGGTGTTTTCTCTTCGGTAAACCAGTGACGATAATAAACCGTACAATACGACGCAAGAAATAGTACTGCTGTTACCCAGTGGAGCCATTTTGCGATTGAACCGTAGTTTTGAGATGTATTTTTAATCATCATGGAGCGGCTCCTGTGTTCATATTTAAGTGCTATATAAGGCCTTATACAAATACATTGTATTAACTAACCTCTGACTCCGTATTACTTTTGTTAGTGAACCAGTCCTTCGCCTCTTTCGATAATAAGTAAAAAAATATCCAGCAGATTGCCACAAAAATGGTCACCACTAACAGAATGGCAATGACAACATCCCAATCAGGTAGTGACATCACGATAAGTGCCGAAAAAAAACCAAATGAACCTAGTAGCATTATCATAAATACCACTGCGGATAAATATATAAGTGTTATTATTCGCGCTAAATTAGAACGCAGAATGAGACCAATCACTAATAGGAAACTAATTGAAAATGACACAATAATACTTGTCACAGACTCTAATTCATTTACGTAATCGTCATAAGCTATATAAAGCGAACCCGCTAACATCATCGAAGCAACGATCCAAACCTTTATTGGAATATCTTCTAATCTTTTATTCATAGTTGAAGTGTTTAATATCGTTTGCCAGCACGTAACCAGCTACCAAAATAGGTGGCCATGACAGAAAGCAGTGTCAACGCCAGGATTACGCCAAGCTGGTATATTTCAATACCTATATATAAACCATAACCTGATAAAATCGCGGCAAGGATCAATGCAGCTTTTTTCCACCGCTCTCTAGCAAATATAGCGCAGACATAACCACCGAGCACTGAAAACCCTAATCCAAAGCCAAGTCCGATAAAACTCCAGATATTATTAAAGTTTGACGAATCTTCCCCATATAGATTCATGACCTCCTCAATTTTTTCAGGTGTCATATCCGGCGACCAGATCTGCATTAAATAAATAATGGCTATAATCGTACTTATCACCATGGTTCCGCCTATATCAGCAAGCCCTCCAAACAAGACTCCCTTCCAAATTGAACCTGGACGATGGGACTTATTGTCGCTCTCTACGTCTGAATTTGGTGAATTATATGGATTCTCAGTCATTCGTTTACCTCTGCTATCAAACCTGGAGCAATTGAATCTAATCCCATGTGAGTAATAATACTCAGCACCCTGCATCAGGACGACATTGTGCAGGTTTCATTGTGCACAACGCTCCAATCGAAATTAATTTATTCTTTTGGATATGATAAACATTTTTGGTCCCGGGTAAATGCTCTCTAGGCGTAAATTCCAGGATATCCATATTCCCATCATAATCTAGATCATAAAGCCTACCAGGTTACACAATACTATGACCCTGTTACATCCTATTACATTTAGGTCCTACGTGATAATTTTGCAATAAATCTTTTAAACATTTGTTAGATTCACGTGACTTTTCTTCCTTAATTTGTCGGAAACCAACTACAACTGGAAGGAAGATCATGAAAAAGCTTGCTCTTACTGCAGCACTGACTGCATCGTTAGGCTCAGCTCCTGTTTTTGCGCAGGATCTGTCAATTACCGTTACCAATCTCACTCATGGCATGGCATTCACCCCCATTCTCGTCGCTGCACATGATGCGACAGGGAATTTATTCGACATCGGCCAACCTGCATCAGCCAATCTTCAGGCCATGGCAGAAGGGGGAGCATTGACCGGACTGGAAACCGATCTGGATGGCATAAGTGCAACCCATACCAATACAGGTGCGCCATTGATGGCGGGAGACGATGTCACTGCCACATTAAATACCGATGCCACGCCGACGAATACTAAACTGTCTGTTGTTTCCATGTTATTACCAACAAATGATGGATTTATGGGGCTGGATGCAATGGATATCCCGACGACAACGGGTACCTATCACTATTATATAAATGCTTATGATGCCGGTACCGAAGCAAATGATGAATTATTAAATCCCGGTGCGGGAGGCGCGCCAGGTGTCGCGGGTATACCAGGTGATCCAGGTGGTCTTGCCGGCAGTGGTGGTACAGGTGGTGCAGCAGGAACGGATAGTAACACCACGATACATATTCATCGTGGTGCACTGGGCGACGATCAACCCGCAGCCGGTAATAGCGATCTGGATAATACTGTACATCGGTGGTTAAACCCGGTTGCACGCGTCACCATTACGGTTAACTAAGGGGGTGGTTCATGATTCATTCAGTTATAAAAAATAGCGTTAAAGTCGCGTTACCCATTGTTGCCAGTGTTTTATTCGTTGCATGTGGTGGCAATGATAATCCGCCACCATTAGCGAGCTACGAGATTGAAGTCGTTAATGCGACAAACAATCAACCTTTGTCTCCCGTTGCCGTGATTTCACATAGTGATAATTACTCAGCCTGGCAGATTGGTCGTGCGGCCTCAGTCGCTCTGGAAAATCTTGCTGAAGGTGGCTCAAACTCCGAACTCGCTGCGTCACTGAGTGGGAATACGGAATTTGTATCCGGATCAGGCGCGATTGGCCCCGCCTCAAGTGAAACGATGACCATTACCGCAAGCAGCGCATCACAAACACAATTAACTCTTGTCACAATGTTAGTGAATACCAATGATGCCTTTGCCGGATTACGTTCCATCGATGTTTCAGCACTTGCCGTCGGTGACACAATTATCCTGAATGCAAATGTTTACGATGCTGGAAGCGAATTGAACAGTGAATCTGCGGGTAGCATTCCGGGCCCCGCTGATGGTGGTGAAGGTTTCAATGCTGGCAGGACAGATATCAACAATGTCGTACGCTATCACGGCGGGGTCGTAACGGCGGATGATGGATTGACTTCATCCGTGTTAAACCAGTCACATCGTTTTGATAATCCTGGAATGATGGTAACGATCACCCGGATATAAATAACAAAGCCATGTTCCCTTCGTATGTCGGGGACTGATCATCGTTAGTTACTGCAACACTAGCCTGGTCTTTCCCCGATTTTTTACTATTTAAGACTGGCTAAATAACCAGGCAAAATGATGGATATTATTATTCAAAGATGTGCGGATCCTAAGGGGTCCTGCTCTCTTAGGCCGCTGAAAATAATTTAACAATCAACCTGTTTTCTTGAAGGACAATCGCTCGATCTTGTCTCCACTGGATTCTAATGTATCAGAATTATTATGTTTTGCGACCATGGTTAATTTTTTCCTGTACACACTAATGGAGTGATCGCTAAGAAATTTTCTCCAGGGAAGTTTTTTAATGATCAGCCCTTTTATCCGGAAAATTATACTGACAAAGTACAGAAGCTTTACATCTTTATATTGACCTTTCGGGCAATTTGAGAGATAGCGCATATCTCCGCAGTGAAGGTAACCACCAAATTTTGACAGTAATAGTGTCCGCAGTGACTTACCGCCAACCCATGGAATAATTTGTAATAACCAGCCAATCACCGTAATCGTCTCTGAACTCGGTGGCAACATAGTGACACAATCAGCCGCATTAACCACTCGATAGATGGGAGTCTTAATATTCGCTATCCAATCTTCATCGCCCACTCTTGGCGATCCGAAGGTATAACATGCCGCAATTCCGCCTTTATGAGTCAGCATTTTTGCCGCAATGGTCGCAAGCGCACCACCTAAACTATGCCCGGTAATAAATAACGGTTTATTTTGGAATTGACTTTCATTAATTTTTTTCTCAACATCAAATCGAACCTGATCATAAGCCTCTTTAAATCCTGAATGTATTTTCCCGGCCGTTTCTTCACAGGCTGTTTTATAAGCTTTCGTATCCGCTTTAATATCTTTGATGCTCGTGGCCTCGGTCCCCCTGAAGGCCAGCACTATGTAATCTTTAAATGATACGAGAATGGCCTGGGTTCCATTGGTATTGAACTTATCAATCAGTTCGATTTTTAACAGGCTTAATTCATTATTTAATATCTCTTCTTGTTTTTCAGGGTCATAGCCCACTGTATCAATCAGTTTAACCAAAGCCGATTTTTTATTTTCACTGGCCAGTTTTGATATATTTTCTAAAAAATAATCTTTTACTTTCTCGTTAGAAAATAACGGGTTGAATTTCAGGTAGGCTAGTTCCGATAAACAAGACATTACCCATGCCGTTCGATCACTGTATGCCTGACGATACGACGGTATATCTTTATTGATCAAAAAATTAATTTGTTTTAAATCTGACTCCGAATTCGCTAAGATGTTTTCCATGGTATTTTTCCCCTTAGTTGAAATTGGGTTGATGCCATTTCATTAGACAAATTATGTAATTTCTCTCCTTACAAAGCCCATACACCTTGAGTTAAATCATATAAGGTTTATATATAATAGAGCTTATCTATGTGATAAATCGGTTGTTTAGGATCGAAAAGGGAATGGGGAATGAGAACCGATATATCAATATGAAAAATAGGTGTGTAGAACGCTCGCGGACCGTATTTGAAATTAAAAAAAGTTGCCCATGCTCCGGGGGATTTCCAGATTACGCTGAAACCGGGGTCAGCACACAATAAAGGTTGATGTCAGAGAAAACGATTTTCTGACCCCGGTTTTTAAATACTCAATCTTACATATCTAATCGTAAACCACTTTTGACCATTCCGACCAACCACCTGTCAGCCAGTAAACATTTTTATATCCTTTTGAGACCGCAAACTTTTAACGCAATAATTTGATAACGCGGACTTTTCTGAAATGCTAAAAAATATATCATTAACAGTACTATAACCGATTATTTTATGTTGAGATCCATATATTTGTGGCATGCCCATTGATGTAGAATATAAAGCCTTGTCCTTATTTAAACGCATTGCCAATTCTAATACTCGCCATTCCCTGTCCTGACTTCCATGGTAACTTTCCCATGCTGAGTTCTCGTCCTGCCTGAATTGTTGCTTTCTCCAGGGCTTGTCTTTATTAAAGGTAAAATACATATTGAATAGCTCCGGATTTTTCTTTCCGCAATTCCGCCAAAACTGATGAATCTCAAAACGAATAACCAGACGTCCATTTTTATCATACCCTTTTCCTAACGACTCAATAGCTATAACGGCAAGCAACGCCTTGGTTTCGACATTAAAATTATTCGAAAGGGCCGAAATAAGACCAGCATACCCCTTCCATAACTTAACAAGTTTCCTTGTTGTTGGAGAATCCTGTTTCTTATCAAGCTTAAACTCAGTGGCATTCTCAGGTTCCAGGGGGACGTTAAAAAGTGTTTTATCACTATAAGAAAGCTTAGAAATCCCAAACAAGACCCAGCAGCATCCTTGCGTGTTTTTGCTGAACTCGTTGTAGTTAAAGAGACCAGGGCCTTTTCACTGGGCTTTCCTTTAAATAGCGCAGCCAGCTTAATCGCCATCCCCTGATCTTACTCTTCAAGAGCAAAAATCATTAACAGAGCAGCCTCACGGGTTTCTTCTTTTTGGAGGTTTGGCAAAAATTTTTTTATCAACTGAATTCTTTTGATCCGATTATTTAAGTTTCAGTTGGGCCTCTTCAATTGACTGCTGCCGGTGATAATAGACAATGGTCGCGGAAGTACCAATCATAGCTATCACAACACCTGATTTTAAAGTAGACATTGAAGAAAGCTTATCCAAAAAATCCTTTTTCTCACTCATACTAACTTCCTTTAATCTTGATAAGACCGGCGATAATTACACTTTAGCAGCACATAGCGATTTTTTCTTGCCCTGTCTGGATTCATCGTTTACAGGCTAAGACAAGCAAGTGCCTGCTGCTTAAATTTTTTCGGTAATTTGAGAGAAACATCTTTTCTCAATTCACGGATCCATCGCTGTGCGCATTCTGAAAACTTGATATCATCCTGACTGAGGTTCCCGCCAGGCATATCTTCGATCTGTGAAGTAGCAATAATCATTGCATCGCCAATGCGAGCCTGGTAGTTTTTTATTTCATCTTTATAATATCCCAGTAAGTTTGAATGGCGCGATAAGTAGTCAGGCAACTCTGTTTTTCCAAAGCCAACCAAAACATCAGTTAAAATCTTTTTCATACTCATAAAATAATGGTTAGCCTTGTCAGCCTCTTTCTTAGGTACTTTCATTGCCCCGGCAACCAATGACTCCATTTGTTGCCCGGGAAAAGGATCCGGGATATTTGAAGATTTAATAGACACGGGGATGATAATAAACAAGGCACAATCCCGAGTCGGTTCAGAGGGTTTGAGCTGATTGCATAGATTTTTACCCTTGCTCACAATGCCTTTTATGTAATCCTGGTTCTGTTCCTTGCCCTGCCATGCTGCGATCATAGCGAGCCGTAAAAAGGCAATACGTGTTGCCGGTTTAACTTCCTGACCTTCTGCCGCCTCCCGCGCTTCTAGCGATACACCACGAAGAGCTGTTTCAAGATCCTCCTCACTGTACCATTTTCCACTAAATTTCTTGTTCTTCGCCTTCATATCCAGATGCTGAAGGTAGAGGAGTTCAAAGTCTGTCTGTAATCGGGCTAATTTTGGTCCACTGCCACAGGAAATCAGCAGTAAACTAATAAACATTAGCAGGATGGATTTAGTTAGTAGTTCACGACGATAGATCGGCATAGCAAACTCCACTTTACTTTTTAATTCCAGAATTGATAAGCTTGTTAAGTTCTTCAACGGTAAAACTATCAACTTTACCCTGATCCAGGGCTGTCGAAACAAACTTTCTGAATAAGGTTTGCCACTCTGCTGCACCTAGCTCTTCACTGCGCTGTTTGATCACCTGGTTAAGGTTTCGAACCAATGTCTCGAGGGCATCCAGGTTTTGTAATGCATTTTTAACGTTACCAGAAGCATGTTGCAAGGCGGTAACGATGGAAGTTCGAAGAGTTTCACCGAAAGCAAGAAACTTATCCGGCGAGTCTGTAACCTTATAATCCTCATACGCTGCTGTCAGTATTCCCGATATGATCTTACTTCCCAATTCTTCTAAAGGATCATTATCATCTAATTTAAAGAGCCTGCCAGGATTGCGTGATGCCTCATAAACCGCTACGGCAACAATATCCGGCCAGTCTTTCGCCGTCAGTAAAAGTTTTTTATCCTGTACCATCGCGGCAGCAACAGCGGCAACAATTTTTTCGACATCTTCCCGTACTTCATCGCTGGTTAACAATTGCGGTTGTTCTACTACCTGTTGCAACAGGCTGCGCATGGCTTCACGTAACATGTGAACTATTGGTGGAGTTAAAAACTCCTCTATCTCATTACCCGAACCAATCTTAATACCCTCGACCAGTTGACTAAATAAACTCACGGCAAGGTGATCCAGGGGTTTATCCTGTGAAAATATCAATGCTTTATTATTACTGACTGTTTCAATTGATGAAATCAACAGGGTATGGCCAAGGGTTTTAAACTTTCCTTTCCATATCGGCTTGATCTTCAGCAATGCCTGGCTGCTGTTCACAATCAGATCACGTGCAAGTTTATCAGACTGGGATTGACCTTCAATAAACAGTTCCGGTCGCTGTGCTACCACATTAAGGGCTGCCGCATAAAGTTTTACTGCACCCTGCTCACCGAGCATGGCATAAACCCCTTCTTCCGACGCCACAACATCCACTAAAAAAGATTTCGTGACCGCACCTACGGCTTCGTTCGGATCAAATTTATCACCGAGGAATGCCTGCTGGTGATCTGCCACTGTCTTGATCGCTGCCTGCATCATCGGATCAAGCAGTTGATCACGAGTTTCATGCCAATCAATCTTGGAGGAGCCTGAAGATTTAAAACTATCAACCAGAGGCTGGGTGACGTTTAAAAATAATTGCTGAAAATGAATTTCATCGATATGAATATCCACTGTTTCACGTGCCGCATTCAAGCCAGCACGCATCGAAACCATTAGAACCTGATCTGTAAAATCGAGGTTTGCCCAATCTTCGGGCTCCAGTTTTTTATCCGTCGTGTAATCGGGAAGCAGAGTCGAGATATTACTGGCCAGGGCAGAAACAAAACGTTGGCTATTATTGCCCAGGCCAACCTTCTCGGGATAAGCAGAAACATAATTACTTACAATATCGACCAGGGCCAGACCCACACGTACTAAAGGAGATAATGGGCCTTCCTTGTCTCCCCATTGCTTTAAGGCCGCATACTCATCAAATGCAAAACGGCCTTCAGAAGAAAACTTGATATCTTCCTCTGCCAGAAGTCTTTTTGCCTCGGCAAATATTTTTTCACGGGACTCTGCATCATCCTTCCAGATCTTATTGGTATGATCCCAATATTTTTCCAGTTTACCATCGGGAGATTTAACTAGCTGGCTTTCTGCCCCTGTGAACAGGCGCCTGACTTCACCTTGAAAACTTTTTACACCCCCCGGTGAATACGGGATAAGGATTTTTTGATCTCGCGCATTTTGTTCATATGCATCTAACGTTACTCGCCCAAATTTAATAACGGCGCCAAGTGCTGAGGGGATCAGTGAAGTTGGAATCATAATTACCTCGCGGTCGATGGACCTTGATCAGGTTCCGGATTGAGCAAATCACGATAAGGCCCCGTCGCTACCCCTGAAATCTGCTGATCGCTTTCTGCATCTTTTAACACATTACGAACAAGATCCTTTCGTTTCTTAACATCGCCATTAATATCTTTCCCGCTTAATCGCTGCTCTTTATTTTGTTGGCCGTTGAACATAGCGCGCACTTCTGCGATACGCCGGGCTACATCAAACCAGAAAGGCGCCCCAAACCCGATCAGCACGCCTGTAAACAAGGTTGTAAATATCCAGACTATGGCGGGTATTACTGGTTGTTCTAGATCCTGGCCGGGAAGACAACGGTTTTTTACACTTGTTCTACCTGTCGCTGTATCGGGTTTTGTTTCTGCTTTTGCCTTATTATTTTTATTTGCAACTGTACCTGTTTCGGCCTGCGTCCCGCTAGCATCCCTGGCTTTGCTATCAGACTTTGATTTTTCTGCCTTGGTTTGATCGGCATCCAGGAATAAACAATGTGGAAAATAATTCAGACCAATGGGCACACCCAGTGCGGATAAGTTACGCAACTGCGCACCAGCCTCATTCATCGCTTGTTGTGCCTTTCCGGCCTGACTTTCTTTAAAAGCCTTATTAATCAGTTTTTCAAGATCTTTCTGCGCTTTTAGTAACTTTTCTTTAGTTTTCTCAAGCTTATCGCCAGTTTGTTTTATTTTGTCCTTGTTTAAATCAGAGATATCTTTACTCAGAGCCGCTATTTGATCGTCGTACTTCTTGCCGTCCTCTGTACCCGTCTCTTTAAGTGCATCATCAAGTCTTTCCTGTGCCTCCCTGGCATTTTTCTCAAATTGCTCAAATTGGCCAATCACTCTGGATGATAAATTCTGATCCTTCAGATAGCTTTCGTAAATTCGGGCAGCATCAATATTAACCACAAATGCAAGAATAATACCGATGAAAATAGACCACATCATTGAGTTGCGCTTGAAATCCGCGGCCACTGAAGAAGAAAATTCCTCATACTTTCGTGCAATTTTATTAAGCTGCGCCTCGACAAGCTCACGATTTTCCTGAATAGTTTCCTTAACCTCATCAAGCTCAGCAAAACGTCTTAATACATGTTCGGCTGTCACATCATCGAACATCCCTCGCCCAGCATGCCGACGCCCTAATGAATCTACTGCGGCTAACCAGCTATCATCTTGCTGTCCAGCAGGCACTTTCTTATTGCCAAATAAAAGTTGATATAAAACCTTGAGTGGCAAAAACAAATATTTGAAAAATATAAGAACATACTTTTTTAATTTTTGGTAAATGAGGCGTAACGACTGGATGATTTTATTCGGCTGACTGGTTTTTCCCGTAGGCTTACCTGCGGGCTCCTGCCCCTTTGAATCCCCCTTAGTTGGTTCCTGTTCTTTTGGTATTTTTAACTGACCAAAAGATAAGGTTAAAAAACTGCCCCGTAGCCAGGGAAACAATCCACTTAGACCATTTTTTGAACTAGT
Source organism: uncultured Ectothiorhodospiraceae bacterium (assembly GCA_947260005.1). Lineage (GTDB taxonomy): Bacteria > Pseudomonadota > Gammaproteobacteria > UBA6429 > Thiohalophilaceae > SZUA-24. The sequence goes on from CAMYOL010000058.1 coordinate 136,465, forward strand.
TAACTCTTTGCCTTTTAATAACTGTTGCTGCGCTGGTCGTGTCGAGTTATTCAGTACACCAGAGACAAAATCCCAATAAGACTTACCCTTAAGAACTTTGTCACCGGCAAGATCGAAACTGAGTTTCTTCATGGTCAGGATCAGGTTCCATTTACGCACGCGAAACACACGATGAACAGCTTCGAGAATGATCGTAACGATAGTCGATAAGGCCGCCAAGGTTAAGGCGAAGGCCAGGCTTGCATCCAACATTTCCATTGCTTGCACTCCTGTTTTATTTTTCAGTATTTAGAATCAGTATAGACTCTATGCTCTGTTAATTTCCAGTACTTTCCATTACCAGGATTTTGGGGGACTCCACATATCGGTCAAACTCAAAACAAGCAAAACGGCCATTCTATTTTTTAGGCGTGGCTACATTATTTGAGTTTAATTGCTTTACTCGTTCCCTTATTATTTTCAGCCCTGGCCCGAACAAATCAGTTCGCCTGCGATCAGGTGCGATATCCTGCTTGGTGATGATTTTCTGGCTATCCAGCTTATAGCGTCGTGTAATATCGGCTAATAGCCTTGCCAGGGCATCGAGTTGTTCCTGAGGATAATCCGGCCCAATGGCTGGATGATCTTTGGGCAAGTTCATCCAGTTTTTACCATTCGGTGTCGCTATATGTGCCAGCCCGATTCCAATAGTTATTGGGTTCAGGTTTTTCTTACCTTCCCATTCACTGCGCCCGGCATGCCAGGCAATATTTTCCTCTGCAACGGTCTTTTCGATACGTCCATCCACACCAATTAAGTAGTGATAAGAAGCCGATGCATTCGATTTTGACATAAACCTTTTCGTGCTTTTAAGGCTAGGCGCTTCGGTATCCGTTACAACAATATATTCAATTTTTCGTGGTTCAGACGGGACAGTAAAGTTTCGTGCCCTGGTTAAACTGTCATCTATCTGAGAGGGAAAAGACTCGGATTTTAATTCTTCCTGCACTTTGTCATCCAGTGGGACTTCTGAATATTTTTTTATATTCTTAATCGCCCACTCGCGCAAATTCTTCGTCTCTTGTGCTGGCGGTTCAGACAAGATATTCACGGCCAGCTCAACATACTTAACCGATAACTCCTGTTGCTTGATTGTATTATCAATCATGAGCCCAACAGCAAAAATCACCAAAGGGATGAAAACACTGGCAAAGGCAGAAATGATCAATTTCCATTTATCGACAGAGAAAGTTTGCTTATTGTTCATATCCCTGCTCCATGAGCGCTGATAAATCTATCAAAATCGTTCAGATGAAATGTGTATGTCCATTCAAATAAATATACTCCGAATACTGGTTATTGCAATGCGAAAGGAGATGACCACAGCCTCTTCTTCTGTTTTGATAAAATCAATTTATCAGTCAGCAATATATAACCCATAGCGCTTATGCCAATCCTCAATACTCTCATTTGCCGACTTCGGGGTCCGACTTCGGGGTCAGGTCTTGTAATAGACTTCGGGGTCTGGTCTTGTAATGCAACTTTCTAAAAAGCATATGTACTAATGCAAGACTTGACACCATTGTCTTGCAGTATTCTCCTCTTTGCGACTTCGGGGTCAGGTCTTGTAATGTAGACTTCGGGGTCTGGTCTTGTAATGCAACTTTCTAAAAAGCATATGTACTAATGCAAGACTTGACACCATTGTCTTGCAGTATTCTCCTCTTGATATTATTGGCCTAACGAGGATGTAGAATAACTGGAAATTTCATTTTCCTGTACTCATAACTCATTGTTTATGATCAAATTTATTTGCTTGCAATTTACGATATTGGGGTTTTTCTACAGCCTCAGCGCCAGCAGTGAGGGGATTGCCATTGTTAGGCATACTGTTACAGATGCACTTAAATCGCGGCATTTATCGCATCTTTAAGTACAGTAATAGCCGCATTGGCCGCATTTTGTGCCATTACTTTAGCTTTCACCTTGCACACTAAAAGAGCTGCTTCCAATGCTACTTTCTCATCCTCTAACTGAGATTTCATTTCTTCGTCATTAATATCTTCGTCTAGCCTCGCTTTAGCTATATCAGAAAGAGCCTCCTTTTCCTCCTTCATAGCTTTTTCAACGCAATCTTTAACTCCCTCCCATTCTCCTGATATAACCCCGGAGATCGCGTTAATCATATCTTTACTAGTTGCATCTATATCGAATGACATACTCATAGTCTCCTATAGTGGTTATTTTTTGTCTTCCTTACTATCTTTGTCGCTGTCTTTATCATCGGGATCTAAATTCTTTGCTGCTTCAGCACTAGCAGCAGAGACAAAGAGACGGACAAACCTTTTTCTATCAAGTTTAGCAACCCCTGATTTATATCCATCGTTCTTCTCATGATTTTCCTTATACTTTAACCATAGCTTTAGAATCGACTCTGAAATCTTCGTCGACTCTTCATTCAAAGGTCTAGACTTATTCCGTGTGTAAAGAGATCTCAACTCAGTCTCCAGTTCTACATATTTTCCAGAGTACTTTTGATAGGCCCGTTTTGCTTCATCTTTTTCTAAAAGATCACCATAAAACTTATCAACCTCTTTACCTACACGAAGAATTTCTTCATACGTCGCTGCATCGTAATCTGACACAAACTTAACGGCACATCCATTAAGTGCCAATACAGACACAACAGTAAGTAGAACAGACCACAACCTTGTACTTCTTCTAATATACATAACCGCTCCTTGCTGATTGTTAAAAGAACTCTTTAAATGCCCAACTCTATATTGGTTAATAAAGTAATAAAGGGGTCGGTGTGATTTTTAAGTATCCAATTTGGCCAACTATTCAAGATAAAATCACTTCGCTCTTTTATTGTTAAGCTTCTTGGTAGTGTTGCTTTTGTTTTTCATTTTGACTTAATGGAGCAAAAGTCTAAATCTTTGATATGTCGCCGAGCGGCAATATATCAATCCAGCTTTAGCTGGTAATCAACTAATTTTTTATCTACAACTATTTATGCATGCCATCTTGTCAACTATTTAATACAATCATAGTATAGCAAATCGATGTATTTAAAATATAACGTTATAACCATTTTTAAGCTGAGTAAGTAAAAAGTAAGTCCCGTTTTACTTATCCGGTTTGCGAGATGTGGCAAACTAATGCCATATGACAACTTTGAGTTTTTGTTTTCCAATCTGAGTTAGAGAATATAAATGTCAGCTTAGGGTCATTACTACCCGAGTTATCCTCTAAAAACAAACGCCCAATGTCTCCATCAGGCGTTTTAGTTTTATTTATGGCTTTGTAGTTCTATTTACATGGATTCCCGCCTTCGCGGGAATCACGACTATCTGTGGGGTGCACCATAAGCTGCAAATATCGACATAATACAATCAACACCTTACTTAATCCTGGCCACCATAATTTGCATCTTTAGGGTCAGGTCTTGTAATGCAACTTTCTAAAAAGCATATGTGTTAATGCAAGACTTGACACCATTGTCACCCAAAAGCCTGAGTAAGTTTGGAATAAAAAAAACGGGATAGATTAGGCTATCCCGTTTTTATTCCACTATCATAAATAATTCTAGGTAGGTACTCTTGTTGCGCTAATGCTATTTGTCACTGTACAAGTGATATTACCGTCAGAATCTGTCCAAGTATTGGTCCCGTTTGCAATCGTGCCATTACCAGTTATGGTTACGGTACCGGATTCAGAATAGGAACCATCGGTAACAGCCCAGGTAACAATATTATCGACAACCGTTCCATCCGAAACAATACCATCTCCTGTGATAGTAATATTAATCCCATCCTGGGTGACACTTACGGTCCCTGTATCAACATCACCCACATCAATTATGCCAGGGCATGTTGTTGATGTAACGGTGTCAGTGTAGTCCCATAAACCACTGAAGTCCGTGGTTATACTGCCGCTCACGGCTTGATCAAAACTCTCACCTGCTGCTGCATCAATTGCAGCCAATGCATTCGCGATTGTCATCATTGCCAAATCTAGATTTAAGGCATCAACCAATGCCGCTAAATCACTAATCTCTTGCGCCGTAAAATGCGAGAGCTCTGCACCAGATATACTAGCGATCGTACTAATGACACTGCCTACAACCAATTCAGATGTCGGATCAATCGTAACGGTATCAGCCGTAACAAATGCGCGAATCTCCGCAGCCGTCCCTGTTGTACTACCAACGCGTATGACGAGATTGGTGCCCAGGCTACGTGTTGTCTCAAGTGTGAAACTGCCATCTGCCGCTGTAGTGGTCGAATCAATGACCGCACCAACCTGATTTCCATCGGCATCAATCTCAATGAGCTCAACCGTTGCGCCGCCTACTGGTGCCAAGCCTTGGATCAAAGCTTCAGCAGAAGGGATAAACCAATCCATTGCTTTTGCGTACATTGACTTGTTTTGATACATAGCGATATCGCCAGATGGCGCATTGACTGTACCAGTGACTTCGGTAGGTGTCGCTGGTGCAGTATCACCCCCACCGCAAGCCGTCAACACTAATAACACTGCTAACAGTAAAAATTTACATTCCCTCAATCTAATAATTAACATTTTCCTTTCCCCTTTATTAATATTAAAATAAATATACTTGAGTAATACAATAATCTATTAGATAACTCGTTGTTTTCATATTGAATTCTATATTGTATGTCTCGGTAACTCGCTGCATATCATGACACGTAATTGTAGATTGGTCTATTCCAGGTGGCCTCAGATGTCTTCTTTGGGTCGCATAGACTTCAGGAGACTTCAGGGTCAGATCTTGTAATGACTTCGGGGTCAGGTCTTGTAATGCAACTTTCTAAAAAGCATATGTGACTTCGGGGTCAGGTCTTGTAATGCAACTTTCTAAAAAGCATATGTGTTAATGCAAGACTTGACACCATTGAGGCGGACACCATTGAGGCGGCATGGAAACAGCTTATCGCCGCACAAAAATATCGTGATGGGGTTTGATTTCGTGGCGATCCTTCAGAGTCTGCCCCCATTGAATTCTAATCGGCTTTTCAACCGCGGCAGGAGCTCGGGGGCTTGATCCATCTTGATAATAAGATTATAAATATCTCTAGCCCTCGCGATATTACCAGATTTTATTTCAGCCATGGCCAAACTACATAATGATGATGTTTTGCTTGGCAATAATGGTGACAGTTTTATAGACTGCCATAATAATTTTTCACCTGATTCTAGATTATTAAATTGAATATCAATACTACCACGTGTATCCAGAATAGCTGGATCGTTATCCGACATATCAAATGCTTTTTTTGTATATTTTAATGCCACATCATATTTCGACGCATCATCCTGTATATAGGTAACCCATGCATACAGATTATAGGTATGTGCTATATAATATTTTTCATCATTATTTACATTTTCAAAGCCTTCGCCAATGATATTTTCTAATGACTTTAAAGCACTTTGGTAATTTTTATTCCCGTACATCGAAGCTACACGCCAGTACTTAAAAAACAAACTATCCGGGTATTCTTCAGTACCTTTACCAAACCATTTTTCGGCTGTATCGAATAATTTTTCATTATACGCCTCAAATCCATTTTGGTATAACGTCTTTACCCGAAGCGCCTCATAAACCTCGCGCCGTTTAAAAATACTTTTTATTAAAAACTTACCATCATTATCATACTTAATACCATTAACTATAAATGAACGAGGTATGATATTCCGAAAAAAAGTAACTATATTATCAAATGCAAGTATCGTAAATATTTCAATACCCTGAAACCCATAAGCAATTGGACGAAGTAATTCTTCCATACCGACAAATACCAGTAGTCCAAGAAAAATAACTAAATTAGTGAGTGGCCCGGCCAGGTAGACTAGAGACATCTTCCATACTGACTCTTCTTTGTCTTTGAAAACCACGTATGTAAAACCACCTAAAAAAGGTAATTTATTAATAGTCAACGGATAATCAAAAACTTTAAAACTCAGTAACTTTTGCCCCTGACCAACTTCGATACCAAGCAAGCGAATTTTTAAAGCTAATGCGGTTAAGGCATGACCCGCTTCATGTATTAAGACAACAAAAAAACCCAGAAAACCCATTAGAACTAAATTAACAATTAACCAGGCTAATTGCGGGTAACCCTGCACGTGGTAGGCAAACAATGCATACCCAATCCATAGTAATCGAAATAATAAATATTTAATTAAAGCATTATCTATCGCGAATGACTCACACGATTTACAATAATACTTAGCAGGTGCAATAAAAAATCGCCTTTTTCGAACGAAAGGTTCTGGTGAGTCATAAATAAACCCACAGTACTCACAGCGTATATTTTCCTGTCCAGACAAACCTTTCCCTTTCATTATAGAACTCTTTCTATGCGCGCATTCCTACTCAAAACTAACTATCACTGGTGTCTGACTTCGGGGCAGGTCTTGGAATGCAACTTTATAAAAAGCATATGTGTTAATGCAAGACTTGACACCATTATTTCTTCGTGACATAGGGATAAAAGACAAGTAAAAAGATAACCGATATAAGGGATATCAACGCGTAGAAGGCCTTGCGAAATGAAGCTGACTTAGCTTGATAAAGTCCGTAAATTCGTTCGTATTCTGCCTCTAAAATTGACATGTGATAACCTCCTATTAAACACTTTGATATAACTGGGAAATTAAAATTATTAATTCATTTTAATGGCACAGTTTCAAAGCGAAACAATGGGATCAGACACCATTGGTTTAAAAAACGTGGTCTGTCCCCTATTATTTCTAATCATTATTTTCATTTGGACATGATGTCTCGGGTAAATCTTTATGAAACGGCCAGGGCAAAACTGATAGCACCAAATCACCAAGACTTACCTTTCGCTTACTTCCATCAGAACATGGTGGTAATTCCCGATGAAACGGCCACGGTAGAAGATAAAGAATAATATCGATGCGGCCTAGGTCATGTGTATTTCCCATTGAACTTAAAACACAAACAAAATAGTGATAATGAGGACAATCACAAAGACAAAAGAAATGCTTTCATTCATTACCGTCTCCTTTACCTATTACTACTGGCTTATTGGCTCAGTGAACTGTTAAATATTGAACAATGAATGTTGCAGTGCAAGACCTGACCCTTTCCTTTCATATTTCATCATGCGTGTCTACCTGTTTTCTTGTAACTTGTTGTTTTTGATCTCATTTATGTGGGGATTCCTCAGGGTCCGCCCCCCCGTTTTGTTTGCCATATAATGGCTCATGATACGGCGCGTCTTACAGTTATCTCGTGGCCTATGAGTGAAATTCATCTATACTTAGTTATTATTCATGATTAAATAGTAGCATAGGGAGGGATTATAATGGACAAACCAGACCAATTTTATAAAAACCTGACACCATATATTTTTATATTATTAGCTTTTGCCTCTACATCAGCTATTGCCGCTATGGATGTATTTTTAAAGATCGAGATCATTGATGTAAGTGGACCTGGCGAGGATAATATACCACCCAAAGAGCCATCAAATCTAACAGTAAAATCGAAAGCATCAGAATATACTGAAGGGAAACTGAAAGGTAAGACTTTGTTGTTAAGAAATAATAAAGGAAAGGTAGTGAAAGCGATTAATGGAACATTTAGATTTAGTTGTCAAAGATAAACGCGTTATTAGCGTAACTCCCAAAAAAGAATAATTCTCATAATAAGAAAGAGTATTTTAATTTAGATGGTGGTATCTATGAAATGGATTTCTAGAACGTTATTTATAAGTTTGTATTTCTTACCTTTTTGTTCTTGTCTTTGAGAAAGTCAATCCATTTTCATCCCATGTAAAGTTACCAGGTGCGAGTGCTTATTTAATTTTTGCTGGTGTGATAAGCATTATTGCAATACGTATTGTGGAGAAAATTGATATCCAAACTCGTTTTTTGATTCTCTTAATATTTATAGCACTTTCAGACTATGTGTTAATTCATTTGTTAATTGATAAATATGATGAAATATTCTGTCAGAAATATAACTATTGGAATCGCGATCGGCAGAAATGGATCGGGATCGGACATTTCTGGTCGTAAAAACAAACGCCCAATGTCTCCATCGGGCGTTTTCGTTTTATTTATAGCTTTGTAGTTCTATTTACATGGATTCCCGCCTTCGCGGGAATGACGGCTATCTTAGATTTCGGAATGGGATAATTACCTATCCACACTTACTATCACCACAATTCAAACAGGTCATGCAACCATCCATTTTGATCATCGCCTTCGTGTTGCACTTACCACACAGTTGCGCGCCATCGGGGAAGTCGCTGGCGTTGTCATTCGCTTCGTTGTCTTTGGTGGTTTTTTCATATTGGGCGCGTTTTTCTTCGACCAATTTTTGTTGGTGTTCGTCGAGGCCGTCGTCTTTGAGCAGGCCAATCATTCTCAGGTGACATTCAATCGCATCACCAATTTCGGCGACTAAGGATGGCATGTATTTTCCGCCCTTCTTGAAGTAACCACCGCGGGGGTCAAACACCGAGCGCAGTTCTTCGACCAGGAAGGTCACGTCGCCACCTTTTCTGAAGACGGCGGAGATAATTCTTGTTAAGGCGACGATCCACTGGAAGTGGTCCATGTTTTTTGAGTTGATGAAGATCTCAAACGGGCGGCGCAGTTCGTGTTCAGTACCCGGGTTCAGGATCACGTCGTTGATGGTGACATACAATGCGTGTTCGGTGAGCGGGGTTTTAATTTTGTAGGTCGAGCCGAGTAGCATCTCGGGGCGTTCGAGCTTTTCGTGCATTTGCACGACATTGTTTTCTGGCTCGGTTTCTCCTCGTGCCTCGGCGAGCGCGGCTTCCGCTGCCTGGTCATCGGCATCGTCTTTGGCGAGCTCGTAACCGACTATTTTACTTTTAAATTGTATTGCCATTGCCTGCGTATCCTCTGCTGTTGTTCATGCAAACGTCTTTGTTGCTGGAGTAATCTTCGTTGTTGTTGTGTTGCCATCGACCGTCTTACTGTATTCATAGGGTTTCCTAAGTCGTTTTAAATACCGCCCCATTGCTGAGGCGGCTTTAATCGTTACTTAGCACGTATTACCGTATGTGCTAACCACATGCACATCCTTGTTAGCTTAAGGTCGTCACCCGCCCTCTTCTCTACGGAAGAGGGAACACCATGGGTTTCGATTTTCTTTGTTGTAAATCGTTAATCTTGTGTAATACATCCTGTCGTTGTTGTTGCGCCCGTCTTCGCTTCATGATGGCGCGTTGTAGAAGTACTTCCGTTATGCGTTGGGTTAGTGTCATGGTTCGCTCCTGTTATTCAGTCGTTACCTTTGCTACTACTCACTGCTCTATACTTCTTTTCTTTGTTGCTTTACGTCTGTCTTTTTATAAAGACTTAATATATTCCTCTTCCACTGCGCGGAAATTCTGGATTCCCGCCTCGGCTCTGGCTCCTGCTTCGCCCTACCGCCTACCTCCATGTAGGCGTCCGCGGGAAAATGCCCCGCGAGTATGACAGGGGGTTATTTTTCCTGTCACTACATCCTTACATTCTGAGCAAGTCTGACGAGGCTGAGGGTACGTTTTTATCGCGCCTTTCCAATATTCTGGATTCCCGCCTCGGCTCTGGCTCCTGCTTCGCCCTACCGCCTACGTCCATGTAGGCGTCCGCGGGAATGACGGGGAAATGGCCTAACACCCCCTAGTCCGTCAGACTTGCTCAGAACTTGCCGTAATAGCCTTCTTTTAACGCATCGTACAAATTCGCCGCGGTATGCACTTCACCGTCATATTCAATCTCTTCGTTACCCTTCACTTCCAGCACCTGGCCGTCGTCCAGGGTAAATTTATAGGTGGTGTTTTCGAGATCTTTTTCTTTCACCAACACACCCTGGAAGGCCTCGGGGTTAAAGCGGAAGGTGGTGCAGCCTTTGAGGCCTTTTTTGTAGGCATATTTATAAATGTCTTTGAATTCTTCAAACGGATAATCGGTTGGCACGTTAGCGGTCTTGGAGATGCTGGAGTCAACCCATTTTTGCGCCGCCGCCTGAATGTCGACATGTTCTTTCGGGGTAATGTCTTCGGCGGTGATGAAGTACTCCGGTAATTTCTCTTCGTCGGTCTCGCCGTAAGGCATCGCTTTTTCATTAATCATTTCGCGATAGGCCAACAACTCAAATGAATACACATCAACTTTTTCTTTGCTCTTTTTGCCTTCGCGGATCACGTTGCGGAAATAGTGATGGGCAAACGAAGGCTCGATGCCGTTACTGGCGTTGTTCGCCAGTGATAATGAGATCGTTCCGGTTGGGGCTATCGAACTGTGATGGGTAAAGCGCGCACCGACCTTGGCTAATTCATCGACTAACCCGGCATCAATCTCGGCAACCTGTTGCATGTAGCGACTGTATTTGGCGTGCAGTTCTTTGCCTTTCATCTTGTCGCCAATCTTATGACCATCTTTTTTCAATTCCGGGCGACGACGCAGCATGTCGGCGGTGATCTCAAAATCGCGCGTCATGATCGGCGCAGGGCCTTTTTCTTTTGCTAACGCTAGGGCCGAACGCCAACCGGTCACCGCCAGTTCCTGGCTGACCTTCTCGGTAAACTTAACCGATTCTTCCGAACCGTATTTCATGCGTAACATGGTAACCGTGGAACCCAGACCCAAGAAACCCATGCCATGTCGACGCTTATCCAGGATCGCCTCACGTTGTCCTTCAAGTGGCAGGCCATTGATCTCCACCACGTTGTCTAACATACGAGTAAAGATGTCGACGGTTTTGTTGAACTCATCCCAGTCGAATTTGGCTTTATCGGTAAACGGATCGCGTACGAACTTGGTCAGGTTCACGGAACCTAACAAACAGGAACCGTAAGGCGGTAATGGTTGTTCTCCGCAATTGTGAGCATGAAGGCCGTTGGCATCAAAGGTGTTAATACCGGGAACCTGAACATCATAAACATCTTCCACACCATCGGCACTTATACTCTCGACACAAGCAACAAAACGCTCACGGTTTAAATTGCGTTTGTAGTTTGATAGAGATACTTCAAGCCGTTGCTGTTTGTCTGTATCAGAAAAGCCAACTTCATTCATAAACTGCTTAAGGTTTTCTCCACTGATCACTAGTTCATGTTGTGCTTTGGTTTGATACTCCTTGCTTCCACCTTTCCCATTCGGCAAAAGACGACTCGTTGCTTTTCTACGCTCAGTATAGATAGTCGAAACCACACCTAAACGCAATAACATACGTTGCACCGCCTCTAAACGAGGTAAATCAGATTGGGCGAGCCGTACACTCACACCTTTTTGTTGTGTGCCTTGCACCGAGCCATCGGCATCAAAGAAACCACGCAGGAAACCTCGATAAAAATCACTGGATGCCATTTCAAGTTCTGGCGTGATTCCTTTGTCCCCTTGCTGCATACCTAAATCGACCGCTAGATCGCGCAAGGATGTTAATTTCAGGCGAAATTCGTTGCGGCCTTTAATCTCAGACCAACCATTAAAATCGGCGCGATGCGGGAAATATTCGGCACAACGAAGTGCTTCCTGCATGACAGCATCGACACCTGAATCCATATACGCATGATCACCATTCATTGCCACAGCCGGTTTCCATGCTGACAAGACGGCCGTTTCTGACTTCAATGTACCATCGCCAATAAGTAGCCCCAATAAATAACCTTGCTCGGAACTATACTGGCCTTGCCAATCGCAGGCCTTGCGATGATCATTCAACAATACCCGATCACCTGCACGTAGCTGGGCGGCTTCGCACCATTCGGTTTCCGTTGTATCACGGGAGTATTTTGTTACGCGTCGTACGCGATGATCTTCGGTCAAACGAAGTTGATGACCTTCTGCTGTTTTTAAACGTACTACAGGTTTAGTTGCTGTTTTGAAGAATCCTTCCTGCCCAGAAGCATGTCCTTCACCGTCAACCTGGGCAACGAAAGGGATCGAGATTAAATCGCTAACCTGGCGTGGACCTTCACTCGTTTGCACCCATGTATCAGACGTAACGCAAGGATTGGTCGCACGAATGTTTTCGCAATACCAGTTGTTGTTCATTTCGTTAACTTTATCGATGAGGATAAAACCTGGCTCGGCAAAGTCGTAGGTCGAGGTCATGATCATGTCCCACAACCGATGCGCCTTAATGGTATCGTAGACCTTACATGCAACCAGGCCCTCATCATTCACGAGGTAACCTTCAGTCACGGGCCAGTCACGCCAGATCACCTGGGCCGAATCGTTTAAATCCAGTTTATCTTCTTCTATCTCTTTTTCATCGATCGGAAACACCAACGGCCAGTCGGCATCGTCGTTAACGGCTTGCATGAAGTCATCGGTAATCAGTAACGACAGGTTAAACTGGCGTAGACGTCCGTCTTCACGTTTGGCACGAATAAAATCTTTTACATCGGGGTGACCCACATCGAAGGTGGCCATTTGCGCGCCGCGGCGACCACCGGCCGAAGAAACGGTAAAACACATCTTGTCGTAGATATCCATGAACGACAACGGTCCCGAAGTATAGGCACCCGCACCCGAGACATACGCACCTTTAGGGCGTAAGGTCGAAAATTCATAACCGATACCACATCCGGCTTTTAAGGTCAGGCCAGCTTCATGCACTTTATCTAAAATATCGTTCATCGAATCCCGCACCGTACCGGAGACCGTGCAGTTGATCGTGGAAGTCGCCGGTTTATGTTCTAACGCACCGGCATTGGAGGTAATGCGGCCTGCCGGGATCGCACCATGGCGTAAGGCCCACAAGAATTCTTCATACCAGTGCTGGCGTGACTCGGCGTCTTCCACCTCGGACAACGCACGGGCAACACGCTGATAGGTTTCATCAATGTCGTGGTCAATTAATTGACCGTCTTTGGCTTTGAGTCGGTATTTAACATCCCAGATATCGAGAGAGGCGTCTTGAAATTTTATGTCGGCGGCTGAGTGCGGGTTTACTTCTTTTAACTGGGCACGTTTCATGCGGGTAGAATCCTCCTAATCCGTGTACAAATCATTGCAAGTAGTTACAACTCAGCACAGCGGTAATCTGTCTTTAAAATAAGGTGACCCCGGTTGAGGGGGAACCCAGGCCGAAAATCTTCTAATTATTTGATAAATCACGACTTTTAGTGCTGAATAAAATGACTAAAAGCGATAAAACTGTTAACCACAACATGTAGTGGATGTAATGAATTTAGGCCTTAGTGACAGATCTGTCAATAGCTCGTATAATAAAAATCTAAAGTTTTTAATCTATTAATAATCAATAACTTATGAAAAGCTGTGAATATCCTGCGGATGTTTTGTGCATAGCCTGTTTATAACCCACCCCCTATATCTTGTGTCTCTTCTGAAACCGCTATTTAGCTGATCTAGCGAGTGAGCGACTACTAACTTGATGAAGATCAAGGGTCCGGTATGTAGGGATAACATAGTCATTTTCAAGTCCTTGATCGTTTTCACACGACCCCCATAACGTGATCAGACATTACTGATATTCCTCGCACTTTAGACAAAGCGCGAACTTTTAATTAACTAACCGAAAAGGAGAATTGTCATGTCACTAGTCCGTTATGAACCCTGGAATTTGTTTAATCAATTCAGCAAAGAACTCGATCGTCGTTTCCAGAATGATCAGGAACACTATGGCGATGTAGCCACCAGTGACTGGAGCCCTGCGGTTGATATCAAGGAAAATGAAACCGCTTATACCGTGGTTGCTGACATCCCCGGCGTCGATCCGAAGGACATCGATGTACATATGGAAGATGGCGTGTTAACGGTGAAAGGCGAACGCAACCTGAACCGCGAAGAAGAGAAAGAAGGTTATAAACGTGTTGAACGTGTGCACGGTAGTTTCTATCGCCGCTTCAGTCTGCCTGAAACGGTTGATGCAGAAAAGATCAGCGCAAAATGCAAAGACGGCGTGCTGGAAGTAACAATTCCTAAACAGGAAAAATCACAACCACGCAAGATTACGGTACAACACTAAACCAGAACGTACTGATATATTAGCAACACAAGTAAACGTAACCACGCACAAGTTTTTGTGCGTGGTTTAGCGTTTTCTGACATATCCAAAAAGACCCTTTGAACTTTTCTAACCATGCAAAGTCGATCCAACAAGACCCAATTAAAACGACGTGACGTCGTAGAAACTGAATAAAAAACTAAGGTACTTATAAAATATGAAACTGTTACGAATTTTACTGGCTGGTTTTGCACTTCAATTTGCGGCCTTGGCGCCATTATCTTCAGTCGCACTGATTCCGATTGCCGAAGCAGGTTTGCCCTTTATGGATAGCCAGGGTAAAGAACTACCCACACTGGCACCGATGCTTGAAAAATCATTACCCGCCGTGGTGAATATCGCCACCAGTGGCAAGGTGCGGGTACGACAAAACCCATTAATGGATGATCCCTTCTTCCGTCACTTCTTCGACTTTCCGGAAAAACCTCGTGAACGTAAGACCGAAAGTCTGGGCTCGGGTGTGATCGTCGATGCAAAAAAAGGTTATATCATTACCAACAATCATGTGATCGATAAGGCCGATGAAATCGATGTAACCTTAAGCGATGGCCGCACCTTTAAAGCAAAACTCATTGGTACCGACCCGGAAACAGACATCGCCATCATTCAAATCAAGGCCGACAAACTCACCGCACTCAACACTTCAAACTCGGATAAATTACGGGTGGGTGATTTTGCCGTCGCGATTGGCAACCCGTTTGGCTTAGGCCAGACCGTGACCTCCGGTATCGTGAGTGCGTTGGGACGCAGCGGACTCGGTATTGAAGGTTATGAAGATTTTATTCAAACCGATGCCTCTATTAATCCCGGTAACTCCGGAGGTGCATTAGTCAATCTGCACGGTGAATTAATTGGGATCAATACTGCCATTTTCTCACGCAGCGGTGGCAACATCGGTATTGGCTTTGCGATCCCCATCAACATGGCCAAAGACGTGATGCAACAACTGGTTAAACATGGCCAAGTCAAACGTGGTCGCATTGGTGCCCAGGCCCAGGACATCACGCCGGATCTGGCACAGGCCTTTAATCTACCCAATGGAGCAGGTGGTGCGGTGATCACTCAGGTTAGCCCTGGCTCGGCAGCAGATAAAGCGGGCCTGAAGGCCGGTGATATTGTGCTGGAGATCAATGGCAAGGTCGTTAAACATTCTTCGAATTTGCGTAATTTTATCGGTTTGTTGAGGGTTGGTAAGAAGGTCGAAATGAAGATAATGCGCGATGGCAAGACCAAAACGCTGGTCGCCGTAGTGCAAACCCCGGTCAGTGGCGAAAAACACGGTAAAGCCCTGCACCCAAAACTGAACGGTGCCCAGTTTGGCAACATCCAGGAAGGCTCGCGTCTCTATGGCCGAATTGAAGGCGTTTTGGTGGTGAATGTTGAGCGAGGCAGCCCGGCTGCACAGGCCGGGATGCGTAAAGGCGACATCATCATTTCTGCTAATCGTAATAAAATCAAGAGCTTAAATGATTTTAAGGCCGCCATTAAAGGCGCAAACAAACTCTTGCTCAATATCCGTCGCGGTAATACCGCACTCTTCCTATACTTATAGTAAGTATTTACAAACTTTTAGTCGTCCAGAACAGCTCAATCTTTTTAAGGATTGTGCTGTTCTACACTCCTTTATATATATACGATATAGGGGGTGCCACATGAAGCAATTTGTGTGACGGAAGGCCACTGTTGGCCAGACAGAAATGATCGACCGAATGAAATTTAAGATTGCGCAAAGTACACAGAATTTTCGCATGGGCGCGTTACTGGCCATCTTGCTTCTCGCCTGTTTGCTTATTCTCTGGAACGCGATCGATCAACATCAAACCACCAAACAAGAACGAACCCTGCAGGTGAAAACCTCACTCGATGGTGCCAGCCAGGAAATCGCCGCTTATCTGGAACGCATCAAAGACGACAGCTACATCATTGCCAATACAAAACAAAACGCCATTCAGCAACTATTAGATAACCCACTCGATTATAAGGAACGCGAAAAGCTAATTAACGATTTGCGTAAAACCGTACCCGATTTATATACCCTGATGATTGCTAACAAACGCGGCGCACTGTTATTAGAAGATCATCAGAACAACATCGATGAAAACTGTCGGGCAGCAGTTCGTAATTTTGCTTTTACTAATGAAACCCCGCTTATTGAGATTCACCCATCTAAGGCCGGGGACCATTTCGATGTGCTCAACAGGATCGAAATGGTTGATGGCGAACATATTATTCTTTATCTAAATTTTCATTTAAATTCTATTTCGCAACTCTTAGATTCGAATAAGATTCATAATTATGATGTGTTGTTATTGCATAAAGAAAAACAAGGTTTAGTTGAAGTCGATATCAGCAACCACACTCTTAGTGACAAACCAGACCACAGATTAGATACCGATACCTATATGGATATTCAGTACAAATCCGTTGTTCCGGGCACACACTGGGAATTGGTCGCCATACAAACCAAACACGCTCCGCTTGCCACCGCCTGGACGAATGCCCTCTGGGCATTTAGTTTATTATTGTTATTGGGCAGCACCGCCCTGTGGTTGTTACGCCGGACCGATACCTTGATCCTGCAACAATCATCAGCACTCAAACGAGAACAACGCCGAATTAATCATCTGCAACAAACTACTATTTCATCTGAACTTAGCTTCCATGAAAAAGTTCGTGCCTTACTGGTCATGGGGCTCGATGAATTTGGCATGGAAGTCGCGATCCTGTCGCGCGTTGAAGGTAATGTTTATAGCATCGTCACAGCGGTAAGCCCCGATAACAGTCTACAGCCAGGTATGAGCTTTAACCTCGGTAATACTTATTGTCGTCATACCTTAAGCTCAGGACATCCGACCGGTATCGAAAAAACCGATCAAAGCCTGGGCATGGACCATCCTTTTTATAAAGAAAAATCGATCGCTTCCTATATTGGCACCGCTGTTTATGTCCGAGGTAAAGTATATGGCACATTAAATTTTTCCAGCTTTAAAAACTATGATGGAAAGTTTAACCCGGAAGATTTTAGATTTTTGCAACTTATGTCGCAATGGATCGGCCTGGAGATAGAACGGCGCGAATCAGAACAGCAATCTCAAACTAAAAATCAGTTACTGGAATCGATTAGTCGTGCACAATCTTATTTTATTAGTGAAAACATTCAACCCACTGCAATGTTTGATCAAATACTCTCCGATTTATTGTCATTGTCCTATAGTAACGTTGGCTTTATTACTGAAATCAAATATAACCAAAACAATAAACCCTATGTCGAAATGTTGGCAACCGGGCAACGTTTTGAAAGCTCAGATGAAATTTTAAACTTCATAGAGAAAACCATTACCGGCACCGAACTAACCGATAGTAATAATGTATTAAGTGAAGTGATTCGTAGTGGTGCACCGGTCATTTCCAACAATATTGAAAACGAAGATACAACACAACAATTGGCTGATGGATCGCCGCCACTCAGTACCTTCTTGGGTGTGCCCTTATACCACGGCACTCAGCTCGTCGGCACCTTTGGCCTTGCCAACAGCCCGGATGGGTACCAGGAATCTTTTTTATATACTCTGGCCCCGTTAGCTACCGCCAGTGCTAATCTGATTTGGGCACTACGTAACGAAAGCCAACGGATCCATACTGAACACGCCCTGCGTGAGTCTGAAGAACAATTAAAACTTGCTTTAGAGGGTGCCAATGATGGTCTGTGGGATTGGGACATCGAAAATAACATGGCGTACTTTAGCCCTCGCTGGCAAACCATGTTGGGATTTAAGCCGGGAGAGATTCGCCCAAATAAAGAAAGCAAAGAAGAACTCATCCATCCAAATGATTTGAAGTACGTAAGAAGAACCTTACAGGATCACCTTGATAACCACACGTCTATTTACCAAAGCGAACATCGCGTCAAAACCAAAGATGGTCACTGGATCTGGATCCTCGATCGCGGCAAGGTCGTAGAACGTTCAGAAGACGGCAAACCCCTGCGGATGGTAGGCACTCATACCGATATCACCGAACGCAAGCTTGCCGAAGCAGCTGTGCGCGAACGAGAAACCCGCATTGCAGCGATCCTGGATACGGCGGTCGATGGCATTATCACTATTAGTGACCTCGGCGTGATTGAAACCTTTAATCCCGCAGCTGAAAAAATATTTGGCTATGAGACCAAAGAAGTCCTGGGTCGCAATGTCAGCATGCTCATGCAAACCGGTGATCGAGACTTACACGACACCTTTATCAAACGATACTTAACCAGTGGCAATGCCAAGATTTTAGGCCAACGGCGTGAAGTCGTTGGATTACGCGCCAACGGCAGTACTTTCCCGATGCAACTGGCCGTCAGTGAAATGAAACTCGGTGATCGATTGCACTTTACCGGAATTATCCGAGACATCACCGCCACCAAAGAAGCCGAACGCCTGCTCGAAGACACCATGGCCTTTAAACAAGGTATCCTCGACAGTGCCAAACTCAGTATCATTTCAACCGACGCCAATGGCGTTATTCAAACCTTTAATGCAGCCGCACAACAAATGCTCGGCTACAGTCCGGTTGAACTGGTCGGTCGCGTAACCCCGGAGATCTTCCATGATCGAGATGAGATTACGCAACGTGCCATTCAGTTAAGTGAAGAGTTAGGCAGCTCAATTCGCGCAGGTTTTGAGGTCTTTGTTGCCAAGGCCAGAAGTGGTATCGCCGATGAACAGCAATGGACCTATCTGAGCAAAAACGGCAAGCGTTTTCCTGTTGTCTTAACCATGACCGCATTACATGATCAACACGACCATATCATCGGTTTTGTTGCGATTGCGCGCGACATCAGCCGCCAACAGGAAGCGGAAGAAGAAATTAGCCGTTTTAAAACAACGCTCGATATGACATTGGACTGTGTCTATATGTTTTCGCCAGAGAGTTTGCGCTACTTTTATGTTAACCAGGGTGCAATGGAACAAGTCGGTTACACCTACCAGGAACTATTACGCATGTCCCCGGTCGACCTGCTTACTGAATATGATGAAGCCGGGTTTAGAAACATGTTACGGTCGATGATCAATGGTGAGCGTAATGCGATTACCTTTGAGTCTTATCATCAACATCGTCACGGTGGCACGATCCCGGTTGAGGTATTTTTACAATACATTTACCCCGTCGATCAAGAGCCACGTTTTGTGGCCATTGTCCGCGATATTACTGAACGTCGTCGCACCGCTGAAAATCTCGCTCACGCAGAAGAGCGCGCACGTATGTTACTCGACTCTGCGGGTGAAGGAATTTACGGAATGGATCTGGAAGGTCGCACCACATTTGTTAATCCAGCCGCCGCTCGCATACTTGGCTACGATGCACTGGATTTAATTGGTAAGCCCATGCATGAAATTTCGCAGCATAGTTACCAGGATAAATCCCATTTCCCTTATGAATTCAGTCCAACCCACGCGGCAATCAGTCAAGGCGATATCCAGCGTGTATCGAATGAAGTCATGTGGCGCAAAGATGGCAGTATGTTCCCGGTTGAATACACGGTCACACCTTTGCGCAAAAATGATGTCATTACTGGTGCGGTGGTCATCTTTAATGACATCACTGAACGTAAAAAAGTTGAGCAGATCAAGAATGAATTTATCTCCACCGTATCCCATGAATTACGGACGCCCTTAACGTCGGTACGTGGCTCCCTCGGTTTACTGGTTGGTGGTGCGGTAGGCGAAATACCCGAACAGGCCTCAACATTGCTAAGTATTGCCAATAAGAACACTGAACGACTGTTATTACTGATTAACGATATTCTCGATATCGAAAAAATCGAATCGGGCAAAATGGTTTACCATTACAAATTGCTCAACCTGAATGAGTTTCTGGAGTCCTCGATTCAGGCTAACTATGCTTACGGTGAACAGTTTGATGTTAAATTTGTGATATCACAATGTCCTGATGTACATATCTACGCCGATGACGATCGACTCATGCAGGTGATGAATAACTTATTATCCAATGCTGCAAAATTCTCTACCGAGGAATCTCAGGTCGAGATATCCGCGGTCAGACGTTCGCACAAGATTCGTATCTCAATTACCGATAATGGTAAAGGTATTCCGCAAAATTTCCAGAAACACATCTTCGAAAAATTTGCTCAGGCCGATGCCTCCGACACACGCGCGTTAAGTGGTACCGGTTTAGGTCTTAGCATCAGTAAAGCCATTGTTGAGCAGCATGGTGGCCGCATCGACTTCATCTCACGCGTAAACATTGGCACCACCTTCTTTTTCGATTTACCCGTCTGGACTAAAAACGAAGAAACCGATGTGCCTTCCTTACCGGCACCAGCAAAATACCGGATTTTGATCTGTGAAAATGATGCCGATATCGCTTTTATGTTACGCATGATTCTCGCCCAGGCCGGTTTCGATGCTGACATTGCGCGCACCGTTGAACAGGCGAAATTTGCCATCAAAGATCAACAATACCTCGCCGTCACACTGGATTTATCGTTACCTGATGAACGTGGCCGTACCTATGACCCGGAAGGTATTAAACTGGTAAAAGAATTGCGTCGCCAGGATCGCACTCGTGAACTGCCAGTGATTGTCGTATCGGCCATCGCCGATCAGGCCAAGAGGCGTTTAAACGGCAGTGCATTCGGCATTATTGACTGGTTAGAAAAACCATTAAACGAAGATCGTTTACTTTCGGCCGTTAAAAGTATCGCCACCCACAAACAAGGCCTGCCACGCATACTGCACGTCGAAGATGACCCAATTATTTATGAAATGGTCAGAGTATTATTACGCGGTGAAGTCGATCTTGTTTTAGCTTTAACCCTCAGTGAAGCACATCAAAAACTTCGTGCAGAGGTGTTTGATCTGATCCTGCTTGATGTTGAGCTAACGGATGGTTCTGGCCTGGATTTAATAAATGATCTGGACGATGTAGAATACATGCCACAAGTGGTCATATTCTCATCGACCGAGGTTGGACCCGACGTTGCCCGCAAGGTTAAAGCGGCATTGGTTAAAACCAAGGACAATCGCAAAGAACTGATTAATGTGATCATGTCCGTGATTAAAGAGCGTGAGATGCAAATGGTTGAAATGTCGGCCGCACAAACAGACCACATTGAACTACCACAATTAACTCAAACTAATGCAGTGACTGATTCGGACAAAGAAGTAAGAGACCAGGATAATGGCTAAAGAACTCAAACGTATTCTTTACGTAGAGGATGAACCGGACATCCAGGCTGTGGCTAAAATTGCGTTGGAATCCGTTGGTGGTTTTACACTTGAGATTTGTTCCTCTGGTTTTGAGGCAGTCGAAAAAGGCAGTCAATTCAAACCGGACCTGTTATTACTGGATGTCATGATGCCCGGAATGGATGGCGTGTCGACCTTACAGGAACTGCGCAAACAACCTGGGCTTGAATCCACACCTGCGATGTTTATGACCGCTAAAGTACGCCCCAGTGAAGTTGAACAACTTCGAAAACAAGGCGCAATTGATGTCATCCCAAAACCGTTCGATCCGATGACCTTATCGGAGAATCTTAAAAGCCTCTGGACTAAACACACTGATTAAATAGTACCGTCACAATCCCCAAGTAGTATTAACAACAAGTTAACCAGTAATTTCTATATTTATTCATATATATCAATAATTTAAATATTATTCCTGAAGTATAGTAATACTTGACTATTACCATTGGGCTATAAAATTAAACAATAATTGAGGTTGCTTTTACTTATGTCATCACTATAATATTAGTAATTGCTTATTTACTTATTTATCGAGGTGTTTATTATGTCTGGTTTAATTTCAAACTTTCCCCATGACGGTGTGGTTACCATCAATCGCGTTATCTTAAAACCTGAATACACCATGGATGACCTTCAGGAACGTGTCGCCTTTTTATGTGAAAACGTTAAAACCTATCACTCAGAAACCGGTTTTATCGGTGGATTCGTTGCACTAAATAGTGGTGCCGTATCAAATGAAGGCTCTACTGTAGGCCAGGCCGTTGAAAGCGAACTTAAAGGCAAAGAAGCGTTAATTATCACCTTCTGGAAGACCTTTGACGAACATGAAGATTCACATAAATCTGAAACCTTCCAACCTTTGTTCGAACAAGTATTGGAATTATGTGAAAACGGTAATGAAGAAATTGCCTACGAAATGATGTGGTCAGGTGAAGCTTATTCTTCTGAACAAGCCAAAGCCGCGAAAGCAGCGAAAGAGCAAGCTGCGTAACCATTTCTCATTCTTGTAATTAAAGGCGCATCATCTTCTGATGCGCCTTTTTTTATGCAAAAAATAAAATAAACCCAAAGTTATAAAAACTGTGCAATACGATTGGTGGCAATAATGAGTGATGCCGTTCTTTCATATAACCAAACACGATTGAGGGAAAAAACACGAGCAGCGCCCAAAGCCAGGGCTGATAAATAAGGTGAGCCAACACAAACAGGATACTGGTCAGGAAATTCGCCTCCGTCAAAAGACCGTAATGACGACCTTTAGTCCATCGGCTGAGCCCGTCCAGGATCAGGCCACGAAATACCACTTCTTCTAAAATAGGATACACCGCCACAAGCATAACTAACTGTAGACTATTATTTAATAGGCCCACGAAATCGTCACGCATGGGCACTAAAAGCGCCAAACATAGCCATGTAATCGGAGCTAAGCCCAGGCATAAATAAAACTGCCAATCGCGTAAAATTTTTTCCAAATCACCCAAGGCGATTATCGTCTCCTAAACCATAAACCCAGCACAAAACACCAGAATTGAGAGCTAACGCTGGGAAAGAGTGAAACAAAAACGTAATATAAAGCACACTATATAGTAAGTGAGTCATAATATGAGCGTTAACCTCCCATACATAGGCAAATCAGGCCTATTCGGGCTTTTGTTAGTCATTAGTCTGATTCAGCTGGCCGCCTGTCAAAATGGCCAATCCGCACCGCAACCTGATTCACAGCAAGCCACTGATACAAAATGGCAGGCCAGTTTGAGAGTAACGGGTGGATTGAAAGGAATTGATCAACAAATTTCAGTCAATCATCAGGGTGTGGCTCAGTTCACAAATCACCGCACAAACAGCAAGAATAAGAGCCAAATATCGATAACAGACTTGAATAGCATAGCTAAATTGGTTAAAAATTACTCTCCTATTGCTGTTGGCAAAAGCGCTAAGACACCCCCATGTCGTGACTGTTTTTATTACACGATTAATGTCGACTACGATGGAAATGTAAATCGACAACGTGTGAGTGATTTAAGCATAGATGATAATTTGAGACCGTTAATAGGCGCGCTGAAAACTATTTCATCTCAGCTCGCACAGCAAAGTAAATTAATTAAATAATTAATTTGTCCTGGGAAATATACAGATGTCACTAAAATACTTACCTGCGCTCGCATTCCTGTTGGTATGTCACCATACAAGCCAGGCCGCAGAAACCATCTCCAGCCAAAGCAATGGATTATTGAGCGTTGAAAAGGATCACAAACAAAATAAGATCCGTATGTTACGTGGCCAAAATGGCCCCATGAGTTTGCAAGATCATAGCCAGCGCCCCTTACATGAAAAAGTGGCCAATCAATTTGCTCCTGAATTCGGTCTGAGGAATCCAGACAGTCAACTTCGATTAAAACATTCAAACAGTATGAATGGTAATACCAATATTCGCTATCAACAAACCCACCTGGGTTTGCCCGTGATAGGCGGTGAGTTGGTTGCAAATCTAACGGCCAATAATGAACTTCGTTCGATGTCTGGCGAGGTATCAGCTCTCCAAACCAATAACGTAACACCAACCATTAGTAGTTTAGACGCGACGAATATGGCGATGGCCGCGGTCAGCAAATGGTATCAGATAGCTAATGCCCATTTAGCGGCCAGTCCTCCCGAGCTATCCATTTATGATACCAGCCTGTTACAAGATGCTACGCCTACCACCTATCTGGTCTGGAAGATCGAGGTTGCTCCAACTTATCTGGCGCCGATAAATGAATACATTTTAATTGATGCACACAACGGTGGCATTTTATTACACTACAACAAAGTCGATACGCTATTAGCCCGACGAACCTACACTGCAGGTAATTCCGATAATTTCAATATTTTACCGGGTACACTTGTCTGTGAAGATCCTGGTCCCCCCCCCGATCCCATGTGTGTAAATGGTGCAAATCTTGGCGACCAGGATTCCGTTGATGCACACATAACCGCAGCCAACGTTTATGATTTTTATTTTATGAACCATGGCCGCGATAGTATTGATGACAACGGCATGACCATTGTATCGACCACCCATTTTGGCAACTCTGCCACAAGCGGTGATCCATATGAAAATGCTTTTTGGGCCGGAGATGGTTTCAACCAGATGGTCTATGGGGATGGCTTTGCTTCAGCCGACGATGTTGTCGGCCACGAGATCACCCATGGTGTGACTGAATTTACCTCCAATCTATTTTACTACTCTGAATCGGGTGCCATTAACGAATCGCTTTCTGATGTCTGGGGAGAATTGATTGATCAGAACAACAACATTGGAAATGACAATAATAATGTTGACTGGCAGTTGGGTGAAGATCTACCCCCATCAATCGGAGTCATTCGCGATATGGCTAACCCCGGTGCCTTTGGTGATCCTGACAGAATTTCCAGTCCCCAGTTCCACTTTGGTTTCGAAGATAACGGTGGCGTGCATATAAATAGTGGTGTTAATAACAAAGCGGCTTATCTTATGGTCGATGGTGGTACCTTTAATAGCAGAACCATTACCGGAATTGGTTACGAAAAAGTAATTGATATTTATTACGAAGTACAAACAAATTTACTAACCCGCGGCTCTGATTATCTTGACCTCTATAATGCCTTGAATCAGGCCTGTACCAATTTAATCGGTGTTGGTACCAGCAACATCATCACAACAAACGATTGCGATCAGGTTCAGCTGGCGACTGAAGCCGTTGAAATGAATCTCCGCCCAAGTGCAACGAACGTTCCTACCGCTGAGATCTGTCCAACAGGCGTAAATGTTTATGACTTATTCTTTGATGACTTTGAATTAAACAATACTAATAACTGGAGCGTTCTTAATGGAACCGGGAGCACCAGTGTATGGCAAACCGGCGCAACCAATATTTCAGCGACGACGACAGGTGATTATACCTTACAGGCTAATGGCTACACTTCTACCGGAGTGCCCAGAATAAACGACAGTAGCATTGCTTATCCAAATGCCATCCGTATTCCCGCCAGCACGGCAACATACATCCATTTTGATCACGCCTTTTATTTTGAAACCGGATATGATCAATCGTTCGTCTTACGTAACTATGACGGAAGTCTTATTGAATACACTATAGACAATGGAGACACCTGGATTGATGCAAGCGGTTTAATCCAGGCAGGGCGAAATTATTCTAATACACCTCTATTTTCCTCGGAATCCGAATTTAACAACCGAAGTGCCTATACGCGATATAGTAATGGCTATGTTCAAACTAAACTAAACCTGTCTACCCTGGCGGGCAACTATGTACGTTTCCGGTTTAGAAGTATTGCTGATCAAACAGTTGAATCTCCACCATGGTCCATTGATAACTTCCGAGTTTACTTATGTGCCGATAATGCCCCACCGATACCGAATGCAGGTCCCAATCAAGATGTTCGCGCTGATGCGACAGTACAACTATCCGGCACCGCAACCGATCCCGACGGTGATACACTAACATACAGCTGGACACAAACAGCCGGCTCAACTGTTACCCTGTCAGATGCAAATATCGCTAACCCTACTTTCACTGCACCTCGCAATGCAACCGGCCTGCAATTTACCATGAGTGTAACGGATACGGCCGGTAATACTGAATCTGATAACACGGCAGTTAGCGTTGACATTATCCTGACGGGAACCGGTGACTCAGGCAATGGTTGTAGTGTTGGAAACAATGGACGCTTCGATCCGATATGGATGCTTTTATTAAGTCTCTTTGCATTTGTTCACTTACTCAGAAGAAAAAAGTCAGACTTTAATAACCTTGCGGCGAATAAAACCAATGATCGATTTTACCGGCATTGGTTTTAAACGCCACGTTTAGATCAGTATAAACGAGTAACTGGCCTTTTAAGGTTGGCACAAGTTTGTTTGGTGCGCCCAGTTTTTTGAATAACTGTTTTTCTGACTTTGTAAGCCAACGATATTTATTTGAACGCGTATGTTGACGATCTTGCCAGGCGGCATGAACAAAACCATCAGCGTTCAGTAACGCTCGCGCACCATCGGCAGCATGATAAAACATTAGCTTCTTACCGAACGTTCCAACCGGCAAACGAAACACAGATTTACTGGCAAGTAGCTTGTGCGAAACTTTTGCGCCAGGCTTAATTTTTGCCACTGTTAAACGGGAATTAACTGAAAACTCAGGCTTGTCTACCCGATATTCGATAGGATTTGTCAGCGCCTTTACCACGATATCCGTGCTACTTTTTGAGAATTCCCGTAACTTTTTCCATACCTGTTCGGCATGTCTCGTCTTCTTCTCTGTCTGATATACCTGGGCCAGGTTAACAAAACCCAATGTTGCCATGAGTGGATCTTCTGCCTTTGTCAGGCGTGAAAACTCGACCTTGGCTTTTCTTGATCGTCGAAAACTGGCGTGCAATACGCCACTATACAGATTACCAACCAAATCACCGCCAAAGCGATTAACATACCTGGAAAATAAAAATTTATTGGCTTTTGGTAAATCATTCAGGGTTAAATAGGCTGCAACTAAATTGGCATAAGCTATTTTATATTTTGCATCGTGCTTAATCGCTTTTTCAAAAGACTTCATTGCAAAACCTATCGAACGACTTATCTGCGATTTATGAACAAGTGCTTCTTTTTCAATATTGTACTCATTGCCTGTCGTAGAATCTAAACCCATGATCGGTTGATACTGCTGGTTTAAGATAGTGTCTGCATCATACATTATCGGATATACGTATATATTCTTATGGTAACCTCCCAGCTCCACGAACTTACGACGATAGTCTAATGCCTCATTTAAATGACAAAGACCGATAAGCAGATGTGCCTTCGGATGGGAAAAGTCACGCACATATTTTTCCAGATAGATCCTGGCGAGCTTGTAGTCACCAGAAATATATGCCTGTAACGCAATATCATAAACCACTTGATTTGCGACGACCTTAAGAAACTTGCTACGTCTATTTTGAGTAAATTTTTTAGTCTTACTACAGGTTTTATCTGAGATTTTTTTCAGATCTTTACAGGCTGATTTCCAGCTGGCATTCAACCAGGCACTGTAATATTTCTTGTCTTTGGCCATTTCTACATAATCATAACCCAGGCTAGACATCATCATTAACGCTGAACGATTTGATTTGTTCTCGATGTTAGCCGTCTGATTAAAATCCTCCAGACTGCTGATTGATTCAATTTGTAATTCCTCAGCGGCCTGTTCTGAAGCGCCGACAATTGAAAAGTACTGACGATGCCAAAATTGTTTGTCTTGCAATAACGCAAGTTCATGTGCGATCACAAATGCTAACTTGTGTCGGGCACTACGTCGGTTGCGCTGGTAGGCATAAGTTATTGCCGCCTCACTCAATAATATTGATCCATCCGGTAAGGACGCAGACCAGGGGCCCTGGCGAGAGTAAATGACGTATAGCCTGGGTTTGTTCGGTTTGGAAAAATTTGAATTTGCGCGCAACAAATCGTTGAAGATTGCATGCGCTTGTTTGACGTTACTATTATTTACCGGAGAAATGGCATATTGATACCACAATTCATCCGCCTGTAAATTACTGCTGCTGATGATCACAAAGCAGCTCAATAAGAAGCCCAGTGAAAATTTTAGTTTTTGCATTTCTATTCTCGATTTCAAATCGGTTTTATTATTTGACTGACCTAACAAGGCCATGTGCACCTAATATATTATATAGTTGATTGTAACGCAGTTTAATTCAAATTCACTATACTAAACTCATCAAAGCAGTTACATACAAACTTTATGATTGCGATCCGTCAGGCGATAAGCAATATGTTTAGCCTTATCACCCTCTCCCGTATAAACATCAATTCGTCGCTGGCGGTTGTTTCGTCCAACGTCCTTTGCGATAAAGTGTTTCTTATCCAAATAAGTATACAATCCCGGTATAGTGACAGACTGACCACTCGCAATCACAGTTGGATCGGTCGCAATCGTCCCACGCATCAACTCATCGCCGTTCGCATCCAAAGGTTTCGTACTTCTATGTCAGACATTTGATTAATATCCGAGGTCCCAGCCAAAGCGAGTCCGCCCCAGCCCTCAATTTTGACCTGGCCGATAAACTCATTATCGAACCAACTTTATTTACACGAACTACCGACTGCGTTTTCGAAGAAAATTCGGCTTCAATGGGAGTGTAATAACCCGTCACAAACCAGTTATCTGAACAAGAGAGAGTCTCAGCGGCACACGAGAGATTAGCCAAAGAATAAAAGATGAATAAAATGCTTTTTATCATTATTATTTTTAAATACACAACGAGCCAATACTAGCAGCCACTTTGCTGACGATAAATATACCTTCGTAGACAATAAAAAAGAATACTGTATGCTGACTTGATGTAACATTTGTTAACATTCTCACAATTCATTATTTTTAGTATGCAATAACGTTTTACCTAAATATCACAAAACGATTTAGCCGTTGCTAATAGAGTCTCCCATATCCACCTTAACAGTCACCCAACTTAGGAATAAGTTGTGCGCTAATCAATTAATACAATAAATTATATCTCCGGTAATTAAAGTTATTAACAAATGTTTCCGATACTTAAATCCAGTTAACAAGCTTTGAATTGTTCGATGTAAAAGCTAAATCCGTAAACCAATCCAATAAAAGTAAAGGATACGTAAATGAAAAAATTATTATCGTACTTCGTGGCAACACTGCTGTTTAGCTTCGCCATGTTAAATACTGCTCAGGCTGAAGTTAAAGTTGGTGTCCAGGCTCCGCGGGGCGCACTTAAAGCTATGAAGCGATGGGGCGACTTAGGTGAGTACTTAAAAACCTCAATTGGCTCTGACGTCAAGATTGTTCCTCTCAAACCAAACGAAACGGTTGAAGCCGTGTCCAATGGCTCAGTTGATTACATGCTCGCCAATCCCGTTTTAACGGTGGTGATGGTCAAGAAACTGAACAGTGTCCCCTTGGCCACCATGAAAAAAAATCCGGTAGCCAGTTCTCTGGTGTAATAATCTCCAAAAAAGGTAGCGGTATTACCAAAGGGGCCGACTTGAAAGGCAAGAAAGTAATGGCCTTTAAATTCAAACGCTCTGCTGCTGCCTATGTCTTCCAGGTCAAACACTTAATGGATCAGGGCATCGACCCACACAAAGACTTCGCCGTATTTAAAGAGGCCAAAAAACAGGATGACATTGTCTTAGCCGTGAAAGCTGGAATATTTGATGCCGGATTTATTAAATCAGGTCTGCTCGAGGCGATGGAAAAAGAAGGCAAAATAAAAATGAGTGACTTTGAAATTGTCGATAAACAAAGTGACAACTTCAAGCATGTACACAGCACCAAGCTTTATCCCGAATGGTCTGTTTCCGCTTCTGCCAAAGCCGATTCGGCTACCAGTGACAAACTAAAAGCAGCTTTATTGAAGTTAAGTTCAGGTGACCAGGCCAGTAAATCCGGTAAGATTGTGGGCTTTGCCGAAGCGCCGAACCTGGATGAATTAGATAATACCCTAAAAACGCTAAAACTACCGCCCTATAAATAAGGGCGGCGGTTTTTACCGAAACGCTTATATTTTAATGCTCATCGATTTTTTAACTTTGAATGGAGACCAGGGCGGTAGTTAAGGCCCAACAATAATTATGCTAAGTCCTAAACTTCTAACTTCACGTCTGGATGTCACCAGCAAATTTATTATCACGCTGTTAGTAGCAATGAGTGTTATCGCCTTTCTAAGTATTACGGTATTGGTTTCGCAACAAAAGAGTGCCTTTGACAAGCTGCAAAGTTCATCAGACAAAATTGTTGAAGGAATTTTCGATAGCCAAAATTCCAAATCAAAGGCCGCACTTAGAACCAAAGCTCAAAATCTATCAGCTATTCTTGCCGCTATTGCCCCTGCGGCAATAGCTGAATTTGAGTTGAGTGCTCTCGCTAACCATGCCAAGGTGATCAGTCAGAATAAAGATATCTCCTATGTTGCGATTTTAAGTACGGATGGTTCGCCCCTGGCAAAGGTAGGCGATAAGGCAGGCCTGGCCATTGATCAATTTGCTGAACATAAAATAGTGGCTGAAGGTCTTGAATTAGGCAAAATCGTGATCGGGTATAACTATCAGCAATTGAATGCAGATTTGGCAGAGGCCAAACTACAAAATGAAACTAACCAGGCCACCATGACGGCGGCAAAAGATGCATCGCTTAAATCTTCCGGGCTAAGTTTAATGTTTTCACTTGGTGGGCTTATCGTGGCGACACTCGTTATCGTCTATTTACTTTTCAAATGGATCATCGCCTCACGGCTTTGTCAATTGGAAAAAAACCTGCGTAACATCAGTGAGGGTGATGGTGATCTACGACTGCGCGTAGAAGTTAAAGGCCATGATGGCATAGACCGTTTAGGTGAATGTTTTAATCTCTTTGTTGATAAGATTCATGCTGCAATCTCGCGAGTAAACGATGCCGCCATTCAATTAACGGCTGCGTCGCATCAAATGGCCTCCATTACCGATGAATCCACCCGCGCCATTGTTGATCAGCAATCTGAAACCAGTCAGGTCGCGACCGCAATCACTGAAATGGCGGCGACTGTGCAAGAGGTTGCTAAAAATGCATCGGAAGCCGCCGGTGCCGCAAACGCTGCTGATCAGGAAGCCTCCAGCGGAAAACAAATCGTGAATGCGTCTATTACCTCAATCCACAAATTATCCGAAGATGTTGAAAATGCTGCGCAAGTGATCTCTCAGCTCAAAGAAGAAAGCGACAAGATTGGTAGTGTGCTGGATGTGATTCAGAGCATTGCCGAACAAACCAACCTGCTTGCCCTCAATGCGGCGATCGAAGCAGCACGAGCAGGTGATCAGGGTCGCGGCTTTGCGGTCGTCGCCGATGAAGTTCGTACCTTGGCGCAGCGTACACAAGAATCTACGACTGAGATTCAGGGCATGATTGAACAAATTCAAAATAGTGCCGTAAAAGCGGTAACCGTGATGGATGCTGGACGAAAACAAACCCAGACCAGTGTCTCCACCGCAACCGATGCCGGCTCCTCATTTGAAACCATCACCGCGGCCATCGCCACTATTAATGATATGAGCACCCACATCGCCAGTGCAGCCGAAGAACAAAATGCGGTGGCTGAGGAAATTAATAAAAATATTAACCAGATCAGCCAAATTGCTGAGCGCTCATCCGAAGGGGCTAAAAAGACCGAGATCTCCAGTACTGAGTTATCATCCTTGTCAGAAGAACTCACCACATTAATGACTCAATTCAAAATTTAAGAAACCAGCGATCAGATTAAGAAAGCCATCGAAGAATTTTATTCCGACTCTATATGATTCGGTCAGCCAAAACGAATCGACGATTAGCCTGACAAAAACGGGGCATCCTGAACACAACGGCTGTCATCCTAAATAAGACAGCGGTCATCCTGAACATAACGGCTGTCATCCTGAGCGCAGCGAAGGATCTTGGGTTCGGCAGTGGTTCACTGAACGGTAAAGATCCTTCGCTGCGCTCAGGATGACAGCAGTTTTAGCTCAGGATGACAGTCGTTTTTGCTTAGAATGACAATACGGTTCTGGCTGTCACCAATTTATTACGGCCCGCTCATAAACACCTTCAACTAACACGAATCTATGCCCTCATAAATTTCCCTATTATTCAGTCGGGTAAGAGTACTGTATAGTTGGCGCCCACTATATATTAAGTTGTTGGTGATTATAGCCAACGGCCTGCACCCAGACCGAACCGTCCTCAGGTGCTTAATTGGTATCCACTTTTGCGTACCATTTATCAGGCATAAAGTAGCAAGTGCCCAGAATTTTCAACATTTTTAGACATTTAGGCCCCGTTTCAGCGGAGCATAACATTGAGGAATAAACAGGATGATTAAACCAATTGGCTCTGATGAGCTTAATCCATTGTTCGTATACGATGTAAGCGAACACGACAAACTTAGCAAAGAAGCAGAAACACTGCCCTCAGTCATTATCAGCTCACAAGCGGCGGGTAATGCCGTGATGATGGGCGCCGGTTATTTCAACCCGTTAAAAGGCTTCATGAGTGTCGCTGACGCGATGGGTGCGGCTGAAAAAATGACCTTAACCGATGGCTCATTCTTCCCGGTTCCGGTTCTATGCCTGCTGGAAAACGCCGATGCCATTGGTGATGCGAAACGCGTTGCCTTACGCGACCCTAATGTTGACGGTAACCCTGTACTCGCCATCATGGACATCGAAGCCATTGAGCAAGTCTCGGATGCGCAAATGAAAGTAATGACAGACAAGGTCTATCGCACCGATGATATGGAACACCCAGGCGTTTCTGCATTCAATAGCCAGGGTCAAACCGCCATTTCGGGTCCGATTCAGGTATTGAACTTCAGCTACTTCCAGACTGAATTTCCGGATACCTTCCGTACCGCAGTTGAGATTCGTAACGAAATCTCGGAGCACGGCTGGAAGAAGGTTGTCGCCTTCCAGACGCGTAACCCAATGCACCTGGCCCACGAAGAGCTGTGTCACATGGCGATGGACCGACTCGGTTGTGATGGCCTGGTTATCCACATGTTGCTGGGTAAACTGAAAAAAGGGGATATCCCAGCACCGGTGCGCGACGCGGCGATCCGTAAAATGGTCGAAGTCTACTTCCCGGCCAACAGTGCAATGGTAACGGGTTATGGTTTCGATATGCTCTATGCTGGCCCTCGTGAAGCTGTATTACATGCGTATTTCCGCCAAAACATGGGTGCCACTCACTTCATCATTGGCCGCGACCACGCTGGTGTCGGTGATTACTATGGCGCCTTTGACGCACAAACCATATTCAAGGATGAAGTACCTGCTGGTGCATTAGACATCGAGATCTTTGAAGCGGATCACACGGCCTGGTCTAAGAAATTAAACAAAGTGGTGATGATGCGCGAAGCACCTGACCATGAAAAAGAAGACTTTGTGTTGCTGTCTGGCACGAAAGTCCGTGAAATGTTGGGTAAAGGTGAGGCACCACCCAAAGAATTTTCTCGTCCTGAAGTGGCTGAGATCCTGATTGGCTACTATCAAAGCCTGTAATTTCATTTAACAGGCTTAATCACAAACACCGGGGTAGTTCGTACTGCCCCGGTTTTTTTGTCTCATAAAAAACAACCGTATCCTGCAGGCCTGCCATCTATTCAGACAAGTGGGCTTAAAATGGTTGGGAATCACTATGATAGCGCGCTAACATAAACCCCTAGAAGATAACGGGGTTCCCAGGGTCTTTTCTTGAAGCATCAGCTCCAGCTTTTTGCGCAATCACTTGCCTCCAGTGCGCGGGATTTATTGCCCATTATTATCGTTATTACCTTCTTCCAACTGCTAATCCTGCAACAACCCATCCCCAACTTTCTCGACATGCTCATTGGGCTATTGCTGGTCGTACTTGGACTGTCCCTGTTCATTAAAGGACTGGAGATGGGACTGTTTCCGATTGGAGAATCGATGGCCTATGCCTTCGCCCGCAAAGGCAGCATTTTGTGGTTGTTGGTATTTGCATTTTTACTGGGCTTTGGCACGACCATCGCCGAACCCGCGCTGATCGCGGTCGCCGACGAGGCCGCCGAACTGGCCGCACAAGCCGGCGCCATCGCCAATGACGAGGAAGCCCAGGAAGATTATGCCTATGGATTACGCCTGACCGTGGCCTTGTCCGTTGGCATCGCTATCCTGATTGGTGTATTACGCATCATACGCGGCTGGCCTATTCAATGGCTGATCATTGGTGGCTATATCCTGATTGTGGTCATTACCAGCTTTGCCCCCGCCGAGATTATTGGTATCGCCTACGACTCTGGCGGGGTGACGACCTCGACTATCACCGTTCCGTTAGTCACGGCACTTGGGGTCGGTCTGGCTTCCAGTATTAAAGGCCGTAACCCGATGATCGATGGCTTTGGTCTGATTGCCTTCGCTTCGCTGACGCCGATGATGTTTGTGATGATCTACGGAATGATACGTCTATGAACTGGTCGGATTTTTTGCATAACAGTTTTTTCATCACGCTAGTGGGGACCCTGCGGGATGTCATCCCCATCATCCTGGTCATTTTCGGTTTTCAATATTTTATCCTGCGACAACCCGTACGTAACCTTAAAAAAGTTCTGGCCGGATTAGTCTACGTCATTCTCGGTCTCGCCTTTTTTCTGGTCGGACTGGAGAAAGCACTGTTCCCACTGGGCGAACTGATGGCAGAACAACTCACCAACCCGGAATTTATATTTGGAAGTACCGGTTTCATTGAAGGACAGATTAAATGG
>CAMYOL010000059.1 GCA_947260005.1 uncultured Ectothiorhodospiraceae bacterium
ACTGATTTTCAGAGTTTCCTGGATTTGTTTTCAGAGGTCTGCGAACGTTATAACTGGCGTTGTCATGCTTATTGTTTGATGACGAATCATTATCATTTGTTAATTGAAACCCCGGACGGTAACTTGTCGAGTGGCATGCGTCACTTGAATGGTGTCTACACGCAATATTTCAATAAATATCATCACCGTGTTGGTCATGTATTTCAGGGTCGGTATAAGGCGATTGTAGTGGATGCTGACACTTATTTACTGGAGCTGGCTCGTTATGTGGTGTTAAATCCAGTGCGTGCGAATATGGTAAAAACAGCCGGTCAATGGCTGTGGAGTAGTTATGCTTTTACGATTGGCAAGCGGAAGCGTCCGGTGTGGCTGGAAACGGATCGTATATTAAGTGAATTTTCATCACAGCGAGCAACGGCTCAACAACATTATATCGAGTTTGTTAAAATTGCGCCTCGACAATCGAGTGTGTGGCAGGAGTTACGCCATCAGATTTATCTGGGCGATAAAGAGTTTGTCACTCGCATGCAGGCCGTGATGGGTGATGTCAATTCAATACAGGAGATTCCCTTGTTACAACGTCGCGAACCGGCTCGCAGCCTGGCGTATTACGCAAAGGAATTAAACGATCGAAAAATGGCAATGAAAGCAGCATACGCAACCGGGCAATATACCATGAAAGCCATTGCCGCTTATTTTAATGTTCACTACAGCACGGTGAGTCGAGCGATAAAAGACAAACGGGGTGACTGATGTGGTTTTGCAAGACCTGACCCCAGTCGATATACTCATACCATGCCATTCACTCGTCGCACGGTTTTAAAGCTCGCTCTTTTTTTCGGCGCCATTGCCGGGGGCGTTACGCTTACCCGTTTTTTTAATCCCCAACGTCGTCAGGTCGGGCAGACAGTTGATAAAGTAACGGCCTTTGTAGATACCTTGCTCCCAGCTTTTGAAGGTACACCCAGTGCCAGTGATATCGGGATTCCTGCGATAATCATGAAAAAGTATCGCCGCAACCAGCGTTTTAAAAGTATGTTGCTTCGTGCCGAGCCATGGCTGGATACTACTGCACAGCAACGTTTTGCTGAGAATTTTGTGGATTTGAATGAGGCACAACGTAACGATATTGTGCAATTGGCCTCTCAAGCGCCGATGCGTTCGTTACCGTATCAACTGTTCAGTCAATTGCGTGAGGAAAGCTTCCGCTTTTATTATTCTCATCCTGAGGTGCTGACCCATTTGGAATCTCGGGCGCCTCAGCCGCAAGGTTTTTTGAACCATAGCCAGCCACCGATATGAGCTTGTTCTAATATGACAACGCAAACTCAATTCGATGTCGTGATCATCGGTTCGGGGGCCGGCGGCGGGGCGAGTGCCTGGGCGCTTGCCAACAAGGGGGTGAAAGTGTTGGTGTTGGAGGCCGGTCCGCATTATGACCCTGAACAGGATTATCGATTGCATAGCCCTGAATGGGAGTTGCAGGGTTTTCCAGATAAATTAGATAAAACCAGGCGTTATAGCTTTGCGCGTTTACAGACTCTGGATCGAAAGTATGATCATCTACGCTCCTGGAATCACATTAGCGGGCGCGCTGTTCCAGGACGGGTGCGTCGACCCGGTCAGTACAGTCATGTGCAAGGGGTCGGCGGCACGACTCTGCATTTCACCGGTGAGGCCCATCGTTTACACCCGGATTCGATGAACATGAAAAGCCGCTTTGGTGTCGGGGCCGACTGGCCGGTCGATTACCAAACCCTGGAACCCTATTATCAACAGGTGGAAGAGTTTGTCGGGGTGGCCGGCCCGGCAAATCAAACTGCACGTGTTCGCGTGAATCCTTTTCCCCAGCCGGTGCATTCCTTATCGTATGCGAGTCAGCAACTGGCCCGGGCCGGTCAGAGTATTGGGATGCGCTGGGAACCTAATTCACTGGCGGTTTTATCACAGGCGAAAGACACGCGTCCCGGATGTAACTACTGCGGTCAATGTCAGCGAGGATGCCCGCGACGTGACAAGGGCAGTGTGGATGTCACCTTTTTACCCGCTGCGGTGAAATCAGGCCATTGTACAATCCGGGCCCGCTGTCAGGTGAACCGGCTGGTTGCCGATGATAAAAAACACGTTACTGCCGTTGAATTCCTGAATGAACAGGGGGTTGCGGAGACCGTCACGGGTAAGATTGTGATGGTAGCCTGTGGTGCAATCGAGACCCCGCGCCTGCTGTTAAACTCGCGTAGTGGGACTATTCCGGATGGGATTGGTAATGAATCCCGTCAGGTTGGCCGCCATTTTATGGAGACCCTGGCCTGGTCGAGTGCCGGCCTGCATGCGGAGAATCTCGGCAGTCATCGTGGCCTGCCCGCCGATGGGATCTGTTGGGATTTTAATGCACCGGATGCGATTCCTGGAGGGGTAATAGGGGGCATGCGCTTGTCGACGTTTACCCTCGAAAACGATTTTGCCGGACCGGTGAATTACGCTACCCGCGTTGTCAAAGGCTGGGGAGTGGAGCATAAAAGGCAAATGAAACAACAGCTTGGACACGTTATTGCGATAGGGGCGATTGGTGAGAGCCTGCCCCACAAGGATTCCTACATCAGCCTGGATCGACGCCAGCGGGATGCACTGGGACGTCCTCTGGCCCAAATCCACAGCTTTCTGGACGATATGGCGGTGCAGCGCCTGGCCTTTATGGCGCAAAAATCCCGAGCTACACTCAAGGCTATGGGCGTGAAAAGCCTGATCGAAGAGACCAGCACCTACGATATATTTCATTCTACCCATGTCTTCGGTACCTGCCGAATGGGACTGGATCCAACCCAGTCCGTCGTGAATGATCATTGCCAGCATCATCATTGGAAAAACCTGTACATAGTGGATGCCAGTGTTTTTCCCAGTACCGGCGGTGGCGAGGCCCCTTCGTTGACCATCGAGGCACTGGCGTTACGGACGGCTGAGCATATTCATGCACAGCTAACCTCTTAAGTACCAAAAGTAATAATTTTATCGGATTACATTTGTTGGTTAGCGATCAACTTCTATTGCGATTGTTAATGAAGGTAATCATGAGGATTAAATAAATGCGAATAATAGTTCGCAACGCATAATTTAATTATTTTAATTTTGAAAGTGAATGTCGTTACAGATAAATCTTATTCGAGTATGGATTTAAACCTTATCTGTAAATTTTAATCGATATCTAAAAACCCACAAATAATTCATCATATTGTTAATATAAAAATACTAATAACCATTGTTATCGTTGAAGAATGTATCTTAAACACCAGTTAGGGCAGGCTAAAGATCATCTATAGTAACGGCATAAATTATGAGCGATTATTGCATTTTCATTACATTTAAATAATCTAGACTTATGCCAGCCCATAATATCTTTGGCTTATTCTATTTGATCGTTTGATCTGGATCATACCGTTTGACTCTCGTTTCGGTATAGTCATAATAGTTAAATAGGGCGAAGTGACGGTTTTGTTCAATCAAGGTCGTTACAGTCGATTCTTCAAGGGATTAGGAGGGCTTTATAATGCTAAAAAAAATCTGGCAGTTCCTTCGTTCACCTACTGCAAAATATTCTGTTGGTCTATTGCTGGTTGTTGGTTTTGTCGCCGGCATTATCTTTTGGGGTGGTTTTCATACGGTGGTGGAGGCGACTAATACGGAAGAATTTTGTATTTCATGTCATGAGATGAAAGACAACGTTTATGCTGAATATCAAGAGACCATCCATTATTCAAATCGTACCGGGGTGAGGGCCATCTGCAGCGATTGTCATGTGCCCAGGACCTGGGTACATAAAATGGCACGTAAAATTCAGGCCACCAATGAGTTATACCACAAGATGTTGGGAACCATTGATACCCCAGAGAAATTCGAGGAACATCGTTTGGCGATGGCGAAACGGGTCTGGAAAGTCATGAAGGAAACGGATTCCCGGGAATGTCGAAATTGTCATCGTTTTGATTTTATGGATTTGGAAGAACAGGATAAAACCGCGCGCAAAAAGCATAAACGCTCCATTGAAGAGGGAAAAACCTGTATAGAATGTCACCAGGGTATTGCCCACGAGTTACCTGATGAGGAAGAGGAGGAGGACGAACAAAAAGAAGCGAAATCGTGATTTTTAAGTACCCGTTTTGATAAATAAGAAGGAGGTTAGCATGAAAAATTTTAAAAATTACAAGCTGGCAAACCTGTCGGTAACTTTACTGTTAGCGCTGGGGCTCGTGGCAAGCGTCCCTGCTGCAGATGTGAATAAACTGGTCAAGGAATGTGCGGATTGTCATGAGAAGGATGGTAATGCAACAGACGGGGAAACCCCCAGTATCGCAGGGATGTCAGTTGATTACTTTATTGAATCAATGGGGGCTTATACGACCGATGCACGTCCTGCCTTAAAATTGAAAGATAAAAAAGAGGACATGAAAGATATCGTTAAAAAGTTATCCGAAG
This sequence comes from uncultured Ectothiorhodospiraceae bacterium, assembly GCA_947260005.1. GTDB lineage: Bacteria > Pseudomonadota > Gammaproteobacteria > UBA6429 > Thiohalophilaceae > SZUA-24. Next base: position 4,471 of record CAMYOL010000059.1, read on the forward strand.
AAGACATTAAGGCACTAGCAGAGCATTATTCCAAGCAAACTTTCAAGCCTCTGAAACAAGAGTTTGATCCCGCTTTAGCGAAAGCAGGTAAAAAGCTTCACAGGAAATATTGTGAAAAGTGCCATTCAGAAGGGGGTACCTCTGCAGAAGATGATGCCGGTATTCTTGCAGGTCAACCCATTTCATACTTGAAATACAGCATGGATAACTATGAAAGTGGCAAACGGGAAATGGGCAAAAAGATGGCCAAGAAGGTTAAGTCGATGAAGAAAAAGGCCGGTGACGAAGGGACTACGCAGTTAATTCACTATTATGCGAGTCAGCAGTAAGTTATCTTAGATAATTTTTTCGACGAAGAAAAACCATGGGTATAAAAAATGCCCATGGTTTTTTCTTGTCTGGTTTATTATTCCTCTGATTTATTATTCTCCAACGTTATCAAAGCGATAACGCAGCGTCAGCCATAATACGCCGATGCCATAGTCGGGTGCGGTTTCACCGTATGTTAAAACATTGTCTAAGGTGTCAGGGGCGACGCCATCGATATACCAGTTGTCCTCACTATAATCTTCATATTGGTAACTGGCTTTAAGCGTAAATTGTTCGTCTATGTGGTAATCACCATACAGGATGAAGGTGTCGCGTTTGGTGGTTAAGTCAGGGAAGGGTTCACCACCGCTGATATCAATCGCCGCACTGGACTCTGCGTGAATATAATCGATCCCGATTTTGAATTTATCTTCTATAACCTGATAGTTTGCGCCCAGGCCTGCAGTGATAACATTGTCATCATTGTTGGCGGTCCAATTGGTGGTTGTGAAAGTGTCGAAACCTGCTTGCTTTGATTCGATATCGGTATTCTGGATAAACACACTAAAAGACAGATCTTCATCAACCATATATTGTGCATCTAAACCAATGGAGAATTCGTTACTATCGATTAAGCCAATCGTTGTGGCATCGTAATCATATTGTGCAATATCAGAGGAGAAATTTAAAAATAAACTGCTGGTTGCACTGTAGCCGAGATTAAATATAAGTTTCTGGCCGTTGCGATCAGCCATATTGTATTTACGCATTAATGGATTATCGGCGGGGTTGAGTTCACTCACTACATTGTAATTATCTATACTGCGGTCGCTGTATTCACCTCTGACGCTGTATTGAAGCTCGTTATCGATGCGATGTTTGATCTTGGCCCAAAGCGTGCCTTCTTGCGTTTTTTCTACAGATTGATAATCACGATTCATCACTGCGAACTGTCCGCCACCACTTAATTTGACCTGCTTGCCAAATTTGTAATCGGTATTTATTTTTAGTTTCTGATTACGGAAACTATACGGAAAATTCGCCCGTGGTGTGCCGGTCACGTTTCTGTCGGTGGTGACATAGGTGTAGGTATTGCGCGCAGTCGAATTGTCCTGCTCGTGGTGTTCAAAAATAAAGTGCCATTGTTGTCGGGAACTGTTTTGCCAATGAGCCGCCAGATTAGTGTTGATAACGAGTACTTTTCCATCTAATGACGTTGTTGGTAAATCCGGTGGGGTCAAGGTGTCATTCACAGTATAAGGAAGAAATGCCTCGTCCTGCGACATTTGCGCAATAGAGAACAATCCGGTCAGTTGTAGATCTTTTACTCCGAGATAGTTCCCGGTAAAAAGAAGTTGTTGTTTGGTATTATCCGGTGCGGTACCCGCTTGACCTTCTGTTGCTCCGGGTGGCCCGGTAAAGGCATTTTCCCAGATAAAGGCATCATTCTGATTTTTAAATTTGGAATGGAGCAGGGCAATCTTACCGGTAAAGCCTGAATAATGATAATTAGTACTCAACTCAATTTCATCGGTGGTGTAATCGATGGGTTGTGAAAGCATTGCAACACTGGAAAAACCAAATCCCAGTCCCGTGGGTTGATTGCCTTCCTTAGTCTGGCGTTTGAACTTTAGCCCATAGGACCAGTGTGGAGACGAGTTATATTCTCCAGCCAAAACAAAGTGTCGACGTTGGGTGGAAAAGTTTATGTCACGTAAATCACTGGCCAGCGACGTAAAGTCAGCCGTCGTGGCCCCAGGAACCCAGGTGGTGGGTAAGGTCTGGGGTGAACTGCCATTATAAGGGGTGCGACTGGTGTCGAGGCTGTAACGAGTGATCTGATCCACTTCCAGTTTTAACTTGTAGGTACCCTGGCGTCCACCTTCGATTCCTAAGTAAGGTGAATCGAGGCCAAGGTTTTCACCTCGGAAATTCCAGTAGTTACCTTCATCATCCCGGTAGAGTGCGTCGAGCTCACCATCGATATAAGCGCCTTTTTCATAGAGCCCATTATATTCGCCAAACTTGTAGGAATCATTGCTGACATATCCTAAGCCAAGACTAAAATAGCCTTCCCACTGTTCTTCGGAAAGATCCGGGCAATATTTGCATTTCCATTTTTTGGTAATGGCTTCAATGTCGACTGGGTTACTTTTATCAGGCTCAGTCGTTTCTGGTTCAGCGTATACCGGCGGAGCAACTAACCCCAGAATCGACAATAGCGCCAGTTTTTTATAATTTTTTACCGTCATGATCCATCTCCCTGCATGTTAGGGATAAAGACCGCTATGAATTGTTTTTGTATGTATTGATACATAATCAAATCCAATTAACGTAACAGTTTTACTCCTGATGGATGGTTACTGCCATGTACTTGCGAATGGCAATTCAAACAACTTTTATTCAATAAAAACCGATTCGGGGAACCCGAGGGTAATCCACTACCGGAATACGCCGTGCTTGGATGGCCCGCCTGGGCATGACATGATTGACACAACAGTGGGGGTCGTTTTTTCAATAAGGCCGGATGTAAAGAGCCATGCGCGGTATGACACAGCGTGCAATCTTCGGCAACAGGGGCATGGGGCCATAATAGCGGGCCGCGTTTTTCGGTGTGACAGTCATAGCACAATTCATTTTTCGTGGGGGTCTTCAACTGGTTCTCGTTAAAGGTGCCATGCGGGTTATGACATTGAGTGCATCGCATTTTACCAAATCGAACCGGGTGCGCAGAGGTTCGATTAAACTCAGCACGTTGATTTAAATGGCATGATACACATTTTTCAACTTGTAACTCGCCATCCAGCATAGGATCTTTTCGAGCATGGACTACATGACATTCAGCGCAAGCCATGGATTCATTTTCATGTGGGCCACCGGACCAGTTCATGCGACGATGATCATTGTGGCAACTTAAACAAACCCCGTTTTGTTCTTCTACCGGCGTCCAGACATTTTTACCAAAGGCACGAATCGGGGCTTTCTTTTTACCTTTCTTCGCTTTCTTTTTATGATCACCGACCGGGCCATGACAGGTTTCACATTGCAGTTTGGCCATTGGGGTTCGAGGATCATTGAGTTCGCCATGCTTGGTCTTGAAGATGGGTAACACCGGATACTCATTATCTTCATCGTGACATTTCAGGCAGGTATCAGCGCCTTTTTTGGAATAGGATTGATTTTTTTGTTTTGTGGTGGAGTCGGCTGCAAACACACTTTGGGATAGCATCGTTAATAAAGCAATAATGCCGATAAAGGTCGAACTTGTTATGCGCAAGTTAGCAGTCATGTTTCAGTCTTTTTATTATTGTGGCCCGGCTTTCGCCGGGCATATTGATGTTCTGTTATACTACAAATGTATCGCGAACTATAGACTTATATTCTGGGAATGGATTCGAAATAAGCCTGTAGATCAGCAACCCTTTGTTCCGGGACATTGTTAAACGCCAACATCAGGTTAAACGATGATGTGGTGTCAAAGTTGCTCATGTCTGTGGCAATCATATCTTGTCGCTGAGCTAGATCTGCAGCGCCGAATGCCGAGGTTGGATCATCAGCGCCCACACTGTGGCAACTTGCACAATTGGATTGATAGTAAGTGGCACCATCTGCAACAAGACCAATTGGCGCTGGCGCAGTTGGCGTTGACTGATTGGTTTCGACTTCAGGTGGTGGCGACGATTCTGAGCCACTTTCAAAGCAACCCGTGAACGCAAAACCCAGCATAACCATCAATGTGATTGTTGTTAGCTTATTCATAGTTATCACCTTCCTTTTTACTTGATGTCAGGTATCTTGCTTCTATCACCTGAACTTGCTTAATCATCGCCATGGCCATCACCATGGTCACTACCATCATGTCCATCATTACCGTTTAAATAATTTTCCAGGGCTTGTGCTTCGCCATTGGTCAATGGGATGGGTTGCATCTCGGAAACATCCTGCATCGCATCCTGGATTTCGCTTAGTGAGGCACCTGTGACGGCCTCTTCACTACCACCCGTTCCTCCTGGGCCATGGCATGCTGCACATTTAACAGCGTAGATTTCTTCACCGGTGGTGGGTTGTGGTTGAGTACCACCACCAGATGATAGGAAGTCAGCGATATCTTGTGCATTTGAGCCGGTTAACACGATGCTCGACATCGCACCAACCCCGGCGACTGCATTGGTGATTTGATTAGCACTGACACCGACGACGGCACCACCACTGCCACCAGTGCCGTTGAAGCCATGGCAGCTTTGGCACATGCTTATATAGAGCTCCTCACCCGTGGTTGGTAAGGGTGTTGTACCACCACCTGCTAGTGCATCGGCAATAGCTTGCACCTCAGTACCTGTTAAGGAACTGAGTCCACCCATGTTACCCGTGTTGGCATCAATCGCGGCCTGGATCTGAGCGGCGTTGCGATTAAGTTTGGTACTGCTGGCCAAGGCACCGTGGCAACCCGAGCAGTTAGTGGTATACAAAGTCGCACCATCCACTGGCGTTGGCGGGGGAGGCGCGCCACCACCCGATGCCAAGGCATCCGCAATCGCCTGAACATTGGTGGGGGTTAAGCTGGTAAGGCCTCCCATACCTCCCGTGTTCGCATCGATTGCACCTTGAATTTGTGCGGCGGTGCGGTTGAGTTTAGTGCTACTGGCTAAAGCACTGTGGCAACCTGAACAGTTATTGCCATAGAGTGTTACGCCATCGGTAGGAGCCGGAGCGGGTGTACCGCCACCGCCGCCTTCACCCGAGAGGTAATCAGCAATGTCCTCGAGCTGACTGGAATTCAGTGAAATCGAGTTCATCAAGGTCTCTTCATCAATGGCATCAGCGATCTCATTCGCGCTTGAACCATCTACGGCTTCGTAGGCACCGCCGGTACCATTCGGACCATGGCAAGCCAGGCAGTAATTATTATAAAGGTCTTGCCCAGTGACCGGTGGAGGTGGTGGTGTAGCACCGGACAGGTAATCGGCAATGTCCTGAAGCTGACCCGAGGTCAATGAAATTGAATTCATCAACGTTTCCTCAGCAATGGCATCAGCGATTTCGCTGGCACTATCACCGGTGACGGCTTCGTATTGACCGCCGGTTCCACCAGGGCCATGGCAAACCAGGCAGTATGAATTATAGAGTCCTTCGCCCGTCGTGGGTTCTGTTGGAGGCGTGACACTTACTAAGGCATCGGCGATCGCCTGTACCTCGGTTGGCGTCAAACCACTCCGAATTCCCATACCACCCGTATCGGCATCGATTGCAGCCTGGATCTGAGCGGCACTGCGATTCAATTTGGTGCTGGTTGCTAAGTCGTTGTGGCAGCCTGCACAGTTATTAGCATACAGTGTTTGCCCATCGGTTGGTGCAGGCGGGGGTGGTGCAGTACTGACTAATGCATCGGCGATGGATTGTACCTCGGTCGGAGTTAAACCATTGAGACTATTCATGCCGCCGGTATTGCCATCGATGGCCGCCTGGATCTGAGTGGCGGTGCGATTCAATTTCGTACTGCTTGCCAGTGGTTGGTGGCAAGTCGCACAGTGATTGGCATAGAGTGTTGGGCCATCTGTAGGTGTGGGAGGTGGAGTGGTGGTGACCAGCGCATCGGCAATGGCCTGTACTTCAGTGGGGGTCAAGTTACTCCGAATACCCATACCTCCAGTATCGGCATCAATCGCCGCCTGGATTTGAGCGGCGCTGCGATTCAATTTAGTGCTCGTTTCCAGTGAATTGTGGCAGCCCGCACAGTTATTCGCGTATAAAGTAGGGCCATCAGTTGGTTGTGGTGGGGGGGGTGCGGTACTGACTAATGCATCGGCAATGGCCTGGACCTGAACAGCACTCAAACCACTGAATGCGCCCATATTGCCTATATTGGCATCAATCGCCCCCTGGATCTGAGCCGCCGTGGCATTAAGCTTCTGACTTGACTCCAAGGGTCCATGACAAGATGCACAATTGTTGCTGTACAGTGTGGGTCCATCCAGTTCGGGCGGAGGCGGCGGTGGCGTAACCGCATCAATAACGACCGGTGTAGAGGCAACGCCGGAAATACCAGCCGCATCCTGTACCACAAGGGTAACCGTATAGGCACCTGCTTGAGCATAGGTGTGGCTAATGGTCGGTATTGTGTCAGACATAACCGGTGTTCCATCACCGAAATCCCAGATGTAATTGGTGATCGCGGTGACATGGTTAGATAGTGAGCCATCAAAATTGACGGGTTGACCTTCGATACCCGTATAGGGTCCGCCTGCATCGGCATTCGGTCTGATTATTCCACCGATGGTGATATCATGGAATGTGGTATTGGTTAAATTATCACTATCCGTCACTGTTAAAGTAACGGTAAACGTGCCTGTACTAGTGAAGGTGTTGATTGCATTTGCACCAGTGGCGGTATTACCATCACCAAAATCCCAGTCATATTGGTTGATAACACCATCTGAATCTAATGAACCCGAGCCGTCAAAACTAACCGTGGTGTTGACCTCGGCGGTGAGCGGGGCTTGAATTACGGCGGTGGGTGGTTGTGCCGCGCCAGTTGTGACGTCTATAACTGTGGCCGATGTGGCTAGGCCATCCCCAGACGTACCAAAATCACCATTGGTAGAGAGCCCTGCACTATATATAGTATACGTTCCTGAGGTGGTTGGGGCCTGCCAGTTAAAATTCCAGGAGACCGTACCATCGCCAGCAGCCGCAGCTCGTTGCGTATGGGTAATCTCTCCAGATTGTAATTGGGTATTGGCAAGCGTGTTGATTAACGTACCGGCATCGGCACTGATATCCAGCCCACCTGAATCCTGTTGTCCGCCCGATATGGTTAATGTGTAGGTATTGATGGTGCCAGGTTGTACTGATATTGGGCCGCTTAGATTAATGGTTGGGTTCGTTCCCCCTGAGTGGCACTGCATGCAGCTGTTACCCGCATTAGTAGTGGGGTTACTAGAATAACCATTGATTCCGGCGCTATAACTGAATACGTTTTGGCTAGCGACCAGGTTGAGAAAAAAGATGCCTGTAGCGACTAGGATTTTTACTTTATTATTCATGACACCCTCCATATCTTATTCTGACTTCGGTCAGGCGATCTGGACGCCTATATCACCTGACACTTTCGGTGTTCCCTGATGACTAGCTGTAGGTTTAGCCTAGTATCGTTAATGTTTTCCCTGGTAAAATTTTATCGTTTTGCTTAACCGACTTTATTCAACCTTGTTGTAATGATGCACTTTTTAAAAAAATATTGAATGATCTGGATCATGTCTAAGTCAGATTTAGTCTATGCCTTTAGGGATAGATGTGTTATTCATTTGAGCGACAAATATTGGGTGACTACGTGATCGTAATGTACGTCGTTATGATACTGATTATTGATTACATTTCTATGAATTAATTAATTTTTGTATTTCATAAAAGTTATAATGGTATTTATTCGCTTTATAGTTGTTAATGAATAATGCAAAAATAATATTATTCGGCAGTATTTTAAATAGTTATATTTGAGTCACCAGATATATTGCAAACAGAATGTAGTGGATAAGTCCGTGAAGAGATGTAAATAGCCGTGCTCTTTTGTAATCTACGGAGAAACAAGGCAGAACGTGATGGCTTTGTTACGATGTATGTTATCTTTTATCAACAAGGATACTAATAATTTATGGCACTCAGATTTCACATCGACATCGTTAGTTCTGAGTCGCTTATTTATTCAGGACAATCAGATCAAACATTTGTGCCGACTCAACAGGGCGAGTTGGGTATTTATGCCCGCCATGCACCAATGATTGCACATTTAAAACCTGGCATTTTACGTATCATGCTGGACAATAAAGTTAAGCATACCTTGTTTGTTTCCTCCGGATTCATCGAAGTTCAGCCCCATGTTGTGACGATACTAGCTGATACTATTATACGTAGTGAAAAATTTGATGAAGCAGCAGCCAAAGCTGCGCGCTTTATTGAAAAACACAACGGTGATATCAGTAGACGGACAATCGATTCTGAACTGGCCGTGCAAATTGCCATCTATCGTACTATGGAAGAAGTTAAAAACAGGAAAAATGAACAACAATCCTGGCCTGAAGATTAAGACTGGCCAAAATATTTAAAAATGGATTTATTTAACTAAAGTTAAAAGGATAACATCCAGGTTCGTCGTTCTATCCGCTAATCGGTATCGAGAATGCATTCATTTATTTACGTGACGACCAGTAAAGTTTTTAACCAACGGATGAATGTTCAGCTATAAGGTCAACAATTCTGTCTATTGAACCGAGATAGGGGACAATCTCAATCTTTATTTCTGGATTAGAATTACGTGCTATGTCGACTTCAGCAGGAATATCTTCAACCACATGACGACCTGCAGAGAGGAAATATGGAAAAACAATTACTTCCTTTGCACCTTCATCGATACATTGTTGGATGCCATCGGGGATCGATGGTTCAGCTAATTCCAGAAAAGCGGCTTTAACCCGTTGGAATGTTTGACCGGTGATAGTTGCGATTCTTGACGATAACTCACGAACTTCGTCGTTTGAGGCCTGTCGACGGCTACCATGGGCAACAATAACTAAACTCTTCATTTTTACTCCTGTTAGGCAGTGATTTCCTGGGGATAGGGCGCCAGGTAGCTCTGTTTACTAAGATAAGGACTAGGATACTTACGTAAGTGATGCTTTAGCAAGAGCAAGATTGCCGACAAAGGCAAATGGCTGTTGCGAAATGATTCAAACGAATTTAGTAGTTCTACCTTATCTGCTCTATTAAGTTTGTTTTTAAGATAGCCCATGATATGCATCAATACATTAACATGCCTGCCTTTAGTGACATCCTTACGCATTACGGACATAAAATGTTCAATATAGTACTGTCGACGAGTTTTCAATGTTGCATAATTAGTTTCTGCAACCCATTGTCCCAAGAACCGATATTCTGCATGGTTTCGTGACATTAACATCAACTTGTGGGTAGCATGAAATTCAATGAAGGCAGCTAGATTTTCGTCGGGATTCGTGATAGCTTGCCACCGGTGTAATGCATACACACGCTCTAAAAAATTTTGTCGCAGGCAGTTATCTTTCAGGCGTCCTTCTTCTTCAACAGGAATCCAGGGATGTGCGTCCATGAATTCGCGGGCGAATAGCCCAGTCCCATCATGTCGACGATGTCCCTCTGTATGGATAACAACTGGTACTCGATATGCGCCACAACTGGGAGATCCTTTTTTAAATATAAATCCATCCAGGTGTGACAGGCCTGACATAATCTGTTTGGAATAAGCCACCATTTCAGAGGTGTAGTCGACATTGGAATCTTTACTACTAACGAGCCGGGTCTCGTTATTAACTTCTTGTAGTCGGATAGCCGGGCGGGGTGCGCCTAAACCAATTCCCATTTCGGGACAAATTGTTTTAATTTCCATATGATCGGCCAAAACATCTGTGATCAGACGATCCCGTTTATGGCCACCATCAAAACGGACATTGTGTCCCATTAAGCAACCACTTACACCAATTATAGGTTTCTTGGTCATTTTATTACCCCAGGTGTGTACACCGGTTATCTGTTTTGATAAGTAACATGTGAACATCACTGATAGTGCGTTCAATGAAACCACCTTCACAATAACAAAGATAAAACCTCCACATACGAATAAATTCATCGCTGTATCCAAGGTTTTTTATTTCATCGTGGTGGTTGTTAACATTTTCTAACCATTTGTGTAATGTCGTCGCATAATGAGGGCCAATATCTGTTAAATCATACAGACGTAGATCACTCGATTGTGTTATGGCTTTTTGCATGGCGGTGTTAGAAGGTATACAGCTACCTGGAAAAATATATCTTTTGATAAAATCGACAGATGTTTTTGCGGATTCATATAGTTGATCAGCAATGGTGATTGCCTGTAGAAACATCATACCTTCGGGTTTCAACAGTTCACTGCATTTAGTGAAATAAGTATCGTAATATTGGTGTCCAATTGCCTCGATCATTTCAATCGAGACTAATTTGTCATATTGGCCAGTCAAATCGCGATAATCTTCAAATAACACGGTAATTTTATCAGACAAACCTTCTGACTTAACACGTTCACATGCGAGTTCATATTGCTCGCGAGAAATGGTGGTTGTCGTTACTTTGCAGCCATAGTTTTTTGCTGCATGGATTGATAAACCACCCCAGCCCGTGCCTATTTCTAACAGGTGATCGGTTTCCTGTAAATCGAGTTTTTTACATATTGTGTCTAGGCGATGTATCTGCGCTTCATGTAGACTCGTTTGTCTATTGGCAAAAATAGCGCATGAATACATCATGGTTTCATCAAGCATGAGCTTAAAAAAGTCATTGCCCAGATCATAATGTGCTGCGATATTTTTTCGGCTGCCTGTTTGTGTGTTACGATTTAACCAATGCAGGACTTTCTGGATAGGTGTCGTCAGCTTGGCCAAACTGCCTTCTACATCATCCAGGACATGACGATTCATCACAAATAAACGTACCAACCCGGTCAGATCATTGCTCTCCCAGTAGTTTTGCATATAGGCTTCAGCGGCTCCAATTGAGCCGCCGAAGGTAATGTCACCATAGAAACGCGAGTCCTTCACCGTGATAGTAATTTTAAGAGGGCAGCGTTTTGTTAATTCTCCAAAGCGATATTCCTCGCCGTTATCTCTGATAACTAATTCTCCATCACGCAGGCCTTTTAAGCGGTCGAGTAGGGCACGTTTCGCTAAACCATCTAATACACGAGGCTTGAGGGTTGAGCCTGGTGCGATGCGATTTTCGATTATGGCTGTATTTGAATTCATAATTAATTCGCCTGTTTGGCGCCTCCGTGTACTGAGTCAATAACTTTTTCAGGGTGAGAATAAAAGGGAGTCCGTTTAATAAATAGACGCAGGGCTTGCCAATAAATGCTGGAAATAACCTTAAGAGTCATAAATGGAAAAAATGTCAATGCACGGGAACAACTTCTCGCCGTCATGGGTTTTTTCTGTAACGATAGCGTGGCATCAAAGACTTTCCCGTTGGCATCAAAATTATTCATATGCACTGTTAAGAGATCGGTCGGTTCGGTAAAACGCCAGTCATATTGCATATCCATATCCATAAACGGCGAAATATGGAAATCCTTTTTAATATCAAATTTCATATACGTCTTCTTTTGCATAGCAGATGTCAAGGGCAAAACATAGGGGTGGCGTTCACCCCATGGTGTATTGGTAATTTCTGCAACAATTGTCTCAATCTTTGAGTCTGTTTTATCGTAGCAATAATAAAAACTAACAGGATTGAAGACGTAACCAAAGTAACGTAAATGTGTCAATAAACGCACGGGGCCATCCGGACGTTTACCAGTTTCTTGTTCAACACAATCGAGTACAGCTTGTTTAAGTGAGATGTTCTTGTCGCCGAGATAATCACTACGATTAAATCTTGCTGGAGCAGATCTCTTGCTCGACCAGAACCAGCGCTTATTAAAAACAGTATCAATCTCGTCTAAATCAAGGTAAACATAAAATAGTTTATAGTTAAATTTATGTGATTTAGGAGTATAACGACGATGTCTAACTTGCCCTTCGTAAATGCAACTGTGCATTGATGCTCTCCTCGAAATGTTGAACGGCATTTAATGCGCTTACTACGCCGTCTTCATGAAAACCATATCGCCAGTAGGCGCCACAGAAATAGGTGCGATTAGGACCATTGATTTCTGCATGACGTTTTTGCGCATCTACGCCAGCGGGAGTAAAAATAGGGTGATGATAGGTGATTTTTTTAATAATCGTTTCAGGGTTAATGGCCTGGGTATTGTTCAGGGTGACACACACTTGTTTATTTAGATTAAGGTTTTGCAGAATATTCATATTGTATGTCAGGGCGACTCGATCCTGTCTCTCGGGTAATATATGATAATTCCAGGCAGCCCAGGCTAACTTACGTTTAGGCAGCACTGTTTCATCAGTATGTAGGATGGCCTCATTTTCCTGGTAGGGAATGGCACCTAAAACATCTTTTTCTGCCTTGGACGCATCAGTTAACATAGATAATGCCTGATCACTGTGGGTTGCGATAAAAACCTGATCAAATATCTCTTTCGAACCATCTTTTAACATTAGTTCAACAAAATTTTGATGACGAGTTACGGCTTGAACCGGTGTATTGTGTCGAATCTTTTCTGAAAATGGTGATGTCAATTTTTTTACATATTCTCGTGCTCCGCCTTTTATGACATGCCAGACAGGACGATCATCAACATTTAGCATACCGTGATTATGGAAAAATCGTATAAAGAAACCTGCAGGAAATTGCATCATCTGATCGGGGTGTGAAGACCAGACAGCGGCCCCCATTGGTATTAGGTAGTGCTCAATAAACTCTCTACTGTATTTTCCATCTTTCAATATTTCTCCCAAACTTTTGTTAGCCTGTTCAGTATTAAGAATGGCAACCGCATTTTTATTAAAGCGTAATATATCATTTATCATTTTGTAAAATGATGGTTTAAGCAGATTGGAACGTTGAGCAAATAGAGAGTTTAGCGTGGTTCCATTGTATTCTAATCCCGACTTCTCACACTTAACGCTAAAGCTCATCGAAGATGGTTGTACATCGACGTCAAGCTCTTTAAGTAGTTTAGTGAAATTAGGGTATGTTTTGTAATTAAATACGATAAAGCCTGTATCAACGGAAAATTGATCTTCGGGTAAATTAATATCGTGGGTATGTGTATGTCCGCCCGTATAGTTGTTTTGTTCGAAGACAGTGATGTCATACTGTTTATTTAGATGGTATGCTGCAACGTTTCCTGCGATACCTGTGCCGATAATTGCTATTTTCATTTATTGCTCCTGATTCAGACTATTGAACTAGCCATGAAGGTTTGATCGTTTGTATTCCTGAATTACTCTTTCAGGAACAGGGCGTAAATCCCAGATCAGACCAATAAACTGTAGTAATTTGAGAATGTAGTAGGAAATATCGATCTCCCACCAGCGAAAACCTTGTCTTGCAGAGCCAGGGTAATAGTGGTGATTGTTGTGCCAACCTTCGCCAAAGGTGAGTAGGGCTAAAAACCAGTTATTACGACTGTCGTCGCGCGTTTTGAATCTACGTTTACCGATAGTGTGCGCAAGTGAATTGATGGTGAAGGTGACGTGGTAAAGAGCGAGGGTCGAGATTACGAATCCCCATACCAGCATTTGCCAGCCGTTTGTTCCTGCTTCTGGATATAAGTGCGATATCAGTTCACCAGAACCAAATAATGATAAGCCTAGTAGAACGGGTATAAGTATATCAAAACGATCAATGAATCTGAGCTCTGGATATTTGGCGAAATCAGAAATACGATTTAAGTTAGTTGAAAAATTATGTCTTGATAAAAACCAGCCCATGTGACTCCACAAAAAACCATGTAGCCGAGGTGAGTGTTCATCATTGTCACTATCTGAATTGACATGATGTACACGGTGATGGGCAGCCCACCAAAGTGGACCTCTTTGCACTGAGCTGGCACCAATTAATGCAAACACGAACTGTACGATACGTGACGTTTTAAATGCCTTATGAGAAAAATAGCGATGATAAAAACCAGTGATGGCAAACATCCTGACGGCGTATAGGACGAGTGCAGTTATAATAGCAACAGGACTCCAGCCAACAAGAAATACAAAGAAAAAGGATAGATGCAGCAAAACAAATGGGATGGTTCTGGTCCTGTCGATCGATTTTTTAAATGGTAAATCTGTAATGTCGTCGATGGCATATGCATCAAACCAGCGTATTAGTGAGTGCCCAAAAGATGTTTTTGTTGTGCTAGCGCTCGCCATAACTTTAGTCCTGTGCCAGTTTTTGTGGTACTTTCTGTAGCTTGCTGGTGTCGTAGCCTTCCTGTTTTATAATATCGACTAATTTTTTGTAGTCGAGATCAGACAGGGTAGGGTTACGTGCCATTATCCACACATAATCGCGCTTGATACGGCCGATAATGGTATGCATGTAATCTTGATCTAAATAAACTATTCGATAGTCAGACTTAAACGGCCAGATAAACTGCATGCCCCATATCGCATTTGACTCTTTATCAGTTATATAACCAGTTGGATGGTAGCTTTTCTTTGCGCCATCGAAGCTGTCTTTATTGAAGGTGAATGTGGTCGCTATCGAACCATCATCATTAAATTTATATGATTCGATGGCGTTATGTGCACCTTTTTCAATGAAGGTGGGTATGTTAGCGATGACATACCAGTCTCCCATAAAACGCTTGATATCAACATTTTTTTCGCTTCGGATAGGCGGGTGAGAACTGCAACCTAATAAAATAAAAAACGACATAACTGTAAAGTATAATTTCTTCATCATAAATACCTTATTGAATTTGATAACGTAGCGTTGCACCACTACTGGTTGTTGAATTAAGGGCTAACCATTCATTACTTTTTGAATACCAAAGATCTATTATGAATTCATCAGTAGTTAATCGATAGTGCATAGCGGCGGTTAATTTATTGCGCACCATAATGGTTTCTTCTCCTAATTTCTCAAACGTCACTGGCATTAGTTCTCCAGTTTGTACATTCAAAAGGTTTTGGCTATTTAAAAAATCGGGATCCCAATAGGCAAAAGTTTTTACGCAACCCTCAGCCTTATATTGACCAGAAACGGTGTTTATACTCAGCTTCTCTCCATGATTATCAGCATGGACATAAAGTTCTTCACCGTTGTCACTGGTTTTAGACCTGACAGATTGCAAACACTGATCATTCCAAACTTCATAATTGTCGTGTCTATAGCTGTAGGCATTAATGAAAAGGAAATAGACATCGAATTCAGCGCTGATTTTCACATGTTTTTTATTGTTAAAAGATGCAACCTGAAAAGTATGTTCACCAATTTCCTGTTCATCTAAAAATACTTTAAATTTCCAGGTCTGTCCGACAGCAGCATTGCTCATAAAAAGCGATACAGAAATAAAAATAATGTATAAATATGTTTTGTATAGAGTAATCATTTTGTATAACCCTCGTAACATGAGTCAGATATATTGTCAGGTTTTTTAGTGGTGCCTGGGAAAAATGCATTGGTGGTCTTTATGTAATTACTATATTCAGGACGACGTTCTGTTATAGTCTCTTCCAACATGACAACACCAGAAAATTTCAGTAACAGCCAAGTCATAATGATTGGCGATATCACGCTCCACCATGCACCTGTTGCCAAAGCGAAAAAAAAGAACCCCCACCAAATAAGGCATTCACCAAAATAGTTGGGATGACGACTATATTTCCATAAACCTTTGTCCATTACTTTTCCATGGTTGCCTGGATTATCCTTAAACTTTGCAAGTTGCCAATCTGCTGCCGTTTCATAAAATAACCCGATGAGAATTAATATTACGGCAATACTGTCAATCACAAGGGTAGTAAATGTAATGGTGTAGTTAGCTTCATCACTTAAAGCAGAAAATAGAGATATTGAAATTATCCAGGCTAAGATTGCCTGGAAGAAAAATATAATAAGCAAACTCTTTATTTCAAAGTGGGGTTGATACTTTGCACGTATTGCTTGATAACGGCGATCTTCTTTTTCACCCCAATTGCGCCAGGTCAGATGTATAGATAGTCTGATTGCCCAGACGGTGACCAGACTAATGATCACAAATTCACGTAAACCCATATATGGTAAGGTTGAGGAGTAGGTAAAGGATGCAACAAGGATCATTAATGACCATGCACTATCGACAATGCTGACATCACGCAAATAAACGCTCAATAACCAGGTTGCAAAGGCCATCACCAACATGACCATTAAGCCATCGATATAGAGTAACCAATTCATGTTGCGCTCCTGATTCTATGGATTTGATAACCATCAAGCAGGTTCGAAAAAAATATTAATACTGGAGTAAATACTGCCCAACCAATTGATAGTGCAGTTAAGGCATTAAAATGAGAAATAAAATGAACGGCACCCAATCTTTGCCCTGCGTAGTAGGCCAGAGGGCCCGCGATGGCACCAAAAATAATGGCTAAAAATATTCTATCTTTGAGCCAATGTAGAGAGATATTTAGAGTGGTGGCAAACAACCCCCACATGATAACGATCCAATACGGCGCTGCACCTTCAATAAATGTACCTGATGTATAGTTAAGCCATCCTTGCTGGACTAGAATGCTGTCCCAAATCAAACCAATAAACATAGCGATGCCTATAAGTGATAGTTCTTTTACAGGTTTAATTGCACGAAGTATGTGCATGCCAATAATACCGAGAGCAAGGATGCTGCCGATAACCGGTGTATTATTTGCGCTGCTGATTACACAGGCAAACCAGCCAACCTGAAACAAGATAAAATTGGTGATCGCAGGATTCATCTGATAATGCCTTACTTGCCAGGTTTTTCAAATAGGTAATGACTTACCCACCACTGTTGGCCATTTTCATAACCAAACAATTCCGCACAGGCCATGAAAAAAATTCTCCAGCGCGACCACCATTTTTGGGTGTTCTCATCGCCATAGGTATCATTAAATAAGGGCGTTAATTCATGTTGGTACATATCCATTTTTTCAAGCCAGGCATTGGCTGTTTTCTCGTAGTGCGTGCCATCCCATCTCCAACGCTGAACTATTTTGAGATCACCCTGGAATGCCAGCGGTAGATCATCGCTTGGCATCATTCCGCCAGAAAAGAAATAGCGACTCATCCAGTCACTTGGCCCATTATCTTCAAATGCATACACTGCTGAGCGATGAACAAATATATGTTTAAAAAACTTTCCGCCAGGTTTTAACCAATTTGAAACTCGCTTATAAAGCTCTGGCCAATTACGCATGTGTTCAAACATCTCAACGGAAACCACACGATCAAAGCGGCTATGATCAATATCGAAATTATTCATATCACAGGTGATGATTGAGATATTGTTTAAACCCAGTTTCTTAGCATGATTTTCAATATATTCTCGTTGCGAATTAGAATTAGAAACGGCCGTAATTTTACTACCTGGATAGTGCTTGGCCATCCATAGTGTCAGAGAACCCCAACCGCAACCGAGTTCAAGTATTTCCTGACCATCCTTTAAATCAGCATGTAAACAGGTTTCATGTAAAGCTGCAGTTTCAGCTTCCGCCAGTGTGGTTACGTTCTCAGGCCAATAGGCACAACTATATTTTAGATTTGGCCCCAGTGACATCAGGTATAAATCTACAGGGACTTCGTAGTGTTGTTCATTTGCCTTTTCGGGAACGAGTGCAAGCGGTGCATTTTTCATATGCTCAATAAATTCCTGCCGTAACTCATCCATTTTTTCAGCATTATTGGCATTAATTTCTTTTAAACGTTGTTTTGTTAAAAATCGAATGCCTCTTCTAATCACCGCATCTGGCACAAAACCCTGTTCAGTTAAATCAAAGGCGAGTTGTCCTGCTGAATTCATAATATTTCTCCTGGATTGATAGTTATTGCTCGACAGGCAATGTTTGGTGGATCTTGTGCATTCCGACTATTAGGTCATGACCTAGGACAGTTGCACCTGAGGATTCAATCTCAGTTCTGAGGTGATCAGAGGTTTTTCCGCCGACCCAGACGGGTACATTGGTATCTTCAATTAGTTTTTTTAACTGGTTCTGTAAGCCAGCAGTATCAGTATCGATTGAACCTGATAAAACCACACCGTCACTGTTGCTGCGATGCACAACTTCGGCAAGTTGTTCAATCGGCATATCCGCGCCAAGTAAAATGATTCGATAACCACGGGCATGGGCAGCAAGTGAAAATAACAGCAAGCCAAACTCATGTTGTTCGCCAGGTAGACAGGCAGCGAGCAGACGTGGTCCGCTATTTATTTTATTTTGGTGATGGAAGCGGGCACCTAGTTTATTACGCATAAAAACACTAAAGAAATGTTCTTCCGCTACACCTGTGCTGACATGCATCCAGCGTTGTCCCAGTTTTTCAAGCAAGGGGAGCAGCAGTTGCTTGGTGACAATGTCAACCGGATATAATGACATTGCTTCGTTATAAGCCGCATCTAGAATCGCTTCGTCAAAGTTATTCACACCACTGAGCATTTCTTCCTGATATTGAACCCAGTGTGAAGTACCATCGATGTCCTTTTGTTGCTCTTCGCTGGCAATCTTGAGTGCATCTTTGACACGGCTGATGGCAATACCGTCATCAATCAGCTGCAGGATGAGTTTGATAAGTTCAACATCTTCATCACTGTAGAGACGATGCCCGGAATCTGTTCGAGTTGGTTTGATAAGTCCATAACGTCTTTCCCAAGCTCGTAATGTCACGGGATTGACCCCTGTCATGGTCGAAACACTACTAATTGGAAAGAGCCCTTGTTTTTGTTCAGTGATCATTTTTTAACCTTATACAACACCTATACAAACTATAGACAATCCTGATCATATTTGTCAAGAATTATGCTAAAATCAGTATAAACATATAATAAACAGTAAGATAAAGAATTCTTAATACTATACAAAACATGTACAAATAGGTTAAGTGTATGAAAAACAACGAGAAAAATAAACAATTATTAGCGATAACAGTGCTCTGGTTCAGGCGTGATTTTCGGTTAACGAATAATCCAGCATTCAATATAGCCAGTTCACAGGCTGGACGTGTGTTACCTATTTATATAGAAAATTCGGATCCGAATATGATCTGGCGACCTGGGGGGGCTTCACGCTGGTGGTGTCACCACAGCTTGCAGTCTCTATCGGACAAGCTTAAGGAACGGGGTATGAATCTTAAATATTTCCGTGGAGATCCTGGCAAACTGATCCCTGCAATCATGCGAGAATCCGGTGCCGACACGATTTGCTGGAATCGATTATACGAACCTAATGAATTAATGCTTGAAGAAAAAATTGAGGAACAACTCACTGAAATTTCTGTACACAAGTTTGATAGCCAGCTTTTATTTACGCCAGGTACAGTCCTCAATCAACAGCAACAACCATATCGTGTCTTTACTCCATTCTGGAGAAAAGCCCGGGTTAAGCTGGATGTCGAAGGCGTTGACTTATCAGTTAATAAACGTCGCAAAAAAATAAATGGCTACAACAAAAAATTAAAGGAAGAATGTCGTTTAGATGAGTTGGCTTTGTTAGATAAAAATAATTGGCATATTAAATTAAATCAATATTGGGTCCCTGGCGAAAATGCAGCATTAAAAATCGCCAGACGTTTTAAGAGACATCACATATCAGGATATGAAATACAGCGTGATATACCTTCAGTGCACGGAACAAGTAAATTATCCGCCCATCTTCATTTTGGTGAAATTACAGCGAGTCAATTAATCTATTCCTTACTAATGCAAAGCTGGCCGAGTTCTGCTGCCGCTTCTGTTGAACGATTTATAACTGAACTGGGATGGAGAGAGTTTTCTCAGCATACCTTATGGCATTTTCCATTCACTACAAATCGAGCAATGAACGAACGATTCATAAACTTCTGGCCAAAAAAACCAAAACAAAAACTACTCAAGGCCTGGCAGACAGGTAACACAGGCGTTCCCATCATCGACGCAGGGATGCGAGAGCTCTGGCAAACAGGCTGGATGCATAACCGAGTGCGAATGATCGTGGCCTCTTTTTTAACCAAGAATTTAGGTATTCACTGGCTACACGGTGCAAGATGGTTTTGGAATACACTCGTTGATGCGGATTTGGCGAGTAACACCCTTGGCTGGCAATGGGTTGCGGGTTGTGGAGTCGATGCTGCACCTTATTACAGAATTTTCAATCCATACACCCAGGTATCAAAGTTTGATAAAGAACTAAAATATATTAAATCCTGGCTACCTGAATACAATGAGACTGATTTTACTCCAATCGTTGATGTGAAAAAAAGTCGAGATGCCGCATTGGAGTTATATAAAATCAAGAATGGAAGACGGTAGGGCTAGTTAAGAATAGATAAAAACACATCTAGGCAAGCTTTTCATGACAAGTTTCACGACTTAC
This sequence comes from uncultured Ectothiorhodospiraceae bacterium, assembly GCA_947260005.1. Classification (GTDB taxonomy): domain Bacteria; phylum Pseudomonadota; class Gammaproteobacteria; order UBA6429; family Thiohalophilaceae; genus SZUA-24. The sequence goes on from CAMYOL010000059.1 coordinate 24,765, forward strand.
ACCTTTAGTCTTCGTCGCTGGCGATTTGTTCAGGATCCCAACCTTTTTCTTTAGCCATTTTAATCGCGTCGTCGTAGATCAATTTATGTCGCTCAAGCAAGTCCTTTGGTAAGTTACTGACCATGCAACTGTATTTATCCCATTCATCATTGACTTGTTGGTGAATGGCATCAATCCGTGAGATTTCCCATCCTTCACATGTTTCTGTTTCTGGTAAAATCCCGAATACCCAGGCATCACGAATAATCTTACCGATCATCGTCATACCGCCATTAAGGTCATGTTCTAAACCAGCATAGATTTTAGGGCCAGTGGGTCGTTTCATGTTTGTGTATTCCTGAATTAGTTTGCTAGCCGTTATTTTAGAAGAGAAAGGCTAGCGCGTCACTTATTTCGATTCTATGCCCAGTTTTTTAAGTTTTCGCCATAGCGAAACCCGGTCTATACCGAGGATTTTAGCCGCCTGAGTACGATTGCCGTCGGCCATTTTTAAGGCATTTAAAATATGTTCGGTCTCTTGTTCTTGTAAGGTCGTTGGCGTGACCGCCATTTCAGGTTTGAATACTCGTACGTTTAATGAACCAAGGTTTTGAGGCAGGTGTTCGATGTCCAGGGTTTTACCTTGAGCTAAGGCAACACCACGTTCGATAAAATTAGATAATTCTCGAATATTACCTGGATAATCATAATCGACAAGTCTTTGCATCGCTTCGGTACTGATGTCTTGTATATCACGTCCCATCATGGTCGAGAATTTGCGTAAGAAGAAATAGGCTAATAATGGGATATCATCTCGTCTTTCACGCAAGGCGGGCAGTGTCAGGGTGACGACATTGAGTCGAAAATAGAGATCATTGCGCATTTGGCCTTCATCGACTGCAGCCTTTAAGTCACGGTTACTTGCTGCAATCACACGCACATCCACATTGATCGGTTTGGTTGAACCCACTCGCAGCAATTCGCGCTCTTGTAAAACTCGTAATAATTTAACTTGCATGAGTAATGGCATTTCAGCGACTTCGTCCAGAAACAAGGTACCGCCTTCAGCGGCTTCGAATAGACCAATCTTGGTTGCGTTTGCGCCTGTGAAGGCCCCTTTTTCGTGACCGAACAGTTCACTCGCGGAAATCTCTTCATGTAAGGCACCGCAGTTGAATGCGACAAAAGGACCATCGGTACGTTGACTATGTTGGTGGATAAACTGTGCAAGCAGTTCCTTACCCGTCCCCGATTCACCATGGATCACTACGCTGGTATCAGTGACGGCAATTTGTCGTGCCGTTTCAAGCAGGCGTTGTACCGATAAATCCTGTGTGATAATTGAAGCCATGCCTGATATATCTTCGATGCGTTTTTTAAGCTGGCTGTTTTCGCGTTTCATTTGACGTAATTCAAGTGCTGAACGCACAACTTCTCTCGCTTCGTCGAGCCTGAATGGTTTGGATATATAGTGGAAGGCACCGATTTTCATTGCATCAACGGCTGAATCAAGCGAGGCATGCCCGGTAATCATGATCACAGGTACATCGGGTGAGGTTTCGCGAATATGGTTAAGCACCCCCATGCCGTCGATACCGGGCATACGAAGATCAGTTAATACCAGATCAAATTCGGTATTCTGCATCGTGGCAAGGCCGCTTTCACCATCTTTACAGGCGGTGACTTCATAACCTTCTTTTTCAAGAACATGGCTTAAGTTTGAAAGCGCAATGGCTTCGTCATCTATCAGGAGAATATGGGGTTTATTATTTTCATCGTTCATAATCATTCCTGTTCCATGGTGGGTGTTTGTTTTAGTGGTAGCCAAATTGAGAATCGAGTTCCTCCCTCTGGGCGATTCTCGACGGTGATGCAGCCGCTATGTTCATTGATGATTTCTTCGACCAGGTATAAACCCAGGCCAGTGCCTTCGCCACCTGCCTGGGTTGTAAAAAAAGGATCGAATAATTTTGGTAGATGATCGACAGGTATACCGGGCCCATCATCATCGACATGTATCAACATAACATGTTTAAACTGACTGATACCGATGGTATCTCCGGCCAGGTTATTGCTATTAATGGGTTTGGATTCTTCCCAGCTGGTTTCCTTGCCGGTTATCCAGATGTTATTAGCGCCGGCGTGTGTCGCATTTTTTATTAAGTTAATGAAAACCTGTTGCATACGTTCGCGGTCTACCAGCAGTTCGTTATTGGCAATATTTTCGATGTGTAATAACTTTTCTGGTGGCAGTAAACGATGGATTAACAACACCGCACCCTGAACCAATTTATCTGTTGCCAAAAACTGCATATGTTGTGTCGGTTGGCGTACGGCATCGAGTAGCCGTCGTACGATTCGTCGTGCCCGTTCAGTTTCTCCATCGATATGGGTTAACCATTGTTTACGTAAATCATCGCGGCTACTGTCATCATCCTCCATCAGTAATTGCACTGAAGTGGAAATATTCGACAGGGGATTATTCAGTTCATGAGCGACACCTGAGACAAGGACACCAAGTGCTGCAGCACGTTCATGCCGGCGTAATTGGATCTGTTGTTCACGAAGTTGCTCAAGCATGGAATTAAAATGAAACACAAAGGATTTAATTTCAGTATCCGCTGATGGTTGTGAGAGCGTTTGTAAATGACCTTCGGCAAGTTGATCAAGTTGGTTTTCGAGTTGGACCAGTGGGCGGACCACACGACGGCCGGTAAATAGAGCGCTAACAAGGCCAATAATGATCACGATCGCTGCGGCAAATAATAATGTTTTGACGGCGACTGAGGTGGTTTCTGCCAGGATACGTCGTTGCGTCTGATTGAGATCCTGAGTAAGTTCAGAGAGGCGATGGCCAGTGGCTCGGATTTCTTCCTGTTTGCTGGTGCGGATATCCTTTGCTAATTTGGTGTACTCCTGGAGTTGCATACTATATATATGGAGCACGTGTTCAAGCTGTTGTAATTCAGTTTGGCCCACGATATCAGCAAACAAGCGTTCGCCCTGTGCTATTGCCGTTTTCGCCACGTTTATTTGCTGCTGCAACTGTTGCAGATCGTTACGGTTGTGATACAGAAACAGGTTTTTTTCTTCTCGACGTATCTTCTGGCTAGCGGAGTAGAGTTCATTTACCGCTTCACCTTCAAGAATATGGGCTTTTAGATAATTAAGATCGGCAATCACCACCGCAACGAAGATCAAAAGAGCACCTGTCGAGAGTCCGTACGAGGTGAGTATCTTGCTCCGTAAGCTGCCCATGGTCATTTACACCTTGCCTAATTGTGGGTTGTTGCATATTACAACACTGTAACAGGTGTTCACAATGCAACAGTGTGAAAGTGTTACATCTTGAAACGCTCACAATGAAGCGAAATTCCTTAACTTACTGATTTAAAACAATAAACAGGATTGGCACGAACAGTGCAATGACTTAGTTAACTTAAAAAATTTAAATTTTGACTGGAGTTTGTCATGAAAATATTAACCGAAGCCATGAAACAGATGTTAGATGCGTTGGCCTTTGCCGATGCAGGCGAACATTTAAGCGGAAAGCAAAAAACACAGGTGTTGGCTAAATCCAGCTACACAATCAATCAGGTCCCATCTTCAGTAGAAGCCCAACAGACGCGTTCACGCAGCACCGCACGCCGCGTCGCATTGTATCTGGGTAGCGAATTGCCTGTTGAAGTGATTGATTATGTGATTTCAACTTGTGCAAGCTTGAAGCATGAGCTGACGGTATTAACCTTCCAATCCGAGAGTGCTGGTATGGAATTGCTGGAACCACACCAGGCGGCACTGGCCGAAGCCGGTGTTGAAATGGAGTTAGTTACACTAAATGGTGATCCATTAGCGAGTCTGGCTCGTTATTTACGTGGTCATTCCGAAATTGCCTTTTTGACTTGTAAAGACACCGGTTACCTGGGTCGAAGCTACCTGAAGGGCATGCAGCGCAAAGACTTACCCGTTCCTGTCGTGGTCGTGACCACTACCGCCGAAGAAAGCAAAGGCGTAGTCGAGAAGAGTTCCTCTGCTCAGATTAACGATCAGGCTGTAGTTGCCTAACCACAAAGTGTTATAATCCGCGGTTTTATGGAACGCCTACACGGAGAGGTCCGTGTAGGCGTGTTTCTATGTGCTTAATTTAAATAAAACGTGGTTCGAGTGTGTTAGCTAAAATCTTCCCTTTTCTAAAATGGTTCCCGCCCAACGGTGAAAATCTTCGCGCCGATCTAATCGCCGGGGTCACGATCGCAATGATTTTGGTGCCACAAAGTATGGCTTACGCCTCTTTAGCCGGTTTACCGGTGGTCTATGGTTTATACGCCTCCTTTTTACCTGTCATCGTTGCTTCCATGTGGGGCGCTTCGCGATTCCTGCATACAGGGCCCGTTGCCATGTTGTCGTTGATGTCCGCCGCGGCCATTGAGCCACTAGCCAGTCGTGGAACGGAAGAATTTATCCAGCTTTCTTTGCTATTAGCCATGTTGGTTGGGGTATTACGGCTAGCCCTGGGTTTATTCCGCATGGGGGTTTTGATCAACCTTGCCTCGCATCCTGTGATTCTAGGCTTCACGAATGCCGCCGCGCTTATTATTGGTTTGTCACTGTTAAATAGTTTTCTTGGTGTGCCAATGCCTCGTTCAGAGAGTTTTCTTGCGGATCTATTGCAGGTGGTACAACAAGTGCCTTCAGCTCATGGGCCTACCTTGATATTTGGATTAATTGCTCTGGGTGCCTTGTATTGGTTACGTGCCTATTTACCCAAACTACCGGGTGTGTTGATCGTGGTGATCGCAGGTACGGTCATTAGCGCCAGTATTGATTTTGAAAAAGTTCGCGTGGCGGAACCACAGCAAATTGTCGACTCAAAGGTTCGTACAAAGTTCGAAACGATGATGTCGGAGCAAGCCAGGTTAAAGCAAGTTAAGCAGCAACAAAAATCGATCAATAATGAACTTCAGGCACTCAAAAGCGGTGATCAGCAAGGCTTTGTTTTACAAGCTGAACTATTACGGCTGAAAGGCGAAGAAAGCAGTCTTAAACATAGTTTATATACTAAACGAGTTGATACCCACCAAATCGCCCTGGTGGCGAAAGAAAATGAGGCCGGTTTGGTTAACTATCATTTATTGGATAGTGCAGGGCCATTTAGTAACGCATGGCGTTGGGCTGGATCTGAAGATAACAAATTCAAACTCTCTGCAGGCGGCGCGGTGGTCAGCAGTATTCCGAGTGGCTTGCCGAGCTTTAATGTACCGATACTAGAGTTCAGCTTAATTAAAGATTTATTTGCCGTGGCATTGATTATGGCGATGATCGGTTTTATGGAGGCCACTTCGATCTCTCGTGCCTTGGCGGCGAAAACACGTGAAAAACTCGATCCCAACCAGGAATTAATCGGGCAGGGTTTGGCGAATATTGTTGGTAGTTTCTTCCAGTCTTATGTGGTCAGTGGTTCGTTTTCACGTTCGGCGGTGGCCGCTCGAGTCGGTGCCAGGACTGGTTTCTATGCCATTATCAGTGCGCTTGGTGTCTTGCTGGTGATGATGTTTTTGACTGACTATCTTTATCATTTACCGAAGGCGGTATTGGCCGCCATTGTGATGAGTGCGGTGTTTGGTCTGATTGACTTTAAGTCAATGCTGCATGCCTGGCAGGTAAGACGAAACGATGGCATTGTTGGATTAGTCACCTTTGCCTCAACCTTGTTGATGGCCCCGAAACTGGCTGATGGTGTGTTAATTGGTGTGGCCTTAACCATATTATTGTTCCTTGCAAACACCATGAAACCACGTAGCGAGGTACTCGGTCGCCGGGCAAATGGATCACTGGCCGGGGCAGCCAGTCATGATCTGGCGCCGATTAGTGAAAATTTTGTTGTGATGCGCTTTGATGGGTCGTTAATCTTCATCAATGCGGCGCATTTTGAACAGGCCGTATTAAAGTCGTTGAGTGAATTCCCGGAAGCTAAAGCAATTTTGATCATTGGTCAGGGAATAAACCAGTTTGATGCCACCGGTGAGGAAAAATTACGTGCACTGACCAAAGATCTCAAAGCGGCCGGTGTGACCCTGATGTTGGCGGGCCTCAAGCGTCAGGTGCGCGAGGCGCTTGAAAGAGCAGACTTGCAAGAGGTTATTGGTGAAGAAAATATATTTAGCAACAAGGAAATTGCTCTTAAAAGACTCGAAGAGCGCTTTCCTAAGGGCCAAGTGGCATAAGAAGATATTCTGTACCCCCAATCAATTCAGGCCGAAATTGATTCGGTATATATAGTATAAGTCTCTAATATCTCTCGGTACTATTATCTCTAGGTACCATGCTTACCAAGTCGTTGAAATCATTAACGGTTAAGAAAACCTATAGATATATATCTATTAATATTCTAATTATTATTTATTTGCTTATAAGTATCGTGTTTAATAACATCTTTCGCCTAAGCTGAGGAATGCGTTGTCTGCATCTGCGCGGATGCCGAGTATTACGTCATATTGTGTTCCTCTGGCTATATGACGAAAAAGCGAAACAATAAATGGTAGAACTCAGGACGTATGTCTTCATCGATTCACTTCAGCCGCAATTGGCTGAATTGATGGCGTCTGTATCTCAAGGATTCCCACCCGTACCGGGTGATTCCTGCCTGTGGGTTGAAGTTGCACCTGGTATGGCAGTGCATCGTGTGACCGATATCGCACTCAAAGCCACTCAGGTTAAGCTGACTCAGCAGGTGGTTGAACGCGCCTTCGGTTCTATGGTTATCCACTCTCGTTCGCAGTCCGATGTTATCGAAGCCGGTCATGCCCTGTTGTCCAGCATGGGTTCTCAACTCGATGAGCGTGATGAATGTAAAGTTGAATGGTCGGAGATTATTCGTGGTATGACAAACGATCATTCTGTGCTGATTAACCGCCAGCATCGAGGTGGTTCCATGATGATGCCGGGTGAAAGTATGTACATTCTCGAAACCCAACCCGCTGGTTATATTGTTTATGCCGCCAATCAGGCGGAAAAAGCCGCATCCATCAAGCTCGTCGATTGCCGCGCGGTAGGTGCCTACGGGCGACTGGTGCTCTCCGGTAAGGAAGCTGATATTGAAGAAGCTGCGGCGGCTGCAGTCAGTGCGATAAAGAATCC
>CAMYOL010000060.1 GCA_947260005.1 uncultured Ectothiorhodospiraceae bacterium
ATCAAAATTGCGTTCTTCTTTAGGGATGGCCGGCATGCTGTCGGGTTTCAGGTAGGCCATGGCAATTAAATAGATTAAATAAAAACCCACCAAAATCAGGCCTGGGATCAACGCGCCCGCGAATAGATCACCAACAGAAACAGTATCGGGTGAGAAGTTATTCATCGAGGATTGGGCATTTTGATATTCACTGGCAATTTGATCGCCTAGCAAAATCAACACAATCGAGGGTGGAATGATCTGCCCCAGGGTGCCTGATGCGCATATCGTACCGGCCGCGATCCTGGGATCATAATTTCTTTTTAACATGGTCGGTAACGATAACAAACCCATGGTCACCACGGTCGCACCGACGATACCCGTACTTGCGGCCAGTAACATACCGACGAGCATCACAGAAATGCCGAGGCCACCGCGCATTGGACCAAACAACAGTCCCATGGTCTCGAGTAAATTTTCGGCGACCTTTGAGCGTTCGAGCATCACCCCCATGAAAACAAACAGCGGAACGGCAATGAGCATATCCCGGCGTGAGATCAATCCCACTAAATTATCGTCAAACAAATTCATCGCAGTGGCATCGAATACATCCGGTAAAAAGGTCACTTCCCGGCGTGAGATCAATCCCACTAAATTATCGTCAAACAAATTCATCGCAGTGGCATCGAATACATCCGGTAAAAAGGTCACTCCGATGGAGTAGAACAGGAGTGCGGTCCCACCGTAAGCAAAGGCCACGGGATAACCACTGAGTAATACCAGGAAGACGGATAATACTAATAAGATGATCATCAACTCAGCCATGGGGTGGTCTCTGTTGATCAGGATCGTGTTGGGAGGGCGCAAACACAATTAAGGATTTTTGTATGCTGATGGCCAGGCCTTGCATGATGAGCAGGGCGGGCATGAGCAGCATGGTCGATTTCAGGAGATAGGCGAGGTTGAGTCCACCGGTGCGCTGTGAACCTTCAAGCGCCGACCATGCCGCAAGCGTCGGAGTCCAGCTGGCGTAAAAGATAAAGGCACAGACGGGGATTAATAAAAACAGGGTGCCGAGCAAGTCGACCAGTGCTTTGCGCTTTTTGGACATTTGCCGATAAAAAACATCGACCCTGACATGACCATCATGGCGCAATGTGTAGGCGGCACCGAGCATAAATACATAGGCATGCAGGTAGTTAACGCTCTCTTGCAACCACACCCAACCGACATCAAACACAAAACGCAAAATCACCACCACGGCCATAATAGCCACCATGGCAAGGGTCATCCAGGCGATGCCCTGGCCTAAAATATCGATCAGGCGATCAATGCGTTGCGCAAAGTGGCTGGCCGTACTTTTTAAAACGCTAGTTTGCATCGAAGGAATTCATGCTAATTGTAAGGTTAATAGTTATAGTTATGCACATTATTATAAATCAATGAGTTACATGGCAGTTTTATGACGTCATGCTATTGGTGCTATAAAATGTGCCTATCTTGTTGAATTATAACAATAATATTGGTCAAAATAGAACCTATGTTGCTGCTTTGATACAGACAATGTCTGTTACATTGTTAACGACAGGGATTTTCCACAAACTTATCCACAGGCCGTGTCTTATTACCACGTTAATAGGATCCACTCTTGAATGGGGGGGATCCCATCCAGATCGCTGTGTCGGGTCTCCAGTTCGCCATCACCGTCTCTATCCACCAGATAATAAGGTTTGCCGATTTTAGGGATGATTTTTACATAACGGATGCGCCCGTTGATACGATATTCTTCTATGGTGGTGTCTTTGCGGTGAATAATGTTGACCTCAGGCTCAGGAATATTACGGCTGTCATCGCTTTCAGGCCCATCTTCTTTCGGCTTGGTCTGGGGTTGCACTTCCATGATCGATTTGGGTTTTTCACCCGAGGATGTGGTTTCTTCTGGTAAGGCTGGCGGTGCGGTAGTCTCGGCGGCGCTCTCCCTGGTCTTTTCACCTTGTTGTGGCGGCGGAGGCAGATCGCCGGCTGCCGTGGCAACAGGGATCCCGAAAAAGCATAACAGTGCGCTATAGATGCAACAGTTTTTCAGCTTCTTCAGCCGAAGGCTCAAAACCTCGGTGTTCATAGTGAGTAAAGATCGCATCCAGAATTTCCTGTGGGGTTTCTAAAATTTTAACTAGGTCCAAATCCTTTGAATCAATGGTTTTATGTTGAACCATAGATTCCTTGAACCATTCTATCAAGCCTGTCCAAAATGGTTTGTGAACCAGAATGATGGGGATTTTACGTGATTTACCCGTTTGCACCAGTGTTAATATCTCTGCGAATTCATCTAAGGTACCAAACCCACCGGGCATCACGACATAGGCCGAGGCGTACTTTACAAACATGACTTTACGGGAGAAAAAATGTCGAAAAGTCAGTGAAATATCCTGGTAAGGGTTATCGACCTGTTCATGCGGTAACTGGATATTTAAACCAATGCTATTTGAACGGCCTTCAAACGCACCCCGGTTTGCCGCCTCCATAATTCCCGGCCCGCCACCGCTGACAACCGAAAAACCGGCATCGGATAAGCTGCGTGAAATTTCAACCGCCAGTTTATAAAAAGGGTGATCATTGCTCAGCCGGGCTGAGCCAAAAATGCTGACGGAGGGTTTGATGCTGGCGAGTCGCTCAAAGCCTTCAACAAATTCAGCCATGATCTGAAAAATTTTCCACGACTCTCGAGACAAGACGCTGTCGTTTTTAGGATTCAGATAGGATTGTCGGCGTTTGGTTTTTTCGTCCATTGTGTTTCTATCATACATCTTTAATAGTGTGAGCACATTTAAATTTCGAACTAACTCAATTCAAATTTGAGCACGCTATATTCTGATCCAGAATCTCGAAAGATAATGGTTTAGCGCTTATATTTTAACGCAACTACTCATGGAAGGGTTGTCAAAATCGATCGCGTCAAGCGATTGATTTGTAAGCGAAGCAAAAATCATGTTATTGGATATCGGCTACGCTTGTTGGCAACACAACAAGCAGTAGCCTCTTGCTACTAAAAGTCCGATAATACCCGGCATGGCCAAACAAAAACTTATATTAGTAGATGGTTCTTCCTATCTATTTCGTGCATACCATACGATGCAGAATCCCAAGCTCACCTATATGACCAATTCTGCCAAAGAACCTACCGGTGCTATTTATGGTGTGATCAATATGCTCAAGCGCCTGCAAAAAGATTTTCCTGGTGACAGGATTGTCGTGGTGTTTGACGCCAAGGGTAAGACTTTTCGTAATGAAATGTATCCTGAATACAAAGCCAATCGCCCTCCGATGGCCGATGATCTGCGGGTACAGATTGAACCCATCCATGACATTGTCAAAGCGATGGGGTTTCCGCTGTTATGTGTCAGTGGTGTTGAGGCCGATGATGTGATCGGTACGCTTGCGCGGCAGGCGAGTGAGATGCAAATCGAGACCGTGATCTCCACGGGCGATAAAGACATGGCCCAATTAGTCGATGATCATGTGTCTTTGATTAATACCATGACCGAGACCAGTATGGATCGTCAGGGGGTAATTGATAAATTTGGTGTACCACCAGAATCGATCATTGATTACTTAACCCTGATTGGGGATAAGGTCGATAACGTACCGGGCGTACCCAAGGTGGGTCCGAAAACCGCGGTTAAATGGCTGGCACAATATGAGACGCTGGAAAACATTATTGAACAGGCTGATGAATTCAAAGGTAAGGTCGGCGAGTATTTAAGAGAGTCATTGTCGCAGTTGCCCTTATCAAAAGAACTGGTGACCATTAAGTGTGATGTTGAGCTAGAGGTCACGCCCGATCAAATTAAAATGAATGAGATCGATAATGAAACCTTGCGTGAAAATTTTTCCCGCTTTGAGTTTAGGACCTGGTTGGGTCAGGTTTTAGATAGTAAACAGGGTGAACCAGCCCCTGAACAGATTGAAGTTAAAAAAGATTATCAGACGATATATGAATTATCAGAACTGGATGATTGGCTGGATCGATTAACCCGTGCAGAGGTATTTGCCTTTGATCTTGAAACCACCAGTTTAGATTACATGCAGGCAGAGATCGTTGGCTTGTCATTTGCCGATGAGGCTGGCAAGGCCGCGTATATTCCGGTTGCGCATGATTATGATAATGTACCGGTGCAGCTGGATCGTGATCAGGTGTTAGCCAAATTCAAACCCTTATTAGAAGATGCAAAACAATTAAAGCTTGGTCAAAACCTGAAATACGATATGAGCGTGTTGGCGAACTATGATATTCATATGCAGGGCATTGCCTATGACACGATGCTGGAATCGTACGTGTTGGATAGCACCGGTTCGCGTCATGATATGGACACCCTGGCATTAAAATATTTAGATCATAAAACCATTCATTATGAAGACGTGGCGGGTAAAGGCGCCAAACAAATCGGTTTTGAACAGGTGGCCATTGAGGTTGCCGGAGAGTATGCCGCTGAAGATGCGGACATCACTTTGCAACTACATCAGGCCTTGTGGCCGCAGTTGCAGCAACACAAAAGCCTGGTTAAGGTTTTTAATGAGATTGAACTGCCATTACTCTCGGTCTTATCACGTATGGAACGCATTGGGGTATTGATCGACAAAGATAAATTAAAAAAACAAAGTGAACAGATCAGTGCGCGATTGATTGAATTAGAAAAAGCGGCTTATGATGAAGCGGGTGAAGAATTCAACCTGGGTTCACCAAAACAAATCCAGGCTATTTTGTTTGATAAGCTAGGCTTACCGGTCATATCCAAGACCCCGAAAGGACAACCATCTACAGCTGAAGATGTGCTACAGGAATTGGCCGAAGACTATGCCTTACCTAAACTTATTTTAGAGACGCGAGGTTTAAGTAAATTAAAATCAACTTACACTGATAAATTACCTGAGATGATCGATGCCAACACAGGACGTGTTCATACTTCTTATCACCAGGCCGTTGCCGCGACCGGTCGTTTATCTTCGACAGAACCAAATTTACAGAACATACCGATTAGAAGTGAAGAAGGTCGGCGCATTCGCAAGGCGTTTATTGCCGAGCCGGGTTATCAGGTGGTGGCGGCGGACTACTCGCAAATTGAATTACGCATCATGGCGCACTTATCTGCAGATGAAGGATTATTAAAAGCCTTCGCGGCCGGAGAAGATATTCATCGCGCAACCGCTGCCGAAGTATTTGCACATGATAATGAAGAAGTCACCAGTGAACAACGACGATCCGCCAAGGCGATCAACTTTGGTTTGATCTATGGCATGTCTGCTTTTGGTTTAGCCAAGCAACTTGGTGTCGGCCGTCATGAAGCGCAGTCATATATCGATTTATATTTTTCGCGTTACCCGGGTGTAAAAGAATATATGGATAAAACGCGTGAACAGGCGCGCGAACAGGGTTATGTTGAAACGGTGTTTGGGCGACGTTTATACCTGCATGAGATCAATGCATCGAACGCACAACGACGTCAATACGCCGAACGCACCGCGATCAATGCGCCTATGCAAGGGACCGCAGCCGATATCATTAAATTTGCCATGATCAACTTAGATAAAATTATTTATAAACAAGAGATGGACATCAAAATGATCATGCAAGTGCATGATGAATTGGTGTTTGAGATCAAGTCCGATATTTTAGACAGCAGTATAAATTTGATACGTGATGAAATGGTGAAAGCCGCATCATTATCTGTGCCTTTAATCGTTGATATTGGTGTGGGTAATGACTGGGATGAAGCGCATTAAATGACATTTGTATTTTGTTAATTTATGGTCCACACTACACAGCATGTAGTCCAGAGAGGTTGAACTTTTCTTAAACTAGTCAGTCATACATTATGAGCGTTCTGTTTGAATTCTCATGGTTAGGTTAAGAGTTAGTTCCCGCAACCCTCCCTGGCGGGATAACTTAGCACTCGATTCCCCAAGTCGGGTGTGTATTTAGCCCCAGGTGATATTCCCCCATTACCTGGGGTTTTCTTTGCCTGTAAGAAAGTCATCAAATTCGCGCCTGGGCTCGAAAATAAACACCCTATTTCGAATAATTTTCAAAACAGAGTTAAATTGAGTCACTTTTACGATGGATTTTTGTTCGAATCTTGATCGTTTACGAGAGTAAGGGTTTCATTATTGTTGCAGTAATAGCTATTTATATAGGTTTTTAAGTCCGTACTGAATTTTTACTAATAACGTGATGAGAATTTACAGAAATTCACAGTAATCAACTGGTTAAAACCAGAAAGACCGAGTATTTCAGTCTATATTTATTTTGTTCAACAGCAGGTTTTCAAACATTCCTCCCTGGTTGAAAACCGATACCCTGGCCACAGACAGGGCAATACGTTGTTAAGCCCTGACTACCCCTCCCCATAGTCCATGTCAGGGCTTTTTTTTGTTCATTTATTCAATTAGTTATGTAGATTTAGGACTTAACTCGAGCCAGTTGATGATATGGCGACGAGCCTCAGTCACCCCGGTATTTTTCAGGGCAGAAAACAGCTGGACGGTTACATCCGGGAGCTCACTGAGCGCTTTTTTAACCTGCAGCAAAGTGCTTTTGGCCGGACCATTTTTGAGCTTATCGGCTTTGGTGAGCAGCACCAGGACCGGCATGCCCTGGTGGGCACACCATTCGAGCATTTGTTCGTCAAATTCGCGTAATGGGTGACGGCTATCCATCATTAATACCATTCCTTTCAATGACTTACGAGTTGTCAGAAATTCATCAAGGGTTTTTTGCCAGCGTCGCTGCATCGCCACTGGGACCTTGGCATAACCATAGCCAGGCAGGTCGACCAGGCGGTGAGTATCATCCAGGGCAAAAAACACCAATTGCTGGGTGCGTCCCGGGGTTTTACTGGTACGGGCCAGTGATTTTTGCCCACTCAAGGCATTGAGAGCACTGGATTTTCCGGCATTTGAGCGTCCGGCGAAGACGACCTCAAACCCATTATCGGCAGGCACGTGGGCCATATCCGGGCTGCTGAGCAGGAACCTGGCTGACGCTAATAGATTGCGTTTATTGGTGGTATTCTTATTGTTTACTTGACCCGACATGCGACTATTTGTATAAAGGGCCCCATTTTTGGGGATTCTCGTCCGGGCAATTATGCCTTATTGTGGTTCAGGAAGCTCTGATTAAGTCATCAAGCAAAATACGATAGCCTGGTGCTAACGAGGCCAAAATGCGGTCAGTTGCTTCAGGTCTTAATCAGAGCCTTCTTGATAAGGACATGGATGAGTCTCAACTGTTTAATTTATTATTTGTTTATGGAGAACGATATGAAAAAGCTAATTATTGCACTGTCTGCAGCAACCTTAATGGGTGCCGCTGCTTCTGTTCAAGCTAATGGTGAAGCCACTTATAAAGCAGCGTGTTTTGCTTGTCATGGAACCGGTGCGGCTGGTGCGCCAAAGTACGGTGACAAGGCCGCATGGAAAGATCGTATTGCTGCCGGTAACGAAAAAATGTACAGCAACTCCATCAAAGGCTTTAAGGGTTCCAAGGGTGTAATGCCTGCTAAAGGTGGACGTGCCGACTTATCTGATGATGCTGTTAAAGCAGCGGTTGACTACATGGTGGCTGGATCAAAATGATTTCACGTTTTATCGTAACCATTATCGCTTGTTTCGTTGCTCTGCCTGCACTAGCTGCAGGTGATGCAACGGTCGGGCGTAGTAAGTCTCAGGTCTGTGCAGGTTGTCATGGTGTTGACGGTAATGCCGCCATCCCTAATTATCCCAAGTTAGCAGGCCAACATGCCGGTTACCTCGTTAAGCAAATGCAGGCCTTTAAGGCGGGTAAACGTAAGGATGCGATCATGGAAGGTCAGGTCGCTAACTTAAAAGATCAGGATATGCTGGATTTAGCGGCTTATTTTGCGTCGCAAAAGACAACACTGGGTGCCGCGACTGACAAGGCGCAACGCGAGTTTGGTGAGCGTCTTTATCGTGGTGGCAATGAAACCAAAGCAATCGCAGCGTGTATGGGTTGTCATAGCCCAAACGGATCGGGTAATAAACCTGCTAATTTCCCGGCTTTAAGTGGGCAAAATGCAGCCTACACCTTAAAAAGTCTGAAAGACTATCGTGATGCCAAGATTCGCGCATTTGATGATAAAGATGATGCCGCAAAGATTATGCGTAACATTGCTAAAAAGATGTCAGATGCTGAGATGGAAGCGGTTGCATATTATATTGCAGGCTTAAATTAAGCACGTTATCCAAATCTGTAACGGAATTTTTAGATAACAATGCACTCTAAGAGGTGGCCTGAGCATGGATCAGGCCACCTTTTTTTATCCTCCAGGTTTTAATTTTCCTGGTGTATTTAATCGACTATTGATAAAGATCTAAGTGTAAGTATGAGCGAATCAGAACAAACAACTAAAACAAATAACGGGCTGGCATCACGTCGTAGCATTGTTCTGGATTTCCTGGGTTCGATGAATCTGGCGATAACGATATTTGTCATTATTGCTATTGCCTCGGCGATTGGTACGGTATTAAAACAAAATGAGAATTATCTTGATTACATCATCAAATTTGGTCCGTTTTGGCATGAGTTCTTTTTAAGCCTTAATTTATACGATATATATAGTGCAGGCTGGTTTGCCTTTTTGCTGGCGTTTTTGATGATCTCAACCAGCGTTTGTATTTATCGAAATACGCCGCATATGTTGCTGGAAATGCGCAATTTTCGTTTAAACAGCAAAATAAAATCGATAAAACTAATAAACGGATCCAGGACCTGGCCACTCGATGGCGATGCAGAACAGGCAACAAAAAATATTACGCAACTGTTTCGTGTTCAGGGCTATAAAACGAAAAGCAAACAGCATGATGATCGCGTTATCGTCGCAGCAATGCGCGGCCGCTGGAATCGCCTTGGATATATTTTAGGCCACCTCGGTATGATCGTGGTGCCTTTGGGTTTTATTATCGACAGCACGATGGATATCGCTTTTTTAGAATGGAGTGGTAAGCGTGCCATTGATAAAGAATCGGTTTATGTAAAAGACATGCCCAAAGAAAGTCAATTACAGCCCGATACCTTACTTTCATTTCGCGGCAATGTTTCAATCTCTGAAGGCCAGAAGTCCAACTTCACGTTGTTAAGAATCAGAGATGGTTCGATGGTGCAATACCTGCCATTTGCCATTGAGCTAAAAGACTTTCGTGTTGAGCACTATGATTCAGGTGCACCAAAGTCATTTGAGAGTGATCTTATTATCATCGATAAAGAAAAAGATAAACGATTTGAGCAAACTATTTCCGTCAACCATCCTCTTTACTACCGCGGTTATACCATTTATCAGGCGTCGTTTGGCGATGGTGGTTCAAAATTAAATTTAAAAGTCTGGCCGTTTTATGATTATAAAAAACAAACACTCGAGGTGGATACCTTCGTACGCGGTAATCGCGTTCTGGATACCTCAGCCGGGCAGCTAACGTTAGAGATCATCGATTTTAAAAAATACAATGTACGTCCAGCCCAGGTTGGCGATCCTGAAGGTAAGAAATTTGTTAACGATGGTTCGAGTTACGTCTTCAAGGTGCGTGATAAAAGTGGCCAGGCGCGTGAATATAATAATTACATGTCACCGGTGAATCAGGACGGTCGATATATGTTTATTTCTGGTATGCGTACCAATCCATCGGAGTCCTATCGATTTTTGCACATACCCGCGGATGACCAGTTTACGGTTGAACGTTTTATGAATTTCCATGCCTTATTAAATAATACTGAGCGTGTTCATGCGATTGCAACCAGCACAGTGAGTACCACCTTAAAGAATGCACCAGATAGCGAAAAATATAAGGCCAACATCATAAAAACGATGATGGAATTACTGGACCGGTTTAATATCGGTGGATTTGATGCGATAAAAGAACATATTGACCGTGCTGAAGTGAGCAGCGAACAAAAAGATAAAATGGCGGATGCCTATCAAAAAGTATTAAACACATTATTACAGGCCGTTTATATGGATGTATTGCAGCAAGAAGGGGTCGACAGCAGCAAGCCGATTAGTGAAGCGCAGGAACGGTTTTACTTTGATGCCCTGGCGACCTTAGGTGGGTTGCATCGCTATGGGACGCCTTTTTATGCCCAGTTGACCGACTTTACCCATGTGGAATCCTCTGGGCTGTCTATCGCGCGGTTGCCGGGTAAAAATGTGTTCTATTTCGGTTCTTTAATGACCATAATCGGTATATTCTTACTATTATATGTAAACCAACAGCGGCTCTGGGCGGTGATCTACAAGGATGAATCCGGTCAACAGACGCTGGTCTTCGCCGGCAGTGGCAGTCGTAATACCGAGGATTTCAGACGTCATTATCAGCAGTTGGTGGAAAAACTTGAACGTGTACTAGGGTTGTCTAAATAAACTCCCACGAAACAGAATTGAGGTCAGGACCATGTCAGTAACAAACGAAGCAATGCACGATGACTTAAAGCAAGCATCTTTTTTCAAAACCCTGAGCATTGTCGATTGGGCCTTCGCTGCCTTTGTACTTTATGGTACCGGTTATGCTTATTATCTCTATAACTATTTAATGGATGGTTATGAGGTCGCAATCTTGTTTGGGACAGGAGCGAGCCTGATTGCAATGGGTTGGTGGTGGAAACCATCACGCATGTTAATGGCGGCGATTGCCTTTTTAAGTCTAAGTGCTGTCTATTTATATGAACCGGCTGTGATTGCGTTAAAGGAAAAAGGCATGGGCTCGGCCGATGCAATGTTTGCTTTATCGAATCTTGATGATAAAGAGAACAGTAAATTTTTATTCAAATATTTTCTTTCCAGCACCTCCGCGATCATGTGGATGAGCGCTTTATATATCATGGCGACCCTGGTTTATTTTTATCATTTAGGTTTACGTAATGTGTATGCCGGTAAAGTCGCAACGGCGATGACCTGGTCGGCCACAACAATGGGGTTTGTTGGTTTGATGGTGCGTTGGCGCGAATCCTATTTACTCAGCCCGGATATCGGCCATATCCCGGTGAGCAATCTATACGAAGTCTTTATTTTATTTTCGATCATCACTGCGTTGATCTATTTATTTTATGAACGAAAATATAAAACCAAAACCATGGGTGGCTTTGTTTTATTGGTGATCAGTGCTGCCGTTGCCTTTTTATTGTGGTACCACTTTAGTAAGGGTGCGCATGAGATCGCGCCGCTGGTACCGGCATTACAAAGTTACTGGATGAAGATCCATGTGCCCGCGAATTTTGTTGGTTATGGTGCTTTTGCGCTCGCGGCGATGTTAGGCATGTTTTTCTTATTTATCGAACATGCTAAAAAACCGAGTACTGCAAATCAGGTCATTGCCCTAATTTTAATATTCGGAGTTGCTATCCTGACTTTTCTGGCGAACTTTGGTGCGGATTCATTTAATACGATTGCCTTAAATTTAGCTTATTCTTTGGCGACGTGTGCTGTCTTCTGGGTAATGGGTTTCGGTATCGTACGTGCGATGCGTTTAATCGGCGAAAACAATTTACCCAAACTCGATATGCTGGATGACGTTATGCATAAGTCGATTGCGCTGGGTTTTGGTTTCTTTACCATTGCAACGGTTTTAGGTGCGGCTTGGGCGGCAGAGGCCTGGGGTGGTTACTGGTCATGGGATCCCAAGGAAGTCTGGGCATTAATCGTTTGGTTAAACTACGCGGCCTGGTTACATATGCGCCTTATGAAAGGTTTGCGCGGTACACCATTGGCCTGGTGGTCGGTGGTCGGTTTATTAGTGACAACCTTTGCCTTTATCGGGGTTAATATATTCTTATCAGGTTTGCACGCCTACGGAGAGTTATAAATAATGCTGTTCAGCACTGGTTAACATTCCCATAATATCTATGCGATTTTTGGCAGGCTAGAATTATGTCGTGTTTAATACAATGAGGGAACCAACGTTATAATTATCTCTCTAATCAATCAGAACAATTAATATTTATATAAATTAGGAGCGGTCTATGTTGAAGCGATTTATTTTATCATTTGCTGGTTTGGTACTGGTTGCTATGACCTTACAGGCAAATGCAGCTGGAATCGATGAAGGGATTGAGTATCAACTGGTCACGCCTCCCGTTCGAACTGAAAATGAAAATAAGACTGAGGTGGTTGAGTTGTTTTGGTATGGCTGCCCTCATTGTTATCAGTTTGAACCTAAATTCAATGCCTGGAAGAAAAAACAACCAGACAACGTTAACGTGATTCGTATTCCTGCGGTATTCGGAAATCGACCCGCCTGGGAATTGCATGCGCGTGCCTATTATGCCGCGGAGTTATTAGGTGTATTAGATAAAATTCATGGCCCTCTCTTTAAAGCGCTTCATCAGGAAAAACAAAAACTGTATACCAAGGATGCCCTTGCCGCTTTTGTTGAAAAGCAGGGTGTCAGCAAAAGTGAATTTTTGGATACTTTATATTCATTTGGCGTGAACATGAAACTGAATCGCGCCATAGACCTCACTAAACGTTATGGTATTGATGGTGTCCCGACCATTATCATCAACGGACGTTACCGTACCCATGCCAGCCTGACCAACGGCCAGGCGGGGATGTTCAAAGTCATGGACTTTCTCATCAACAAAGACTCCCAGGCCCGGAAATAAACAGAATATCAGTCTATATATAAAGGTATTCATTGAATTAGCCGATAGTGAACTTAGTCGATAAGTTTAAATGCATGGAAGGAGACCGATGTGAAGGCCGCAGAGTTATTTGTTCGTTGTTTAGAAAATGAAGGGGTAGAGTACATTTTTGGCATTCCAGGTGAGGAAAACCTGGATGTCATGGATGCCCTGTTAGATTCATCGATAAAATTCATAACGGTTCGGCATGAACAGGGCGCTGCTTTTATGGCCGATGTCTATGGACGGCTGACGGGGAAAGCCGGAGTCTGTCTGGCTACATTAGGACCCGGTGCGACCAATCTGGTCACGGGTGTTGCGGATGCAAATATGGATCATGCGCCGTTGGTGGCGATTGCCGGGCAGGCCAGCACACATCGTTTACATAAGGAATCTCACCAGGTACTGGATCTGGAGCTGATGTTTCAACCCATCAGTAAATATTCCTCACGATTACTTACCCCTAATATCATCTCGGAAGTGGTTCGTAAGGCCTTTAAGGTCGCGCAGACTGAAAAGTACGGCGCCTGTTTTATTGAGTTTCCTGAAAATATCGCTGAGATGGATGTGGTGGGTGATCCCCTACCAGTCAAGCATCCTCATCCACCTGAGCCACCGGCTGAGCGGATTGATGCCGCCGCTGAATTAATATCAAAGGCCAAAAATCCAATTATCCTGGCTGGCAATGGCGTGATTCGTAGTCGTGCCTGGAAGCAGTTAGCGGATTTTGCTGAAGAACTACGAATACCGGTTGCCAATACCTTTATGGCCAAAGGCGTGATTCCGTTTAAGCATCCAATGGCATTGGGTAGTGCCGGTTTACAAGCGAATGATTATGTTAGCTGTGGTTTCAATCGCGCGGACGTAATTATATGTGTGGGTTATGATTTGGTTGAATACCATCCTTATCTTTGGCATCCCACCAAGGATCGAATCATCATCCACGTGGATAGTTCTCCGGCTGAGGTTGATGCTTATTATAATATCAGCGTCGGCGTCGTTGGCGACATTAAACATTCAATGTTACGCATTAGTAAAGTGACGAGCCCGCACACTGGGAATGCGATGCGTTCTTTACGTGCTGCGTTGATCGAAGATATGAATCAGCATAAAGATGATCCATCGATTCCTGTGAAGCCGCAAAAAATCATCTGGGATTTACGTACCGCGATGGATCTCGAGGGTATTGCCATCTCGGATGTTGGTGCCCACAAGATGTGGATGTCACGCATGTTCCGCTGTGAATATCCAAATACCTGTTTAATCTCAAATGGCTTTGCTAGCATGGGCATTGCATTGCCTGGCGCCATCGGTGCAAAATTAGCCTACCCGGATCGACAAGTGGTTGCAGTCACTGGTGATGCCGGTTTTATGATGAATGTGCAGGAAATTGAAACGGCGATACGTTATAAGACACCGATTGTGATTTTGATCTGGACAGATAACGCGTACGGACTGATCGAGTGGAAACAAATGGCTCAGTTTGGACGAAAATCACACATCGATTTTACCAATCCGGATTTTGTCAAACTGGCAGAGTCATTTGGTGCGAAAGGTTATCGAATTAGCGAAAGCCAGGCACTGTTGCCCACCTTACAGGAAGCATTACAAAATGACGTCGTGAGTGTGATAGATTGTCCTGTAGACTATAGTGAAAACTTAAAATTAACGAGCAAACTGGGTGAGATGGTCTGCCCAATATAAAAATTAATGTGCTAATAAGTTTGGCACTTTCCAGTGGTGGTTTAATTCAATGACCGGGCAAACACTTCGCCTGTTAAGTTATAATGTTCAAGTCGGTATCAGTACTCGGCGACCGCATCATTATGTAACGCATAGCTGGAAACACCTTATTCCTCATAACCAACGATTATTAAACCTGGAAAAGGTTGCTGATTTAATTCGCGGTTTTGATATTATCGGCCTGCAAGAGGTTGATGCAGGATCGATTCGTAGTAATTATATTAATCTCGTTGAATACCTCGCATTCCAGGGTGGTTTTCCCTATTGGTATCACCAGGTAAATCGAAATCTGGGTCGCTTTGCCCAGCATAGTAATGGTTTGTTGAGTCATTACCATCCCGCTGAAGTTCGGGATATCAATTTACCAACACTGATTCCCGGGCGTAACGCGATATTGGCGCGCTTTGGGTCGCGTGAGAATTCATTGGCGGTGGTCATTATGCATTTATCACTGGGTACACGGGCGAGAAATAAACAGCTTGGTTTCATTAGTGATGTCATTAATCAACATAAACATGCTGTGGTAATGGGTGACATGAATTGCAAGTTAAATAGTAAAGAGATGCGACAAATGTTTAGTTGTACAGATTTACGTGAACCCGAAGAAGAAATCTATACCTTTCCAAGTTGGCGGCCACAACACCATATAGACCACATTTTGGTAACCTCTGGTTTAAAAATCAATGAAGCAAAAGTATTGAGTCGGCCCTATTCTGATCATTTACCGATAATGATGGAAATAACCGTACCGGATGATGTAGAGCTCACTCGACGAGCCGCATAGTTTTTTATTAGAGTTAATGTCGAATATGGGTGAAGACGAAAATGAAACCGATCTCCAGAACCGCTGGAAGTTACGCTATTATGAAGCCCTGGATGAACTCGAAGATAAAGAAAAATCCTGGCGCGAAGTAGAGCGTTTATTACGACAGCTCATATCACGTCTTACCCTTGCAGCTGACAATCGCCACTCAATATTAACAAAACAACTTACCGAACTGCGTAACTCGGTTAGAGATGGGCGTGACGTCTTGCAAATGCGTGATCTGATCGAAGAGATTAGCGAGAATGTTGCAGAGCTGGACAAATTACGCAAAAAAGACCGACGCCAGACCCACCCGGCGGTTTTGGTCACGCAAATATTCGAACAACTAGAAATCCCTAATGAACTTAACCGCAATTTTAGAAAATTAAAAAAAGATGCAAAAAATCTCAATCGGGAATCAGCCGTCGATTCGATGAATACGGAGCTGGTCGCTTTTTTGAAAGAGGTCATTGATCCGCCCGTCGATGAAAAAAAAGAGGCGCGCAAATCGAAATTACTGGATCGAATTTTATCGCGAAATAAAAAAGAAAAAGATAACAATGAGGACGCGGTCGAAGATGTAAAAAGAATCGATAATTTAGACAATGGAACTGCCAATGAAGCTGAGCAAAATCTGCAGGAGTCTGAGTCAGAAAACAATAAAAATACGCGAACGCCTCAAAACTTAGTCGCACCCGCAGTGGGTGATTTACTTTTGCAGCTGACGTTGCGCATGCCAGATATGGTTAAACGCCGAATTAATTTTCAGGCTCTAAAAAAACATACCAACCGCGCACGAGCACGTAAAGATTTAATTGCGATTGTCGATGTTATTGCCCAGCAAATTGAGGCTGCCTATATTCCTGATGATCAGGAACCGATCGCACTTGATAATGACTCGGTACAGGCATTATCAGGTGCCGTTAAAGTTTTCTTTAGTCAGTTACAGCCACCGACAGACCTCAAGGAGCGTGTATGCGAACTAGAGGAATATTTTTCTGGCCGGGATGATGATCTTGAGTCCCTGATTCATTGCTTAAACTCAATTGCTGAGGTGGTTTCAGAGATATGCCAGCGTCTGGCTTTTCAACGTGACGAGTTAGAAGGATTTTTTGTACAACTGAGCACACGATTAAAAGACGTTGATGCAGGATTACAAAAGAGCAGTGAATTTAATGAGTTAAGTAATCAAAATAACCAAAAGATGGATCTGGCGGTCCATGATGAGATTGATAACATTCAGGCCTCGATTAAATCAGAAGAAGATATAACGCAATTAAAAGAAAATATCTCAACGAGATTGGACGCGATTGATTCGCACTTACAGGTCTTTAGCGAGAATGAGTCGATACGATTAAAGGCTTCGGATGCGCATGTAGAGTTACTGCTGGAAAAAATTGAAAAAATGGAGGAAGACGGTGATCACTTACGCAGTCGGTTGGAAGAAACTCAACAACAGGCCTATCGCGATGTGTTAACCGGTATACCAAATCGCCAGGCATACGAAGAACGTATTGCCGAAGAGATTGCCCGTTGTCGACGCTATGGCTCTAAATTATGTATGGTCGTGTGGGACATTGATAAATTTAAATCAGTCAATGATAACTATGGCCATGCCGCCGGTGACCGGGTACTAAAGATAGTAGCTGAAACCTTATACGCACAAACACGTGAAACGGATTTTCTGGCCCGCTTTGGCGGTGAAGAGTTTGTTATGTTGTTAACCGAAACCGATCTTGATTCGACTAAAATTGTTGCCGAAAAATTACGTGAAATTATTGCTGAAACGCCCTTTCATTTTCGTGACAATGAAGTCCCGGTGACGATATCGGGTGGTATCTCAGAATTAGGTAAAGATGAAACTGCCAACTCATTATTTGAACGTGCAGACAAAGCCTTGTATGCAGCAAAAGAAAATGGCCGTAATAGAATTGAACTGGCTGAACCACAAACGACAGACTAACCAGTGATATCTAAGTAAAGTCTATTCATATAGCTAAAATTAATGACGTAATTTCTTCTGTACTATAATATAAAACTGACGGATGTCTTTGTGTGAGGCATTTAGATCTTTAATCAGGGTATCTAAGGTGACGTATTTCTGGTTGGGACGACCAAACACCTGTTGTTCTTCTCCTTTTTTGATAATGGTCATTTCACCGTTTTTAGCCTCAACCATGGCACGGATGATGGTAGCCTTACCATGTTGTTTGATTAGCAATGCCATTAATTCACGCTCTTTGGCGCTGGATATTTTTTTCTTTGAATAAGGCGATAGTATAGACAGCTCGCTTTCGTATAACTTAGACAGACTAAGCAAGGCTTTGGGTGTAGTTTGGGTCAGGCCATATGTATAGGCGTTAACGAGTAACTCCAGATAGGTTCGTCCTGCTTCAGATTCTAAAAAGTTCATGGTAACGGTCAATTCCTCTAAACTTAGATCTGAAAAATTCCGATCAAAAGAATGCGGGATAATTTGCTGGATAACAGGATTGACTTTGACTTTGGCAATTTTAATCTTTTGCACCAGTTCTTTTTGCTGCAGTCGTTTATTCGGGGCCTTAGTGTGGTTTTCCAGGGTCAGGAAATGTTCCAGGGTTTGTTCAGTGAAAGAAGTCATTGGGCTAAACAGCAGACCCTCGAACTTCTTTTTATAGACCTGGCGTTCTCTTGAGATTTCTGGTGACTTTACCGGGATAGGGGATTCTGGATCACTAAATAGCGATTGGGGAATTATTTTTAACTTTGCTATTTTTTGGCCTAACGGCGTTTCAATCCATTTGAGCGCATGTGCGAGTTTGGTTCTGTTGCCTCGCTGAATCATAAAGCCCTGCATATGAGGTTTTAAGGTGGCAAAATCTTTTTCCACGATCAGTTTAACTTTCTTCGCATTTTCCTCAGCCAACCCAGCTAGCAAGTTTTGCCGACCACTAAAGATACTGGCTTTAAGGTTTTCGAGCAGTGAGTCAATATACGTTGCATTCCATAATTTGATAACCACTTCTTTATTGGAATTTTTTGCCTGACTGGCCATGGGTAAGGCCATTATGGTTACGAGCAAGAGGGTTCGATAGATCATCGTGTAATCCGATAGGGTCAATAGTTTCATAGATTTAAGTGTAGATTAATTTAGGTTAGTTTGTTCTAAGGTTTGGTATTCTTCTGCCTGAGCCTGATTCAACCAGTAGCCTAAATCATGATTGAGGAACTCATCAACTGTTAAATAGTGAGAGCCGTCACAAGAAAAGCTTAAACCAACGAAACCGTTGACTAAATTTAGTGATCCAGAACGTAAATAGATGCGATCGTCGGCCTGACGCATGGCTTTGAATTGGGCAAATACCAGGGGTATTTTTTCAATTGCGACACAATTGCGGGGGTGATATTCGCATGGAGGGTATTCAGAGAGTAAATCAGAAGACATGATTTGATCGATGCTATGTAAATGGTATTGATAAGCATCTTGCACAGACCAAAGATGACAGCTATCACTGTTAAAGTGAATCTTGCTGTGAAATATCCCATGCTCCTGCATCATCGTGCTTAGTGCATAAATCAGGTAATCAATATTAATATCAGAAGCGCTGCTGGCGGCGCGACCAAATTTGGTATCAACCCCACTCACCGGGTGATGTTGTGAGTTTTGAATATGCATACGCTGTAAGGTCGAGGTATTCATAATCGGTAGATCTTTAAGGTGAAAATCGGCGGCAATAAAACCGGCCAGTCGACCCTGCTGGTTGATGGCTTGTATGACCGTCATGCAGGGTTGCATGCTACGCTGGCTTAAATAGGCGGCAGACAGGATCATGCCGCGATAAGGGAGGTTCGTCTTCATGTAAGGGCGGTTGGATAAATCCTGGTTTCGCCAACTTTCATCAACACCATAACGAGTGACGTTACCACTGTACTGGCTACCATCGGGGTTAATCGCGTAAAGTAACTGGCAATGTGGCAAGCGACATAATGATTCGGAAAGATATTCTGTAAGTGCCTGGTTATCAGGCCACAGCAATGTGCTCTGTTGCTCAATTTGGGCCATCGGTGCCTTGATCAAGCTGGACAGAAATTTCTTTTTACTTGAGACCGTTTCTTTGAACACATTCATATCCTGTTATCAGGGCTGATGGACAAATCCATTTAATGATGACGCCCGATTTTGGGAGCAATCCGTATAACGTTATTTTTATCAGGGGGAGCCGAACCCGACCAACTGAAAGGCTGGTTAAAAAAGTGGACTCCATGGGAACACAAACCTCAACTCCTTGTTTATTGAAGATCTGAGCTGAAGTCAATAGCCGGAAGCGAATTATGCCAATTTAGGATAACGTATTTGTGAAAATGGGTATTGTTTAACCTGGATTTTGTTGACCAATTCCCATTTCTGAGCAGATTTGTTGTAAATCATCGACGTCATCGTGGCTGAGACTGAGGTACTGCAATAACATCTCCTGTACTGCTAGCCACTCTAGATCAAGTTCGTGGCGTCCTAATAAGTAGTGCAAACCGGCAAGATGCTCCCCCAGTTTCAGGATACTCAACATATTGAGCATGGGTCCACCCATTGAGCTATTTCCAGAAATCAAACGCTGTAAGTTGTGGTGTTCGGTGATGACATCACAGACAAAAAGCGGCATCTTCCATGAGCGGGCCAGATAATAGCCCAATACGGCATGATTTGTTTTAAAGTGCTTATCTTCCGTTTCGGTGAGAACATGATCATTTAGTGTATAAGCCTCTGCTAATACATCTCGATATGTTGGATAAGCGGACACGAGTAGAGGAATGCCGGCGTTGTGGAACAGACCAATCAGGTACATTGAGTTTGGATCTTCGAGTTGCAGCTGCGTACTTATCAATCGGGCGACTTTGGCCGTGTCTTCTGCACCGTCCCAAAAGCGATTTAGAAACATCACATCGATGTCATTGAGCTTACTCATATCAACCAGATACTTGCGAGTCGCAACGCCATTGACGATATTGATGACGTCGTTTACCCCGACTAACATAATCGCCTGATCAATAGTCGTGACGGGTTTAGTTAATCCAAAATAAGGTGAGTTCGCGACCTTGATAACGCTGCCACATATACTGACATCACGACTGATCAGTTGTGATATTTCGATTAAGTCCGGTGGATCAAAGGCCTGCGCCATTTGCAGGTCAGCCATAATTTGGGGTTGGGGTGGAATATTAAAACCACGTAAGATTTCGGCAATGTCGTTTTCGGAAAGCGAGGCTTGCATATGATTATGGGGCCATTTTATGTTTGTGGTGTCTGATTTTTAACGGCAACGTGTCCCTGAACTTTAAAAGTACAAATTTAATAACTACTTGAATTACTTTGTATTTATTAAAATACCCAAATAAAGATTTAAAATATTTTTGGGTTTCCAAAATTGTTAAATTGATCCCAGTTAGGGCTAAATGTTTTTTTAAACGCTGCCGATACAAGCACTAACGTCCACTCAGAGAGAGAGATAACTTGGCAGTTTTTCAACAATGGCACATCCCTTTTTCGCGTGATGATTTAACCCTGCAAATGGGTCTTGATTCCATTGCCGCGATTGAAACGGAATATGATGATCTCCCCTTAATGGTGCGGCTGGCACAAACCCCTCAGTTGCAGGCACCAGGTTCGACGCTTTTTTTCCCGGGTATGGATCAATACCGACACGATTGCATCCATTTACTGTTAGGGCGAGGCCTGTTGATCATGGATGAGGCTTTTACGATTGGATTTACGATGGGCACCAGCAAAAAGATGACCAATTCAGAGCATAGCCTGTATGCGTTTTTATCCCGGTATGTCTATCCAGACGTTTACAAATTTACCCAACATGAACTCGCTGTCCTCAAAGATGGAATCAAGCTGGCGTTTATCTCAAACTGTATGCCGTTAGATCAATTTGATTTTCAGGACTGGTTGGATGAACCACTTGGCAAGATTCGGGAAGTTGTTGGCCTGGAACCCGAATATATTGAAGCCTATTATGCAGTAGAAAAACGACACTACCCTCATTCAATTGCCTCTCAACGTCTGCTTCCTAATGAAAAAAAGTTAATGGCTTTTTAAATAATCATCTTTTTTCATTTAGTAAAAAAAGTTTTCAAAAGTTTACGATCTAAATATTTCGTTAAGCCTGAAATTTCTCATGGTTTCTGATTCGATTTTTTGACGATCGAAAAATAGATTTGACGTTAATTGTGCAAAGTGCATTACTATTTTTTTAAATGATCGGTTACGACCTTAAATAAAATAAAGCTAATGACCAAAAGCATAAAATTGATAAAAAGTTAGTAATATTTACAAACGAACCAGGCACTTGTTATTTCATTCCAGTTCGGCAAACTACGCCTGCCACATTCAATGTGGTTTGTTTGGATATCCAGAATAAAAATCGAAATGGATTTTATTTAATAAATCAAACCGATAATTTCGGAGGGTTCTATGAAGCTTCAAAACAAAAAAAAGCTTCGTCATTCCATTAAGACAGTATTAACTGCAAGTGCGATTTCGATTGCTGTTGCAGGTCAGGTCTGGGCGGATGATGAAACTAAGATTACCTTTATACACACCGGCGATTTTCATGGTGATTTCCACCCCCATGTCAATGGTCGTGGTGATGCGGCAGGCGTATTGGAAGGTGGACTGGCGCGTTTATACACGAAAGTGCGCTCTATCCGTCGTAGTGAAGATAATACAGTACACGTTCATACCGGTGATACCATTCACGGTTCAGCCACCGTTACTCTGACCAAGGGTGATGCCATGGTGCAAGTCATGGATCAATTGGGTGTTGATGTTGCGACGCCTGGTAACTGGGAATTTTCGTTCGGTGTCTATCGCTACCTTCAATTTTTTGGAGTTGACGGTGACATAACCGATATTACCGATAATTCCAGAATGGCCGTTAAGATCGATCCTGAAGCAGATGGCTTAATTCCTACCTATAAAACGAGCTTCCGTAAAGTGACCTTTGCCGATGGCAGCACCGGTTATAATCGCTGGGGTATGGTCGCAGCTAATGTCTATGAGAATGGAACCAAGCCACTTGACAATGGTGTTGAGAGTAAAGGTGTTGGTAAATTGTTAACACCGCCTTATCGCATCATTGAAAAAGATGGCGTTAAGATGGGTTTTATTGGTTGCACGACGAACCGGGGACCACAAGTGGTTAGCTCAAATATAACAACCGGAGTGGCGTTCACTAACTGTAAAGGTGAAGTGAAGTTCCCGCAGAATCGTCCAATTAACTGGGATTTAGCTGATGCTGAGACGATTGCAGCAAATAAAGGGGTTGAGCAAAATCCTGATATTCCGGCTTCAGCTGGTGGCGACAAAGGTCACGTCACGGTTGGCGAGATCGTTAAATGGACGAAACATCTTCGTGAAGTTGAGGGTGTTGATATTGTCGCGGTGATGTCTGAAGCGGGCATCGCTGAAAATATTTATGCGGCTGAAAATTTAGGTCAGGGTGATGCTGACTGGAATGGTCCGGATATCTATTTCTCATCGGATATGCATGAAGAAACTAATCGTGCCGTTGTGGTGACGGATCCTTCTGGCAAAAAAGTAATCATCATTGAAAACTCTGAAGATGCGGCGCAAGTTGGTGAGCTTGAGATCGAAGTAGAAGATGGCAATATTAAAAAGTGGAAATACAAGGCTCATGACATCCTGCCACACATTCGTGAAAATCGTCGCATATCAGATCTGATTGATGAAATTGATCAAGACGTAGCGGACATGATTGCTAATGGACAGGCAGTCAATCCCTACAATGGTCATAAAATCACACAGCAACTTGATGAGGTGATTGGCTCAACTGATATGACCGTTGAACGTAATCGTTTCTCTAATGAACATGATCCTGCCGATAAAGTGATGCCGGGTGTGATTGAAGGTACTGGTCATGCGTTGATTACCGATGCATTCCGCGTATTAACTAACTCAGAAGTCGGTGGCATACGTGGGTTCCGTTATACCAATTCACTTCTACCGGGTGACAATATAACCTGGCGTGATCTGTATCACTGGATGCCAATTGGACCCATGGTCGCTGCGGCAGACATACCAACCACAACATCTTCAGAAGCGGCGCCAACGGGAGATATTACCGATAATCGAACCAATAACCGCCACTTTCTGGGATGGCCTCGTAGCCTGCAACAGGAAATGGAATTATCGGGCAATAGCACCATGAACCCAATTATCTTTAAATGGGGTGGTGGCTGGGTATTCAATTACTCAGGTGTGAAGTTTGACTTTAAAGCCACGGGCAGGAACTTTAATAAATACGGAGCAGCTTTAAGTGCGCGTGTCACCAACATGCAACTCACCGGTGGTGATAACGATAGCTCAAATGACACCGATATTGATGATTCGTTGGGTGCAACGGTTAATTATGCGTCTTATTATTACGATGCTGATGCTAACCGTATTAACCGTAATAAGATCGTCGGGCCGAATGACCGAGCTGTCGTTGGTGACAGGATCCAGATCCTCGCCAAAAACGGTGAAGCCTTTGACGCTGATCTTGTCATGGTCAATCCACAGGAATACCAGGACGGTACTGAAGCCAATAGAATCTTCCCACTTGATGCCGTAGAAGTATTAGCACGGTACATCAATGGTGATCAAATCCCGGTTTATAATTGGGATGCAACGGCGATGGAAATAGCAGGCGTACGTCATACCGCTCAGGGTCTCAATGGTGACCTGGTAAAAGACGAGTTTGAATTCCCTCGGATTCAGTTGGTGAATGATGCGGGTCAACCTGAAAATACGTTGGTTGATTGTACGGCTGAGTTTGGTTCACCTTGTATCGAACCTTTCCGTGGTGCAGAACTTGCTTCTGATAGAACGGACTTCGATGGAAATGCCGGTAATGGAAATATCCCACTGCCAGCAAATTACATCAAAGGTGTAGCTGATACGCCTGCCAGAGAAGGTGAGTTCTAAAAGAAAATTATTTTTTAGATAACTTGAAAAAAATACCCACTCTTTGCAAAAAGAGTGGGTTTTTTTGACTGGGTATTGAGATTGCAGGTGAAGTATAATAATCACTTTGCTATTTTGATAATAAGTGTTATTGAGACGCAATAATTTTCCAACTAAAAACGATTATAAAAATCATGAAAATAAAGTTACTTCAAACGCTAGCGATTCTGCTAACAGGTGGATTGATAACGTCTACCGGTTATGCCGAAACAAAAGATCAACCATATGCATCTATCGAGGCTGCGGTAACGAAACTATCAGAAGAGGGTCGTTATAATGTGACACTATATACTGATAATACAGCAGTACCGATGAAAAAAATCCACAGCTGGACCCTGCATATCGAAACAAAGGACGGTGAGATCGTTGAAGATGCCAAAGTCTTTGTGTTTGGTGGTATGCCAGCACATCAGCATGATTTTCCGACCAAACCGCGGGTTAAGCAATATCTCGGTAAAGGAAATTACAAAGTTGAAGGTATCAAGTTCAGTATGCCGGGGCATTGGGAGATGCGTTTTAATATTAAAAGAAAAGATCAACGTGACCGAGTTGTCTTTGATATAAATTTATAGATCGACGAAAATGAAATTTCGAATCTTTTTCATTTATATTAATATTTTTATTAGTTTTAATCTATACGCCGATAATAATGTTCACCAGTGGAGCGAACAGGAAATATCGATTCTGCAAACCTTATCGATCGATAGCCTGGCCGAAAGACCTGATGAACAATCAAACGCCTTTACACAAAACCACGATGCGATTGCCTTAGGCCACCAATTATTTTTTGATTCACGTTTTAGCATCAATCAAAAAGTCAGTTGTGCGAGCTGTCACGTTCCGGACAAATATTTTACCGATGGACTAAAAAGATCCAAAGGCGTTGCCGAGGTATTACGGAATGCCCCAACCATTGTTGGCGCCAGTTACAATACCTGGTTTTTTCATGATGGCCGTGCGGACAGTTTGTGGTCGCAGGCACTCGGGCCCTTAGAGGATCGATCAGAACATGGCGCAAGTCGATCCTATTATGTTTATCAACTGCATTCAGATGCAGAATTAAAAAATGCCTATGAAAAAATATTTGGTGACCTGCCCAATGTGACGGACCAGAAACGGTTTCCCAAACACGCTGGCCCGGTTAAAGACAGGAAAATGAAAAAAGCCTGGCAGGCCATGGCGAAGGACGATCGCGCGGCGATTACCCTGGCTTTCGTAAATATAGGAAAATCTATCGCCGCCTATGAAAGTCAGTTAAAACCGGCGGCGTCTAAATTCGATCATTATGTCCGGGCGGTCAAACAAAACGATGACAAACAAAAAAACAAATTATTTTCTCAACAGGAAGCTCAGGGTTTAAGATTATTTATATCCAAAGCGAATTGCATTATCTGCCATAGCGGCCCGTTATTCAGTGACTCAGAATTTCATAATACGGTGACCCCACCTCGTTCTCTTAAAAATTATGACTGGGGGCGGTATAAAGGGGCTAGCAGCGTGCTGAGATCGAAGTTCAATTGTTTTAGCCAATATAATGATGCTAAGGATAAAAATTGTGATGAGCTGACCTACATACGCCGTGATAAGGAACATACCATTGGCGCGTTCAAGACCCCGATGTTACGTAACATCAGCAAAACGGCGCCCTATATGCACGCCGGACAATATGCCTCCCTGAAAGAAGTGATCAAGCATTATAATAATCCCCCTACGACAAAAATTGGTCAAAGCAGCTTATTAGCCATCCCCATCACACTGAATGAGGCTGAAAGTGCCCAATTAGAAGCGTTTTTACACACACTCGATAGTGCCGTGGATGCCGACAAACGTTGGTTGGTACCGCCCCGGCATTAAGTCCGGCCCGTCTCAAATAGACTAAAATTTAACGACGAACGTTGATTCTGCGACCTGAGACTATTGGTGCTCTATAAAGTTTGGCATAATAGGTTATGACTATATATATGAAAGCAATTCTTACCCCCATCGTATCGCTATTCATGCTGTCTGCCTGTAGCTGGTTCGGCATTAATGATGACGAAACCAATGTCATTGAGCTGGCCAACAATATGTTGGTGGCGCAACAGGATGAGCATGGTGAGCAGATTAAAGTCGCCATGCCCGTTCGGGTTAATTACAGCATCGCCCGTAAGCCCCAAATCGATAAGAAATTGCTAATAGAATTCGAAATTATTGCCGAAAAAGCACTGCCAATACTCCGCTTCGCACTCAGGACAACCGAAGGTCTGGAATTGGACGACCATGATATCGATCCGTTGTACGAGTCCCTGGCAGCAAGGCAGGTCATCAAGGCAACGGCCACGGTGATACCATTAGTCGAAGATAAATTTTACCTGGATTTATATGTGATCTCCGAAATAGGCGAAGAAAAACTCGCCAGGTTGATTCGAATTCCCGTTGCCGTGGGCGACTATTCCCTAAACAATGATCCGGCACCTCGTCAATAAACAAAAAACTCATAACGACGAGCCACAGGGAGGAGGCTAAGCGTGTCACTATTTAATATCTCACGTCATCTAACCAATCTCAGGCGCCTGGCCAATCCCGGTGACGGCAGCCGTTTTTGGATTGGTCAAACCATGGTGATCGTCTCTACAGTGTTAGGTGTCTACCTTGCTGCCAATGCGGGTTTTGAGCGCGCAATTGAATTCGATGCAATGGTCAACAAACGCAGTGCCTATCATTTATTAGGCTCATTAGAAGCCGAACTAAAAGATAACATCACGATTATGAACAAACTCGCCGAGAGCTTGAGTGTCATAAACAAAGATCGAAAATACATGTTGCGTCGACATCAAACCGGTAAATTTGTTTGGCAGGCAATGCTCGAATCCGATCATACCTTTCAGATTCCCGCCGAGGTATTAACCGGTGTGCGCCGTTATTATAAAAATTTAGAAATCTTAAGATACGAGCTTGAGAATAGTAAGATCCCAAATCATTATTTTATCCAACGGGTTAAAAAAGAGCATGCAGTTTTAGAAGAGAAAGTGTTACCAACAATAACTACAGAAAAAGATCGTTTAACCCGGATATTAACAAGTTTAGATATATCTTATGATGAAAAATAGCCTACCTGGATCAGACCCTATATTTAACTATGCTGGTACCGTCATCATCTCTGAACCTATTAGACATAGGTAAAAATATATATCATTAGTCAAACAGTCAGCATTAGGGGTTTAAATGATTGCTTCTTTTACATGATAAACAGAGATTTCAGTGTATTGAGATTATGTTGATTCATGGCCGTCTGCATAGTTTATTTAGATTCGGCAGTGTCGATGTGCCATTGCCGGAAGTAAATCTCATAGTTCTGTTTACCAATATGTTCGAAAGATTAGCAGCCAACTCGACGAAAACTGCCAAAAGATTCACGTGAGCTGGGTTAGTCATTATTGTTATTTGTGCCTGGATATCCAGAGAGCCTAATATGATATTGTTCAGATATACCCAAACAAGTAAATGACTCTTTAGGTTCAATCTCGTCTTTAGGTTGAATATAAAATGTATCAAAACAATGCTTGTATATCTTACCTGAAATCCTTATCTTTTTATCAATATATTTTTCTCTAAAAGAGTCGAGTATATTATCTTTACCAACATAATTTTCTGATTCATCTAAAATAGTTTTCTTAAGAGTCTTCCAGGTTAATTGTTCATAATTTGACGGATTAAACGGCTGGTTGTTATATTTTTTTGAGAAAGTCTTACTTTCCATGTTATCTAAAATCAAATAAAGGTCGTGTGTTACTAACCCACTCCTATCACCATCTATTTTTTCATCAAGTTTAAATATCCCATAAACAGTGCCATTCTCGATCTCAAAAGGATCTTTAATATCAGGTAAGGGTTCTATAATTAAATAATTTTTAAAAATAAACCACGAAATAATACCTATGAATAAAAAAATAGATAAATATAAATATTTTTTTTTAAAAATCATAACAAAAAATCAAATTTTTGAGTGTAGAGCTCACGAAGCTTGTCAGGATCTTTCTCAGTTAATAGGCTACCCATAACAGTTCTTGCAATTGCAGATTTATTAATCCTTTTAGCTTGTGCATTTCTTTCATCAAAATTATATTTGTTGAATTGAGTAATTTTTTCATCTAGATCTATGTCATGAGGTACAACTCTATATCGTTTTTTACTATTTTCAAGTTTCTCTCTAAATTCAGATGCAAACTTCTTACTTTCAATAACGACATTACATTCACTATCAACAACTGCGTCAAGACTTCGCCGATTTAAATTTGCTG
Source organism: uncultured Ectothiorhodospiraceae bacterium (assembly GCA_947260005.1). Lineage (GTDB taxonomy): Bacteria > Pseudomonadota > Gammaproteobacteria > UBA6429 > Thiohalophilaceae > SZUA-24. The sequence continues at coordinate 28,494 of CAMYOL010000060.1, forward strand.
ACCCAGCGATAGATATTGTTTTATCAACTATCATTATTTTTGAGTGACAATATGGTTTTGCTTTTACAGATGTAGACATGATAGTAACGTTTTTTAGATATTTTGTTTTGACTTTTTTCTTTCTTTCACTTTTAATCATGTTCACTGGATCATCTATCCACCTTTTATCACCTGTTGCAATTGCTTTTAGAACTTTGAATTGGGAATAATGCATAATTTTTGCTTCGATCTTCATATTTTTTTTGCTCGGGTCAATCTCTTCTGGATATTTAGGAATCAAAATATAAATTTTAATTTTATTTTTAGCCGCTTCTGCCAGTTCTTTACCAATATCAGGATGACGTAGATATTGGTTTTCAATGTAAATTGATTCTTTTGCATTTTCTATTAGATTATCATATTTCTTATTAATATCTGTATTCTTCCACCACCAACTTGGAATGGTTAAAATTGTCTTACAGATCTGAGATGATTTAGATTTTGAATTTAGTGTGATTTGTTCCTTTATACCATCTAGAGGTGCCTCTTTGTTCCATCTTGTCACGAAGTTCTCTTCAATTCCTTTAACACCTTTACCTTGAATAAAAACAGCGGCATCGTGCCAGTATGTTCTATTAATAGCACCTGTGGTAATATCAGCGCCGTTACAAATCGCATAGATACCATCTACCACAACCGTTTTTTGGTGATGTGAACCAATAGTTCCTCCATGTATAGTTTGAATTTGATTAGCAAAAGTAGTTCCAAGCTCTTTTAATTCAGATAAAACAATTTTTATATTATTTGTTTTGTCTCTTTTAAGTAATGCATTAATGGCTTTTCTCTCATTAAATGGAGACATTTTTTTGTCAAGATCACACCACAATATTTTTATTTTCACCCCTTTTTTTGCTTTTTCTATAAGCCAGTCACCTAGTTTTTTACCTTTTACTGGTGTTTTCATCCTCATTGACCAGGCCGTTATGTAGATGTAACTCTTTGCCTTTTCAAACATTTCACCCATTTTTCCAAATATTTCTGGACCATCAACCAAGGGAGTAAGTTTAGACGTTTGTACGGCAAGTTTTATATTGGTAGTTTTCCTGGCGGATGCAAGTTGAATATTAGATTCATGTTTATACGTTGCCTGTGTTGCTGTTCGTGCATTCATTTGTCTTCAACCTTATGGTCATAGTCCGTTATCTCAATATTAATGTAGCCCATCAATATATCATCCAATTTTATTTTCCCATCTTGAGTATATACATAGTGCTTGGTATTCTCAGAATCTGTAATTATAACTTCGATATCGTTCTCTAATAATTCATCATCTTCGTCAGTGAGTTCGATTTCTAAAGAACGCGTTAAATATAATTCTGATGAGTCTTTGTCTGAAGTTGTCCCGTCAATATCAACCTCAAATATATATGATAAAGGTGTTTTATCATCAATCGCTTCATCTTGTTCTTTATCTTTTTGCGCGTCTGATAGTTTCCTTGCCCAAGGTATAGTGTAATGTCCAGAACCATCATCTAATGTTGTAGTAACAGTATCCACTTGTTGTTTCACATTGTCAGGATCAGATTCAAATATTTTTATGGTAGCAGTTTCACCACCCTCAAAATTTTTCACTGAAAATTGTATATACGCCTTTTCTCCAACAGGAACGCGGTCTCTGTCCCAAACCAGATTGTAAATTTGTGCAGAGTCCGGATCTTTTAATAAGTCAATCCCCGCAAATGCTATTGGTGCCGTGGTATTCACCGCCCCCGGCGGATTCGGCCCTGGCACGGAATAATTCACTTTGCCATTTAGTTGCACACCCCCACTGCCACCAAAAAACACTTTCTTACCATAAAAAGAAACGACGCCACCACTGCTGACTTTAAATCCTCCCCCGGATTGTTCAAAGGTGATGTCGCCGCCGCCTTTACCTTTTACATCGATCTTATTCGCACTTTGAATAAACACGTCATTGCTTTGTACGGTGGCAAATAATCCACCGGAGCCTTTCACCGTAATTTTGGTGTTATCCGCGACATCCACCACCATGTGTCGACCGGTTTGCAGTTCGGTATTTTTACCTGACTCGGTTTGGATATTTTTATACGCGGCATGGGTGTGATCGGTCTTGGCTTGATGATGGATCTCTTTGCTTTGGGTTTCAGTGCGATGATAGTTTTTAACTTTAACTAATCGATCGTTACCAACCCGTTCGGTCATGGTGTCGTCGCTGTGACGATGGATGGTTTTCTTGGCAAAGGTCACCATTGCACCGTGTTCGGTGGCAAGCCGAACTTTATGTCCGACGGCTTCGGCGTTTAAATGCAGGATGTTGTGACCTTCATAGGTGCGTAAGGTAATCGCTTCTTTTTCTTTAGTATCATCAAAGGTCAGTTCATTATCACTCATCGTGCGCAGGCGATTCACCGACGGATTGGCACTGGTGACGGGTGAGACGCGCTCGGGGTTGGGCACGGTGCCGACCACCATCGGTCGATCCGGGTCACCGTTTAAACAACTAATCAATACTTCATCACCATCATGTAAGGGCGTATGAAAGCCCACGTAGCTTTCATTCGGTAAGCCGCCGTACGGTGACACCCGGCGCATCGGGATCGTCGCCTGGGTATGTTGTGTGGACGATAAATCAAATAAGGCACGCAGTTGGTATTTTCCTTGTTCATCGAGGCGCGCATACGGGCCATCGCTTTCGATGCGGGCGGTTAAGGTCATCGGTAATTCGGGGTGATGGACCGTCGCCGTGCGGTATGGGGTTTCGCGTTTGATGCAGGTGGCAATATGGCGATAGGCAATATCCTGATCACCTTCATTATGGCCGGCAAACTGGCTGGCCTCATGAATGACCTCACTAATAAAATAGTCGGCATTGTATTGCGCATCGAAGTGACTGGCCTCAAGTGAACAGATATGACCGGCGGCCATGTCCACCACGTTGCCTCGGGCGGTTAAATCAAAGGCAAAGGCCCCTGCTTGTTCGGCGATGCGTTTAGATTGTTGATCCGATTCATCCAGGCTGCGCGTGCCTAACCCGAATAAGGTTTCACCGGGTTGGGGTGTGGGGCGAATCGAGGCCATTGGTTCAATCGCGGTATTGGCTAATAATGTAGTTGAAGGTGTTTCCTCATTAAAATCATGGATACGTGTTTGCGGCACGATGGCGCGGGCATTTGCTGAAAGATGATGCACTCCGACCATCGCCTGACCCATTACATCTTCATTGCCGCCATTGGGAGCAATAAAGTGCAACACTTCACGCGCAATGTAAGGGCAGTGCGCATTGTGATCGGTGAACACAATGACTTCCTGATCGTCTTTCGCAATCGAATAAAAATAAATTCCACTGTTGGCCGCAAGTCGACTGATAAATGCCCAGTCGGTTTCGTTTGCTTGCAGTGTGTAAGGTTTAACCGGGTAGGCGCGTGATAAATCAAAATGCAATTGGTCTTTTAATAAGCCATTGCGCTCGCAAGTGAGCTTAATTAAATCAGGGACACTGTGGCCTAAAATAATTCGTGTGTCCGTTTGATGTTTTAAACGCGCTAAGTTTGATTCAAAAGTGAGCTCAACGGTTAAACGTGTGTCATCTTTCCAACCGAGTTCGTTAATTTTTGTTACA
>CAMYOL010000061.1 GCA_947260005.1 uncultured Ectothiorhodospiraceae bacterium
CGTTAGGCTTTACAAAAATGAATTTTAACTCCATCAAACTAGCTACAGCTCTAATTTTTATCTTATATAGTGGGGCAATTTCAGCTAGTAAACAAAATGCACAATGCGTACTCATTCATGAGCAAGCCCCCATATATAACAACAAAAACATTATTGCTTTACTGCTAGAGAGCGCATTTATAGACAATAATTGTCCTCGTAAAAACACATGGTCAATAAAAGGCGCAAAAAAGTTGATAATAAACGATATAACTGTGTTGTATAACAATGGTGAGGATGTAAACAAAATAAAATCACTAGCGACCAAAAACTTGAGTATTTTTAATAAAAATTTACCTAAAACAAAAGACGATAAAATAACTGCAAATTTTGCAGATGCAAACATGTCAGCATTTAGTGCCGCTATTGAAAGGTCTTGCAACATTAAAATTAAACTAACATTGTCTAAAAATAAAAGGCTATGGCTAATTTCTGACAAAGCTATTCCAAGAAAGAAATTTTGTTTAAATACCGCTATAATTTTTGCTGGCCATTATATTGATTTAAAGTACGTAAATGGTGTTTTCCATGAATATGTTATTGAGTAAAAAATAGCCTAACAAGATAATTAAGTCATTCGCTTCGCTCATTGGGACGCGCCAAAAGCGGCGCGCCCCTTATTAAAAACGTAAAAGGAATGTGAAAAGAGTATAGATAAACGGGTCAGACGGAATATGTCTGTTATTAAAAACAATCTTATTTTGACTACAAAATGCCCCTAATTGATGCAATGTGCATCACTGAGGATCGATAAATAAATTATGGTGGTCTGTCAACCAATGCTTGATTTAAACGTTATGTGTAGAAAGGAATGTGAATGAAAGAGTGTAGAGATGCTGGATCAGAAGAAATATATCCAGCATTAAAAACAATCACGCTCTGAAACGATGCAATTGTGCATCACTGACAACCGACGAGTATATCATGTATGGGTAGTAACGTATTTAGAAAAATTTTTTCATTTTTACTTATGTGTATTTTTCTTTCAGCTTGTGGTGGTGGCTCAAGTAATCAGACTGAAAATGGTACCCCTGCACCAGAAATAATATTCAATTCCGGTTTTGAACCCGCCTCAATTGATATTACGAATGGCGTATCCTCAGATATCACTGGCATTGATGACTCTGTTAGTGCTCCAAATGATTGGGTTAATGACCTGGAGTCACATCCAAATATTGGCGACTATTGGATTCAGTACGAAGGGGGGGATGAAACCATGAGGTCTGCAAGGATAACTCAAGATCCAACTGACCCACTGTACAGTGTATTACACTATTGGTTACAGCAACCCAATGTTGACGGAACCAAGGGAAGAATTCAGTCAAATATTTATAACAACACTAATTTGACTGAATTCTATCAACACGTAAGACTTTACTTGCCATCTGACTGGAATATATTACAAAATTCTTCAGGAACATTTGAATGGCTCACTCTCTTTGAGTTTTGGAATAATGCTGGGTTTACTGAAGAAGGTTTTCCATTTCGGATTACACTGAACGCAGAGAAAAATGATGGCACCCCTGGCAGCCCGCTCTATTTTGGTGTTAATGCAGAAACTAAAATTGGAGACGTCTGGAGTAACAGGGTCTGGAGCGATAATAATCTCAGCTTTCCAATTCCAATTGACCAGTGGCTAACAATCGAAATCTATTTTAAAGAAGGTGATAGTGATAAAGGGCGATTTTATTTAGCAATCACACCAGATGGTGGTACCAAAGAAATAATTTTCGATATAACGAATTTTACACACCATCCGAGTGACCCTAACCCTGCTGGTGTATCACATTTTAATCCAATGAAATTATACACCTCTAATACAATTATTGATTATGTGAGTAACAATGGTGGTGTTTTGCAGGTTTATTGGGATGATTTTGAGCTTTGGAAAGGGTATTTAGGTCCAGAGTAAATATAATCAGCACAAAATATGACAGTTAAAACCACAGAGCATAATCAACCCGACCCGGATGTCGTAAAAATTTACAGGATTCGTCAGGGTCAAGTCTTGCAATAACGCATTTACAAATGAAAATGTTGCAATACAAGCCTTGACCCTGACCCCGCACGTTGAAGGCCAATTAAAATATGGTTTTCGCTAAATCCACACCGATTATTTTGCTAGACTTATCCATGGACGTCTCCTTTTGGGCTTGTTATGTTTGGTTACATATACATATGGCACATCGATGCCGATTAAAAAAGGGAGGCGTCCATTTCATCAACCAAATGCGCGCAACGAGAATATACAAATTTAGATTGTATTGTTATTCAACACATAATTAGAAATTCATATGGAGGTATAATCCAATGCCTGTAAAAGCAATACCAGATGGTTACCATAGTGTAACACCATATCTAAGTATTAAGGGTGCATCTGATGCTATCGAATTTTATAAGAAAGCGTTTAATGCAATTGAGCTATTCAGGTTAGATATGCCGGGTGGAATCATTGGGCATGCAGAAATACAAATAGGAAATTCCCGAATAATGATAGCCGATCCCTGTGATGATGTTTCATTCGGAGACCCTAAAACTTTAGGTGGTTCAACTGTAGGGCTGTATATATATGCAGACGATGTTGATAAGATGTATTCTCAGTCGATAGATGCTGGAGCCAAATCAATTAATCCAGTTGAAGATCAATTTTATGGTGACAGAATCGGTACTATAGAAGATCCATATGGTCATAGATGGTTCATAGCGACTCATAAAGAAGATCTAACCCCCGAAGAATTAAATAAGCGAGCGGAAGCCCTTTTCGAAACAGTAAAAAGTGATTAAATGTTAAAAAAGAAATTGATCGCAAAATGCCTAATAAGATGTTCAAACGGGACGCAAAACAGAATGCGCCCCTTAACTTGGCGTTGAAGCTGTAGAAAAACCCCAATATCGTAAATTGCAAGCAAATAAATTTGATCAAAACAATAAATTATGAGTACAGAAAAATGAAATTTATAGTTATTCTACATCCTCGTTATGTTTTTAAACTATGAATAGGCTTTTACCCTGCTTAAAAGTCTGTGATATCGAAACAACTATAAGTTGGTATAAAGACTTTCTAGGATTTGAATGTAGCTTTAAGAGTAGTATTAAGAACCCAGAATGGGCGAATCTTGAAAAAGGAGAACTAAAAATCTACCTTTTCAAAGATGAAAGCGGTAAGGCATATGCCTCAAACATTATCGTTTTTGAGGTCGATGACATAAAAGAAGAATACAAATCAGTAGAGAAAACAGGTGCTATTATCAATCAACCTATTGAAAAAGGTCTGTTTGGTCAGAGTGAATTCATTATAAAAGACTATGAAGATAATAAGTTAGTGTATGTACAAAAAAAAACATAACAAGCGGAGCAAGCTCGCTCCCTTAGGTCGCTTTGGACCGCCCAACCGCTTCGCGGATTGGGGTAGCCATTTACCCTAAACGTTGAGGTTGTTGAAAACCCCAAATTCGTTAATTGCAAGCAAATAAATTTGAAAAAAAATGAGTTATGAGTACAGAAAAATGAAATACACTATCTGCATTATCTTATTGTTTATGGCAGGGTGTAATGAAACACAATCAAGTCTGGATGTAGTGGCGGTGCAGCACACTGGAAAGGGAATTATGAATGGTGATGCATGCAAAACTCTATACCGTGAAGACGGTCATGCAGTGGTAACACCTCCAAATTTCAAAATAACACCATTCGACGCTATAGAAATTGCCAAAGAAAAATTGGGATATTCCTGCGAAAATAAATCAGGCGCACAGATCTTATCCGATGGAAAATCATATCATATCGTCCGCCTGGGTGTTACACGAGACGCCATTGTTATCAATGGTATGAATGGCGCAGTGGAATCAAAAGGGTTTATAGAGAGAGATAAATAATGCCTAACTATCGCACTAAAATCCCCCGCAATATGCGCGGGCTCGGACCTCGCTACTGCTCGGATGCTCTTGTGGATATTAACTTTTAAATCAAATATTAAATCTACAATAAAACAGAATGAAATATGAATAAAAAAATTATCGGAATTAATAGAAATGGGGTCAGGTCCTAACCACAAGGCCCGGCTTCATAACAAAAATGCAGGGGTTTGCCCTGCGACACCAGCTTCCGCCAACCTTACCGTAGCACTGAACCTCGGTATTGGCTCCGTCCGCTATCGCAATCTCTACCCCCCAGGGGGCCTTCTCATGCTCCGCATTCACCTTGTGCTTTCCTTATGTACATCCATTCCAATAAAGAGTATGTTTTTAGTCATGTCGACCTCCGATCCCGTTTATTAATGGCTTATGCCTTAATCATTATGGC
>CAMYOL010000062.1 GCA_947260005.1 uncultured Ectothiorhodospiraceae bacterium
AATGGGAGCTATACTGAAAAAACTTACTTTTACTATGGTGGGCTAAAAACAATTTACCACCTCATCTAACGTGTTGAAATACGAGGGAAATGAGGGAGGGTGGAAGATGCAGGTTAAGTATCCAGATTTAATAGATATAACTAACAGATCAATTATTGAGCTCAGGAAGCTCTACAACATTAGCGAAGTAGATGAATTTACGAATCATTTGTTGACCGATGAAGGGCTATTGCTTGCAGCTACCTTAGCTGTACCGTTTTACGAAGAACAAATATTCACTCAAATATCATCGATCTGGGAAAATACGCATATTAATAAACCTCGTGGTGTTAAAAATATGTGGTTTTGGCAAGACGCGAAGGATTCCATTGACAAAATGGAGAAAAATGCAAACTTTGCTAAAGGAGATGCAAAAGGGTGGATGGTGATGACTGGCTTTGTGGACCATCAAATTAGCCAAATATTAATGCCAAAATATAAAGACGGTGCTGTTTTAGCTGAACCTAAAGCTCAATTCGATATTGATATTCGAGTTCAATATCTTGCGCAGGAGTTGGCAAGAAACATTTGTGTGAAAGCATTTCAATTTAGTGGGATTAATTTTCAAGACGCAAATGACTTTTATATGAGTTATAGTGGCAGAGAGTTTATCAGTCCAAGCTCAGAATTCTATACTTTTGTAAAAGACATTTGTGTGAATAACCAAATTAAGGCGTTGTACCGTGGTTTTAGAATTGTGAAGCATTATGATCGAATTGTAACAATGATTCCAGGCAGCAATTTCGAAGAACTTGTTTACACCTGCGGAAACGATCATAAGGATTTGCTATCCAAAGAATGGGCAAGCTATTGTTATCACGAGTATTCCGAAAAAATTTGTGAAAATCAGATTTACCGAATTAGCCCTAGCAATAAGCCTTCAGCACTTAATGATTATGAGCTTGCTATTGTAAAAGTAGGAAGCCAATTATCTCTCTTAGCTTTAAATACTTCATCTTATTTTGAATATGTAGAACGTGTGCTAATAAAAGAAGGTGAATATTCTGAACTTGAAAAGTTAAAAGCAAAAAATTTATCGGAAAAACAAAAAATTATGGATGATTTATTGTAAGTATTCGGCGAACCCATCTTGACTCAAATTAAAATGTAAAAAAGTACGGGACACAACGGATAAATTCCTGTATCGTTCAGGACATGGAAAACACATCTCATCACCTAGCGAAACCATTAACGCCAGAAAATTGTAGCGAATCAACACCGTCACCGTTTACCCAAAATATTATATCTCTCACTCAAGCAGAACATATCGAGCTAAAGCATAGTGCCAGCTACTGGGAAAGCCAACATAAGATTTTAAAAGGCAAATATCAGATACTGCAACACGAACTCGATCTTGCCAATGCAAAAATCAAGGATCTTAATCAACGCCTGTATGGCAAGAAAAGTGAAAAAAAGGTGACAAAGGCGGATAAGAATCCGAACAATAACGCCGGCGCTAACACTTGTAAACCACGTGGTCAGCAAGCAGGGAGTATAGGCCACGGCCGTACCGCTCGCCCAAACCTGCCGATCGTTGAGGAAGAAAGAGATATCGCACCAGAAGACAAAACATGCAACGTCTGTGGAAAGGAATACAATGCACTATCAAAGACAGAAGACTCGACAATTACCGAAGTCCATGTTAATGCCCATGTTCGTCGAATAAAGCGAAAAGTCTATGCTCAGGCCTGCAAATGTGATGGCGTGCCAGGCATTATTACCGCCACACCAGCACCGCGTCTTTTTCCAAAATGCAGCAACGGCATATCCGTTTGGACAGAAATTCTGCTCAGTAAATTTCTTTTTTCTAGAGCCACCAACAATTTGTGTCGCGATTACGATTACCGAGGTTTGCCGATTTCCACCGGTACAATCACCGATGGCTTAAAGCGGATGTCACCGCTCTTTGAGCCACTTATTGAGGAATTCATCAAAAAACAACTGACGGAAGACCTGTTTCATAACGACGAGACCGGCTGGAAAGTCTTTGAAGCCATTGAAGGAAAGGTAGGTTATCGCTGGTATCTCTGGGTCACGCAATCCCAATCAGTGGCTTACTACATCATGGCACCCACGCGCAGCGGCGACATCCCGATTGAGTATTTTTCTGGCTTAGACAAAACTCTGGAACAGGTTATTGTGGTTTGTGATCGCTATAGTGGTTATAAACGATTGAGTCGAGAAAATACCCTGATCATCTTGGCTTTTTGCTGGGCGCACGTACGCCGCGACTTTCTTGATGCCGCCAAAAGCTGGCCTGCGCTTGAGCGATGGATGTTTTCTTGGGTGGATACCATTGGTGAGCTTTATGCACTTAATGAACAACGATTGGCTCACTGGGACGAGGCACTTGCTTTCACCGATCAATCCGCAGATTTTGAGCAGCAGCACCAATTATTGGTAGAAGCAACGGCGAAAATGAAAATGCATTGTGATGCTGTGCTAAAAAAAGAAACGTTGCACACAGCACAACGTAAGGTACTCGAAAGCCTTAATAATCACTGGTTAGGATTAACAGTCTTTGTCAACGCACCCCAAGTACCCATGGATAATAATAAAGCAGAACAGCGAATGCGGAATCCGGGCATGGGCCGAAAAAATTATCATGGCTCTGGCAGCCAATGGAGCGCGCATTTAGCCGCCATGATGTTTTCCGTCTTTCAAACGTTACTATTGTGGAAGCTTAATCCGTTCCACTGGTTGCATTACTATCTCACCGCCTGTGCAGAAAATGGTGGACATGCCCCGAAAGACATCGCTAACTTTGTTCCCTGGCTGATGAGCGAAGAACGAAAACAAGCGCTTACCAAACCACTGTCGATGGCAAAAGTCATCGATATTCATCAACCACAAAATCCCGCACAACCCCAGCCACCATGAAACGTTATTGTGGTCGCGACTTTACCGAGCAGGAATTGGATAAAATTCGTGAATTAATCGCCGAAGATGCGAATCGTACCCGTGCGGCACTTTCCCGTCTAACCTGTCAGGCGTTGGATTGGTATAAGGCCGATGGCGGGTTGAAAGACATGTCCTGTCGTGTAGCGATGTTACGAATGGCCGAGGATGGCTTGATTACCTTGCCGCCATCAACCAACTTGTGTTGCGGCGCTTGGGTTTGGCGCAGCCGCATGGCAGACGGCGCCACGGGATCAATTTATTGGCTGGAGCCATGAGCAACGTCAATAAAATCTGCCATTAATCGTCAACAACGCACGATTTCTCATCCTACCCTGGGTTTCATCAAAAAATCTTGCTTCAAAAATTTTATCGCAGGTTGCACATAGCTTGCCCGACGATTGGGAAAGAAAATACAACATTCGCCCAGTATTATTAGAAACATTTGTTGATACAGAACGGTTTGCTGGCACTTGTTATAAAGCAGCGAATTGGGTCTATATTGGGAAAACCAAAGGGCGTGGAAAACTAGGTCCGACGGGTAAACAGAGTGTTCCAATCAAGGACATATGGCTTTACCCTTTGTGCCGCCACTTTAAAAATCGGTTAAGTAATTGATTCCACTTGGTATGGGTTGGCCGAATATATACTTTTTAAGGGAATTTATTTTAGCGCCATTTGGAGTTCTGACATGTATGTTTTTAGAACATTAATAACAAAGAAACAAGCGAATTACCATTTTAAAATCCAGCTAAACGCAAATATTTTAGTAAAGCAGCGATTCAGGCCATGGTTCGAAGAACAATGGCCGAATGCCCAAAGTACACTCACCCGATTGTATGGAAGCAGGAGCTCAAGAATGAGTTACGTACAACAAACAGGTGAGCATCAACACTGGTGCTTTACGCGACAAAGATGCACATGCACAGGGCTGGACAACGGACCTGGACCAGTCAGTGCTAATTGGATACTCCAAGCAACTTTATGGTGAAATCGACAATAGCTATCTTAAAGAACATGTTTTCTGAAAGCCATAAGTATTCATACGGACTATCACTGGATTCAGGCCTTTTCTATGTATGACACCGTTTGTCGGCTCCTATATTCCATTCATTGGCGACTAATTATCGATAAGAATAAGCTGCGGCGTGTAAGGGTGCCAATAAAAGATCGATATCATCCGAGACATACAGACTCAAATATCCTTCATCTTCCATTAAAACACCCTGCTGAACGAGATACCTTGCCCAACACAAATGTAGGGCACTTAGACGCTTAGAGACTTGTGCCTGAATTAAATGCTGAATCAACGTTACTGCACTACTTATTGATTGCTCTA
>CAMYOL010000063.1 GCA_947260005.1 uncultured Ectothiorhodospiraceae bacterium
TGCCGGTGATATCGGACTGTTGGTTGATGGTCAGTCTTCAGGTGGGCCTGTTAACGATCGTGGTCGTACGTCGTCAGGTTCCGGTCAGGTTGCGATAAATGTTGGTACTTTATCGAGTGCTTCATCACCTAATCGAAACGAGGCGATCAGCTTTGGAGAAGACAGGGCACCACAACGTGCGCCTATGGCCTGGACCAGTAATGATGATGATTTTACTATGGCTTTAGGCAATCGGCTTGCCGTACCGGTTACCGTCTGGATAGTACAGGGACCTTTCGCCGATCAACGTGATCATGCGATAGAAGCCTGCATTCGGACTTCCGCTATCTGGGATGCTGAACGAATGGGTATTCGCTTTAGTCAGTTTGATGTACGTGATGCGACCGCCGACCCGGATATCGATAATGCAATATTAAATTCGACAGGTGGGGACGGACGTAATTGGGATGATTTTTCCAATGATATTGGCTTTATAAATGGCCGTATTAATATCTATTGGATCAATACAGTCGAAGGTAGCACAACGACCGGCTGGTCTGATTTTGGTGGCCGAATCGTAATGGGTCGTAATACTGGTGATGAGTTGCTTTCACATGAATTATGCTTTCACATGAATTAGGACATGGCCTTAGCCTTCGTCATCCTTCGGGGTGTGGAGGTTCGACAACGAACTTTAATGCAACCAATGTCATGTGGCCTTGCTCAAGTACGCGGGCATTTCTAAGTGAAGGTCAGATTTTTCGTGCGCATTTCAACAGTAGTTCGTCGATTAACAATCTATATAATGCGCGTGCTGGACAATCAACCGTCGCTTGTACGAGTGCGACCAACACCGCAGAGTGCCCGGCATTACAACGTCGCCTTTGGGCTGATGGCACCTACCCAGCGAATTAAATCAGGAGGCAGCAATGTTTTATAAGCGAAATAATTTATTAATCTATACTTATTTACTTTCGATCCTCTGTGTATTTTTTAGCGTAGTTTCATCCATCAGCGCAAAACCAGTTTCGAAAGAAATTCAGCTGCAGGTTTTTGAATTACTAAATATGGATTGTGGGATGGATGGGACCCTGAAGGACTTCAAGGCCTCTATTTTGAAACTGCCAGCCGATGTTACACCTCTTTTCACTCAGATATTAGACGAAGGGGCACCGGAACAAGCGCAGAATCAAGCCGTACGCCAGGCCAAAATAAATTATGAATTACGTCAAGCATGGTTAAGAAAAAATGGAACGGAACTGTTTGATAAAGACACTATAAAACGCTTGTCGAATACTAAACTGGATGACTACATAGCTCGTTCAAAAGAAAACATCAATCTTCGCTATCAACAAAACTCCATACGCGGTCTTGGTTATATAGGAAATTACAATACTATTGAGCTTATCAACAAGTCGGTAAAGAAAAATCCTGACTACCAAAGCGTCGCTGAACAAGCAATCAAATCTATTAAAGCCCGGGAGAAGTCAAAATAGTCGTTATTTTTAATAACTAAAATTTATTTATCTAACCTGCTTCTAAATTCTTAGTTCAATATTATTGAGCTGGGTATTGTCTTTAAATCAGTTATTTATATTTAGCGACAATGCTTACATTAGTCTTACTGTCCCCGGTGATTTCGTCACAAAATCTTTGCCATTACTTCACGGTAATTTTTTCCAGTAACCGTTAGTTTACTTATTAATATCTGGATTGGTGATGCCAAGGGGTTGGTATTACACACAGTAAATTAGCGGGGTATTCTCATGGATAGTGAATATGGGTTGATTTTGGGGATTGCAGGATTACTAATTGGCATGATTTTGGGGGTGATAGTTCAACGCAGCCGGTTTTGCATGACCGCAGTGGTTTCCAACTATGTCATTTTGCGTGACCGACGCCAGTTACATGTTTATTTAATCGCGCTGTTACTCTCGATAGGTGGCGTTTATTTTCTTGAGTACAGTGGTGTCGTTTTAATTAGCGATTCTGCGTATCGTAGTCCCGACATACATAGTGTAAGTACAATATTGGGTGGATTCATTTTTGGAATTGGTGCGGTAATGGCGGGCGGTTGTATTGGAAGAATCTTAACTTTGACTGGCGAGGGTAATCTTGGTGGGTTATTGGCGTTACTAGCCATTTGTTTAGGGGCTACTGTGGTCTATACCGGTATATTAGAACCCATCAGGGTCTGGATTTATCAGCTGGGTGTTATAAAAACGGATGAAACATCACTTCTATCCTTAGCGCAGATTCCATCCTGGGTGTTTGTCATTTCCTTTTTAGTATTAGTTTTCAGTATGTTTAAGGCCAGTGTTAAGCGTCATCTTGAAATGGGATTTGTCATGACCGGAGTTGGCATTGGCTTATTAGTTCTGGCTGGCTGGTGGGTCACAGGAAGTTTAGCAGTGGATGAATTTTCAATTCAACGCCCCAGCTCTCTGACTTTTTCAGGCCCCTTAGTTCATACGTCATTATATTTGACGGTGACAAGTCAACCACAAAATGTATTTGGTTTTATGTTGGTTATTGGTGTGTTGTCAGGTTCATTTCTAAGTGCGGTTTGTAGCAGGCGATTTTGCATCGCGCCCATTAATCCGGATAGCATGACTCGAATTTTCAACGGCGGTTTATTAATGGGAGCGGGGGCTATCATGGCAGGGGGTTGTAATATCGGGCAAGGTATTACCGGCTTATCAACCTTATCAGTTGAATCCATCCTGGCGATCATTTTTATTTTTGCTGGTATGTATGTCGGAGTGAAAGGGCTGCAGTATTATGAAGAACATCCATCTGTCTGGTCGCATTTATGGAACTATTTTGCAGCCAAAAAAGACATTCATGTTATAAAAAATTGGAGGTAGTACTTAAAACTTATTAAAGGTTTATTAATTTGGTCACTCAGGAAAACGTGGTACCCGTTAAGCTTTTGGTCAGTCGAAGCAATAGGTTGGGAAGTTAGATCCAATAAGTCGATTTAGTCATGACTTTTGCGGTAAGCTTCATCATGCCTTTAATAGGTAGCGGCAGGTTAGCGCCACCAGATTCAAGTGCAGTGGTGGCGTGTTTACTTTCGTCTTCTTTCATTTGTTCCAAAATTGCCCGGGTGTTTTTATCTTCAGGATTAATCGAAGCCAGATGTCCATCAAGATGAGCGACGACCTGTTTTTCTGTCTCTGCAACAAATCCCAGACTCCATTTATCACCCGCAAGACCCGCTAAGGCACCGATGGTCACAGACCCCATATACCAGATCGGATCTAAATAACTGGTGTGGCTGTCTAGTTCTTTAATTCGGGTAGCACACCAGTTAAGGTGATCATTTTCTTCCTCGGCCGCTTCCTGCATCTTACCGCGTACTTCGGGCAATTTCGCAGTAAGAGCCTGGCCGGTATATAAACCTTGTGCGGCGACTTCGCCGGCATGGTTGATACGCATATAACGACTGGCCAGGTTTTTATCGTGTGCGCTCAGGGTATCGTCTGCCGTGTTGTCTGTTCCGCCAGGATAAGGACGCTGGCTGTACGGGGTAGTGAAAACCGTGCGCAGGCCGGTATCGACGACATCAACCAGTTGATCTAAAAGGCTATATTGGCGAGGAGCATAACGGGTTTGTTTAGAATGCTTATCCATATCGATAAGGTTAAGCAGAGTTGGTTTAACTGGCAAGTCCTTTGCCGAATATTTGGCATAATTTTGTAAACTACGGGCTATCCGTTATGATCACATATGAATGATTTCTTCTTTTGTCTAAATCATCACTCCCTTGCCTTTTGCCGTTATACCCGCGGAGGCAGGAATCTAAATATATCTGCATTTCCGGCTCTTCCCGTCATTCCCGCGGAGGCGGGAATCTAAATATATCTGGATTCCCGCCTCCGCGGGAAAAGCGCTCTATGGGTATGACGAGCTTTTAACGGGAATGATAAGGTTGTAATGACAACGAAAACCAATACTCCAAGGAATAGCTATTTATTATGAGCTTCTACCGATACCACGTCTTTTTTTGCACCAATGAACGCGAACCGGGTGTTTCTTGTTGTGCCGATTTTGATGCGCGCGCCATGCGTGACTATGTAAAAAAGCAATGCAAAGAATTAGGCATCCACAGTGAAGGTGGTGTGCGGGTGAATCTGGCCGGTTGCCTTGGTCGCTGTGAACTTGGACCGACGATTGCCGTCTATCCTGATGAAGTCTGGTATACCTACGTCGACAAAGAAGACCTGGACGAGATTGTGCAGGAACATTTTGTGAATGGCCGGGTCGTCGAACGGCTTAAGATATAAGGTTATTCTATGTCAGCGACGCAAATTATTTCTGGCCCCGCCGGTAATCTGGAGATCGTTTTAGAGACACCAGATGGCTGGGATGCGAGCCACCCTGTGACTATCTGCTGTCACCCACACCCATTGCATGGCGGTAGCCTGCAAAACAAAGTGGTGCATATTTTAGCGAAATCATTTTTAAGTTTAGGTGCACAGGTAGTTCGTTTTAATTTTAGAGGCGTGGGTCAATCCGAAGGCGAATTTGCGGATGGGCTTGGCGAGCAGGATGATTTATTAGCAGTGGTGCACTGGTGCCAACAGAACTGGCCCGATGCACCGCTGTGGTTAGCCGGTTTTTCGTTTGGTGCGTTTGTGGCGACTATGGCACACGAAAAAATCGTACCACAGCGTTTAGTGTTAGTGGCCCCGCCGGTGGATATGTATCCTGATATTATTCCGGTTCAGATCAAGACCAAGGACTGGATCATCATACAGGGCGGACAGGATGAAATTGTCGCCAGCCAGTCGGTCGAGGATTGGGCCGCGCAGCAAACGATAGCGCCCAGGAAATTATATTTTGCCGAGGCCGGTCATTTTTTTCACGGCAAACTCAATTTAATTAAGGATGGGATTATCGATATATGGTCATGAGCAAAAAACCGGGGTCAGAGACGAAAAAATAGGGGTCAGAGACGTATTTCTCTTGTCATTCCCGCGGAGGCGGGAATCTAAATATATGGATTCCCGCCTCCGCGGGAATGACGATTACGAGAAAAATACTTCTCTGACCCTAATTAATTTTCGTCTGACCCCAGTTTTTTTCGGTATTATATAGTTGAAAAACATGGACACACCATCAACAAAGACAACACAAGCTCAGCCTCCTGTCATTGACATCGAGGGGTTGACCAAATCCTACGATCAACTCACCGTTGTGGATCATCTGGATTTACAGGTTGAACGAGGCGAGTGTTTTGGATTATTAGGCCCTAACGGAGCAGGCAAAACCACGACCTTGCGTATGCTGCTCGGCATGACTCCACCCGATAGTGGTGTGTTAAAGGTATTCCAACAGTCGATTCCCGCATTTTCACGACAAATTCGACGCCAAATCGGGGTCGTGCCACAGATGGACAATCTCGATCCAGACTTTAGTGTTCGTGAAAATTTACGTACCTATGCCAGTTACTTTGGTTTGAGTGGTCGTGATCTGGAAAAACGCATTACCCACTTACTCGAATTTGCACGGCTTACCCATAAGGCCGACGCTCTGATTGATATGTTATCCGGTGGTATGAAACGACGTTTAACCATGGCGCGTGCGCTGGTTAATGATCCGCAATTATTGATCCTCGATGAACCGACCACTGGCCTGGATCCTCAGGCCAGGCAGTTGATCTGGCAACGCCTGCGTGAGTTAAGACATACCGGGCACACCTTGATAATGACCACCCATTATATGGAAGAAGCACAACGGCTTTGTGATCGGCTTGCGATCATGGACCATGGCAAGATTATTGTGCAGGGCACACCGAGAGAATTGATTCAACAACATATCGAACCGCATGTGATTGAAATTAATGGTGTTGGACAAGAGAAGTGGCGAGCACAATTCAAAATGGATGAGAGCATGCGTTTTGAAACCCTGGGCGAATCACTCTTTATTTATGCACAGGATGAAAAGGCCATCGTCGCGGATCTATGTGAATTTGATGACGTTGAATTTATTCACCGCCGAGCCAATCTGGAAGACGTCTTTTTAAAAATGACTGGCCGGGATCTAAGGGAATGAATACTGAGGTGACGGACGTGAGTATGAAGGACGACGGCCTGCGTGAAGTGGGGTGGTTGCGTTGGTATCCGGTTTGGTCACGCAACATGAGGGTCTGGCGCAAATTAATTGGTCCGGCTTTACTGGGCAATATTGGTGAGCCGTTGTTATACCTGTTTGCGCTGGGTTATGGTCTGGGTGGATTCCTCGGAAAGGACATCCAGGGCCTGGAATATGTGGTGTTTTTAGCGTCCGGCCTGGTTTGCTCTAGCGCGATGAACACGGCCAGTTTTGAAGGCATGTATTCAGCCTATACGCGTATGGCCGTGCAGGATACCTGGATAGGCATGCTCACCGCGCCATTGTCTATACGTGACATCATCACCGCTGAAGTTATTTGGGATGGCACCAAGAGTGCGATCAGTGTGACGGCTATCCTGCTGGTCGCGTCAATCATGGGGCTGGTGGCCGATGGCTGGGCAATACTGGTGATCCCGCTGGCCTGGTTGGTGGGGGCTTGCTTCGGCTCAATGGCCCTGGTGGTCACCTCGTTGGCCAAAAATTACGACTTCTTTTTGTATTATTTTACCTTGCTGATTACCCCGATGTTGTTGCTCAGCGGGGTGTTTTTCCCTATCGATAACATGCCTGAGATGGTTCAGCTTATTGCCAAGGCATTACCGCTATATCATGCCTTAGGTCTGATGCGTCCGTTGATGATTGGGCAAATGCCGGTCGATATCCTGCTGCACCTGATGGTGTTGTTTGCCTATATCGCCATTGCGATGCCGCTAGCGATTCGCCTGATTTCACGTAGATTGCTGCGCTAAAAAATAGGGGTCAGAGACGGAAAAAAAGGGGGTCAGAGACGTATTATTTCTGTCCTTTTTCAGGACAGAAATAATACGTCTCTGACCCCCTTTTTTTCCGTCTCGGCCCCCTTTTATTGCTGGTTTTTTCGCCTTATTTATCATTTATCGTTGACATTAGTTTACAATTTAACTATATTAGCAATTACTGATTAACGTTTATTTAGAAAGTCTGTTTCAGACGGCCTGACTAAACGCAGTTTTTGACTCCTCCATCCTCCTTATGATGGTATTCTTTAAAACGGCGCGGATTCCCCCTTTTTCCGCGCCATTTTTTTGCCTGAAATAAAGTAGGAGTCAGGAAAATAGGGGCCAGAGACGTATTTTTTTGTTTTCACTTCATATTGTTTGGTTTGTGAGGAAAAAATACGTCTCTGACCCCTATTTTTCTATCCGTCATTCCCCTGGAGAGGGGAATCCATGTAATTGAGCATAGAAAAATCTGGATTCCCCTCTCCAGGGGAATGACGATAAACAAAAATACCGCTTCCGGCTCTATTTTTCCCAGATTTAACCCGTATCACCCTTGTCGCAACCCCCGTTTTTCTGTACTATTCCGCCTCTTTTTCCGGCACTACGGCTGGAGGCTTTGTATTTTTCAAAGCTTTTGTTATTTTTGGAGCAGATTTATGAAAACGTTCAGCGCCAAGGCTGATGAGGTCAAACGTGACTGGTTTGTGATCGATGCGACCGACGTTGTATTAGGCCGTCTTGCCAGTGAAGTGGCCAGCCGCCTGCGTGGTAAGCACAAGCCTGTGTATACCCCTCATGTGGATACAGGTGACTATATTGTTATCGTTAATGCGGAGAAAATTCGTGTGACGGGTAACAAGGAAAAGGCTAAGACCTATTATAAACACAGCGGATATCCTGGCGGTTTAAAAGCCAAGACCGTTGAGAAGGTTCGTGCCACGCATCCTGAGCGTATTATCGAAACGGCTGTCAAAGGCATGTTGCCGAAGAACCCTTTGGGTCGCGCAATGTTTCGCAAATTAAAAGTCTATGCCGGTGCTGAGCATCAACATCAGGCACAACAGCCGCAAACTTTAGAGATCTAATTTAGATATCTAATTTAGAAATCTAAAAGCTAAACAGAACAGTTAAGGTAAAATCATGGCAGAATCATTTTATAGTACCGGTCGTCGCAAAAGCTCATCAGCTCGGGTTTATATCACCCCTGGTAGCGGCAGCATCAATGTTAACAAACGCCCACTGGACCAGTACTTTGGTCGTGAAACGGCACGTATGATCGTTCGCCAGCCATTAGACGTGGTCGAAGCCATCGACAAATTCGACATCGAAGTCTTTGTAAAAGGCGGTGGTGGCAGTGGTCAGGCCGGCGCGATTCGTCATGGCATCAGTCGTGCGCTGATCTGTTTTGATGAAGAATTACGTAAACCGTTACGTAAAGCCGGTTACGTCACACGTGATGCCCGTGAGGTAGAACGTAAGAAAGTGGGTCTTCATAAGGCACGTAAACGCCCACAATTCTCAAAACGTTAAAAAATTACTGTTGTATTTATGCCAGAAACGCCTGTCGAGCAATCGACGGGCGTTTTTGCGTTGGTTTCCTGAAATTATCACCGAGTCATTAGCTAAAATAAGTATTTGCTAAAATACAACAGATTTTGGCTATTCAATTTATCTCACTGCAAATGACTTTACGCTAAGTTATTAATAGTCACTTCAAAATAAGCAAACAATAATATAATAATGCTTTTTACATGGTGGTTTGTATCTTTTTTGCAACATAAATTGTCGAGTGTTGTTTTTTTACAGAAAGTTGTTGCGTTTATATCAGCAGTGTCGTATAAAACATATCGAGTTTATACCTAACCTATATCTCATAAGGAGATTTAAATGAATAAGAAAATTATTGCAGCAGCCGTTGTTTCGGCGATGGCAGCACCAGGCATTGCTAATGCTGGCGGCATGACTGTTTACGGTCACGGCCAGGTGGAAATCGGAAGCTGGGGCGGCGACGCTTCTGGTGGTACTTCATTAGACGATCAGGCTCGTGGCCGTATCGGCTTCAAAGGCAGCCAGGACTTAGGTGGCGGTCTGAAAGGTCTGTTCAAAGCTGAGTATAAAACTGACTTCGCTGACGGTGATGCTGGAAATGTGGGTTGTAGTGTTACTACTGCTGGTGAAACCTGTACAACTAGCAGTAATGGCGTTTCACTGCAAAAACGTGAAATGTTTGTTGGTTTAAAAGGCAATTTCGGTCAGTTTGAAGCCGGTCGTTTGAAGTCTGCTTATAAATACTATGGTGGTGTTAAATACGATCCATTTGTAGCGACCAACCTGGAAGCTCGTGGTAAAGGTGGCATGTCTGGTGGAGCCTTTGGTCATAATAGTTTCCTAAGTGATAATATCGCCTACGAAAACAAATGGGGCATGGTTAAACTGCGCCTGACTTATGATGTTGATGATGGCGGTGGTGATGGTAATGGTACTGATCCAGGCGGCGCACAAGGTTACAGTGCCGGTATCGGTTTTGGTAGCAAGGTCTGGGAAGTCATTCTTGCCACGGTTAGCGATGATGATCAAGGTACTACTGCTGGTGTAAGTGATGAATATACAGCGTCTAAAGTGGGCGGTAAATTAAATCTTGGTAAAATGCACACCATTCATGCTCAATATGAAACGGTTGACGATGGTGGTACCGACGGTGAATATATCTACCTTAACTATTCACTGAAATTTGCGGGTAAGAACAGCTTACACGTATCTTATGGTACATTTGACGAAGATGGCGGCGATGCTAACGATGAAGATTGGATCCGTCTAGCTTATATGTACAAGTTCAGCAAAAAAGTACGTGTTTGGGCTGGTTATCGTGAAACAGACCGTAATACAGAAAATGCTACTGGTGGAACAGCGTCTGACGTAGATGTTGTTTCTTTAGGTCTTCGCGTAGATATCTAAGGCTTATCTAAGATATTAAAGCATCTAATAATAACGATATATGATGTACTTAAACGGGACCTTCGGGTCCCGTTTTTTATCTAAGAGTTAAATTGAACGGGATAGTATCCCGTTTTTTATTTTATTTTTACAGAAGAACGGGAAGTTTCCCGTTTTTTATCTAAGAGTTAATTTGAACGGGATCATATCCCGTTTTTTATTGAAGAATTTAATGCACGGGAAATTTCCCGTTTTTATTGAAGAATTGAAATGAACGGGAAATTTCCCGTTTTTATTGAAGAATTGAAATGAATGGGATCATATCCCGTTTTTTATATTCGCGATATAATCAGCCGTAGAAACGACAATGGGGAGTTTGAAATAGCAATGCAATTTATCGGATCATATAAAATTGACGAAAAAATTTGTGATAATCTAATTGCACTGCACAAGGAAGGAAATAAACAGGGACTCGTTGTTAGAGGGGCATTAGGTGGGAAAGATGATGGAAAGCCAGTCGTTGATGTTAATCGAAAAGACTCTTACGATCTTGGCATTGTGACCATACCCGATAGTCTTCAAGTCGATTACGGAATACCTGAATTTTATAATGAGCTCAAGCGATGTGTTGACGAGTATATTGAGCAACACCCTATACTGAAAAACATCGGCCCCTATGGGATTATGGAAACACCTATTATTCAACATTATAAAGCGGGCGGGGGATTTAAGTTTGAGCATTTTGAGCGAACGGGTATTGATACCACGACGCGGATGTTAACCTGGATGATGTATTTAAATGATGTTACCGATGGTGGCGGGACGACATTTACCTACCAAAATACAACCATAAAGGCTGAGAAAGGCAAATTAGTCATATGGCCCAGTGACTTTACTCATACACATGTGGGGCAGGTATCGAAAACCCAGGATAAATATATCATCACTGGCTGGCTGAATTATTATTGATGCTAATTCAAATATTAATTTCTGTTATTATTTTTTCGATGAACAGAATTTGATTGCAACAAGATGTTCTTGATTTATACCCATGATAAATTGATGACAATGATAAAAGTGTTTCAGTTTTTGCAACGAATTACGATTCTGGCTATGTTGCTCATAGTTCTGTCCGCCTGTGCGAATGTCGTTGGTCCAGTTCGTGTGTATAGCGGAGAGAAACGACTCAATACCGAAATTGTACAATTCCAGATACCTTCTGCGCTGGAGGTTGTGAAACTTGATGGTAAAGAATTAGAAACACACTTTACGACTGATGATTACTATCTGATGGAGGTGTTACCGGGCAAGCACACCATGCAGGTGGAGTATGTCGAGTTATGGGGGGATGCTACCGCCAGCTTCTCTGCTACCTCAAAACCCTTTCAGTTTACAATCGATACGACAGCGGGTAGCTATTATGAATTCAAACATAATGGTCCGGATGATTTAATTGAGGCAGACTCGGCGCTGGTTAGTGATATCAGGATCTGGCTGGAACACCCCAGGTCAAATCAAAAAATTTATGCGAATAAATCTAAGGTTGAGAGCAGTGAAGTGAGTCAAATTACCCAGCCTGTCAGCAGTAAAAATGAAGAGGTTAATCCTGCTCCTGCGGTTAAAATAACGCCGGACACTCAAGGTGCGCAATCGACACTTTCGGCCGAAAAGGTTATTTATCAAGAAGATGCGCTGGGACGTTTAAAGTATTGGTGGGAACAGGCTGAAGAGAGTCAGCGTAGGGCATTTGTAAATCGAGCGACGGTGACTGAGACAGAATCAACCGCGGTTGTGAATGCGCTTGATCGTTTAAATTTCTGGTGGAAGTCAGCCGATGCGAAACAACGTGATGCGTTTAAGAAATGGATCGAGAGTCTTTAATGACCATATAGAAAATCAGATACTTGTATGATTAACGGCCATTAATGAGTGCAATGATTTTAAAGAATTTTATTAGAATGCGATTGCCAGTAAATTTATCAATCCTCCATGTCGAACAGGAATCTAAGCTTTGATTGGGATACATCGGGTTTGACAAAAATCTGCAGAGTCTTCGCACAATCCGCTCCAATCCGTTAAAATACTGGCTATGGCCAGCCGTATTCGCGAAATCCCCTACAACTACACCTCCTTTTCCGATCAAGAGATCGTGATCCGCTTTTTGGGCGAACCGATGTGGGAGGTGCTAAATCAATTACGTGGTGAACGGGTGACTGGGCGCTCTGCGCGGATGTTATTTGAGGTATTAGGTGATCTGTGGGTAGTCACACGAAATCCCTTTATTCAGGATGATTTAATCTCCATTCGTAAACGCCGAATTGCCCTTATTGATGCGTTAAATCATCGACTCCATCAAATAGAAACACGTGCCGAGGCTAATCCGTTAGTCATGCAGTTAATTGATGCTGCCCGTATGGCGGTAACCGAGTTCGATCAACGATTATCAAGCCAGAAGTTATTACGTCATCGCCTGAAGAAATGTTTTAAGAAAATTACACGACTCGATAACGTTTGTTTTGATGGGCTGGCGCGGGTTTCTCATGTCACCGATGCCTCCGACTGGCGGGTAGAGTTTCCGGTCGCGGTGTTAACCCCGGATTCTGAGTCAGAGGTGCAGGCCATGGTGGCGGCGTGTATTGAGTTAGGGCTCAGTATTATTCCCCGGGGTGGTGGAACGGGCTATACCGGTGGTGCAGTTCCGTTAACGGACAATTGTGTCGTCATCAATACCGAAAAATTAGAAAAACTTTCGAGTGTCGAGATCAAACATATTGCAGGTCAAACAGAACCAGTCGCGACGATTCGCGCTGAGGCCGGGGTCGTAACCCGGCGAGTGAGTGATTGTGCTGAACAGGCTGGTTATGTGTTTGCCGTAGACCCGACCTCTCAGGATGCCTCCTGTATCGGTGGTAACGTGTCGATGAATGCCGGTGGTAAAAAGGCCGTCATGTGGGGAACAACGCTTGATAACCTTGTGAGCTGGAGAATGGTACGACCGGATGGTCAGTGGTTAGTGGTTGAGCGTATGAATCATAACCTCGGTAAAATCCATGAACAACCGGAAGTCGAATTTCGAGTCTCGCAATACGAGCCCGATGGACAAACCCTGGTGGGTGAAACAAAACCCCTGATTATTCCGGGTGAGCAACTGCGTAAGCAAGGGCTTGGCAAGGATGTGACCAATAAGTTTTTGGGCGGATTACCCGGCGTTCAAAAAGAAGGTTGTGATGGTATTATTACCTCGGCCGAATTTATTTTGCATCGCATGCCGGCCCAAACTCGCACCTTGTGTTTAGAATTCTTTGATCCCGATTTACAAAAAGCCGTCCCTGCCATTATCGAAACCAAAGATTACCTCGATGCCAAGGCCGATGTTCATCTTGCCGGTATGGAGCATCTGGATCAACGTTATTTAAAAGCGGTTGGTTATAGTACTAAGGCAGCTAAAACGATTCGACCCAAGATGGTTTTATTGATCGATGTAGTGAGTGATGATGAGCAACTGGTTGACGAAGCCGCTTTACAGGTTGTTCAGATGGCTCAACAAAGGGGTGCCGAAGGTTTTATTGCGGTTGCCCCTGAGGCGCGACAAAAATTCTGGCTGGATCGTGCAAAAACGGCCGCCATCGCCGCGCATACCAATGCCTTTAAGATTAACGAAGATGTTGTGATTCCTCTGCAACGGTTAGGAGAATACAGCGACGGTATTGAAAAGATAAATATAGAACTATCGATTAATAACAAAATTGATATTTTGAAATCAGTTCAGAATTTATTTGAAGGAGAACTGTCGAACATAGAACCACTACTTGATGATGAGTTTGCCAATATTGCTGATGATATAGTAAAAGAAATTTTACTCTCAAAAATTAAACAAGCAAAAGACATTATTTCCTTAAATGTGTCAACGTGGCAGGGTATTGTTGAAAACCTTAATTCTAAAACGATACCTGAAGAACTTGTTAAAAAAATATCAATTGAACCCGGACTAAGTAATGGATCGGTTTTTCAGCTCATTCAACGTGGCCATTTTACGATTTCTTATCGTGAACAAATACAAACAGAATTATTTAAAGTATTTAATGGTGTGTCCTTTGCACGGCTAAGAGAAAAACTCGATCAGTTACACGCGAAAGGTCGTGCCTCTCGTTTATTTGTCGCACTGCATATGCATGCTGGCGATGGCAATGTGCACACCAACATCCCGGTTAATTCAAGCGACTATCCGATGTTGCAATTAGCTGATAAGGTGGTTGCCAGGATAATGAAGTTAGCAGAATCATTAGATGGTGTGATCTCGGGCGAGCATGGCATTGGTATTACCAAATTAGAATTCCTGGATGAGGAAACGGTCAGGATTTTTTCTGACTATAAAAAAGAAATTGATCCTAATGACGTCTTTAATCCGAAAAAGTTACAGGCGAACGCTGACTTACGTAATGCCTATACGCCATCATTACAACTGGTTGAACAGGAAGCGTTAATACTCGAGGCGAGTGATTTAGGTTCACTGAATACGTCGATTAAAGATTGTTTGCGTTGTGGTAAATGTAAACCCGTTTGCAGCACTCACATTCCTTCGGCAAATTTATTGTATTCACCTCGAAATAAAATACTGGCAAGTGGCTTAATCATTGAAGCGTTTCTTTATGAAGAACAGACGCGCCGGGGTATTTCGTTACGTCACTTTGAAGAGATGAATGACGTTGCCGATCATTGTACGGTTTGTCACAAGTGTTTATCGCCATGTCCGGTCAATATTGATTTTGGCGATGTCTCCGTTCACATGCGAGAGATCTTACGGCAGCATGGTAAACGCTCTTCGAATCTGGCGACAAAATTGTCAATTGCGTTTTTGAATACCACGCATAGTTCGAGTATAAAAATGATGCGCCTGGTTTTTGCCAAACTCGCCTATCCACTACAAAGCTGGGCCTCGCATACATATAACTTATTGATTAAGAAGAAGAAAAAGCCAGAATCAACCGTCGGGCGAGCACGACCCCAACAACAAATAGTGCACTTTGTCGCCAAGCCTTTACCAAATGATTTACCGGCAAAAACTTCACGAGTGTTGTTAAATATTGAAGATGATAAACATATACCGATACTGCGCGACCCTGATATCGATGAGCAAACTGCGGAAGCCGTATTTTATTTTCCTGGCTGTGGATCAGAGCGCTTATTCAGCCAGATTGGTATGGCGACGCTGGCTATGCTTTATGATCTCGGTGTGCAAACCGTGTTACCCCCGGGCTACTTATGTTGTGGCTATCCGCAAAAATCGAGTGGCAATATGGATAAAGGTAAACAGATCTCAATTTCTAATCAGGTCTTGTTTCATCGGATGGCCAATACTCTGAATTATTTAGATATCAAAACCGTACTCGTGTCATGTGGTACCTGTATAGATCAATTACTGACCTACCAATTTGAAAAAATATTTCCGGGTTGTCGATTAATGGATATACATGAGTATTTAATGGAAAAAGATATTCGTATGCCAGAGTCGAATAAAACAAAATATTTGTATCATGATCCTTGTCATACACCGATGAAACATTATGATCCGATCAATGTTGCCTCGACCTTAATGGATACAAAAGTAGAATTGAGTGACCGTTGTTGTGGTGAGGCGGGGACTTTTGCTGTGTCTCGACCTGACATTGCAAGTCAGCTTCGCTTTAAAAAACAAAATGAATTACAGAAAGGAATAGAGGTACTCACAGGAAAGTCACAAGTAAAAAACGATGAAGTAAAATTATTGACCTCGTGCCCGGCATGTCAACAGGGATTATCACGTTATCGACAGGATACTGGCCTTAAAACAGATTATATTGTAGTGGAATTGGCTAACAGTCTATTAGGAAAAGATTGGCAGGATAATTTTATTAAAAAAACCAGACAGGGTGGAATCGAAAGAGTACTGCTCTAGTCGATAGATAGTCTTACATAATACGCTTCGTGAGCTTGTCATCCCTTATCATTCTGAGGCGCAGCGAAGGATCTAGTATTGAGTCATCAGGCAAAATGAAGCGCCGGAATTCTTTGTTGCGCAAGATTCTTCGCGAAGCTCCACATGCTTTGCACTGCTATAGAATCGCTATGCGCTTCGAGCAGTATTTCCTACGGTCAACCGCTTCGCGTTTCGTGCAGTATTTCCTACGCTACGCTCCGATTAGAATGACAGAGAAGAACAGAGTTTAAATCTTCGTGAGCTTGTCATCCTGAGCGCAGCGAAGGATCTTGCGCAGCGAAGGATCTTGCGCAGCGAAGGATCTTGTATTGAGTCATCAGTCAAAATGAAGCACCCGAATTCTTTGCCAGGCAAGATTCTTCGTGAAGCTCAGAATGACAGAGAAGAACAGTTTTAAATCTTCGTGAGCTTGTCATCCTGAGCGCAGCGAAGGATCTTGTATTGAGTCATCAGTCGAAACGAAGCGCTCAATTCTTTGCCAGGCAAGATTCTTCGCGAAGCTCAGAATGACAGAGAAAAACAGTTTTAAATCTTTATGTAAGTCCAGCCTTCACGTTGGCGATTAAGACTTTCGTTTATTGCCGAGGGTGCAATCTTGGTATTCGGTAATAAAGGGACTGCCTGGCCAGTTTTTTCCTGAACTCGTGCGATGGCTTTGGCACAAGCCATGAAAACTAAATTATTATAGTCCGATTGCAACTTGCTGATGCGTTTGGCATAGGGTGATTTGTCATTTCGTAACATGTTTAACCCTTTACCATTTGCCAGTATTTGAATGGCGACCTTTTGTTGCTTACCTTCAAATTCACGTAAAATATTTTCTGTTTCATTTAATAATACATTAAGGCGGTAAGGATCGTCAGAGGTGACGTGTAACAAGACCTTCCAGGGCTTTTCGCTACCAACGGGTTTGTTTATTAAAACATTATCGGCTAACTGAACCAGGCTTTTGTCACTTTGTTGGAAAGCGGCATGACCAAACCATCCACCAATCAGGCCAAATACAACTAATACACTGGCTGCAATACTTGCATACGAAGAGAAAAATTTTGATTGGCTTTCTACTTTTAGTTTAGGTTCAGGAAGGTCATGGTAGGCGATTGAGACCATATTACGAACCTGTTCAAGTTTACAAACACGTTGACGTAAATCATCGTTGTCACGTAATTCCTCTATTAGATGCGTACGCTCTTCACCTGCAAGTTCATTATCCAGGTAGGCGTTAAGGTGCTCGTCTGAATAGTTGAGGTGGTTTTCCTTCATTTTATTCTCCGTAATTTAGGTGTCTCTAAATTTACATCATGATCGGTTTTATATGATAAAAGGTAATCGGCCAATGAACTGCGGGCACGAGATAACCGACTCATCACTGTACCGACTGGTATATTCAAAATTTCTGCTGTCTCGGCATAACTAAAACCTTCCAGATTAACCAGGGTCACCACCTGTCGTTGAGTTTCAGGCAGGCGTGATATTGACTTACGTACACTTTGTACCATATCCCGAGTTTGTTGCACATGTTCAGGAGTCTCATCATGAGTTATCTCAACATTGTCAATATCGACGGTTTCACGAGTCATTCGAAAATGATCGCGCCAACAATTAATAAGTATACCAAATAACCAGCTATCAAGTTTGCTCGCATCACGTAGCTGGTTGACTCGTTTTAAAGCTTTTGCCATAGCTTCCTGGGCAATGTCAGCAGCCAGATCGGGATCGTGGCTCCAGGCATAAACGGTTCGATACAAGCGCTTATGGTTATCGGCAATGCGCTGTTTTAAATTATGTTGTAGGCAAATTCTTTTTATTAACTTCATTAAGTTATATTCCCCATACCGCACTTGCTTATGTCGTTGTTATAGTGGTTAGACGTATTTGCGCGCTAGGATATTCCATTTTTTTGTATTTTTATAATAAGAATATAATAATAAACTTATGATAAATAAGCCGTTGAATTGCCTTGAAATTAAAATGGAATATTTCTGCTAAGAGTTTCGTCTACTATATTGAGTGCCACAACAGTGGCACAAATATAAGAAAATTCTAGGAGGAGTTCCATGTTAAAGAAATACGGCAAACTAATGCTGTCGGCGGTGATGAGTGGTTTATTGCTTATCGGAGTGTCGGCATCACATGCTGCAGAAAAGTCATTTGCTGATACCAAGATTGTTTTGCAGATCAGCGATCCCAATCCTTTTAAGCAAACCTTAGTACTCAATGTTGCAAGCAACATCATTAAACATTATGGACAAGATCAGGTGGAAATTGAGATCGTAGCATTTGGTCCAGGCTTACGTTTATTAATGCACGGTAATGCAAATACCGATCGAATCTCGTCTTTATCTTCAAGTGGTGTGAAATTCAGTGCCTGTGCCAATACCCAAAAAGCGATGAGCAAGAAATTAGGTCATATGCCAAAGATGAATCCTGAGGCCGTTACGGTTGGTGCCGGTGTGGTCAGAATTATTGATTTGACCAACAAAGGTTACAAACTGATTAAGCCATAAGTAAAAATAACCTAACCAAAATATATAAAAGATAAAAACTCTTAAGGGAGATTTATAATGTCTAGTTTTAAGAAAAAATTACTATTAGGCTTGTGCAGTGCGGCGACGATCGCGATGACAAGCCAAACAGCCAGCGCCGCAAACTGGTTGATGTTACAAGGTACAGAAAGACCCGGACAGGCTCCACGCGCTAAATTATGGGGTTTTATACAGGCTCAATATCAAGTAGATAAAAGTGAACCAAATGGCGCAGGTGGATATGTCCCACCAAAACTAATTGGTCCAAACTTGGATTCTCAAGAAGCCTTTAACGTTAATCGTGCCCGTATTGGTGTTCGTGGAACAGGCTTTCCATTAGATGACAAGGTTAATTATTTTTTACTGGCTGAATTTGGTAATAACGGTATTACTTACGGATCTGACGGTAAATACTTAACGGATGCCAGTGTCACCTTGAATCACATCCCTGGTGCGCGGTTGCGCATGGGTTTATTTAAAACCCCTGGTTTTGAAGAAGGCCTGCAAGCGATTCACGTGTTTGATTACATTAATTTTACCCAGGTTGGTAACCAGTTAATGTTAGAACGCCATCCATCTCCTGGGGATAATTTTAAGCCACCAGCTCCGACTCCGAATGCAGATATGAATGCGTACTCACGTTCAGTGGGTGCATTCCGTGATGTGGGTATTCAGGTTTTTGATACCTTTGGTGATGATAAATTTGAGTTTAGTTATGCGGCAATGTACGGAAATGGTAATGGTTTGAATTACTCAGATAACGACGATAACAAAGACATCTATGCCTACTTATCGACTGAATGGATTTATGGTGGCAAAGGTGGACGTCGTGAAGGTCTGAAATTATTTGCCTGGCATCAGGATGGTAAGCGTACAAATGCATATGACAGAACTCTTGAGCAAGATCGAACTCGCTCAGGTCTGGGTGTGAAATATTTGAAAAAACCATTTCGTGTTACCGCTGAATACTTACAAGGTAAAGGTATGATCTTCCAGGGTCAGCATCGACCGGGTCCTAACCCTAATGGAGCGGTCAATGATTTTAACGGCGTTTTTAATGACGAAGAGGCACATGGTTACTATCTTGATTTCGGTTTTTATATCCCGAAATCAAATTGGGAGTTAGATCTTCGTTATGATCACTACACTCGTGGTGAGAATCATCAAGATTCTGTTGCGAATGATGAGTCTCGTTTTGATACCATAACTGTTGGTGCTCAGTATCACTTCAACAAGAAAACACGTATAAACATGGAATATGCTGATCGTGACTTTGAATCAGATACTGCGAACGTAAATGCTCAAGGAATTGGTGTGAAAGGTCGTTATGCGGTTCAAGTAACCCATATCTTCTAAACGATATAGGAAGAGTATAAACTCGTTAACCCGGCCCCGTTTTTACGGCGCCGGGTTTTTTTATATGAAAAAATAGGGGTCAGAGACGTATTAATTATTTCCTGAAACAGGAAAAATTAATACGTCTCTGACCCCTATTTTTTCTGACCCCTGTTTTTTCAGAAAAGAGTATAAACTCACTAACCCGGCCCGTTTTGAACGGCGCCGGTTTTTTTTATTGATAGCTATAGTTTTTTAAACAACCAGAAAATCAGACTGACGAGAAACAAACCTATTTTTTGCAACCAGGGCCACGATAAACCCAGTATGAGCAGGATAATACCAATGATAATTAGGTGACGTTGCATTTAAATAATGGGCCGGTTTTTTATGGTTGTTGTCATCCTGAGAAAATAGAAAAAATAGGGGTCAGAGACGTATTAATTATTTCCTGAAACAGGAAAAATTAATACGTCTCTGACCCCTATTTTTAACATATTTTTTTAGGTAATGGTTTTCACACCATCGGGCGTACCGAGCAACAACACATCGGCAGGACGAATCGCAAACAGGCCATTGGTAACGACACCGGTGATGTGATTCAAGGTTTCTTCGAGTTTAACCGGTTCCATGATCTCCAGGTTATGTACATCCAGGATCACGTTGCCGTTATCCGTAGTGAAGCCTTCACGCAATACGGGTTGACCACCGAGCTTGGCAATCTCACGTGCGACATAACTGCGCGCCATTGGGATGACTTCAACCGGTAGTGGGAAGGTGCCCATGATATCGACCAATTTCGATTCATCTGCTATGCAGACAAATTTTTTGCTTACTGCAGCGACGATCTTTTCACGCGTTAACGCACCACCGCCGCCTTTGATCAGATGCAGGTGTTTATTGGATTCATCAGCACCGTCTATATAGACCGAGATCTCTGATACAGAATTTAAATCCATCACTTCAATGCCGTGACCACGTAGACGCTCAGCACTGGCCTCTGAGCTGGCGACGGTGCCATCGATTTGATGTTTTATTGTGGCCAGTTCATCAATGAAGAAATTTGCGGTTGAGCCTGTACCGATTCCAATAATAGTACCCTTAACAACGTGTTCGATGGCCGCTTTGGCGACCGCTTGCTTCATTTCATCTTGTGTCATTTTCTACTCCTAAATACCAATTCTGCACTTTCTTCATTGTCGCCATTGTAGCGAGGCCAAACACTTATTATATTAGGGATGTATTGAATGAATAAAGCGTTTATCGCTAAATAACGAGAAGAGTATGCTTTCTGAGTTAGTAGAAAAGATTAAAAAGGCTAAGGTCTATGATGTTGCGGTTAAAACCCCGCTCGATCCGGCTCCGATCCTGAGCCAACGCCTGTCCAATGACGTCTATTTGAAGCGTGAGGACCTGCAATCGGTATTTTCCTTTAAATTGCGAGGGGCCTACAACAAAATCTCGCAATTATCAGATGAGCAACGTGCGCATGGGATTATTGCCGCATCGGCTGGTAATCATGCTCAGGGCGTGGCATTGGCTGCGCAACGACTCGGAATTTCAGCCACGATAGTAATGCCAAAAACAACGCCAAGCATCAAAGTGGACTCGGTCGCGGCTTATGGTGCCCGAATCGTTTTACATGGAAATACCTACGATGATGCTCGCGAACAGGCTTATGCCATAAAGGAAGTAGAGCATAGTGTGTTTATTCATCCTTATGACGACGTGGATGTCATGGCGGGACAGGGTACGGTCGCGATAGAAATATTCGAGCAATTAGAGAAAAATCCGGACGTTATTTTTATTCCTGTTGGGGGTGGCGGTTTAATTGCTGGAATGAGTGCTTACATTAAATCGGTCAACCCTAAAACGAAAGTTATAGCCGTTGAGGCGGATGATTCGGCCTGTTTGAAGGCGGCGATGCAGCAAGGTGAGCGGGTAGTGTTAGATCAAGTCGGCATATTTGCGGATGGTGTGGCGGTACGACAAATTGGTGAGCAGCCATTTGAGGTGGCCAGACAGTGTGTTGATCAGGTCATAAGTGTCAGTACAGACGAAATTTGTGCGGCGATTAAAGATATTTTCGATGAAACACGATCAATAGCGGAACCGGCTGGTGCCCTGGCCGTGGCGGGAATGAAGCGTTATCAGCAAGAAAATTCGGACACTGGACAAACCTGGGTAGCGATAGACAGTGGTGCCAACATGAATTTTGATCGATTACGCCATGTGGCTGAGCGCGCGGAACTCGGTGAACAGCGTGAGGCATTGATAGCGGTGACTATCCCGGAACGTCCTGGTAGTTTTCGTCAGTTTTGCGAATTGATTGGAACGCGTGGCATAACTGAATTTAATTACCGTTTTTCCGATCCTGAAAACGCCCATGTGTTTGTCGGGGTACAGATGTTAACTGGAGAACATGAAAAAAATGAGTTAATGGAGGCCCTCGAACAACATGACTATCCAGTACTGGACATGACGGATAATGAAATGGCGAAGATCCATATACGTTATATGGTTGGAGGTCGAGTGACGGGGGTTAAAAATGAACGTTTGTATCGTTTTCAATTTCCGGAACGCCCAGGTGCCTTATTGCGTTTTTTGAATCATATGGGCCAACAATGGAACATCAGTCTGTTTCATTATCGTAATCATGGTGCCGCTTATGGACGTATTTTAGTTGGAATGCAGGTTCCAAACGGAGATGAGGCCGCTTTTCATCAGTTTTTGGATGAACTGAGTTATCCGTACTGGCAAGAATCCGATAACCCAGCCTACGAATTGTTCTTAAACTAGATTTTAATCATAATTCCCGAATTACTTAATCCGTTATAACCACGGAATACTTTTCCATTATAGTTTCTGTCTTTCCCGCGGAGGCGGGAATCCACATATAGATCAAAGCCTAGATTCCCGCCTCGGCTCTGGCTCCTGCTTCGCCCTACCGCCTACGTCCATGTAGGCGTTCGCGGGAAAAGTGCCCTGCGGGTATGACGGGATATTCGCGGGTAAAGTGCCCTGTGGGGTATGATGGGATATGTGTTATGAGTAATTTTGGCGGAAAATACAAAAAGGGCCTCAAATGAGGCCCTTTTCTATTCTGTTTGACCTAAATCGTTCAAGGTCGGGCTGAATAGCCGGTCTTATCTCTTCTTACGGCGACCTTTTTTCTTGGTTACCTTTTTCTTAGCCTTTTTCTTGGCCTTTTTCTTTGTCGCTTTCTTCTTAGCCTTTTTCTTGGCTTTTTTCTTTGTTACTTTTTTCTTTGCTTTCTTCTTAGCCTTTTTCTTGGCTTTTTTCTTTGTTACTTTTTTCTTTGCTTTCTTCTTCGTTACTTTCTTCTTAGTCGTCTTCTTCTTAGCAGCCGTCTTCTTACGACGAACTACCTTTTTCTTAGCCGCCTTTTTGCGACCCTTTTTCTTTGTAGCCATGGTTATAACCCTCCAAGGTTGAACACTGAGTTTAGTGGAGTATAGCTAAGTCAATAAAAAAAGCTAGTATCACTCATAAAAATTTATAAAATTTATGTTTAAAACTCTTTTTTGCAACGTAATTTTTAATTTTGTTATTAGGAAAGTACAAAAAATTGACGTTTATTAAAAATATTTACAGTTTCATTTATAAAATTTCTTATTTTTAAAAAAAATTCCTAAAAACGGATCGTAATTTTAATAAATTTACTCAATCGTGCACTATTTTGTGAATGCAGAAACAGTTAAACGAGTTAATTTTGTTGTGATGACATGATGAAAGGTAAAATTGAATGATTAAAAACGAAATAGTAGTGATTAACTAACGAATTACATTTTTGTTTATTACTTTTTGCGTTAACAAGCCATTAACGAGGTTCTGAGAAGCGTTTATTTTAATGTTCTCTAGTTAAGATATAAATAAAACAACGCTGAAAAAAGTTTTAAGGGGCTAATTACAATAAAATTGCACGACTTTAACTGTTTTTTCTCTTTTGGCATGAAAAATTAGTAGAAAATGCAGTTTCGATGCGCTTAAAACGCTTTTAAGCACGTTAAAAACAATAAAAGCTGATAACAATACGTATTTTTTAATGTGAACAACGATGTTTTGTCGTCGTTCGGTACCCATTTTTTTGATTTTTTCACCACGCATTGAAATTTTCATTAATTTTATAAAATTTACATGAACGAAAGTCGTTTTTACTGGCTTTAAAAACAAAATGACGAATTAATTCGTGAATTTTTAGTGTCACTCAGTCAATTTATCGTATTTTGATGCATGTAATTCATGATTAACTAATGAAATCGGCTGAATTTATCGATTGAAGATCTAAATTAATGAATTTTTCTTAAATTTCTTAAAAGATTTTGTGCATTGGCACTGTTTTTACTAATTTCATGCTCTGGAATCGTTATTTTTATAAATTTATGAGAAAAAAACCGGTTTGATTCGTAAATTTGACGCTTATTATCAATTTTTTCGTGCATGTTAGGCGTTTTCTGTTTTTGTGGGCAGGATAGTGACAAAGTAATGTTGTTTCACGTTTGCCTCATTAAATTATGTTATCCGCATATCGCAATCGGGTTGGTTTCCTGGATTATTGGTTTGTAAGTTCCGGAAATAGTTAAAACCAGTCAAAGCCATGTTCGGTAACGATCGCATCGAGTGGAATATCCCACGGTTCACTCGGAATTTTATCAACTTGTTGCCAACTATAGGCAATACCGACTCGAAGCGGGCGGTGCCAGGTTGTGGATTGACGAAAACAGCGACTCAAGCTGCGATCATAAAAGCCACCACCCATACCCATGCGATTTCCTTTGTCATCAAAGCCAACCAGAGGCATAAATACAACGTCCAGACTACGCAGTTTTGTTCGACGTGCATGGGCCGGATGGATAGGCTCTGGAATTTGGTAACGATTCAAATAAAGAGGTGTATTCTCTAAATAACGAATCCACCACAAATGTCCTTTCGGGAATTGACTCAGTACCGGTAGAAAAATGCTTTTGTTGAGTGCCCAGGCATAATGAAACAGAGGTTCCAGAGTGACTTCATTGCCAACGGAATAATACAGGGCCAGGCGTTGACGATTAATAAAGAGTTTACTGCGACGAATATGTTCACATATGCGGAATGACAGTTGCCTGCTCTCAATCTCGGAGTGCTCATCTCGACGTTGTTTGAGTTCATTTCGGAGTTGTTCGCGAGTTGGCATCAAAATTGTTTTGTTAGCTGGCTGTTATTAAATTAAGGGAGGGTGTCTCCCATCTGCACCGTTAAGACCTGTATCTCGAACCTAAGGTTCAAGTCGGGGTCATCACAAACCGATTAGGCTTTCCGCTGCGAGGCGGACATGCACACACGGACATGTTTCTGTCCCCTGGGGATTTTAATTAAGGCTCAAGAATATCCCGGTCGATCACGCATACGACAGGAAACACCCAAAACTGAATTCATTAATTGTCGCACAACCCGCTTCATTGGGGTCAGACTCCATTGAAACGAATAAAACAAAATTAACCGTCAATGGAGTCTGACCCCAATGAATTGAGTCTGACCCCAATGAATTCCAATGAATTAACACTAACTTCAGGCCTCGAGTTCGAGTTGACGACTGCGAAACAGCGCATCTTCGATCTTGGTCTGGATGTTTTTAATTTTATTCTCGACATCGCCTGGACTCTTGCTCGCTCCCGAAGACTGGTCAAGTAATTCGTGGGCGATATTGAGGGCGGCCATGACGGCGATTCGGTCGGTACCAATGACTTTACCGGCATCACGTATTTCGCGCATTTTCTCATCTAAAAAGTCAGCGGCAGAGATAAGACCATTTCGCTCATCATCATTACAAGAGATGAGGTATTCCTTACCCAGGATATTGATCGAAATAGCCTTTGAATTATCGCTACTCATTTTCCATTGCCTTGAGTCGATTAATCATTGCGTCAACCCGAGATTTTGCCTGTTCAGTTTTGTTGATCAGGCTGTCGCGTTCGGTGACCAAACTGGTTTGGCTATTACGCAGCGTCTTATTTTCACTGCGTAATCGCTCTACTGTTGATATGAGTTCATCCACCCGATCTTCGAGCTTTTTTATATCCAACTGTCTCTCCAGACGTGTGACCTGTTACTGATTACCAATATAGAGCGACTCGCGGATCGGGTCAACGGTCTGTTTCAATGGATTGGGCATGATATACTGAATTTCAGGTCCCGTTACCTATATATAGATAGGCCCACAAACAACATGGTGTGTAAGTCATATGCAAGAATTCAGTTACTTAGATATTAATTCGGCCCTGGAACAGCTGGATGTGGCTGCAGATGCGGCTGAATTCCACGGTGCCATGAGTGCGGTGATCTGCGTAAATGGCGAGAGTGGTTATCCTATTTGGCTTGGTTCGCATGCACCGGAGATTAGCGCGGCGGTGGCCAGGGGCGACGCCCTGGCACAGGAAACCTCACGCATTACCAAAGGACTATACCAGCAAATCCTCGATTCATTGCGTGATGGAAATTTTACCTTTGAATTGATGATCCCCGATGATGATATCGATCTGGAATTGCGGACCGAGGCGATGGCGCATTGGTGCCAGGGATTTTTACTCGGTCTGGGCTATAGTGGCATTACCGATTTGAAACAATTTACCGGAGAACTGGGTGAGATTATTGATGATATCACTGAGATCAGTCAGGTTTCGGTGGGCCAGCTGGATTATTCAGAAGATGAAGAACAATCATTATCTGAGCTGGTTGAGTATTTGCGGGTGGGCGTGATGTTATTCAATGAAACCCTGCAGTCACATACCTCACAAAGTAATACATCGGTGCATTGATTTATGACCAAACATGAATTTATTAATCGCCGCAGGCATTTGATGGAAATGATGGAACCTGATGCGGTGGCGATCTTACCCGCGGCACCAATGCGTATTCGAAACCGAGACGTTGAACATAGCTACCGGGCAGACAGTGATTTTTATTACTTAACCGGTTTCCCCGAGCCCGAAGCGGTCGCAGTAATGGTTCCAGGGAGAGAACAGGCGGAGTACATTTTATTCTGTCGCGAACGCGATGAAGCCACTGAGACCTGGACCGGACGCATGGCAGGCCAGGATGGAGCAGTGAGTGACTATGCGGCAGATGATTCTTTTCCGATCGATGATATCGATGATATTCTGCCTGGATTGCTGGAGAACAAGCAGCGTGTCTATTACACCATGGGGACACATCCAGATTTTGATCAACGTTTAATTGGTTGGGTGAACCGACTACGCAAACAATCCCGTATGGGCATTCATACCCCCGGGGAATTTGTCTCGCTCGATCATTTATTGCATGACATGCGCCTGGTGAAAAGCAGTCATGAAATTAAAGCCATGCGAAATGCGGCGCAGATCTCGGCCAAGGCCCATTGTCTTGCCATGCAGGCTTGTCAACCTGGTATGTATGAGTATCAACTGGAAGCGACGATTCTGCACAGCTTCATGCAACAGGGCGCACGAGAAACCGCGTATAGTTCGATCGTCGGTGGCGGTGAAAATGGTTGTGTGTTGCATTACACCGAAAATAAAGACAAGCTCAAGGCAAATGAATTGTTATTAATTGATGCCGGTGCTGAGTTTGATTATTACGCGGCGGATATCACTCGCACCTTTCCCATTAATGGTAAATATTCGAGGGCACAACGGGCGATCTACGAAATTGTTTTAGATGCACAACTCGCGGCGATTGAGCAAATCAAGCCGGGTAACCACTGGAATGAACCTCATGAACGTGCCGTTGACGTGATTACCGATGGCCTGATTAAGATCGGTTTATTATCGGGCTCGAAGAAGAAGGCCATCGCAAAGGAAAGTTACAAACAGTTTTACATGCATCGTACCGGTCACTGGCTGGGTATGGATGTGCACGATGTCGGAGATTATAAAATTGAAGACGAATGGCGAATGTTTGAGCCGGGCATGACCTTGACCGTGGAGCCGGGCATTTACATTAATAATCGTGATAGCAAAGTAGCGAAAAAGTGGCATAATATTGGAATACGAATCGAAGACGATGTGCTGGTGACGAAAACGGGGCACGAAGTCTTGAGTCATGGGGTCCCCAAGCAGCCAGACGAGGTTGAGGCCATAATGGCTTCATAGATCTTATGGGCAATAAAAACGAATACGATATTGCGATTGTCGGCGGTGGTCTGGTTGGCATCAGCTTAGCGTATGCCCTGGGTCAAATAAATTCAGCTCAAATAAATTCAGCTCAAATAAATTCGACTCAAACCGAATCGAAGCTGAAAGTCATATTAATCGAGGCCTATGACTATGCCTCATTGCCTCCGCCAAGTTTTGACTCTCGAACCGTTGCCTTATCATTTAGCTCACGACAAATCTTTTCTGCGTTAAATTTATGGCCAGCCATTGCCGAGCAGGCTTGTCCAATTTCATTGATTCATATATCTGACCGTGGTCATCCAGGGATGACACGTTTACGTGCTGAAGAACAAAATGTCGATGCCTTAGGTTATGTTGTTGAAAACCGAGTGCTGGGGCAAAGTTTGCTCAAAACGCTGTCTGAGGTTAAAGGTCTGGAACTCCTGGCTCCGGCAAAAGTAACCAACATCAAGATTTGCCATGATGCTGCGACTGAATCCGAGTTAGCCGAATTAGAAGTGGAAACAAACGGAGTCGTTTCGGATCTTTCCGCAAAGTTAATTATTGCCGCAGATGGGACAGATTCGTTTGTTAGACAGAAGCTCGGCATCACTCAACGGCATTGGGATTACCATCAATCAGCTGTCATCGCCAATCTTGCATTAGATAAACCTCACAACAACATAGCGTATGAACGGTTTACCCAGTCGGGTCCGATGGCATTATTACCTTTAATAAGTTATGAACAAGATCAGCATCGCTATGGTCTCGTCTGGACCGTACCACAACAAAACGTGGAACAAGTGATGCAGCTCGATGATCAGGCCTTTGCCGCAGAAATTGAAAAACGATTCGGACGTCGTATCGGTAATATAACTCGTGTCGGTGAACGGGCAAGTTATCCCTTAGGACTGAATCATATTTCAGAACACGTGCGACACCGATTGGCGTTTATAGGTAATGCCGCACATACCTTGCACCCTGTTGCCGGACAGGGGTTTAATCTGGGGCTACGTGATGTGGCGGCGATTGTCGAAGTGATTAAGACCGCGTTAGAAAATGGACAGGATATTGGTGAACTTGCCGTGTTAAACGAATACGCCAAATGGCGCAATAAAGATCACAATACCACAATGATGTTTACCGACGCCCTGGTGCGAGTTTTTTCAAACAACTTTACACCGTTGGTTCTGGCACGTAATGCTGGTTTGGTGGCGATGGATATGTTTGCTCCACTGCGCAAACGCTTAACGCGTCATGCCATGGGCTATGTTGGCAAGGCCTCGTTGCTCGCTCGAGGGTTAGGGCTGTGACACTAATAGCCAGGACTAAAACATCCAGTTTTCTCGATAATCAAATCGATGTTGCCGTCATTGGCGGTGGCCTGGTCGGGGCGACACTCGCATGTGCGTTGGCGGAAACAAATTTATCGATTGTTATTATCGATCCGAACGATCAAAGACAGATTTCGTTTGATACGGCTTATGACATGCGCGTGAGTGCAATTACTCGGGCATCACAACATATCTTTGAATCGATTGGTGTCTGGCCAGCAATGGTTGCGCAACGAGTTTCTCCATTTCGAGACATGCGTGTGTGGGAGAAGAGCGGTGCCGGGGTTCTCACCGGAGATCTCACCGGAGATCTCACCGGAGATCTCAATAGCGAAGTACATTTTGATAGCGCAGAATTAAGTGAGGCCCAGTTAGGCCACATCATAGAAAATCGAGTTATGCTTAAAGGCCTGTATCAAAAACTCAATGTAGCAACGAATATCGACTTACTTTTTGGGAAGCCTTGCCAACAGATGCAACAGATTGATGGACGCTGGCAACTGCAAGTAGGCGAACAGTCAGTAAGTGCTAACTTATTGGTCGGAGCCGATGGAAGCCAATCCTGGGTGCGACAGCAATTGGGCATTAGCACACGTGGCTGGGATTATGATCATAGCGCGCTGGTGGCAACGGTAAAAACTTCTGAGCCACATCAGGAAACAGCCTGGCAGCGTTTTCTGGATACCGGTCCACTGGCATTCCTGCCTTTATCCGAAAATTACAGTTCCATCGTCTGGTCGACCAGACCTGAACTGGCGACGCAGCTGCAACATATGCCCGAAGCACAATTTAAACTCGAGTTGGAGCAGGCTTATGAATCTAAACTGGGCCAGATACTTGAAGTCGGGCCACGGGCTTGTTTTCCATTACGCTTTTTTATGGCTGATAATTATATCGGGAACTCAGCGGCATTAGTCGGTGATGCCGCCCATACTATGCACCCTTTAGCTGGTCAGGGCGTTAACCTTGGTTTGTTGGATGCGGCCAGTCTGGCGCAAGTCATTATCGAAGCGAAGGATGCTAAACGTGCGCTGAATAGTTTAAAAGTACTTAGACGCTATGAGCGTTGGCGTAAGGCTGAAAATATGAGCATGTTGGTCATGGTTGATCAAATTCAACGACTGTTTGGCAGCGATGTCAGTTGGTTGAAACAGCTTAGGAATTCGGGGATGCACTGGTTTAATCGCTTGCCATTAATAAAACACAATGTCATCGATTATGCGATGGGATTGCATGGTGATTTACCCAAAATCGCCCGACATGTGCAACTGCCATTAAATTTATAAAACACGTTCAATAATATCGGAATTTAGCTTTGGCAAGCTGCAGAAATTACGGTACATTGAGGCCACTTTAAGTCACTGACGACCCGTATGGAAATACTTAATACAGCCGCGTTACTGATCACCCTGGCAGCCCTTTTCAGCTATTTGAATTACCGCTTCGTGCGTCTGCCAAACACCATTGGCATCATGATCATCTCATTGGTTATATCGATGATTTTATTATTTATCGGTAAAACCGGTTGGAGTGGCTTAATCATCCATGCCAATAATTTTTTACGTAGCATCGATTTTCATGAAACATTAATGCACGGCATGTTGAGTTTTTTACTTTTTGCTGGCGCCTTACACGTCAACATAAACGATTTAAACCAACAAAGAAGTGTCATCGGTATCCTGGCCACATTTGGCGTCATTACTTCAACGTTTATTATTGGTGGCCTTACCTGGATTGTGCTTAACGCGCTCAATATTCCATTACCATTTATTTATTGTTTGTTGTTTGGTGCTTTGATCTCGCCAACTGATCCCATTGCGGTACTGGGTATCTTAAAGAATGCGCGTGTCCCTAAAAGTCTGGAAACCAAGATTGCGGGTGAATCTTTATTTAATGATGGCATCGGAGTGGTGGTGTTTATTGTTATCGCCGGGATTGCGGCAACTGGCACAGAACCTTCCTTTAATGCCATTGGTCTTTTGTTTTTGCAAGAAGCGGTCGGCGGGGTTGTGTTTGGTTTAATGCTGGGTGCATTGGTGTACTACGCGCTTAAGGATGTAGACAATTACCAGCTTGAGGTACTACTTACACTGGCTGCCGTGATGGGAGGTTATGCAGTTTGTACGATGCTGCATATCTCAGGTCCGATAGCGATCGTCGTGGCCGGCTTGTTTATTGGTAACCATGGTCGCAGCCTTGCGATGTCTGAAAAGTCACGCATGCATCTGGATCACTTTTGGGAATTGATTGATGAGATTCTAAATGCCGTTTTATTTGTTCTGATTGGTTTAGAAGTCTTATTGTTGGCCCTGAAAACAGAATATTTTCTGGCGGCGTTGGCGATTATTCCACTGGTACTTTTTGCTCGTTATGTCAGTGTTGGCATCCCGATTTTAATGTTGAGCCGGACTCGACGATTTACTCCAGGTGTCGTCCAGATTATGACCTGGGGAGGTTTACGCGGTGGAATCTCGGTGGCATTGGCCTTGTCGCTGCCTTTGAGTGGCGAACGTGAGATTATTCTTACCCTGACCTATGCCATTGTTGTATTTTCTATTATCATTCAAGGGCTTACCATAAGCCGTATGGTCGATGAGATTCGTTAGCCATTCCATCCAGCGGCGCTGTTGAGTCGCTATCATATATATAGATTCTGATTAACATAGCTATAAACCTAAACCAATATTAACTTTCACTAATGTATTGCATATGTGAATGAGAATCATTATCATTACGACTTAATATCTTACTTATATATATGGAGCAGTCAGCAATGAAACGCGGGTTATTATCCTTATTATTATTAAGTTTTTGGTTTGGTACGGCTTCGGTGAGTGCCGAGGAACTGATTATTTATTCAGGTCGCAGTGACAAATTTGTTAAACCGGTGGTCAAGGCCTTTACTGCAAAGACGGGTATCAAGGTTGTGCTGCACACGGGTAGCTCTACCGCCTTACTCAATAAACTTAAGCTCGAGGCTGAGCGTACCAGCGCCGATCTTTATATAAGTAATGATGCAGGAAACTTGCAGAAGGGCAGCGACTTAAAACTATTTTCAAGTCTTGATGAAAAATCTGTCGACTCCATTCCGCAGGATTATCGTGCTGCTGACAATAGTTGGGTGGGGCTTTCGGCAAGAGCTCGCGTACTGGTTGTCAATAGCA
This sequence comes from uncultured Ectothiorhodospiraceae bacterium, assembly GCA_947260005.1. GTDB lineage: Bacteria > Pseudomonadota > Gammaproteobacteria > UBA6429 > Thiohalophilaceae > SZUA-24. Next base: position 32,259 of record CAMYOL010000063.1, read on the forward strand.
AAGACGAATCAGTCGCGGCAATCAAATCTGTTTTTGAACTCGCGGATCCAAAATTAAAAGGTAAGTTGGCGATAACGCATAGCAGTAATGAAAGTTACATTGCGGGTACGACCGTCTATCTTCGTGCCACAGACGAAAAGAAGGTTAAACAATGGCTGGTGGGTATGAAGAAGAATGTCGATGGCAGTGTGTATAACAAACACAGCAAGATTGTTAAAGCGGTAGCCAGTGGACGTAAATCAATTGGCCTGGTTAACCATTATTATATTTATCGTCATCTAAAGAAAAAACCGAATGCTTCGATCAAAATAGTATTACCTGATCAGGGTAAAGATGATATTGGTGTTGCCTGGAACGTTGCCGGTGCAGCGGTGGTCAAACACAGCAGTAAACAACAAGCAGCGAAACAATTTATAGAATATATGGTTTCAGAAGCAGGTCAAAAACAGTTTGCCGAGGTAAATCAGGAATACCCAACCCGCCCAGGCGTGTCCGCCGCCGCGAATGTACCGCCACTATCGAGTTATAAAGTTGCGAATGTACCTATGCGTGACCTGGGTAAATATCGAAATGCCACCTTGGATATAATCGAATCTGTTGGGATGCCATAAAGACAGTCTTAGAATCGATCTTCGGTGTTTGCTCAATTAGTCAGGTTTGACTGGAATACTCGCAGTGTTTTAGCCACGTTGGTTGTGCTCTTGGCTTCCGTGCCACTTATTTATGTAGTGATCAACAGTGGCCAGCTATCCTTTCCACAATGGACAAATCTTTGGAGTGCTCGTTTACCCGAGCTGCTCACAAATACCTTAACGTTAGCCTTGCTGGTTGCGCTGGGAAGTTTTGTGTTGGGTGTATCATCTGCATGGTTGATCACTCGACGAGATTTTGTTGGTCGCCGATTGGCGGTCTGGTTGATGATCTTACCTTTAACTATTCCAACCTACGTCTTTGCGCATATCTATACTACCTTAACCGAAGATGATGGCTGGTTAGGTGCCATCTGGATAGGGTTGTTCGGGCCCGATAATCATCCTCCAGAATTATATAACGTGTTCGGAGCGGCGTTTATCTTAAGTCTGGCCGGTTTCTCCTACGTGTTCCTGTTAGTCAGTGATGCCTTGAGTCGATCCCGCGTTGATATCGAGGAGGCGGCGCAATTACATGGACTATCACCTCGACAAGTATTTTGGCGAATAAGTTTGCCGATGTTACGTCCTGCCATTGCGGCGGGACTGGCATTGGTTGTTTTACATGTGGTGTCTGATTTTGGTGCAGTAAGCATGTTGCGCTTTCAGACCTTTACCTTAAGCATCTATTTACAAATGGAAGGACGACATAACCTGGAAGCAGCTGCCGGTCTGAGTTTAGTGCTGGTCTTATTAAGTTTGTCGTTTTTAATTTTGGAACGTTTCTTTCGCGACCGACAACGATACTACAGTGCAGCTCAGGCTCAAAAGCCGAAGCGGCGCCGGGCAACGCGGATGGAACTAATTTTTATTTGGTTCTGGTTAGGTGGGATCACTCTATTTGCATTTGCCTTGCCTTTGGCATGGATGCTGGCCTGGACATATGAAGCCTGGTTACAGTCTTTGATTACCGAAGAGTTTTGGGGGTATGTTCAAAATTCTTTAATCGTGAGCGTGGCGGCGGCCAGTCTGGCAACGGTTGCGGCTTTTCCTGTTGCATTATTTCATGCGCGATTACGAAATCGTATTAGCCAGGGCTATTTACATCTCGCCAGTATCGGTTTTGTTTTACCGGGTCCGGTCATTGCCCTGGGTATTTTAAGTTTTGTATTGAGTATGTTGCCCTGGATCTACGGCACCATGATTGTGTTATTGCTCGCGATGCTGATTCGATTTTTACCACTTGCGGTACAGGCGCAAGAGGCCTCAGTACAACAGCTTTCTCCTTCAATCGAAGAGGCCGGGCGTAGTTTGGGTGCCAGGCCATGGGAGAACTTGACCCGGATAGTCATTCCAGTGCTGCGTACTGGATTGGTCAGTGCCTGGGTGTTGGTGTTTATCGATACCCTTAAAGAACTCCCTGCTACCTTACTGTTGCGCCCTACCGGATTTGATACCTTACCAGTACGAATCTGGATTGAAGCCAGTGAAGAAATGCTTGAGTTGGCAGCGCCGGCATCGTTAATGTTGATGATTGGTACGTTACCGGTGATTTGGTTTTTAATGCGTCAGCATGATGCGGCCTCGAAGTAGACACCTTTGCTTTTTGTCGCAAGGTAGCGATTCCTTCACTTTAAGATCCTTCGCTCCGCTCCACATGCTTTGAACCGCTTCGCGTTTCGTGCAGTATTTCCTACGCTACGCTCCGGTTAGGATGACAGATCATGGTTTGTCATCCTGAGCGGAGCGAAGGATCTTGCGGAGCGAATTATCTTAGTCAGAGGGATAGGTAAAGGATGACTGCTAAGAGCTAAACCTCTAAATTACAAAAGTATTGTCCGCTAAGTATTTGTTTTAAATGTGTTTAGTCAGCACTCTTTGCGTGGGTGGGAAATAGACTGGCTTTTGACTGTTAAGCTTTGTAAAATTGGCGTTTAACGATGGTTTGTGGGAGAGATCCTGTCACTCAGTTCGACAGGACACCGAAGGCGCAACTCGCTCGGAATCGCTCAGGTAATCAGGACCGCAAATTCGCATTCGTTAACTCTGGAGAGCGCTAGCCTGATCGTATCAGTCGCTAGACACCGAAGGGGCTAAGCTCTCAGGTGACCGGACAGAGGGGCGACCAAAATTAATCTTATGGTTAATTTTGGTCGCCCTTTTTTTATGCCTAATGATTTGAAGTGAGCGAGTTAATGAGCGAGTCAGTTAAAGTGCAACCGGTTTTTGATTTCTCTTCCCAAGCCAATGTAGGCCGGATGCCGGAATGGATCCGTCAGGCCTTTGGCAATGAAGACTATGCACTGACATCTCGCTCTATAACTGAGAATGCCTTAACCACCGTGTGTGAAGAAGCACGCTGCCCTAATAGAGGTGAATGCTGGAGTCGTGGTACCGCGACCTTTATGTTGCTAGGTGATACCTGTACTCGCGCATGCGGATTTTGCGCCGTCAAGACTGGGCGCCCGCAAACCGTTGAACTGGATGAGCCAGAACGTGTTGCCAAAGCGGCTTATGCGATGGGATTAGACTATATCGTTTTGACCTCGGTTAACCGCGATGATCTAGATGATGGTGGTGCGAGTATTTTTGCACAAACACTTACTGCCTTGCGTGCTAAAAATGCACAAATGAAACTGGAGTTATTAACGCCAGATTTTCATGGCTGTCAGGATCAAGCCATCGAAAAAATCACCACTGCGATGAGCGAAGTGGCGGGTGAAAATTTTTTAGTCTGGGGGCACAACGTGGAAACGGTTCCGCATTTGTATCGTCGGGTGCGAAAAGGTTCAAGTTATGCGCGTTCCTTGGATCTATTACAGGCGGTCAGTAATAACAAGAGTATTGAGTCCAAATCGGCATTAATGCTGGGTCTGGGTGAAAAACGCCAGGAAGTGATCACCGCATTGGCTGATTTACGCCGTGCAGGTGTGAGCCGGGTGGCCTTAGGTCAATATTTACGGCCTTCGCGTTATCATTTGGCGGTAGAAGAATATATTACGCCTGAGCAATTTAATGAGTACGAGCAAATTGCAAAAGATATCGGGTTTAGTTGGGTGAAGGCCGGTCCGTTGGTCCGTTCGTCATATCATGCAGAAGATTAAGTCTTAAATGAATAGGTATAAATAATGGGTAAGCAAACACCGTTATATGATGCGCATGTCCAGGCGTCTGCTAAAGTCGTTGATTTTGGCGGCTGGGATATGCCATTGCATTATGGCTCGCAAATGAAAGAACATGAATTGGTACGAAATTCGGCGGGGATTTTTGATGTCTCACACATGACCATCGTTGATTTGACCGGTGATCGGGTTGCTGAGTTTTTACGTTATCTTCTGGCGAATAATATTGATCGTCTGAAACAATCAGGTAAGGCACTGTATTCCTGCATGCTCAATGAAAAGGGGGGCGTGATTGATGACCTGATTGTTTATTATGTAAACGACACATTTTATCGCATGGTCGTGAATGCCTCGACACGAGAAAAAGATCTGGCCTGGATCCAAAAACAAGCGAAGCCGTTTGCTATTGAAATCAATGAGCGCGATGATTTGGCGATGATTGCCGTACAAGGTCCGCAAGCAAGAGAAAAAGTGCACGCCGTTCTCAGCAAGCTTGGCGATAAAAAAGCCCAGGTTAGCGAGCTTGGTCAATTTTTTATGGCGATGTTTGAGGATGATTGGGCCATTGCCAGGACCGGTTATACCGGTGAGGATGGTTACGAAGTCATGTTACCTAATCAGGATGCCTGTCAGTTCTGGGATGATTGTGTCGCTCAGGGAGTGAAGCCGGCAGGATTAGGCGCACGTGATACCTTGCGTCTGGAAGCGGGTATGAATCTATATGGTAGTGACATGGACGAAACCACCTCGCCATTGGAGTCGGCACTAGGCTGGACGGTCGCCTGGGAACCTGCTGAGCGTAATTTTATTGGGCGCGATGTATTGGTTGAGCAAAAAGCTAATGGCGTTAAACGTAAATTAGTTGGTCTGGTACTGGAAGAAAAAGGGGTGTTACGAAATCATCAGCTTGTATTCATCGATGGTTTAGAGGCCGGAGAGATCACCAGCGGCAGTTATGCACCTAGTTTAGGCACTGCGATTGCCTTTGCGCGTGTGTCTGCTGATGTTGGAGAACGTGCAAAAGTAGAAATACGAGGTAAACAAGTGGATGTACGTGTTGTCAAACCGCCTTTTGTAAGAAATGGTAAAGCGGTTATTTAACAAAAATGGTTTATAACGGGCAGAGATTGTCAGTTAATTAAATGACCCTCTGGTTATTCATTTGAGGGCACGATGTGAAGATTGGGAGATAAATATGAGTAATGTACCTTCAGAATTAAGATTTACAAAATCACACGAGTGGATCCGTCTTGAAGACGATGGCAGTGTCACGATTGGGATTACAGATCATGCCCAGGACTTGTTAGGTGATCTGGTTTTTGTAGAGACTCCTGAAGTAGGGTCGACTTATGCAACCGGTGACGATTGCGCTGTGGTGGAATCGGTCAAGGCGGCTTCAGATGTGTATTCACCCTTAAGTGGTGAGATCACCGAAGTCAATGAAGACCTGGCGGATGCACCTGAAGTTATTAATACCGACCCATATGGTAAAGGTTGGATCTTTAAAATGACTCTGGCAGATGAAGGTGAGATTGATAGTCTTCTCGATGCAACGGCCTATAGTGATCAGATCGCTGCCGAAGAATAACGCTTTTAATTATAGAAACAGGTTTATTTAATATGCCCTTTATCCCACATACTGATGCCGAATTAAAAGAAATGTTAGCTGAGATCGGCGTCAATGAAATAGAAGAATTGTTTGACGAAATTCCTGACGAATTACGCGCAACTGGATTAGATGAGATCCCATTAGGTAAAAGCGAAATGGAAATCGCCCAGTTAATGCATCAGCGCGCGGGCGAAGATCAACGTGCCTTATGTTTTGCGGGTGCGGGAGCGTATGAACATCATATTCCTGCTGCGGTTTGGGAGTTAACCACACGGGGTGAGTTTTATTCGGCCTATACACCCTATCAAGCCGAAGCCAGTCAAGGCACGCTGCAATTGTTATATGAATTCCAGAGTATGATGACAGGGTTAACCGGCATGGACGTTTCTAATGCCTCTTTATATGACGGTGCTTCATCTCTTGCCGAAGCAGTTTTGATGGCGGTGCGTGCAAATCGTAAGTCAAAAACAAAACGCATTTTAACCCCAAAGACGGTTCATCCACACTATCGCGCCGTTGCGCATACGATTACACGCCATCAGGGTATCGTGCTTGAAGAGCTTGACTATGATCAACAAGCCGGTTGCATAGATTTAAACAGTTTGCCTAATGATCCCGGTGACTTTACTGCGCTGATCATACCTCAGCCGAATTTCTTTGGTAGTTTAGAAGAGGTCGATGCATTAACTGATTGGGCACATCAACATAATGCATTAGTGATTGCAGTGATCAACCCGACTTCGCTGGCATTAATCAAACCACCCGGTGAATGGGGTGACATCGGTGCGGATATCGTTTGTGGTGATGGCCAACCTTTAGGTGCGCCATTGTCTTCTGGCGGGCCGTATTTTGGCATTATGTGTTGTCGTCAGGCCTATGTCCGACAAATGCCTGGGCGCATTATTGGTCGTACTACAGATTTAAATGGTAATGAAGGGTTTACCTTGACCTTACAGGCTCGTGAGCAACACATTCGTCGTTCCAAAGCCACATCAAACATTTGTACTAACCAGGGTTTGCTGGTAACCGCCGCAACGATCTATATGAGCTTGGTGGGTCCGCAAGGTTTGTTCAATGTTGCCCGTGCCAGTCATAACAATACTAAGTATCTGGTCGAAAAATTATCGAATGTCGCTGGTGTAAAGAAAATCTTTACCCGGCCTTTTTTTCATGAAGTCGTTTTCGAATTTGATCTGCCAGTCAGTGAAATCAAACATGCCCTGTCGGCACAAAGTATTGTGGCCGGTGTTAGTCTGGATGAATATTATCCGGAGCTAAACAATTGTTTATTGATGTGTGCGACTGAAACCAAATCGAAAGCAGATATTGATTTGTTGGTTGAAAATATATCCCGTATTGCAAGTCGTCTGGAATCGAGCAAACGTCCAGCACAACCTAAGACGGCTTAAATATTATTAACCGGGTTATTGTCATATCAATCATTAAATTTAAACAAATAAATAAGGAGATTTAAGATGGCTAACATTACATTAGAAGGTAATCCAATTTCGACTAACGGTGAACTGCCTGCAGTCGGTTCACAAGCGCCAGATTTTAAGTTGACCAATAAAGATCTGGAAGACAAGACACTTGCTGATTTTGCTGGTAAGAAAAAAATACTGAACATTGTAGTTAGCCTGGATACAGGGATATGTGAGACATCTGCCAAACGATTTAGTGATGCGGCTGGCGACGATACGGTGGTGTTAGTGATATCGGCCGATTTACCTTTTGCCGCGACACGAGTATGTGATGCCGCGGGCGCAGACAAAGCCATAACACTCGGCATGATGCGCAGTAAAAATTTTGGTAAGGACTATGGGGTGTTAATTCAGGATGGCCCACTTGCGGGTTTAACGGCTCGTGCTATTGTCGTACTCGATGAAAATAACAAAGTGGTTTATACCGAACTGGTTCCGGAGATCGCACAAGATCCTGATTACGATAAAGCACTTGCCGCACTGTAAGATTAAAATTTAAAGTAGGTTATTGAACGATGTTAATTATTGAAAAATCTCAACCCGGACGCACGAATACCGCACAGATTCCTCGCGATGTTGAGGCGGTGACCGATATTCCAGAAACAATGTTGCGTAAATCGCCGATTAATTTACCGGAAGTTTCAGAGATGCAAACGGTAAGGCATTACACGCAGTTGTCACAAAAGAATTTTTCAATTGACACGCAGTTCTATCCACTGGGTTCATGCACGATGAAATACAACCCTCGTGGTTGCAATACCTTAGCGATGTTGCCTGGTTTTGCGCAACGTCATCCCTATAGTCCGGATAACCTGAGCCAGGGTTATCTGGCCTGTATGTTTGAATTACAGGAGATGCTAAAAACAGTGACGGGCATGATAGAAGTTTCACTGGCTCCAATGGCCGGTGCACAAGGTGAGTTTGCTGGAGTGGCGATGATCCGCGCCTATCATGACGCCAAAGGTGATGACGAGCGAACGGAGATCCTGGTACCTGATGCCGCCCATGGTACCAATCCGGCAACGGCTACTATGTGTAATTATAAAGTTAAAGAGATCCCAACCAATGATGAAGGCGATGTGGATGTCGATGCCTTAAAAGCAGCGGTTGGTCCGCAAACGGCAGGCATCATGTTAACCAACCCGTCCACGCTAGGAGTGTTCGAGCGACGCATCAAAGAAATTGCGGATATCGTGCATCAAGCCGGCGGCTTATTATATTACGATGGCGCTAACCTGAATGCCATTTTAGGAAAAGTAAAGCCAGGCGATATGGGATTCGATGTCATTCATATGAACTTGCACAAAACATTTTCGACTCCCCATGGCGGTGGTGGCCCTGGGGCGGGTCCTGTTGGTGTGAGCGAACGCTTAATCCCATATTTACCCGTTCCAATGGTCACTAAAGAAAATGATCAATACCGTTTATTGACGGAAGAAGATTGTCCAGACACGATGGGACGTTTATCTGCCTTTATGGGTAATGCCGGGGTGCTATTACGAGCTTATATTTATGCGGCCATGTTAGGTCGAGATGGAATGCAACGTGTGGCTGACTATGCAACGCTGAATGCAAATTATTTGATGGTAAAATTGAAAAAAGCAGGTTTTGAGTTGGCCTTCGATAATCGTCGTGCGACTCATGAGTTTATTGTTACCCTTAAAAAACAATCGAAAGATTTAAATGTTAGTGCGATGGACTTTGCCAAACGTTTACTGGATTATGGTTATCATGCTCCAACGACGTACTTTCCATTATTGGTGCCGGAGTGTTTCCTGATTGAGCCGACAGAAACAGAGACCAAACAGGAATTGGATGGTTTTATTGAAGCCATGATCAGTATTAACGAAGAGGCGGCCAGTAATACGGAAACCGTAATTTCTGCACCACATACCTTGCCTGTTCGACGTTTGGATGACGTGAAAGCCGCGAAAGAGCTGGATTTAAACTGGAATTAGAATAATATGCCAAAGACTGGTGCAACTGGCTTAACCCGAATCATCAATGCCTTTGGTTATTCAATGAAAGGTATTACCTCCGCGCTAAGATATGAGTCGGCGTTTCGACAAGAAGCGTTTTTGTTTGTGATTATGTTACCGTTAGCCATTTTGCTCGGGCGCACTTATTTAGAATACATTCTGTTAATAGGTTGTCTATTCATTGTTTTAATCGTTGAGTTACTTAATTCAGCGGTTGAAGCAGTGGTGGATCATGTCAGTCCTGATTTTGCTGAATTAGCAGGGCGTGCAAAAGACATGGGATCGGCGGCTGTGTTAATTTCATTATTAAATGTCTTCCTGGTGTGGGGCTTTATTGCCGTTGACCGTTTTTTTTTTTTTTTTTTGAGGAAAAATTATGTCTGCTCTAATTTGTGGTTCGTTTGCCTATGACACCATTATGGTGTTTCATGACCAGTTTAAAAATCACATCCTTCCCGACAAGGTACATATTTTAAATGTTTCATTTTTAGTGCCTGATATGCGAAGAGAATTTGGAGGCTGCGCAGGGAATATAGCTTTTAGTCTGAAAATGCTTGGCGGTGATCCAAAACCGATGGCAACGGTCGGTAACGATTTTGCTCCATATGCCACATGGATGGATCAACATGGTATAGATCGTACCTATTTAAAAGAACTCGGCGATTCCTACACGGCACAAGCTTTTATTACTACCGACAAAGATGATAATCAGATCACCGCATTCCATCCTGGCGCGATGAATAATGCACATGAAAATAAAATTGCCGATGCCAAAGGCATAACGATTGGAATGGTGTCACCAGATGGTCGTGATGGAATGATTCAACATGCAGCGGATTTTGCAGAGTGTGGGATTCCATTTATTTTTGATCCCGGCCAGGGACTTCCGATGTTCAATGGTGAAGAGTTAACGACCTTTATTGACCAGGCGACCTGGGTGGCGGCCAATGATTATGAGTCGCAACTGATTCAGGACAGAACCGGTAAAAGTATTGAAGAGCTATCGAAAAAGGTAGAGGCGTTTATTGTCACACGCGGTGGAGAAGGCTCGTATGTGTATACGAATGGAGATCGCCTGGAGATACCGACTGCTAAAACGAGCCAACTGCTCGACCCTACCGGATGTGGTGATGCCTACCGGGGTGGCCTTTTATACGGAATCATGAATAAACTCGATTGGGAAACCACGGCACGTATCGCGGCATTGATGGGGGCCATTAAAATCGAGCAGGCCGGCACCCAAAACCATAAAATTTCAGTAGATGAATTCAAACACCGATTCAATGAAAATTATGGATTTACCTATTAAATAAGTGAGGTAAGGTGGCTGGTATTAAAGGCTGGATTGTTAAACCATTTACTGGCCCCAATGTTCTCGACGCGGTTAAAAAAAATAGTGAGCGAAACTGATTACTCTCACTAAAGTTTAGTAAACGAATGTTTTAAGTTTTTCTGTGAGGACCTGCTCCGGTCCTCATGTTTAAATATAATAGTTCTGGCGCTAATTTAAATCGGCTAATTTTGTGAGTAATTCTTCGATACTATGGCAAGGCGGTAAACACTGTGTGCCTGAGCAGAGATAGGCCGTGCTTCTCTCGACATCAGGTGATTTTTCTACGATAGCTGTATTCAGTTTATTTTCAGTGTCATTGATATAAAAACAGATCGTACGAGTGTTAAATGCTTTATTGACCGCGGTTAACCAGTCTTGCTTTTGATCTTCTTTTCCCCGGATAATAATAATATTTGGCGGATATAAGAATTCCTCTAACACGTCCAGCATGGCGGCATGTGCATATGGTGCCTGATTCATTGAAGTCCAGGCGTTTTGAATGGTTCGTTCAGTGGCCTCTAAGTAGCGTGGTTCGGATAACAGATGTCCTAAGCGAGCTAAGGCGAAAGCTGCTATTGCACTGCCTGCCGGGATGGCTTCGTCGGTGAGTGGTTTAGGGCGCTGAATCAGTTGTTCATGATCATGCGCAGTAAAATAAAATCCACCTAAGGCTTTATCTTCGAAATGCTCAAGCAAACTGTCAGCCAGGGTGATGGCGAAGTCTAAATACTTTGAATGCCATTGCGCAGACAATAGTTCTAACAGGGCATCGAGTAAAAAAGCATAATCATCAAGGTAGGCCATTAAGTCGGCTGATTGATCTTTATAAGTGACAAATAACCTGCCATCTTTAAACATATGCTCAAGGATAAAATCACAAGAACGTTGCGCGGAATGAATAAAATCCGGCTCCTGAAGTAATCGTCCGGCCTGTGCCATTCCCTTTATCATTAAAGCATTCCAGGCAACGAGTATCTTTTCATCCCGACCAGGACGAATACGCTTATCGCGTTCCATTAATAATGTTTGTTTAGCCTCATTAATTAAGACTTCTGCTTCCGATGGGGTTATTTGGTTTTGTTCTGCGATCGATTGCAGGGAATTAAATACATGCAGGTGCCATTGACCTTCAAAATTGGCCTCTCGATCCAAACCAAACATGGACGCAAATAGATTCGATTGCTGTTCACTTAACAAGTTTTTAACTTGTTCAGGTGTCCAGACATAAAACTTTCCTTCTTCACCTTCTGAATCGGCATCAAGAGTTGAATAATAACCTCCGCTTTCTGCCTGCATTTCGTCGATAACCCAATAAGCCGTTTCTTTTGTGATACGTTCAAAACTACGATCTTCATAGGCCTGTGATGCCAGGGCGTATAAACCAAGCAGTGGGCCGTTGTCGTATAACATTTTTTCAAAATGGGGGATCATCCAGACATCATCGACCGAATAACGGAAAAATCCTCCCCGCAATTGATCATATAAACCACCGGAAGCCATCGCATGTAAGGTGATGTAAAGCATATCTTTGGCACGCTCATCTTCATGCTTGGCAAACAATGTGGTGTTCCAGTGACGCAGCAAGCGCATTAAGTTGGTTGGATGAGGGAATTTCGGAGCTTTACCAAAACCAGCATGCTCTTTATCAAACTGTTGTTCTAATTGACGGCGGGCTTGATCAAGCGGGGCACTGTTTAATTCGGCCTGTGTCGCTGAAGTCTGACTGAGTGAATTCATGGCGGCCATCAGCGATGAATTTTGTTCGGTAATTTGCTCTGGATTTTCTCGATAAAATTCATCGATTCGTTTTAAAACATCCTGAAAAGGCGGCATGTTATGTTTTGTCGTCACTGGAAAATAAGTACCGGCAAAAAAAGGCACCTGATCATCGGGTGTTAAAATCATGGTTAATGGCCAGCCACCTGGGCGTTGATTCAACAATTGATGTGCGGTTTGGTAAATTTTGTCCAGATCAGGACGTTCCTCGCGATCGACTTTTATATTAATGTAGTGTTGGTTCATGATCGTGGCGGTGGCCACATCTTCAAACGATTCATGTGCCATCACATGGCACCAATGACAGGCCGAATAACCAATGGATAACAAGATTAATTTATTTTCCTGCTTAGCGAGATCCAAAGATTGTTGGCACCATGGCCACCAGTCCACCGGATTGTGGGCATGCTGTAACAAATAAGGGCTTTTAGAATCGGCAAGCCGATTGGTATGCGGGTGGTTATTTTTCATGTGCGTGGCATTTATATTTTTATCATTCTTCATATTACTATGAGTTGTAGTAAAGTCGGCAGGCTCTTACAATCTTAATCTTCATTAATTACTAAAAAAAAGAGTAACAATGACTATGCCTGCTTCTGATGTTTATGTTGTCCAGTTTGATCCAGTCGCTTTTGAAATCTTTGGTTTTGCGATTCACTGGTATGGTATCACCTATCTGGTGGCATTTATCCTGGGTTGGATGGTCACTCGCTATCTGGCGCGTACCCATCGCAATTGGAAGGTAGAACCCTCGCATGTCGACGATTTGCTCTTTTATATGGGGCTGGGTGTTATTTTAGGTGGGCGTATTGGCTATATGTTGTTTTATGACTTTGGCAACATCATCAACGAGCCAACCCTCGCTGACTCATTACTAAGGTTGATCTCGATTCACAAAGGCGGCATGTCGTTTCATGGCGGTTTTTTAGGCTGCATGATCGCGATATGGCTCTATAACCGAAAGTATCAACACGGATATTTTGTGGTGGTCGACATGATGGCGATTATTACCCCGATTGGACTGCTGGCAGGTCGTATTGGTAATTTTATCAATGGCGAATTGTGGGGCAAACCCAGTGATGTGGCCTGGGCCATGCATTTTCCGAAGTCAAATCCCGATGTGCCACGTCATCCAACCCCCCTTTATGAAGCAGCATTAGAGGGCGTCTTATTGTTTATCATAATTTGGATATTTGCTCGAAAAGATCGGCCGACAATGGCGATTTCGGGCGTATTTGCACTTGGCTATGGCCTGACGCGTTCATTTGTCGAATTTTACCGTCTGCCGGATGAGCACATCGGATATCTGGCATTCGACTGGTTAACCATGGGAATGGTACTTTCTGCGCCATTAATTGTGGTGGGAATAATACTATTGTTGTATGCATACAACAATAAAAACATGCAAAAAGCCTAATAATACTTTGCTTTTAGATTTAGACTCGGTATAGTTACACCCATCTGGAGGCAGTTTTGCTGTTTTCAGGTTTTTGAAGTTTCATTCCCTCCCCCATTGGAACAACGCGCTGTTGGTTTACCATCAGCGCATTTTTTTGCCTGCTATTTCCTTAAACTACTGATTATATATATAAAAATATTCCCAAGCCAAGATATGGAATTTTCATGATAGTATGCTCAACATCTTGGGGTTGGATGAATTGGGAGTGATGAATGAAGCAGTATCTCGAGTTGATGAGGCATGTACGAGATCACGGGGTTAAAAAAGAAGATCGAACCGGAACCGGAACACTCAGCGTTTTTGGTCACCAAATGCGTTTCAATTTGCAAGCTGGATTCCCGCTTGTCACCACAAAAAAGTGTCATTTACGTTCAATTTTGCACGAGTTGCTTTGGTTTTTAAAAGGCGACACAAATATTCAGTATTTAAAAGACAATGGCGTCAGTATTTGGGACGAATGGGCCGATGAACAGGGAAACCTTGGTCCGGTTTACGGTTCACAATGGCGTTCCTGGCCAACGGTCGATGGTCAGGCCATCGATCAAATTAGCCAGGTCGTCGAGCAGATTAAAACCAATCCTGATTCACGACGTTTAATCGTCAGCGCCTGGAATGTCGCCGAGATCGAAAACATGGCGCTGCCACCCTGTCATGCCTTTTTCCAGTTTTATGTGGCTGAGGGAAAACTGTCCTGCCAGCTTTATCAACGCAGTGCAGATATTTTTCTAGGTGTGCCGTTTAACATCGCCTCCTATGCGTTGTTAACCATGATGATCGCACAGGCCACCGGGCTCGAAGCCGGTGATTTTGTGCATACCTTGGGCGATGCACATCTTTACTTAAACCACCTTGAACAAACTAACGAACAACTCAGCCGCGAGCCACTGCCGTTACCGACGATGAAGATCAATCCGGCCATTAACAATATATTTGATTTTAGTTTTGATGATTTCCATCTGGATAACTACCAGTTCCACCCCCACATCAAGGCGCCAGTGGCCGTTTAAACTGAGCTGACTATATCGTTATGACAAACAAACCACTTATATCATTAATCGCTGCGATGACCCCCGAACGAGTGATCGGCATTGAGAACAGTCTGCCGTGGAAGCTCCCGGCTGATATGAAATGGTTTCGTCAACACACCTTAGGCAAACCTGTGGTGATGGGGCGAAAGACCTATGAATCATTCGGAGCCCGACCATTACCGGAACGACATAATATTGTGGTCACTCGTGATAAAAACTACGATGCCGGTAATGCAACGGTTGCTCATTCTATCGATGATGCGATAGGCAAGGCCTTAGAGCAGAACCCTGGGCTTGAAGAAATCATGATTATTGGTGGTGCAAGCTTTTATGAGCAGACCTTACCGATTGCAGATCGCATGTACTTAACGGAAGTACATACCCGTTTAAAAGGCGATGCCTGGTTTCCAGAATATGATCGTGCACAGTGGCTGGTGAGTGAAAGCATTTCGTGTGAGGCAGATGAAAAAAATAACTTTTCGATGCTCTTTTCGGTATTGAATCGACAACCTGCTCAGTCGCTTTCAGGTCAAAACGACTTGAAGCATTAATGCCAGATTTAGAATTTGACCTGTGGGAACCCACACGCTACGCCAAAAGCTGTACCGGTTCTTTTAGCCATTCGTTTTATTACAATGTGGGTGCATAATAATGAAAATAAATAAATTCGGAATAAAAGCGATTGTCTTTGTTGAAAATATCGGGCTGATTATCATTGCCGTCGCGACGGTCATCGCTGTCGGTGTTGAAATTAAATCGATGATTTCAGTCGGAACAGTCACTTTAGCTGATTTATTGCTGTTATTTATTTATCTTGAAGTTTTGGCAATGGTTGCTATGTATCTTGATTCTGGAAAGCTACCCGTTCGAATGCCTTTATATATCGCTATTGTGGCACTGGCGCGTTACTTGATTCTAGATATGAAAAATTTGGATATATGGCATATGCTATCAGTCTCTGGTGCGATCTTAATATTAGCAATCGCCATTCTTGTTCATCGGTATGGACACACTAAATACCCATATAAAGAAAAGATTGAAAGCTAAATAGTGTTGGTATTGAAGTTCGACAAGTTGCGCTTCATAATCTAAATATAGAGATTATAAAAGCATTTATGATGCGTAAATTGTAAAAACATACTTAAAAAAAGATAGCTTACTAGTACAAAATTATGAATAAAGCCTGCCCTGTTGTATTAAGACACAAAAATAATCAGCTTGAACTGCTTGTTTTTAAACACCCTGAATCCGGTATTCAACTGGCAAAAGGTGGTATAAAAAAAGGCGAGCAACTTGAGAACGCTTGTATTCGGGAATTGGAAGAAGAATCGGGAATTCAGGCAAAGGTGGTAAAAAGGCTGGGGGTCTGGGAATCTAATTTCAAAAATCAGATCTGGGGATTTTGCCTGATGCACTACGAAGATATACTCCCAGATACGTGGGAGTATGCGACAAGTGATGATGGTGGCCACATATTCAGCTTTTTTTGGCAGCCGTTAAACAGTCCACCAAACGATAGCTGGAGGTCGGCTTCTAAAGACGCATTTTGGTATATTAAGAGTGCTTTAGACAAAAATATGGCTGGAACAAAATGAAGAAGTTCAGCCCCCATTAATCAGGGATTGTCTAGCTGTGAGGGAATGCTATCACTATCAGACAATAATGATTGAATACTCTAAAGTCATTAACAGCTCGCAACAAGAGGTGTTCACACTTAGTCAAGATTATACCCGTCGGTTTGAGTGGGATCCTTTTCCCGAGTCCTGATCCACTCAACCCAACCTCATGTAAAGTATGTCCACCAGACGAATGGAGCTGTGTCGATACATAAATTGCATAATAAGTAAATTTAATCATTCACTTTCGTTTGCTAAGCCGGTAAAAAAATGACGGCCTTCTATGTTAGCTTGCATGTTGGAATGGAGAAATTATGAGACAAATACTAGTCGTACTGGTCTGCTTAAACTTATATGGTTGTCTAGGTATGCCGGAGAAAGTCATACCGGTAAAGGATTTCGAACTCGACAGGTATTTGGGGAAGTGGTATGAAATTGCAAGGCTTGATCACTCTTTCGAACGCGGCCTTGAAAAGGTAACGGCTGAATATAGTTTGCGAGAAGATGGTGGCGTTCATGTAATAAATCGTGGGTTTTCAATTTCAGATAATAAGTGGAGTGAAGCAATCGGAAAAGCTTATTTTGTTAATAGCCCTACAGAAGGATATTTGAAGGTTTCATTCTTTGGGCCATTTTATGGCTCATATGTCATTTTTGAACTCGATGTCGAGAATTATCAATATGCTTTTGTGTCCGGTCCAGACTTAACCTATTTATGGTTTTTATCAAGATCACCGGTCGTCTCTAAAGAAATTATGGATGACTTTGTTGAAAAATCAAAAGCTTTGGGTTTTGATACAAATAAATTAATTATTGTGAACCATGAATAAAATACCGAATAGAAAAGTTGAGAAGAATTTTATAAGTATTGTAACTTATGTCTTCGCTTCGCTCACTGCCACATAAAGAACGTCAATTTCAACTATATAGGTAGACTATTAAAATATTTAACAGGGCATGACAAACTATTAAGCTAGATTCTAAATTGGCTTTCGCACGATGTTGCGTATGTTGAACTAATTATCATGAGGGATAAGAGTGGTATGAAAATACAAAATCTTCACGCTTATCATAAGCACATCACCGATACTTACGATGAGAGAAGTGGGAATCATGAAAATAGTGAGTGGCATCGAACGACCGCATTAAGGCTGATTGAAGATCTACCTCCTCGTATCGGTGATAGCGTTTTGGATATCGCAACAGGTACAGGGACGATTGCATTTCATACGGCGTCTCTTGTCGGACCGAGCGGAAATGTGGTTGGCGTCGATCTTTCGAAGGGTATGATTAATGAGGCAAACAAAAAATTAGCTGCCTCGGATACTCATAACCTTGAATTTATTTTGGCGGATGCTGAACGCCTCGAGTTTCCAACCAACCGTTTTGACCGAATCTATTGTGCATCTGCTTTTTTTTGTTTTTTAAATCCGCTAACCACATTGCGCCACTGGTATGATTTACTTAAACCCGGTGGCGGTTTGGGTTTTCATGCCATACCTGAAACCTCTTATTTTTGGGTATCGGTTGCACGAAGCGTGCTCGAGCACTACGGGCATTTGTATCTTTTGAATAAACCGACTGGCACGATCGAAAAATGTCGCCAGTTGCTCATGGAAGCAGGTTTTAAGGATATAGAAATCCGCGAAGAAAAATCGGGCTACTATGTTGCGCTCAACGAGGCAAAAAAAACCTGGCTTAAAAAAGAGGATTTTGCACCGGGTCAATATCCTCATCCCGTTAGTGATGTGCCTCCCAGGATATTAAGTCAGTGCCAACAGGACTATGAAGCCAGGATTGAAGCATTGAACACGGATGTAGGCGTGTGGAATGACATTACGATGTACTATATCTCTGCATTTAAATAATGTTGAATAAAACGATCGAGACATACTGAATATTCACGTTCAAGTTCAAACTCCCTTTTATCTCAGTTAATAGGCGTCAGCTTTGTCGCAGAGGATATTTATAACTTCACGATATTTTTTTCAGCATGAGGCATGATCTGAACAACGATTTCTAAATAGATTTGGTTCGGGGTATGGAAACGGTGTTGTTTGACTCTCTGTATGCGCTTGAGATGCGCAAATGTTTTGTAGTGATCATCCCACTCTTGTAAATAGGTGGCCCAGTAGGTGATCGATACGGACATATTTAAACCAATATAAGCTTATGTTTTAGCCTTTCTTTTTGTGACAAATAGACACAAATATACTTAAATTATGACAATTATTTCTTAACCCAAATTAACAAAAACGAGATAAATAGTTAATAAAAACAAATAGGTATACGATTATTCTCTAATTTAGATTAATTTAGTGGGCTTGCCAAAGTGTGACGAATGCACGGTTTTGCAAGACCTTATTTTATATGTTGTCTCAGTCGATTTAGGAGGCACCCCATGTTTAGAAAACAATTAGATAACTTTGTACGTAATGCCGTTAGTGCATCACGGATACAATTTGAGGACAGAAGATCTGGACAGGAACGTCGCCAATGCACTGATCGCCGAAGAGAGACTCGCTCAGGCGTTGAGAAGCAAACCGATCGTCGTGGCCCGAACGACCGCCGTAAGGAGAATCGTGAGGCTCACACGCTTAACTAAGCTATAAATAAGTATCATTGAACTATAACTATAAAAAGTCTGCGGGGTCTTGCGCCCCCGGACAGGTAATCGCTATGTAGGTAGGAGGGTGTTGATCGATGCGCAGCGCGGTCAGCTTCCCTCCCCAGACACAACCACTGTCGATGCAATGCACGTTCGGGTTTTTAATCACCCCTTGCGCGCCCAGTGTCGACCAGTGACCGAAGATGATTTTGAGATCACGACTCTGTCTACCCCCCACTTCAAACCAGGGATAACGCCCTGGTTTCGTTTTTCCTAACCCGCCTTTGTCATCTAATGCCAGTTTGCCCTTTTCGGTGACATAGCGAACGCGGGTAAAGCTATTGCAAATAAAACGCAGTCGATCCCAGCCCTTGAGGCCATCATCCCAGGCACGGGGTTTGTCGCCGTACATATTGAACAAAAATTCGGTATAGCTATCACTGCGTAAAACGGATTGTAATTCTTTAGCACATCGCTTGATGAGCTTGAGATCCCACTGTGGGGGGACACCTGCATGGACCATGCAATAGCCCAGATCTTTATCCCGATGAAATACGGGTTGATGGCGTAGCCAGTGAATTAATTCTTCACCATCGTCGGCCTTCAGAATGGCCTTGATGTCCTTGCTTTTGTCTTTTTTAACCCCGGCATGAATGGCCAGCAGATGCAGATCGTGATTGCCCAGTACGGTAATGGCCCGATCGCCAAGCCCTTTAACAAAGCGTAAAACCTGAAGTGATTGCTTACCTCGGTTAACCAGATCACCTGCAAACCAAAGGGTATCGTCTGTCTCAGAAAAGTGGATATTCTCCAGCAAGGTCATCAGTTCATCATAACAACCCTGAACATCACCAATGGCGTACACCGACATAAATTTACCTAAATATTAACCATTTAACGCCTATTATCTCGTAAACCACTGATAAATGCAGTTAAGGTCACACTAGATTGTTATACATAATTAACAGGGCTTCCCTTCTGAGAGCCCACGTTTAAAATGGCTGAATAAGAATATAATAGTAATGGGGAGAAAGTATCCAATGGATTGGAAAACCATCAGTAATATGGACGTCTACACCAACGCCGAGCGTGACCGTGCCCAACGTGACAACATTGCGCTCAACTCTCCGCCCCTTCAACCATCCGATTTACCACAAGACATCCTCGCGCGTTTACAACCGCATTACTCCAACTGGAGTTTGCAGAATAACAGTGTGAATGTTCGGGAGCTGCGTAAATCTGATTCGGTAATGCTGTTTGAAAAGCAGGGTAAGGACTGGGTCTCGGTGCAAAGTTTTAGTGGCAGTGTGGCTTTGGGTGAAACGGCTTATGCCGTGAGTCGCCGTAGTCTGCGTAAAGAACCTCCTGGGGGAGGGAGTGGACGTGGTGGTGATGCGGGGCAGGCAACGTCATCGGCAGCCAATTCTGAAGAACCACAATTAGTACCCACCGTCATAATTACAACGCCAGGTAATGGCAGCTCAATTAAACTTACCGATAAAAAACACATCACTACCTCGTTTAAAGAATATACTTTTAAAAAAAGTGATACAGTCAATAGTGTGGTGAAAAACCTGACAGGCCAAGACAACCCCAGCGCGATACTCAATTACAATCCCCCGTTTAGCGAAAAACGCCTGCCTCAAGAAGGTGACCCGGTGCGGGTTGCTGTTGGTCAGGCATTGGTGGTGAAGGGTGGGGTAACCAATACAGGTCGAGTGAATTTATCCTGGAAATCAGAAAAAGGAAGCATTGGGTCACAATCCACCAGCGTACAACAAGGAGGAAAAAATCAATCGGTGGATTGGGAGATCAAGATCGATAATATTCAGCCCGGTGATTATACCCTGACGGCTATAGCGGGCAGTGCCAGTCATACCAGCCAATTTACGATTGAACCACAACACTGGTTACGGCTTCTTTATAATGATGAAAAC
>CAMYOL010000064.1 GCA_947260005.1 uncultured Ectothiorhodospiraceae bacterium
TTTTTGAACGATATCGGGTCGAGTGCCTAAAATACTACGAAAGTTTTCGCTTTCGGCGACCAGGGTATCGCAATCCGAGGTCGCAATTATAGTGGCGGTACGTTTAGTGTGAGTTAATGCGGCAATGGCACCGAATATCTCATCTTTTTTAATTTCCCCCACCTCTTCGTCATTACTGACTACTTTGGCCGTGCCTCTTAATAGGGTAAAAACTTCATCTCCTTCAGTGTCTTCTTGAATAATAACATCGTCTTTCTTGTACTGACGGGTTTCTGGAAGATAGTCGGTATCTTGTCGACTGAAATGGGCCATGAGTAATTGATAACTTTGACTCAGGCAGGTTAGATACTGACTCCAGATTTTGAATTTATTTTCATCCGAGGTGATTAGATCAATAAATTCCTGTCCATCATATTCATCGACCTTGGCCGGAAAGTCTGTTTCGTAGGCAGTGTTTTTTGGGTTTGACAGTGCATCGGCATTGACCAGATCCCCTTCTTCATGAATAACGATAATTTGCCCGTCATATGTCTCGTAAAGATCACCTTGTTTGACGAGATAGATAGAACCGGATTGAAACTCGATCGGATTCCCAAAATCGACGTTTCGATCTTGAGATTTAACCGTACACCCTTCCAACAGAGCGGGGACGAGTAGCTCGCATTGATGCCATAGAGTTTTACAAATTTCGGGCACTTCAAGATTGTGATACATACTATTTACCTTATTATATTTACTAACAATTAAAGCAAATTACGGAGTCAGAGTACAATTTAGCATCGCATTAGCTTAAAAATGATGTCTAAAAGTGCATAGAATCACGTTTTATGAGCCAAGTGCTCTATGAACCGGGTCACTAAATGAATCAAGAAACTTGGCATACAGGTCATTTTATGGCAGATTTTGTCAACATATCTTATAGTCGCTGTGTAGAATGCTTGAAACAGGAGCCCCCTTGTGAGTATGTTAAAGAAGCTTATTTCCCCTCTGTCGATAATCATTATGTTAGTTGTACTGACAAGCTGTTCGAGTCTGCGAAAGGCTGAGTTAGCAGCAGGAAATGATCCGGATAAGGCCATTGCCGAAGTGGTAAAAGTAATGTCTACAGCGCAGCAGGCCCAACTGGATGTATTGGCAGATGAAGAATTCTCCCAGGGACTTACCTACCTGAATGAAGCAAAACAGGGAAAAAAGCAGGGTGATTTGCCTGAGACGATTCTCAACAATGCTGCCATCGCCAAGGCTTTCTTCGAGGATGCGGGTAAAACAGCTAAAACGAAAGAAGCGTTTTCTGAACGGATTATTGAGGCCAGAGGTGCGGCGCTAAAGGCTGGAGTCAGAAAAAGTGATGCACTCGTTTCCAGTATGAAAGCGATTGATAATGATTTAAAAAGTGAAACTGATAACTTAAGCCGAGTGCTCTCTCCGGAAGATTTTGCGGTTATTCAAAAACAATATTTTGATTTAGAAGCGAAGGCCGTTCAGTTTACTCAGCTTAATAGTGCCAATAAAGCGATAACCGATGCGCTTGAAAATGATGCCGATGATCTTGCCCCTGATTCGCTGCGCACCGCATCACTGGATTACAAAACCGCAATGAACATGATTGCTCAAAGCCCGCGTAGTCCAGATATATACAGAAAGAGCGTCGATGAAGCGTTGGCCAGTTCAACGCAATTGTATAATGTTATGAATGTCATTCTGGGAGCTAAAGGCACACCTGAAAATATTGCAGTACAAATTGTGAATCAAAAAAAAGCGTTGGGTGAATTGAGTGGCAATGTTGGAAAACTAGAAGCCAATTTAGAATCAGCAAATCAGACACTGCAGAAAAAAGAAGGTGAGCTGAAACGTACCGAAGGGGTACTTAAGTCTCAGGAAGAACAACTGGCCATGGCCTCGACACAGGTTAGATTTCAACAGGCTATGGATGAAGCCCGTAAAGTGTTATCGCAAGACGATGCGTTGGTCTATCAACAAGGCAACAAATTGGTCTTTAGATTAAAGCGAATAAATTTTCAGTCTGGAGCAGCTGAAATTCCGGAGTTTTCGAAATTACTCATCGCCAAAACCAATGCAATTATTAAGAAACTCGATGCGGACAAAGTCGTCGTACAAGGACACACTGACTCAATCGGTTCTACCCAGGTCAATAAAAAACTTTCAACACAGAGGGCCAATGCCGTTGCGAATTATCTCTACACGCTTAAAGGTGGCTACAAACTACAGTATGTAGGTTATGGTGAGGCGCATCCCATTTCATCCAATGAAACCGCCGCTGGTCGAGCGACCAATCGACGTGTGGACCTGGTGGTATCTGTGAAACAGTAAAAATTGATAGTAAAAGTTCAAGTCAGTACAATCTTAGATTCCAAGATGCTTCATTGAGAATCCTCAAAAACAAGTTCCTGTTTTAAGGGTTACTTTACGGGTATCGAAATAAAGGGTAAGTTTATGCTGCCCTTCCTGGAATAACTTTCCCTTTACCAATTAGTATAATCAAATTATTCTTTACCCATGAAAATAAACAAAATGCCATCTATAGAAACTAAAAATGATAGTCAGATCAGGTTAACGGAATACAGTCATGGTTCAGGATGCGGTTGTAAAATTGCACCAAAACTACTGGAAGAAATCTTACATTCTAAAACGCCATCGTCCGAAGCCGTGACCAGCTATCCGCAATTGTTAGTTGGGAATGAAAACAAAGATGATGCCGCTGTATTCGATCTGGGTAATGGTAGTTCAGTGGTTAGCACAACGGATTTTTTTATGCCGATTGTGGATGACCCGTTTGAGTTTGGACAAATTGCGGCGACAAATGCCATTAGCGATATCTATGCGATGGGTGGTTCGCCGTTGATGGCGATCTCAATCTTTGGCTGGCCAATAGATAAACTTGGTCCTGACGTGGCCAGCGCGGTTATTGATGGTGGTCGCCATGCCTGTCAGCTTGCGGATATCCCACTGGCAGGTGGTCATTCCATTGATGCCCCAGAGCCCATATTTGGATTGGCTGTTACCGGCTTAGTCAACAATCAACAATTAAAATGTAACAACAAAGCCGAACCAGGATGCAGACTTTATCTCACGAAACCATTGGGCATTGGAATATTAACAACGGCACAAAAGAAAAAATTACTAAAACCTGAACATAAACGCATTGCCCCTGACATGATGTGTAAACTGAATAAGGTTGGGACGGAATTTTCGAATCTACCACAGGTTAAAGCCATGACGGATGTGACGGGTTTCGGTTTAATGGGACACCTAATTGAAATGTGTGAGGGTAGCGAGCTTCATGCCAGCATCGATTATCAGGCGGTACCAAAGTTACCGGAAATCGAAGCCTATCTGACGATGGCGTGTTCTCCGGGCGGGGCGCAAAGAAACTTTGAAAGTTATGGGCACAAACTTGGATCGATGACAGATGTTCAACGACAGATCTTGTGTGACCCTCAAACATCTGGAGGATTGTTGGTTGCCGTTTCCAAGGAGGGTGAAGACGAATTTCTGGATGTGGCCCAATCATTAGGGTATCAGCTAGATGCCATTGGTGAAATCAAACAGATTGAACGTGACAAAGACACCACCCCAATAATTAATGTAATATAAATAAGATGGAACTACCTCAAATAGACAACTATAAAGATCTGTTTTTACATGATATCCCTTTGTTGGATGTCCGCGCCCCAGTTGAATATGGGCAGGGTGCGTTTCCACAGGCGATGAACCTGCCTCTCATGAATGATGAAGAACGTCAGGCGGTTGGCATTTGTTACAAAGAACAGGGGCAGGAGCAGGCCATTTCACTTGGTCATGAATTAGTAAGTGGTGACATAAAAGAAACCCGAGTTGATGATTGGAACGAATTTACTCACCAACATCCTGGCGGCGCGTTATATTGTTTTCGTGGTGGGATGCGTTCTAAAATTTGCCAACAATGGATCTACGATGAAACCGGGGTAGCTTACCCAAGGGTAAAAGGCGGTTATAAAGCCTTGCGCCGTTATTTGCTTGATGAATTAGAGAGCGTTAGTCAGCAAATGCAGTTTATGGTTCTATGTGGTCGCACCGGTGTGGGTAAAACCTTGTTATTAAATCTACTCGAGAACAAAATTGATCTGGAAGGTATCTTTCAGCATCGTGGTTCGGCATTTGGTCGACGTACGGTATGCCAACCTGGCCAGATAGATATTGAAAATAAATTATCGATTGAACTTCTTAAATTTCGCAGCCAGCATCTGACCCAATTGGTGCTTGAAGATGAGGCCATGAATATAGGCTCACGACGTTTACCGGAATCGATCGTAGTGAAGATGAGGCAATCGCCATTAGTTATGTTGGAGATCAGCCTTAAAGAACGTATCGATAACGTCGTTGATGAATACGTCTGCAAGGATCTTGCTGAGAATCAGGCCTTGTTGGGTGAGGAATCGGGATTTGATGCCTGGGCTGATAACTTGCAAGCTTCACTTGATAAAATACATAAACGGTTAGGCGGTTTGCGTTACCGAAACCTAAAATCCATTTTACTAAATGCAATTCAAACTCAGCGCACTACTGGTGAACTGGACAATCACGAGGCTTGGATACGGCCACTTTTGACGGATTATTATGATCCGATGTATGACTACCAACTTGATAAAAAATCTGAACGGGTCGTATTTCGTGGAAATGAAGCGGAGGTTTTACAGTACCTGAATGAACAAGTAATTAATGATCAACATGATCAGGTTTTTTCGTAACACGTTATTTCTATCAAACGTAAATTCTAATTTTGCAATAACAGGCCTGCCCCAGTATTTTGATTTGCTTAACCAGTGAGCGCAGCGATTTATTGGGAAATAGATATTCAGAAAAGATGGCAGGCCTTGTAATAGTATTGGCAAGACCTGCCTGGTTCTTAATCCACCTTAACCGTAGTTCGATTCGATGTTTTGAGTTTTGGCAAAGTCAATTTAAGAACACCATTTTTGAATTTTGCGTTGGCCTTTGCATCGTCAACCTCGGCAGGAAGTGACAAGGTACGGGAGTAACTGCCGTGTGACATCTCGCAATGATAGAAGTTACCATCTTCTTCTTTCTCTTCATGGCTAGTCGTACCTTTGATCGTAACTGTATTTTGCGTTACGGAAATATCGAGATCGTCTTTTTCTACGCCGGGCAATTCTGCCTTGACGATGATTTCTTTATCTCTATCAATCACATCGACACTGGGTGTCTTTCCTTGAAAAGCAGTGGCCTCTTTGGGTAGTTTAGCCCAATCCATATTGAGTGGATGTAACAAGCCGCGTGAAAAGAAATTTTCAAACATTCGCTCCATGTCATCGAACGGATTCATTGAACGTGCTGGTTCAACTTTTTGTATTGGCTGTTTGGATGCTTTCGTAGCCATGTCGATTTCTCCTTTGTCTATTTAATTAAAAGGTAAATGCATATCAACCACGGAAATTAACCTTCTGGTTATATTTTTAGTCTATGAAGTAAGTTCTTGCCATGATCGAGATCAACGTAGCAGTCAAAGATTACCTAGATAAATAACATGGACATCCTTGCCGGAACAATAAAGGCAATGAGTTAATTTAAAGTCCAGTGGGTGTCAGGCACGTTTAGTACTAACGTGATGAAAAAAATCGGCCTATAGATCGCTTAGTGAGCTCTCAGATAGCTACGATTTCTCATACTATACAAATACCCTATATAAATCAGTAACTAAAGTCCCCTCCTAATAATACCCGAGTATATTACTCATAAATTTCTTTATTGGCGTATTAGATATCTCTCATGTCGAATACCTGACTTAAACAGTATACTTCCGATGGATTTTAGGAGCCCGGAGGGCTAAATTTTTAACAAATTTTTGGAGATAGATTATGAGTAGTAACACAACAGATGCTTCTTGCCGCCGCATGCTAACGACCATCTTTGGCGGTTTATTTGTATTATTCGTCGCATTGATCGTCGTAGCACGTACCATCGTCTACTAAGTGAAATTTGATGTAGAAAAGGGGGGGAGGGGACGTTTCCAGCCCCCTTTTATCTTATTGATGAGATAAAACCTAAATGCAATTGCATAAGTTATAAAGCACTAACCCTTCTCAGATAACTCCTATATTTGAGATAATAAATCCTCACAGGGCGAATGTTGACATTGTCAGCATCAAACTTTGCGAACGAAATCTTCAGCACTATACTAAAAATATACAAATAACTAATAAGATCAAAACCAGTTATTCCCTGTTATTAAAAATACCCGTAATTGCTTACTATCCAGGGAACGTAGCTGGAAATAAGATATTTAAATTCAATGATCGAAAAAACGGCTTCTAAATACGTTATATTAGATAAGAGCAAAGTTTACGAAGAATCAAATGATCAAAAACGTTAAAATCTGGTTGAGCTTAACCATCCGTATGTCATTCTTTGCCGTTGCCTTATTATGGCCCGCTGGGACCTGGCTATGGTGGGAGGCGTGGGTCATCGTTGGTCTATGGACAGTATTTGGGGTTGTAATGACTCACTATTTAATTAACCACGATCCGGCCTTACTGGCCGAGCGATTGAAGTTTTTACCTTTACATAAAGAACAAAAAGCATGGGATAAAATTTTAATGTCTCTTTTTGTGATTGCCGGTATTGGGCTCTATCTCGTCCCGGGTTTTGATGTGATGCGTTATGGGTGGACTGAGTCCTTGCCTATGTGGATGAAAATTCTTGCGATGCTTGTACATCTTCCTTGTTTTGTATTCCTAGGCTGGGTAATGCGTGAGAATACTTACTTAGCGCAGGTCGTAAAAATCGATAAGGCACGGGGGCATAAGGTGATTACGACTGGGCCTTATGCATTGGTGCGCCACCCAATGTATTTAATTGTTATTGTTTTACTGTTTGCGGTGCCCATTGCGCTTGGGTCGCGCATCTCGCTGATTCTAGCGGTGTTTCTAACAATACTGTTGATTATACGTACTTACTTTGAGGATCGAACCTTACATGTTGAGCTTGATGGATATAATGAATATGCTAAACAAACCTCTTATCGATTAGTGCCATGGGTATGGTAAATCAAGGGTATGGTAAATCAAGGGTATGGTAAATCATGGCTTTGGTAATTTAGGAATCTATGAGCCTGCCTATCCAGCCCTGGTATGGCTTGACAAGGCGCTTGCTCGGAAAGTGGTTGGTATGATTTGATGAAAAAGTGTGTTTTGGAACAAGGTATGCTCATCATATTAACGAGATACTCTCTGTTATCTTAAACACTGTTATAGTGACGTCATGAAAATACTGAGTCTGATATTTATTTTGTGCTGGGCCCCCCTCGTGTATGGGATGGAAAGTAATACCCAGGATAAAAAGCTGCTTCTGACTTCTATACCGGATACCTATATTTCGGCAAAGACAATTCGTGAAAATGCCAATCGTATCAATCTTAAATTACGTTCGCGTGCTGCCCTCGTATTTGACGAACGTGATAACGAAGTCATTATTGGACGTAATATAAAAGAAGTTATGCCAGTCGCCTCATTGAGTAAATTGATGACGGCGATGGTGATACTCGATGCCGAGTATGATATGAGTAAAGTGATTACCATTACTAAGGATGACAAGGATCGTATACGCTATTCTCGTTCACGTTTACGCAAAGGTATGAAATTCAGTCGTGAAGATTTGCTACTCATAACATTAGCTGCTTCAGAGAATCGTGCGGCCAGGGCTCTGGCACGTACATGGCCGGGCGGTATCGATGACTTTGTTAAAGCGATGAATCTAAAAGCAACTGAACTTGGTTTAACTAACACTAAATTTGCTGACCCAGCTGGACTTAGCAATGAGAATGTTTCCACCGCACAAGAGCTTATGAAAATCGTAAAGGCGGCAAGCAACTATCAGATGATACGCGAATTCACGACACAAACTAAAGAAAGTATTACTGACTTGAACAGTGGACGCGAAGTCAGTTTCGGTAACACGAATCGCCTGGTTAAAAAAGTAACCTGGCCGATTACCCTGAGTAAAACCGGTTTTACCAGTGAAGCCGGAAATTGCCTGGTTATGCAGACAGAGATCAATGACCGACCCGTTATTATTGTACTACTCGAATCCTGGGGTAAACTAAGTAAATACGGCGATTCAAATCGTATAAAGAAATGGCTAATAAAAACTGAGCGTCTGGTCAATTAAGGAGAGATGTATGTCAAAGTTAATGGTATTACCTGCCAGGGATATTAAAGAGATTAGGTTGATACAAATTCCGGAGGATTTAGGGGAACATGAAGCTTACCGGCATGTTGTCGGATTAATTGCTCAAGTCGAAGAAAATAACCCAGATTATAAATGGGATGATATTGTTGCGGAACTTGAAGATCATCAGTTTAATCCCGTTGGTTTTATATTAGGACCTCATCTGGATTAATCCAGCAACCAGCCAGTATAAATACAAGTTACAGACTAAGTTGCAGATAGCAGAATACTGCACAAGTTAACGTAGTAAATTGGCATAATACATAAAATCGGAACGCTACGGTCATACTATATGAAATTTGAAAGTGCTTATATGGGGCAGTATTTTATAATTTAAAGGGAGATACTATGAATAACCAATATGATCCACCGCAGTCTAATGTTGCGGATGTGAATCGCTCTAATAATTCCGGAGTATCTAACTCAATGATCGATGCCATGCGTGGTACAAAACCCTGGGTTTTGTTAATTGGTATCGTGCTTATTATCTCATCTATATTTATGATCCTGGGAACGATTGGTATGATTGTGGCGAGTGCTGTCGGAATGGCATCTATGGGTGCCGAGGCAGGCGCCATTCTCGGGATAGGTATTGTTTATGCAGTGATGAGCCTTATCTACATTATGATGGGAATTTACTTATTCAAATACAGTTCTGCTATAGGACGTTTACTCCAGTCAGCTAGTATGATTGATATGGAGGATGCCCTGGATTCACAACGAAAATTTTGGAAAATAGCAGGCATCATAACGGCCGTTATGCTTGTCCTGATGGTGCTCGGATTTATTGCTGCGATGATCATTCCTTTTTTAACCATGACTATATAAAAGCATATACGATGTATTTATAGGCCAGAGTGAGCAAATCCAAATATTGTATTAACTAATATTAACGAGTTGTTCACTCTGCCCCACGTATTATTTGTTTTTAATCAATAGCTCGTACTATTACTACTCCTTTTATAGCTTCATTTAACTTTATTATTTAACGTTAACTTGATCTCAATCAGGGTGAATTTAATCGTCATATGTTAGATAGAGCATGATAAGGAGGTGATAATAATGACTGTTGTGACGACATTAATCATGGTGGCACTGATTGCAACCATAGTATCGCTTGCTTGGGGTATTGGTTCAATGGCCCATGGTGGCCGTTTCGATACTAAGCATAGCACCCATTTTATGAGTGCGCGTGTGGTACTGCAAGGTCTTGTTGTTGTACTAATGCTGATTGCATTCGTTATATCGGCAAATTAGTACAAATATATATAGATTTTTTACTCACAAGTAGTGGGTAGGGTTTGTTTTGACGTGAATTATTAAATATAGAGTAGCTCTCCTGACGAATTATAAAAGAATAAATTATTGAATCAGTTTTTGTTTCATTTCAATCCGCAATCATATCTTGAAAATTACATTTTCCTTTGTTTTATTTTTACGATGGTTAACTCTAACGAGTTGATTGGTTGATAGTTATCAAGTTGGAATCAAAATTGCAATTTTTATTTTGACAACAAGGAGAATAGCTATGAACCCACAATACAGAAAAAGAAGACGTTTTATAAAAGCAAGCCTGGCTGTACCGTTATTAATTAATCTACCGTGGACTATACCAACTGCAAAAGCAATTTCAGATAGTAGTTTTCTAGTACCTGACTGGGGTAAGGATGATGGTACGCTTGATCATACCCTGCATGAATCAAGTGAAAAGTACTTCTATGGTTTGGTTCGATATGATACCGACCGAAGATTGGTCGAAATTGATCCGGAAAACGATTGTACCATCGGCCTGGCAAGAGTAAAAAAATAATATTGTAAAACGACCGGGGTTCACGAGTGTGGGATTAGCCAATTTTTTTTATTTCAAAGTCATGACTTATTTTTGCGGCGGTGGCTAACATCAGCGATGCACTGCAATACTTTTGGGATGATAATTGTACCGCATGTTGAACCTGCTCCTTGCTTAAGGATTGTCCTGTCAGAATATAATGAACATGTATTTGGGTGATTAGTTTTGGTGTGCGTTCTTCCCTTGTCGCGACTATTTCAACTTCGCAATCAATAATAGATTGTCTGGCTTTTTGTAAGATATGCGTAATATAAAAAGCGGCACAACCACCTAACCCCAATAACAGCATTTCCATTGGACGAACACCATTATTGTTGCCGCCATGTTCCGGTGGCCCATCCATAATGACGCTGTGTCCACTTTCAGACAAGCCCTCGAATGTAGCACCGTTAATCCATTTAATTCGCGCCTGCATAAGGTATCTCCCTGTTCAGGTGAAATAAACATAAGGATAGGATTGAAAGATCACAACCATATCACGACGGTTAGCAGTCCAATTTAAAGCACTTTTAATAAGGGAGTCGTCTATTTGTGATAGAAAAAGGATAACTTTGTTATATCTTTACTTTTTACCTTACCGCTTGCTGGAATAGGATAAATTATTTACTAAAAATACTTGAAAGGAGTCGCCATGATTATCGCCGTTTCTCCAATCGGAACGATTCGTTCTGCATTTGACAATGCAGAGTCGGGAGGCAGACAGCCATCAATTGATGGTCAAAAAGGAGAAATCGTACTGAACGATGAATTTTCTGATGGCCTGACAGGCCTTGAAGAGTTTTCACACATCATCGCCTTATATTATTTTCATCGTCAGGCCGAGGTGCGCTTAAAAGCCAGGCCCTGTTTTGATCCGAATATTGAACATGGTATCTTCGCCAGTCGTTTCCCGACACGTCCTAACCACATTGGTATAAGCATATGGTCACTAAGTAAGATTCAACAGAATATTTTATATTGTGATGATATTGATGTGCTGGATGGCACGCCATTATTGGATATCAAGCCTTATGTTAAACAGTTTGATCATCGTGAAGATCCTCGCTGTGGTTGGTATGATAGTGTGGATTGGGGGATTATTTGGAATGAGATAAAAGTATGCGATATGGAAGAAATAAATTAGAACACCTTCTATGAATACTTTTATTGTGAATATGATTAATGACAACAGTTATTAGAATTTTACCGCATACATATCCACATCTATCTTCGCTAGCAACGTTTAATACGTAATACAGCCCTGGCATTGCAGGGTTCTAAATTTCCCGTGACGATATTAACCATTTAGTGGCTTTCCTGGGGTTATTAAATAAAGACTATGAGTCTTATATACTTAAGGAGTTGGGTGAGAATTACTAATGTACAATATGTGTACAAAGTTATAGTCAGGCCGTGACGAATAAATTTACTTTGTTCTTAAAGGCCACAAAAAACTTTGAATTATTTTTTTATAATAACCTGGAATGAAATTATATATCTAGTTAGTTAATATAATATTGTAGAAAAGAAGGCTAATCTTGCACAACACAACTTAATTTCAGAGACAAATCAGGATACAGCTTCTATTATCTATAGGGTCTTATGAACTCTTTTTACCCACATAGCCGCACGGATGAGTCTGAAAGAAATGTTTCCACAGCTTCTGTGATGACTCAATGAAAGATGAACATAATTCAGCCACTCCTCTTTCGGCTTCACGAATTTCACCGCTGGCGCGCCGCCTTGTCATTTTTACCGTTGCTTTCAGTACCCTGGTGGCCTTGCTTACTACAGCGATCCAGCTCTATGTAGATTATCGACGGGAATTGGGGTTGGTCGAGTCTACTTTCCAGCAGGTAGCCGATACTCATCTCCCAACTATTGCCAATGCACTATGGTCTACAAATCAGCATGAGTTAAGTATCGCTCTTAATGGATTATCGAGGTTACCAGATGTGTGTTATGTGAATGTTACAGAACAAGATAAGATTTGGGCCGAAGCTGGAAAACAAAAACACCGAGGAGTAAAGCTCAGCAAATATAAATTAACTTATCTACATAGAGAACGCATGGAGACTATTGGCGAACTTCAGGTTGTTATCGACCTGAATGGAATTTATCAAAGGTTACTTAATAAATTTTGGGTCATCCTAATCACTAATGGTGTAAAAACATTCTTAGTATCAGGTTTTATGTTGTGGTTATTTCACTGGCTTGTGACTCGACACTTACGACACATTGCCAGATTTGCCGCGACCCTGGGAATTAAGAATCTCGAGGAAAGATTACAATTGCCGCGCCCAGATTCTTCAAAACAAGATGAATTCGATCTGGTTTTGGAGGGATTCGGACGTATGCAATCGAATCTGAGTACAGCACTGCATTCATTGGAACTCGACATTGCTAAACGAAAACTAGTAGAGGAGAAGCTTAAACTATCGGCATCGGTATACAAATATAGCCATCAGGGCATTATGATTACAGATGCCGATGGAGTTATTCTAGATGTTAATCCAGCTTTTACACGCATAACTGGATATGAGAGTGAGGAGATTATTGGCAAGAACCCACGAGTATTAAAATCAGATCGGCAGGATTCACTTTGGTATGATCGGATGTGGCGGACTCTCAAGACACGAGGCCATTGGCGTGGAGAGATATGGAACCGGCGCAAGAATGGAGAATTTTTTCCTGAGCTGGAAGATATTTCAGCAGTGCATGACGATTCCGGTAGAATAATTAACTATGTTGCAATCTTTCTGGATATTACTGAGCAGAAGAAATACGAAGCCGAACTGGATCGAATCGCGCATTACGATCAATTGACTGGGTTGCCAAACCGTCGTTTGTTGATCGACCGATTAGATCAAGCCTTACCCCGGTCTCGTCGTGAAGGTATGTTGTTGGCTGTTGCCTATCTTGACCTTGATGGATTCAAGCCGATTAATGATCGATATGGTCACGCGGTAGGTGACAGGCTGCTAGTCGAAATAAGTCACCGACTTCGAGAGACGTTGCGTGGTGGTGACACTATTGCCAGACTGGGAGGGGACGAGTTCGTGTTGTTATTGGGCGAATTGAACAATGTTGATGCTTGTATGGTGAGCCTTGATCGAGCTCTGGATGTGGTTAAGAGTCCGGTCATTATTGATGACGTATCATTGACTATTTCTGCCAGTATTGGCGTGACTGTTTTTCCTTTCGATGATGACAATGGTGATACTCTATTACGTCATGCGGATCAAGCGATGTACTTAGCTAAACAGGCGGGTAAAAATTGCTATCATTTATTTGATTCTAAACAAGATAAAGAGGCTCAAGATCACCTGTTCCAGATACAACGTCTAACTGAGGCACTTTCTAATGAAGAATTTGTTCTTTTCTATCAACCCAAAGTAAACCTAAAGACCAGGAATTTTATAGGCGCGGAAGCATTAATACGTTGGCAGCATCCCGAAAGAGGTCTATTGCCACCGGCTGACTTTCTGGGCAAATTTAATGATCATCCGCTCGAGATTGATCTTAGTGCGTGGGTGATAACATCTGCTTTAAATCAAATTATGACCTGGGGACGAGAGGGGTTAGATACGGTAATTAGTGTTAATATTAGTGCTAATCATCTGCTTCACCCAAAATTTGTTGAACAGTTGGCAGGGCTTCTTAACAAATTTCCTTATGTGAGACCTGAGCAATTAGAGTTCGAAGTCTTGGAGACTGTTGCTATGAGAGACCTAAACCGTGCTGTTGAAGTTATAAATCAGTGTAAAACTCTTGGAGTCCATTTTTCTTTAGATGATTTTGGTACAGGTTATTCATCATTAGCTTATTTCCGCCATCTGCCAGTGGATACATTGAAGATTGACAAAAATTTTGTGCATGATTTAACGATCGATCGCGAAGGCGTAGCATTGGTGGAGAGTGTTGTGCGTTTAGCCGAGTTATTTGGGCGCACAAGTATAGCGGAAGGAGTTGAAACTGCTGAGCAAGCTTGTGTCTTAATTGAACTGGGATGCTTCCAGGCACAAGGATATTTTTTTGCCCGACCGATGCCTGCACAGGATTTAGCTGACTGGTTGGAGCAATGGCGCAACGAACCAGCTCAAACATCATCAGAAAAAAAGTAGAAAATGCAAACTTACAAGATTTTTGGTAAGAAGATTAAATAATGGAACTCATAGTCAGGGAACTAATTACAGGAGCATATCCGATGTGTATTAGTGAATATAATAATTATTGTCAAGCAAAAAAAATAATCTGGTTAAGTTTGTGTTTAATATTAGCATTACATTCGGCATATGCGAAGGCTGAAGACTTACCGACTTTAGTTTTAAACGATGCAAATTCGGCTCCTTTCACAAATAAAGCCGGTACCGGTTTGGTTGATATTGTAGCTGGAGAAGCATTTCGTCGCGCAGGTTATAAGTTAGAATTGATTCAGCTTCCAGCTGAGCGAGCATTACAAAATGCAAATAAAGGTATTGACGATGGTGAAGTAAGTCGGGTTGCCGGAATTCATAAAGTTTATACAAATTTGATACCAGTAGAGGAAAAATTGGTCGATCATCATTTTGTTGCTTTTACTCGAAATGCCAAATTGAAAATTGCTAGTTGGAAGAAATTGAAACCGTATCTGGTTGGTTATATTCGCGGTTATAAGATAGTCGAGAAGAATATTCCACCTGGAACTCAGACTCGTTCCGTAAACGATGCCACTCAATTGCTGACTATGTTAGATAAAGGAAGGATCGATATCGCTATTTACAGACGATGGGAAGGGGTTGCCTTAGCTCGTGAGATGGGTATTAAGGACTTGAGGATCATTGAGCCTTCACTTGCAGAAACCGGGATATATATCTACTTACATAAGAAACATGCGAATATCGTTCCTAAGATTTCAACAGCTCTGAGAAATATTAAAATTGAGGGAGTGTTCGCTCAAGTATGCCGCGAGGCATTTTCGAGCTTCGAACCTCTTCCTAAACAATGTACAATTTACAACGAAAAAATCGAGTGAAATTAATCAGGGGAATTGAATAATTAGAATGATATAGGTACAGCTTGTATATTTCGACATGGAATATGAAAATACTGGAGAGTAAGACCTTATATTGCTGTCGTGATAAATCAGTTCAATAAGTTATTTTCTTTTTCATCAGTTTACTTTGACAATAAACACTATCTTGGTAGTTTTTACTGGTGAGCGCAATCCCTGTAATGACAACATGATTCGCCAGATCATTCCAGTTAATTCGTCTGGAATAGGCCGTACCTTCATGTTGAAAATAGTGATACAAGTTTGAGGTTTTCTTTTTACCGTATGTCTTGAGAAATATTTTCTTTGTATTTTTAATTAAATTTTTACAACTGGTTTTACTGGCTTTCTTTACTGGTTTGCTTACTTTTATGTCAATCGTACCCTTTCTAACATTGTATTTTGCCCGTATCGTAGCTCCTCTCAAGCCGGATTGTTTTTGCCTGCTTAAACTCGCGTTCAACTTTAAGATACCTAGATCCATCATGGTAACAGGCTCTTTAGCGATAATTTTTAGCGTTGACTTTTTTGCGGCAACGCAGATAGTTGGTAATAGTAATATCGTAATAAATAGAGCAATAAATAATCGCATTGTGACACCATAGATGTAAATTGATATTAAACAGCACATATAGCAGATTGCGCAGAAAATTACTTCTAAATACCTGTTATTGCTAATATTTAATTTTCGGCTATGCTAATAAGGTTATTAGATTAGACGAGTGTTTTGTTGCAATTATGTCATTTTTCTCGCAAACAGTGACGATTCCAGTATGGTTTTTGATCATGATGAACGTAATTGTGTTGCTGCTGCTTGCAAAGTTATTCTGGCTGATTTATCGGTACAAGCAAGGTGATATTATCAAAGAAGAACACAGTGATATGGTTGTGTGGAAAATTAAAAATCGGAAACCCATAGCCGCACCTGCAAAACCAGCCGAGAATTTAGAAAAAGCAAAGAAAATCGAAAATAAGGATGAATTGGTCAAAGTGTTGAAAATTATGCTAAAGGAAGGAGAGAAAGGTGTGATGATGCAAACGATTGCAGATCGAATGGAGGCAAATATAGCTAATGCTCAACATGCCATGTCAAAATTAGTCGATAATAAAATGGTAGATGAGGTCGTTGGGGTTAGTGGTACTAAATATTATCTAACTCAATATGGAAAGGACTATTGTCGCCGAAAAGCAAAATAAAATGAATCTAGAGAATTTTCGGAATATATTTAGAAATTAGCAATAAATCTAAGTGAAACTAATATACAAGGAAAAGTACTTATGGGCAATTTGCCTCGCATAGTTGTTGACGACTGGGAAGATACGAAAAATACCTTGCATCTGTTTATGCAAATAGTAGGTAAGGTACGCATGACACTGTTTCCAAAACAAAATCACTGGTGGCATGTGCCTTTGTATGTATCATGTAATGGTATCACTACCCGATCTATTCCGTATCAAGATAAGCTGGTTGAGATTGCCTTTGATTTTATTCATCATCGGCTAGTGATTAATTGTAGTACCGGCGCGACGAAGTCATTTTCGCTACAAGATCAGTCTGTTGCCTCTTTTTATACTAATCTTTTCGCAAATCTCAAGGAAGTGGGTATCGAGCTCACCATTAACGCAAAACCCTATGATGTCCCTTTTAGCCAAATTCCATTTGCTGACGATACGCAACATGCTAGCTATGATCCGGATGCAATTAACAAATACCACCAAATTATGATGTTTGTTAATTCAACATTTGAAATATTTCATGGTGACTATCTGGGTAAAAGTACTCCGGTACATTTATTTTGGCATCATGCGGATTTGGCGCTGACCCGGTTCTCTGGTAAACGTGCACCACGACTAAGTGGTGGTAGCAAAGCCGACCAGGAAGCTTACTCTCATGAAGTGATTAGTTTTGGTTTCTGGATGGGCGATGCGGTGGTTAGAGAACCAGCATTTTATGCTTATGCCTACCCAGAGCCAGAAAAACTGGCAGATATAGAGTTAGAGATAGATGGGGCAACGTGGAATACAGATTTTGGTTACGCAATGTTATTTTATCCATTTGAAAATATTCGCTCCAGTAATGATCCGCAAGGTACTATGCTCGAATTTTTACAATATGCGTATAATATAATTGCTTCCGCGTCCGGTTGGGATATTCAAGATCTCAAACGTGGCTAGGGTAGCGGCCTAAAATAAGTCTAAATACCGAAAATTCTAATCGAGCAAATAGTTCATAATTAATCAATAAATGAAACCGAAGAATGTAAAAGTTTTGTAAACACTCTCGGCAGAGACTTTACATATTTATTACATACAATTTTATTTATTAAAGTAACATTTGATTTATGAAATTTCACATCTTATATATTTGTACCATACTGATTTGTAATAGCCCGATATATGCGCAGGGCGTAGTTATCCAGAGTTCTGGTCCAGTTTATTATTCATGGGCCGACTATGATGACTGGTATTATAAAAAATCTGCAACATATAAAGGTTGGAAATATATAGTTCTTCACCATTCAGCGACCCAGGTTGGTTCAGTTAGTGCATTTCATAGTTTTCACTTCAAACAGGGATATGGTGGTATCGCTTATCATTTTGTTATTGGTAATGGTAACGGTATGAAAGACGGTGAAGTCCAGGAAACATTTCGCTGGGAACAACAAATGTCGGGGACCCATGTATCAGTCAATTCCTGGGAACATAATGTATTTGGAATAGGTATTTGCCTGGTTGGGAACCTTGAAAATTCAGCTCCTACTAAAGCTCAAACAAAAGCATTAAAGAAATTGTTATCTAGACTCAAAAAAAAGTACAGCATAAAAAACAAGAATATCTTTGGGCATAAACATGTTGAGCACGATGATGCTTCCGGGAGAAGAGAAAAAACAGTCTGTCCTGGAAAAAAACTTGACTTTAAGACTCTGAAACCATTAGATACGACTACATATTACTCTCCATTGCTCATTGATTAAATCAGATGAAGAGGTTGTTCTATGCGACAAATAATATTGTGTGCAATTATTTTATTTGCGCAACAGGTCCCGGTTTGCAGTGCTGGTGAATATGAACAGCTTGACGCTGTTATAAAGTTAAAACAAGCACCAAAAGGCGTGGTGTTTGAAATAGTCGGTGGTGATGCCAGGAGTCTACAATCTGCAATTCAACGCATAAAACGATATAAAAATGTAATTAAAACCCGTTTCCCCGAGTCTAATTTTGTCGTTATTAGTCATGGTATTGAGCAATTCGCTTTAACTAAAGATAAACAAAACGAGCATACTGAATTACATAAACAGGTACAAGGCCTGGTAAAGGATGATCAAATTCCATTACAGGTCTGTGGCAGCTTTGCAGGAATGATGGGCGTAGAGGAAAATGAATTTCTGGCTTATATAGAAGTCGTTGATGCAGCCCCAGCTCAGATAGAGCATTATAAGTACATGGGATACAGGCTAATAGAAATGGAGCTCGGTGCGAATAATTAAAAGATAAGAGGCTTAGATCTAATATACTTACTTATTATTGGTTAGTTTTTACAGCATCATAGTTCTCGCCATATCATGCTTATTTTTGCTACTGTATCAGTTATGAGCAAAAGTAATATCAAATCGAATACATCTGCTGAATACCTTCGTCGTATTAATTTGGCCTTTAAGTTCATTGAAATCCATTTGGATCAAACTATCCTACTAGAGGACGTTGCCAGGGCAAGTCATTTCTCTAGCTATCATTTTCATCGGCTTTTTCACGCTTTAGTAGGTGAAACTGTTAATGATTATATTTCACGAAAACGGATGGAAAAGGCTGCCCAGCGATTGCTTGGAAAATCTGAGCTAAGTATAACGGTAGTGTCAGAGATGGGTGGTTTTTCATCGAGTGCGAATTTTGCCAAGGCATTTAAATTGTATTTCGGTGTGAGCCCAAGTGAACTTAGAAATCCTGGGAAATTAAGTTCAAAAAATAATAAAAATAGCAAGATTGGAAAAATTTTTAGCAAGTATGGAAAGGTATTTGAGCCACATGATCTCTATTCTCAGTTTGTTACTAATTCAAGGGTATTTGACCCTAACAAACTTGAGGAATGGTTAATGAAAATTAGAATAGAAGAGATGCAGGAAAAATCGATTGCTTATCTTACCGCACCGAATGGTTATGAGCTGGATTCAATATATGAAACCTGGGACAAGATAATCAATTGGGCCAAAGGTAAGGGCATAGACGAACAACGGCAACGACGTTTTGCCATCTGTCATGACAACCCCAGTATTACGCCAGAGGACAAGTGTCGATATGATGCTTCCATAGAAATTGAATCTGAAGTGAAGGTAGCAGAACCGTACCATAAATCATTCATCCCGTCAGGTACTTATGCCATTGCCTATTATAAAGATGCAGGAGACAAGATAAATAATTTTATGACCGAGCTGTGTACACACTGGTTCCCTGATAGTGGTTATGAGCCTGATGATTTCCCGCCTGTTTTTCATTACTTGAATGATGCAAGGGAAGATGGCTATGTGGAAATGGAAGTGTATATTAAGGTTAAGGAATTAGTAGTTAGCTAAAATGCAATAATCCATACATAGGATTATGAGTAAGGAAGAGTTGAATTAATTTCTCCCGTGGACTTAATCTAAAAAATGCATGATGTTCTGGTCTTTTATCTTTAATCAATGCTTAAGAGTTGTATAATATTGTGCTGAGTATGATTGATTTTTTAATTACATATTATGGTAAAGATCGGGCTAATTAGTGATCCTCATGCTACGCCTGCCCCCCTGGCTGAGGCGCTCGCATTATTTCGTGAGAAGAACGTTGATATGATATGGTGTACCGGTGATATAGCCGGTTATGGCGTGGGGTTGGATGAAACCGTATCCTTATTAAAAGAATATGATTGTCATACTATTAGTGGAAACCATGAATTATGGTATCTTGACAAGGATTCAGATAATGTAAATCCTGATTCATTTGATTATATCAAACGTCTTCCTCTGGTTATCGAAGAACGCATTGCAGACAATCAACTCTACATGGTGCATGCGAGCCCACCACGATCTGTAACAGAAGGTATACATTTGCTGGATCCACAGGGAGAGATCATCACACATGAAAAACTAAAATGGCAGGAGCGGTTAAAAAAGTTTGAAGCAGATGTACTTATTGTCGGTCATACACATCAAGTGTTTGCAGTACAGTTTGAAAAAACTCTGGTTATTAATCCTGGTAGTACTCGATTTAATCATTGTTGTGCAGTTATTACTTTGCCCAAACGAGAAGTTGAATGGTTTAACCTGTCTGGGGAAGAGATTCGATATTCCTGGAACTGGGGATCAGAGGTAATATGAGTTATCACCGTAATCTGATTTCAGGGTATATTACAGGACTGGCTTATTGCAACCTTTTAGCTTACAAAGAAGAACTAAAACAATTGTAACAGCGAGGCTAAAAGCCAGTCCCATCCATGTTAAAGCATCAAAATACATGCTATTTACCTCAAAAGTGTAGAATCTGGAATATTAGCGAATCCTTAATATACATCAATGATCGAGTTGATTTTTTGTGATCCAGGTATCGGTTTTATCACCCGAGGATTTTAAAAGAAATGAGAGTAAAAGTGGCTCGTGATTATCGAAAATACTCAAATAATAGTGAATATTTAAGATGAATTTAATCGATATTGGGGTCAATCTGACCGGGAAATCATTTAATAAAGATAGGGATGACGTTGTAGATGCTGCAATTTCCTCTGGTGTGAGTAAAATTATGATTACCGGAACGACCGAGTCGAATAGCGAACAAGCGATAGTACTTTCTAGTAAGCGTCCAAAGGAATTATTTGCAACGGTGGGCGTACATCCACATCATGCCAGCGAGATAAATAAAAGTACCTATGGGAAACTTGTTGATTTAGCCGGACACGAGCAAGTAGTGGCCATCGGGGAATGTGGCCTGGATTTTAATCGTAACTTTTCACCACCAGAACAACAGCTAGATGCTTATGAAATGCAGCTTGAACTTGCAGCAGAATGTCAATTACCGGTATTTTTACATCAGCGTGATGCTCATGATAAGTTCGTAAAAATTTTATCAAAATATAGAGATAGTTTGTCTGGAGGAGTGGTGCATTGTTTTACTGGATCGCGTGGTGAATTACGCGCATATCTGGATCTGGAAATGCATATTGGAATTACCGGCTGGATTTGTGACGAGCGAAGAGGGAAAGATCTTCAGGAAATCGTAACAGAGATTCCAATGGATCGTTTACTGATTGAAACAGACGCTCCATACTTATTACCACGTAACATAAAGCCAAAACCTAAATCAAACCGTAATGAGCCTAAATACTTACCCCATGTATGTGAGACGGTTGCTCTTTGCATGGGTAAAACAGTAGACGAAGTCGCATCTGCAACTACGGAGACTGCAAACCGGTTGTTTAACCTGGAATATGATAAAAACAACCTAACGGAGTAGAGTCACTTAAATACCATATGAAGTAGAAGTATTAGTAGCAGGCCATACTATGGAGAAATATTCGTATAACGCAATGTTCAGGTTACTCCATACCACGATAATACTTTGTGGTTTAAATTTGTTATCGGGTTGCCAGTTTATGTATGCTGTTGGTCTATCAGTAACATGTGCTGGGCGTCCTGCATTAGTCATGGAGCCTGAAAAATGGCCTGATGCCAGGGTCGGAGAGTTATATAAAGTCTTGCTTACGGTTAAAAATAGTGAAACACCGGTTGCCCATGTCTCGGTGAAGGAAGAATTTTTACCATCAGGATTACGATTAATTCACAAGGAAGGTGAGGATACATTTATCATTGCCGGTGTGCCGGAACAAATGGGTGAATTCACCTTTAAGCTGTTAATGTCCAGTTATGGTACTCAATGTGCT
Organism: uncultured Ectothiorhodospiraceae bacterium; assembly: GCA_947260005.1. Taxonomy (GTDB): domain Bacteria; phylum Pseudomonadota; class Gammaproteobacteria; order UBA6429; family Thiohalophilaceae; genus SZUA-24. The sequence continues at coordinate 22,012 of CAMYOL010000064.1, forward strand.
GGTCAGACTGGAGAACAAACAGTTCACTTAATTGTTAATATGGATTCGGACTGAGTTATACATTTTAAATGTAATTCTGGTGCAATTTCTAATTAATGTGAATATAGAATCAATGGGGGTGATTTTTTTTACGTTTTAAATGATACTATTATATAACATTTGGGGTGTAGGATTTGGAGACATTAAAATGAGGTTTCTTCTGTTTAATTGGAATATCATCTTTGTAATTTTGAGTTTGGGATTTTTAATTTGCACACCGCTTCGGGCAAGTGATGTTGAAAAAGTCCTCTACTTGATTATTGAAAATAATGAAATTGTTGCTTCAAATACGTTGAGTGGTCGTTTTGAACGACTTAAATTAGGGGCAAAAGAAAAAATTGTAGAACATAAGGTTGCTGATGCTGTCGCCGTGGTAGAGACCTCCCAGCGATATTCGGCCTATGGGGTGTTATCCGGTGGTTGGAAAAGTATCAAACTGCGAGCACAGGAAAATACTGTGTCGATACAGGTCGAGGATTTTTCGGCAAACGTTGTGACTAGTGACCGAATCCTGAATTTTAACGGGCGCAATGGCGTATGGAAGGAAACGCGCCGTTCGATACAATAACAATATGTAAATTAGCTTTACGTCCTTTGTATGCAAGGTTTTGCAGTCTCTAATATTCTGTAAGACTACCTGTTGTAACATATGCCATGAATCTAGACTGATTGCTGGTAACGGTATTCAATCTAATACTTCTGCAGAAATAATAGAGCGAACCATGAATCCAGAAGATGATCAGTAAACCTGGTAAGGCATTAGCCGTTTAGTTAAGTCTAAACTGAAGATTTTGAATATACTTATTTACAGCCATTTACCACGATATTCCAGGATCCTTGATCGAATGGATCAAACGGGTCGGGCTCTTTTACTCTTGCGCAGATTATTTTTCCTGAAGGATATCTAAATACGATATAAATTTCCCCAGTGGAATGTTCATTGTAAGATTCTATTGTTGTTTGAGTAACGGTTTTATTCGTATCAAACAGGTCATCCCGATAATTTGGGATTGAAGACCTTGATTCGATAAGACTTTCCAGATAACCAGGTGTTTGTATTATTTCGCGTACCATTTCGATCCCTTTGAGCCACATATCATCACCAGGTTTAAGTTTTGATGTTATTACTTTCCGAGTATCTATTTGAGTGCTGGAAGTTGAAGGATTGACTGGTTTAACTGACGTAGATAGATTAGTAATGTTTTTTAATGCCTGCAACTTAACTATAAAACGGGATCCTGGCGAATTCAGGTCCGGTGAAATTTTATTAAAGTAGGCAATAAAACTAATGAATATAATGTGGATGGCAAAAGAGAATACTAGAAACACTTTAATGTGATGGTATTTGTAAGTTGAATATACAGATTTATTCATGGTATCTATAACGACATAAAACTCATTAAAAAGTTCGATTCCATGTTGGTGGCGATTGGGTGATATCAATTTTGTGATATTAATAATATTACCTAATATTATGACTCGGGATTTTAATAAGTTTGAATATCCGAAAACAGAAATGATAATCATTTATCTGGAACCTTATTTACTAAAAAGATACTCTGGTCGAGACTGCACAATTCTTGGTAGTCGAAACAAAAAGCCAATGACCAAAAGCCATCGAAAATATTCTATTGGTTAGGTGATTAGCAATGAGAAGTTTATCAATTAGATTTAATCTGGAACGATAAACACTTTTCAATCGGTGTCAGTGTTGGTGTGGTGAAAAAAAAGCCGATACTCTGGATTCAAAAGACTTGCTACGTGGATAAGATTAATCCTGCACACTGGAATCAGAAAAATAATTGAATCAAGAGACAAAATTACTAAAAAACGATATGTTTACTTTCATCCAAATGAATCTGAAGTAATACTGTCATACCAACCAGTCGCATAGCGTGCTTCCAATGCACGATAGGTTTCATCGGCATCTTTGGGGCTAACACCGCCTGAGCCTTTCACCTTATAAATTCCTTTATCTTTGTCAAAACGATATACCGCGGCTACAGAGATTCCATAGTCAGGAGAAACCAGGCTGTAACAGGTATTTACGTAAGAGGGGGCAGGCATCTTTATGCTGTGAACGCTGGCGACAATGGCAGCCGCACAAACTTTACCCTGGCTATTTGCAGCAAAGCCGGACTTCGGCATTTTACCGGCTATTGATGCATCTCCTATAATGTGAATTGCTGGATGAATGGTTGATTCAAAGCTGCGTTGATTGACCGGGCACCAGCCATCATTATTTGTTAATCCTGCAGTGTGAACGATGCTGCCAGCCTTTTGCGGTGGGATAAAATTAATGACCGCTGCTTTATGTTTGTCACCTGTCTCGGTAAGCAGTATTCGAATTTTAACATCGACGCTTTCAATTTTACCCCCAGCATTACCGGACACCCATTCAATCATTCCAGGATATAGCTTCTCCCAACCTTGCATAAACAACGGCTGCTTGGAGAATTTTCTTTTTGCATCCAGGCTATAGCCTTTGGCATGTCGCCCCATCACCGTTGAAGGCCTTTTACCATCACGAAACTCGGTGAGTGACTGGGCAATGAAGCTTTCTGATTTTCCCTTGATACTGGGGATGGCGCCTGGACTATTACCATCAGTCCCATGACAGGCGGCACAGGAGTTACTCAACATAGCGCCTTCAGTCAATTCAACTGTATATGCAGTCGGGCTGCTCAGAAATAACATAAACAAGAGGAAATAGGGATAAAATAATGTACGTATCCTCATACTCACCTCCAGAAAGGCATCATAATGAACAGTAACAAGTAATACAGTGTAAATTCATAAATACTATTAATATTTATAGTAAAAGTTTAAATTAATTCCCCTGTGTCAAATCAATAAAATCGCAATTAGTAGGCGATTTGATTGTATAAGGACAATCTGATTAAGGATGTTTTGATAATAATGATGATCACTATGTTTTTTTTGTGGTACACGCGTGGTAGCCTGTGCCCAACATAAAAAGTTTAAAGAAAACCTATAACGAGCCGATTTAAAAATACACCTATAATATTATTAGGCTCATTACTGAAGGAAGTAAAAGACATGCCAAACCGTTATTTCAAATCTTATATTTTATCCAGTCTGCTGCTTGGTTTAAGCCTGCTCACTCCAGCCGTCACGATGGCGCAGGATACGGACTCATTTAATATTGCCGAATTCCATCAAATTCTGGAATCCATAAATAAAGCAGACATACCTGACAACGTTAAGGATAGATTGTTTCAGGATTTGAAAAACAGCATGATAGAGAACGTGCGTATGGCTAACATACCAGAAGACGTTAAGCGCACTCTGATCAAGGATCTACAAAGCGCATCAAGATAGTATTAAATTGAACACTTATATTCCTGAATTAAATTACTGGATTACAATATTAATATTGCTGTCAATTTTATTTTTTCATGTTGCGTAATCTAATGTCTTGTCTATAGTACATATAGGTTCCAGAATCATTAGTTTTGGAAGAATGAAGATTAATCTTATTAACAACCTGCCTTGATGGGATCAAGTTTTTGATCATAGAATCTATCCCCATTCATATTTCGAGTGCGGCACCGATTATTGTAGTCGATAATGTAGGTAAACTTGAATACGCATCTAAAGCAGCATTTGATATACTCGGACTGCCTCACTCTAATAAAGACCTTTCATCATTACAGCAGGTTATTACTAATAACATTTTAGCGTTAATTGTTGATTACTCTGAAAAATGTGCGATAGAAAAAAAAGCAATCAACTTTCACTATCAGAAAATCTTAAAGATTAATGATGAATTAAACCGGCCGGTTGAACTGACATTCATTTCGATTAGATACAACGATGAAGAATGCCTTGCGATATTATTGCGTGACATTAGTGGTGATATTGAAAAGCAAAAAAATCTTGATTTATCCGATGCTCGATTTCGCACCATGGTTGAAAATATTAGTGATATTGCGGTTACCTGGATGTCAACACCTGGTGTTGAGGAAATGCTTTATGTTAATAAAGGTTATGAAAAAATATGGGGGTGTTCACGTGAGTCATTATATGCCTCTCCACAAAGTTTTATTGACTTAATCCATCCTGAAGATAAATACAATGTTATGCAGCATTTACAACAACACCGTGAAGGAAATTGGAATATTGATTATCGCATTGTTAGAGGTGATGGCGAGATTCGTCATATACATGATACTGGTAAAGGCGTGCATAACAAAAATGGTGAACTAGAGTACCTGGTCGGCACTGCTGTTGATGTTACCGTGCAGGTCAACCGGCGGTTGGAAATAGAAAAATATGTTAAAAAGTTGGAGAATTATTCACAGCATGATGATCTAACTCGAGTGTTTAACCGACGCACGATGCTTGTGATATTAGCTCAGAATCTAGCCGATTATAAGCGCTATGGTCATGTGTCAGCACTTGTCTTTATTGATGTTAATAATCTTAAATATATTAACGATAACTATGGGCACAGTGCTGGCGATTTTATCTTATACGAATTGTCGCAACACCTTAGAACAAAATTACGAAATACGGATACCGTAGGACGTTATGCAGGTGATGAATTTATCATTATATTAAATGAAAGCTCGATGGAAGATTCTGTTAAAGTGATGAAAGATTTGGGTGGTAGTTGCCTTGATCTTAAATATAAAGATACAAAATTGAATATTAGTTATGATTTTGGAATTGCGCTGGTAAATGAAAACGGAATATCAAAAGTAGATGACTGGATAAAAGTTGCTGATCAACGTATGTACGATATGAAAAATGAATAACCAAAATTAGTTAGTTTGCAATACCACTACTCCAAAAAGCATGTTCTTTGTTAAGAAACTCATCGAATGGTAAATAATGTGAGCCATCACAGGAAAAGGTGAGACTGATAATTCCATTAAAAATATTTAACGCCCCGGCTCGTAAATATAAGGTTTCATCCATATAGCGTAGTTGGCGAAGACCATCGAGTATCGTGCGTACCTGATTTTTAGGAATCGACGCATCAGTGGGATAAGATGTGTTTGGGTAAGCTAAACAAATGTTTGGGTCGGTTAGTGCGTCGATGTTTAGTAATCGATATCGATAGGGATCATCATAATGCCAGATAACTGCGCGGTTACTGGAAAAGTGTAATTTAGCATGAAAGACTCCATGATCCACCATTAGTTCTTCTATCACACCTAATACGACATCAATGTGGCGATCCATATCACTATCAATTCGACTTTGCGAAAATACATTGCCGCGTATCGATGGGTCACCTTTAATTTGTGTCCATTGCCTTGGTTCTTCATATAAATCACGTGTTAACGGCAATGCACGTAAATCAAAATCGGCACCGATAAAACCGAGTGCTGTACCTTGCACGTCTCGAATAATTTGAATCGCTGTTAAGGATGGCCGTTTTGCACGTAAACTTATATAGGCTGGAGATAACACAAAATCAGAACTGGGCACAACTTCATTCATATAAGGTCGTTGTGAACGGTCACGACCGAAATCATTATTGATTACTTTATCGTGGCTGATATTGTCGCTTATCTGAATTGCATTGGTATCCAGGGCATAGAGAAATTTACAATAGGGCATCGTTTGTAAAATCTCAGTCAATGTTTTATTAAGTTGTTCACGATTGCCCCAGACTTTACGGCAAGACAGGGCGGCCCTGCTTAATGGATCAGATAGCATTTGCGTTAGTAACTTGCGTTGACGTGAAATACTTTGTTGCAGAGTCGGTTGGTTTTCGTTCATACGTTCATGCTACAGACATGAGGTGTCTGAGGACAGTATACCAAAAGAGACAGGCTTCCAGATATCATGAGTGTACTCGTAAATTTTATTTCTCGGGCATTCGGGAGCGAGCTGGCACCTATCGATTTCTAAATGTTTTGCTTAATTATTAACCATGGCATTGAAAGACAGGAATTCAGGAAAATGGTTATTGGGAGTCGTATCACTAGCCGATGAAGTAGATAACCCATTAAAACATTATAAATAATAAGTTAATAGAGGCTTGAAAAATGTGAACTGGTTCACAAGTATTTTCCTGTAAGGATACTATTACCACATCATTTCAATTCTCTTGGTACTATAGTAAAGATAATAACTAGACGTGGATGTTACCTCGTCACGATTTTTGGAGCTTTCGTCATGCCTGGCACGGATAACGTTACCTACCTTGACCAGAACCCCTCTTCTGGTACTGCACGGCACACCCTTGCACGTCGTCTGCATGGTCAATTTAAAGACTTAACCTTAAAGCACATGCCTGGAATATTGCAGGGGATGTTTGATAATGCTGATGACGCATTATTTAAAATTGCCGAAAACGCGAATAAGGGTGCGGAAAAAAACTTTTATCTTGATTCAATGCGTATTGTGCGTTTACAACGGGATTCATTTGAAAAAGGATTTTTCGATCAAATTGCGAAAGAATTTGATCACTATATTGATAATGTTGCTAAGCATAAGATTGAGACCCCCACTGAAGCCAAAATCGATTATGACAATCTGGAGTTGGTTAGTGAGGACGATCTCGAAATCACCATTGCCACTGAAAGACTGGTGCAAAAAATTCAGGCCCAGTATGTTTCGGACTTAAGCGCAATTAATAAACGCATGGCGTTCGTATTTAATGTTGACACGATCGATGAAGATAAAATTCCATTTGGCGCCAAAATGCTTGTCGAAGCCTATGCCTCGGCCGCGGAAAAAATCGATTTACCATTAGAGGTCCGCATTATTCTGTTAAAGCTGTTTGATCTGCAATGTATTAATGGTCTGGCGCGGCTTTATCAAAATATTAATCAGCAGTTTATTGAAGCCGATGTATTGCCTGTTATCAAAACAACGTTTAACAGCGGCAGTTCACCCACTGCAGTTACCGGTACTCCTCCCGGTGTTAATCCTTTAGATCCTAATACGGATGTCTGGGGTGCGTTGCAAGGATTATTGGGTCAACGTCCTATGAATGGGAATGGTGGTGTCAATGGCGGATTCAGTGGTGCAACTGGCGGTGGATTTCCTGGCGGGATGACTGGTGGTGGTGTTCCAGGTACAGGTGGAATGTCAGTTGGCCCAGCTAGTCACGGCGGTGGCGCTACTTATCAGCCAGGTATGGGGCAGGCCGGTGGCGCGACTGGCCAGGTTATGGTTATACCTTCGGCTGAAATGTTGAGTTCACTCACTAATTTACAAAAAGGCTTCGAATCAGGTGTTTTACCTGAAGGTGGCGCATTGGCCGTTGGCTCTTATGTTCGTGAGCAACTTCAGACCACTAATACTGATGGCAGTCCGGCCAGAGAAATTAAACCACTGGATAATGATCTGATTGACGTAGTGTGTTTAATATTTGAATACATCCTTGATGATCCTCAGCTTCCGAGCAGTGCCAGGGCCAGTATTGCACGCCTGCAAATTCCAATGCTCAAAGTGGCCATGCTGGACAAAGAATTCTTTTCAATGAACGGCCATCCGGCACGTGATTTATTGAACAAGCTTGCTCAGTCTGCGTTAGGTATTGATGAGACCACTGATTCGGATAACCCGATTCTTGCAAAGATCAATGAGATAACAGAAACGATCCTTCATGAGTTTGCAGATGATATAGAATTGTTCAGTTTACTGGATGAAGATTTCACTGACTTTCTAATTCATTACCAGGAACAGGAAAGTAATGCCTTAAGTGATATAGAAAAACGTTTAAAAGAACGCGAGGAACTGGCTTTAGCCCGAGCCTGGGTGCGTGAAACACTGGAATCACATTTGCTGGGCCGTGAATTACCAGCGGTTGTGGCGGATATCATTCTGGGCCCCTGGAAAGATGTCATGTTGCATACGTATCTCACAGAAGGGGAAAACAGCGCACTGTGGAAAACTCAGATTCGTTTTATAGATGTGCTCTGTTGGTCAATCGAGCCTAAGCAAAAATCAGTTGATCGAACCAAATTAGGCAAGATCATTCAACACTTGATCGTAACCTTACGTCAGGGACTGGTACAAATCGATTACCCTCAACCCGAAATTGATGCCGTCTTTAGTTATCTTGAACCCTTTCATATAGCTAGTGTACGTGGTCAAGAGTATTCCAATGCTGGATTAGCTGAAGCCGATAATACCGCCGTGAATGACACGAGTGAATCCGATGGCACCAATGTTCAAGATTTAGAACCGGTCTTAGCAGATAAAGTCATCCTGGAAGATATTGTGCTGGAAAGCTGGGAACCTGCACATGATCCGTTATTTGATTCTGTTGACGATGAGTATCTCGAACTGGCCCGACATATGGAAATGGGTAAGTGGGTCGAATTTAAAAACGAGGATGGTAAATCGAAACGTGCGAAACTGGCCTGGAAAAGCGATTTACTCGGTGAGTTTACCTTCCTAAACTGGAAATTCGATGTCATCGCCGATAAAAAACTGGGCGAGTTGGCCGAAGACCTTCGCAAAGGGAATGCCAAGATTATCGATGATGTCCCGCTAATGGATCGGGCCCTATCCGCTGTGCTCACCAGTCTGACGCCCAAGGCGAGCTAATCCAAAACTGCCTCATATATTTCATGCCCGCCATTGTTCACTAAGCCAGTATCTTAGCTATTCTCTATCACATAGCCATTTTTTCTTTAAGCTATTAAGTTTTTGTGAATTATCATTTATTGAATGAGGTAATTTTATTTCTTATATGAATCCTCCATTTTATTGATCTGTATTAACGCATCTGCCATATATTAGAGGGATGATACCTCAGATAAATACGGAGATTGCCATGATCGACATTGCCAAAATTCTAGCTGACGAAGCAGCTTCAATACTCGAACACACCTGTACTAGTCTACCAAAATCTACCATATATGCTCCAGGCCCGGGCTATATCGATGAAGTGGTTGCTCACAAAAATCGTAAGCCTGCGGTGTTAAGAAACCTGAATGCCCTCTATAACCATGGTCGTCTGGCAGGTACGGGTTATATGTCTTTATTACCGGTTGACCAGGGTGTTGAGCATTCTGCGGGTGCCTCGTTTGCTCCAAATCCGGCCTTTTTCGACCCACAAAATATAATCAAATTGGCAATAGAAGGAGGCTGCAACGGTGTGGCATCGACGCTCGGTGTGCTAAACAGCATAGCTCGTGACTATGCACATAAGATCCCATTTATTGTAAAGATCAACCATAATGAATTGCTGAGTTATCCCAACCAATATGACCAAACCTTGTTCGCCAGTGTTGATCAGGCTTTTGATATGGGGGCAGTAGCGGTGGGGGCGACAATCTATTTCGGTTCAGAACAATCTCGGCGGCAGATACTTGAAGTAAGTGATGCCTTTGAACATGCGCATTCGCTTGGCCTGGTGACCGTTTTATGGGCCTATTTACGTAATAGTGCTTTTAAGCAAGATGGTACGGACTATCATGTTTCGGCGGATTTAACCGGACAGGCTAATCACCTGGCAGCCAGCATTGATGCGGATATTATTAAACAGAAACAGGCGCAAAATAACGGCGGCTATAATGCCATTGCCTTTGGTAAAACTCATCCAAAGGTTTATTCGGATCTCACATCAGATCACCCAATTGATCTCGTACGTTACCAGGTTGCCAATTGCTATATGGGACGTGTTGGCATGATAAATTCTGGTGGTGCTTCGGGTGATGACGATTTGCATCAGGCAGTACGAACCGCAGTCATTAATAAACGAGCCGGTGGGATGGGAATGATTTCAGGGCGAAAAGCCTTCCAGAAACCTATGGAACAAGGTATTGAATTATTGCATGCTATCCAGGACGTTTATTTGTCCGAGCAAGTCTCTGTGGCCTGATTAATATAATCGGTTTTATCGAATAATATCTAGTATAGAATTAGAGTAAGTAGTTACAATCATTAAATATCCTGAGGTGGTCAATGAAAGGTTTCTGGGATGAGCGTTATGCAGAAGAGGGATTAGCCTATGGTGAGGAACCTAATGTTTTTTTGACCCAGGTTGTCGATCTTATTAATCCTGAAGGAAAAATATTGGTGGTGGGCGATGGCGAGGGACGAAATGGTGTCTGGTTAGCATCTGAAGGTTTTGATGTTACTTCAGTAGATTATTCCGAAGTGGCGGTTAAGAAAATAAATGAATTAGCTAAAGAACATGAGGTAAATATAAATACTATTTGTGCTGACCTGAACAATTGGGATTGGCCACGGGAAGTGTTTGATGCCGTTGTTACCATTTATTTACATTTTCCTTCCGAGTCCAGAGCAGCTATGCACGGTAAGATGCTGGATGCCTTAAAACCAGGAGGTAAAATCATAATGGAAGCTTTTAATAAAGCTCAACTGGATTATCCCAGCGGAGGGCCACCTGTTTTAGATATGTTATTTTCGGAAGAGGAATTAAAACAGGATTTTTCAAAACTGAATATTAAAGAGGCTTATGAAAAGATTGTATATCTTAATGAAGGTAAATATCACGTGGGGGATGGAGCAGTCGTACGTCTCATTGGTGAGAAGAAACTCCCTGAGTAATCGATGAGTATAAGTGGAAATATTACTTGATCATATGTATCTAAATTTGACATGCAAATCTATCCAAGTATGAAAAAGAAAATGATCAATTTTCTCTTGTTAAGTTTCATTAGTTTGCTTTTGATCAATATATGGGTTTATTTCCTGCAGCCCGGAATGATTTTTTTTCCTTATTCACAATTAAATTCTACACCTCAAGACTGGGGACTAAAGTACGAAGACGTAATCTTGACGACCTCGGATCAGGTTAAAATACACGGATGGTATTTACCGGCTAAAAAATCGAGGCAGGTGGTACTCTTTTTTCATGGCAATGCGGGTAATATTTCACATCGTGGCGATTCTCTAAAGCTATTTCATAGCCTTGGACTTAATGTGTTTATCATTGATTATCGTGGTTACGGTAAAAGTGAAGGCGTTATGAGTGAGATGGGTTCCTATCGGGATGCCATGGCAGCCTGGGATCACCTAGTTAAGCAGCGTGGTTTTAAACCAGGAAATATTGTTATCTTTGGACGTTCTTTAGGAGGGGCCATCGCAACTCAATTGGCGACAAAAGTAAATGCACAAGTTTTGATCGTTGAATCAACGTTTAGTTCAGTTAAAGACATGGCCGATATAATGATGCCAATCATTTCTAAGCTGATATATTTGCGTTACCAATTTAATACCGAGAAAATTATCAGTCAGGTCAATTCTCCAGTATTACTCATGCATAGTCAGGATGATGAAATAATTCCTTATGAACTGGGGCAAAAAGTATTCTCTTCAGCAAAATCACCAAAATATCATTTTGAGCTTACTGGTAGTCATAATGAGGGTTTCACCCGGAATGTGGCCGAATATAAAAAAGAGATTAAATGGTTTCTAGAAAAAGAGTATTAATAATTATCTGTGTTGAGTCACAATGGTTCGATCAAATATCTTTGATATCCGATTAAACACTTCTTAGAAAATACTATATGACTGATTCTCTTAAATTCCGACTGCGTTTACTGAATTTTAACTCAGTTTCAATAAGTTTTCTTAATTTATCCCGGCAGTTGATTTCTTTGCAGTCTTCGGCATACCGGCAATCAAGTTCAACATCGATTACCAGGTCATCCTGCACATCCAGCATGCAAACAAGTGCGGCTTCTTCCCGTTCAGTTTCAGATTTTGCTTGTTGAAGCAGTGTTATTGTGCTGTAACCATCAATAAAACGTTTTTTTGCTAAATCTGCGATGTGATCGAAATCATAATGCCCAAAGCAGCCTGGATTGATATTGGCCATAACGTCTACACCTTATTTTATTGGTCTTCATACTTCTATTCATTACTACACTTAAATTGTAGCGTGTAGAATTTTTATTTCAAATTGATTCAGATCAATAAAAGTTAGTTAAGTTCTTATTGTAATTGTGCAATATACGCTGAGATCATTTCCAGCTCTTTGTCAGAGTATTGTTTAACGATTGGTTCCATAATGTTGCTGTTACGTTTTTTTAGTGATTTATCTGAATCGCTATTTGCATTATCTCTAAATTGTTTCAGTGTTGTGAATACATAGATTGGCTGTTGTCCAGCAATACGTGCAAAACTGATACTACCTGTTCCACGCATTCCATGACATGAACTACACTGTGTTTCATATATTTGTTTACCCTGGGTAGCTAGTTTATTGTTTACGGTTGGCATCTTTACGGACATACTATTGTAATAAATGGCGAGATTAATTTTATCATCGCTGGAAAAATCCTTGGCCAGAGAATTCATTACATAGTTTTTACGCCGACCATCTGAAAATTTTTCAATCTGATCGAGAAGATAAACAGGGTTTTGACCGGCCAGATTAGGCACCTCAGGTCTTGTACTATTTCCATCGATACCGTGACAAACACTGCACAATAAAGCTCGATCACGACCCGCTTCAATGGACTGGTGTCGTGACTCAGGCGTCGATTGTTTTTGCATAATAATCAGCGCAAGCTGATTGATATCAGGCTCCTTGGCTGACACAATTGGGCATAAGAAAAAAATTAAAATTAAACTAGTTAATAATCGATAGAAATCATGCATGTTTTTGTGCATCCGGATTTTCGTGTCTGTTGATTAATATAATGTAGTTATCTGTAAATAATGTCGAGCTTTACATTTGAGGAATAATTGATGTAGGTCAATAATCAGCAGTATCAACATTAATCATAAAATAAATTTATGAGCGAAACATTATTACAAAATAATTTTATTCAGAAGCAGATTTAGAGATGAATGGTTCAAAATATTTATGGTGCTAGAATATATAATATGGCTATTAAGATCTTAGGTCATAGATTTGTCTCATATACGATTTAGGAGAGTATTATGGGTAATTCAAAAAATACTGATGATAAGATAGTGGAATGTGAAGTTTGTTTGAAGGAAATTCCATCCTCAGAAGCAAAAATGGAAGAGGCTAGTGATTATGTTGCATATTTTTGTGGTCTGGATTGCTTTGAAAAGTGGAAAGGTGGGAATAATAAAAGTAAGAACAAATAACTATGGATAGCGCAAGGATGGATAAGAGTTAATTATTTAGCCTGCTTCCGTTATCCGAAATCATAAATCGGTTATGACTATTAAAAATAAACCAGCTGATGGTATCTCATGTCTTCTGCAAACATGTGCTGACTTATCGACTATACAGGTTATAGAACTTACTCGCGATATACCACTCTCTGATTACCAGGCAGCAATTTAACTCGCCGATATTGAAGTAAAAAACAATTCGGTGAGGCTGGGTTGATATTATGGCACGATCGTGATCGCGACTTTGAGTCTCTTCAACATTCGAGTGAGTGCCATCTGGATAGTGCTATTCCAGGTTATGTTGATTATGGTTTATCGCATGGCACTAAGTTAGCGGTCGACATTGAAAATGGACGTTTTGTCTTATTTTATCTACCGGTATTATTTTAAAATAGATTCCAGGAGCCGGGTTTATTTACTTACGTTTAATCTGCACGTAAAATTCATGTTTTATATAAGCAGATTGTCATATTGGTTGACTCTACTTAATTGCCAACACAGATGTTTACTCATCCTGGTAACATTTATAATAGAACCAGAGTGCCGAAAACAGCGGAAATAGAACCTCGTTATGCTCAAATCATTAAAAAAATTTCTAATTCTGTTTTTTTTATCCGTTCTGGTCGTTCTTACGTCAAGTTGCTCCACGGACCGTTTAATAACACGTAAGAATCATGATGCTGATTATCAATATTGCTGGCAACGTATAACCGAAACACGGGGTAATGCCGTTTTGTTGAAAATGAAAGTTGACAATGAGATACGTGATTATCAGATATTAATTGAAGAAATCTTAACGGCTCGTGAACGGGCACTGAAATTAACGAACTGGATTAGTGATAACATTGAGCACGATAGAGCAATTCCTCCACATATGCTAGATAAGTTAAATTATGGGATGACTCGAGGCCTTGAGCTTAGTGACAAAGTGGTTTCAGTGGTAGCGCGTAATGAATGCTGGCTTCAGGCAACTAACGATAAGTTAGAGGGTATGAATTTACTCCAGCTAGATCAGAATATACGGCATAAGGGTACTATGCTCGCATTATCTGCCACTCTAATGCTTTATGATACCTATTTTACAACGGCTTCGCTTTTGAATGAACACGATCGTATCCGCCAATTTTTAAATCAAAGCGATGTTGGATATGGGAAACAAGAAGATCAACTGAAGGCCGTGACGGATACGATGTTGAAAACTGAAAATTTATTATTGGTGCAAAAAGAAATTAAATATTTTGAAGATGGATATTTATATTATGATTCGCATCTGCGACTTGATGCTGAGGCAAGTTATTTAAGTGCTCTTATAAAACAAAGTCCCGCTTACCCGGTATTGCGAAATACCTCGCTGGATGATCTTAAGGAACAACAAGAGATCTTTGAATCTGCACAATTGGAAGATAGTCTATTAAAGCTAAATCGTGATACCGTAAACGGAATAAGTAAATTATTTGGTAATCTTTTTGGGTTGGTAGAAGAGCGTAAAGGTAAGTTATATGAAAATAAAGAAAGTTATACAGACCTTATCATGACTCTTAAGGCAGGTGATATCTTACTTGAGAAAACTCCATTCCGGTTAACCGATAAAATGATTCCAGGACACTGGGGGCATGCTGCGATTTGGGTTGGTAGCGAGATAGAATTAAAAGAACTGGGAATCTGGAATCATCCCATCGTTATAAATTATCACAACGAAATATTGAGTTCGCAAGCAGTTGTTGAAGCGTTACGTAGTGGAGTTGAGATGAATACTCTGGCTCATTTCATGAATATCGATGATATTGCAATTATCAGGGATCCAGTAAAAACCAAAGAAGAAACAGCGGCACGCATTATTCGAACCTTACGCCAGGTCGGCAAGGAATATGACTTTAACTACAACGTCGAAACGACCGATAAAATCGTATGCTCGCAATTAGTTTATCTTGCCTATACTGATATTGAGTGGCCGACCAGGAAAGTTATTGGTCGATATACCATTAGCCCGGATAATGTTGCTAACAAGGCTATCAATTCTGGACCACTCAATTTAGTATTATTTTACCATGATGGGAAACGCATCGAAGATCGCCCAGAATCATTAATGGAAAAATTAATGGGTAAAAATGAGGCTCTGAATTAGCCGTCTCGAAGTGGTATTAGTAATAATTTCATGAAATTATTGAGCCATAAGCGGTTTTAAGCTTTTAGTCTTCATTACAAATAAACCAATGCTACTCTGTGACCGGGTTCAGGTTTGACAGGGAAAAAATAGGTTCTACTAGATAGTTATGAATTTAAATATGATCATGAGTAAGCCAGTTAACAAGATAACTATGGTTATTTTTTTGTTTGTGGTTTGTATACTAACACTAATTAAAGAAAATATGGTCCTGGCTAGGCAAGTTTATAAATCCGTTGATGCAGAGGGTAACGTTACCTATTCGTCAACGCCACCGAAAGAAGCTGTCCAAACTGAAAGGATGAGTGTTTCAGGCAAAGGAAATGCAACTTATATAAATCAAAATAATGACAATATTGAAAAAATGAAAAATCTTGCTGGCGAAATGGAAAAAGAGCGCATGCAACGCCGGGATGATCGTTCTGCTGCAAATAAAAAACGTGAAGAAGAACGGGCGAAGAGGGACGCAGAGGAAGCGAAAAAACGAGCCGAGAATCCACCTGAACCTGAAATTCGCTATTACCCAGTCTATATACCACGACGTCACCCCCCCGGTCGGCCTAACCGTCCCAGACCTGAGCCCAGACCACAGCAACGGTAAGCACCCCAGGAAACAGCTCCGGAATTGCAGATTTAATAATAAAGTAAGTTATTTCGGTAAATAAATCGACTGGTGATTATTTGAATTTATAATATTGATCCAATAAATGCTCAGTGACAGCATCAATTTCAGACTTTCCCCAATTTAGCTTTTCGTGAGTTTGCCATCGAATAATCCAGGATTGAACATCTTCTAGCTTTCGTGCTTTTCTGTTATCACGGATATGAATATTACTCTCATGACATTTGAGACAATGGTGTTCATATAGTAACTGTCCCCGGGGTTGGTTAGGTGTGATCTCGTCAACTTTAATTGTTACTGGATCTTTTGTATCGGGTTTATCCAGGTTGTCTGCTGGGTTGGGTACTTCTTTGCCTTCAGTATTGGCAAAGGTGTACGATGCCAAATACAGAATTAGCATAGTAATAATAGGTAGAAAACTTTTCAAATCACATCCCGAGAATCATATTATCTTATATACTTAAGATAGCATGGAATAGAGGATAGGGGACTATTTAAAAAGTGGAGGAATAGCATGAGGTTAATTGGTGGACTTGTGGTGGCAATGATAATCAGCGCCTGTGCGGGTGGCGTCTCATCCGTTTCGTCATTAAATTTCAACATTCCAGTAGGAACTCAAATCATTGTAAAACAAAGCATAAGAATCCTGCCAGAAAGTGGACGAGTTTATATTCAGGGAGGCAAGGTCGTTGCCCTACAAGAGAGGGATCAGTATGAATATTATTGCTGGTTTTTGTCCTGGAAGGTTAATGAAACGGAGCAAATTATCATGCCTGATACTTTTATCGTCTCAAATGTTCGACACACGGACTTTTACGTCCAACACTTCCCCGAAACACAAGTGGCGATGTCTGATTTTTCAGGTAAATCTTTATTAGCGTGGGGAGGTGCGACGGCTACAGATTATGTTACAGAGCTCAGTATTCATTCTGATCAGCAACCTGATATACGTCGACTTGCATGCAGTTATTGGGGCGATCCAGCTCTTGGGAGACACATCACTGTTCCGGAAATGCAGTCGGTTTTAGGCGATTTAGTCCATATAGAATTTCTACGAATCAAGGAAGGAAACTATGATGAGAAATAAAGAGAATTGCGAAACGAATTTATTCAGAATTGCTTTTTTTAATTAACATTATTTTTATGACATCTTCACCAAGTGGATATTGATCTTAATCATGTAAATTATCGCTCCATTTTTTAGCGAGTTCATATAAATGTTTAAGAGGCAATCCCCATGTTATCATCCACCATACTTTGGTATTTTGCTGATCCAATGTGCTCCTGGTGTTGGGGATTTTCACCGATCCTTGAAAAAATTCAGGCGACCTATGATGAACACTTGAATATAGCGTTAATGTTGGGTGGTTTACGACCTGGAGTACCAGGAGAGATTACACCCCCAATGACAGCCCAGTTACGTGGTGATATATTGCATCATTGGCATGAAGTTGAAAAAATGACCGGTCAAACTTTTAATTTCGAAGACGCGATGCCCGAAGGTTTTGTATATGATACCGAACCGGCCAGCCGTGCGGTGGTTGCGGTGGCGCAATTAAGTTCAGATCAGATTTTTGCCTACTTTAAATCTATCCAGACGGCATTTTATGTAGAACAGATAGATGTGACTGACACGGATAATTTAGTGGATCTAGCAAGCAAAATTGGTATTGCGCGAGACTTGTTTTTAAAACAATTTCACAGTGAGACGGTAAAAAAAATAACTCAACAGCATTTTCAAGGCGCACGTCAGGCCGGGGTAACAGGTTTTCCTTCTTTGGTTATTCAGGATGGATCTGATTTTAATTTTATTAGTAAAGGATATCGTCCTTTTGAAGAGATAAGTTCACTTATTAATAACTGGATTAAAATACATCCAGATGAAACAAAATAAAAATCAGGGAGAATCCAGAGTACGGATTTGTATTCAGTTAAGTTAAGTGAATTGATTATCGTTCGATAAGATGTTTTTGGCGCCGCCCGATAGAAGCGCTACTTTAGCTGATAAAATCAGGTTTTCTTGTACCAGTACGCTTGTCGCTTATGCTATTCTTTAACTATTCAGGTTAATGTATAAAATTTTAAATTATTCGATCTATTTATGCAAAACTCCCCTTTTATAAGTGAGTTGAGAAAATGAGTGACTTAAGTCGTGAAGAAGTGTTAAATCTGATGGATTCTCAGTTTGGTATTACTGGAAATCAGGTATATTTATTAGATCTAATCCCGTTAGCAGAGATGCTGTGGGTTGATGGTAAAAATCAGCCCGAAGAAATCAATCTTGTATATGAATTTGCAATAAATCATATCGCTGAGCTAAGCTCGCATGTCGAAGGTGAGGAGCTATTGTCTGAATCGGAGATTAATGACTTCATGCGGCGGTTCATCCATACCCGGCCTTCAAAAGAGTTATTATCAGCGTTACGTACTTTGGCAAATTCATTCATTTTTCAAAACCAGGATGTAAAACAAAATGAGCAGCGTAAGCAGCGCATTATCGATTTTTGTATTGATATTGCATCTGCCGCTGTCACCCAATATCCATATGATCGGCATGATCGATTTATTGATGAAGAAAAACAATTATTGAGTGAGCTTATGCGGACTTTGAATATTAATACTGACTCAGAAATTTCTTAGAGAAGATTAGTATTTTAGAATCTATCTATTCCATTGTAATAGACCTATATAGCAATTTTAATCGCCGCGTCAGAATGGTAATAGATAAATCTGTCTGTGGAAATCCTTTTCTATTTTATTTATAGCTTTTTATCCTTTTTGCTCCGCTTGTAGTAATATCACAGTTTTAGACTTGCGCATAAAATAAGTAATGCTAACGTTATTAGGGAGCCTCTGCTGTTATATAGAGAATACCTTCCGTTTAGCAGGTCGCTTTCGATCAGGGCACTCTGGTGTGTAACTAAGCTATGAAACCACAATATGAGAATACGATTCTTATTGTCGATGATCAGTCGACAATGCGCATGCTACTGAGCCAATTACTCAAGAAAGAAGGTTATAAAGTAGTCGAATCAACGTGTGGTGAAGAAGCCGTCCTTCTGGCAAAAGATTCTAACTTTGATGGGATTTTATTGGATCTCAAAATGAAGGGTATCAATGGCATAGAAACGTGCCGGCAGATACGGGGTATTGCTCGACATCAGGTTACACCAATATTAATTATTACTTCTATGGGTGAAGATGAAGCTTTACCGGAAGCCTTTGAAGCTGGTTGTGATGATTTTATAGTCAAACCTATTAATCCAGTTGTATTACATGCACGTTTAAAAGCACACATTCATAAAACAGAACTCTATAATCAACTTGAAAGTGTTCGCAAATCACTTAATCGCTACATATCTCCCCGAACCCAAAATATGGTTGAGCACTATGCCGGTTCAGGGGAATATCCTGCACCAGAAAAACGCCAGATATGTAGTCTATTTACGGATATTCGTGGTTTTACTCAACTCTCGCAGCATATTGAAACTGAACACCTCTTTTCATTACTTAGTGAACATCTGGCCTATCAGGTTGAGCTCGTTTATCAGTACAGTGGTTACGTCGATAAATATGCAGGTGATGGTATTATGGCTATCTTTGAGGGGCCTGAAATGGCAAAACAAAGTTGCCATTGTGCATTAGAGATTATTGCTCACGCTAAAGATCTTGCCCGTCATGAGAAAAATCACTTATTTGCTGTAGGGTGTGGACTAGATAAGGGCCAGGCCATTATTGGTAATATTGGTTCACCGGAGCACCTTGATTATTCCGTCATCGGTGAAACGGTTAATCTCGCAGCACGCCTGTGTGGTTATGCCAGACCGATGTCGATAGCCGTATCAGAGAGTATTTTTATAGAAAACAAAGACAACAAACATTTTCATTTTTCACCAGAACATCACATCGAGATTAAGGGTTTTGAGCAACTGGTTTCTGTGCGTGAACTGACGTCGCCATCAACTATTTCATAATTTTTATTTCTTTAATATCAAATGCTTACTGAAAATGACGTTAAGTTTATTTTGGTATTTCCGATAAAAACTAGAAGCTATCCTGAGGAAAAAATGCTGTCGGACGGCATATTAGTGAAATTTTAAATATGGTTTATTAATACTGCACGGAGGCGAATATTAAACTGTGAAAAACAAAAATGGAGTCTGGAGTTTATGTCGCCACGACCTTGTTGTACTTGTTTATCTGTTAAATTATTTATGTGGTCGCTGATTGCCATTTTTGTCGTTTCGATAACAAAAATTGGGTATACAGCTGAGGTTATTAAGGCCACGTTGCCAAATAAACTACATGTCACTTCGTTATATCATCAAGGAGAACAAAAGCGCCCGGCAGTTTTGTTGGTTCATGGTTTTTTACAGACACGAAATTATCAGACCGTTAATAGTTTGAGTAACTCACTGGCCGACGATGGTTTTACTGTGTTGGCTCCAACGCTAAGTCTTGGGGTAAGTTTGCGTCAGCGTAGTCTGGCTTGTGAAGCAATACACTCACATACCATGCAAGATGACATTAACGAGATTTCGTTTTGGGTGAGTTGGCTTATTGCCAAAGGTTATGAACAAATAATACTAGTCGGTCATAGTTATGGCAGCCTGCAAAGTTTGGTCTATGCATCCGGTAATCCTGATCCTGCTGTTAAAAAAGTAATCGCAACCAGTTTGGTAGATGTAGAGCATGTTCTTGGTAAAGAACATGTATTGAACCAGATTAAATCTGCTCGTGATGATATGAAGAACAATAAATTATCGCTTAATGAGTTTCAGATATCGTACTGTAAAAAATTCATTGCGCCGCCAGATGTATTTTTATCATATGCGGAATGGACCCGGGAACGAATTTTAAAGAGTTTGCCTAAAATCCAGATCCCGGTCGATGTGATATTAGGAGATATGGACAAACGGATGGGGAGTAGTTGGCCAAAACTCGTAGAAGAAACGGGGGCTACTATAACGATGGTAAAAGGAGCAAATCATTTTTTTAATGATGCACATGAATTTGATCTGCTGGACTCGGTCCAGTCCTCGATTGAACAAGCTATCGTCGAGTAAAAAACTCACTATATGTCAAATAAACAAAAACAACCAATCGTGTCTTTGTCAATTCGTACCTATGCGGTATTAATAGTACTCATTGGTGCATGTTTATTTGGTGGATATGGTTGGCTGGCCTTTAATCAATTGGAACGCTTAAAAAGCGAAGAGCAGAGTCGAATATCTAATTTAGCAAAAGACGAAATTGAAAATACATTCAAACTTGTTGAGCAAAGGGTTAGATCTATATCCAAAAAATTTTCAAACTGGGACGAAACGGTTCAACAGCTAACCTTGCCCACTTATTACAGTTACTGGCGGGATAGTCGCGCGAAACAGGCCGGCTTTGTAACTTCCTATATGGAGTCCATAGAGATTTATGATAAGAATGGAAATATTCTTGCAAAATCGCCACATAAAGATATGCCATCCAGGATAAGTGAGTCTGATCAGACGCTGGGTGCCAATTTATACGTAAAAGAAATATATATTTTCCAACAAACTCCCATTGTCGACAAGTTTGATAATCAGAATGTATCAGGCTACGTAATATTAAAATTTGACTTGATATCAGCATTAAAATCCATACAAAAATTTAACTATGTCGATCCCAATACTGTTTCAATATTGGAATCATCGAAACGAGTAATTCAGTTTGAAAATTTCATTGAGAATTTAAGCTATACAACGGTGAAAAATAAAGGATTCGAGACGACACGAGTACAGATGGTCAATACATTAAAGCAATTTGGTTTTCTAGCCGGGGCCTTTTCACTTTTACTTTGGTATCTATTATTAACCCTGGTTATTTTACCTTTGCGTAGATTGTATTTATCAATAGATACCTTAAAGAGAGATGATGTCTTAATATCTGATTCAGAAAGGCAGGAGTATTTTCCGGTAGAAGAATTTAGCAAAATACGGAATTCCCTTTATAGTTACCATAGTGATTTAACAAAAAGTACAACCGCACTTAGTGAGAGCGAGGCCCGCAAACAGGCAATATTTGATAATGTTGTTGATGGAATTATAACTTTTAATTCTGCAGGCGAAATTGATTCACATAATCCTGCAGCAGCATCTATCTTCGGATATAAAGGTGGTGAATTATTAAATATGCGATTTATTGAGCTTATTGAAAAATCCTCGCAAAAGGATTACGCTGACCTGATTAACAAAGGTATAGCACGGACAAACTATATATCTGACGTGCTAAAGCCATCAGAGTTAATCGCTAGTCGTAGCGATGGAAGTAATATCCCTATCGATCTAGCCGTATCAAAGGTGCAGGTTGATAATGGTTTGATCTTTATTGCCTTGATACGAGATATTAGTGAACGTAAAATTTCAGAGCAGAAGCTGATATTTCTTGCCAACTACGACACCCTCACCAAGTTACCAAACCGAACACTGTTAAAAGACCGTATTCCACATGCTATGGCGCTTGCAGATCGGGAAGAACGTCTTATTGGTTTGCTGTTTCTCGACCTTGATCGTTTTAAAACGATTAATGATACTTTAGGCCACCATGCAGGAGATTTGTTACTAAAAGCGGTTGCTAACAGACTTCGAAGTAATACTCGGGAGAGTGACACCATAGCCAGGTTAGGTGGAGATGAATTTACGATAGTTATGGAGTCGATACATCATGTCGATGAAGCGCTTAGCATGGCAGAGAAATTATGTGAGATATTCGCTGAGCCATTTCAGGTATTAGACCAACATGTATTTGTTACTACGAGTATCGGTATTACAATTTATCCTTTTGACGATACTGATACAGATAATTTATTAAAAAATGCAGACATTGCTATGTATCGCGCCAAGGAAAATGGCGGAGGATCCTACGCATTTTATGAACCGCAAATGAATGCAAATGCAACAACCTGGTTGACACTAGAGAATAATTTACGCAACGCATTAGAGCGCAAAGAATTCCATATTTGTTATCAACCCAGAATCGATGTTAATACCGGAAAAGTAGTTGGTATGGAGGCCTTGTTGCGTTGGCATCACGAAGATCATGGTTTGGTTTCACCAATTGATTTTATTCCTATGCTTGAAGAGACCGGATTAATCGTCTCTGTAGGCGAATGGGTATTGCGAACAGCAGTCAAACAGAATGTTGAGTGGCAAAAAGCAGGATTTCCTTGCCTGCGCATGTCAGTAAACTTATCAACCCGTCAATTCCGACATAATGACTTGCTAGCAAGTATTAATAATATTCTCGATGAAACGAGTATGGCACCAAAATGGCTTGAACTGGAAATAACAGAAAGTATGTTAGTTGATAATGTTTCCATGGCTACGACAATATTGCAGAATATCCATGAGCTTGGCATCCATATTTCGGTTGACGATTTTGGCACTGGGTATTCATCATTGAGTTATCTAAAACGGTTTAGCATCGACACTTTAAAGATTGATCGTGCTTTTGTAAAAGATATTACTACCGATCTTGATGATGCAGCCATTGCATCTGCAATCGTTGCTTTGGCAGGAAATTTAAATTTATCTATCACTGCTGAAGGGGTGGAAACAGTCGAACAGTTAGAATATTTAAAAAATTTAGGTTGTGATGAGGCGCAAGGATTCTTATTTGGGCGGCCAATGGAAACAGCAGAATTCGAACAGTGGTTGGTAAACTATAATAAAAAACTAAAAGAAAAACGGAGTTCAGAATCAGGTGTTTTTTACCATAATTGGGATCGCCATAAATAATCCATTTATAAATGTAACAACGACCCTCACTTTATTAATATATTCATTCTTTAAATGTTATTCAGTAGGCTATAATCATAAGTAGTAATTGTTTTAGTTTTACTAAATTGTTATATAAAAAAATATTACATTACTGCTGTTACCATTCTTTTTATTTTTAAGTCAGGCCAGATTTATGCCATTAAAGCCACTCTCACCTCAACAGGTTATTATCGGATTAGTGGTTGTGATATTGATTATACTAATTCAAATTGAGATTTTCGGATTAGTATTAAGTAAGCTTGGATTATCACGACATGGGGTGACTTTATTATTAATTGCCACCTTAATCGGGAGTGGGATTAATTTACCGTTGACTAAAATATCATCGAGTTTTCGTCTCGAAAACTTACCACCATTACCTAAATATTTATTGCCTCTTAAATTTAAAGAAGGGTCTACCCTGATAGCTATCAATGTCGGGGGTGCGTTAATTCCGGTAATATTCTCCATTTACCTTATATTATATACAGGGCTTGATATATTTATAATTGCTATAGCAATTTCAGTAATTAGTACGATCAGTTATTTATTTAGTCGCCCTATTGCTAATTTTGGCATTGGTATGCCTCTATTCATCGCCCCAATCAGCGCTGCTTTGATCTCAATGTTACTATCACAGGAAAATTCACCTGCACTGGCGTATATAAGCGGTACGTTGGGGGTTCTAATTGGTGCAGATTTACTACGGGTTAAAGACATTCGGCAATTAGGTATGCCCGTGGCTGCGATCGGCGGAGCCGGTACATTTGATGGGATATTTATTACTGGAATCATTGCTGTATTGTTGACGTACTAGCTTGTGTCGCTCTATTATAATAAATACTTACCAGCTAAAGCCGGGAGTAGAGCCGATTTTAGTGTCTAAAAATCTCACTGGCCAACAATAGTGACTCTACTCCCTCTTATATCTGGCCTGGTGGCGTAATAATTTCTTGTTAACCTGTTTCCATAGGTAGTGAATTATTATTTCCCCATTCAAGCATCGATGCATCATAAACCGTAACGTTACTAAATCCCAATTGAGTTAATGCGAAAGCGGTATTTGATGAAGCAATACCACCGCCACAATATGCGATGATTTGCTTGGCATTACTAACATTCACTGCATTAAATTTCTCTTGCAGTTGTTCCTTAGTTAAATATCTTCCAGTATCCGGATCGTGCATCGATGAATACGGAACATTGACACTGCCACTAATGTGGCCCTTGCGGCCGAATATCGGCCCATCCGATCCTTTATGTATCATAGCTGGGAGTGCGTTGATTAGGCATGTATTGGGATCGTTAACAGCACTTAACACTGCTGCTTGACCGACAAAGCCACCAGGGCGCGATACTACTTTAAAATTACCCGGTGGATAAGTGCAGCCCACGTTTGATATTGCTCTTCCTTCTTTGCTCCACTTAGCCCAACCACCGTTTAAAATCGCTGCATTATTGAAACCAAATGATCGTAACATCCACCAAACACGCGTGGCCCAGTTTGGTTCTGTTGTACTATAAAGGATAACCCGGCTATCGTTATTGATCCCATATTGACTCATTGCCGCAATGAATTGTTCTTCAGGCGGCATCATCATAGGCAATGTAGCGGTCTTATCGGACAGGTCTTCAAGAATATCGATGAATCCCGCACCAGGAATATGGTTCAGATTAAAGTATTTACGTCCACTTTCGAAAGTGAAAGGCATCTTTCTGACAAGTTCCTGATCAGGACTTTGATTAATCTCAGCGTGTACCGTGCAATCGAATATTCGAAGTTCCGGAGCATTTAGGTGTCGTTCCAGCCAGTCGGTTTCTACCAGATGTTCGGAAGATCGGATTTGATCATTTAAATCTGTCATTCCGGGCTCCTTTCAATGATCTCACTTTCTGTTGGCACTATCTCGACTGATTTAGTCGTATCAGTCTCATGTTCTGGTTGCTTAGTCACCGCAACGTCGTTTTTGTGAAGCAAATGTCCTGTCACAGCACCGATTATCGAAAGTAATAATCCTAATGTCATCGGGTCAATAACCCCTTTTGTCTTTTTCATAACGTTGTACCTCTCATTTTTCTCTGTCTTAATATGTAGAAGTACATTAGATTAATGTATGCATTATATTTTGATAATAGGTGAAATATGCATTATATTTATTCGATATTGGAATATATGAGTATCCGTTATGAATGTTTTATTATCGATGTCCGTTTTCAGACGGGTGGCTGAAACAGGAAGTTTTTCGGAGGTGGCCAGCGAACTATCGTTATCGCAACCCACGGTGAGTAAACACGTTGCTGCGCTAGAGAAACACTTAAATGTCAAACTGCTGAGCCGAAGTACCCGTCAACTGAATCTAACGGATGCGGGTAAACAATATTACAACCAGTCAATACATCTTCTCGATGAGCTCAATGAGATAGAAAGTTCAATCCGAAATCAGCTATCGCTTCCCTCGGGCACGCTACGTATAAATACACCGGTCACTTTTGGTGAGCTCAACATCGCTCCCTACGTATGGACTTTTCTTGATACCTATCCAGATCTAAATATTGAGCTCATTATGGATGATCATTATGTCGATTTAATAAAGGGCGGCGTAGATATGGCTGTTCGTATTGGTCCTTTGACTGATTCAAATCTTATAGCGCAAAAAATAGGATTAAGCCCGCGGGTCGTGGTTGCTAGTCCAGAATATCTCGCAGCGAATGGTGAGCCTGAGACCCTGTTCGAACTCAAAGATCATCAATGTATTATTTATACTTTACTGACTACACGGAACGAGTGGCATTTTACCGGTCCAAAAGGAAAAGAAACGGTTAGAGTCAATGGACGTTTTAGTGTTAATAATCCTCGCATTGTGCGCGAGGCAGTATTGGCGAGTCAGGGTATTGCGGTCACGCCGACCTGGTTAATAGGTGATGCGATCGATAAAGGCAAGGCAAAAATTATTCTTGATAATTTTACGCCTACACCTCTAGACATTCATGTTGTTTACCCTGATAGGCATTTTGTCCCGGCTAAAGTCCGATATTTTATTAATTTTTTACGGGAAAGATTTGAGAAACAGTATTAGAACAAGAAATTAATGGAACAGGAATAGCCGGGTTCGATGAGTCTCAAGAAAATATTTTATCCATGGTGGTTACTGGTGCTTCGGCCATTCGCTCGCATCAATCGTTTCTTGATAGGCATGCCAGGTGGCGTGTCCGATGACAGGGAGTAAGACAAGGAATCCGAAAAACGCAGTTGCAAAGCTAATTAATACACTCAAAACAATTAGCGATGCCCACACCAGCATCACCAGTTTATTTCTTAGGACCGCATTTGCACTGGTAATGACGGCAGTCACCATATCTACTTTACGATCCATAATCATTGGTAGTGAGAAGGCACTAATGGTAAAAATAATTGCAGAAAAAACAGCTCCAACACCTGTACCTATACTGAAAAAAATAACGAATTTGTCCATGCCAGCATCTAACTCGGCGGGATAAAAAATATGTAACATCGAAGCAGAACGAGCCCAAATTAAAAAAATCACGAGCAATATGAAGCCTAACACAATAAAATTTCCGAAATGACGCCTGCCTTCACGTAAACAATTACCCAGTATGGGGGAACTGCCAGCCTGGAGTTGGCAGCTGATTGAATACAAACCAACGGCAATAATTGGACCAAGTAAAATAAATCCTGATAACAGGCTTAAGAGTGAATAGATATTGCCATATATTAAGGATAGGACTGTAACCATATAACTTATCGCGACCATTACGGCACCATAAGTAATACTTTGTCGTGGTGCGCGCCTGAAATCATGCCAGCCGAGTCTGATCCAGTGTAGGGGAGCATTGTATTCAAGTTGACGGCAAGGTGCGACAAAGGGTAACTCTTCAGAGTTTCTGCTTGGTGGACGTGTCTGACCATCATCACTTGTCATATAGATTCCCCTTTTATTATTTTCAGAATAATTATTGTTATATAGATGATAGTTTATATTTAACGATACAAAAAACCGTACGTTTAACTATAAAATAATAGCATAATTACAATGTTGACCTGGATCAAAAGTGATTACCAAAACAAAGTCTATAATGGACAGGCTAAGGTCTTATCACATCATGGAAGAATCTTTTAAGTATTAATAACCTGCTTAAAACGCATAGTAGAATTATCTACATTATTTATATTGGTTTCAGCAACTTTGCGATAACATCGATGGATATTTAGACAAAATTATTTTAATTACTATAAGAATTAACACATATCAGATTGGGCTTTTGAAATGGTAGAAGAATCAAGTAGTATTAATGTCGTCGGTATTGACATTAGTAAACAGAATGCTCATGCCTATAAATCTCACCATGTAATTGAGCAGTTGCAGAGCACGCCTGAAGGTCTCAGTCTGGATGAAGCAAAGACTCGAATTAAAAAATTCGGTAAGAATTCATTACCAGAAGAAAAATCCAAAAGACTTTTTGTTGTCTTTCTTCAACAATTTGTTAGCCCATTAATCTATGTATTACTAGCGGCCGCGATCTTATCGCTTGCGATCAATGAATGGTTGGATGCGATATTTATTTTTGGAGTTTTACTTATTAACGCCATTATTGGTTCGATCCAGGAGCATTCGGCCGCGAAGGCGGCAGCTGCCTTATCAAGATTAGTTACAACTGAAAGCCGAGTCGTTCGCAATGGTGATGCCTATGAAGTTGATTCCAGAGAGCTGGTTCCTGGTGACATTGTTTTGCTTGAATCCGGTGATCGGGTCCCTGCCGATATAAGATTGTTATCCAGTCATGATCTTGAGATTGATGAATCGTTATTAACCGGCGAATCGATCGCCGTGTTAAAAAATAGCGAGCAGGTTTTAGACGCCGATACGACCCTGGCGGATAGAAAAAATATGGTGTTTGCCAGTACTTTTGTATTACGAGGTCGAGCACAGGGTATCGTAGTCAATACGGCACTATCCACTGAGGTTGGCCGGATAGCAGCCGATGTTTTGACAGAACGCTCTAGCAAGGCACCGTTGATTATTCGAATGGAAAGATTTACTCAACGTATCGCAATTGTGATAGCAGTTGCGGCCGTTCTAATGGCTGCCATCACTTTTTCAAGAGGCATGCCAATAGAGGAAATATTTTTACTCACCGTTGCTTTAGCCGTATCGACGATCCCGGAAGGTTTACCGGTAGCCCTGACGGTTGCGTTAGCGGTTGGGATGCATCGTATGGCAAGGCGAAATGTTATCGTTCGTCGCCTTGTTGCGATGGAGGCACTTGGATCGTGCACGTTTATTGCTACAGATAAAACCGGCACATTGACGGTTAACCAATTAACCGTGCGACGAATCGTGCTACCAAACCAGGAAGCCTGGATGGTAAGTGGAGAAGGGATTAATCCTGTTGGTGAGGTATATAGAGAAAATGAAGCTACTGCAATTGACGATTCTATATTGAAGCGTTTATGTCTTGCCGCCATATTACCTAACGAAGGTTTTCTTGGTAAACGTGATAATCAATGGACTGCGCATGGGGATGCAGTCGATATTGCGATGCTGGTGATGGCTTACAAAAATGGCTTCAGTCGACCCGAAATAATAAACAGTTATCCAGAGTTGAGTACGATACCTTTCGAATCCGAACTTTTATATTGCGCAAGTCTGAATAGGGTTGAGGGCAAACACCATGCTTTTGTAAAAGGCGCTTTTGAACGACTTGCGCCTATGTGTACGCAGATGACAGGTGAATCTGGCAATGACATTGAAATTTCTCGAGATATTTTAGTCCAGCAAGTAAATGATCTGGCCGGCCAGGGGTATCGGGTGCTAGCCCTGGCGAGCGGTGAAGTTGTACTTGAATCTGGAGAGGTATTTTCTGAAGAACATTTAAAGAATCTAACCTTACTAGGTTTGATTGGTATGATTGATCCGATGCGAACAGAAGCAAAAGCGGCGATTAAAGCATGTCGTGACGCGGGTATTGATGTCGCCATGTTTACCGGTGATCATCCTCTGACTTCGTTAGCGATTGCTAAAGAGCTTAAGCTGGCAAGTGAGAAGGAGCAGATTGTTAGTGGTAAGCAATTAAAAGTGGTGGCGAGTGAGGCTAAAACGAAAGAGCTAATAACAGATGCACATGTTTTTGCCCGTGTCGAACCACACCAAAAACTTGATATCGTGCATGCCTTGCAACGTAGTGGGCACTTTGTCGCAGTTAGTGGTGATGGTGCTAATGATGCGCCGGCATTACGCGCTGCACATGTTGGTGTGGCCATGGGAGAGAGTGGTACGGATCTGGCGCGAGAGACGGCTGACCTGGTTATTACCGATGATAATTTTGCCTCTATCGTTGCCGGGATTGAAGAAGGTCGGATTGCTTATGCAAATGTTCGTAAAGTCATCTTTTTGCTTATTTCGACGGGAGCGGCGGAGTTAGTATTATTTATTTTGGCTTTAGCAACGGGATTGCCTCTACCTTTGTTAGCCGTTCAGTTGCTCTGGTTGAATTTAGTAACGAATGGCATCCAGGATATTGCCCTCGCATTTGAAGGCGCAGAAGGTAATGAATTAAAAGTTCCACCAAGGTCACCGGACGAGCCAATATTTAATCGGTTAATGTTGGAACGTGTCTTTATCTCCGCTTTGGTGATAGGCATAACGGCCTTTTTAGTCTTTCAATGGCTACTGTTAAACGGTTTTTCGCTGGACGAGGCACGAAATGGGACGCTGTTATTAATGGTTTTGTTTGAAAATGTGCAAGTATTTAACAGTCGTTCGGAGACGGTTTCAGTTTTCAGGCAAAAATTTTTCCGCAATCGACTTCTCTTGATCGGTACCTTATTGGCACAATTAATTCACATAGTGGCGATGTATGTTCCTGGATTAAATCATGTGCTTGGAATCCAGCCCGTATCATTTGAACAATGGTTGAAGTTACTAGGTTTAGCTTTAACCGTGTTGCTGGTAATGGAAGTATATAAAGCATTACGTCATCGATTTCATCGTACGGCAGGGTATCAAACCTGAATGAATTGAGTAGTCTAAAAGACTAAAGCATTCCAGTAACTGACTGTTAACAAGGTTCTTGATGCCTAAATCAGGAACTGGAACCTGGGAAATCATCAGACTGTAAGCGCAGTAGAGTGATGTTAAGCGAATTATTTGCATGATAACGGTGGTGGTAGCAGGTAATCGTATTGATGGGGCTGATAAGGCCTTATACGGCTTTATTTGAAGGATTCCAATCTCGCAGAGGATAAGATTTCTGGTTGTATTATCTAATATAATCAATATGTTATAATTGATACCATATATCAATTATTTAATATTAGAAATTGCTAAAGTTATAAGCCATATTACCGATAAGGTTATCTGTGACGCAGGTCTCATTTTCGGGACGGGCATTACATTTCGGTTATCGTTAGAATGGCATTCCGAATTTAACTGAAAAGTACTTTTTGGTAAGTTATTCAATGTTGTATCTTCTGAATAAAGGCAAACTCGGCTGAAAAGCCAGGACGCAAAGTTACCGGTCTAAAGGGTCAAAATACGGACTCAATGATGGCGGTACTGCCAGAAGGCAAACAAATATTGCTTGCGAATATCTGCATGCATTTGTTTCTTCTGCTTGCTCCATTGGTTTCGATTACCGCCTTTATTAAGGAGATTTTTTGTACCTTAATAACAGGATCCAGGTCATTGCAAACTCTACCCGTTCAAAATCTTATCGAAAATGAAACTAGCATTGACAATTGTGTCGATGGATACGAAGTGTGTCTGGATAATGCTATCCACGACCTGACTATGAACTCAATGGCTAAAGTTGATTCATTGCAGCGATTTGATCAACTTCGCAAAAAATTATTGAGCTGGATTTCGTGTGAGCTGACTAAACCTGCATCGTCAATAGATGACCGTAGCTGGCCACAATGGGGTTGGCGGCCATTTATTAATGAAGAAAATATTCGTATTGGTCTTATATATGTTTATAAAAACAAGCCAATCCCAATACATGATCATCCAGGTGCGAATGGAGTATTACTGGTATTGGAAGGGCAGTTAAATATTACAGAATACCTGCGCCATAATGTTAATGGAATGAACCAATTGAGTTTTTCTGAACTATCAGTAGTCGACGAAAAAAATATTGGTACTAATGGTTACTCATTAATGACGCCAGCTAATGGGGATATCCACTCTCTTAGCACGGAAAGTGACGTTTCAATCGTACTTGATATATTGCTAACACCATATGATGAAAAGCAACGTTGTTGGTATACCCCGGTTTCTGAAAAAACTTCAATTGGAAATAAATTTAATACCGTTTGTTTAAACAAGCACAATAAGTAATAAATATATTTAAAATATAAAACTATTAAAGGTTAAAAAATGAAAATAAAAAAACGTTCAATAATTGCGACAATGATTGGTGTTGCTCTGAGTACTCAAGTCGCCACAGAAGTGTTAGCTGATACGAAACGACATATTGTTATTGCGAGTATTGATAAGCAATCGATCAATAATATTTTTTATCAGAAGCCGAAGACTGATTGGGGTTGGTGGGTAAAATCAGATTGGCAAGCATATATACATAAAGGCCTATCTAAGAATAACTTAAATATGTTAGAGCTGGCCGCGAAACATGGAAATGCACAGGCCCAATATGTTTTAGGTATGTTGTTTTCCAATGAAGATAAAACAGATGATGCAACTTATTGGTTAGAGAAGGCAGCTGAACAAGGACATGAAAGTGCTAAGTTTACCTATAACTATTACGCTAATTATGAAGATGATTTTGGTATTGGTTGCTAATGTTGTTGATTCGTGTTCTGGGTAGAATTCGCAAGGTCTGGGTTGGGAGTTAGTTAAATATTCTAACGCGATAAGATTAATGCTTATGCGGCCCATTTGTTTAGCATGTTTATCATTTTGTTTAACTCAATGGGCTTTGTAATAACATCACTCATTCCCGCATCAATACAGAGATTGATATCGTCGGAAAGCACATTAGCCGTAAGGGCGATAATTATTGGTCGATGTGCAGGTTCTACGTTTTTAATAATATGTTTAGTGGCTTCTACACCATCCATGACAGGCATTTGCATGTCCATAAATATTATGTCATAGGTATTTTCTTTCAAAGTATCGACAGCTTGTTGGCCATTATCTGCAACATCGGAGTTAAATCCAAGGTGTGACAAAATATTTACGGCGATATTTTGATTTATGGGATTGTCTTCAACAATTAATATTTTAAGTTCATCGAGCTTCTCTGGATTTACGGTTAGTTGTGCCTGGTTTGAATTGCTTTGTTTAGATACATTTTCAGAAGTGCCGACTTTAAAGGGAATGGTGAATGAAAATGTACTACCCACCCCAACCTCGCTGTCTACAGAAATTTCGCCGCCCATGATGCTTACCAGTTTATTACATATAGTTAGACCGAGACCCGTACCGCCGTATTTTCGTGTCGTCGATTCATCAGCCTGGGTAAAGGCGCTGAACAATTTATCAATATGATCTTTTTTAATACCGATCCCGGTATCTTTAACATTAAAGGCGAGCATGGGAGGCTGTGTATCTGCTTGAAGGTTAACGGTGACCCTGACTTCGCCATTTTCAGAAAATTTAATAGCATTAATGACCAGATTAGTAATTACCTGATTAAGGCGGGTTATATCAGAAAATATAAATTCAGGAACGCTATCGTTGATCTCGCAAGTCAAGGTAACCTTTTTATTGCTGGCCTGCTGTTGTAAAGGGTTTAATACCTGGTTTATGCAGGCTCGGATATTAATATTAACCTCTTCGAGCAAAACTTTACCCGATTCTATTTTGGAGAAATCTAGGATATCGTTGACGATAGTGATTAAATTTTTTCCGCTAAATAAAAGGGTATCAACATGTCCTTGTTGTTCTTTATTTAAATCAGTTTTCTCCAGAAGGGTGGCTGAGCCAATAATACCGTTGAGTGGAGTACGAATTTCGTGACTCATATTGGCTAAAAAGAGTGATTTTGCTTTATTAGCCTGTTCGGCTTCATATTGGGCATGTTCTTTTTTATTGATTTCTTTCTCTAATTCGTTGGTTCTTGCATTTACAAGTTCTTCCAGGTTTTGGTTTACTGCGATCATACCCTCCTTAGCTCGTAATATTTTAATGATCATTTCATTATAAGCGTTTACAAGAATTTTAAGTTCGTTCTCACCTTTCGTTTCAATCTCTATTTCAACAGGTTTTAGATTATCCATATCTATGTCATTTGTTGCATCAGCCAGTTTTGTAATTGGTTTACCTAAAATTCGATAAATAAAATAAATAAATATAAACCAGAGAGCCAGGGTTTTTAGAATGGCACCGATGATAATTAATAAAAAGCCATATTTAACTTGATCAAAAATAATCTCTGAGCTGGTGTAAATGGTACCGATAGCCAGATTTTTACCGGATTTATTTAGTTCAGGATGACTAATATAGAACTGGTGTCCAATGAGCGTATTGTTCACTTCTTTGGATGTCACTCCCGTTGATTTAATATTGCCTTCTATCGATAGTTTAATACCTACCACATGTGGGTTTTGAGTGATGCCATCCAAAATTGACTGTAGTGCTTCATCGTTAAATGTCCATACTGAGTTAGCAATACTGGAATTAAATGTTGCTTCGAGATCCCGAATATCCTGTAATATCTCATTTTCTGTGTGTTGATATTCAGAATACATTTGCATACCCGTGATGACTATTGTGACAGCCAAATACAGACCAAAGATGACCTTTACAAGCTCGGTGGCAATAGAATCATGAAAACGGACTTTATGAAACATGGTTAAGGTTACTTAATCATTAACATTATAATTTGTTAATGATCTCTCTCCTTATTTGTTCTATGCGCCCTGATTTTTTCATATTCTGTAAAACAGAATCTAAGCTGGGAATGAGATTTTTATGACGTTTGTGCAAATAGTGATAGAGTAGATATTCTTGTACAGGCGGTTTTAAGGTCTTCACATCTGTGAGTTTTAGCTTGTTAATAGTTTTTACACCATTGGTGTAGGCAACCACGGCGATATTGACTCGCCCGGAGTTGAGCATTTTAAAAACTTGTTCATTTGTTTCAACTGCAGAAACATTAAATCCCCTGGTACCCCTTTCGACAAATTTAATTCCTATTTGAACTCCAATCTTGTAAGGTTTCAGACTCTTCCAGCCATTAACATCTACATTCTTATTTTTTGAAAATACAATGGCCTGTAGAACGTTTATCGGTGTCGGTACTGGAATGAGATTTTTATATTTTTTTTCAACGTTTGCGATACGAAATAATTCTCCATCCACCTGACCACTGTTAGAAGTATGTAATGCTCGAGCACCGGGTAAAGGCTGATATTCAATTTGATATCCAATTTCTTTATAAGCTTCTTTTAAAACTTGTAAACTAATATCAGAATTGACAGCGCCAGCTATGCCGCTGACGACAATTTTATTTTGATCACTGTATCCTGTGGTTGGAAATAATAATATGGACAGTACCAACACACTAACTCGAAAATTCATAGCACACATCTCCATTTATACTATCCATATATCGGTATATTCGAGCAGGGCTTAAATGAAAATAAGACTAATAAGCAATTATTAATCACTCTAAGTCATTGATTAATAGCTATATTGTTTAAGTAAAATCGATCATCCAAAGAGTGGTCGTTGTCGGTCTGGTCAGATGATGTAAGTATAACGCTACAGAAATTTACTTCATGACGGTTAATGGCCATTAATATATACTTAAAAAGAAATAACGCATTTTTACTCATAATAAATATAAAGTTGTTCTTAGAGGAAATTGTAAATGCACAAATTAATCCGCTTGGTTTTTATAATCCAGTTGACTCACTTTACTTCAGTTGCCTTGGCTGACGAGCTTCAGGTCGCGACCAGCGAATGGGTTCCTTACGTCGGAAAAGAATTACCTAATCAGGGATTGGCGATGGATATTGTCAACCGGGCTTTGAAACGGTCCGGGCACAATCCCTCGGTTACCATCCAGGCCTGGACCCGTACATTGGAAGGGGCAGATATTGGTGTTTACGATGTAATTGCAGCTGCCTGGTATAGTAAAGCACGGGAAAAATCGTTTATCTTCAGTAAGCCATATCTTTATAACGAAATAATGTTACTCAAACGAGTTGACTCCAGTTTTCAATTTTCGACCATTGCCGATCTCGAAGGCAGAACCGTTGGCGTTCTAAATGGTTATGCCTATGGAGAACAATTCGATAGAGCACGGGGATTACTACGTTCGCCCGGCATACATGTGTTACAAAATATAACGCGAGTAATCAATGGGGAACTTGAATTGACCCTGGATGATAAACGTGTGCTTGAGTATGAAATTAAACATAACATTGGGCTCAATAAAGAAAAACTGGTGTTTTTACCGAAGCCAGTTTCTAAAAATGGTCTGTATATTGCGGTAAGCAGGCATAACCCAAAACACAAAGAAATTGTTCAGGCATTTGATAAAGCTATTGATGAAATGCGTAAAGATGGCACTTATGATCGAATTCTTAAAATGCACTCTCAATAATCATTTAACATTTAGGAATTAATTTAGCGAAGGCTCTGGCAGGGCCTGTCTACGTTAATTTTTAGAAAATTTAAAAGCGACTTATGTTTAGTTTGAAAGTATGGGCTGTATGCGTAAGCGATTTCTCGGTGCGGCTTAACCATTCACAACCATTTTTCGGTGACCGACCGTAATTTCATCGCCAGGGTGCAGGGTGTGCATTTTGACCCGTTTGCCATTGATGAATGTACCATTCGTGCTCGATAGATCTTCGATGTATGAGGCCTCAAAGCAGGTGACGATTTTTGCATGGTGGGCGCTGATGAGCTTATCTTTAAACTTGACATCATTGTCGCCTGCACGGCCGATGAAAACCGTGCCAGGTTCCAGGTCTATGCGCGCGTGATGATTATTATCCAGGACCGTTAGGGTCGTCATTGGGTCATCTCCTGCTGTTAATGTAAAATGACCGCCCTGGTCGAGAGAACATCTCTGTAGTGCTTAAGTTTATAACACTTATCAAAAATAGGGTATCTAATATCCTGTTACAAATTGTAAAAATTTTAACCAATTTTTTCCTTAATCGGTTAGCTTGGAAATTATACCGTCAGTCAAACTGCACGGATATTGGTTAGATTAGATAATAATTAATAATTACAATAACTTAGTGGATAGTATTCTGATTGGGATCATCAATATAGATTTTTAAGGCCAATATTTCATAAGAGGTTTCTTGTGCTTGCTTGAATATTATGAACAAATTTAATTTCCAAACAGTATCAAAAGCAATTGGCTACGATGGTGCAGTTAGCCGTGCGGAAATGTTGGTATCAACGCTCGGTGGCTTTGTCGGCATATTCTTCATTGCCTGGATTAGCTTTCATTTCACTGGTGCTGGGGGTGCCGCACTCATTGTGCCCTCAATGGGGGCATCTGCGGTGTTAGTTTTTGCGGTACCACATGGAAGATTGTCCCAACCCTGGGCATTGTTTGGTGGCCAGATGATATCTGCCGGTGTTGGCGTTGCCTGCTATCAGTTGTTTCCGGATAGGCTATTTTTATCTGCTGGCTTGGCCGTTGGTCTGGCGATAGGCGCCATGCACATATTACGATGTATCCACCCGCCCGGTGGCGCGACGGCTCTGGCTGCCGTTATCGGTTCGGCTCAAATACACGAATTGGGCTTTACTTATATGTTGACGCCCGTGTTCGTAAATACAATTATAATATTAGTTGTTGCCGTGGTATTTAATAGTTTTTTTCCGTGGCGACGGTACCCAATTAGTATGATGCGATTTACGGATAAGCCATCGGATAAACACGACAAATCGTTTCGTTATATTGATAAGCAAAATATCGAGAGAGCCTTGTCAGATCTTGATGTCGTTGTCGATCTTAGTGCAGATGATCTACAGAATATCTTTGCCCTGGCGCTTGAACATGCACAATCACCTTCTTTTGACGCCAGCCAGATTTTACTGGGACATTATTATACGAATAGTAAACATGGTGCCGAATGGTCTGTTCGTCGTATTATTGATGAACATCAATCAGATGATCCGAATAAAGATATGGTAATCTATCGAGTTGTTGAAGGCCAGGGTATTAACAACTCGGATAGTTGTACACGAACTGAATTTACTCGATGGGTTGTGCGGGAACTGTATCCTGCGGAATAATTTAATTGACGTACTAATAAAGAAATAATTGAACAAAACAAACAGTAATTATCTACTATCAGTCTAAAATCGTTTATTTTTCCTGAGGAGGAATAAATATCTTATCGTCCAGGCGATCAAGGAATTGAAAGCGTGTCGCCTCCTTTATGGCCACTCGTTTTCCAAGGGTAACCTCGCTCCTGAGGATAATCGGGCGTTTCATAATTGAAGGATAGTGATGCATCCGCTTGTAGTACCATTGTCGTGTCTTAAAACTGGTACTGCTGACAATGTCACAAATATACCCCAATACAAAATTCTCATCACCCGCACGGGGAATTTGAACATTGGGATCACCTTTATCTTCTTCGATACCAAAAGATTTACGTAAGATATCAACGGTGTCACGGGAAATCCCTGGGCTCGTACCACTTATATGGTTCGCGCCACTATCGAGTAATGTATTTAGATAGCGTATTACTTCAGGTTGGTCATTAACAAGCTGGTTAATCTCTCGATCATTTTCAATGCGGGTGATGACCGGGCTGACATAGCGACTCACTTTTATCTTTTTATATGGAGGGCTGGTAGAAGAACCGGATACCGAGCCAGCATTGGTTATATAGCCTTTCATGTTTATAAGGTATCGATGCTTGCCATTATCGATCTCTCTGGATTCCGATTTTTCAATCGTTAGCGCGCAATACCCATCTTCCGATATTGTGTATTTTTTCAGTTGTTTATATTTAGCATAGTGGTTCCCATGAAAATACTCTTTATGCGTTGTTATTCCAACACCGAGTCCTTGCCAGTCGGGTTCGTTTGCTGGTTTTGCATCGACGTTGTAACCCGGCTTGAGGCTCTTTTTCATACTTGGCCAGATCTGAGGATATTCACGTTTGGTTTTTTGTTGTATTTCTTTAATCTGGACACATAAATCATACTGGGCTTTTATGCCGGGTATTATTGTCTGACTTTGATCATTGACTGACTCGATAACGAGGGCTTTAAGTTCAGCGGCAGATATGTTGCTTGTATTAAGCAGTAAGCTTAGCAAAAAAAATAGATATTTCCCTATATGGATGTTATTTCGCATTACTTTAATCCTTTCTAAGTATTGGCTTCCCTGAGTCCAAAATTATTTTTCATTGACTATGACCACTTATGAAGAAATATGTAATTGTGTCTGTTACGACTTACACAGTTCTTTTATATTGTTTATTATATTAACTGATTATACCTGATAAAGCCGTTTTAACAATGACGTAATGTACTAACTATTATCATTTTATTAATGGTCATACTATATATTTAATACTTAGGTTAGCCCTGATAGATTGACTGATTGGTAGAAAGAAAATGTATTGGCTAAGTAAATATACTATGCTGGTAATAAGTGATCGATTTGTAAGGAGTATCATTATGGGAATTGAACAATTTAAGGGTAGTTGTCTTTGCGGTTCTATTAAATATGAGCTGACTGGAGATGCGAAACGTTTTTATCATTGTCATTGCCAACGTTGTCGAAAGGCGACTGGGGCCGCTCATGCATCTAATATAATGGTTAAAGAAAATAACTTTCTTTGGCTTTCAGGCGAAAAATTATTAAAAAGATATAAGGTTCCTGATGCGGAACGTTTCTATACTCATTTTTGCTCAGAATGCGGTAGCGTAATGCCTCGTGATGTACCCGAGATCGGCATGATGATTATTCCTGCTGGTTCGTTAGATTCTGAGATTAATATCAAACCGGAAGCCCGAATATTTTGGGAGTCGCGTGCAGGCTGGTCATGTAACAGTGACGGACTCCCGACATTTTCAGAGTATCCGGATTAATTTCGGGTCTAACAACGGCGTTTGTTTGTATAAAAATTAAGAGACTTTAAGCTAATATAATAAGAAGAATAGACAAATCGTATCGTAAACTAATAATTAATATAGGGGTTCTTGATTATGGCCAAGGGTACACAAGTCGGTGTTTTTTTTGATGGCACAGGAAATTGCCGCGATAACGATATTGATAAAGGCTGTGAGACAAACGTGGCCAAACTCTTTGAATTGTACGACAAAAGCAATTCAAATAATTTTATTAACAACCATGCATTTTATATCCGTGGTGTTGGTTCGGAATTAGGTGAATTTATTGTTGGTGGTTTCTCGGGTATTGGTGGACTTGAGCGAATTGAAATTATGTTGGCAGATGTGCAGGATTATTTTAATACTGACAAAGTTCGTGATCTTTCCCCAAAAGTGATTGATGTGTGTGGCTTTAGTCGGGGTGCATCACAGGCACGTCACTTTGTTAATTGTATAAAATATGAAGGACTCATTGATGAACGTACCGGGGAACCGTTTGATGATATAGAAATAAGATTCATGGGTCTTTTTGATACGGTCGCGTCATTTGGTGTGCCAGGTAACAGTATTGATCCTGGTTTTGATTTTGATGTGGATCCAAAAATTATCGGCAAGGCTGTACATTTTGTCGCTGAGCATGAGAAACGTTCTATGTTTGATTTGGAGTCTATTAAGTCTTCAGCAAATGAAGTATTGGATGAACATAAGATGGTCGAAGCTTCTTTTCCTGGTGCACACTCAGATGTGGGGGGAGGTTATACTCACCAGGAAGCGCGGGCTGAGCGAATAATTAAGCGTCGTGGCAATAATCGACTTCGTATCTCGGCCATTCCTGAAAAGCTCAATGATTTATCTCGTATTCCATTGCGAGCTATGCATCAGTTCATGCTGGATGCGAATGTTCCATTAGCCCCTTTAAGTGCCTATCCAAGACCAAAAATGGTAGAAATTACGCCTGAGGTAGAAGCCTTTTATCAGGAAAATGATCATGGTACTGCCTTCGATGACATCATTAAGAGTAAATATGTTCACGACTCAAGATTTTTCTTTGATGCGATGCGCACAACCGTATTTGATAGTAACGAAGAACGTACTATTCATTATCCTAAACCAAATCCTGATTTCTGGAAGCATCGAGCTGAGATGGAGCAAGAACAGGATGATGATGATCAACTGAAATCCTAGTTTTCGTCTTGTGATGTTTTATTTTTATACCCCGTCCACATTGACTTAGCCAGGTTTTGCTGTTGTTTTATACTGGACGCGAGTACACCACCGATATGGAGAAAAACCAGGAAGAGCGTAAAGTTAGCAAAGAATTCATGGATTTCTTCCCATAACTCTTCTTCATCATTATCTTCCTCACGATCGTCATCATCATGATGTTCTTCGTAATTATCATCATCCCTTTCAGAAGAAGATACCTTGTACACCATTGTCTGCTTGTGTTGTGGTTGAATAGCGGGACTCTGCGCCAGAGGACCGTATCCTTCTAGGCCATATACTTTTAATCCGCTCAGCCCTGTTAATAGCAAACTAATCAACATCGCGAAAACCATCCAACTACCCGCGGGATTATGGCCAATGTATTTTTTACCACTACCCATGAAAACGAAACCTTTCAAGTAATCCACAACAGCTGATGGCGAATATATAAAATTACTAAAACGTGCGTAGCGTGTGCCTATAATGCCCCAGATCACCCTTATCGGAATCAGGCCCAGGATGTAGTAACCGGAATAGACATGTAGGCTATTTTCTTCATCCCCCGTTATATAGGCGACAGTGAAGGCTAATACCAGTGTCCAATGAAAAAATCGAACCAATGGATCCCAGACATATATTTTATTGCTCATAATCTACACTCAAAATCACGTTGATATGCTGTTATCATATGGGCTGATGAATAATCTTTCATTGGGCAAATGCCTCATATTGGTTGAAGGTAGACATATGTCCCATAAATAACATATTGAAAATAAAGGGATGTATCAAGATGCCGAAGCGATTCAGCAAAGAATTTGTAATCATAAGCGTCCTCATGTTTGTCGTCATTGCCAGCGGGCTCGATCTTTATACCGACCTGGCGCACGGTGCGACTGATTCACATATTCTAAAAGAAACATTTATCCTCTTATTATCCGCTGCGCTTATTATCTGGATACTTTACGAGCAGAATTTACAATCTGTCGAGATAGAGAAACTAAAACAAGAACTTGAGCAACATGATATGAATCAAAATGGGGTGAGCGATTATGTCCAGGGTGCACGTAAACAACTTAGTGAAGTGATCGCGCGCCAATTTACAGACTGGAACATGACGGCGAGTGAAAAGGAAGTAGGATGGTTATTGTTAAAAGGCCTAAGCTTAAAGGAGGTTTCCGCCATTCGTGACACTCTTGAAAAAACAGTACGTCAACAGGCATCCTCTATCTATAAAAAAGCCGGACTAAATGGACGACATGCTTTTGCGGCCTGGTTTATTGAAGATCTATTTTGATTTCAAGCAAGGTTTTTGTAACAGTGAGTGTCACGAGTTAGTTGATTTAGGAGTTAAATATAATGAGCAAACAATGGCAGGTTTATTTGTCAGGAGAGATACACACGGATTGGCGCGAACGTATTGTAGCGGGTAGTAAATCAGAAAATTTAAAAGTTTCATTCTCCACGCCAGTGACAGATCACGCTAAAAGTGATGATTGTGGTGTTGATATTCTCGGTAAAGAAGAAAATAAATATTGGCATGACAACAAAGGTGCCGGGATAAATGCGATTCGTACCCAGAGCCTTATTAAACAAGCTGATATTGTTGTGGTGCGATTTGGTGATAAATATCGTCAGTGGAATGCAGCCTTTGATGCCGGATATGCAACAGCCTTAGGCAAGTCTTTAATCATTATGCATGATCCTGAATTAACACATGCGCTAAAAGAAGTAGACCGGGCGGCGAATGCAGTATGCCAAACACCTGAGCAAATCGTGGAACTATTAAGCTATGTGGTGCATGAATAACGAAAGCGTCCTAATTTATTAAAATATTGACTACATGAATTAGAAGGGATACAGATGAAAATCCACCTGCAAAAATCCATAATTCTCACATTTATTACTTTCTTGACAGCCTGTGCGACGAGCCCAGTGACTGAGGCAGAAAAATATCATGATGTGAAATCGGGGGCTATCTATAAGGCCTATCAAGAAGTGTCAATAAATGCGTTGAAACCCGTTGTTGAGGAATATGATAAACATCTGGCCAAAGACAATAAGGCTCAAGTAGCAAATACACAGGTGCATTCATTGCTGGGTCTCATTTGGGTTGCTTCATCGCAGCCAAAATTTGCCTTAGCCGAAGCGGATTATGCCTTGGCTCAGGCTGATGACCCGAGAGACCGATATGCCGCATTGACGATACAGGCCTTAGCTATGTATGGGCAAGGTTGGCCTTATTTAGGAAAGTCAAAATCAGTTGAGGCGAAAGCACTGGTTAAAACACATGGATTGGGTAACCGATATAATAATGGAATTGCGCTTGTGCATGTTGCCGGGAGCGCGCTTGCTTTACAGGAAGGTAATATTCTTTTTGTTGCTGACGAAATTCGTGCATTAGGTAAAGCGACCAATCAAGCATGGTTAACCGGGCTAGGGGATGTAACCGCGGATACTTATAATGGTGTTACATCCAAAGCATATGCACAGCTTGATAAGATTAAAAATGATTCAAATTTATCGAGCAGTGAACGTCAGGATGTGGATCGGGTGATGAATGTTCTCAAAGCGGGTGGTAAGGATGTAGCTACCTCAGTGGCTAAAGAAACGGTGTCTGTCGCCATCGATAATGTTATCGAAAAGAGCTCTTTGACTTCGAAGATTTTGGATAAACTACCAGAGAAGTATCGTGATAAAATGCCCGGCAATAATAAAGTATGATCCCGGTAGAAAAAATTGTACCGGGTAATATTTAGCATAAAAGAATAATTTTTTATCAGAATAGCTTTTAGCTTGATAAAAACATGTGGCTCATCTTGATTGATGAGCCACAGAGTCCTGATTTTTTTTAGTTAATTACCGTATTAAGACCACAGTCGGAAATAGTGGTTTGTTCTGAAAGCTTGATCATTGTATTTTCAGCAATTTGATCTCCTGAATTAGCCGGATTACTTGGCACATAATGGCAACCACATCCTGTTCCGCACACAACAATACCAGTATCGACATTTAAGCCAATCGTATTCTGGTTTACTTTATTATCGTCACCCTGTATTTCGATGCCAGTAGGTGCTGAACTAACGGTATTATGGGTGATTTTGTTATCATCCGAATTGCTGGTTCCAGTTTCCTGGATAGTAACAATACCGATTCGGTTGGCGTTACAGATTTCATTATGGTGTATGTTTACATCATGATCAGGGATATGAATGCCATCTTCAAATGCGCCGTCTCCCTCACATGCGATTTGGTTGTGGTGAATATTATGACCGCCACCTTGAATAGTGAATATGCCGCGAGAACCAGGGCCAGACAGGCGTTCGTCATTCGTTGCGCGGATAAAGGTGTTGGCATGAATGGTTGCGTTTTTAGCCGGACGTGCTAAAAAGACGCCAATTTCACGCTCCAGCTCATCACCAGGGACGGTGTTGGTAAATTTTATTG
The DNA here is from genome assembly GCA_947260005.1 of uncultured Ectothiorhodospiraceae bacterium. GTDB lineage: Bacteria > Pseudomonadota > Gammaproteobacteria > UBA6429 > Thiohalophilaceae > SZUA-24. The sequence goes on from CAMYOL010000064.1 coordinate 66,415, forward strand.
CAAAACCGCTGACAGTTGCATGACTTGCGTGAATAATAAGAAACCCGTAACTGACCGGTACTCCGGCTGGCGCATTAAAGCCGGTGTTATTTTGTGCCGTCACCTGTGATCGGCAGGCTCCTGACTGGCCGCTACCCTGAATTGTAATTCCATCAAAAGTCTGTGTAATCGCAACACTTTCATCGTAAGTGCCAGGCGCAACGTGAATGGTAGTATTGGTTAATAATCCATGATCAGCTGCATGCTTTATGGCTGTATTAATGCTTGCACAAGCGGTGGCCTTGCTAAATCCGCAGGCAGAATCATTGCTTCCAGCGTTACTAACAAAAAGAGTACCTTCACTTTCAATAGCATCATCATAGCTACAAGCCAGGACAATATTAATGCTAGCTAATGAAAGAGCGATGAATAAAACAGTTTTATTAAATGCATTTGTGTAACATGTTGATAGTTTGATTTCCATATTATTGATTCCTGTTATTTTTATTTAAGATTTAAGAAGTAAACGAATAAGTTACTGTGATAATCTACTATATCTTTGAATGCTTTAGAAAGTGACTTAGTCACATAAAGCTATACTATAAAAAATATTCAACGCATTTCCGGATAAGGTGGGGCATTATGTTTAAGTTAGTTGTCTTTTTTATGACATTCTCTTTAATGTGTACAATACCGCATACTCTTTGGGCTGAGGAAGATAAACAATCCAGCGCCGATTTAGCGGTGGCGAATATATTGTTTGATTATGATTTTGGGAGTGAATTTGCCAGTTATCGAGTGGATGAAAACGGTTTTGTTGATCTAATCATGGCGAGTAATACACCAGATGAAATATTCTCTGAAATTCTAACTCGCATGCAAAATCATCCGGATATTGATGATGTACTTTCCTCAAAATCGGGGCCTGCCTGTAAGGTAAGCGGTTGGTAACAGATACTTTGTCGTCGGTAAATTTGGATATTTTAATATTCTTATGATCTTGAATTTTAGCGAAGAGATACTTCTTAGCTAGAATCTCTATAGTATTTTGTGTAACTTGTAACAAATTTGCCAATTCGAGATTAGTAGCTAACCTGAATGTGTTATATACTTTGTTCAAAATTTGATACTTAATTTATTACAACAAGGAAAAATTATGCAAGGAAATCGCTTAATTCTAATACTTTGTCTATCTATATTTAGCCTGGAATCATTTGCGGCAAGAGATGTTAAAGGCAGCAAGGATCATCCCATAGTCAGTCGCTACCCGAATACACACATAATTGCCTATGAAGCAAAGGATTTTGATGAATATGTATTACCGCTGAGTGCACCAATTAAAAAAGGCGGATCGAATCCGGAGTTCAAAAAAAAGAAAGAACTGGAAGGAAAAATCACCCGATTCGGTTATGCAATGAAACCGACCACATCTACCCTGAAAATATTCCGAAATTTTGAGAGTGCATTTAAAAAATCTGGCTTCAAGATCATGTTTTCATGTAAGAAAGACGCCTGTGGTCAAGTAAGTAAATGGCAAGCATTTTTTGTGAAAAGACAGGTGTGGGGTAAGCTAGAATCACAACGGATGATGACCGCATATAAAAAAATAAATGGCCAGGATGTCTATCTTGTATTATATACGGGTGCCCAGGGGAGGCGTATCACAATTGGTCTTGATGTAGTTGAAGTTAAAGAAATGGAAACAGATTTAGTTGAAGTTGACGAAAAGAATTTACAACAAAAGCTTGAGTCTGAAGGTAAAGTCGCTTTGTACGGAATCCAGTTTGAAGTCGATAAGGCGACTTTGCTTGATCAGTCCAGGAATTCTATTAAAGTATTAGCCGATGTTCTGACTAAAAATAGTACAATAAAGGTTTATATCGTAGGACATACTGATGATTCCGGTGCACCTGAACATAATATAAGCCTGTCAAACAAACGCGCTCAGGCAGTCGTGCAAGAGTTAGGTAAGAAGTATAAGATTGATACAAAACGACTAACGGCCTTTGGAGCGGGTCCGTATGCCCCAGTTGGAAATAATGCTAATGAGGAAGGGCGAGCTTTAAATCGTCGAGTTGAGATTATTAAACGTTTATAGGGAATATTATGTCGGATGTGTCGAGCGTGAAGCGTGAAGTCAGGTATGGTATGCCTGCAGCTGATCATGTGATGTTTAATCGCCATTATGTTATCGGATATTCCTATTATTTCCGACAAGCCAAATGGGCATTAGAAATTATTGATCCAGATAACTCAAATCTTGATAGAGCGGATAATTTTCGACCTGATTATAGGGTACCAGAATTATTTCGTGCTGATCTTGCTGATTATTTGAATTCAGGTTTTGATCGTGGCCATCTTGTTGCCAGCGCTAACCAACAAGAAACTGAAATTCAGAATAGTGAAACATTTTTACTTTCTAACATGTCACCACAACAGCCAGATTTTAACCGAAGAATATGGAAAACACTTGAACAACGAGTCCGTGAGCTGGATTCAAACAAAAAAATACTCGAGACTTATGTTATTTGTGGCCCAATATTTGATTTCAACAAACCCGTTGTCACTATCGGCTCTGAGAAAAAAGGAGGCGTTACTCTACCAATACCACATAGTTATTTTAAATCGATTTTAACAGAAAATAATAGGGGGGCACTTCATATGTGGTCTTTTATTATACCGAATGCGAAATCGAACAAAACCCTGGATAAATTTCAGGTTTCGACGGCAAAAGTCGAACAAATGGCGGGATTATTTTTATGGGAGAGTTTGACGGGGGAAAAGATTAAACGTGAAAAAAATCATATCAGGAAGATGTGGAAGTAGAAATCTTATACTCTATTATGACTCGGAGGTGTTGTGCTTAATCCCCCCATTCCTGTAGCGCATTTTTAATATTCCTTCTGTACCAATTTTCTCCCGGAAAATCCTAAAGTCATCTTCTGCATTTTCCAGGTAAAAATTCATTTTTTTGTTTTATCTTTCGCATCAATACTCAGATTCATCGAAATAAGACTGTTCATTATTGCAATGGAAAAAGAAATATAGATAAAAATCATTGCAAAAATGCAATAAATCTATACCCTGAAGAGATCAGTTGAATCACGATTGGGTTTAAACCATGACCGAAAAGATGAATGTCGATCTTCAATGGAATGAATTAAATATTATATTAGCGATTGGTCGAGCAGGTACTTTATCGGGTGCCGCAAAATTGCTGAGCCAGAGTCATAGCACCGTATTCCGACAGATTAATGCTATCGAGAAAAAGTTAGGCGTTCGATTTTTCGAGCGCTTGCCACATGGGTATATCAAAACTGAAGCGGGTGAAACCGCGGTGCGTTCTGCAGAGAAGATCGATGATGAAATGCATGGTTTAGCGCGCGAGCTGATTGGTAAAGATTCACGCCTGCAAGGGACGATTCGATTAACCGCACCTGAAGGGCTATCGCAAACCTTATTGGCACCATTATTGGCCAGTTTCTGTCAATCACATCCGGACATCCATATTGACCTGATTGTGAGCGGCAGTGACCTTGCCTTATCTCGTCGCGAGGCTGATCTGGCTTTACGGGTAACGAACAAACCACCTGAAACCAGCATTGGTCGGCGTATATCATTATTTCGATTTGGACTTTATACCACCCAGAATTATTTAACTAAACATAAGGATGCTGAATTTGAAGATTATGACTGGTTATTAAATGATGATAGTCGGAACTGGTTTTCAGCGTCATTCTGGAAAAAAATTGCTAACCCACAAACAAAACGAGCCTTTAGCAGTAATAGTATTATGAGTATTTTCAATGCATGTAAAAGTGGACTAGGTGTCGCTCCGTTACCTTGTTTCTTAGGTGATAGCGATAAAAAACTGAAACGTATTTTAATTCCTGCACAAGAAACGGAGCTTGAACTATGGTTGTTAACTCATCCAGATCTTCGTAGTACAACTCGCATTAGAACCTTAATGACGTTCTTATATGAATCGCTTGAAGAGCATACAGCCTTATTGCAAGGTATTAGTTAGTGAATTAAACCTGTTTACTAGAGAGCAATTAGAAGTAATTTTATAAAAGTACGATAAAATCAACGGATTGATAACCGTAATTTGTCATTACCTATACCCGACGAGTGTATACATAATGACAGATAAAATTAACTGGCATTGTTATGTCCTATGATAACTAGCAGGCACAGTAAAATGCAGAAATTAACAATATAAGGCATGATACATTCTGAGTATTGAGGACGGTAATAGTATGGTACCTAATTTACAAATATGAAAACGAAATCTGAACTTGAAGCATCTAAATTTTATAGTCGTTATCGGGGAAGTTTTACCGGGGTACTAAAATGGCCTCAGTTAGACGAGTTTTGGAAGATATTGAAGAACAAGGCCGGGGTTGGCTGGTATATCTATGCTATCGGAGAGCCAGTACCAGAACAGCCAGGGTCAGCAGAAGCAGTAACAATTTTTATTGAAGAAATAAATGAATTATTAAGACAGGAACATAAAGAAGACTATTGCGGTGTTGTTTATGTGGATAATAAACAGGATCCAGAATTTATAAAAATTTATGATCCCAATAATCTTGGTGTCGTTTGTGGTTTTAGTGATAATCCACCTGTTCCAGGCTGGATATTAACTTTAATTAAACCCGAACCCTTAGATGAGAATACATTTTTAACCCAGTCGCGAAAACGTTGGTGGCAACGTATCTTTTCTTCTGCTTAGATTATGGAAATTTCATCACTAATAATATGATTCAAATTTAATTCCATAGCGCGGAACTAAGTAAGTCAATAGAAATCAAATACTGTCGGTTGTACAACCTAATTTATAAATAGTTAAGGTGTAAATGAAAATCTCTTCATTTTATAGAAATGTCCCATTGTTAGCGTTTAGTCAGGCTATGATGATGAGTAGTATGAGCCTTATTTTGACTGCTTCAGCATTAGTTGGCTATGCGTTAGCAGATGATAAGTCGTTGTCGACCATTCCTGTAGCAGTAATTTTCATTGCCGTTATGTTCACTAGTATACCCGCTGCTATGTTGATGAAACGTATCGGTCGCAAACCAGCTTTTATGTTATCAACTTTGTTTGGTGTCACCGGAGGCGTGGTGGCAACCGTAGCCATTTTACAGTCAAGTTTCTGGTTGTTTGTTGTCTCAAGCATATTTATAGGCATTTTTAATGGTTTTGGTAATTATTTTCGTTTTGCAGCCGCCGATTCAGTGGATCAAGCACATAAAAGTCGTGCGATTTCCTATGTAATGATAGGGGGAGTGGTGGCTGCAGTTGTTGGTCCGAACCTGGCTAATCTAACACGAGAGTCCATAAGCGGAATGCCTTTCGCTGGAAGTTTTATGTCCGTTATTGTGATATATATTTTAGCTTTTGTGGCCTTAAGCTTTTTAAAATTACCATCTCAGGAAGATACGTTTGAAGGTGGGCAAAAAAATCAGGTTAGACCATTAATTGATATTGCGAAACAACCTAAATTTATCGTCGCGTTGGTTTGTTCGATGCTGGGTTATGGTGTCATGTCATTTGTGATGACGGCCACTCCGCTAGCCATGAACCATCATGCTCATAGCTTCTCTGATACCTCATTCGTTATTCAATGGCATGTATTAGGTATGTTCGCCCCTTCATTTTTCACCGGTAGCCTGATAAAACGTTTTGGAGTCGATAAGATTATGTTTATTGGTGGCTTAATGGGATTGGCATGCGTTGCGATTAACTTGCTTGGTCATAGTGTCAGCCATTACTGGTTTGCTTTAACGTTACTGGGTATTAGTTGGAATTTCTTATTTATTGGTGGTACGACATTGTTGACAGAAACCTATCACCCTGAAGAACGAAGTAAAACACAAGCTATGAATGATTTTAGTATATTTACGATGGTAACGATTGCATCGTTATCAGCGGGATCGTTACAGCATCATTTCGGCTGGCAGATAGTCAATATCGGTGTGATACCATTATTAGTAATCATTCTGATTAGTATTATCTGGCTTATGATGAAAGAGCAAAAACAAGCAGCAGTTTCTTCGGTGTAGTTCTTGTACCGTTTATAGAAAAAGTAATGTAAAAACAGCGTGACAGAGAGTTCGTTGTCACTGTTGACACTGAAAATATTACTTATTTTTTCGAGTGAATACCATTTTATTTTCAGAGGAGAGTTTTTTATTTAATGAATACCCATCTTCTTTAAACGATTTAATATCATTCACATCGGATAATCGATGTTTAATAATATAACGGCTTAGCATACCTCGGGCTTTTTTGGCGAAGATTCCAATCATTTTGTAATCACCATTTTTGAACTCTTTAAATTCAGGTGTGACTATTTCAGCGTTTAACTCTTTAGCCTTTACTGATTTGAAATATTCATTTGAGGCGAGATTGATCAGATGATGTGATTTGGTTTTCTTAAGTTGAGAATTTAAACCGTCGGTGATGGTAGAGCCCCAGAATTCATACAAATTATTGCCACGATCCGTTTTGAGTTTCGTGCCCATTTCAAGCCGGTAGGCTTTCATTAAGTCAAGGGGGCGTAATAGTCCATACAACCCCGATAATATTCGAAAATGTTTTTGGGCAAATTTAAAGTCATTTGCATTGAATGATTCGGCATCAAGCCCGGTATAGACATCGCCTTTAAATGCGAGCGCAGCCTGTTTGGCATTCTTTTCAGTAAATCGTTTTGTCCAGGCTTCGTATCGATCAAAATTTAATTCGGCTATTTTAGTGCTCACTTTCATGAGTTCGGAAATATCCAAAGAAGAAAAACGGCGAAGACGATTTATAAGCTCCTGGGAATCATTCAGATAGTCGGGGAGCGTGAATACTTTAGTTTTAGCCGGTGTTTCGAAATCCAGAGTTTTAGCAGGAGAAACAACAATTAACATACCATTTTGACCTATGCGTATTTTTAAAAATGAGAATAGTACCAGAATTTGACCAGGTTTAGGAATCCTTCAATTAGCGGTAAAATATGAGAACCTGTATAGATTAGCGGATTAAATCAGGGTAAATTTGCATACGACGATGTATACTCATAAACACACTATCAGCTTGTAGCCTATTATGCCAAATCTGGAATTTGACCATAAATTAATTGAAAAATATGACCTTGCCGGGCCACGCTATACGTCGTATCCCACGGCCGTTCAGTTTAGTGATGACTTTTCTTTAGAAGATTACCAAAATCAGGCCGCACTGAGTAATCAGTCAGGACGTGCGTTATCGCTTTATTTTCATCTGCCTTTTTGCGATACGATTTGTTATTACTGTGCTTGTAATAAGGTTGTGACCAAAAATCGGAAACGTGCGCAGCCGTACCTTGATCGTCTTTATAAAGAGATCAAAATGCAATCAGAACTATTTGACAATTCTAGAAAAGTAAATCAACTACATTGGGGTGGCGGTACTCCAACATTTATTAATCATGATCAGATGCGTGAATTAATGAAAATGACCCGGGAGCACTTCAATCTATACGATGATGATACGGGTGAGTACTCAATCGAAATTGATCCGCGTGAAGCCGATACGAAAACAATAAACCTGTTGCGCGAACTTGGTTTTAACCGTATTAGCCTTGGTGTCCAGGATGTTAATCCTGGAGTTCAAAAAGCAGTGAATCGTATTCAATCTGTCGAGCAAACCGCAGAAGTGATAAATGCAGCACGTGATAGCGGTTTTCATTCTGCCAGTATCGATTTGATTTATGGATTACCTCTACAAACTGAAGAGAGCTTTGCCCGGACATTAGAAACGGTATTAGAGTTAAACCCTGATCGACTTTCTGTATTTAATTATGCGCATCTCCCTGAGATGTTTAAAACACAAAAACAAATCAATGCGGATGAGTTACCTTCAGCCAGAGTAAAGTTAGGTATTCTTGAGAACAGTATTAATACTTTAACTGGCGCTGGCTATGTATATATAGGTATGGATCATTTTGCGAAACCTGATGATGAACTGGCCAGGGCTCAACGCGAGCACAATTTATATAGAAATTTCCAGGGATATTCTACAAACGCGGATTGTGATTTGATAGGAATGGGCGTGACATCAATCGGAATGATAAATGACAGTTACAGCCAAAATTTACGTGGTCTGGATGATTATAGCGCCAGTTTAGATAATGATGAACTTGCCATTTTTCGTGGCGTGACTCTTAATGAAGATGACAAGTTGCGTCGGCATGTGATTACCGAATTAATTTGTAATTTTAAACTGGACCTAAAGGAAACCGAAAAAAAATACAATATTTCTTTTTCCGAATATTTTGATGCTGCATTGCTTGATTTAACTAAAATGCAGGACGATGGGCTTGTTGAAATTAAAAATGACGTCATCAATGTGACGGCAAAAGGGAGTTTGTTTATTCGTAACATATGTATGGTCTTTGATGCATACCTTAAACGTCATGCCGCTCGATATTCAAAAGTTTTGTAATAATTCAATAGCTTTATTCAATATAATATTCTTATCATCATACAAAAAAATTAAGTTATTCGTCGGATAGTACTATGAAATGCATAATATATCGGTGTCTCAAAAAGCAGGAAATGTATCTCTATATCCCGTTTCAGGATGACGAGCAGCAGGCATTAGATAAATTACCGGAACAACTCAACCAGTTAACAGGACGTTTGGAAAGAGTTATGGAACTGGAACTCACGCCGCAACGAAAACTGGCCAGAGTTAAAAGTGTAGATGTACTCGATGCGTTGTCCTCAAAGGGGTTTTTCCTACAGATGCCGCCAGCTGACATACTGGCAAAAGACGTCAGCGTTTTGAATGATTCTTCAGACAGCTTTTAGATAATTGTTATCTAATGTATCTCTATTAGTAATATCTTTGTGCCCAAAAATGGTTTTAATTGCTTAATTCTCGTACTAAGTGCACAATGCGCGCTGAAAAATTCTAATCAGCAATTTTTTTGCTGGGACATTAAATCTTGATAGGGAATACATTAAATGAAACTTATTTTATTAGGCGCACCAGGCGCGGGCAAGGGTACAGTCGCTAAATTATTAACGAAAATGGACGGTTCCGTTCAAATTTCAACCGGTGATATTTTACGGGCCGCCGTGGCTGCCGGTACTGAGCTAGGTAAACAAGCAAAAGCTGCAATGAAAGCGGGCGATTTGGTATCTGATGATTTAATCATGGGTATCATGGGAGAGCGCCTAAAAGAAGATGATTGTAAGAATGGCTATCTTCTAGATGGATTTCCTCGCACGATTCCTCAGGCCGAGGCGTTGAAAGTACTGCTTGCCGATATGGGCGAAAAACTGGATGCGGTTGTTAGTATCGAGGTGCCACGCGAAGTGATTTTAGATCGCTTGACTACGCGTCGTACTTGCGAAGGTTGTGGCGAAATTTATAACGTTAAATCAAACCCACCAAAAGAAGAAGGCAAGTGTGATAAATGTGGTGGTAATGTTGTGCAGCGTGAAGATGAAACAGAAGAAGCGATAAGCAATCGTTTGGAAGTTTATAATGAAATGACCGCACCACTCGTTGGTTTTTATGAAAAGGAAGGTTCTCTACTATCGGTTGAAGCCACTTCCAGTGATGCCGTTATCGAAGCAATTAAAGGAAAATTAGGTCTCTAATTTTTTAGTCGAGGCATCCAATAAACCGAAGGTGTAGTGATATGCCTTCGGTTTTTTTGTGCAGATTTAATTAATCGTTCTATATTAAATTATGGTCTACATATCACAATTCGGCCTGGGCCTGTTACTTTTACCTCAGGTAGTTAATTATTTATTAAGGCGTAAATCAGATGAATGGCGAAGATAGCGAACCCTTCTGGGTATCAAAATCCTTAGAACAGCTTAACCATCAGGAATGGGAGTCACTGTGTGATGGTTGCGGGCAATGTTGTTTGGTCAAATTGACTGATGATGATACAGAAAAGGTATATTCAACCAACGTGGCCTGTAAACTACTGGATATAGAATCATGCCGTTGTCAGGATTATGAGCATAGAGCGGAAAAGGTCTCAGCTTGCTTATTGCTTTCGGTCGATAAACCTGAGTTGTTTAAGCTTTTACCTGAAACGTGTGCTTATCGCTGTTTGTATGAACATAGATCTATACCGGTATGGCATCCATTAATATCAAAAGATAGGCGAGCCGCTCACACTAACGGCTTGTCTATCCGTGATTATGCCGTTTCGGAAGAATTTATTCACCCGGAACAGCTCGAAGATCATGTTATATCAGAAATATAATTAAAACTGCCGTTCACCAAAACCGTAAGATTCCGCTAGTAATTGCGACACCCCTTCATATTCTTTTTTGTTCGCAGCCTTTAATGTGGGTGAGGCAAAACGTTTGCGTAAATTTTTAGTCGCCTGTTGACCCTCTTTGCTCAAAAGAGCTTTGCGAATTTTTATCACATCCTGATGATTAAATTTTTGACCAACGGTGATGGCCTGGCCTGGGACTGGGTTGGACGAAAACAGGACTTTACTGTTTTCTTTTTTAGGGTCGACTTTTTTGTAAATTTTTTCAGGTAAAATAGCGGCATCACATTTTCCCTTCATCATCGCGCTATAGATATTTCGCCAACCTTTTTCCGGGACCAAAATAGGCAGTCGCATTGGGTTTTTAAACTGATTGTATAATCGCAATGTACCCTGATTCGGCGGGGCATGGCCGCATACCCGCTTGCCAACCAGATCATCAACTTTACTTATATACTTATTGTCCCGGTAGGCAACAAATTTAAAAATAAATCCACCAGGGATTTTAACGACCGGAGTGTGCTTGATTTTACTGATTCGCCAACTCACGAAATGGGGACCATCAAAGACCATATCGTACTTATCTTTTCGCATTTCAGCCGAATAGGTTAACCAATTCCCTGGATGTTCATATTTAATTGTCTTACCTAAAACATCGCTTAAGTAAGACGCAATTGGTGCATAGGTGTGAATGCCTTTCTCAATACTTTCCCTTGGTGGAGCTGTGAAAATAAATGTTTCTTCAGCCAGACTTTTTAGGGTTGGTATTGTTAGTAAAATTAAGCCGGATATTATTTGAAGTGTTTTAGCGGTGCCGCGCAGTTTTTGCACATTCATAGTGACATCCCTTCATTATTTTTGTTTACATTTTGAATGTTAAGTATTATTCATTCTTCTACTATTTCCATATAAATTTTATATCTAATTATTATTTTGACAATTGTTTACACAATCGATGGATAAGTACCCAATTATTGTCAGATTTGAATAGAATTAGTTAGCGTGCTGGTAACTTACATGATGTAGTAGTTTCGATTTTGATCATTTAATCTGGTTTTACATCAGTAATGAGTAAAGCTTTAACAACGAGATTTTTACTCGACATAGTGTTTAGCTGGTAAAGATATAATATTGTTACTCTGGATTGCTTATGATGCTGGTCACGGTTGAGGTTAATACAGACAGGTCATCTTGATTGATAATATACGGTGGCATCAGGTAGACTAGTTTACCAAAAGGGCGCACCCAGATGCCCGACTGGACAAATTGTTCGGTGATGGATTTCATGTCGACTGCTTGTTTTAGTTCAATCACGCCAATGGCACCCAGCACGCGCACATCAGCCACATGGTCTAAGGCCTGACAACCAGACAAACCTGTGCGAAGACCTGTTTCGATATCAGCAATGTTTTGTCGCCAGTCAGATTCGAGTAATAGATTTATGCTGGCCAGGGCAACCGAGCAGGCCAGAGGATTGCCCATGAAGGTTGGGCCATGCATAAACACTCCCGGTTCATTCTCACTAATGACATCACTGATCTTTTTAGTTGTCAGGGTGGCGGCAAGACTTAAATAGCCTCCGGTCAGGGCTTTGCCAATGCACATGATATCGGGGGCAACATTGGCATGGTCACAGGCGAATAACTGTCCGGTACGGCCAAAGCCAGTGGCGATCTCATCGAAGATTAATAAGACATTATGTTGGTCGCAGAGTTGTCTTACTTTATATAAGTAATCGGCGGAATAAAACCACATTCCCCCTGCACCCTGTACAATGGGCTCGAGTATCACGGCGGCGAGCTGATCTTTATTTTCAATAAGGGCCGCGGCAAAAGGCGCAATGTCCTGATCATTACATGGCTGGCCAAACCGACAGCCTGGCCTCTCTACAAAAACCTGCTGGTTAAGCACATTTGAAAATAGACTATGCATACCCGTGATCGGATCACAGATCGACATGGCACCTAAGGTGTCACCGTGATATCCACCCCTCAGGCTCATAAACTGGGTTCGCTGAGATTCCCCATTTGCCTGCCAATACTGCAGTGCCAGCTTCATAGCAACCTCTACGGCCACCGACCCGGAATCTGAGTAAAACAGGGTTTGTAGTGGCGTCGGGGTCAGTTCAATCAGTTTTTTGCCTAATTCAACGGCGGCAGGGTGGGTCAAGCCCCCAAACATCACATGCGAAACCTGGTCGATTTGGGTTTTAAGTGCCTGGTTTAAAACGGGATGGTTATAACCGTGAATTGCACTCCACCACGAGGCCATGCCGTCGATAAGCTCACGTCCGTCGGCCAGTTTCAGCCGAACACCGTTTGCTGACACGACCGGGTAGACCGGGTTGGGGTTATCCATGCTTGCGTACGGGTGCCATAGATGCGTACGGTCAAATGCGAGTAGGGCGTCGATATCCATTATTTCATCTCAATCTGTTGGCAAGTTAGCATGGTCGATATACACAGGGACTGTTTCAATGTCATTTGGCTCAATATGACCGATTTTCCGCCTGAAGAATTGGGAATATGGTGTATGGCCGCAGATGTAAGGCAGCTGTGCATGAGCCCATTATAACGTCAGGGTACCGTGACACGTAAATTAGTGAGGATTTCGACGCTTTAACCACAAATATCATGATTTTCGAGGCTAATCTCGTCTGAATTCATGAATGTCATGCACATTTGTTGTCGCTTTGGGCTATAATGCGCCGCCGTCGTTTTCGACGGATTTTGGTGCTTGGGTTAAATTCAGCGCCAGCACTATAGTCGTGGTCTTTGACCGCAAAATTGACCGCCCATTGGAGCACTTTTAGCCGTATGGGCTAACCGTTTAACGATAGATAATAGAGTAACAACATGGCTGATTTAACTAAATATAGAAACATAGGTATTTTCGCTCACGTGGATGCCGGCAAAACCACGACTACAGAACGAATTTTAAAACTGACCGGTAAGATCCATAAAACCGGTGAGGTCCATGATGGCGAAGCCACTACCGACTTCATGGAACAGGAAGCCGAGCGGGGCATTACCATTCAATCAGCCGCGACCTCATGCGTCTGGAATGACCATCGCATGAACATCATCGATACACCCGGACACGTGGATTTCACGATCGAAGTCTATCGTTCATTGAAAGTACTTGATGGTGGCGTCGGTGTATTCTGTGGTTCTGGTGGTGTTGAACCACAGTCTGAAACCAACTGGCGTTATGCAAATGATTCGGAAGTGGCACGTGTTATTTTCATTAATAAAATGGATCGCATGGGCGCGGATTTCTACCGTGTGGTTGATCAAATTGAAAATGTATTGGGTGCGAATCCACTTGTGATGGTATTACCTATCGGCATCGAAGACGATTTTGTTGGTGCCGTTGACCTGTTAACACGTAAAGCCCATATCTGGGACGATACTGGTAAGCCTGAAAACTTCAAGATTGAAGAACCACCTGCTGATATGGCGGACAAGATAGAAGAATGGCGCGAAAAACTGATTGAAACGGCCGTAGAGCAAGATGATGATTTAATGGAAGCCTATTTAGAAGGTGAAGAGCCTTCTATGGAAGACATCAAACGTTGTATTCGCAAAGGTACCATTGCCCTGGATTTCTTCCCAACTTACTGTGGCTCGGCATTTAAGAACAAGGGTATCCAACCTGTATTAGATGCGGTGGTGGATTTCTTGCCAAACCCGACTGAAGTTAAACCTCAACCAGAGACCGATGAAGAAGGTAATGAAACCGGTGAATTTGCGATCGTAGATCCGAATCGTCCTTTACGTGCCCTGGCGTTTAAGATTATGGATGACCGCTTTGGTGCCCTGACTTTTATTCGGATCTATTCTGGGAAACTTACAAAAGGTAGTAGTGTGTTGAACACCTTTACCGGTAAGACGGAACGTATTGGTCGTATTGTGGAAATGCATGCGGACGAACGTATCGAACTGGAAGGTGCGGAAGCGGGTGATATCGTGGCTGTCATTGGTATGAAGAATGTCCAAACCGGCCATACCCTTTGTGATCCTGATAACCCGGCTACCCTGGAACCGATGGTATTTCCTGATCCGGTTATCTCGATCGCGGTTTCACCGAAAGATAAAGGTGCCGCTGAAAAAATGGGTATCGCAATCGGCAAAATGGTCAAAGAAGATCCTTCTTTCCGTGTTGAAACCGATGAAGACAGTGGTGAAACCATTCTTAAAGGCATGGGTGAATTACACTTAGATATTAAAATCGATATCATGAAACGTACTCATGGTGTGGAAGTTGATGTCGGTGCACCACAAGTAGCCTATCGTGAAACGATCACTCAGAAAATTGAAGACACCTATACTCATAAGAAACAATCGGGTGGTGCAGGTCAATTTGCGAAAATCGACTACATTGTTGAGCCCGGCGAGCCTGGTTCAGGTTTTGAATTTGAATCTAAAGTAACCGGTGGTAATGTACCTCGTGAATTCTGGCCTGCGGTTGAAAAAGGTTTTGTTAAAAGCATGGAAAAAGGTGTGTTAGCCGGTTTTCCATGTTTAGATTTTAAAGTGACCTTATTCGATGGTAACTATCACCCGGTGGATTCATCCGCTGTGGCCTATGAACTTGCTGCAGCTGCTGCTTATCGTCAGTCTATGCCAAAAGCAGGTGCGCAACTGATGGAACCGATTATGAAGGTGGATGTGTTTACACCTGAAGATCATGTTGGTGATGTAATCGGTGATCTTAACCGTCGCCGTGGCATGATCCAGGGCCAGGATGCCAGTTCTACCGGTGTTCGCATCAAAGCCGAATGCCCACTGGCTGAAATGTTTGGTTACATTGGTGACTTGCGTACCATGACTTCAGGTCGTGGCCAGTTCTCAATGGAATTCTCGCATTATGCGCCATGTCCGAAAAATGTGGCTGAAGATGTGATTAAAGAAGTGAAAGAACGAGAAGAAAAGAAAAAATAGTAAATTTTTTCTTACTTCGATAAAAGGCCGGTTTACCGGCCTTTTTTTTCGATATTTTAATGTCATTCTGATATGAGTAAGGGCGATAATGGTGTTAAGCAGTCATTTGATACAGGGGGTATACTAAATTAATGGGTGACTTTGAGCTCCTTTATAAAGATGAAATGTTGCTGGTATTGAATAAACCCGGCGAATTATTGTCGGTGCCCGGTAGAGGTGAGGAACGTTTTGACAGCTTACAGACCCGGGTCCAGGCTGTATTTCCTGACGCGCTTGTTGTACATCGTTTAGACATGTCGACTTCCGGCATCATGATCATGGCTCGCGGCAAAGAAGTGCAACGAAACCTGAATAAAGCCTTTGAACGCCGTGACGTATATAAAAAATACATTGCCGTGGTAGACGGCATAGTTGAGCCTGCCCAGGGTGTCATTGATTTACCTTTGTTAACGGACTGGCCCAACCGCCCAAAACAAAAAGTCGATTATATTCTTGGTAAATCATCACTAACGTTTTATAACGTTTTGTCTCACGATAGAGAACATAATTCTACTCGAATTGAACTGAGACCGAAAACGGGCCGTTCACATCAGCTTCGTGTCCATATGATGGCGTTGGGGCACACAATTCTAGGCGATAATCTCTATGCAAATGATGATGTATTGAAAAAAGCCTCTCGTTTACAATTACATGCGGAACAGATTCGTTTAATGCATCCTGGAAATGACCAAATGATCGATTTCGTTTGCGCAGCGCCTTTTTAACAATTACTTCACAAGACAACTTGTAGGTGCTGATATACAATTAACTTAGTAAACCATTCACATACATAAAGGCTTGTTAATAACCCATGAATTTTGATGTCGTTGATGCAGTAATCACGCCCTATGGCCATATGGAGATTTTATCTCAGTCTGAAGTGAGTCGCTTGCTCGATTCAAGCCAGGGTGGTTTGTATAACTTATTTAGAAACTGTTCCCTCGCCGTATTAAATAGTGGTAGCAATCTTGATGACGGAAAAGAATTATTGGAGCGTTATAGCTCTTTTGATATTCGGGTTGTGCAACAGGAACGTGGAATCAAACTCGAAGTAAAGGGTGCCCCAGCCAGTGCATTTGTTGATGGGAAAATGATTCGCGGTATTAGCGAACATTTATTCGCTGTTCTTCGCGATGTTATTTATGTCAGTGATAAAATACATGGTAACCCCCATTTTGATCTTAATACATCGGATGGTATTACCAATGCCATATTTCAGATACTTCGTAATGCAAATATCTTTATCCCCGGTATCGACCCTCGCTTAGTTATATGTTGGGGTGGGCATTCCATATCACGTGAGGAATACGACTATACTAAAGTTGTCGGTTATCAAATGGGTTTGCGTGGTCTCGATATTTGTACCGGCTGTGGTCCGGGTGCGATGAAGGGGCCGATGAAAGGGGCCACCATCGGACATGCGAAACAACGAATACATGATGGGCAGTATTTAGGTATTACCGAGCCGGGTATTATTGCAGCGGAATCGCCCAATCC
>CAMYOL010000065.1 GCA_947260005.1 uncultured Ectothiorhodospiraceae bacterium
GGAATAAAATTAACTAACTTTAAAATAGAGTGAGAGAAGAGGGGTAAACATGTCAGACTCAAAATATTATTTGCCCGAGCCGAGTCACTGGCCTTTAGTCGGTTCAGTAGGTTTGTTTGTAACCATGTTTGGTTTTGCAAATGCATTACCAACAACAGTTGATGGTCAAATTGGCAGCTTAATACCAATGTACATCGGCTTGTTCATCATTGCCTTTATGATGTTTGGTTGGTTCGGTACCGTTATACGTGAAAGCGAGAGCGGTAAATATAATGCACAAGTTGATACATCGTTTCGTATGGGAATGATGTGGTTCATCTTCTCTGAAGTAATGTTCTTCGCGGCATTCTTCGGCGCGTTATTTTATGTGCGTCAATTATCTATTCCCTGGTTAGCCGGTGAAGGTAATAATGCGATGACAAACGAATTGCTTTGGAAGGGCTTTGAAGGTGGCTGGGCTTCAGTCGGTAATCCTTTAGTTAATCCAGATCCTGAAGTATTCCCAACACCAAAGGATGTGATTCCGGCAACGGGTCTTCCGCTTATAAACACCATCTTGTTACTTAGCTCAAGTGTGACCGTTACCTTTGCTCATCATGCGTTAAAAGCAGGTCATCGTGCGAAACTAAACATCTGGTTACTTATTACCGTTATCCTCGGCTTTGTATTTGTTGGCTTGCAAGCACAAGAATATATTCATGCCTATAGAGATTTAGATCTGAAACTAACGAGTGGTAGCTATGGTTCAACCTTCTTTATGCTGACCGGCTTCCATGGATTGCATGTAACGATCGGTGCAACGATGTTGACCATTATGTTGTTTAGAACGCTTAAAGGTCATTTTACCGAGAAAAACCACTTTGCATTTGAAGCAGCGGCCTGGTACTGGCACTTTGTAGATGTTGTCTGGGTTGGTTTGTTTATCTTTGTTTACTGGGTATAAGAGGCAAGGGTAAAAGCAAGAAACTAAAAGGCGCCGGGTTCGGCGCCTTTTTTCTATTCTGGGTTTTTATTTGTTTTCTGTTGTTCCTGTTTTTGCTGTTCCATTTTTTCTTCTACAATTTTATCAACCATCGCAGGGTTCATATTAGTTTTAAGGTAACCTAATTGATGGCCAACAATGAGAAAAACAATGAGCGCTACGGAGAGGCCAACTCGAACCGATAAAGCGTTAACCATACGGTTGGACTGGCCTTTATCTTTGATAAACGCAAATAATGCAAAAAACAAACTTATGACAATCAGAAGTAGCAGTACTAAAATAGCAATTTTCATAACCAGCTCCAAATGGATACAGGACTGAGTATAAACGATCTGGATAAATGATGCGCATTGGTCACTATCAATTTAAGCCCAAATGGGTACCTTCAATATTAACAATACTGATGCTACCGA
This sequence comes from uncultured Ectothiorhodospiraceae bacterium, assembly GCA_947260005.1. Taxonomy (GTDB): domain Bacteria; phylum Pseudomonadota; class Gammaproteobacteria; order UBA6429; family Thiohalophilaceae; genus SZUA-24. The sequence continues at coordinate 1,396 of CAMYOL010000065.1, forward strand.
TCCTGATTGCCCTGGGTTTTTGGCAGCTAAGTAGAGCCGAAGAAAAGCAGCAAATACTTGACCAGCGAAATCAGAGAATGGCGTTGCCCAAAAATGTTTTAACGTCGATTCCAAAAGACTTATCTGAAATCGAGTATCGCAGGCTGGTTATTAAAGGCAAATATCTAAATCAGTACCCAATCTATATTGATAATAAAGTTTATCAAGGACAAGTTGGTTACCAGATTGTTATACCATTCATGATAGCAGGCAGTGATGAGCTGATCCTTGTTAATCGAGGTTGGGTTAAAGCAACTGAATCGAGAAGTCGTCTACCCGTCGTACCGTTTATTGAAACTGAAGTTACCTTAAACGGCCAGGTTAAACTAAATTCAAAAGACGTGGCGAGTTTAGGCAGCAAAAATCGATTGGGAAATGACTGGCCGGCCCTGGTAAGGTGGGTGGATCCACTGGCCTTGGATAAAGATATACCTGGAAAAGTTGCCCCGTTTGTCTTTTTACAGGATCCAGAGCCAATAGATGAGCTAAAAAGAGAATGGGTTTTTATTAATGCGCCACCTGAAAAAAGTATCAGTTATGCATTACAGTGGTTTAGCCTGGCAGGGTTACTCTTTATAATATATATCGTTGTGAATACTAAGCGAATTAAGAATTAGGCCAAACAAATGAATGAAATCGATCCGAAACAACAAACACGTTCGCGTTGGACATTGATTATCCTGGTTGCGGTATTTGCCTCGCCAATAATCTTAGCCTTTATCGTTTATAAAAATAAATGGATGATACCATCGGGTAGAGTCAGTCACGGTGTGATTATTTCACCCGCCCAACCATTATCAAAATTTACTGTTAACACCCAGAAAGATACCAAATTTGGTCTCGAAGACATACGTCGTAAATGGTCGTATATTTATGTGATCGAAAAGGAATGTGATGATGCGTGTCAGCTGAATCTGGTCAAAATGCGAAATGCGAGAATAGGGCAAGGGGCGGAAGGCCGACGTGTTAATTATTATCTGATCCTCACCTCTGAAACCAAGGTAGATTGGTTTTCTGACGAATTTAAGAAGGCTCATCCGAAGTTGAAGATTTTATATGCGAATAGTGATGGTGCCAAATCGTTATTAAAAACACTAAAAGGTACTGAGCAAAGCCGGATAGAAGAGATGAAACGTGTCTATATGATTGATCCATTGGGAAATTATATGATGTTTTATGAAGATGGCTTTGATTCACTGGGCATTATGGAAGATTTGAAGCTGCTATTGAAGGCATCTCAAATAGGTTAACAGCTTAACTAATAGTTGAGATAAATGGTAAACTACACTTATGTCCGAACAAGTAGACAATCAGACTAATATTCACCAGGACAAACCTGGGGAAGGCCGGACAAATATGGGTTGGTCAACGGACTGGCGTGATTATTACGACCTGTGCAAGCCTAAGGTGGTGGGTCTTATCATATTTACCGCGATTGTTGGCATGCTGTTAGCAGTCCCGGGCTTACCAGAGTTTAGTGCGGTATTATTTGGCACGCTGGGGATTGGGCTTGCCTCTGCTTCCGCTGCTGCAATTAATCAAATCGTCGATCAAAAAGTCGATGCCGATATGCAGCGCACAAATCAACGACCCATACCGCAAGGGAATTTATCTAATCGCCATGCACTGATATTTGCTTTTGCGATTGGAATTATCGCCATGTTGATCCTGGTGTTTCTGGTCAATATCCTCACCGCCGTTTTAACTTTTCTGTCATTAATCGGTTATGCGGTTATTTATACGATGTTTCTGAAACGGGCAACGCCTCAGAATATTGTTATTGGTGGCGCTGCAGGGGCCGCGCCCCCTGTGCTTGGCTGGACGGCAATCACAGGGACTATTGATCCGAATAGTCTTTGGTTGTTTCTGATTATTTTTGCCTGGACGCCCCCTCATTTTTGGGCGTTAGCCATTCACCGCCGGGATGAATATGCAAAGGTCGATATTCCCATGTTGCCGGTTACCCATGGCATCGATTTTACTCGGCTACATGTATTGCTCTATACAATCATACTTATAATAGTGACTATCTTTCCTTATCTCGTTGGAATGACCGGTATCGTCTACCTGCTGGCTACTCTTATCCTTGATGGCATATTTTTATTTTATGTCTTAAAGTTACAGAAAAGTCTTAAAGATGGCATTGCCATGAAAACCTTTGGATTTTCAATACTTTACCTCATGCTGCTGTTCGCCGTCCTGCTTATCGACCACTATATCCCCTATTCAAACTAAACTATTTTTCTCTCTAACCCCTTGTTTTCATTAGATTAAATAATGAATTACTGGGTATTCGTAAATTTCTGTTGATCCAGAAATACCATATAATTTATCATATAAGGATATTCTTATTTACTAATTAAATTAACGGTCCAGGTGGCCGATAGATAGTCCAACTAAATTTTGAGGCCAGCCGAGCATGAGTTCCATCTCACTAACTAACTCCCAACCTTACAACTACGACATCATTCGCAAATTCACCGTGATGGCCATAATTTGGGGGGTATTAGGTATGACCGCCGGGGTGTATATCGCACTTGAACTGACCTGGCCTGCATTTAACCTCGATATACCGGCAATAACATTTGGTCGCCTGCGTCCTGTGCATACAACTCTGGTGATTTTTGGTTTTGGCGGCAGCGCCTTGTTTGCAACATCCTATTATGTGGTGCAGCGTACCTGTCAGGTTCGTTTGACTTCAGATGTGATGGCCAATATGACCTTTTGGGGCTGGCAGATCGCCATTACCTTAGCAGCTGTAAGCTATATGGCTGGTTTTACTCAAGCGCGTGAATATGCGGAAATGGTCTGGCCAATTGATATCTTGATTGCCGTCACCTGGGTAACGTATTTTATTTTATTTGTTTCTACCTTAGCGAAACGTACTCAACCTCATATCTATGTTGCCAACTGGTTCTTTGTTGCCTTTATTCTGGCGACCGCCATCTTACATATTTTTAACAACATGGAAGTCCCTATCAGCTTTTTTAGCTTGAAATCATATAGCCTGCATGCAGGCGTACAAGATGCGATGACGCAATGGTGGTATGGACATAATGCGGTTGGTTTTTTCTTAACGGCAGCATTTTTAGGCATGATGTATTATTTTGTTCCCAAGCAAGCAGGTCGCCCGGTTTACTCTTACCGTCTTTCTATCATTCACTTCTGGGCCCTGGTGTTTTTGTATATGTGGGTTGGGGCGCATCACCTGCATTGGACGGCGTTACCTGACTGGACTTCAACTTTAGCGGCGACGTTTTCGATCTTATTATTACTTCCCTCATGGGGTGGCATGATCAACGGTATCATGACGTTGTCGGGCGCCTGGGATAAGTTACGTAGTGATCCCGTTATACGTTTTTTAATCGTGGCACTTTCATTTTATGGAATGTCGACATTCGAAGGACCATTAATGTCATTGAAGAGTGTGAATGCGCTTTCTCATTACACTGACTGGACAATCGGACACGTTCACTCCGGTGCGTTAGGTTGGGTTGCGATGGTGACCTTTGGATCGTTTTACCATCTAATCCCGCGCTTGTGGGAAACGAAGATGTACAGCGATAAGTTAATCTTCCTGCATTTCTGGCTCGCCACGGTCGGTATTGTTCTTTATATCAGTGCAATGTGGGTCGCCGGGATTGGCCAGGGCTTAATGCTGCGTGCATTTGATGAGTATGGAAATCTTGCTTACACATTTATAGAAACCGTTGAGTTTTTATATCACCCTTATGCCGTTCGAGCATTCGGAGGAATGTTCTTTGTCGCAGGAATAATCGTCATGGCCTATAACGTCTTTATGACAATTCGCAAAGGGCGAATCGAAAAAGCAGCTTTAGAAGAAAAGCTGGCTGCAAAATTAGCGAAAGTACAGGGGTAGAGTTAAAACATGAAACACGAAACAATAGAAACTCACGCCGGCATATTAATTGTACTGACCTTGATCGTAATTAGTATCGGTGGATTGGTTGAAATCCTCCCGTTATATTTTATTGATGATACCGTTGAAGAAGTGAAGGTCGATGGGATTGAAAGTGTTCGTCCTTATACGCCATTGGAATTACGTGGTCGCGATCTCTATCAACGTGAAGGTTGTTATACCTGCCATTCACAAATGATTCGCCCGTTCCGGGATGAAAAATTACGCTATGGTCATTATTCCCTGGCTGCTGAGTCTAAATATGATCATCCTTTCCAATGGGGCTCGAAAAGAACAGGGCCTGATCTGGCACGGGTCGGTGGTAAATACTCCAATGAATGGCATGTGCAGCATTTAGTGAATCCCCGTTCTACCGTTAAAGAATCTATTATGCCTAATTACGGCTGGTTCCTGGAAAATCCATTACAGTTCAATGATATTGCCGACCGAATGCGCGCACTCAAATTGGTTGGTGTTCCATATTCTGAAACACAGGCTGAATATGAACTCAATATTAAGAACTTTGGTAAAGAAGTGGCTAATCAACTTGATATTACTCAAGCTGAGGCAAATCTGATCGAGCAGGCGGTATCTAAAAATTACGATGGATATATAGCTGAAATTACTGAAATGGATGCGATGGTCGCTTACTTGCAGGTACTTGGGACGATGGTCGACTTTAAACAATTTGATGATGGATACTTTGCTACCTTCAGGTAATTATTATGTTCGAATGGCTAACCTGGTTTACCAATATGGAGAATACAAAACCCTTTGCTTTGGTTTTGTATTTTACCTGTTTCGTTGGAATTATTGCTTATGTTTTCATAGGTAAGAAAAGAGCTAAGCGATTTGAAGAGTATAAGTTTATCCCCTTTGACGAAGACAGTTAATTAAAGAGAATTTTTAATGAGTAAAGAGAAGAAAAGCCAGACCGTACAGACCACAGGTCATGCCTGGGATGGGGATATACAGGAATTTAACAATCCTTTACCGACCTGGTGGATATGGGGTTTTTATATAACCGTGGTATTTGCAATTGTGTATTGGTTCTTATACCCAGCCTGGCCGGTGGGCGACAGTTATACGAAAGGCATGGGGAATACGGTTGAGTACACTACCAAAGAAGGTGAGGTAGTCGTTACACACTGGACGACTCGTGCTCTTTATCAAAAGGAAATGCAGGCTGCGCGGGAACAACAGGCCGTACAACTTGCGAAATACTCTAAATTATCTTTTGATGAGATTAAAAAAGATGATGCCATGCGCGCCTATGCAATTTCGGTTGCTAAGGTTTTATTTGCGGATAATTGTGCGGCCTGTCATCAACCTGGTGGCGCTGGTCTAATCAGTATGTATCCGAGTCTGGTGGATGATGACTGGATTTGGGGCAGTGACTATAAACAGATTGAAACCAGCATACGCTCGGGACGTAAGGGGGTTATGCCATCTTTTTCTAAGACGTTAAACGAAAAGCAGATTGATGATGTTGCCTATTATGTACTTAATTATTCATCAAAGCAGAACGATTTTGCACGTGTGAAAAATGGTAAGGAAATATTTAATACCAATTGCGCAGCCTGCCACACTCAAAAAGGAATCGGAAACATTCAATTAGGTGCTGCAAATCTGACTGATAAAATTTGGACAGTAGCCGGTATCACTGCAAAAATGAAAGATAAAGATAAGATCAACTCAATAAAACAGGTTATTAAAAATGGTATCGCCCGAGAAATGCCGGGCTGGGAAAATCGTTTTTCAGATCTCGAGATAAAGATGTTAACGTTTTATGTTAATGAGTTAGGTAGTAAACAGTAATGTATCTTAGATGTTAACTATTTATTCTATTTTCATGGAACAATGTTAATTTTATGTGACAGGTTTTAGTTTATGTCCGACTCCGCATTGTACATAGACAAACGTGTCCCTGTATTTCCTCGTTCCGTAAAAGGATTTTACCGCAACCTTAAGACAGCCATTTTAATATTAGCTTATGGTGTTTATTTTCTTTTACCATGGATACCCTGGCAGCGTGGTCAGGGACCGAGTCAAACTATTCTGTTTGATATTGTCAATCGTCGGTTTTATATTTTTGATCTAACTGTTTATGCGCAGGATATATTCTGGTTAGCAGGTTTCCTGATAATCGGTGCTTTCTTACTTTTTTATATAACCGGTATTTTAGGTCGAGTCTTTTGTGGGTATTTCTGTTTTCAGACCTTATGGACGGATGTCTTTATCGCAATAGAAAGGATGGTTCAGGGGGAACGTAATAAACGTATCAAACTTGCTAATCAAGAGTGGAATGGACGTAAAATTTTTCTCATAGCCACGACCTGGATACTTTGGGTTTTAGTCAGTTTCTGGACAGGGCTATCCTTTACCTTATATTGGGGAGAAGCGAACCAGTTAATTATAGATTTTTTTACTGGTCAGGCTCCTTTCCCGGCCTATGCGACAACCTTGTTTCTAACTGCAACGACCCTGGTGATGGCCGGTTTAGCTCGTGAGCAAGTGTGTACTTATATGTGTCCTTATGCCCGTTTTCAAGGTGCAATGTTTGATAAAGATACGGTCGTGGTTGCTTATGATTCAATTCGTGGTGAACGTGATAATGGACGTTTAAAACCGGATAAACAAAACCTGCCTGCGCAGTACCGTACTGAGAATGAGATTGGTGACTGTATTGATTGTGGATATTGTGTCCAGGTCTGTCCGGTTGGAATCGATATTCGCGATGGTATTCAGTATCAATGTATAACGTGTGCCTTATGTATTGATGCCTGTAATAATGTTATGGACGCAGTCAAATATCCTCGCGGTTTAATAAGTTACACCTCAGAGTCAAATATTGAAGGTCAAAAAGGCGCCGCCTGGCTGAAACCCAAGAACTTAGGGTATGCAGCGATTATATTAGTAACGAGTATTACCCTGATATATAGCATGTTAAATAAGTCTCAAATTGAATTACATGTTAAACAGGTTCGTCAGCCATTGTATATTCAACTATCAGATGGACAGGTTCAAAATCGATATGATCTTAAGGTTTTTAACAAAAAACAAACGGCAATCGAACTTGAGATAGGGATAACAGGATTACCCGGAGCACAACTTGATGTGAGGCCAGCAAAACGGTTTAATGTTGCATCTGGGGAAAGTTTCGTCCTGAATGCTCGTGTGGCGATAAACCCTAAAAGCCTGAGTGTCGATTATCAGGAGTTTAGCTTTGTGCTAAAAACAATCGACAATGAAGAAAGCATTACCGTTTCAGCACAGCACTTTTTGCCAAATTAGATAATATTAAAGGAAAAGCATTGAATCTTCTCATTAGTCTACCGGTTGGAATTGCGATTATTATAATCGGATATATTGTGACCTTACGAGTGACCAATATTAACCGTTACGTACTTGCCGGTGTATTCGCTTTATCGATTGCCGCTGTCTATAGTTTTATCGCTGCAGTTAACTGGCCCGGTGCGGATGTCTATGCCATTCATTTAGCATTGTTTTTATTGGCGCTCTACGCAACGACGATTATTTCAAGCCAAAAAAATAATTCAAAAAAAATGCATTGGGGCCCAAAGGCAATATTTACCTTTTTTGCGGTTGTATTAATTACCAATTCGGTGTTTGTTTATCTTGCTCAAACCGGGATGAGCTCTGATTTGGCAAAATGGTTTTTACCCGAGCCGAAAAGTAAGGCAGAGGTACAGTCGGTTTTTCCTGGAGTAGTCAGCCATGATTTTCGTGAAAAGGAAAGTCAGTTTAATGCCTATCAGCAACAACGATTAAAACAGGAATCACTAGGCTGGACGGTTAAATTAGGCTGGAAAAACGCTGCTCTGATTGAAAAATCAAATACCTTTATGTTAAACATAACTCAAAGTACCGGTGAGCCTCTCAAAGATGCTAAAGTTACGGCGAAATTTCTTTATCCGGCTAATTTGAAATACGATCAGGAGCATCAACTAATTGAGCAGGCCAATGGTTTCTATTCAGTTAAAATGGAATTACTTCAACCTGGAAACTGGGATGTGATTGTTAATATACAACATGCTAATGGGTCGTACGAAATACGATCGAAAACGACCTTAAAATCGAATACGAAACTCAGGTAATGACCGGGCAGGATCAAACGTGTTTTCATTGCAACTTGCCTGTTCCGGCTGATAGCGATTACGCGGTTAAAATTGAAGGCAAAGTACGACCTATGTGCTGTCCAGGTTGTCAGGCTGTTGCCCAGGCGATTGTCGACAATGGACTTGAAGACTTCTATAAATATCGAACAGAGCCAAGCAAACAATCATCACAACTTATCCCGCAAGAGCTGGCGAATTTAGACTTATACGATAATCCCGTAATTCAAAAGAATTTTGTACATGCCACCGATGCGGATATCAAACAAGCCTCGCTGATTTTAGAGGGTATTGTCTGCGCTGCCTGTGTTTGGTTAAGTGAACATCATGTGCAGAAGATACCGGGTGTGATACGTTTTCAAGTCAATTATTCTACTCACCGAGCACAGCTTGAGTGGGATGATCAACAAGTAAAATTAAGTGAAATACTAAAGGCCATTCGCGATATCGGTTATTTGGCCCACCCCCTCGATCCCAATCGACAAGAACAGGTTTTTAAAAAGGAACGCTCACAAGCCATTCGCCGTATTGCGGTGGCTGGTCTGGGTGCGATGCAGGTTATGATGTTAGCCGTTGCTTTATATGCGGGTGACTATGAGGGTATGGATAGCAACTTGGAGCGGTTTCTACGCTGGGTGAGTTTGTTTATTACCACCCCCGTTTTACTTTATTCTGCGCGGCCATTTTTCGTTGCTGCAATGCGCGATTTAAAAATGCGAGGCCTGGGTATGGATGTACCGGTGGCATTGGCAATAAGTGCCGCTTATGCTGCTTCGGCATGGGCAACCATCTCGAACTCCGGTGAAGTCTACTTTGACTCGGTGACGATGTTTACCTTCTTCCTGTTAAGCGGTCGATTTTTAGAGATGACGGCTCGCCAACGTGCAGGAAGAGCAGCAGAAGAGCTGGTCAAGCTCATTCCTGCGATGGCAACGCGGTTTAACGATGATCAGCAGCAAGTTGTCGCAGTATCTGAGTTAGTAACGGGCGATTTGATTCTGGTAAAACCCGGTGAGAGTATTCCTGCAGATAGTATCGTTGTGCAAGGTCGCTCAAGTGTTGATGAATCCCTTTTAACGGGAGAAAGTATGCCGGTAGTTTATCGTGAAGGTGATCAAGTCGTAGCGGGTAGCGTTAATATAGAAAGTAGTCTGAAATTGAAAGTTGAAGCATTGGGTACGGATACCATTCTTGCTTCAATACAAAGGTTGCTGGAACGCGCACAGACCGAAAAACCAAAATTGGCGGTACTTGCGGATAAGGTGGCCGGTTATTTTGTGTTTGCATTGCTAGTCATTGCCTTGACGGTAGGTGGATACTGGTGGTGGGTCGATCCTCAAAATGCGTTCTGGATTGTCATTTCAGTTTTAGTCGTGACCTGTCCTTGTGCTTTATCTTTGGCAACACCGACTGCACTCACTGCAGCAATGGGGAAACTAACGAAGTTAGGCATGTTAACCACTCGTGGGCACGCATTAGAGACTCTGGCGAAGGTGAGTCATGTTGTGTTTGATAAAACGGGTACTCTGACGGAAGGGAAATTGGTTTTATCGAACATCCAGAGTTTTACTGGATTACCCGAACAGCAAAGTTTACTTATTGCCAGTTCGATAGAACAGTTTTCTGAACATCCGATAGGTAAATGTTTACATCACAGTTATCAGGGAGATGAGCTGTTGGAGGTGAGTGACGTCGAAAACGTACCGGGGATGGGTATGCAGGCAGTTATCAATAATCAACAATATTTCATCGGTCATGCAAACTACATAAAAGAAAAAGTATCGTTTGATTTAGATGATGTTTTACTGAATGACAATCGAGTAATACTTTCCGATCAGCAACAACTCCTGGCTGCATTTACATTTGAAGACAAAATCAGGGCGAGCGCGAAAACAACGATACAACAGTTACACGATTTAGGAATAAAAACGGTTATCTTAAGTGGTGATCAGCAAGCCAATGTTGATCAAGTGGCGAGCCAGATCGGTGTGACGCAAGCCTTTGCAGGTTTTACCCCGAATCATAAGCTCGATAAACTGTCTGCATTGCAACAACAAGGTGCTATTATAGCGATGGTAGGTGACGGTATTAATGATGCACCAGTCTTGTCGAAGGCGCAGGTATCCATCGCCATGGGCCAGGGAACGCAGATTGCTCAGGCCAGCGCGGACATGATCCTGTTATCCGATAATCTGTCCCATATAGTCTCGAGTATTGAGACGAGTAAAGCCACCCGCATGGTAATACGTCAGAATTTGATCTGGGCACTGCTCTATAATTTAGTGGCGCTGCCACTTGCTGCAATGGGGTGGGTAGCGCCCTGGATGGCGGCGATCGGCATGTCTGCAAGCTCTCTGATTGTGGTGTTAAATGCGTTACGATTAACCAGTCCCATGGGTAGCAATAGGGGTAACGCCGTGGGTAGCAATAGGGGTAGCGCCATGGGTAGTTCTAAAGCTCTAGGGGAGCTTAAGTAAAGGTGATTAAAGACCGATGGATATTTTATACTTATTGATACCGTTAGGCTTGGTTTTGCTGGGTGTAGCGATTTGGGCATTTATGTGGGCTGTACGCAGTGGACAGTTTGAAGATTTAGATGGCCCTGCACATCGAATTTTAATGGATGATGATGAGCCAAAACAGACAGATAACCACTTGCAGAATAAGGACAAGTAAATTAGAATTAGCTAATATAGTTTAGAGGAAAACCCAATGAAACGATTCTTCACCTTCCAGAACCTGCCATTAACCATTATTGTTGCTCTGATTCTATTAAGTATGGCTTCACTCATTTCGATATTAATCGCCTAATTAAACTCCGTTAAGTGGTTCCCTGCCTGGCGAGAGAGGGTATTTAGCCCTAAAACCTCACATATAATCTCCACAACCGTGGCTAAGCTAATGCTTTTGCGACTTTTTCCGCTAATATTTATATGAAATTGTGGAAAAAGACGCACCATGTTGAGATAAGTGGATTATCAGCCATCACCCTTGATTTTTGGTCATGGGCTCAGCTTCGTATGTGGCTATTTCTTTTATGTTTTTTCGCCTCTTTTCTTGTTCAAGCCAAGACGGTGAGTGACGTTCGCGTCCTTATTGATGTCTCTGGCAGCATGAAAAAAAATGATCCGAATAATCTACGTAGCCCAGCGGTCAAAATGCTAGTCGGGCTCATGCCTGAGAGTACTAAAAGTGGTATCTGGACGTTTGGCCGATACATCAACATGCAAGTCAAGTTAGGGAACGTGGATAAAACATGGAAACAAAAGGCAATGCTTGAAGCGAACAAGATACATTCGCGTGGCTTGTTCACCAATATAGAAGACGCAGTGAAACAAGCGACCGTTGACTGGCAAACGCCGGATCCCCGCTATGATCGACATTTGATTTTATTGACCGACGGGGTGGTTGATATTAGTAAAGACTCACGCCTCAACGAACAATCAAGAAGACGATTATTACATGATATTTTACCGAAACTTGAATCTGCCGATGCGACCATCCATTCCATCGCCTTATCGAAAAATACGGATGAAGAATTACTGAATGCATTATCTGGTTCAACCAAGGGTTCGTTTGTTCAGGTTGATAAAGCCGAAGAATTACAGCGTGTTTTTTTTAAGATATTTGAAAAGTCGGTTAAACCTGACACCCTTCCCATTGAAGAAAATAAGTTTACGGTTGATAAACATGTCAGCGATATTACGGTGTTGATATTCCTTGCCAAGGATTCACCGGCGACAAAACTGACTTTACCTGACGGCCAGGTATGGTCTGAGAAAAAACATCCGCAGATAGCAAACTGGCATCATGATACTGGCTACGATTTAATTACGGTTAAAGGTCCGACGGCTGGAGAATGGAAGTTACAGGCAAAGGTTGATCCTGATAATCGTGTGATGATCGTAACGAACTTGCGAATGAAAGTGAGTAATCTGCCGAATTCAATTATGCTGGGGGATGAATTTGACGTTCGTGCGAGATTATTAGAAGAGGGAAAAATCGTTACCAATAAAAATTTATTGGAAAAGACTAACTTTGAATTAAAACGTATTGATAATGAAGATCGAGTTACGAATATAAAATTAGTTGATGATGGAAATAGCCCTGATGTGATAAAAGGTGATGGTGTCTTTAGTGCCAAATTTGATGCACTTGAAGTTGCTGGAGATTATGAGGTCGCCATTCGCGCCAGGAGTCTTACTTTTAAACGTGCCATTCGACATTCACTTAAAGTACACGATAGCCCAGCGAATATTAAAATAAGTCAAGAAGCTGATGACAAGCCCTTTGTTATCAATATTGTTCCACATGTTGGATTGATTCGACCGGACTCAATATCGATGCAGGTAGGGTTACCCGATGGGTCAAGCATGCCGGTTCAACAAACAGATGATCTGGCCTGGTCAGTCGAGATCCCGAATAAATTTACTAATAAAAAATTTAAATTAACTTTAGCTGGAACACGGTATTCAGATGAACCTATTAAAATGGATTTTGAACAAATTCTTTCTGTTACGAATAAGTCGCAATCATTAGCATTAAAAATCAAAGCCAATAAAAAATCGAAACCTCATATTGAAAAAGAGGCCAATGCAGATGATGATGATACTGAAAAAGATGAAAAAAGTGATACTGCAATAGTAGAGGAAGATGCTGAAACCGATGAATTTAATTGGGCAATCGTAATCGGCCTGGTGGTCGGAGTGAATGCGCTTGTAATTGGTGGTGGTTGGTTTGCTTATCGGAAATGGAAAAAGCGTCAAACCCGGGCGCAGGATGCCGTAGCTGAAGAGTTAACAACATGAGTGAATATTTTACAGGTTTGCTGGTTATTTTCTCCCAATTAGGCGTTGTGCTTGTTGTTATTGCTGTTGGCACTGTTATTTTTCTTATTGTTAGAAAGAATAAAGATAACTCCTTAGCAAAACTTTTTGTCGGAAAATTAAAAAGCAATGAGGGAACCCGTAAAGATAAATTAACCGATGTGTTGAAAAAAGTTCATGAGATGGATGAAGATATAGCTGAGAAAACAGCATCATCAATGTTGACGTGTGAAAAGCAAATTTATAATCGCGCCTTAAAACTTTTCCTGGGACATGATCGTGATAGTTTAGGCAGTTTACAAAAGGAAGTTGAAAACATGGCGGGTGCCTATCGGAAACTTATTGCTTCTTCTGAGACCGTGGAAGTTGTTGAGCGCGGTGGTAACCCAAAAGCTGAGGCACAACTTCGGGCTGCTGTTAAGCAAGTGACCGCAGAACGAGATAAGGTACAAAAAGATCTAGATGAAGCTATGATATCAATGGAAAACATGCTTAAAGAATATACTCAGATGTATTCGGGCGGTGGTGCTAGGAAAGAGGGCGTTAAGCATATTGAAAATGAGCTGACCATGCTTAAACAAAAAATTGATAATAATGTAGTTGAGGTCGATGACGATCTTGATGTGGAAGGTGGCGGTTCTGAGGATTCAGATGATTCTGGTGAAGTCCCTGATCTATCTGCTTCTAAAGATTAGAAAATAAATAGGGGTCAGAGACTGGAAATCCCCACGAATATTCCCGACTGAAACGCCTTCTCCCTCAGGGAGATGACTACAGGGATGTAGGAGGTAGGGCGACGCAGGAAGCAAAAAGCCGAAGGTTGGGATGAGGGGAATAAATAGCGGTTTTTGCTGCTATTTTTCTTTTAAGCAATAATTAAATTTATAATCCCTTTCCAGTGAATAACATTGAGCCTATACGCATTGTTTCTGAACTAGCAAATCTCCAGGAATGCGATGTTCTTTTAGACGCGATTGAGAGAAATCGTACAATTATTGATTTTGATTCGGGAGCGATCAAAGGAGCATTTGGGAGTGTTCATGAATCTGTGTCATTTCATTAAACTAGAAGTATAAACGAAATGGAGTAACAGATGACACAATCATTTGATTTTGAACAAGCACTAAAAGAATTACAATCCGGAAAAGACCTGACCGGCAAAGATGGCATTCTAATACCTCTGACAAAGCAACTTACCGAAGCGGCGATCACTGCTGAATTAAACCATCACCTGGACACGACTGATGAACCCTACCAAAAGAATGGCAACGGCTCAAAAACGATTAAAACAGGCACTGGGAGTTTTGAGCTTAACGCCCCAAGAGATCGCGCCGGTACCTTTGAGCCCACAACTGATCAAAAAGAATCAAACTCAACTGCCCCCCGAAATTGATCGCAAACTCTTATCCCTGTTCAGTCACGGCATGAGTTATCGTGATATGAAGTATCATATCCATGACCTCTACGGAATAGAGGTATCGACTGGCGCGATAACGGCCATTACTGATCAACTTCTACCTGAGCTAAAAGAATGGCAACACCGTCCTTTAGAGAGTCATTATCCCATTGTTTGGATGGATGCGATTCACTATAAAATCAAAGAAGACGGTCGCTATATCAGCAAAGCCATTTACACCCTTTTAGGACTTAACGTCGAAGGCCAAAAAGAAATCCTGAGCATCTATTTGTCCGATAATGAAAGCGCCAGTTACTGGCTCAGCTTGTTGACGGAACTGCAGAATCGAGGCGTTGAGATATACTCATTGCTTGTATCGATGGGTTGACGGGCTTTCCTGAGGCCATCGCGAGTCTTTTTCCACAAACCGAAATTCAACTCTGCATCATTCAACAAATTCGCAACTCAATGACGTATGTGGCTTCAAAAAATCAAAAAGCCTTTATGGCCGATTTAAAACCGGTTTACCGTGCCAGCAGAATCGATGCCGCCGAAACCGCACTCGATGAACTGGACGCAAAATGGGGCGATACCTACCCGATTGTGCTCAAGTCCTGGTGTGGCAAGTGGGCGCTTTTATCCGCTTATTTTAAATACCCTGAAGCGATACGGAAAATTATTTATACGACCAATGCCGTCGAAGCCATCCATCGGCAATTTCGTAAACTGACCAAAACCGAAGGGGCCTTCCCCAATGAAAATAGCTTGTTAAAATTATTGTACGCTGGCAAATTGAACGCGACAGAAAAGTGGACCATGCCGATTCAAAATTGGAGTCAAGTATTGTCTCAATTAGACATTTATTTTGAAGGCCGCCTGAATAGTGTGCTGGATATTTAAATTATCCTGACACAGAATTTTGAACGCCCTCTAGCCTATGGTCTGAAATTGAAGGAGTGGCCCGTGGCCGCGAAGTCTTGACAACATGATGTTATCGCGGCCACGCTACTCATACAAACACTTCACTCTACTGTTTGTAATAAGCCACGTGGTCAGGAATATGGAACAGCTCTTTAGCCTGGTCTTCAAGTTATTAAGCATGGATTAGTCTAGAAGATATATGACGATTATTGTCCGCACACCGCGAACTATTTTATATTTATCTTAATATCCTCTTATATTTTTTTAATCTCTTGTTTGTTCTTCAATCTGTCACCTATCTGTGACAGCATTTCGAATATGGTTACCTCAAAGTCAAATGAGAACGAGGTGCATCATGAAAACGTTAATTAAATATTTCGGGCTATTGTTGCTTAGCCTGTCGATTCTCTCTGCCTGTGGTGGAGGCGGCGGGGGTGGTGGTGCTCCGACACCCACTGATACCCCCATTGGCGAAGTCGATGGGGTCTGGATGATTGATGAAACAATCAAACCAAGTAATTGTGCCGTACCAGCACCTGAAGAAAGTTTTAATCTAACGGTGACCCAGAATGGCAATGATGTAACGGTGACAGATGAAGATGGCAATGTCTTTTCAGGTAGTATTACGGGCAACACTTTACGCTGGAGTGGCAGTTATGCCGACGAAGCGCCGGACGGGACACCAGGCAGAACGAATCTACAACCAATGACTGCAACGATTGCTGCTGATTGTAATAGCTTAAGTGGCCGGGCCGATTGGACCTGGACCGCAACGGATGGTAGCGGTTATGTTTGTTCGGGCTATACCGATTTTGAAGGAACCCGATCGGGTGCACCTGGTTGTGGCACACCACCACAGGCAGCGCCTGATGCACCCACTAATCTGAGTGCGGGTGCGGTTTCGGAATCATCGATTCAACTGAGCTGGCAGGATAACTCAAACGATGAAGATGGTTTTAGCATTTATCGTAGTCTGACCCAAAATGGCGGTTACTCGCAGGTTGGTTCTGTCGGTGTCAATATGGATTTGTTCACTGACACCGGTCTCAATAGCGATACCACTTATTACTATTATGTTAGCGCTTATAGTAATGCAACGGGTCTGGCCAGCTCATCCAATACAGACAGTGCGACAACCATGGCCTCTGGTCCGACTTCACCGCCCAGCACGCCGACCGGGTTTAACTCTTTAGCGCAGTCAAGTTCGAGTATTACCTTGCTGTGGGATGATGTGACCACCGAAACGGGTTACCGTTTAGAACGGAGCACCTCACCGAATAGTGGTTATACTGTCATTGCCGGTTCATTAGCGGTAAACACGATCATGTATACCGATACAGGCCTTGCCAGTAGTACAACCTACTACTATCGATTAGTAGCGTTCAATGCGGTCGGTGATTCCGGCGTGGCTACGATTTCAGCCACGACTACAGCTGGTAACCAACCGACTGTACCGGCCTCGCCCAGTGGTGAGGGGATATCAAACATCACCGCTACGAGTGCAACTATGACCTGGACCGACAATGCCACCAATGAAACCGGCTATGAAATTGGTACTTGTAGTGGTCTGACTTCAGTAACCAGCACCGGACGCAGGAGCTGTGTGGCATACCAAGGTGGCGGTGGTTTTGATGTGATTGCCCAGGTAGGTGCTAATGTGACGAGTTACAACATTACCGGTCTGAATCCAAGTACGGTTTATGCCTATTATGTTCGGGCCTATAATTCGGCCGGTGTGTCACAAAACTACGGCATCAGGTTTACGACCATTGCAGCACAACAGACTGTTACTTTAACGCCGGAGTATGACAACCTGACCCTGATCTCAAGTTTGGACGACGCAGTAGCGAATAGCGTATATCAGTCAGGAAACCTGGCCGTTGGTTGTAACTGGGATTACGGTACCTTTACCGGCCAGCAGTTTGTCTGTTCTCAGAGCTTGGTGAAGTTTGATACCTCTGCATTTACTGGTAGAACCATCCAGAGTGCGAGACTGGGGCTGACCGTCGATATTGCGGGTGTAGGTTTTTATCCTCAAAATTGGCACATTCGGGCAATGGCCACAAACTGGTTCCCTTCATCTATCACCTGGAACGGGTTGCAAACTACCCAATATTATCTAGCTTCACATACGGTGCTTAATCCGCCTGCCTTTGGGGGTCAAACATATGATGTCGACGTCACCAGTATCGTACAAAGCTGGGCCGATGGAACGTTTGATAACAACGGACTGGTGTTTGGATCAGAAGACTATACCTTCCCCTATGCAACTTCCTTAGATGCCTTCGAGTTTATTAGCGCGGAAGGTACAGCGGGTTACACACCAACCCTGGTTGTGACTTATCAATAAAAGGAGCATTAACGAAAAGAAGACATCGCCCCGCCAATCTGGCGGGGCGTTTTTTTTATACGGTTTCAGTAATCTGTCAGTTATCTGTGACAGTGGTTCCGCTATGTTAAAGCCATAGTCAAAACAACACGGTGTATGATGAACATCGCGATCAAAACATTCGCTATTTCATTGTTATTTGCCCTGGGTAATATCACCAGCCAGGCGGCTACTATCACTGTCGATACCCTGGAAGATGTGCTTGATAACACCAATGGTAACTGCACCCTGCGCGAGGCGATCACGGCAGCAAATAATGAAGCACCGGAAGATAACTGTGTGGCAGGTAGTGGTGCAGATGAGATCGTGTTTGCGAGCGGAGTGATAGGCACAGTTGCTTTATCAGACCAATTGCCCGCTATTAGCTCTGATATAACTATTAGCGGGCCCGGTCGGGATAATTTGATTATCAGCGGCGAGGATAGTTGGCGTGTACTGCAAATTAATAATGGTACGGTTGTTGTTGCAGGGATCACGGTAGCCAATGGTTTTATTAACTCAGGCAGTAATGGCGCAGGCATTAATATCTCTGGGAATTCGACTATCGTAACACTGCGCAACTGCCGTATTGAAGACAACCATAACCTCGATAATCGTAGTGGTGGGGGAGTGTTTAATCTAGCTGAACTGACAATTGAAAATTGTATTATAGAAAATAATTCTATCGCAGGCAGAGGAGGTGGTGTTATCAATGGCAGTAACAGCAGTGGTTTAACTGCCACTTTAACGATCAGGGATTCAATAATACGTGGTAATTCGGCAAACGTTGGTGGTGGTATTTACAATGCCGCTTCGGGGACTGCGTCTGTATATGATTCAGAGATAAGTGACAATGATATAGGAGGAAGTAATGGTAGTGGTATATATAACAGCGGTTCAATGCTAGTTCAGAATAGTCGTATTGAAAATAATCACTCTGACTCAATTGGTTCGACGATTTCGAACGTAGCAGGTGACCTGAGTATAGAAAATAGTTCTATCAGTAATAATTATGTAGCCCTTGGAAGGACTATCAGGGCAGGTGGGACCGTTACCATTACCAACAGTACGATAAGCGGGAATTATGCCACCGATGAGGGAGCAGTGAATGATGCTCTGCTAGCGAATGGCACCGTCAGTTTAATTAACTCGACAATTAGTGGTAACTCCGGGCGCGGTGTTTATGTTTCTGCCGGTTCGGGTACGCCGCGTCCTAATATTACCATTACATCCAGTACTATCACAGAAAATGGACAACATGGAGTAGCGAATTCAAATGAGCTCAATATGCAAGGTAGTATTGTTGCTAATAATGGCAGTGAAGATTGCTTTCTGTCGAGCGGTGTCTATAACAATCTCGGTTGGAACATCGACAGTGACAACACCTGCCAGTTAACCCAAGCGACCGATCACCCCGGTGTCGATCCCCTGCTCGGTCCATTACAGGATAACGATGGTTATACTGCCGGTGGACCTGGTAATCGACAGATTGTGCCGACCCATGCCCTGCTGGCTTTCAGTCCCGCCATCGATAGCGGTGACAACGCAACTTGTCCGGTGCAGGATCAACGGGGTGGTATGCGACCTGTCGATGGTGATGGGGATGGAACGGCCACTTGTGATATCGGTGCCGTGGAGCAGGTGTATGAAGCGCATATTGTTGTAACGGACGGTATTGCGCCAGTTGACGATCATGACATACCGTTTGGGGATGTGATGGTCGGTGATAGCCTTGAGCATATCGTTACCCTGGGAAACCAGGGTATGCAGAATCTGGTGATTGACGGGCTGGCCCTCAGTAGTCGGGCATTCAGTTTCGATCTAAATTCCGGCGCTTCACCATGTGGGGCGTTCGATATTATTCTCGGCCCGTCAGAGACCTGTACCATGGGTATCAGCTTTATTCCCGTTGCAACTGGTGAACAATCCGGCCAGATAGTGATCACCTCCAACGACCCCGATGAACCGGGGACTGTGATAATACTGAATGGCCGGGGTATTAATCCCGACCTGGTCGCCGATACTAACAGACAAGACTTTGGTCTGTTGAATGTGGGGGATGCTAGTTCGCAGACGATTACCCTGAGTAATACTGGTGTCGGTCTGCTGCAGATTTCAGCCATGTCAGTTATTGGTTCAGATGCGAGCAACTTTCGCGTTACTACAGGAAGTCTAAGAAGTGCCTGTCCGGCGATTCCATCCATGGAGATCAATGACGGCGCGAGTTGCACCATTGCACTGGAGTATTCACCGACAACCAATGGTATTCATATCGCCCAATTGGAATTAGTCTCCAATGATCCGGATGGCAGTCCTTTGGTCATAGCTGTGACTGGCGAAGGCAACAGTCTGCCACAGTTCACTGGTGGCACCGGCAGTTTTGATATCGCCGAAGATGTTGCTAACGGTACAACGGTTACTACATTGCAGGCAGTTGATGTCGATGATGACGTGCCGGTTTTCAGTATTGTATCGGGTAACCAGGATGGCCACTTTGCCATCGACAGTGGTAGTGGTGAGATCACCGTCGCCGCCAACCTGGATTTTGAAACCATTAGCTCCTATCAACTCGGGGTGAGGATTGATGACGGACGCGGTGGGACAACTACCGTGGATGTGATCGTGAATATTACCGATGTGGATGAAACCCAGCAGAATAATTCACCAGGCTCAGGTGGTGGCGGTGGATGTAGCGTGCGTAGCGAAGCCCCGTTCGATCCATTGCTGCCAACAATGATACTGATCGCGATGTTCTATCTTGCGCGACGACGGTATCAAACCAAAGGTTCCGTGCCTGGATTAAAAATATTTCTCCAGGTGCGGTAGCAATAGACAGGGAGAACGGCCATGAAATATTTTTCGGTATTACTATCTACCTTGCTCGCGGGCTTGTTTGCAAGCACTGGCGTCATTGCGGATAACGTGTCTATTCCACATACTTTCACCAGTGGTACACCGGCTGTAGCAGGCGAGGTCAATGCCAATTTTGAGGCTATCGCCGATGTCATCAATATCAATGACACATTATTCAATGACCATGCTGCCGATGAGGCCGCACACCACACGCGTTACAGTGATGATGAGGCCAGGAATGCCATGGGCCAAAAAAGTACTACAAACGCATTCAATCACGATCGCTATACGGATGCTGAGGCAATGGCTGCAGTGCAAAGTGCGAATGTGTTCCAGCCAGCCTATGTTCGGACCGTGGTGGTCAGCCCGGTGGGCAACCTTTATGAAAACGGTGCCCATCTGGTCAACAGTCTAAACAGTATTACCGATGCAGGCAGTGAAAACCGGTATTTACTGAAAATCGAGCCGGGTGTGTATCATGTAGCTTCAGACTATCTGGTGATGAGGCCCTACGTCGATGTCGAGGGATCCGGTGTGGGCGTGACACGTGTCACAACAGATCAGGGTTTGTCTACCCAGGGGACAGTGTCGCTGGCCGATTATGCGGCGTTGAGAAACCTGACAGTAGAAAATTATAGCGGCGGACGTGCAATTGGAATCTCAGCAAATGATGTTACTCAGGGCAAAGTAACCAATGTCAGGGTGGATGTGAATGATGTTGGTATACCACAGGGTGTGAATGTGAGTAATTCTTCGGTTATTTTTGATAATGTCGATATCACTGGTAGTACCAGCAATGCTAATAGTGAATGTAATGCCCTGTTCATGATCAATTCGAGCGGGGAAATACGCAACAGTCGAACCTCCTGCAGCGGGGGACTGCGTACCACCGGTTTATATTTCTATAACGCGCACGTCCAAGTACGTAATGTTGAGGCTAGTGCAGACGCGGGGCAAGCAAATATTGGTTTGCTCACTCTATCCAGTGACCTGGGGGGCTACAGTGTGCATGTCTATAACTCAAAGCTTAACGGGGCAGAATACAGTGTCAGGGCTACAGGCGACTTTGATGTCTATATTGGGGCCAGCCAGTTGTCGGGTGGTAACAGTTATGTAGATATCGGCACCCTGACCTGCATCGGTGTGTTTGATGAGAGCTTTACCAATACTGGTGGATACACGGCCTGTCCCTGATCTGTCAGAGCGCGCAAAAACAAAAAGTGTAAATTTCGTTTTTATCGAAAAATCAAATGCATGTTGCGTTCGATTATGCTGGCACCTCCCTGTGTCGAAGTAACCGCTGATTTGATAAGAAGTTCCTTCGATAGCACTTACATTGTTTCAATGTATTTAATCATTTATTTGTAATCTATCTGTGACAGAAGGTGGACTATGGTGACCTCAAACTTGGGGATTTTGAGGTGTGCCGTGAAAAATAAAATCAAATTGTTAGCAGTGCTATTGAGTTTGACTGTTCTGTTCGCCTGCGGCGGTGGGGGCGGTGCGGCCACACCACCATCAGCAACAACGGGGGATGCTGTTGCCGATGCCGGTAGTGATCAGGATGTTAATCGTATTGACATGGTGTTGCTTGATGGCAGTAACAGTGATGACCCGGACAATGCATCCCTGACCTATACCTGGACACAGGTCCATGGACCCGATGTCACCGGGGGTGCTGGCAGCCTGACGGGTGTCAGTCCAAGCTTTACCGCACCGGAACAGGTGAGCACGTTAATTTTTGAACTACGTGTCAATGATGGTATGGACAGTCCAGCGGATACGGTACAGATCAATGTCATGGAGGCGGTGAGTCTGGCCCTGTTTGTTGACGGGGATAATGGTAGTGATACAAGCGGTGATGGCAGTCGCGACAATCCATTTGCTACCATCCGTCATGCCCTGTCCCAGGTCTCATTACCGCGCAGAGATATTTATGTAAAGACACTGGCCAATGATGCCAGTTATGATGAAGTCATTGGTACGCTAGAGATTTATTCCGGCACCAGTTTATATGGTGGCTACGACGGGAACTGGGTCCGTGACGTGGCCGCAAATAAAACCTTGATTGCAGGTCACGGGCAGGCCGTGATGATTTATTTTGGTGAGATGGATATCTGGCTGTCCGGTTTTGATATTTCCGCACGTGATAGTCTTCTTGCCAACACCAGCGTTGAGGTCATCCGCATCGATAACTTTCCCCTGGAACCGGCAACCGCCCGCCTAGTGATCCGTGACAATACTCTGATTGCCGGTAACGTCGGCGCCGGAACAGCAGGTACACCAGGGAACAGTTTTGGTATCCATAGTCTTTATCACCCTGACCTGGAGATTAGCAATAATACCATTGTCACCGGACGGGGCGGTGATGGTACCGATGGTGATAATGGCACCGATGGCGTGCATGGTGGTGACGGGCTTGATGGTCAAGGTAGAAGTGCAGGTGTTGGTGGCTTCACCCCGGTCGATGGCCTGTTAAGTGGTGGACGTGGTGGTACTGGTGATTATAGAACTTTCGTTGACCTACCGACTCTTCCTCCTTTGTGTGGTTCTTTACCTGCTACTGCCGGTGAGGGTGAAGCTGGTGGTGAAGCCGGTGTGGGTGGTGACGGCGGTAATGGTGCCGATGCCACAGTGGCGGGCCTGGATGCCAACATCGCCGGTGCAGGTGATGGCGACTATAGTACGGGCAACTTATTACCCGCCCATGGTCAGCGCGGTGGCGATGGTCAACCGGGTACCCCTGGCAGTGGTGGCGGTGGTGCAGCCGCATCTGCTGGTTTGGGTGGTGACGCAGGTTCCGGTGGTGGAGCATCCGTAGCGATTTATGTCAGGACAACGACAAATAATCAACTGACTATCACGGGTAATAGCCTGCAAAGTGGTGATGGCGGTAATGCTGGTCGTGGGTGGCGGTAATAGTACGGCTGGTGGTGATGGCAGCGGTGGTGGTGGTGGTCTTTCATACGGAATATTTCATCTTGGTAGCATCAATTCGGGCCTGATTTATAACAATGACATCGCAACCGGTAACGGTGGTGTCGGTGGGGGTAGTCGTATTGCCGGGGCAGGATACGGTGGCTATAGCTATGGCATGTTTATGGACAGTTTGAATATCGTGATTGGCGTGAATAATAGTTATGTGCTGGGTAATGGTGGTGCAGGCGGCATAGCAGATGGCACAGGCAGTGACGGCTTTGTCGGGCAAACAGGCGAAGTATTAATGGACTAGCTACAGAGTACCTATACCTGCCAAAGCCCCGTGGAGTTCTCACGAGGCTTTTTTTCAATCAATCATCTTTAGTCTGTCAGCTATCTGTGACAGTACCCGGGATATGCTGACACCAAATCTGGAAATTGTGAGGTGTGCCGTGAAAAATAAAGTCAAATCGCTAGCTGTGTTATTGAGTCTGACGGTCCTGTTCGCCTGCGGTGGCGGTGGTGAGTCGGATGGTCCACGTATTGCTGTGATTGGCGATCCGGAGCAACCTGCAATGGCCGACTACCTGCGTCAGCAGGGTTTCACAGTAGATGCCTTTTCCGGCAATCTGTCAGTGAGTGATGTAGTCATGGGCGATGACCTGGTGGTGTGGGTGGATCGCAGTGAACGTGCAGCAGGGGATATTCATGCCTATCGGATTTCCACTGCGCAGCAGTTCGTTGTCAGCGAGCAATCAGTGCGGCCGGATAACATCGCTGTCTCCGGTAACCTGATTACCTGGCATGATGATCGACATGGTGATGTTGAACTGAATGATATTTATGCCTTCATCGTTGATGCGGGTGGGGCCGCTGGTACAGAGGTCCGTATTTCCACTTCGTCTGATCGCTACCGGGATTCGGTTTTGACGGGTAACCGTTTGCTGTGGCAGGTTGGATTGAATGACCTTTTTACCTGCACCGTTACTAACGCCGGTTGTGAACAGGCTCCCCAGTTGCTGCCGGCGGTGGACGGTTCCAAATCTTTTCTTGATGCCGAAGGTGACTGGCTGGTATGGCAAAACACAGTCACAGAAGTCAATGACACGTTCTTTGATATCTATGCTTATAACCTGGCATCACAACTTGTCTTTCAGGTAAATCAGAGTCGCGTGGGTTATCGCTCAAGACCTCGTGTCTCCGGTAACGTGATGGTGTGGAGTGACGAGCGCAATGGTGTTAACAATGGCGATATCTACGCCTACCGGGTGACGGATTTCATGACAGGCGAGGGAACGGAGTTTGTCGTTACCAATTCCGCGGAAAATGAACTCTCTCCCGAGGTCGATGGTTTATGGGTGGTGTGGGAGATTAATCGTAATGGTGGTGATTGGGACATTGGTGTGGCACGGCTGGCCACCAGAGGCACTGACGTGACAACGACTGATTTGGTAGTGGCCTCCGGTATCCAGACTGTTCCGATACTCAAAGAGAACGTTGTGTTGTGGCGAGATCGAAATACCGGCCAGTTTGGTGTGAGCCATCTGTATACCTCCAGTTTGTTAATCTCGCAAACAGGGATACAAACCATTGAAACTTTTATTACAGAGACCGGGGAGGGAAATTACGCTATCAATGGTAACCAGATTGCCTGGGTGCAAGACATGTCTCTGGGCAGTGATGTGCTGTATAGCAGTGATTTTGCTCAGACCACATCGAAGTTAAGCCGCGATAAGGTATCACCATTGGAACTGGATCAGGCAGCTTATGATGCGCTGGTGTTTGGCGATAGCCTGGCAGGTATTAGTGATGATGACTTGTTGACACTCTATGATGTCGTCGATCAGGCCGGGGTGCCGATGTTGGTGATTGGTCAGAATACATTTTACAGTTTACCGGCGCGCCTGGCGGGTGCTGATCGATTGGGGTTGCAGATCGACAATGGCATAGCGTCCGGAGACATGCTAATTGCAGTCGAGGCCGATGCCAGTGGTCACGCGTTGTTTGACGGCCTCGATGTGAACAATGATATTAACCTGGCGTACGACGACTTTAAAAATAATGTCGACGGCATGGAGTTGATGTTCGATGACATGCATCCCGATGCGCCACTTGATATTAGGGTATTGGCCCGCTATAGCCCGGTCATGGATTTCAGTGGTATCTCGAACAATGCGCCCGCGCTGGTGGAAATGACCAGTCCCAACGGTACCCCTATGATCTTCGATGTGGCGACAGGCGATGACTTCAGGGCTGCGCGCTGGCAGTTACTCTATAACGAGGTAGATTATCTCACTCACTAGTTCCATAGCATATTTTAAATAGAGCAGGGAAATAATTGAATTGAAGATAAGACAAGGAAGCGATAAGTGAAAATTTTGAGCAGACTACCGGTTGTTGTGCTGTAATGTTTGGTGACATATGTATTATATGGTTGTGCCATAAGCAGTATGGCCAAGTCATCTCGTTATGGTTTTTATCCGCCTATCTCTCCGTTAATAAATAAACAATACAAATCAGGCAAACCCATTGCCCAGCATGTTTCCTATACCTGGCAGACGGTGTCCAGGGAACTGGCACCGGGGATGGCTATTAAGGAAAAGACGAGTGCTGTTACAACGGCTAAAGCGCCAAACATCAAAACCATGGTCAGGCAGGCACAACTACGGGCCGATAATGCCAGTGAACAAAATCGAGTCCATGCCCGCTTGCGTGATGAGAAAAAGAAACGGGGTAGTGCCAGTTATCATAATGCACTGGCAGGCTATCATGCCGAAGATGCCTACGTTAAACAACAGATGGCGATTGCCACCAGCCGTATCGATACATCTATCACAATGGTTAACAGTGTATTTGGTATCTATGGTTCTCTGGCTGCAGTTGCTAAAGAGGCCGGTGATAGAAATTACGGTATTATCACCAAAAACATTACATCCGATCTGGGGCTGCTTGGTCAGGCCGTACCAGACGGATTGACCCTGCACTTTGAATACCACTATGGAATGGAACCCTCCAAAGCTAAACAGTTCGGTGCAGGTATGAGCATGATGTTCGGAGGTGATACAGAGGCCAATAACGAATTCATGGTAACGGCAGTGCTGACCCAGCCTGGTAGACGGCGTATCACGGCGACCCGTTTGGTGAAAATGATCTGGTATGCCGGTGAGGGTAATCTCAAACGTGCTTTTCCGGCAGGCTATGAAGAATACAATCCCATCCTGATTCCGAATCCGCGTGGTGGTGATCCATATCTTCTTTACTATCAGGTTCTCAACCAGTTGGCGCATGCTGCAGTGGATGATATTCGCTATAAACTGAAACGCAGAAAATAAACAGGTTTTCTGGTAATGACTGACTATCTGTCAGTTATCCGTGACAGCACCTCTACTAAGTTAAAGCCATAGTCAAAACCATGAGGTGCAACATGAACACCGTTATCAAAGCTTTAACAATTTTACTGCTTGCTTTTTCGATCCTGTCTGCATGTGGTGGCGGGGGTGGTGGTGATGCGCCGCAACAACCAACCGGATCCAGTAACTGGGACAGCATGGTCTGGGATCAGGACAACTGGGAATAATATTGATGCAAAGGAGAAGTATGATGAACACGTTTGTTAAACGAATGATTGGATTGGGAATCATTGCGGGTTTGGGTTCACCAGCATGGGCAGGGGATTTGACGATTCCAAATAGTTTTACCGCGGACACACCTGCTGTTGCCGCGGAGGTGAATGTCAATTTTGATGCTGTCGAACAGGAAGTGGATGATAACAACGCACGGATTAATACAAATAATTCTAATATTGATGCTAACAGGGATGATATTGATAGAAATACTGATAGTACCAATCTTAACGACGATCGTATTTCTACTCTGGAGTTACTGCATCAAACTCTGACACACACCGTGTCTTATGCAGGTAGTGTATTTATACCATCTCATCCAACAATAGGTGTCAATACCAATCCGGATTTGCAAAGGAGCGAACCGATTGAAGGTTATAATTGGGCAACAGACACCGGGGCCCAGTACCGATTACTGCCTCTGAATCTGCCTAATGGATCAGAGGTGACTGATTTAACCTGTTACTACTATGATAACGACGCGGTGAATGATATGAATCTCTTTGCCAGCATCAGAGAGTATTCACTGGCTGCCGGGGTAAGGAATAATTATCTAGGTGTAACCTCGAGTCCAACCACGGCAGGTACTAGCACAATGATTTATAATTATTCATCCAGTGGTTCGTTTGTCATTGATAATACTGAAAATGCATATGTCTTATATACATACAGTGCTTTGTTTGGGGGATCGGAAGACATCCGGTTTTATGGCTGCACTGTGACATACAATAACTAGTGTCTGTTCTTATCAATCCTCATGCCACTGACCCGTGTTAACAGACACGGGTCAGTTATCTGTGACGGCACCCAGGCTAGGTTAATCCATAACCTAGGGATTATGGAGTGCGTCATGAAAAATAGAATCAAATCATTGTCAGTGCTGTTTAGCCTGTCCGTACTGTTTGCCTGCGGGGGTGGAGGTGAAACGACTGACATGGCTGATCCGCAAGATGCACACTACACGTTATATATCAACTATGATGATGTTGGTGAAATAAGAACCTACAGCACTTATGAGCTGAATGCGGATGGTAAGCCGGTGCATAGACGACGCTTTGATAATCCCGGTATGGATGGCGTGTGGCAGACTGGGGACGACGGGATGTCATCTTATGATGACGTTAGTTACTCTGAGACACAGCGGATACGTATTTATTACGGCATTGGTGGTGAGGGTGATGATGGTGAATGGTTTACCGCTGATGATGTGCCACAAAGTTGGAATGTGACCGAGTACGATTCACAGGGTAATGAAGAACTAATCACTGGCTATACTCACCCGGGTCCGGATGGTCAGTGGTTGACGGCGGATGATCTGAACAATTCTATTTACGAATTTACTTATTCTGGAGAAGGACTCTTACTTCGAAGAGTGTATAAATTTCAAGGCACGGTTGGTATCCCGGTCACTGATGACGATATTCATAATTATTTTGACTTTTTCTATAACGTTGCTGGGGACAGGGCACATTATTTTAGATATAACGCTCCGGGTGTTGATGGTGTCTGGTTCACTGGTGACGATGAAGTCAATTCACTCAGTGAGTACTATTATGACTCAGACGGTTATGTGGTGGAACGGGTCTTCTACAATGCTCCTGGCGGGGATGGTACCTGGTTAACCGGCGACGATGTGATCAGTTCTATCTGGGCATATGATAATAATACACGGGGGAACTGGATCGAATGGGTTTCTTATAGTGGAGCAGGAATCGACGGTCTCTGGCAGACCGCCGATGATGACGTATCTTTTTATCGAAACTTTATCTACAACCAATCAGGTGACAGGTTGTTGACCGAGACAGGTTATGGTGACGCTGGTGATGACGGCCAGTGGTTTACCGATGATGATGTGCGCAGTTACCATGCGGAGTATTAACCATCCTGACTGCGCAAGT
The DNA here is from genome assembly GCA_947260005.1 of uncultured Ectothiorhodospiraceae bacterium. Classification (GTDB taxonomy): domain Bacteria; phylum Pseudomonadota; class Gammaproteobacteria; order UBA6429; family Thiohalophilaceae; genus SZUA-24. The sequence goes on from CAMYOL010000065.1 coordinate 30,294, forward strand.
TGAGTAGTAAACACTAAACATTTGTTTTTCGACTATAGACATAAAATTAGAACTGATCGTCTTTGTCTGCTTTAAGATTCATTTATATCTGTCAGCTATCTGTGACAGCACTGCCGCTAACTTGAACCCATCAGTAGAGTCAACGGGAGAATAGCGATGAAAAAGAAATTGAAACTGATGATTAGTGTTGGACTATTCGTAGGGTTAGGTACACAGGTCTGGGCGGGAGAGGTCACGATCCCCAATACCTTCACATCAGGAACACCGGCGGTTGCTGAGGACGTAAATGAAAATTTTAATACGGTTGCGACAGAGATAAATGATAACAACACAAGAATTACCAACAATACCAACAATAAACAAAACCGGGTGAATGGTTCCTGCCCGGCCGGCTCTTCGATTCGCACCATCGATGTGAATGGCGGGGTGACCTGTGAAACCGATGATGTTGGTGGCGGTACCAGCGGTGTGACTAGCATCACTACCTATGATGGATTAAGCGGTGGCGGTACGGGGGCGGTCAGTCTGTCCATTTCGGCCAACGGTGTTAATAATAGCATGCTGACCAATAACGCAGTGACCAGCGCTAAAATCGAGAATGGGACAATCCAAAATGCCGATATTAATGCTGCCGCTGCAATTGCGGTTAGTAAGATCTCAGGTGATGTGGGGATTGAATATAATAATAGCTGGTGGGAATACAATACTATTCCGGACACAGTGACATCTCTTGGGAATATTGTTGTCAGTGCGCCCAGTGCTGGTACTATCTTGCTACTGATGAACGGCAATGCGAACCTGTCCAATAACGGTGTCGGTTTGGGTGTAGGGATAGGCACTACGGATAGTGTTTTTAACGTGAGCAGGTTTTTGGCCTATAGCGGAGGGCAAATTCCTTTTTCCGTGATGTGGGCCCACAATGTAACAGGTGCGGGTGATTATACTTTCTACGGCTTAGTGCAAGAAACTGATCCAACAAACTGCTGTACTGTATCAGTTTATGGCGTCAACCTGGTGGCATTGTTTATACCCAAGCGCTACTGAGTGTCGTCCTAAAGCCATGCAATCATACCATTGTAGTTTTTACTGTTTATATGTCATGCAACATAAGATCTTAACGGGTTTAATTTTGTTGGTAGGCTTACTTGGAACAGGTTGTGATCTGGAGCTACGGCAGTTTGAGACTAAGTTAATTGATACCGAGGTTGTGGCTTCGAGCTCTGTTGCACCATGTAAAAATGGCATACCTGATTGTTTGCCGATGACGGTCAACAATTTTAATCAGCAGGATAAGGAAAATATTCTTCAAACTTATACGTCTGTATCTGATATCACTGTAGAGGAACAAGCACCTATCCGCAGTGATGACAGTACGACTGCGAATCAAACGCATATTGATGGCGTGCAAAGTGCGCAGATAAACAGGCAAGACCAATCCGCTCCCCCAACCCTGGCAGAACTTTCACATCAGGCACTGTATCAAGCCGATGTACAAAAAAGAATTGACGCAGTAAACACCATTACGCTATATCGAAATGATCAGGCGATTGAAACGTTACTGCAGGCAACATCTGATTCAGAACCAGCGGTTCGTTATCTGGCGCTTCAGACTCTACGTTATGCGGTAGCCGATGGCCTGGATGAGGATGGGCGTATTGTTGCCGTGCTGGAGCAGGCACGGCTTGATTATGATCAACAAGTCGCACTATTGGCTGAACGATTCGTTAAGGAATTGTCAACGTCCGTCGATATAGAAACCCCGTGATAGATAATCTGAATTTTCTGAAATAACAGTTATCAATTATCGCTATCCATAGTCAATTTCAAACTATCACTTAATCATAATCTGTCAGCTATTTGTGACAGCACCTCGTTTAATTTTAACTTATTAAAACATCGAGGTGAACCATGAACACTGTTATCAAAACTATAGTAATTTCACTGTTCAGTTTGTCGATCCTGACTGCCTGTGGTGGTGGTGGTGGCGGAGGCAGTGGTGGCAGTACACCGTCAACCGATGCCAGTTTGTCAGATCTGGTTTTGATTAATGCTACGCTGGATCAAATCTTTCAAAGCTCTCAAACCAGTTACACGGCCAGTGTTGGCTTTCTCAAAACAAGTTTGCAAGTTACGGCGATGACCAATGATGCCAATGCCAGCATGACGATCAATGGCAGTAGTGTGGCGTCGGGTGCAGTCTCACCAACGTTTAACCTGGCTGAAGGGATTAATAACGTTAATGTGATTGTCACTGCAGAAGATGGGATGACGACACAGACTTATACTGTTGATGTTAACCGCCAATTAGCCGCGACCTTTGCACAACAAGCCTATGCTAAGGCGAGCAACACCGATGCGGGTGATCGCTTCGGCCAGAGTGTGGCGCTGGATGGCGATACCATGGTGGTGGGGGCTACTGGGGAAGCCAGTACTGCGAGCGGCGTTAATGGTAACCAGGCAGATAACAGTGCCAGTTTTGCCGGGGCGGTGTACGTGTTTATCCGCAGTGGTAGCAGTTGGTCTCAACAAGCCTATATCAAGGCCAGCAATCCCGATGCGAATGACGCTTTTGGCTGGAGCGTGGCACTCTCCGGCGATACCTTGGCGGTGGGCGCGCGAGGTGAATCCAGTAGTGCCACCGGGGTCAACGGTAACCAGGTGGACAACAGTGCAGCCGATGCCGGGGCGGTGTATGTGTTTACCCGCACTGGTACCAGCTGGGCCCAGCAGGCCTATATCAAGGCCAGCAATACCGACGCAGGTGACGATTTTGGCTATAGCTTGGCACTGGATGACGACACCCTGGCAGTCAGCGCAAATACTGAATCAAGTAATGCTACAGGGGTCAATGGTTATCAGTTGGATAATAGTGAAAGCGGTGCCGGGGCGGTGTACGTGTTTACCCGCAGTGGCACCACCTGGGCGCAGCACGCCTATATCAAGGCCAGCAATACCGCTTCGGGTGATCAATTTGGCCTGGGCCTGGCACTGGCGGGTGATACCCTGGCGGTAGGCGCTTACCTGGAAGACAGTAACGCCACCGGAGTCAACGGTGACGAGGCTGACAATAGTGAAAGCGGTGCCGGGGCGGTGTATGTCTTTGCCCGCAGTGGTTCAACCTGGGCGCAACAGGCCTATATCAAGGCGAGCAATACCGACGCAAATGATCATTTTGGCGCGCATGTAGCGCTGGCGGACGATACTCTCGCGGTAGGTGCTTATGGTGAAGCCAGTAATGCCGCAGGTATCAACGGCAATCAAAGCGATAACAGTGCAAGCGATGCCGGGGCGGTGTACGTGTTTAGCCGCAATGGTACAACCTGGGGCCAGCAGGTTTATATCAAGGCCAGCAATGCCGGGATGAATGATCGTTTTGGTACCAGATTGTCGCTGGCTGAGGATACCCTCGCGGTGGGAGCTTATCTGGAAGACGGTCGTGACACCGGGATCAACGGTGATCAAAATCTTAATGATGCAGCCAATGCCGGTGCGGTGTACGTGTTTACCCGCAGTGGCAGTAGCTGGAGTCAACAGTTCTATGTCAAGGCCAGCAATACCGATGCGCAAGACCAGTTTGGTTATAGCGTGGCCGTCTCAAGTGATTCCCTGGCGATAGGGACTGCCATTGAAGCAAGTAGCGCCAGAGGGGTCAGTGGCGATCAAGCTGATAACACGACAAGCCTTGCCGGGGCAGCATACGTGTTCGAATAACACATGAATATGATTTTGATGGGGATCCCTCGAATGGGGTAGATCATCGTGAAACTGTCACAACCCATGTGACACGCACTACTACCTGGAAGGCCTTGTCCTATGTTAATAGGTCTTTCTGAGGACGGGACAGATCTTTACCTATCGCTACCTAGTAGCGTTCAGATGATTTTGCGTTTCTATTTATATAGCTAATAGTCATCTGACGTACTTAACAACAACCAACCAGCTCTCCGTGGGATGGTGATTCTCGCCTTTACTTTCAATCTGTCAGCTATCTGTAATACCTGTCCCTGTATAAGTTAGGGGTATTCGATCACAATATCCCTTATATAAATATCGGTAAAATAGTTGAAATTCATCCAATTAAAGGCCTGTTGCCTGATTTGGATCAAAATCAACGTTTTGGTATTGGAGTAGAGTTTCAAAAAAGAACACGTAATGTCTATATAAACAAAGACTTATATAGCATGCGGCAGGGGTGAGAACAATGAGCGGAAGGAAGGGAGACGGGAGTCCACGATTTGTTCGTGGATCACACTATATTATTAGTCTGACAATAGGCTTGCTAGCTACGACCACATCGGCCGAAGTGGTGCTCGATGGTAGCCTGGGTCAGAGCGGGGCGGTGACGGGCCCGGATTTTGCGATTACCCAGGGCATGGGTCAGACTCGCGGTAACAATCTTTTTCACAGCTTCAGTGATTTCAATCTCAACAGTAGTGAATCCGCGACCTTCAGTGGTGCCGCCAATATCAACAATATCATTAGCCGAGTAACCGGCGGTAATGCCTCTAACATCGATGGCACCATCAGCAGCACTATCAATGGTGCTGACTTTTATTTTATAAATCCTAATGGCGTGGTGTTCGGTGAGAACGCGACTCTAAATGTCAGCGGCTCGTTTTATGCCACGACGGCGGATTACGTGACCCTCGGCAGTGATGGCCGTTTCGATGCCAGCCAACCCGGTAACAGTGTGTTGACCGTGTCCACTCCTTCCGCCTTTGGTTTTGTTGATGCCAGTATAGCTCCCATCACCGTCAATCGAAGTCAGCTTGCTGTTGCTGAGGGTGAGACCCTGGCCTTGATTGGTGGTGATATCCATTTGAGTGGTATTGAAGCTGTTTTTGGTAACGATGGAGGTACGTTGCGGGCAGCAAGTGGTCGGACTGAACTCATATCGCTCGCTTCAGTTGGGGAAGTCGACATGACAGACGATCCCGATGTCAGTAGTTTTCAAAACCTGGGTAACATCAGCATGGATCGAGGCACCTATATAAATACGCGGGGTGATCCGGGTGGAACGATTTACATTCGAGGCGGCAACCTGGTGATAGAAAGTTCTTCGTTAACTTCAGCGACGACAGGTGATGTCGATCATGCTGGGATTGGTATTGATATTGCCGTGCGTGGCGATCTGGAAATGCGTATTGTCCAAACTGGATATGATGCCACTACGGAAATTGTTTCATCCAGTTTCGGGACAGGCCGGGCAGGGGATGTTCGAATTCGTGCTGATCGGTTGATCATGCGCGGTGAAAATAATGTGAGTGACACAAGACCTGCCGGTGCATATACAGCTATTGCATCCCGTGCCTTTGGCAGTGGTGATGGTGGTGATATCACAGTCGATGTGCATGAAGTCTCGCTTGGCACTAATTCACAGATCGATACCCATTCCTTAGGGGGCGGTCATGCGGGTGATATTAGTTTGAACAGCAATAGCCTGGAGATTGTTGGAATCGAAGGGCCCAGCTCACGTATTTCGTCGTCGACTTTTTCCCCCGGTAATGCGGGTAGCTTGAATATTAACGCTAATAACATTTCTATCCAGGGTGGGACAAATAATTTTGTTGGTATTAGTAGTCAGGCTAGTAGCGCTTCCGGTGCCAATGCCACATCCGGTGATATCAATATCACAACCGATCAACTAACTGTACGGGACGGCGCACAAATTAATGCAGACGTGTTCAGTGGTAGTGGCGACGCAGGTGATATCAATGTTAATGCTAATAGCATTGAGATCTCAGGAATTAACAACCGCGGTTTTTCCGCAGGTCTATTCTCTACAACCAGTGGTTTTAATACTCGTGGCAATGCCGGTGATATTAATGTCACCACCAATGATCTGACTTTGTCACAAGGTGGTCGTATCGATAACAGCGCCTATTCATGGGGAGCCGCCGGTAATATTGATATCGTCGCTAATAACGTGCAGATATACGGTGCAGGTATTGCCGGTACCAGTTCGGGTTTATTTTCAATTAGCGGTTGGGTAGCAACACGGGGCGGCAACATCGATGTCGCTGCGGACCGTCTGGAATTGGTTGATGGTGGACTGATTAGCACGCAAACGGTAGGTATAGGCAACGGCGGTAATATAAACCTGGATGTTGATCGCTTATTGGTAACCGGCGTTGATTCTGTGAATGAGCTTGCTTCTGAGATTACCGCGTCGACAGTTGTTTTCTTATATCCCAACTATGCATTAGGTGACGGCGGCAGCATCAACATCAATGCCCGTGATGCAGAAGTATCTGACCAAGGTCGTATCTCGACAGCATCTAGTTCGGCCGGTGATGGCGGCACCACCACGATTGATGCCGATACGATTATGGTGAGTGATAAGGGGATTATTACTGCCACCAGTACCAGCACGGGTCAGGCGGGTAATCTTAGTCTGAATACAACAGACAGTCTGACAATTGATCATGCAAGTATCGAAACCTCGGCAGCGCAAAGCGATGGCGGTGATATTACAATCCGTGCAACCCAACTTCTTTATTTAAATGAAGGTTCGATTACAACATCAGTACAAAGCAGTACAGGCAATGGTGGTAACATCGATATCGATCCTGTTTTTGTCGTATTGAATCACAGCAACATCACTGCTGATGCACAAGGTGGTAACGGCGGTAACATCACCATCGTGGCAGCTAATTATCTAGCTTCACCCGATAGTAATTTGAGCGCTTCATCGAGCCTGGGTGTGGCAGGGACAGTCGTGGTGAATGCACCTAATAATGATATCAGTGCTGAACTTGAGGCCGTACCAGAACCGGCACCGGATGCAACGAAACATTTTCGTAATGACTGTGTTGCCGTTGGCAGCGGTTTTAGTAGTTTTGTTGCGGCAGAAGTTGGGCCGCCGGCCAGTGGCAGCAGGGTCTATATACCGAGCAATTATATTCCCATTGATAGAGTGAATGCGACGGAAGCCGTTCAGCATAGAAAGAAAATCAAACAAACAGGTAAACCCGCCTTGATACTTGCAAAACAAGGTGTGGATTGTCTTGCCCGTTTGTAATTCACTACGCACGACAAAAAAACAGTATTATTATGAAACGACTATGGATTGTCTTGTTTTGTATGCTGCCAGTCATGGCCTGGTCGGTAACTTTACCTTACGATCAGCCGGTTAAGAAAAAGCTGCAGACACCCCCATTAAAAACTCTCGAAGAAGTCAAACCTCAAATTGAACTGCCGCCACCGCCAGAGGGGAAAGACCTGGCAGCCAGCGTTACAGTAACGGTTAAACAGTTTCGCTTTGAAGGTAACACGGTAATAAGTAGTGATGAACTGGCCACGGTCACACGCCCCTATGAAAATAAGCTATTGGATAGTTCACAACTGGAAGCCATTCGACAGGCGCTGAGTCGTTATTATCTCGACCGAGGGTTTGTGAATTCGGGAGCGATATTACCAGATCAAAAAATTGAGAATGGAATTATTACCTTTCGGATAATTGAAGGTAGACTCGGAATTATCCAGCTTAGCGGGCAACAAAAACTACATCACAGTTATATTTATGACCGGATTGTGTTGGGTGCAGAGGCTCCACTCAACGTTAAACAATTACAGGAAGCGTTATTTTTATTGCAACAGGATCCACGCATCAAGACCATTAATGCACGTTTACAACCGGGAGCAACGGTGGGTGAGAGTGTGCTGTATGTTGATGTAAAAGAAGACAAACCCTATGCTGTCAGGCTCAATTTAAATAACCATCGCCCTCCCAGTGTTGGTGCGGAGCGACTTGAGCTAAGGTTAGTACACTATAATCTGACAGGCTATGGTGATGAGATTAACTTTCGCTATGGGTTTACTAGAGGTCTCAATGATTATGACCTGTTGTATAGTTTTCCACTGAACGCGAATAACACTCGCCTGAATGTATATTATCGTGAAACTGATTCTGAAGTGGTTGAGGAACCTTTTGCATCCTTGGATACTATAAGTTTATCAACTACTGCTGGTGTGGGAGTGAATTATCCCGTTTTCCGGAATAGTGATGCTCAACTGGACCTGAGTTTAAATTTAGAGAAGCGCAAGAGTGAAACTTTTTTACTGGGCCAGCCTTTTTCATTCGAAAGTGGACCACAGGACGGAGTGAGCAGGGTGAGCGTCATGCGTTTTGCCCAGTCCTGGTTTAAGCGAGATTACTTGCGTGTTTTGGCATTACGTTCGACATTTAGTTTTGGTGTTGATGCCATCGACGCAACGATTAATGATGATGCACCAGATGGTAAGTTTCAAACCTGGCTGGGTCAGTTTCAATGGCTGGAACGTTTTCAAGCTAACCAAAGTGATTTGATCTTTAGGAGTAACCTTCAACTGAGTGATGATCCGCTGTTGCCGTTAGAACAGTTTGCCATTGGTGGGGTGAACAGTGTCCGTGGTTACCGCGAAAATCACGCAGTCGGGGATAATGGTATTAATTTGTCTTTGGAGTACCGCTATCCCTTTGTAAATACGAGTGATAATGTCTGGCAGCTGGCGATCTTTACTGATTATGGCCGAGTCTGGAACAAGCAACGTTCAAGTATTGAACCGAATGATTTATATAGTGTTGGCTTAGGATTGCGCTGGACAGATAACCAGGGCATGGGGTTTGATCTTTACTGGGGCGAAGGATTAAGAGAAATCGCAGATAACAATCAAAATGATTTACAAGATAACGGTATACACTTTCAGTTCTATATGGGATTGTTCTAGAGGGGTTTGATCTGAGTGAGAACATTGATGCAAAAACAAATAATTCGCATGTTTAGCCAGACGAAAATGGTCATAATCGCTTTGTTATTCATTTCTGTAGTATCGCATAGTCTGGCACAAACAAATGGAGTCACTGCAGGCTATCAGTTTGCAAATTCGGGCGACTATGAACAGGCCCTGCAGGAGTGGCAACGGGCATCGCAGCAACTGGAAAAAGAAAATGATGTTGCAGGTTTGGCGCTGTTATATCAGCGCATGGGGTCTGCCTACCAGGCAATGGGTCAATACCAAAAAGCGTTGCAGGTATTACGCAAGGCCAGTGCCCTGGTCAAACAACTCGATAAACCGTCCTTGCAATATAAAATTACAGCCAACATTGCCAGTGTGCACGTGATGCAGGGTAACTTGAAGATAGCAGAGCGTTTACTACAAGAGACATTGTTTGTAGCAAAACGAATTAATGACTATTCGCTACAAGCAGCCATATTGAATGATCATGGAAATATGTTGGCTGCCAATGGTTATCATGACGGTGCGACCTCTCGTTATTACCAGAGTTTACACCTGGCGGAGGAACATGGGCTCAAAGATCAACGGCTAAGGGTTTTGATCAATCTTGCAACGGTATCGGCACATTATCGTGAACATGAAAAGTATTTGGATTATATAAAGCAAGCATTACAACTGATCAAGGTCGAAACAATAAATTATGCCCATGTTGATTATGTTTTGCGTATGAATGAATTGATGTTGAACATGCAGGCAGGAGCGGGGCCGCAACGCAAGGAAATACTAGAGACTGCACATGCATCAATCAACGTGATTTATCATTTTTTAAAATCCGGTGATAACCATCAACATCAACGGTCTTATACACTCGGTTTGATGGGCTGGTTATATCATATTAATGGAAATCAAGAACATGCCAGAGAACTAATGCAACGTGCCAGTTTTCATGCGCAGCAGGCTGATGCACAGGAACTGCTTTATCGTTGGCAGTGGCAACTGGGCCGATGGGAAAAACAGCAGGGGAAACTACAACAGGCACTAGTCTATTTTCGTAATGCACAGCTTGCTTTTGATAACTTAAACCCGCTATTCACGTGGACCTATATAAACCCAGACTACTCGGATGACAGTCCAGTCGTATTTCATTACGAGCTGGCAGACCTGCTATTGCACAAAAGTTCCACCGAGAAGGAGCGTGAAAAAAGAAACAAGTTATTACATGAAGTACGCCAGACTATTGAAGGCATTCGCAGTGCCGAGCTACAGGATTATTTTCGTGACAGTTGCATCACCCGAACTCGGCAGAAGGTATCCAACATTGATCACAATATAGATAAATCCAGTCTAGTCATATATCCATTGGTGTTTGTCGATCGTCTGGAGATCCTGGTCAGCCAGGGATCACAGATTACGCGTTACACAACTTCTATCCGGGCAGATGAGCTAAAGGCATCAATAAAACAATTTCGCGTTAAATTAGAAAAACGTCGCACTCGTGAATATCTGCCACTTGCACAACAACTATATGATTGGATAATTCGGCCGTTGGATGAAGCAAATCGTTTTAGCGGAATTGATACGATGATACTGATTCCTGATTTAGCCTTACGCGGTTTACCTTTTTCTGCCTTACATGATGGTAATGTTTTTTTAATTGAGAGAATTGCGCTTGCAACCAGCCCGGGCTTGCAATTGACGGATCAACGACCATTACCAAGAGATAATATTTCAATTTTGTTGGCAGGATTGACTGAATCTGTCCAGGGATTTCCTGCGCTGGTACATGTTAGTAGTGAAGTTCAGAATATCCAAAATATTTATCATGGTGAGGTCCTGTTAGACCAGGCGTTCAGGCGGCAACAAGTTAATAATAAATTATCGGCACAACAATTTAACATTGCTCATATTGCGTCTCATGGAGAGTTTCGTGGTGACGTAAAGAAATCATTCATTGTCACTTATGATGGCAAAATGTCGGTGAATGATCTTTCATCGGCTATCGGCTCTACACGGTTTCGGCCACAGGCCATCGAGTTATTGACTTTAAGCGCTTGTTATACTGCGGCAGGAGATGACAAGGCCGCACTGGGTTTAGCGGGTATTACGGTGAAGGCAGGGGCAAGAAGCGCACTTGCCTCCTTATGGCCAATCAATGACATGGCAACAGCGGAATTGATGATTGAATTTTATACTCGTTTAAAACAGACAAAGCTTGGTAAAGCCCAGGCCTTGCGAGAAGCGCAATTAAAATTACTGCAGGATAAACGTTACCGGCATCCAGGTTACTGGTCACCGTTTTTATTGATTGGGAACTGGCTGTAGCTTAATCCCAATACAGTAACCAACCTGTGACTTTGCCATCTTGAGTCTGGAAGGTGATGCCTACGTCTATATAAGCCAGGCTTGTGCCATGGAGGGTTTGTTCAATCCGATCAGCTACACCATACAGCTTTACGACCTGATCGAGTGGATAACCAATTCTGATACCACGGGCACTGCTGCCGCGGTAGTTTTTACTTGTAACTAAGATACGTATCTCGTTTACTTCAGATAATGTTTGAATACCGTTGTGGTAGCTGGATAGCATGTGTGCCGTAGCATCAAGATTAAATGTTTTACTTGTCCGTTTTTGCCAGTTAGGTGGGAGTTCTTCCAGGTAGGTTCCAACTTCGATTCCATCCAGTTTTTCTCGCAGTTTCTTCGCGGAAGGTTTGTTTTTTGCGATTGGATCATGACCTGTATGTTTTATCACTCGCTGTGCCCAGGCACTTTGGGTGTCCAGCTTTAAATAGGATTGCCAGTATTTGTCAGCCAACACATTATCATTGGTTCGTTGCGCAATCACGCCAAGATTGAAGATGGCGGGTGCATAGCTTGGGAAGTGACGTAGTGCGCGATGTAAATAGTCACGTGACTTGATAACATCTTTAGTATAATAAAAAGCGACACCCATATTGCTTAGTAGCATAGGGTCAAGAGGATTAAACTTCTCTGCATCCTGCAGAGTGGCAATCGCTTTGTAAGGCTGATTTAATAACAACCAAGCGCTAGCTAGATTATTGTAGCTGATTATATATTCCGGATCGAGGGCAATGGCTTTTTGGTAGTTATCGATAGCGTTGTTGATGTATTGTCTGAATAAATTATCCTGAGTGGGTTTTGAACGATATGCTAGCCGATTGGCACGGTTTAGCGGATCGATGGACAACGCAAGCTGAAATGGGAGTTGTTTTTGTTCTTGCGTGGATGGTGTGTAATGTTGGATTGCCGATTGATGCCAACTGCTGGCAAGATTATGATAAACCTCACGACCAGGGTAGTATTGGCGAAACTCATTAAATGCCAGTTGTGCGCGTTGAAAATCACCAGCTTGATAAAACCATAGTCCAAGATTAAATAAGTCCCCTTTGTTGGCGACTTGTTGCAAGCGGGACCGAACTGCTGCAGCACGTTGATGTGCACTTGGGTGGGTAGGATTATATTTTTTTCCTCTCTGCAGTCGCTTAGGATTTATTCGAAATTCCCATTGCGTGAAGAAGCTATCTTTATTATTGGTGTCGATAATGGCATTGACATCATATCCAGCCATCATCGTGTAGATTATTCCCAGTTCATCAGCACGTAATTCTTTAGCAAGGATGCGATCACTGTTTTTAACTCTCTTTTGCAACTCGTCCACTAGCTTGCGATTTCTTGCATGGCTTGCCTGCATGGCCTGGAAAAACTTCATATGCCAGAAATCATCTTCCAGTTGATGGGCGATTTCGTGGGCCAACACGAAGGCGAGCCGGGCATCGCCTTTAGTATCATCGAGATAGCAGATGTCCAGTACCTTTTGGGAAAGAATAATCCAGCCATCAGGGATGGAAATGGGTAAGGCCATATTATGTGGATCTTCTTTGATAATTAGCAGGCGAGGTTCCACGCCAGGGCGGTGGCCTGCTGCTTTCACTAAACGTTTGAAGATTTTGTATGCCTGGTTGACTCGAGCATCATCGTATTTTGTCAAAGCAGTATAATTTTCCTGCCAGAAATCGATCCGTTCTTTTGGATTGGGGATTGCGGACATGACCGGGTTCATCGAAGAGAGGATAAAGGTGAAAACCAGTATTAGGTACGAATATCGATGCATGTTTATCCCATGATTTGTTGTATGACATTGATATGTTGTAGAACCATTGCATAATCTTCATCAGCCAGGCTGGATGATTGCATGATAACGAGAATCTGTTTGAGTTTTGCTATTGTCCCTTTTGGCAAGTTTTGCGCTTGCATAGCATCAAGCAGATACTCTGCTGTGTGAGATTGCCTAAGTACCCTAGGATTTTTAACAGCAGCGGCAAGTTTTATATCGTTCAACCAGCTGCCCAGCTGAAACAGCAGTCGATCCTTTTCAGATTGATTGGCTGCCTGTTTTTCCAACTCTGGTTGTAGCTCGGCAATCGCCTTTAGCAGACTGGTTTGCTCGGTAGCCCCTTTGCTGATGGTTGCATTAATTTCATTCAGCCTTTGGTTGACTGGCATATTCGACAGTTCATTACCCAGTAAAAGAAGATGTTGTTGCAGGGCGTTTATGTCGTTACCAGCCAGTAATGCCAGTGACTCTGAATAGATCATCCCTGTTTTGAAAAAATCAGCCTGTGCAGGTTGATTGCCGAAGCCGTAGCTATTGTTATCGGCGACGATAGTAATATGTTGTTTGATCGCGGTGGCAAGATTTTGCTGACTACCTAATTGTGCCTGTAGTTTCGCCGAGTCAAACTGGATTGATGCAGGTTGAAAGCTCCAGAAGACGATGCCACCAATGGCAATGGTCAACATGATTGTTTGCATGGCCAGTTGAGGCCAGCGATTGGGTAGTAACCAATCTTGCAGTGTTTGCAAGAGAGAATTTTCTGTCCTGACGCTATCGGTAGCTACGTACTCGGGGGCAGTTTGCTCCTGTTTCTTATAGGCATCCAGGACTTGGTCAGGAAAGGCTTCCCAGAATTTTTCATCTGGCTGAGGGGCTGGTACCTCACTGACTTGCGCAATAGTTGTTTGCAATTCTTTATACTCAAGTTGGCATTCCGGGCAGCTGCGTAAGTGTTTTTCGAGTTCTATTGTGGCCTCTGCATGGAGTGATCCCTCAATATACTCGATCAGTAATTGTTGGCTCTGTTCACAGTTCATGGTCGTTTACCTATTCTGGATTCAGGCGTTTGCGTAGTGCCTGGATCGCATGGTGATAATTTGCCTTAGCAGTACCAGTCGGGCAACCAAGAATGTTTGCAATTTCCTGGAAACTGCAATCCTGATAAAGGTGTAAATACAGGGTCTGGCGTTGTCTTTCTGGCAAACGAGTAATGGCGCTGTTGAAAATTTTCCGCTCTTCGTCACCATGTACGAGTTCATAGTCGACACTCTCAGTTCGGGTATCTAGCTCGTCCGGAGCAACCGGATCAACCGGGTGGCGTGCCTGGCTGCGATAATAGTTCTTACATTGATTGATGGCGATTTGATACAACCAGGTTTTGAAGCTGGCCTCACCGCGGTACTGTTCTGCTTTTCGGAACACTTGTATAAACACCTGCTGGCAAATATCTGCTACATCTTCATGTTGTCCAATATGGCGCCTCACGAAACTGTACAGCTGACGCTGGTAGCGATTCAGCAACGCTTTAAACGCTGCCTCGTCCTGCTTATGTAGGAATCTGGATAACAGTACTTCATCTTGTAAAACGTCATTATTCACTTACATTTCACTTATTTTGACACCGCGACTCGGCAGCCTGTTTATTGGTTTAGCAAAAAATACCGGAATATTTTGGCATTATCGCACAACAAATTCCTGTATTTGGATTAAACACCTTTTTCCTCTCCGGCGTCTAAATGAACAAGAACAAATAATCCACATATCTAGGATAAAGAGGAGCTTATGTCGCACTCTCCATACACAGCTGAACAGGGTATTTCAAGGTTTGAAGCCGTTTCAACCGACCTGGATCAGGCCATCCATTCCCGGTTGGTATTGATTTTGTCGGCACTGGAGTCTGGAGATGTTCAGGCTGGATTGGCTTATATAAAGGGACTGATTGGTAAAATGAGCAGGAACCCATCTGATGAGTGGGGGAACAACGGGGATCATGGCGATGACAATGTCGTGTCCATGCACAACGTGAAACCTGCTCAATTAGGCACCAAAACCTCAAGTCTCCCGGTGACCATTTATACTTTGGGACGTTTTGCCGTGCTTAAGCAGGGAAAACCACTCCAGTTTCGTACAAAAGCACAGAAAAAACCGCTTGATCTACTCAAGGTAATTATTTCCCTGGGGGGGCGTTCGGTATCCAAGCTGCACATAGCAGAACTGTTATGGCCTGATTCAGAAGGGGATGCTTCTATTTCAGTGGTTAATACGACGTTGTCTCGTTTGAGAAAACTCATCGGCAAAGAGGCAATCCTGACCGAGAGTGGACGCTTCACCTTGAATCCGGAGTTATGCCAGGTTGATTGTTGGGACCTTGAGAAGTCCCTGAATGCAATCAAGACCAATGATCATGACAAAAAGGATGCAAGTGAGTTTGTGCGTCAAGCGCTTGTCTATTACCAGGGTAGTTTTCTAGCGGGAGAGGACGATGGCTGGTCGGTGTCACGAAGAGAACGGATACGCAGCCGTTTTTTGCATACGATGGCACATCACGGTCAGTTATTAATGGCAGAGGGTGACTGTGAGTGCGCCATAACACTTTACACCAAGGTGCTGGAAATCGACGATTTGAACGAAGAATTTTATATCAATTTGATGCGCTGCCAGATCTCACTCGGACGAGTTGCGGAGGCGATGCAGGTTTATCAACGTTGCAAGCAGACCCTGAACGAGACGCTAGGTATTGATCCGTCCCGTGAAGTGACTGCACTTTATCAGATAATGACCGAAAATAATTAAATCCATCTTTGGATGTTCACATGCAATATTGAGAACCCGCAACTGCGGGTTTATTAATGGGTTTATCCGTCAGTTATTTGTGACAACGAGTGATATAGGGTTGTGAAAACCTGAACAAGTTGCAATAAAAATAATAGG
The DNA here is from genome assembly GCA_947260005.1 of uncultured Ectothiorhodospiraceae bacterium. GTDB lineage: Bacteria > Pseudomonadota > Gammaproteobacteria > UBA6429 > Thiohalophilaceae > SZUA-24. The sequence goes on from CAMYOL010000065.1 coordinate 46,078, forward strand.
CGTGTAAGGGGGTTAACAGTGGAAAGTTATATTTTACACATATACCGGAAAGATGGATTACCTAGACAAGATCTGTCAAGGCGGAAGACCGACAAATGCCATATGACAGGAGTGCTTGAGTTAGTCGCCAGTGAACAGCGTTTGCCTTTTCATAATGCCGAGGAGCTATGGGACTTGTTAGCGAATAATAATCGTAAAAAAATATGTGACGCCAGTTAATTCATACTGGTTTCTGTATAGGTACGGCGATTAAAGATTGAAGTGGATCAGACTATATCGTTTACCAGGAAATAGGTTTGTCAGCTATCCGTGATAGCGCGATGAGTATGCTAATTCTCAACTTGAGAAGAAAGGTACTGCTATGAAAATGCTCTTCAGAATTATATTGTGCCTACATTGTATGATTGGAATACCAAGCTGTTGGGCTGGTGATTTGACTGTACCAAACACATTCAGTTCAGTTACACCTCACCAATAAATGGCAGGCGTGACTCATGCGCGGCAGAGTAATTACTAATATGTTGACAGGCCTGGCTGAACGTCATAGAGCCACAGCGCCCGGTGCTAAGTATAAATATATTCATTGTTGCTATATTGTTATAGGTTTAGCGTTTGCTTGTTCGGGGAAATATTGATTAAATCGCAGAGTGAAAGCCCAAATGCAAGAAAATCTCTCTGAATTCTATAGCCGATACCTCGGTGGTTTTGTCGGCATCTTAAAATGGCCCCAGCTGGATGAGTTTTGGCAGGTACTCAAAAGCAAGGCCGATGCGAGTTGGTATATATATGCCATCGGTGAGACATTACCCGATACACCGATGACAGCAGAACAGCTGGATAGGTTTATTACCGAGATAGATAGTCTGTTACGAAAGGAACATCAGGAAGAATATTGCGGTGTGGTGTATGTTGACGACAAAACCGATCCTGGATTTATCAAAATATACGACCCAAACAATCTGGGTGTGGTCTGTGGGAGTGTTCATGAATCTGTGTCATCTGTTACTCCATTTCGTTTATACTTCTAGTTTAATGAAATGACACAGATTCATGAACACTCCCCAATGCTCCTTATGATCGCTCCCGAATCAAAATCAATAATTGTACGATTTCTCTCAATCGCGTCTAAAAGAACATCGCATTCCTGGAGATTTGCTAGTTCAGAAACATTGCGTATAGGCTCAATGTTATTCACTGGAATCGGAATACTAATCCACATTTTCTCAACTATTTCTTGAAGCGCATCAATTGCATTTTTTAAGTTCCCTTGCATCCCTGTAGTGGTCATAATCAAAAGGCTATACTTCCCCCAAAACCTATGCACGTCTATGCTCATTTTTTCCTTATTGATTGTTTCCGGTCTAGGAATCTAGTTTATTGGAGGTACAGTAAAATTTCATTTAGATGCCTGCAGTGTACTGGCTATTTCTTGAGTTTTTACTCTGACCCCAAATACTGAGGCGAAACTTCGTGCAACGGTTAAGCAGATTAGCGCTGAAAGAGATAAGGTACAAAAAGATCTAGATGAAGCTATGATAGCAATGGAAAACATGCTTAAAGAATATACTCAGATGTATTCGGGTGGTGGTGCCAGGAAAGAGGGCGTTAAGCATATTGAAAATGAGCTGACCATGCTTAAACAAAAAATTGATAATAATTTAGTTGAGGTCGATGACGATCTTGATGTGGAAGGTAATAATCCAGATGATTCGGATAATTCTGGTGATGTCCCTGATCTATCTGCTTCTAAAGATTAATAAAAATAAATGGGGGTCAGAGACGAAATAGGGGTCAGAGACGTATTATTATTTTTAGGAGTTGAAAACTAAAAATAATAATACGTCTCTGACCCCTATTTCGTCTCTGACTTCTATTTATTTAAGCAAAAAAAACGCCGTCGTAAGACGGCGTTTTAAGTTGAACTAACTTCTTTTCTTAACTAAGAGCGTTACGTAATTTTTTCATCGCGTTATTCTCTAACTGACGAATGCGCTCGGCAGAGATACTGTACTTGTCAGCCAGATCCTGTAATGTGCTCTTGTCTTCATTTAACCAGCGTTGTTGTACAATGTCCTGGCTGCGTTCGTCTAAGGTCGACAACGCATTCAGTAAACGATTTTTGTTATGCGCTTCCCACTGGTTGTTTTCATTTTCTTCAGCTGGACCATCAGAATGATCCTGTAAAAACATCGCCGGTGAGGTAGGCGCGTCGTCGTCATTGTCATCGCGCAAGTCAAAGCCAATATCCATTCCGCTCATACGAGATTCCATCTCAACAACATCTTTGGTACTGACGCCGAGATCTTTGGCAACCTGTTGAACTTCATTATGACTAAACCAGCCAAGTTGCTTTTTTGAACTGCGAATGTTGAAAAACAGTTTACGCTGAGCCTTGGTGGTGGCAACTTTAACAATACGCCAGTTGCGTAAGATAAACTCGTGAATTTCAGCGCGAATCCAGTAGACCGCGAATGAAACTAAACGTACACCGACGTTCGGGTCGAAACGCTTAACGGCCTTCATTAGTCCGATATTACCTTCCTGGATTAAATCGGCCTGTGGTAAACCATAACCGGAGTAACTCCGTGCAATATGGGCGACAAAGCGCAAGTGGGCCAGAATCAATTGCCGTGCAGCTTCAAGATCGCCATTCTCATGCAGTTTGATGGCAAGGGCCTTTTCTTGTTCAGCACTTAAAACATCGATTCCTCGAATGGCCTGCATATAGGCATCAAGGCTGCCAGCAGGAACAGGCATTTGCATGGTGGTTGAATTGCTCATATTTTGTGTGTACCTCATCTATTAGGGTTGATTAATACTAGCACTCTAAACAATAGAGTGCCAATAATCGCGAAAGTTCACTGAGAAAAAGGCTATATTTCAGGCATTTAACCTTAATATTTAGTGGGTAAAAGAGGGCACTGGTTCGGAAAAATCAGGGTCGTCATTCCATGGGGAGGCGGTTGAGCCTTGCTGGGTGTAAATGTAAATACGGTTTCGCCCCGCCTCTTTTGCAGAATACAGGGCCTTATCCGCCATCGCGAGAAAGCGAGTGAGCGTCTCATCGGGATGGTCTGCGGTTGAGGCTAAGCCAATGCTGACGGTGATATCAACGCCCGCCGGTTTCAAGGTAGCGATGTCATTACGGAGTTGTTCCGCCCTTTCCAGCATTTGATCGGCATTAAGATTTGGCAGCAAGATACAAAACTCCTCACCTCCAAAACGCACGACCATGCCATCCGGGAAAGAATCATTCAGTTTCTCACCCAGTTCGGCTAAAACGTGGTCTCCGGTAATATGCCCCAGTGTGTCGTTGATGGTTTTAAAGTGGTCGATATCAATCAGCATGCCCCAGACGGGCTGGTAGTCACTGTTGCTAATGTAAGCCTCACCATTGTCAACCAGATAGCGTTTGGAACGAACGCCAGTAAGGCTGTCTGTGACGGCAATCCAGCGCATATCCTCGGCTTGTTGTTTCAGGGCATCATATTGGTGTTTAATCAGCAACAGGGCACGAACCCGCGCAATCATCACTTCCTCAACAATCGGTTTGGCGACGAAGTCATTGGCACCGGCATGAAAGACTTCAACCTGAGTCGACTGATCGTCGGTGCTGGTGAGAACCAGGACCGGGCATTCCTGCTGAGACATATGCATTTTGGCACGAATGGCGTGCAGCAAATCACCACCGGTCATTTCACCTTCCAGGATGAAATCGGTAATGACCAGATCGTATTCGGAAAGCGTTTCTTCATCGCCTTTTTGCTCGACGATGAGCCGCAAGGCTTCTTCAGCCGTGGCCACCTGAGTGACTTTGAGACCATGCTTCTCAAGGATTTTGGTGATTACGGCCGCGGCGGTTGCGCTGTCTTCTACAAATAGAATATGGCCGATCAAACCGGAATGACGCTGTACGAAAGAACGGACAAATCCACCAAAGGCTTTATAGCCTTGAGACTTGTCAAAATAATCGGTGACACCGGCTTCAAAGCCCTCTCTGAGCAAACGACTGTCGGCATCGCCAGAGACGACAATAATCGGGATATAGTTATGGGTTTTAGAGGTTCTGACTTCTCTGCTGAGCGCCAGACCGTCCATATCAGGCAGCATGAGTGCGGTGGAGATTAAGTCGTACTTGCTATGGTTGAGCAGAGTGAGTGCTTCCTCACCGGTCGCACAGGGGTAAATCTCGGCATTTTTAACCTCTTCCTGTAGGATTCGGGTCAAAATAGCTCGAGTCACGGAAGATCCGTCTACGACGATAATGCGTGTTTTATGCTCATTCATAGTGTTTAAGAATACATCATTATAGTAAGTTTATAGTTGATATATTGACCAACCTTTTAATTAATTACGGCCTGATTGAGCTTTAGCGTGGCTCAATTTCATGTAAGTGCCGACTAACGGCAATCCATGAGCCCCCCAGGCCAAGTCCTATGCTCAACACTAGTATGGTAAATATCGTACCAAAATCCATTTTATGTAGGCTAAATTCACTCTGATAGAGTCCGGCAAGATTTTCAACAGGGCCGCTAATCAGGAGCAGGCTCACAAAAACGAGTATTAGCGCAATTAAACCACCGATAAAGCCGTACCAAAATCCAGTATATAGGAATGGGCGGCGAATAAAGCCGTTCGTGCCTCCAATGAGCTTCACAATCACAATTTCATCACGTCGGTTCTGGATGGCCAGACGAATGGTATTACCGACCACGAGTAACACCCCGATCGACAACATCAGGCCCAATACGGTGACGCCGCGACGTACGATGTCCATAATGGCGTATAGACGCTGCACCCATTCACTATCCAGTTGGACTAATTCAATTTGTTTGTAGGCCCCCAGTTGTTTGGCGAGTTGCTCGACCTGTTTAGCATCATTGTGCTGTAGTTTTGGGGTGACCACGAGTGTCGCCGGGATCGGGTTCTCATCGAGCGCCTTAATCGCAGCCTTGTATCCACTGCGTTCCCTGAATTCTTCTAGCCCTTTTTGTTTCGAAATGTACTCAACTTCGGCGATCTCGGGTAGTTTACGCAGTTTATTGGCAAGTAACTGTGCTTGTTTATCCGATACTTTTTGTTTCAGGAATAAAGAGACCTTGGCGGCGCCATCCCAGCCGCCACTGATCTGTTGAGCATTATTCAACAGGATATGCATGCCTGTGGGCAAGGCCAGGGCGATGCCAATGACGGCTGCTGTCATAAACAAATTAAACGGAGCCCGCCATAAGATTCCGAGACTATAAAAAAAGACCTGGGCGTGGCGCAGAAAATAGGTTTTTATGCTGGTGAGCAAACCTGGCCGGTCTCGACCTTCTACATCTTCAAATAAGGGCTCGTTACGATCGTTCATGGATTAGCTGAATCTCCAACCAATTGCCCATTTTTCAATACCAGGATGCGTTGCTGCAGGCGTTTAATCATATCCAGGTCATGACTGGCGACCATCACCGTTACCCCAACCTGGCGGAATTGCTCAAATATTTGCATGATTTCCCAGGACAAATCGGGATCAAGGTTTCCGGTCGGCTCATCAGCAAGTAACAGAGGGGGTTTATTGACGACGGCACGGGCAATGCCAACGCGTTGTTGTTCACCACCTGAGAGGGTAATCGGAAAGCTTTTTTCTTTATTTAACAGGCCAACTTTGTCTAATGCGGCACGAGCGCGACGGGCAATCTCACGTGGCGGTTGTCCGGAGATAATTAAAGGCAAAGCCACATTGTCATAAACGGTGCGGTCGAACAGGAGCTGGTGATCCTGGAAAATAATACCAATATTACGCCGGAACATCGGGATGCGACGTGATTTTACCTTGGAGGTATTCTCGCCATTAATTAGGACCTGACCGCGGGAAGTGCGTTCGATCAATGCAATCAGTTTCAATAAGGTGCTTTTACCGGCGCCTGAATGCCCGGTTAAAAAGGCCATTTCGCCTTGTTGTAGCTCAAAGCTGACGTTAGACAGGGCATCGTGTCCGCTCTCATAGCGTTTGCAGGCTTGGATAAACTGGATCATTTTTCGCTAGCACGCTTGTGAACGTGCGGCCCCCTTTATAACAAATGCTCGTGTTTAACTCAGGAAACGCTGATTAATTCGGAGTTTCCTACAACCCCACTTAAGTTGACGGAGTTGCTAAAATCACATTTTTTGCATGGCAGCCTCCGATAATCCAGGAATGGATTCTTCAGGGCTGCAATCAGTCTAATTATTCAGGTCCAACAATGCATCGACAAAGGTCTCAGCATCAAATACCTGCAAATCATCCAAACCTTCTCCCACGCCAATGAAACGAATCGGGATACCTAACTGTTTGGCGATGGCAAATACAATACCACCTTTTGCGGTACCATCAAGCTTAGTGAGGGTAATTCCGGTCACATTGACCGCATCATTAAATTGCTTGGCCTGTACCAGCGCGTTCTGACCTGTACTGGCGTCCAGCACCAGCATGACTTCCTGGGGGGCATTCGAGTCGTGTTTCTGCATCACCCGTTTGACCTTCTTTAACTCGTCCATCAGGTGCGACTGGGTCTGGAGTCGTCCGGCTGTGTCAGCAATGATGACATCAACCTTGCGTGCAGCAGCAGATTGCATCGCATCAAATACCACGGCCGCACAATCACTGCCTGATTGCTGGGCGATCACAGTGACGTCATTACGCTCCCCCCAGGTTTGCAGCTGTTCAACCGCCGCAGCACGAAAGGTGTCACCAGCAGCCAGTAAGACTTTTTCACCCGCATTTTGTAAATGCTTGGCGAGTTTACCAATAGTGGTGGTTTTACCGGCACCGTTTACCCCGACAACAAGAATGCTGTAGGGATCGGTTTGTTCGGGAATGGCCAGAGGCTGACTAATCGGGGCAAGCATAGTGAGAAGTTGTTCACGCAATGCCTTAAACAAGGCGTCGCCATCGGCTAATTGCTTGCGGCTGGTTTGTTCGGTCAGGGCCTTTATAATGCTTTGCGTGGCCTCGACACCGACATCCGCCATTAACAACGCCGTTTCGATGTCTTCGAATAAATCCTCATCAATTTCACGCTGGCCCAGAACGAGATCACCCAGCCCGGAAGTGAGTTGCTTGCGGGTGTTTGAGAGGCCGTCCCGAAGGCGACCGAACCAGGATTTTTCTTCAGGGGTATTATCTTTGGGTTTTTTGAAACTAAATAAAGCCATGCTAGTCTAGAATGCTAAGTTGCTTGCGTAGCGTGATTGCTGGCAAGTGCGCTATCCTACCATTTGCAGGACCCGCGCGTTAGTAAAAAACAAAACGATTAAAAAATGGACCCAATATGCGACGTTATCAATCTGTACTATTTTCCGGTTTATTAACCGGTTGTCTGCTTGGCAGTGCTTTTTTTGTTCAGGCAAAATCCAAAGTTCACGAATACGAACTGAGTAATGGCCTAAAACTTCTGGTTAAAGAAGATCATCGTGCCCCCGTGGTGGTCTCTCAGGTCTGGTATAAGGTGGGTGCGAGTTCTGAGCACAATGGCATCACCGGGGTATCGCATGTACTTGAACATATGATGTTCAAGGGTACCAAAAAGATAAAACCTGGCGATTTCTCCAAGATCATTAAAGAAAATGGCGGACGTGATAACGCGTTTACGGGGCGAGACTATACGGCCTACTTTCAGTTATTGGAAAAGAGCCGCCTGGAAGTCAGTTTTGAAATGGAAGCGGATCGGATGCGCAATCTGATCATACCGGAAAAAGAATTTATTAAGGAAATTGAAGTCGTTAAAGAAGAGCGCCGTATGCGTACGGATGATAAACCACGTTCTTTAACCTATGAGCATTTTAATTCGGTTGCATTTGATAATAATCCTTACAAAAGTCCGATCATTGGCTGGATGAATGATCTGGATAATATGAACGTGGCTGATCTTCGTCAGTGGTATGATATGTGGTACACACCGAATAATGTTACTGTGGTGGTTGCTGGCGATGTCAATCCCGAAGAAGTGTATTCTTTGGCCAAAAAACATTTTGGGCCAATAGCAAAACATAAAGTCCCCGTCCTTAAGCCACGTCAGGAACGGGATCAAATCGGCCCGCGCCGGGTCGTGGTCAGAACACCGGCACAAGTACCCTATCTGTTAATGGGTTATAAAGTACCGGTATTACGCACGGTCGAAGAAGATTGGGAACCCTACGCGTTGGAAGTGCTTGCTGGAGTGTTAAGTGGAAGTGGTAGTTCTCGACTGCCAAAAATCCTGGTGCGCGAAAAACAAATCGTAGTCAATGCCGATGTCGGTTACAACATGCACGCCAAACATGACGAGGTATTTTTATTTGATGCAACCCCTGCGCAGGGCAATACCGTAAAACAGGCTCGATTGGCAATTCTTGAACAAATTGATGAATTGAAAAAGAACAAGGTTAGTGAAAAGGAATTAGATCGTATCAAAGCGCAAGTGATAGCCGGTGATGTTTATGAAAAAGATTCAGTTTTTTATCAGGCGATGGTATTAGGCACGCTTGAGACCGTTGGACTGAATTGGCAAATGGCAGATGAATATCTGGCAAAAATTAAAGCCGTCACCGCAGAGCAAGTGCAGCAGGTTGCGCAAAAATATTTTGTCGAAGATCGTCTAACGGTGGCTGAGCTGGAACCGCAAAGTACGGCGAAAAAAACTCAACGTCAGTCGAAACCTATTTCAATCAGGCATTAATTTATTATGTTTAATCAAAAAAACTTTTTTATCTTATTTATTCTAGTCGTTGTCGTTGGTGGATTATATGCCTTATCAAATCGTGACGATTCTAATTCAGCCATCAGTTCGGGTGGGCTTGATATTGATAGCTGGCAAAGTGATAAAGGTGCAAAGGTCTTGTATGTCAATGCACCAAACTTACCGATGGTTGATGTTCGTATTGTTTTTGACGCCGGCAGTGCACGTGACGGTGCTAAGCCCGGTCTGGCAAACATGACTAATATGTTGCTTGATCATGGTGCGGGTGAGTGGAATACGAACGAGATCGTAGAACGTTTTGATAGTGTCGGTGCACAGTTTAGTACTAGTGCCTTACGTGATATGGCGGTCGTGAGTCTACGTTCTTTAACCGAGAAGGCCTGGCTTGAAAAAGCCCTGGCAACGACGGCGGCTATTCTACAAAAGCCTGAATTTGTCTCTGGTGAATTAGAACGTGAACGCAAACGGATTTTAGTTGCCCTGAAAAATCAAAAAGAATCCGCTGGCACATTAGCGACCATCGCGTTTTATAAGGCATTGTATGGCGATCATCCTTATGCAACGCCTAGCTCGGGTGATGAGGATTCAGTTAAAAAAATTAGTCGCGATGACATAGCAGCATTTTATAAGAAATATTATGTGGCCAAAAATGCAACCGTGGTCGTCGTCGGCGCAGTGGATAAATCGCAAGCGAAAAAAATTGTTAAGCAGTTGGTGGATGGATTAGAAGCGGGTGAAAAGGCAGCGGAATTACCTGAGGTAAAAGCAGTCACAAAAGCTGAAAAGATTAAAGAACTTCACCCTTCAAAACAAACGCACATCCTGGTTGGCCACCAGGGCAAGATCCGTGGTGATGAGGATTATTTTGCCCTGTACGTTGGTAATCATATTCTTGGCGGCAGTGGTTTTGGTTCACGTATCGTCGAAGAGATACGTGAGAATCGGGGACTGGCCTATAGTAGCTATAGTTATTTTTCGCCGATGCGTCAAAAAGGTCCTTTTGTCATGGGTTTGCAAACCAAAAATGATCAAGCGGAAGAGGCGCTAAAAGTTTTATTCGAGACCGTGAAAAAATTTATTGATAAGGGGCCTAGTGAAGATGAATTAATTTCATCGAAGAAAAACATTACCGGTGGTTTTCCGTTACGAATTGACTCCAATAAGGATATTACCGAATACGTTGCCATGATTGGTTTTTATGATCTGCCTGTTGATTATCTTAGTAAGTTTAATGAACATATCGAGCAGGTTAGCGTAGCGCAAATCAAAGATGCCTTTGCTCGACGTGTCGATCCAACCAGGATGGTGGCCGTTTTGGTTGGTGGCGAAGTCGGAGACAAAACTGAAACAAAAACAGAGAAATAATAAATCTCTGCTATCGACGATGGCGGGACGAGATCAACAAACACTGCGAATTATTGGCGGCCAATGGCGGGGTCGGAAATTTCAGTTTCCTGACGTGGAACATCTTAGGCCGACACCTGATCGTGTTCGTGAAACTTTGTTTAATTGGTTGATGCCGGTTATTAAGGGTGCTAATTGTCTTGATTTATTTTGCGGCAGTGGTGCGCTTGGTCTGGAAGCCTTGTCACGCGGTGCAGCCCAGGTGAGCTTTGTTGATAAGAATAAACAGGTTATCGATGCGCTCAAAGAAACCTGTCGAGTACTTGGCAGTACTAATGTGGAATTTTACCTTGGTGATGCACGCTCTTATTTAACAAATGAATTTCCGTCAGTCGATATCGTGTTTATTGATCCCCCTTATGATTTTCAGTTACAGGTTGAAATCGCCAATCTACTGCAAGAATCGGGGCATTTAAGCGAGCATGCGTGGATTTATATCGAGCATGATGGTCAGCTTGATGATAAACGACTGCCTGATAGCTGGGACAAACATAGAGAAAAAATAGCCGGTCAGGTGCATTACGCTTTATACAAGAATCATTAAGGTTATGACTTATCTTTCTCCGATCAATATTTTTCTGAGACGGGTCGTTGTTTTTACTTGCTGCCGGGCGGTTGCTTAAGTATCTTTATCTCATGCGAAATATAACGGCAATCTATCCAGGAACCTTTGATCCCATTACCAATGGTCATACGGATTTAGTTCACCGAGCCTGTCAGTTGTTTGATAAATTGATTGTTGCGGTCGCTGAAAATGCAGAGAAGACCCCGTTTTTTGATCTCGATACGCGTATCGAGTTAGCGCGAACTTCAATGAGCATGCATGACAATGTTGAGGTATGCGGATTTAACAGCCTGTTAGTCGAGTTTATGCGCGAAAAGGAGGCCACTGTGATTGTGCGTGGGCTTAGAGCGGTCTCTGATTTTGAATATGAATTCCAGCTCGCCAGTATGAATCGTCACCTTAGAGACGACATTGAGACCGTGTTTTTGACGCCAGCCGAGCAGTATTCCTATATCTCATCCAGCCTGGTACGCGAAATTGCCAAATTGGGTGGTGATATCAGCTCGTTTGTTCCTGCTAATGTAGTAGCCGCTATTAACAGAATGCGCTAATATTCGTTTCCCTAGTAATTTTGTCGGATATTTGTAGGTCAGCGGTATGTCTTTGTTAATCCATGATGAATGCATCAATTGTGATGTCTGTGAGCCAGAGTGCCCAAATAATGCCATTTCACAAGGCGATGAGATCTATGATATCGATCCTAATTTGTGCACCGAGTGTGTTGGCCATTTTGCTGAGCCGCAGTGTATCGAGGTTTGCCCGGTTGATTGCATTGTCAAAGATCCCGATAACGAAGAAAGTGAAGACGTTTTAAAACTAAAGTATCAAAAACTAACCGGTCGCCAGGCCTCATAAAGTTTCATAGTCATTTTGTCGTCGTCGCTTCACTTCCGCTGGATTTATTTCTGATAAGATTAAAGCTCTTTTGCAAATCAACTAACGAACGGGCTGCCGATGTTAAAAGTCATTCTGTCTTTTTTATTTTCATTTATGTTGTTGGCCTGTGATGGCTATGATCAGTCCGAAACACAGCATGCCGTCGCCAGCGCGCATCCAATTGCAACCCAGGCAGGAATCGATATATTAAATCAAGGTGGGAATGCTTTTGATGCGGCGGTGGCGGTGAGTGCGACCTTAGCCGTGGTTGAACCTTATAGTTCGGGGATGGGTGGCGGCGGTTTTTGGTTGTTGCATTCCGTAAAAGACCAGTCCGATGTGATGATCGATGGACGTGAGGTTGCCCCACAAAAAGCACATCGAGATATGTATCTGGATAAAACAGGTAACGTAATTCCGAAATTATCAATTAACGGACCGTTATCAGCGGGAATTCCTGGTCAACCTGCTGCCCTGGTGCATATCAACAAACAATATGGGCAATTATCATTAAAAGAGGTCCTGGCACCAGCGATTAAAGCCGCGCAACAGGGTTTTAAGGTGAGTAAACACTATCAACGTATGGCGAGCTTTCGGCTTAAGGCGTTACAGGCATCACCTGCGGCCGCAGAAATATTTTTACAGGACAATGAACTGCCTGAGATAGGGTTTACGATTAAGCAAAATGATTTAGCGAATACTTTAACTGCTATTGCGAACCAGGGGAGTGCAGGGTTTTACCAGGGTAAAGTCGCCGATGCCCTGGTCAATGGTACAACCGCCGCAGGTGGAATCTGGACGCTTGCAGATTTGGCTGAGTATCAGATAAAAAGCAGACAACCCATTGTAGGGCAGATTGGAAGATTCAAAGTAACTTCAGTCGCACCACCTTCATCCGGTGGAGTTGCGCTTTTGTCCATGTTAAATATGCTCGAGGCTCGGGATTGGGCCTCTCTCAAATTGGTTGATCGGAAACACTTAATAATAGAATCGATGCGCAGAGCCTATCGCGATCGTGCAATGTTCTTAGGTGATAGTGATTTTGTTTCAGTACCGGTTAAACGGTTAACCAGTAAATCTTATGCAAAACAAATTGCCGCAGATATTAATATGAAACAAGCCACACCGAGTAACGAATTACCGGGTCTTGATGTAGAGGCAAAAGGAAATCATACGACACACTTTTCGATCATCGACAAGCAGGGCAATCGTGTTGCGGCAACATTAAGCGTTAACTATCCATTCGGCTCGTGTTTTGTACCGCCGGGAACGGGTATTTTGTTAAACGATGAGATGGATGATTTTTCTGCCAAGCCTGGCAGCCCAAACGCATATGGACTCGTCGGGGCAAAAGCCAATGAAATCCAGCCTGGTAAACGTATGTTATCAAGCATGAGTCCAACTTTTATTGAAAGTGACGACAAGCTTGCTGTCCTCGGTACCCCGGGTGGTAGTCGTATTATTACTATGGTGTTGCACAGTATTATAAATGTAGCCGATGGCAAATCAGCACAACAGGTTGTTTCCATGCCGCGCTTCCATCATCAATACCTGCCGGATGAAGTGCAATATGAAACGGGAAGTTTCAGCGCAGAAGAGGCGAATGTGCTTGTATCACGTGGGCATCGTTTAAAAAGTTTAAGCTCTAGCTATGGAAATATGCAGGTTGTTGTCGTTAATAAAAAAACACAACAAATAGAGGCGGCCAGTGATCCTCGTGGCGAAGGACAGGCTATCGTCGAGTGACTTTTAGCGGCACTACTTTTGGCACTGGGTACAATAATAGGTTGAACGCTGAGCGATCACGGACTGGGTGATAGGTTTATTACAGTTTGGACAGGGCTCACCTTTTTTACCATATACATTCAATGATTGCCTGAAATAGCCGGGTTTACCGTCTGATTTAGTAAAGTCGCGCAGGCTTGTTCCGCCGGCCTGAATGGCTTCTTTTAAGACTTCTTTGATGGCAGTCGTCAATAAATTATATTTTTCTTTTGTTACTTTACCCGCAGCGCGTTTTGGATGGATGCCGGCACGAAACAACGCTTCACTCGCATAAATATTTCCTACCCCAACCACGATCTTACTATCCATAATGAAAGACTTAATAGTGAGTTGACGTTTTCGTGACTTCTCAAATAAGTAATGATCCGAAAAATATTTGCTCAGTGGTTCAGGACCAAGTGATTTTAGAAGTTTATGTTGAGTCGGTTCTTCTTTTGTGAATAGTACCGCGCCAAAGCGTCGAGGATCACGCAGGCGTAAACATTGGCCGTTAGTAAAAATAAAATCGATATGGTCATGTTTTTCAGGTGGCGTATTTGCATTAAGTACGCGAAGACTGCCTGACATCCCAAGATGCAAGATGACATGGCCAGCATCACAACTAAGAATGAGATATTTGGCGCGGCGACTAACGCTCTTGATGACTTGTTTTGATAATATTTTTGAGAGACCGGTTGGAATTGGCCAACGTAATTGACTTTGTCGAATAATAACTTTGGTTATTGTCTGCTTTTCGACATGTTTGCGTATGCCGCGTCGAGTTGTTTCCACTTCTGGAAGTTCAGGCATGACTTAAAGTTGTCTCACAATTGTCTGCGACTTTAGGGAGAGGGCTGGGGTGAGGGGCTGGGCGTTGGTGATTTTTCTTTATTATTTTGATTAGCATCCGATATGTCTTTTTCAATCTGTTCTGATGCAATGGCAGGTGGTAACTGCAACAGGTCACGGCGTTGTTCTTTAGTCAGTTTGTACATAATTTTAAGATCAATGCGAGCCAGATAATAAGTTTCTTCATTTTTTAGCAATTCAAATAGTAAAGGCGTGTCATTATCTTTAAGGTTGATACTGATTTTGCCAATTGATGTCCCGGATGTAAATTTCATAACATTTTCAGCGTGAGCATTGGACCATTTATCGGCGAGTTCATTGGCCTGGTCATTGGAAAAATTTTCAGGCATTGGGCTGGCTGTCCAGGTTCCATCGTTCAATTTTAAATTAAGATTTGGGATATCGATTTGGACTATTTTTTTTCCTTCAGGCAACAGGGCATGACTGAGAAATGAAGTGGCAGGCCCCAGGATGCGATGATGAAAGTAATCATCTGTTACATACATTTTGTCTTGATGGCTTAAATAACGATATTTATTTAATGCCTCGGTGGTACCAAAATCAAATCGATGCTGCTTGTTATAGATAATAGTGGCATGCGGTTTTTCGAGGTCATATTTTTTCAATTCGATATTTTTTTTATCATAGGCGGCGTGATAGTTGTAGTCGAGTAAATCCAGTAAGCTTTCAACATTTATTTGAGTCGTTGCTAACGCAAATGGCGAGAGCATCTCCCATTGACCATCTACTTTGGAAAATTCAATTGGCTCAGCTTTGATACGTTCAAGGCGGATGTGATTTACGTTTGATTTAGCGAGCTTTGAAATTTTATATTTATCTTCCGGGTCTTTGCCGGGTTTATACACGATGATTAGGATAAGAAATCCAATCGCAATCAAAAGTGCAAAGTTAAGTTTTGCTTTAGAGGTCATGATTATTTTTTGCGGCGTTTAAGCCAGATAACAATACCACTGCCAATAAGTAGCACGGGCAGTATCACCAGTATCAGAAGGGCGAATATGATAAGTTGGTTTTGATCCGCCGAGATTTTACTATCCGGTGCTATGGTGGCAGGTATATCAATAAAGTGGTCATCGTGTGCGAGCCAATTAAAAATACTCTCGCCCATGGCCATATTTCCTTGCGTACCTAAAAACGTGTTAGAAATAAAATCACCGTCACCGATAACAATTATCCGTTGTTGTTTTTCACTGGCCGGTGCCGTTTCATCTGAAGCAGTATTAGTTGCTGCTGGGCTATTAGGCTGATTGATAGAACGGGTGATGGCATAGCCAAAAGTAATTGGGCCTGATTTATCCTGTTCTGGATCATAGCTGATGGTGCCTTTCAGCTCTCCGGTCTCCAGCCAGCTGCGCGGCATACTTTGTAAAATTGGATCTATTGTCCAGCCTTCCTGTGCGCCAACTTCCAGTCCAATGACTTTAGGGAATAAGGTCTGGACGGATTGAACGTTTTCGGTAATGGTATGTTCCTGGTATTGGCCTAATACCATAGTAGGATCATTTCCAAGCAACGACATATCCAGATCAACCACAATGCCTTTGGTAATGTTTAATTTAAGCCATTCAGCGAGTGGTGCCAGTTTATCTGATTTGTCAGGATCAATTAGCCAGAGTAAATTTCCGCCTGCGTTAACGAAATCCAAAATTGCTTTAACTTCACCAGCAAGAAAATCGAGCTGAGGGCTGGCGATAACCAGTACTGACGTGTTTTCCGGAACAGTTAATGTTTTACTGAGATCCAATGGTGCAATATTAAAGCCTTTGTTCGATAAGTTTTCACCGAATAGACCCAGATCATGATTAGCCTGGCCGATTGGATTACGTTCGCCATGGCCACTCACGAACAGGATATGCCGATCACTATTGCGTAATAAGCGTTGCAACGCATTGGTAACGCCTTTTTCGGTAAAGTCCTGTAAGTTTTCACTGCGACCTTGATATTCTATAATCATTTCGCCGTTAAAACGAATTCCTAATTCACGAATCTTATCTGGCGCCAGACGCGGATCGATAAATTCAATTTCAATTTTATCGCTTAATTTTTGGTAACGTTTGATTAGTTCGCGAATATCACTACGGACTTCACTTAATGCATCGCCGGTTGCATACGAGGTGATTTTTACCGGTGCTTCAATTTTTTCGACGACTTTAATGCTGGCTTCATTCAGAGTATGCCGTCCGGTCGCCGTCCAGTCGAATTCCTTGTCGTATTGCCGAGAGACCTGAATTAACAGGCCAGTAATAACCAATACCAATGCGACGAAACTAATGCCCTGGAAACGTAACTGGTTTCGAGTTTTCTTATTAATTTCCATTAGTGTTGTAACCGGTCGCTATCAAGACGTCGAATCGCTAAAATTAAAAAGGCCAGGCTGAATAAAACGTAGTATAAAAAGTCACTACTGCTAAAGATTCCACGCTGGAAGGCCTCGAGGTGCTGGAATAGAGAAAGATCAGCCAGGCTAAATTCTTCAGGTGAGTCACCTTTGGCAACTGAGAATATCCATAACAATAACAGACTAAAGAACGTTAATATGGCGGCGATGATTGGGTTGGCAGTCAAGCTTGAAATAAAGAGCCCTATCGCCGCGCAGGTTGCCATAAACAGGAAAATGCCGAGTATTGCACTGGCAAGTAAACCAAAATCAAGATTGCTCACAAATAACAAACTCAATGGCATAATGGCATAAACCAGCAACATAGCGATGATTATAAATAGTAATCCGACATATTTTCCGAGAACGATCTCAGTCATGGATATCGGTGCTGAGACGAGTAGCGTAAGTGTTTTGTTGCGCCGTTCATCACTAAAGACCCGCATGGTAAATAATGGCATGGCAAAAACCATCATTACCGCTAATAATCCGTATTGAGGAATGACAACAATATCAGTGACGCCAATAGGAACTTTTAATAAGTGTTGTTGCGGTTGGATGATTTCAATATAGTTTTGTAAGCTAAATGCCGTCATGAAGCCTAAAATAATCTGTATGACCCCAATCATCACCCAGGCGATAGGCGATAAAAAGGCAGATCGAATTTCGCGTGCCGCGATTACGAAGATCATGTTGACGTCTCCGTTGAAATTACAGAGGACGAATTGCTATTACTATTCGAGGTATTATTCTCAGAAATATTTTCCGAACCATCTTCAGAGGTGGTGATGTCGACAAAGATTTGTTCCAGGGTTTTTTGTTCCGGCGTTAGTTCAGTTAACCCCCAGCCATTTTCAACTATTTGTTTAGCGATGTCCTGTACTGGTTCACGGCCTTCATCAAAAACCAAACGCCAGCGTTTGGAGGTAATTTTTTCAATAGAGCTAACATCGGGTAATTGGCGAATTTTGTCTTCACTGATTTCTTCACCGAGTCCGATAATCAAACAACTGCCGGTAAACTGATGTTCCAATGCCTCCATCGTATCCTGATAAACCAGTTCGCCGTTGCGAATGATCTGAACTCGATCACAAGTCATTTGTACTTCTGGCAGGATGTGGGTCGATAAAATAACACCATGCTGCTGGCCGAGCTCACGAATTAATGTGCGTATTTCACGAATCTGTATTGGATCCAGCCCGACTGTGGGCTCGTCGAGAACGATAATAGCGGGTGAATGAATAATCGCCTGCGCGATCCCAACACGTTGTTGGTAACCTTTAGATAAATTGCCGATCAAGCGTTGACCAACCTTATCCAGCCCGCAACGCTGTTTGCTCGCAGCAACGGCCTCGGGGACCCTGTTTTTTTCAAGGCGATGGATACGTGCGCAAAATGTCAGGTATTCGTCAACGGTGAGTTCTTTATAAACGGGTGGTTGTTCGGGCAGGTAACCTATATTGGCTTTGGCCGGTTTAGGTTTATCGAGTAAATCAATCCCACAGATATGAACAGAGCCCGTGGTTGGGGCAAGATTTCCGGTTAGCATTTGCATGCTAGTGGATTTGCCTGCACCATTAGGACCAAGAAATCCAACAACTTCACCACGCTTCAGTTCAAACTGAATATTATTGACGGCGACGTTTGGGCCATAATGGCGGCTTAGGTGTTCAACTTGAATTAGGGTTTCTTGAGTCATCCGTTAACTTTTAATATCTGTTTTAAAATACTGCGACAATTTTATCTATTTATTCTGTGCCGAAAATTATATGCATTCAAACGATCGACGCAAGCCCTATTTTATATTATTGCATTAGCCTGTATGGATATTGATTATGCAGCCATCGAATAGTTCAACTTATGTCTTAGGTATCGATACCGGGGGTACGTTTACCGATTTTGTGTTGTGGTATGGAGATACACTTCAGATCCATAAATGCTTATCCACACCGAGTGCGCCTGAAAAGGCGATATTGCAAGGGATACATGAATTAGGTCTGGATTCTTTAACCACAGCAGATCAGTTTTATATTGTGCATGGTTCGACGGTGGCCACCAACGCTATATTGGAGGGCAAAGGTGTACCTGTGGTGTTTGTCACCAATCGTGGTTTTGCCGATATGCTGACCATAGGTCGTCAAACGCGCAGTGAGCTTTATAATTTACAGCCTCAGCCTAAACCCGCTCCAGTGGCAAAATCATTTTGTCTTGAAACTGGCGGGCGACTCAGTGCGGATGGTTCAGTCATTGAGGCTTTAAGTGAAAATGATATTAAACGGTTGCTTGCACAGGTAGAAAAACTTCGTCAACGTGAAAAGTCAGCACCATTGGCTGTGGCGATCAATTTGTTGTTTTCTTATCTTGACCCGCAGCTAGAGATTGAGATTGAAGAACATATTCAAAAGCACTTTCCAGGTCTGTTTATCTCACGCTCTTCAGCAATATTACCTGAATACAAAGAATATGAACGGGGAATGACGACCTGGATCAATGCCTATGTCGGCCCCTTAGTCGAACGATATTTACAAAACTTATGTTCCGGGGTGGAAATCGCCAGGGTTTCGGTGATGCAAAGTTCAGGTGGCACGGTTGCGGCAAATCAGGCCGGGCAACAAGCCGTGCATATGGTGTTGTCCGGGCCAGCAGGGGGGTTAGCGGCGGCCAGATATATCGGTCAGCGGTGTGGGCTAACCCGCTTACTGACCTTTGACATGGGGGGAACCTCGACCGATGTTGCTTTAATTGATGGAGAACTGGAATTAACGAGTGAAGGCATGATTGGTCCTTATCCGGTTGCCATCCCAATGGTCGATATGCATACGATTGGCGCAGGAGGAGGATCGATTGCCTGCATCGATGCGGGCGGTTTATTAATGGTTGGACCGGAGTCTGCTGGCGCCGATCCGGGACCGGCCTGTTATGCCCGTGGTGGGTTGAAGGCAACGGTTACCGATGCCAATCTGCTACTCGGGCGATTACGCGAAGATGCTTTTTTAGGTGGAGGCATGGTACTTGACCGGCAGGCATCGAATATTGCGATTGGTAAAATTGCGGATCAATTAGATTTGTCTGTTGAGCAGGCGGCGCTCGGTATTGTACAACTAGCCAATGAACACATGGCGCAAGCATTGCGCGTTATGTCGATACAACGAGGCGTTGATCCTCGTCAACTTAGCCTGGTGTCGTTCGGTGGGGCGGGTGGCTTGCATGTCTGTGCGCTTGCCGATGCACTTGATATGCGTAATGCCATTGTTCCTGTTCAAGCCGGAGTATTATCAGCCTTTGGTATGCTCGTGGCGCCAAGATCAAGACAATTATCACAAACGATCGGCCTTGAGCTGGACGCCTGCGATGAAAACACGTTGCGGACACATTTTATTCGTTTACAAAAAGCGGGTCATTCTGCCTTGATAGCTGAAGGGGTTAAGGGCTCAGAAATCGATACGAAATACAGTGTTGACTTGCGATATCAGGGACAGGCCTACTATATAAATGTTCCTTACGAGATAAATATGCATTCGGGCCAGGAATTAGAAAGGTTAGCGGGGGATAGTTCACAAAGGGCACGGGAAGTCAGCAAACGTGCTTTCCATGAATTGCATCAGCAACGATATGGTCATGCGTTGGATGTCGAGATCGAACTTGTGAATATTCGGGTAGCGGTAAGCAGCGCGGGTGCACAATTAACATTATCGACGATTTCTGCAGAGACAATATCAGCCAAGACGAATCCACTGCAGCGACAACAAAAATCAAAGCATGTGGCGTTGGTTGGTATTGAGAAGATGGTGGAAGTTATCGATCGAGATTCCCTGGTGGTTGGTGAGGAAATCGCTGGACCTGTGTTGATTACCGAGATGGTTGCGACTACCTTTGTTGCACCTGGCTGGGTGATGACAATGGATGAGGTCGGAAATATTAAATTAACACGTAGTTGATATCGTTATATTGATAGCGAGGATCTATAATCAAAGCTAGTTGAATTATTATGCCGCGCGTAATGAATCCAGTGTATCAAGGAAGTTTTTACACCAGGTCAAGGCTTGTAAATAGACGGCACTGATTTTATCAGCATCAACAATGCTAAAATCTAATTCATCCCATTTGCCGCGTTCATAGCTAATGCTGGCGAGTAAGGCCTGTCCCATTTGACCTTCATATTTTAGTAATGCATTGCTAATGGCCATGGTAAGAGGGAGTTGTGCCAGCACCTGATCTAATGGCTGATCCATAATGGCATCCATTACTGAGAATAGCCCAACCATAAAGTATGTCGCCGCTTGATCGCCCTGTTCGACTTCACTGGCAATTAACTCACACATATGGGCGCGGATTAAAGCGGTAACGAACAGCTCAAAGGGTTTGTCTTCAATACTTGAGACGACGATCAGATAAGTTATAGATCGAACGGTTTCAATCCCCAGCAACATAATGGCGTGTTTGATGGAGCTTATTTCATTATCCATTGCATAGTGGGAAGAATTGATATAACGCAACAAACGAAACGATAACGTCACATCTTGCATGATTAATGTTTCGATTTGTTCGACATCGGCTTCCGGATCGCTGATCTTCGATAACAGGTTTAACAAGGCAAGTCGATTCGCCGGGGTCTTTTTGCCGGCGATGACATCAGGTTTACAGAAAAAATATCCCTGGAAATATTCAAATCCATAGTCTAAACACTTTTGGTATTCTTCATGGGTTTCAACTTTCTCGGCCAACAGTTTGACCGGATATTTTGATAAATCTTCAACATGCTGTTTGAGTTCCTGCTCATTCAATGCCATTAAATCTATTTTAATAATATCTGCAATCTCTACCAGTGGTGCGAGGTGAGGGTGGAAAATAAAATCATCCAGGGCGATGGTGTAGTTGTCTTTTTTCAAGCGTTGAATTCCTTGCAAGATGCTGTCGTCCAGCTCGATGTCTTCCAGCATTTCTAACACGAGTCGATTTTGCTCCGCAGGTATCGGGAAACTGCCATTGATAAAATTTCGGGTGAGGTTGATGAACCCAAGCTTGTCACCAATGATATTACTCAGTCCAAACTCAGTTAATGCATTGACGATTAATTGCGATGTGGCTTGATCAGGATTCTCAATATCAGCGAAATTTTTTTTACTGTTACGAAACAATAATTCATAGGCGAATACATTCTGATTGCGGTCATAAATGGGTTGTCTGCCGATGAATACGCCTTGCATGCCTGCCTCTTAACGTGTTGATGTGGACTGGAAAATTTACTTTCGATATAAAGGTTATCGGAGCAATGGCTGATTGTTTAAGCCATATTCACTGCTATCAGGTGAGATTAGGGCGAATTGTTGGTGGGCTAACAATTAAAAAGGGAAGAATCAGGTGAATGACGATATACAATAGTTATTGTGAGTAATTGGCTGGAGCTGGATGGCATCCATAAAGTGAGTTTTAGCTTTGGTCACCGTGACAATGCACAGAGCATGGAATCGATTGAAGAGTAAAGCAGAATAGAAATTCAGGAGTCCTTTATTTGGACGGGACTCCTGATCAGAATCGTTATTTGATTTTAGCTTCTTTATACATGACATGCTGGCGAACGACGGGATCATATTTTTTGATTTCCATCTTTTCAGGCATGTTACGTTTGTTTTTACTGGTGGTGTAGAAATGACCTGTACCAGCACTGGAGACTAATCGAATTTTTTCGCGAGCGCCTTTCTTTGCCATGGTGTTGTCCCCTTAAACCTTGTCGCCGCGTTTGCGGATGTCTGCTAATACGGTGTCGATGCCTTTTTTGTCGATAATGCGCATACCACTGGCACTGACGCGTAATTTGACAAAGCGACCTTCTGACTCAACCCAGAACCGGTGAGAATGTAGATTGGGTAAAAAACGACGGCGAGTCCTGTTTTTGGCATGTGATACGTTATTGCCTGACATCGGTCGTTTTCCGGTTACTTGGCATACTTTTGCCATGGTCTTGCTCCCAAATGGATCCAAAAAAGAGCGCGAATTGTACGGAATCAGACCCTCTTAAGCAAGGGATCTTGAAAAATCAGGGCCAGAGACGGAAAAAAATCAGGGTCAGAGACGTATTTTTGAATTATTATAATTTACTAGCCAAAAATACGTCTCTGACCCTAATTTTTTATTCAGATCCAGCCACGATCCGCAAAAGACGTACAATTGGTTGCACCCACGACCAAATGATCCAGGATCTGCACATTGATCAGGGCAAGAGCGGATTGCAGACGTTCGGTCAGTTGGCGATCGGCCTGACTGGGCTCAGCGACCCCAGATGGGTGATTATGGGCGAGGATCACGGCGTTGGCGTTTAGGCGCAGTGTCGATGCAACCACTTCACGTACTGGAACACTGGCGCCGTCGATGGTGCCACGAAATAACTCTTCAAATCCGAGTACCCGATGGCGAGTGTCGAGAAACAGAACGGCAAACACTTCGTAGGGGTAGTCCACCAGACGCGCATGTACTGCTTCGCGGGCCTGCGCTGGAGACTGAATGCTATTGCCCAGTTCGATCTGTTGACCGAGGTGGCGTCTGGCCAGCTCTAATACCGCCTGGAGTTGTACGTATTTAGCTTGGCCAAGTCCTTTCATCTGGCAGAATTCTTTTTCATTTGCTAACAGTAGGGGGCTCAGACCGGCGAAGCTCTGCAGGCATTCGCGCGCCAGATCGACGGCGGTTTTTCCCTGGGTGCCTGTGCGCAGGAAAATAGCGAGCAATTCTGCATCGCTTAAAGATTGAGCACCTTTTTCGAGTAGGCGTTCGCGGGGACGCTCAGTTTTTGGCCACTGATTAATAGGCGTAATGGTATTCATGTCGACCTCCATGTCGTCAGTTCAAATTGTCTATCAGATTAAGGCATCCTGGCCTTAAAGGCTTTGTCGAAATGTCGAACAAAACCGTAACACGAACATTAGTTTAAGTTAGCCGGTGTTTGCAAGCTATAATGGGGCATAGAGTGGAGCAGATTATGTTAGAGCGATTGTCCAATAAACGAGTTTTACTGGGTGTGACCGGCAGCATTGCCGCCTACAAGGCGGGCGAGGTGGTACGGCGGTTACGCGAGTATGGGGCAGAGGTCAGAGTGATTATGACCCATGCCGCCACTGATTTTGTGACCCCAATGACCTTTCAGGCACTTTCAGGTAATCCGGTTCATCAACACCTGCTAGACACACAGGCCGAGGCGGCAATGGGACACATCGAGCTTGCCCGTTGGGCTGATGCCATTTTGGTGGCGCCGGCCAGTGCAGATTTTCTGGCTCGTTTGCGTCTTGGGCGGGCCGATGATTTATTGATGGCAGTCTGTCTGGCCAGTGACATCCCATTGGCCGTGGCACCTGCGATGAATCATCGAATGTGGACCGATCAAGCTACCGAGGACAATATTCGCGTACTACGTAGCCGTGGCGTATTAACCTTTGGCCCGGATAGCGGCGATCAGGCCTGTGGTGATGTTGGCGTGGGCCGTATGCAGGATCCTCAAATACTGGTGTCTAATCTGGCCGAGGTGTTTGAATCGGGGGCGCTGGCGGGTTTACATGTGTTAGTCACTGCCGGGCCGACTCGAGAGGCCATTGATCCGGTACGATTCCTATCCAACCACAGCTCGGGCAAGATGGGTTTTGCAGTGGCCCAGGCCGCAGTTGAAGCCGGTGCTCGGGTGACGCTGGTCAGTGGGCCAGTTAGTCTGAATACTCCAGATGGAGTGAAACGTTATGATGTCGAGAGTGCCCAGCAAATGCAGGATGCGGTCACCAGTTGTATGAACGATGTGGACATTTTAATCGCCACTGCGGCCGTCGCGGATTATCGACCTGAACAGG
The DNA here is from genome assembly GCA_947260005.1 of uncultured Ectothiorhodospiraceae bacterium. Lineage (GTDB taxonomy): Bacteria > Pseudomonadota > Gammaproteobacteria > UBA6429 > Thiohalophilaceae > SZUA-24. Next base: position 70,465 of record CAMYOL010000065.1, read on the forward strand.
TCGAGGCACAAAAAATTAAAAAACAACAGGATGAGTTGCAGGTTAAATTAATCAAAAATCCGGATATATTAAGCACGGTTAAGCAACGCTACCCTGCGTGTTTTTGTGTTGGTTTTGCCGCAGAAACGGAGAACCTTGAACATCATGCACGTACCAAATTGCATGACAAAGGAGTTGATATGATCGCAGCCAATTGGGTTGGCGATACAGTGAATGGTGGTTTCAACTCGGATGAGAATGCCCTGCGTCTGGTCTGGCATGAGGGTGAGCAGGAGTTACCGTTGATGAATAAATCCAAGCTGGCACGCGCATTTATTGGCCATATTGCTCAGCGTTTCTATGTCCGTCACAAATCCGCCTTAACCGGGGATAATATTCTGCATTTTGATAAAAAAGAAAATAGTGAATCTTAATGGATGTTCTGATTTTGCCGATACCAGGCTTACTAATACGGCTCAAATCGTTACAATAAGAAGACTTTTGCTTATTGATACATATTAAAGTGGGGACAAATGAAGCAGGCCGTACAATTAAAAGTATTAGATAAACGTATTGGGAATGAGATTCCAATGCCAAGTTATGCAACGACTGGATCGGCTGGTCTGGATTTGAGGGCCTGCCTCGAGCAAACATTAGAGATCGCCCCGGGGCAAACTGAGTTAATCCCAACCGGACTGGCAATTCATATCGAAGACGAAACACTGGCGGCAATGATTTTACCTCGTTCAGGTCTTGGCCATAAACATGGCATTGTTTTGGGTAATCTGGTGGGCTTGATTGATTCAGATTATCAGGGCCAGTTATTTATCTCTTGTTGGAACCGTGGTGATAAGCCTTTTACGATTGAAAGTGGTGAGCGCATTGCGCAGTTAGTAATGGTTCCCGTGGTGCAGGCGGACTTTGAAATAGTCGAAGAATTTCAGGCCTCACAACGAGCCGACGGCGGATTTGGTCATACTGGTCGGGGCTAGTTTAGATTAGATGATATCTGCCAACTGGAAATTATAATTAACGATGGATGATTAGAAAGCGATAAATTATGGCTAGACGTCGACGTGCGCGCAGACGCACAACTAAAAAAGGACTTAAAGCAGGTCTGACACTCAGTACCGTGAGTTTGTTGGCCTACTTACTCTTCATACTTATTTTTGCCATTGCCTTGTGGTTGAGCCAACAGGCCTCATTCAGCCAGATCCGCATGCAACAGCGTGCCGCAAAAAATACGATTTCAACTAGCGTGGCGGATCAACTGTCCAAAACTGTTTCCTCCTATGCTCATTCATTAGAAAGCCTGGCACGTGACCCGGTGTTGATTAAACTCGTCGGCAATGGTGATCGAGCGGCAATATCAAAACGTTCTGCTGAGCTCTATAAGGTTTTTCCGCATGCAATTGCGTTACGAATTTTTCCAGTTGGAATACCTCGTTTAGATGCAAATAAAACGCCGCCAGTCGGTTATGCCTGTCTGGATTTAATCAGCCATGTCGATCGGGGCGACAAACAACCTCCGATAGAGATTCACTCTCCTTTGACAAAAGACCGCCATCTTGAAATCGTTCGTCCCGTTTTCAATGGTTCGCGCCTGGTGGGCTATCTGCAACTCGTTATCAAAGTAAGTGCCGTGCAACACTGGTTACGTTCAGTTGCGAAAGGCTATTATATCGAATTAGTGCAAACTGCAGACGGACAGGCAGATATTTTGATCGGTAAAGATGGCAACGTCGCCTTGCGTACCAATTCTATATCATACGTCGCCGTAGCGGGGACGCGTTGGAAAGTCTCGGTCTGGTCGAAAGCGACTCTGCCGGTTTTACCTATCACCATTCAGGTTGTATTTGTGTTTATATTTGCTGTTGCTTTAATTGGGGTGGTGGTGTATTTCCTAAGACGATCAGTGAGTAATACCATTCGTCTGGATGCGAATAACCTGACCCAACTGACAATTGATACCTTGCGTGGTAACAAGCAACATGATTATCAATTGTTTATGAGTGAGTTTGATGATGCGGCGAAACGCATCTCTGAGTACAGCCAGACAACAGCAAATGAACGCGAAAGGGACGACGACCCGAATGCGATCAACTTTGGCTCTAATGACATAAATGCCATTGATCCTTTATACATGGCCAATGAAGGAGTGAGTGTAGAAGAAGTTGATGAAAGTGCGATTCCGGGAGATTATCAACAACAAAGTATGAACCAGCCTGTCAGCCATAAGAGTACCCCACACCCTACTCAACAATCGAAGGCGGTTTTTGAAGGACATGATCCAAGCCTTGCTCCTGCAGCAGGGCAGTCTGTCAGCTCAGTTCGTCAGCCATTACCTGACATGCCGCCGGCCGAGATCTTTAAGGCCTATGACATCAGGGGAGTAGTCGGTACCAGCCTGTCCCCGGCCTATGCCACCCTGATTGGCAAAGCGATTGGTAGCGCTGCCATTGATCGGGGTTTGACAAAAATGGCATTTGCCCGTGACGGCCGATTGTCTGGTCCAGAGCTTGGACAGGCTTTTGTACAAGGGGTGCAATCTACGGGTGTGAATATACTGGACGTTGGCATGGTGCCCACTCCGGTGCTCTATTTCGCTGCGACCGAACACACGGATGGAACCGGGGTGATGTTGACTGGTAGCCATAATCCACCGGACTATAACGGTTTTAAAATGATGTTGGGTGGTGAAACATTGTCGGGCGATCAGATACAGGAGCTTCGGACCCGCATCGAGAAAAAAGATTTTTCTACAGGTGCCGGTAAATATGAAAACCAGGGTGTGGGTAAGGCGTATATCGATCGTATCATTTCGGATGTTAAATTAACCCGGCCCATAAATGTGGTGATCGATTGTGGCAATGGTGTCGCCGGTGCCATTGCACCATTACTGTTTAAGTCGATGGGCTGTCGGGTGACTGAGCTGTTTTGCGACGTGGATGGCAAATTCCCGAACCATCATCCGGATCCCAGTAAACCGGAGAACATGCGCGACCTGGTTGCCGCCGTTAAAGAAAAGAAGGCAGATATTGGTCTGGCTTTTGATGGTGATGGCGATCGGCTTGGCGTTATCGACTCCAATGGTAACATGATCTATCCCGATCGACTGATGATGTTATTTTCAGCCGATGTGTTATCACGCCATCATGGAGCGCAAATAATTTACGATATCAAATGCAGTAATAACCTGACAAAAGTGATATGGGAAAAAGGCGGTGAACCGCTGATGTGGAAGACCGGGCATTCATTAATTAAGTCCAAAATGAAACAATCCGGCGCTCAGTTAGCGGGTGAAATGAGTGGTCACATCTTCTTTAAAGAACGCTGGTACGGTTTTGATGATGGTATGTATTCCGCTGCCCGATTGCTTGAAATCATTTCCCCTGCGCATGAATCGACCGGAGAAATATTTGCTGCTCTACCCGATGCATATAATACTCCGGAGATTAATATCAGTATGTCTGAGGGTGAGCATCACCAATTTATTGATGATCTGATGATGCAGGCCGATTTTGGCGAGGCCAATGTGACGATGATTGATGGGATTCGTGCCGATTTTTCAGATGGCTGGGGACTGGTGAGAGCCTCGAATACTACGCCTGTATTAGTATTGCGTTTTGAAGGTCAAAATCAAAAGGCGATGGAACGAATTCAACAAACCTTTAAGGCGCAGATGCTAGCCGTAAAACCAGACTTAAAATTACCGTTTTAGTCCACTTCTTTGCTACATAAATATATATCAGCATGTAAAGCATGTTGTTTATATATTGTTAGCGAAAGGAAATGAGGTAAATTAGTATTTTACCTGGGTTACTAATACTCGTTATGATTCAATAAAACCAAGTCAAGAAAAACTATGAGCCTTAAACCCGAACAAGCTAAAAATATTGCGTCTGTATTAAGCGATGCCTTGCCCTACATTCAACGTTTTGCGGGCAAGACCATGGTGGTGAAATACGGCGGCAATGCAATGGTTGATGACCAGCTCAAGCAGGGTTTTGCGCGTGATATTGTACTAATGAAACTGGTGGGTATGAACCCGGTGGTTGTACATGGCGGCGGGCCTCAAATAGGAAGTGTGCTTGAACGGCTTGGGAAAAAATCCGAATTTGTTAATGGTATGCGCGTTACCGACACTGAAACCATGGATGTGGTAGAGATGGTGCTGGGTGGTCTGGTTAACAAAGAGATCGTTTCATTATTAAATCGACAAGGTGGCAAGGCCGTGGGCTTAACCGGCAAAGATGGCGATTTGATTCATGCCCGTAAGCTGACTTTCGAGCAACATAACCCTGAAATGAACGCCCCCGAAATTATTGATATCGGTCATGTCGGCGATGTCGCCAGTATTGATGTCAGTGTGGTGCAAATGCTGGTGAAAGATAACATTATTCCGGTTATTGCCCCGATTGGTATAGGGGACGATGGTCAGTCCTATAATATCAATGCTGATCTGGTCGCAGGTAAATTAGCGACGGCATTGAATGCCGAAAAGCTCATTTTGTTGACGAATACCCGGGGTGTGCTGGATAAAAAGGAACAGTTACTAACCGGTTTGCGAGCAGAACAAGTAGACGCATTGATTGCTGAAGGGGTTATCCATGGTGGTATGTTACCAAAAATTCAATGCGCCCTGGATGCGGTACGTTCTGGTGTACAGACAGCACAAATTATTGATGGTCGGGTGGAACATGCGGTTTTACTTGAGGTGTTGACCACTGATGGTGTTGGCACACTGATTATGGGTTAGTCGCCCCAGTGATTCAGCTATATTTTAATTTGGACAATTGATTTTTCATGAATGATAAAAAGACTCCCCGTCGTCAGCAAATTCTTGAAACTTTGGCCCTGGAGCTGGAGAAATCACCAGGTAAAACGATCACCACGGCAGGCTTGGCAAAATCAGTTGGTGTTTCCGAAGCGGCTTTGTACCGACATTTTGCCAGCAAGGCTAAAATGTATGATGCCTTAATCGAGTTCATGGAGGAATCCATATTCGGTCTTATTAATCGCATTTTGGATGATGAAAAGTCCGCTATTGCACGTTGTGAAAAAATTCTGGGGCTGATGTTAGGTTTTGCACAAAAAAATCCTGGACTTACTCGTTTGCTCACCGGTGATGTACTTATTGGTGAGACGGAGCGACTGCGTAAAAGAATCGATAAATTTTTTGAACGTCTGGAAACACAGTTAAAACAGGTTTTACGCGAGGGGCAGGCAAGTAAGGAGTTTGATGCTAATTTACCGGTTTCAGAACAGGCCAATCTATTGACCAGTGTAATCCAGGGGCGGATTTTGCAGTTTGTGCGCAGCGAATTTAAAATATTACCTTTAACCTACTGGGATCAACAATGGCCCATGTTAGTGCTTAATTTATCCGACCACGCTTGAGTTCTCTAAATCTGCTCAGGTCATGTTCGAATTTTTCCAACATTTCTTTTTTGCTGGACTCTTTGTTTTCAATGTGAATTTTTTTTTGCTTTACTTGTTCCTGGGCTTTATCGAGTTTGGTAATGAGTTGCTTGGGTGGATTTTTACCTGCGCGTTCGTAATTGGCGGCCTGTTGCTGTAAGTCATCATAGTTTGACTGTAGCAATCTCAGGTTGCCTTTAGAAATGTCGATCTGCCCTTGTGCGGCCTTCAGGTTGGTGTCGCGAGCCAGTAACAAATCACGTTCGGTAGTGTAGGTATTCAATAGGATAGAATCGAGTCTTGCCTGTTCTTTTAGTTTGTCTTCACGTTCTTTCGCAATGCGTTTGCGCTCTCTTTCAGCAGCTAATTCGGCAGGGGTTTTAGCCGCCTCGATGACTCTAACCACTAATCCACGTTCGTTAATAATTTCAATACGTGACTGGGAATACTCAGGGGGCACCGTGCTACCACACTCCCGAACACCAACCTTATTCTGCCAACATTTTATTTGTTTGGCCTGAGCGGTATTTTGGAGCATTAACAGCAATGAGAATGCGATTAGACTAATTAATTTACAGCGTTTGGCCATGCCTGCCTCTATAGTCACTGACGACTGTTATTCTACAGGATACAATCATTTTAGTTGAATCACTTTAAGTATTGCGTGTGATAGATCAAATTCTACTCTTTATCATCTCATTTTTGGCAAATGCTTTTTCAGCTTTTGCTGGTGGCGGTGCAGGTCTCTTACAATTACCTGCGCTCATCTTCCTTGGTCTTAGTTTTAAGGTGGCACTGGCCACACATAAAATTGCCACGGTCGCACTGGGTATAGGTGCCACATTGCGCCATATTCGTGAACGGAGCCTGCAGCGATATTTCATAATCATCATGCTGCTGGCCGGCGTCCCTGGAGTCGTTATCGGCGCACATATTATATTATTTATCCCTAACCGTATGGCAGAAATCGCCTTAGGCCTGATGACTATTGGACTAGGGCTGTATTCGGTCATGAAACCCAGTCTGGGACAAGTCTACGTACCCAGGAACCAGTCCGTGCGTACTAGTATCATTGGGGCTGGGGTCCTTTTTATCATTGGTATCCTGAACGGCTCATTAACCTCGGGTACGGGTTTGTTTGTCACCCTGTGGTTGATCCACTGGTTTGGTCTCGATTACAAGCGGGCTGTGGGATATACCATGGTTTTAGTCGGGCTATTTTGGAACGCATCGGGCGCATTCACGCTTGGTTTACATGTAAGTATTGAATGGGAATGGCTAATTGCCTTGTTGCTCGGTTCATTGTTAGGTGGTTACGTCGGGGCGCACTGGTCCATCATTAAGGGTAATAAGTGGATCAAACGCGTCTATGAGGTCATTACCATCCTGGTTGGTACCTTGCTGATTATTGGTCGTGATCGCTTTATCCTGACCGCATGAGCGGCGACGATTTAAACACCATATTGCGTGCGATATTCTTTGATAGCTTTCAGGTAAGCTGCATATTTATCTTGTTGGCTGATATATGAGATCAGGTGTTCCAGGCTGACGATGCTGATTACCGGAATTTGATAGGTTTGTTCGATTTCCTGTATTGCAGATAAATCTCCCTTACCGCGCTCCTGCCGGTTCAAAGCGATGACGACGCCGGCGGCCTCGGCACCATGCTCTTTGATGATATCCATTGATTCAAGGATCGCGGTGCCTGCAGTGATGACATCATCAATGATCAATACCTTGCCGTTTAATGGTGACCCAACCAGGTTTCCACCTTCACCATGGTCTTTGGCTTCCTTGCGATTAAAACAATAAGGGACATTTTGATTGTGCCGTTCTGACAATGCGATAGAGCAGGTGGCGGCGAGCGGAATACCTTTGTAGGCAGGACCAAACAAAGTGTCGAACTTGAGTCCACTGTCAATGATGGTGTCAGCATAATATTGGCCAAGTCTGGCTAATGCACGTCCAGTATTGAACAAACCTGCATTGAAGAAGTAGGGGCTGATACGACCGGATTTGAGGGTAAACTCACCGAAGCGTAGTACTTCAGATTCCAGGGCCAGTTCGATAAATTCACGCTGATAGGATTGCATAGCTTAAGTCATTATTCATCATAATTTAGATTTTGAAGTGGTGTATGATACACCCAATTTGAGATTAAGAATAATAACCAGGTAAAAAAATGTATGCGAATAGTTAGTGCAAATGTTAATGGCATCCGGGCCGCAGAGAAAAAAGGATTTTACAAGTGGTTGGCCCGACAACGCGCGGATGTGGTCTGCATCCAGGAAACGAAGGCGCAAATTCACCAGTTAGACCCAGGCACCTTTTGTCCAAATAACTTTTATTGTCACTACTTTGATGCAGAAAAAAAAGGTTATAGCGGTGTCGCTATTTATAGTAGAGAGGAACCGGATCAGGTACTGACAGGACTAGGTTGGGATCATTGTGATTCAGAAGGCCGATATATTCAGGCCGATTTTGGCAAGTTAAGTATTGCCTCATTTTATTTACCATCGGGTTCTTCCAGTGAAGAGCGACATCAAAATAAATTACGTTTTATGGACAAAATGCTCGATGAACTTAAACGTATGAAACGAAAAAAACGTGACTATATAATTTGTGGTGACTGGAATACCGTCCATAAAGAAATTGATATAAAAAATTTCAAAAGTAACCAAAAGAATTCAGGTTGTACCCCAGAAGAACGTGCCTGGATGGATAAACTTATTGATGAGGTAGGTTATGTCGATGCGTTTCGTGTGGTAGAGCCACGTGCGGAACAATATACGTGGTGGTCAAACCGAGGCAATGCTCGTGCGAATAATGTTGGTTGGCGTATAGATTATCAGATCATTAGTCCGGGGCTGGCAGATAAAGTAGTTAAAGCCTCCGTATATAAAGATAAATGGTTCTCAGACCATGCCCCGCTCATTATTGACTATGAAATAGATTGAGTTATTTCAGGTTGCTTAATTGAGCGAAGTTACCCAAACTAATAACAATACCGCCACTTCCACATGGCGAGCTGCGTTTGCGACCTATACACAACCCAGTGTTATAACGCTTTTATTTCTTGGTTTTTCAGCAGGCTTACCCTTTTTACTTATTTTCGGTACCTTGTCATTCTGGCTGGCACGGGCTGGAGTCGATATCTCCATTATCACTTATTTCAGTTGGGCGGCATTGGGTTACTCGTTTAAGTTCGTCTGGGCACCGTTAATCGATCGGCTGCCATTACCCGTTTTACATCACAGCTTAGGTCGTCGTCGCAGTTGGCTGTTGGTAATACAGTTACTGGTTGCCTTTGCCATCGCACAAATGGGATTAACGGAACCTTTGCCTGATAGTCTCGATAGGATGGCTTATTTTGCGGTATTGCTTGGATTTGCGGCGGCCAGTCAGGACATTGTGATCGATGCCTATCGAATAGAAATTGCTAAACCAAAATACCAGGCGGCCATGTCGGCCATGTATTCAGCCGGTTTCCGCATCGGTATGTTGCTTGCGGGGGCAGGTGCATTTTATTTAGTGGACTGGTTCAGCCATAGTTCGCAACTTGTACAGCTTGTGGTGAGCTATTCCGGCCTGGATGCCTACAGTTCTTTTATTCAACCCGATGCAAAAAATGTTTATCTGTATGAGGCCTGGAAGTATACATATCTGGTTTTAGCAGGATTTATGTCGGTTGGGGTTGTGACGACGTTAATCATGTCTGAACCTGGAACAAGGCATGAATTTAAACTGGGCGATAACCGTGTTGAAGATTATGTACGGTTTTTATTATTTTTCGCTTTAACTACGGCGAGTTTTATTCTGGCCTTTAATTATTTAAACCCTTCAACATTAATAAATGAATGGTCAGGTTATAGCGAGAATAATGTACCCATTATTATTAAATTTATCGGACAGGCTTTTCGTTTAATTATCGCCATTGGCACTGCGATCGGGTTTGCTTATACGCTTTCTGTAACCAACATAGTTAAAAAAAGCATGTTGGAAGACACGTATATCAATCCGGTAATGGATTTTATTAGGCGATATAAAACCAGTTTTATTATTATTTTACTGTTAATTGGCTTCTATCGTATTTCTGATATCGTCCTGGGTGTAACCGCACTTTTATTTTATGAAAGCCTGGGCTTCTCAGGTATTGAGATTGCTAATATAAGCAAGACCTTTGGTTTATTCATGATTATCGTTGGTGGGTTTCTGGGTGGGCTTCTAACCGCAAGATTTGGCGTGTTAAAAATACTTTTGCTTGGCGGAATTCTGGCGGCGGCGACTAATTTATTATTCATGTGGTTTGCCTATGTTGGTAACGACACTACGATGTTTGTGATGGTCATTGCGGCTGATAATTTGAGTGCCGGTTTAGCGGGAGCGGCTTTTATCGCCTACTTATCCAGCTTAACCAACATATCATTTACGGCAATGCAGTATGCACTGTTCACATCGATCATGACGCTGTTACCAAAAGTCATCGGTGGTTATTCAGGTAGTATCGTTACGAATATTGGCTATGAGTATTTTTTTCTGTTTACGACGATATTAGGTATTCCAGTAATTGTTTTAATATTATATTTAATGAAACTAGATAAGTTAGGACGACAATAAATGTCAGGCGAGGAAATTACCTATCTTTCGGCCTTTATTATAGGTGTGTTGAGTGGGGTACATTGTCTTGGTATGTGCGGAGGTATCGTAAGTGCCTTTTCTTTAGGTGTGGAGCCGTCAAAATCTCATGGACAGCGCTTGCAGATACAGCTGGCCTATAATCTGGGTCGCATCGGTAGTTATACACTGGCCGGCTTTATTGTCGGTGGTGCGGGCGCCATTACCACCCAACAGTTTGCATCACATACCTTGCATCAGTATCTGCAAACCTTCTCAGCGTTGATTTTGATCCTGATGGGATTATATCTGGCTAATTGGTGGCGAGTGTTGACCAGGCTGGAACAGCTCGGTGGTATCGTGTGGAAACGTATCGAGCCGTTGACACGTAATCTAATTCCCATCAAGGGAAATGGCCAGGCCATTCTGGTGGGGTTGGTCTGGGGTTGGTTACCCTGCGGACTGGTATATAGTATGTTGTCCATGAGCCTAACCACGGCCAGCGCTCAGCAGGGTGCGTTAGTCATGCTCAGTTTTGGTTTGGGTACGTTACCTAACTTAATTGCGTTTGGTTTGATGGCAACATCGATACAAATTTTTCTGAAAAAGCCTGCGGTCAGAATGATCGCAGGTATGCTGATAATCGCTTTCGCCATCTATTTATTAGCCGACAGTTGGTGGCCGGTCAGCAGTGATAATGCTCATCAACACCATCATCACTAAAGAATTGAGACTATCAGTTGTTTGAGTTTTCGCGTGCGACAGCGCGATAGCCTATGTCCTTGCGATAAAATGCGCCATCCCATGAAATGTTATTGATGTATTCATAGGCTTTTTGTTGCGCATTACCAACACTATCAGCAAGTGCGGTGACACATAATACTCGACCGCCACTGGTTACTATTGTGTCGTCTTTATTTGCTGTGCCGGCATGAAAAACTTTTACGTCACTTAGGCCAGTATCTGAATTTGCTATTCCGTTAATTACGAGCCCTTTTTTATAGTCACCTGGATAGCCGCCCGCAGCCATAACCACACCTAATGCGGCCTGGGACGTCCACTTCGTGGTAACTTGATCCAGTTTTTGATCAATCGCGGCATTACAAAGTTCGATCAGATCGGATTGCAGGCGCATCATGATCGGCTGCGTTTCCGGATCACCGAAACGCACGTTGTATTCGATCACCTTGGGCGATCCATCAGACATGATCATCAGGCCGGCATATAAAAAGCCGGTGTAAGGATGTCCTTCATCGGCCATACCCTTTACGGTTGGTTCAATGACTTCAGACATGATGCGTTGATGGATTTCTTCGGTCACCACGGGGGCAGGGGAATAGGCCCCCATGCCACCAGTATTGGGTCCAGTGTCATCTTCACCCACGCGTTTATGATCCTGGCTGGTGGCCATTGGTTGAATGTGTTTGCCATCGACTAAACAAATAAAGCTGGCCTCTTCTCCATCTAAAAACTCTTCGATAACGACACGATGGCCTGCATCACCAAAGGCATTGCCAGCTAACATGTCTTTAACTGCCGTGATGGCTTCGTCTTCTGTCATGGCGACGATAACGCCTTTACCGGCAGCAAGACCATCGGCCTTAATCACGATCGGTGCGCCTTGTTTTTTTATATAGGCAATGGCAGGTTCGATTTCAGTAAAGTTCTGGTAAGCCCCGGTTGGTATGTTATGTCTGGCCAGGAAGTCTTTAGTGAAAGCCTTTGAACCTTCTAGTTGAGAAGCCCCTTTGCTCGGACCAAAGGCGCGTAAGCCCTGGGCAGTAAATTGATCGACGATACCGGCGACTAAAGGGGCTTCCGGGCCAACAATCGTTAAATCTATCAGAGTCTCTTTGGCAAAGTGAATCAAGGCAGGAATATCTTCAGCACCAATAGAGACATTTTCGATTTTATCTTCTTGTGCGGTTCCGGCATTACCTGGTGCAACATAGACCTTGGTTGCAAGTGGAGATTGTGCCGCTTTCCAGGCCAGGGCATGTTCACGTCCGCCGCTGCCAATGATGAGTATGTTCATAGTTTATTTTCCAATTGATTAAATGAGCAACGTATTGGGATGATCTATTTTATTTTCCAGATGAGCTATTACTAAGTTGTGAATTCGATTCATACTCAGATTTATTATGATGTAGCAGATATTTAGTTGATTCAAATAGTCCAAATGTCAGATCGCGCATTTTATCTGCGATGGCCGGATGTTGATCAATAACATTTTTGAGACTGTCAATAGCATGAATATCAGTAAGTATGGGATTGGTTCCATCCTCAAAAATTCTAAAATAAAAATCATTACTTATCAAACCCAGGGTAGAATTATTGCTATGGCCAATAGTAAACACATAACGATGGTTATCAAATTCAGGATCGAAAAGATTACGACCTAATGTGGTATTGGTGTAAGGTACACCAGCCAGGCCAGCCAAAGTGGGTAATAAATCAAGCTCACTGGCCACCTTTTTTATTCTGCTCGTCTCCAGCAATTTAGGGGCATAAAAAATTAATGGGGTATGCAAGCCGGTTAAGCCAGTGTGTGTCATATAATGGGGACTGTGTTCACCAGGGTAGCCTGGGATACCATGATCACCATAAAAAACAAAAATGGTATTTTCAAAATAGGCTTCTTTACTTGCTTCTTTAATAAAATGTCCAACACTGTGATCCAGGAAGCGGAAGGCATTAAATTCATCGACACTGATAAAACCATTTTTCTTTAGTGTTTTGATGTCTTCTTGTCGTCGACTGAATCCATAGCTTTCTTCAGGAATGTGATAGGGTCGATGGTTACCGGATGTTTGAATAATGGCAAAAAAAGGTTTAGTTTGTTTGCGCAATACCCAGTTAGATTCAATAAACAGACTGGCGTCATCAATCCCCCACACATCCATGCGCGGTAAAGTATAGCTGCCTTCTTCATATAAATTTAGATTACGGATATTATGTTGTAATACACCCCGGACATTTCCCCAATTCGCGCTACCACCAATAAAGTAAAATTTTTCATGATCTTTGAAACTATTAATAATCGTTTTTTGATCGACAACCAGCGGGTTACGTGATGAAGTTTTATTAACTTCAATATCAGGTAGACCGGTAACCGCAGCAAAAACAGAACGTGCTGTGCCTGTATGAGGCGTGAAGAAATTTCGAAATGAAATACTGTTTTTTTCGAGCTCATCGAAATACGGGGTTGGATTTAATTTATTACCAAAGGCCCCTGTCTTGTAGGCAGAAAAAGATTCAAGAAAAACCATAACGATATTAGGCGGATTTTCAAAAGTAGTTTGTGCAGGGTAATGGCGGGTAAAATTTAAATTTTTCTTATCTGGATTTTTTACTCCAAGGTATTCACTGATTAACGGGTAATAACTTTGGGTTTTTTCAATATCATAGTCAATCTCTTTATTTTTTAGAGTATTAAAGAAATATAATACTGGGTTTGATGCGACAGACGAGGCATAGGCATGAGGGCTGAAAAAGGCATCACTCCAGCGCAATGGGTAATAAGAAAACTTACCAAAGATTGCAAAAATAAATATGAAAAAACTAAGTGGTGCAATCCAGAGCTTATGACGTTTTTTAATTGATATCGCCGGTTGTTTGCTGAAGTAGTGGATCAGGTAATTAATAACAAAAGCGTCAATAGCAATTAAGATAATGATGGCCAGAGTCCAGGGTACTACTGAATAAGATTGCCAGACCATCTGGGTCGAGGTTGAAAAATTGGATAAAAAACGTAACACTGTGGCATCAACACGTTTATTCAAATAAGCATAATGCCCGAAGTCGAGCAAATAGATCATCAACACACCACTTGCTGCCAGAACCAGATAGGTTAACCAGAAATGATGGGTGTATTTATTGGTAAACGGGCTAAACCATTTTATCCAGCCTAACAGGAATAAGGGTAATAGCACGTAGAGTGTTAATCTAAGATCGAATTTAGTACCAAGATAAAAGGCATACAGCAGATCGTTACTGGGCACGGGATCAGCCGGATTATGAAAGATAAGCCAAAAGGCTAATCGCATCGCAAACAGTATGACTAGAGTCAGTATTGTTACGGCGATGATTAATTTGAATAAGCGTGGAATGGAATCTGTAATAGTTTCAAGTTTCACTGAGCAAGGTCTTCAGGTAAGGGTTTTGTTGCCGGCTTAATGACCGTTAAATGTAATCAAATTAAATCTTGTTTAAATCTTAAGACCACACATACTATATATTTGGAGTATGATTATACATGCTCCTTATTATCGAGGGTATGATCATCGCTAAATTATTATTAAAAATCCGAAAATATTTTACCGTATTCGTTATCGTGTTAGGCATACTGGCGGTAGTCTGGTTTACACATGTATATTGGGTGAGTCGTGTTAATGGATACCATCCAGTTTACCTTCAATTGGGTGGACCCGAGCAAATGACCTTACGTTGGGGATCCGTGGATTCAACAAAAGATACCGTTTATTATGGATTATCTCCCGCACATTTAAGCAATCAGGTTGTCGAAGAACACGCATCGACAAATCATCGGGTCACTCTATCCAATTTGCAGCCGGAGACTCGTTATTACTATCGAATTAAACACAAGGGCCAGTGGCGCCAGCCCACGGCTGAATGGTTTGTCACGACATCTAAGGCTGGCCAGAACAGGGATACACGAATATGGTTGCTCGGTGATCCTGGAAAGTCTGCGAAAAAGATACCAGTACGCGAGGCCGCACTTACATGGTTAGAACACAATCCACGCGAAAATAGGGCGGCAATGGATTTGATTCTGACCACAGGGGATCAGGCGTATCCAAATGCGACTTACCAGGAATATGTACGGGAATTTCTAACACCATATCAAAAGATATTTAAAAATGTACCTGTGTGGCCCGTGTTTGGCAATCACGACGCAAGACGCTGGACGTTTTATCAATTGTTTGATCGTCTCGAACAGGGAGAGTTTGGAGGGCTGGCTTCCACAACGCCTGGTTATTTTTCAATTGATTACGCTCAAAGTCATATTGTACTGCTTGATTCACACGATGAAGATCTATCCGCTGGGAGTGATATGTTAACCTGGCTTGAAAAGGATTTAAGCCAGTCAAAACAAAAGTGGAATATTGTTTTATTTCATCATCCACCTTATACACGAGGAACTTACGATTCTGATCGAGTAAAATTTCGTAAGAATCGTATGACCCGGGTTAGACAAAATGTATTACCTGTTTTAGATAAGATGGGTGCAGATCTGGTGATTGCCGGACATAGCCATGTATATGAACGCTCGCATTTGATACAAAATCATTATGGGTTATCAACGACATTTGATGAAGCCTCGATGATAAAGGATCATGGTAAACGTATTGATGATCAAACCGTTTATCGAAAATCGGACCGGCTGGGCGGTACCATGTATATGGTGCTGGGTTCGTCAGGGGAGGGCAATCAGGGTCGCTTTGATCACCCTGCCTTGCCGATAGCCTCGGCAAAGGCGGGTTCGGTGATTATCGATATTGATAATCAGTTTTTACGTTCGCGTTATATTACAGAGGATGGAAAAATATTTGATCAATTTACCATTCGCAAACCTGACAAAATAGCTGCAGAACAATAGTCGACGGCATTTGTTATTTTAAGTTCCCTATATCAGGGTCGAATTAGTGACGAAAGTGGCGCATACCGGTAAAGATCATAGCCATACCGTGTTCATTCGCGGCAGCGATAACCTCATCATCACGCATGGAGCCACCTGGTTCGATAACGGCAGTAATTCCTGCTTGTGCGGCTTGATCGATTCCATCACGAAATGGGAAGAAAGCATCTGAGGCCATAACTGCACCTTTGACTTCCAGCTTGGCATGCTCGGCTTTGATAGCTGCAATACGAGCAGAGTTTACCCGACTCATTTGTCCTGCCCCCACGCCGATGGTCATATTGTTTTTGCCATAAACAATCGCATTCGATTTAACAAACTTGCTGACCTTCCAGCTAAACAATAAGTCTTGCATTTCCTGTTCTGTGGGTTCGCGTTCGGTGACCACTTTTAGTTCGTTATAAAGTTCAAGATCGGCTCCCTGTACTAACAAGCCACCATTGACGCGTTTAAAATCTAATCTTGTTGTGGTATCAACTGACCATTGTCCACATTCCAATAAGCGTACGTTTTTCTTTTCACTGACCACCTCGATCGCGGCTTCACTGATCTTGGGTGCAATAATGACCTCAACAAATTGTCGTTCGACAATGGCTTCGGCCGTCTTAGCATCGAGCTTATGGTTGAAAGCTATAATACCGCCAAAGGCTGATTCTGGATCAGTTTGGTAGGCTCGATCATAGGCTTCTAATAAATTATCCCCGGTGGCAACACCACAAGGATTGGCATGTTTCACGATCACACAACATGGATGATCACTAAATTGTTTTACACATTCCAAAGCGGCATCGGTGTCACCAATATTGTTGTATGAAAGTTCTTTGCCTTGTAATTGTTTTGCTGTCGCCACGCTGGCTTCTAGTTGGTCAGCTTCGGTATAAAAAGCGGCCTGTTGATGAGGATTCTCACCATAACGCATGACCTGAGCTTTGTTGAATTGTAGATTGATGGTGCGTGAAAAGCCTTGCTTTTCACCATGGTGGTTAATCGCCCCAAAATAATTGGCAATTGCGCCATCATATTGGGCAGTGTGTTCGAATACCTTAACTGCAAGATCATATCGGGTGGCATCATCAACCGCGCCATTGTTCTTTTTCATTGAATCGATAATAGTGTCGTAGTCACTCGCATTAACGACAACGGCCACATCCCGGTTATTTTTTGCTGCTGCACGCAGCATGGTTGGCCCACCGATATCAATATTTTCTATTGCAGTGGTCAGATCACAATCGGGGTCGGCCACGGCCTGTTGAAATGGATATAAATTTACAATAACCAGATCGATTGGGGGAATATTATGCTTTTGCATAACAGCATCATCTTTTCCCCGTCTGGCCAGTAGTCCACCATGTATTTTAGGATGCAAAGTTTTTACCCGTCCATCCATCATTTCCGGGAAGCCGGTGTAGTCTGATACTTCGGTAACCGGAATACCTTGCTCACTCAGCAGCTTTGCTGTGCCACCTGTGGACAGGATCTCAATCGAATATTCTTCGTGTAAATGTTTTGCGAATTCAATAATACCGGTCTTATCAGAGACACTGATAAGTGCGCGCTGGATCTGATTCATAGTGTGATCCTAACTTTCGTTGTAGGTTTTTGCCGATCTATTTTCTGGGGGTAAAACGTTATGAAGCCTGGTAGGCGTAATATAGCCAGGCCAGGCTTCATGACTGGATGTTATTGCTTACTGATGTAAGCCGTACATTTTTAGTTTTTTTCTTAAAGTACCGCGATTGATACCTAAAAGTTCAGCTGCCTTACTTTGATTTCCGCGGACATAAGTCATTACTGTTTCCAATAATGGCGTTTCCACTTCCTGTAAGAACATTTGATAAAGTTGTCCCGTAGAATGCCCATCTAATTGCTTGAGATAAGCGTCCATCGTATCTTTAACGCTGTCGCGCAAAGTGTTTTGGGGACGGTTTGCTTGTTCCTGGCTTGGATCTTCCAGAGGCACTGCCAACACCGTATCCGTCATGCTGCTAACTCCTCCCTGGGGTTTATTAGGTTGTTAAAAAATTTATTGGTCATTTCTAATTGCTGCTCTATTGTTTCCACACGGTTAACCGCGTCTCTAAATGCTGCTCCGTGCCGTTGGCCTTTGCTGTACCAACTTATATGTTTACGTGCAACGCGCACGCCAGTAAATTCACCGTAAAAATCATATAAATTGTTCAAATGTCCAATCAGGATGTCTCGAATTTCACCTGGTTTGGGCTCGGCTAAATGCTCGCCTGTGGCCAGGTAATGTAGTATCTCACGAAAAATCCAGGGTCGTCCCTGTGCCGCACGTCCTATCATGAGCGCGTCAGCATCTGTGTACTCTAACACAAACTTTGCTTTTTCGGGGGTAGTAATATCGCCATTTGCTATCAATGGGATGTGAATATTTTGCTTGACTTCGGCAATGGTATCGTACTCGGCATCACCTCGATATTGGCAGGATCGAGTGCGACCATGCATCGCCAGGGCCTGGACGCCGGCCTGCTCAGCAATTTGAGCAATTCTGACCGCATTACGGTTTTCCTTATCCCAGCCGGTGCGAATCTTCAAGGTGACAGGAATATCCACGGCTTTAACAACGGCACTGACAATTTCATCGACCAGCTTTTCATTTTGTAGCAATGCTGAACCTGCCATCACATTACATATCTTTTTTGCCGGGCAGCCCATATTGATATCAATGATCTGAGCCCCCTGGTCAGCGTTATGTTTTGCCGCTTCGGCCATCATTTGCGGGTCAGCACCGGCAATCTGCACTGATTTAGGTTCGATTTCACCGTCGTGATTGGCTCGGCGTTTGGTCTTTTCACTGCCCCATAGCAGTGAATTGGAAGAAACCATTTCTGAGATGGCCATTCCGGCCCCCAGATTTTTACACAATTGGCGAAACGGTCGATCGGTCACACCAGCCATTGGGGCCAGGATCAGGTTATTGCTTAATGTGTAAGGGCCAATTTGCATGGTTATTAAATATGGGTATTAAAAATGAGAGCCGATCATACCTGTTCATCCCCAAGGGATAAAGGTTGAAATTTACCCATTTTGTGATCGAGTGCTGAATATAACCAATGTGACCGTTTATAAGAAACTGAATTCAAAGTTGATCGCGTCATCACCAGGATCAAGCACGGCCAGGGTGACATGAACCGGGGTACCCGACTCCATTAGTAGGAATTTATTGTATAAATCTTCCAGGTATTCTTCGGGGCTAAAATAGCGGGTGGCGACCACATGGCCGCTTAGATCTGACAATTTAATAGCAATGGTTGGATAGGGTTGATCAAAATGCGCCTTATTCTTAAACGCTGTGCTGATGAGCAAGGCATTTTTCTGACTGGGATGGCTACGGACATTTCGGTTGATTAATTCAATTTGAGTCACATCTTTTGAGCCGGAGTAGCGGCAAGGAAGACCTTCACAGAGGGTAGTTAGCACAGATGTGAGCGAAGGAAACTGGTTGGCGAGTTGGTAACTCCGAAATAAAACCATTTGGCCGAGTAGGCTGAGAACCAGAATAAAGATGCCTGCCCCCATTGCCAAAGTCACGCCAAAGTGACGCTCCGGCCGATCAAAATGCGCAAATGAGCTGCGCAGCGCCTTGGGTAGCTCATCTTCAGCGGAGGGTAATTCATCATCGCGATCACGTCCGGAAGAGGTTTTAGGCCCTGGCACGGGGCTTGGTTCCGCGCTGCCAATAACAATGTCTTCAATTTCATCATTTTCGAAGTTATTTGGTGTGTCATTATTATGTGAGGTCGGGGTTTGTGCGAGGTTCTCAAGAGCATCGTCATTATCGAGACTAAATGAAGCGGCATCGGCTTTGCTAAATTCAATATTTTGTAACTCTTCTTCAAACTGGGTCAGCACCTCATTAGGTTCTTCAGGGCTGTCCTCCAGAAAATTGATGTCACCTAGCAATGAGTTTAAAGGTTCACTGTCATCGGTTTTCGCGTCGCGACCTGGTTGTTCTGTTGATGATTCTTGATCATCGATAGACATGGCATCGCTGAGTAAGGCCTCAATATCCCGATTGAGTTTATCCGGATCCGATCCGGGTTCTTCCATTTGCTGTTGTGCGGCTGAGTAAAGGTCATCAATGCCCTCAATATCCGTGTTGGTTGCGGGTACCTCCATTGACTCTAAATCTTCGTATTGGCCCTTTTCTCGTTCGACAGGTTTCGGCTTTTCAACTTTTTCAGGTTCGAAGTCGAATGAATCGATTTGCTCATCCTCCCCCTTTGCAAACATTGGAGGGAGGTCACTTTCGGTATCTTCTTCTATGGTTAGGCTCGGAGAAGTCGGAGAAGATGGCGGGCCAGGCTCGGGTTTTGTCTCAAAATCAAATAAGGGGGCGGCTTTTTCTTCTGGTTCCGACATAGATACATGTTTTGGTTCATTGTCGAAATCTTTTGATGCTTCATTTGCAGGTTCATAGTGTTCTTGTTGGGCAAAGGCATCAATAAACGGATTTGCGGACAGCGCATCATCTGATTTGGCAGAAGCAAATGTCACTGGGCGGTCATCATGCGGTTTGGGGACCTCCCTGGACTGCAGAGGGGAGGGTTTCTGAATGGCTTTTTTCAGAGTGGATTGTTCCAAAGATGATTGTGTCGCGGGAGACTGATCTCCAGTATTAAAATCGGGTGGCTGTTCAATTAATGGATCGGGAACCGGGTGAGCTGAGATCTTTTTTTCGGGATCATATTCAGTTTCGACAAACTTTATAAAGGATTCGGTAAAATTGGTATCTCCCGGAATGTCGATGGTGCCCATGTCGTCGAGGTTATTGTAGCGAGCATCCTTGCCAACCATGGATTCCATAAACGGGCTTTGATCGGGCACGTTTGAGCGATCGGGTGGGGAAGACAAATCAATGTGTTGATGTTCATCTTCAGGAATGATGGGATTGCTTTTGAGTTCATTCGGATCTGCATCAGGCGTATTGTCATAGATATGAGAGGTGGCATCGAAGACCTCTTTACAGCTGCCACAGCGCACCTTGCCTTTGGCTGCTTTTAAGTGCGCTTCGGCAATTCGAAAACACGTTTGACAATGGGGACAACGGGTATACATTGAACTCTTTGATTTCTCTACTTAAATCTCATTATGTCGTTTACCGGATAACAAGATCCAATCTTCATTTTGCGCCGTTATCTTAATCGAGAACCAGGGTTGATAGGCCTGCAACACCTGATCGGCCTGCTCGTGCAGTATACCAGAAAGGGCTATCTTACCATCTGGTTTTAGAATTTTCGAAAAATGCTCGGCAAGCTCGATTAAGGGACCTGCTAATATATTAGCAATTAACGTATCGGCTTGCTGTGGCAGCGGCATATGAATTCCACCACAGTGTATTTGATCATTAACCTTGTTTTTGAGCGCATTATCGGCGGTTGCGGTCAGTGCCTGGGGGTCGTTATCGATAGCCTGGACCAGACTGGCCCCCAATTTGGCTGAGGCTATTGCCAAAATGCCTGAGCCACAGCCGTAATCGATTACTCGCTGCGCGGTTGGTGGGTGTTCAGATAGCCAGGTTAAGCACATCGCCGTGGTTGGGTGTGTACCGGTACCAAAGGCCAGACCAGGATCCAGTAGTATATTAATCGCGGTGGGATCGGGCGGGGAGTGATGAGAGGGTACAATCCAGAGGTTTTGGCCGAATTGCATCGGTTGGTAGCGGCTCATCCATTCTCGTACCCAGTCTTTATCTTCCAGTATTTCAGAGCGAGTCGCAGTGATTGCACCGCTAAATTGTTCAACAAGTTGCGCGCGAATGGATTCGATGGATACCTGGGCATCGAAAAGCCCGGTGATTAACGTATTTGTCCAGATTGGCGTTTCGCCAGGCGGTGGTTCAAAAAGGGGTTGATCGGCTGCGTCCTGAAAGGTAACTGATAAACCCTCGTGCTCCATCAACCAGTCGGAAATGGGTTCAACGTGTTCTTGATCGGTTTGTACTTTAAGTTGTAACCAGGGCATGTCGGTTTATTCACGGCAATGTCGTTAAACCCATCATACACTGCATAAGCCGATATTTTTTATATATTTTTTGTTTAAATACTTTGCCAAATATCGTGAAAGCTTTTTAATACATCGTCACTTGAATCAGAGTCAGATTTATCCAAATCATTCTTTTTTTCAATCGAGGTGAATAAGAACTGACTGACCAGTCCATTATCAGCAATCAATTTGTTAAGTTTAATTTGTGATGGTTCTTTATTGGGTTGAGTTAGTTCCAATACATCGCCGGTTTTATACTGGCGCGAGAAAGTAAGGATTGATTCGGGCTGGTTTAGCATTTGCATTAATGGTAATAATAAACAGCGATCAACAATTAGATCTTGTTTGTCATTACCAACAATACTCACACTAACCGATGTCGCTGAGGGTGCGACCATCATGCCACCTATCTGGATGCCGCTGTCTCCATAGGCTTTAATCCAACGCACCAGGCCAAGTGAACGTTGTGAAGAATTTTTACGTTGTATACTGATGACTTCACCGACTTGAATTTTGTTGGTTTGTTTTTCTATCGTCATAACACAAAAACCAACTGCGCTTTCGTTTAGCAGAGTCCAGTTTTCCTGTTTAACCCGGAAATCAGTAATTTTTTCCTGCGATGGAGCCGTTTTATCTATCTCGGTAACATCAACGTTGGTCCAGGCATAAATAGTCGACCAGATATCTGAAGATTTTCTATTTACATCCGTGACCTCGATCGACTCAAATTCAGGTTTGCTATGGAAGCCTGAATAGCTATCTTTTGTGGTATTGATTTGTTTCACATGTTGTTCATATAACAATTGCATGTGCGTCTGGTGTAGCCCGATTGTAACATTCACCTTTTCTGCGAGATTGTTTCTGGGGTAACGACGCTTTTTTACCTGTCCCCATGAATCTATTAGTCGACGTAGTAAATTCAGTCGAATTGCTTTTTTATTAGTTTTTGAGTTATTAGATTTTTTTTGTTCAATGCGTGTTTTTAATTCAAGATTTACCTTATCTAATAATTTTGTGGTATCGACGATACGACAGTTTTTTATGTCACTAATAAGCGGACTTTTACTTAACATGGATGGGGGCTGATCCTGATCAAGCTCAACGATAATGACCTGATCATTTTCTGCCAGTTCTGCATTATCGTTAATTTTATTTAAGCTAACAAGATGATGCCACTGTTCAAGATGCTGATTTACTTCATCAATCTCACCCGGGCGCAGGTGATAGGGTTCTGCCATATAGAGTAGCAAACCATGTATGTACTCATGTTCAATACTGGTTTTACGTTTATTGATTAATAGTTGATCGCTAATTGAGGTTTTTATTAATTTATTTTCTTCAGCATACTGGTATAACTCGTGTAATTGTTCCCAATAGTCATGGTGGAAGGCGGCAAAAGTTTTATAAACCAGTAATAGAGATTGCTGTAAATATTTAACGGTACGATGTATTGTGGTTGCCAGCATTGCCTTGTCAATGAATAAAATATTTTGATCTTTGATTTCATGAAATACACTGTAGTAGCCCTGTGTCATATGGTTGTATATGGAATGACAGGCGCTGGCAATCAGCACAATTTTTTCAGGTAATGGGTAGTTTACTCCATTCACATGGCGACTCAGATTAACCGTTGCGTAATTGACACTTTCTCGTAGCGACTCGAGAATCCTGAAACGGTCGGCCGGCTTCATTTCCTGTTCATTTATCTGTTGCAGGGCCTTATAGATAAGTTCGGAGGTCTTACCCACACTGCCACGAGGTAAGTTGTTGATCCAGTGCTCTATTGTTTGCGGTCGAAAATCAATCTGGCTACTTTTATTGTTGGCTTGTTGAGACATAGATGCTCTTAACTCTCTGTATTATCTGTCTAATTATCGGTATCCAGGTCTCTTTGTTGAGTTCTTCAGGGCGAAAAGGTGAATATTTCACAATTTCGACGAGTATTCTTTCACGGTTAAATCCTGTATTTGCGCCTAATCTAGACACTTAAAGGACATCAACAGGGGATAAGGCTATGTCACTAGCACAACAAACCGGCTTCGAAAATGCTAATCAGTTTGCCAAATCCGGGATTGCACCCGTGGGCAGTATTATACCGGTCTCACGGTCGAAACAATCCAACAACCACGAAGGGCAAGTCAGGCCGGTAAGCATTCGGTTATCTGAAGTGATGTTTACTGGACGAGTCCCAATTTCGACATGGACCTTTGCTTTTGCCATCCACAATAAACTTTGGGTATCCGATCTCACCTCATTGTACTTTGGAAAACGGGTGGGTATGAATAAACTAATTTATCGAGAGAAATTGTTTGTACCGGATAACCGTCTTGATATGGAAATAGGCGTTACCGCTTACAATAATTTTGGGGATGTATTGTGCAGTAGTGAACCTATGCGTGCCTTTATGTTAAATGATAAAAATACCACATCAAAATTATTTCGCCTGGATGAAGACTGGACTCAGCTGTTATTTAAATGTGATATTGAAATAGCCAGATAACAATGATGGGAGATATGAATCATGACTAACCGGACCTATAAGCTTATTATTTTTCTCCAGGTCTGTCTGATATTAGCGATTGCATCGTTAATAACGGCTGGTGATGCTATTTTATCGATAGCAACTAATTAACTTGGTTTTACCTGTACAACAACGCTAAACTTCTAATCATTAAACAAGTTTAGCTATTTGTTTGGGATTTTTTTTCCGCGAGCTTCTTTTCGAGATAGTGAATATTGGTTCCACCTGCTGCAAAGGCGGCATCCTGTATTAACTCTTGATGTAACGCGATATTAGTTTTAATACCCTCTATAACCACCTCGGATAAAGCAATACGCATGCGAGCTATTGCTGCCTGGCGTGAGTCGCCATAGGTAATTAACTTTCCGATCATGGAATCGTAGTACGGTGGAACATAATATCCATCGTAGATATGTGAGTCGACACGGACTCCCGGACCTCCCGGGGTATGGTACGCAGTAATGGTGCCTGGGGATGGCATGAAGTTATCCGGATTTTCTGCGTTGATGCGGCATTCAATAGCATGTCCGCGAATAATGACATCACTTTGCTGAATACCAAGTCCTTCACCTGAGGCGATGCGGATTTGTTCTTTAATAATATCAACTCCCGTCACCATTTCAGTCACGGGATGTTCGACCTGGATTCGAGTATTCATTTCGATGAAATAGAATTCGCCGTCCTGGTATAAGAATTCAAAAGTACCTGCACCACGATAGCCAATGTCAATACAGGCCTGCGCACAACGGTCGCCAATGCGTGAACGCATTTCTTTGGTAATGCCGGGAGCGGGGGCTTCTTCAATTACTTTCTGGTGACGGCGTTGCATTGAGCAATCACGTTCACCTAAATGAACAGCCTTACCGTGTTCGTCGGCGAGAATCTGTATCTCAATATGACGGGGAGTTTCGAGAAATTTTTCCATGTAGACGACATCATTATTAAATGCCGCACCGGCCTCAGCCCTGGTTAAGGTGATAGCGTTTAACAGTGCTGCTTCAGAGTGAACAACACGCATACCTCGTCCGCCGCCGCCGCCGGAGGCTTTAATTATAATCGGATAGCCGATTTGCTGGGCCATTTCCATGTTGGTTTTATCGTCTGTTCCAAGCGGTCCATCCGAGCCGGGTACAGTGGGAACGCCGGCTTTTTTCATCGCGCGGATTGCAGCGACCTTGTCACCCATGATGCGAATGGTTTCAGCACGAGGGCCAATAAAAGTAAATCCACATTCTTCTACACGTTCAGCGAAGTCAGCACTCTCAGATAAAAAGCCATAACCGGGATGAATGGCCACCGCATCGGTGACTTCAGCGGCGCTGAGTACGGCGGGTATATTTAAATAACTTTCAAGTGATGAGGCAGGACCAATACAGACGGATTCATCGGCAAGACGTACGTGTTTAAGGTCTCGGTCGGCCTCAGAATGGGCGGCGACTGTTTTAATACCGAGTTCGCGACAGGCGCGTAAAATTCGCAGCGCTATCTCGCCCCGGTTGGCAATTAGGATTTTATCAATCATAGCTTTATCTAATTTCTTGGGTTAGGGGGTGTGTAATTGGTGTTTACGATAAACTTATTCAATAACAAATAACGGTTGGTTATATTCAACCGGCTGTCCGTTTTCTACCAGGACTGATTTTACGGTGCCTGCTTTATCTGATTCTATTTGATTCAGTAGTTTCATTGCCTCAATGATACAAAGAGTATCGCCGTTTTTAACTGACTGTCCCGCTTCAACAAATGGTTTAGCACCTGGACTAGGCGCAATGTAAAAGGTACCCACCATCGGCGCTCTAACCACATGACCACTGATTTCATCGCTTGGTACTGCAGCAGCAGGTGTAGTTGCAGCAGCGGTAACTTGCACTGGTGCCGGCGCACTGACGGGAGCCGCAACTGGGGCGAAGCTTCCGGCGCGACTGATGCGCACAGATTCTTCACCTTCTTTTATTTCGATTTCGGCTACACCAGATTCATCGAGCAGTTCGATGAGTTTTTTTACTTTGCGTATATCCATGAGGGCTCTCTTATAATCTAAATTAGTTAAATTTAATCGTTAGGCCATTGATGAAGTTTCAATTTTGTCAATAATGGCGGTTAAGGCAAGCTGATAGCCAATCGATCCCAGGCCACTAATCACACCGATGGCCAGATCTGAAAAATATGAGTGTTGACGAAACTCTTCTCGTGCATGCACATTTGATAAATGTACTTCAATAAACGGGATAGCCACGGCGGCAATCGCATCGCGTAATGCCACACTGGTGTGAGTAAACGCGGCGGGATTGATTATGATGAAATCTGTGCCATCCTCATTCGCTTTTTGCACGGCATCAACCAGCTCGTGTTCAGCATTACTTTGCACACTAAAGAGGCTGTGACCTGATTGACTGGCTGTCTCGGCAAGCTGATCATCGATCTGACTTAATGTCGTCGAACCGTAATGATCGGGTTCTCGAGTACCGAGCAGGTTTAAGTTGGGTCCGTGAATGACGAGTATTTTTGACATGACTTCGTTTTAATAATTTAAAGATCGCAACAATTCGCTGCATGTTTTAAGCAAGTTCACAACATTTCTGAAGAGTTATTTTGAAGGATTCTCGCTGATCTGGGCGAGATTGTCTAGTTTTATGCACGATCGACTCAGGTCGCCACCAGATTAGCGAAATTTGGCGAAGAAAATGCCAAGTTGGTACTTGAAATATTGTGAAAGTGAGTTACAGGTATGGTTTTATCAGCTGTTCAGCCTCTTCAAAGGTGACTTCCCGCGCAAAGGCATGGCGAATGGTGCCTTTGCGGTCAATAACTACGGTATAGGGCAGGACACTCAGCTGGTTACCGTAGGCCTGACTAATGGCAATGCCTTCTGTTTCGCCGACCAGAATCGGATAATTAATGCCCATTGGATCAACATAATCAATCGCCGCCTGTTGACTGTCCAGGGCGACCCCGACAATAGTGAACCCCTTGCTTTGATATTTTTCCTGTAATGCGATCAAAGCGGGTATTTCGCGTCTACAGGGCGGGCACCAGGTGGCCCAAAAGTTAACGATCAATACCTGGCCATCGAATTTATTGATATTGTGTAGATCCCCTTCCACATCTTTCATGCTGAAATCAGGTCTTCTGTTACCGACCATCGTCGTCGCTTTGATATCCGGGATATCCGGGATATCCGCTTTTTCGACTTTCGGTGATTGCTTGAAATACATCGATACAGCAATACCTGCGGCTAAAGCGATTGCGCCAGAAATAATGAGAAAGACAACAGCGATCTTGCCACTCATGGTTCGTAACTGCATCTAGTTACCCTTCAAAATCAGATTAACGTGATCAATAAACTGTTTCGCATCCATTGAGCCAACGATCCGATACTTGGTTTTTTCTTCACCATTGGCGGCCCAGAATAAAATTGCAGGTGGTGCAATAACTTTTGTATGCGTAAGAAGGGCTTGATCTAACTCATCATTGTCGGTGACATCGGCTTGCAGTAAGACAAAGTCAGCTAGCAGGCTTTGTACTTCAGGGGTTGTGAAAACATAATCCTCAAATTCTTTACAGTAAAGGCACCAATCGGCATAGAAATCCAGCATCACATATTTGCCGGTGGCTTTTGCTAATTCAAGTTCACGGTTTAAATCTTCGACGGTCTTGATATGTTTGAAACCTAATTCAGCCTGGGCATGGCTACCGCCACCCATGGTTAATTTCGAACCGTGCAAGGGATCGGACACGTTTCGCGCACCGGTTAAGCCTCCAAGCATGACAATCGCACCATACAAAATAAAGACCAGTCCCAGGCCTTTCCAAAGCTTAAACCAGCCAGATGAGCCTTCTTTAATTTGTTCGAAGGCGCCCATGTAGATGCCCGAAATAATTAACAAAGCAGACCAGGCCAGCATAATTGCCATCGCAGAAACAAAACTCACTCGTTCCAGGAATAACAAGGCAATGGCGAGCAACACGACGCCGGCTGCATATTTGACGGTGTCCATCCAGCCCCCCGCTTTGGGCAGGAATTTACCATGCGAGGTACCAACAAAAATAAGCGGTAAGCCTAAGCCCAGACCCATGATAAACATCGAGAGGAAGCCGAGCATCACGTCACCTTCTGAAGCGACATAGGCGAGTGCCCCAATTAATACCGGACCGGCACAGGGGCCGACTATCAAGGCCGATAAAACACCCATAATAATCACACCAATAAACGAGCCACCTTTTTGGTGGCTGCTCATTTCGCTAAGTTTACCTTGCAGCCCGGCCGGCATTTGAATACTAAAGAAGCCGAACATGGAGAAGGCTAGTGCGACGAACAAGGCTGAAAAGGGTAAAAGTACCCAGGGACTCTGGAATGCCGCTTGTAGATTGACCCCTTTCGCTACCCCCGCAAACAGGGCCCCCATCACACCAAAGGTTGCGGCCATCGACAGGACATAAAATAGTGACAGATTAAAGGCGTGGGCGGTCGTGACCTTTTCGCCCTGACCAACAATGACTGACGATAGAATCGGAATCATTGGATACATGCAGGCGGTAAAAGCGAGGGCCAGACCACCAAGGAAGAAATAGAGAATGATTTCCAGCGTCTCACCCGAGGCCAGGATCATGGCCGACTTATCTTGTTCAGATATGAATTCTTTTGTCGCAGCTGGCTCACTTGCTTCGATTGTTTTCTGAGTCGCGGCACTTTTTGCAATGGTCTTGGCATCTGCGACACTAAAGCTGACATCAGAGCTCAGGCTTTGTGGGTTTTTTATTGGCGGATAGCATATGCCGAAGGTCTCAGCGCAACCCTGACCAATTGCAAAGAATTTTATTTTATTAATCCCTGCTTTACTGGCAAGGATTGGATAACCAATGGAGATTGTTTTTGTGAAGACTTCAACTTCACCTTCTTTGCCATTGGGTAAAATGCCGTGCTTAAGTTCACCGGCAGGGGCTTTCATGGGACCAAAAGTAATGTCGCTGGTTGATGAAACAATCGAAAATTTATCGCGGTACATGTAGTACTCATCAGCGATCGTCCAGGTGACGATCACCATGTCACCTTCAATATGGCTGGACATCTTAAAGGCTTCTTTGGCTAACAATGGTTCATCCGATTGAGCATCAGACAGACCAAGTTGTGAGCTAAGATCGCTGATTTCACTGACGGCTGATTTGGGTTCAAGTGCAGCCACGGTCAACAACTTTTCACGTTTTTGCGGTGGGTAACAGATTCCCAGTTCTTCGGCGCAGCCTTGAGAGTGGCCAATGAGTTTTAATTCACCGCCATTGGATTTGGTGATGGGGACCTCGATGGTGACCGAATGCATGTAGGTTTCAACTTCGCCTTCAGTGCCATCGGGGCGAATACCGTGTTTCAATTTTCCTTTTGGGAAAACGGGTTGGCCTAATTCAATGCCTGGCGTGGCGGATTCAAAACGGGTTTTCTCTTTATATAAATAATAATCGTCGGCAGATGTCCAGGTGGCCTTGATCTTGTCGCCTTCAACTACGGCATCAAATTTAAAGGCTTCTTGAGGGGGCAGCGGACTGGCTGCAAAGCTGAAGTGACTAACTAATAATAATAGGGGGAGAATTAATGCTTTGATTTTATTCATTTTTTTACCGACTCGGATATCCAGTTTAAATAGGGTTTGTGACCATCTACGATTGGGACTACGATGATTTCAGGAAGTT
This sequence comes from uncultured Ectothiorhodospiraceae bacterium, assembly GCA_947260005.1. GTDB lineage: Bacteria > Pseudomonadota > Gammaproteobacteria > UBA6429 > Thiohalophilaceae > SZUA-24. The sequence goes on from CAMYOL010000065.1 coordinate 100,350, forward strand.
CATAGGGGTGAAGTCTCTCGATGGCGTTTTGCACATCCTGTGTGCGATTTTGTTCTGTTTTTATCAATAATTGATGTTCCTGTCCGTGTTCCAGTTTACCTTGCCAGCAATAGATGGAGGTCATGCTGGGTAATATATTCACACAGGCGGCTAATTGCTGGTTGATAAGGCGCTCAGCTAATTGTTGGGCACTGTCCATATCTGGAAAGGTGGTCATCACAATTTGGTAGGGGCTTGAATTTACGTCCATACGCCCAAATGTAACAAGCAGGAGTGGTGAAAGCCAGTCCATATAATTGTTGCCGCCTGACATTATATCGACTCATTCAGGTAGTACTTAATACCATAATATAGGGACTGTCGTTACTATGCGTAAATTCCAGCTTGGGATTGCTCTTTTTATTCTCACACCACTGCTTGAGATCTATCTGTTTATCAAGATCGGGACAGAGATTGGTGCACTATCTACCATCGCTTTGATTGCACTCACCGCTATTGTTGGTGTTGCCTTACTTCGTCATCAAGGGCTGTCGACGTTGCAAAATGTGCAACGACAAATGCAACAGGGACAAGTACCTGCAGTCGGTTTACTGGAAGGCATTATGTTGTTTTTTGCCGGCGCCTTGTTACTCACACCGGGTTTTTTCACCGACTTAATCGGATTTCTTCTCTTGATTCCACGCATTCGTAAGAGTCTGGCGTTATGGCTGCTGGAACGCAGCGGGACTATCGTTAAGATGAACCCCGGCCAACCATCTCAGCCATCTCAATCAGGCTCAAACCATTTTATAGAAGGCGAGTTTCAGAATAAGGATGATCGAAAATAACAGGTTATATCGATGTACTGCGTTTAAACGCAATTTCAAGCTTGCGGAACATCACATAAAATACCGGGGTAAAGATCAACCCAAAGAAAGTCACCCCGATCATTCCTGAAAAGACCGCGATGCCAATCGCCTGGCGCATTTCAGATCCTGCGCCACTACTAATCACCATTGGTAAAACACCCATGATGAAGGCAAAGGATGTCATCAGGATGGGACGTAAGCGTAAGCGTGATGCCTCAACCGCCGCCTCTAATGTTGAACGGCCTTGTTGTTCCAGGTGATGCGCAAACTCGACGATGAGAATGGCATTTTTCGATGCCAGCCCGGCGAGTAAAAACAAACTAATCTGGGTAAAGATGTTGTTATCACCTCCTGCGATATAAACGCCAATGATCGCCGACAAGATGCTCATTGGCACAATGAGAATAACCGCAAGGGGTAAGGTGACGCTTTCATATTGAGCGGCGAGAACCAGGAAGACCAAAAACAAACACAGAGGAAATATATAGATCGCCGTATTGCCCGCCAGTATTTGCTGGTAAGTTAATTCAGTCCACTCAAAGTCCATACCAGCAGGTAAGGTCTCATCCAGTATCCGGGTAATGGCTTGTTGAGCCTGGCCAGAAGAGTAACCCATTCCCGGGCTGCCGTTTAAATCGGCTGAACGATGAGCATTATAATGCATGGCAATCTCTGGTCCGTAGCTTTCTTCTACGTTGATCACTGAACCAAGCGGGACCATTTGCCCATCACTGTTGCGCGTTTTTAAACGAGTTATATCCTGCGGGGTAGAACGGAATTCTTTATCGGCCTGGGCAATCACCTGGTAGGTGCGACCGAATTGGTTAAAGTCATTCACGTATAGCGAACCAAGATAGATCTGCATGGTACGAAATACCTCTTCAACCGGGATGCCGAGTTGCACGGCCTTGGTTCGATCCAGGTTTGCGAATAACTGTGGCACATTCACATTGTAATTCGAATAGATCCCGGCCAATGCGGGATCCTGATAGGCTTTCATCTTGACCTGGTTAACCACGTCATCAAGCACTTTATAACCTTGATCGGTTCGATCCATTATCTGTAATTTAAATCCGCCCGTCGTGCCCAGCCCCATGACCGGAGGCGGGGGAAATATTGCAATAAAGGCCTCTTCGATGGCGCCATATTTTTGTTGCAATCGTCCGGCAATCGCCCCGGCACTTAAGTTCGAGTCATTACGCTTATCAAAGTCAGCCAGGGTCACAAAAACAATACCGGCGCTGGCGGAGTTAACAAAGCCATTCACTGACAAGCCCGGAAATTGAACGGCACTGACCACACCTTCTTCTGATAGCGCGGCGTCAGCCATTTTTCTCATCACGGTCTCGGTTCGCTCGAGTGTTGCTCCGGTCGGCAATTGTGCAAAGCTAATCAGGTATTGTTTATCCTGGGCAGGAATATATCCGGGTGGAACTAATTTAAAACTGTATACGGTTAGGATGACGAGCACGCTAAAGATACCCATCATAATTAGTTTGCGAGTGGCAAAGACATGTACCGCTTTGGTGTATTTTTTTTGTCCGCGGTCAAACGTTTTATTAAATAAATTAAACAACCAGCCGAATGCGGAATGCATAAAGACGGATAATTTATCTTCATGTGCATCAGGTCGTTTTAATAGTAAGGCCGATAAGGCCGGGCTTAAGGTTAATGAGTTCAAGGTTGAGATAAACGTTGCGATTACTATTGTTAAGGCAAACTGTTTATAGAACATCCCGGATAAGCCACTTATAAAAGCTATCGGGATGAAGACGCCAGCAATAACCAATGAGGTCGCAATGATCGGATTGGTGACCTCTTTCATGGCTTGAACGGTCGCATCGCGAGGTGCTTTTCCTTCGCGAATATTTCTCTCGACATTTTCAACTACAACGATCGCATCATCGACAACAATGCCGACGGCCAAGATCAATCCGAACAGGGACAATACATTAATCGAAAAACCAAGCAGATACATGACCGCAAAAGTTCCGACGATCGAAACAGGAACGGCCAGTAAAGGAATAATCGAAGCACGCCAGGTTTGCAAAAAGATAATGACGACCAACACCACCAGTGCAATGGCTTCTAACAATGTGATAATGACCGACTTGATGGAACTGCGAACAAATATCGTTGGATCGTAGACAATACTGTAGTCAAGATCCTCTGGGAACGTTTCTTTTAATCGTTTCATTGTCGCGCGCACATTATTTGATATGTCCAGCGCATTCGAGCCAGGCGCAGCAAAAATGGGAATCGCCACCGCTGGTTTATTGTCTAACAAAGAGCGCAGCCCATAACTCTGTGCATCAAGTTCGATTCGGGCAACATCACTCAGTCGGGTTACGATCCCGTTTTTATCACGCTTAATGAGAATTTGTTCGAACTCTTCAACCGACTGTAATCGTCCTTGTACGTTAATCGGCAATTGCAGTTGTACTTTGTCGGTGTAGGGCGGGCCACCGATGACCCCGGCGGCTACCTGAATATTCTGCCCGCGAATGGCATCAATGATTTCTCCCGGTGTCATATTACGTTCAGCGATCTTGTCCGGATTTAACCAGATGCGCATCGCATAATCGCCTGAACCAAATAACATCACCTGACCGATACCAGGAAGCTGGGCCAGTTGATCCCTCACATGTAAGGTGCCGTAGTTCCGCAGATAGAGCATGTCATAGCGTTCATTGGGTGAGCGAAGATGCACAACCATGGTCAGATCAGGTGAACTCTTTGCGACAGTAACGCCTAACTGACGTGTTATATCCGGTAACCGGGGTAAGGCTTGTGATACCCGATTTTGCACCAGCTGTTGAGAAAGGTCAGGGTCGGTTCCTATAGCAAAGGTAATGGTCATTGAAAGCCGACCATCTGCCGAAGCAAGTGAATTCATATACAACATATTTTCAACACCATTGATCTGTTCTTCTAATGGCGTTGCAACCGTTTCTGATATCACCGAAGGATTGGCTCCGGGGAAATAGGCATTAACAATGACCGAAGGCGGAGTAACTTCCGGGTATTCCGATATCGGTAACTGGAACATGGCGACAAGCCCAAAAACAAATATCAACAATGAAATGACACTGGCTAAAATTGGGCGATCGATAAAGTGGCTGGAGAAATTCATTGTCATAACTCAGTGCCTTCCTTGCATTATTATTAGGATGGATCGTTTTTTAAGCCTTGAACTTTTATTAAGTATTATCGGCTGTATTTTTTGTTGTTGAGATTTTTGGTTCAACCAGCATGTTGGGTCGAATCCGCATTAATCCTCGCGTAATCACTTTGTCACCCGCATTCAGGCCAGAATTAACGACTCTCTTGCCATCAACACTGTCACCAAGTTTAACTTCGCGATAGGTGGTTTTGTTTTCGTTATTCACGATGTAAACAAATTTACGATTTTGATCCGTACCAATAGCAAGTTCATTAACGAGAATACGTTCCTTTTCGTTAGCACTGCCAATTCTGACGTGTGCATACATACCAGGTAACAATCGACCTTGAGGGTTTTCGAAAATGGCACGCGCGCGAATGGTCCCGGATGCGGGATCTATTTTATTATCAAAGGCATGCATTTTCCCGGCATACAGAGTGTCATCGTTTTGTAAGTGCAGCTTAACTGGAATGACATCAGCGGCATTTTGTTCCGGAGCCAGCTCACGCACATAAGATAAGTAGGTCTGTTCATCAATCTCAAAGTCGGCATAAATATTTTTACTGGAGACAATGGTGGTTAACAGTGGTGCATTGGAGCCAGCAGAAACGAGATTGCCTGCTGTTATCTCGCTACGACTCAGGCGGCCAGATACCGGCGCTTTAATATAGGCATGATCCAGGTTAACTTCGGCCACAGTAAGTTGCGCCTCAACACTTTTTACCTCAGCTTCAGCCACTAATCGGGTATTGATTCGTTCATCAAAAATGCGCTGTGAGATAACTTTGGTATTGATAAGATTCTTTGAGCGTTTGTATTCTTTATCCGCTAAAGAATAACGCTTTCGTGCGGCAATCAGATTGGCTTTGGCTTTTTCTACGGCGGCAATGAACGGTCTTGGATCGATAATATAAAGTACATCACCTTTTGTTACCTGTTGCCCATCGACAAATTTAATTTCAGTAATAAGCCCGGTCACCTGGGGGCGTATTTCGACATAATCAACCGCGGTAAGGTGTCCAGAAAATTCTTTCCACAGGCGTACGTTTTGCGCTTTGATCAGCGTGACATTGACCGGCATCGCTTGCGGTTTAGCCATCTGTGCAGAATTGCTATCATCAGCAATCACATAATTTAATAACAAAGTCATACAGATGATTGCTAAACCCAAAATAATGATCTTTGGGTTGAATAATCCTGGCTGCTTAAATGTTCTCGCCATGGTCTGGTCTCCCTGAAATAGAATCTGTGTTGATTAACCTGGTATTGTTTTTCATTGGGCTGCGCTTTTCGGTAATGCATCTCTGATATTGATAATACGAAATAACCCGGATTTAACATCTTCTCGTAAACTGCTTAGATCATTTTGAATTCGTGCCACCATCACTTGGCCAAGAATAAATGAGTGGATCTCCGAAGCCATGGCAACCAGATTGGTGTCTGCCGGTAATTGCCCGAGAGCAACCAGTTCTTCTAATGTTCCAACCAGGAGGTGTTCCTGGCGTTGAAAAATTTCATCCGCCTTAAGTCGAATGGCCTCATCATTACCAGCCATTTCAGATCCGAGCGAGGCGAAAGGGCATCCGCAGACGCGTCCGTATAAGTTATAAGCCTCAACCTGTTTGTCATAGACAAAGGTGGCCAGACGTTCAAAGCGTTCAACCGCCGATACCGTTTCAGAGAACACGCTCGCCATCTCCGGCTCGTAACAATTATAAGATTCTTCCATTACTGCGACGGCCAGGTCGGCCTTGGATGGGAAGTAGTAATAAAAACTGCCCTTTTTAACACCGGCCTGCTGACAGATGTCATCCACGCTGACCGAGCCGTAACTGCTCTGCCAGATAAGATCCATTGCCGTCTGGATTAACTTTGCTTTGGTGTTGGTTGGTGAACGTCCCATAAATTCTTCACATGCAGTGACTGATTTGAAGATAATAGTATATTTGACTGACTAGTCAAATATAAATCTGCCCCAAATGTGTTAACTAAATTATGTGGGTCCGGGAGGTGACGCTGCAGGCGAAGACGATTGCGCTGGAAACAGAAGAGCTTGATTTTAAAAGAAATTTACTGAAGTATGATTGGGTTTCAGCTAGTTAAAACGGGTTACTTTGATAGTCAGCCATTATAGCCTTAATATTTATCTGTTCTATTTGCGGATATGCTGGAGTGAATCGAATAAGTACAGAAATTGATTTGCTCGATGCTCAAAACGCCGCATTAGTGGCGGAGGAGTCGGCTATAAATGCGGTATTTGTTTTCCAGATTGATCTGATGAATTTACAACGTAGCTTAGGCCAATTCAGTTTTTTCCTGGATGAACAGGGTCTGGATGAATGATTAATTCGTTTGAGAAATTATATTGAGACCGAAGGCAAAGGATAACATTTCTGCAATCCGTTCATGCAGACTGCTGCCACCAGTCAGCAATGACTTTGCCTACCGCAGGATTCACCAGATAACCATAGGAGCGGTGGCAATTGAGTCCTTCTTCATTGTGGAAAAAATTGTAGATCCCATCGTGATGGTCTTCGATAGAATCAATAATCCCCAGTTTCAACATGGGCGCAAAATCATCCGAGAAGACTCTATCCAATGCGGTGACATCTCCTGTAGAAGAAATATTCACCCAGTGTCGGATGTTAGTAGGATATTTCTTTTTGCCGGTATCGCTGTTACCCATTAACCTGTGTTGCACGTAGTTCATACCCAGCGGGCTACCCAATGTCAGAAACAGATCGATCTTGCCTGGAAGATGTTCGAGATGTGAGAGTTCCCATAACGTATCGTAGACGATGACGGAACCCAGACTATGGCCAATGAGTAACACCTTGTCATTATTGGCGAGTCGTTGGCGCAGCTCTTGTTTCAATAGCTCACGAATATCACAGGCAATATTGTCACCGTTTTGAAAATAGCGGCGTGTTTCTTCGGCGGTTGTGCGCACCTGCCTGGGAAGTAGTTTAATAAGGAAAGGGAATGTATCAACGATGGTGTAAAGCATTCGATCCAGGTTGCGGTGCCAGGCCCTTGCTTCCCGGACATCCTGCTCGGTGGGGCCATGTTGGTTGATCAATGCATCAATCCACGGCAGATCGCGACTGATGTCTTTGCTCTTATGATAGTAAAGAAAGTTCCAGGCGATGAGTTTAAAGTCCTCACGGTACTGACTTAGTTCGCTGCTGGGTTCGGCGCGGTGTACGCCTTCTAACAGGGTGCGCCATAGCAGGTCTTGATGTTGATCTGCCGGGGGTTTGGGGTTCAGGTTCAAGTTCAAGTTCAAGCTCAAGTTCAGATTCAGGTTCAGGTTCAGGTTCAGGTTCTATATTATGATATAACGATTAATCTATCATTAAACGGATGATATACAACCACTAGAAAATAAGGATGTGACGTATGCCAGTACAGTTCAAGGAACAGTTAAGGGTATTGATCCTGGGACATGGTGAAATGGGTCAGGCCATGGAATACCTGCTTGGTGAACGGCAACAACTGGATATCTGGGAGAAATATCCTCAGAACAATTTTCAGTCTGTGTTGCTTGAGGAAGCGGCTCCTCAAGCGGATATCGTATTGTTTTGTCTGCCGGTCAACCCACACCGGGAGATTGCAGAAGCGATCGCGCCACACCTGAAGCAAACCTGTCTGTGTCTGAGTATAGCCAAGGGACTGGATGAAACAGGTCAAACCGCTGCACAAATCTTTGCCGAGGTATTTTCTTCGCATCAGCCTTATGCGCTGTTGTATGGGCCGATGATCTCCGAAGAGATACGTGCTGGTCGTTATGCCTTTGCACAATTGGGTTGCGCCAATCTGGATGCGTATCAAAAAATTCGCGCGCTCTACCAGGGTACA
>CAMYOL010000066.1 GCA_947260005.1 uncultured Ectothiorhodospiraceae bacterium
TTTTTCCCTGAACAAGCCGAACTATATAGAACAGATGATAAACAGGTGATGGTATCAGGGACTCCAAAAGTGAATTATGAAGAACCACAAGATACACCTGATGGCAATACTATATTGTTACAAACGACCAAGATTCCGCTGCGAAATTCAGAGAAGGAAGTTGTTGGTGTCCTTGGTACCTATGATGATATCACTGAAAGAAAACGAGTTGAGAATATTATTTTAGCCCTGGCCAAACAAAGTGCCTCTCTCAGTAGTGATGATTTATTTTTTAAGGAATGTCTTCGCAACCTGGGCGAATTTTATAAAACAAAATACGTATTTATTGGCTTATTAGGTAAAGAAGATAAAAAACACGTTAAAAGCTATTTAGTGTGGAAGCAAGGTAAGTTTATCGACAATTTCGAATATGACTTAGAAGGCACCCCTTGTCAGGATGTAATAAATTTTAAAACTAATCTTGTTCCGCAAGGGGTATCGAAATTCTACCCACATGATCAAATGCTAATCGATTTAAAAGTTGATAGCTATTTTGGTTCAGCGTTGGTATTACCCAATGGTGAATCATTTGGCCTTGTCGTCGTCAGTGACAATAAACCACTCAATCTTGAACCCTGGGCAAAACCCATATTGGAAATCTATGCGACCCGAATCGCCATCGAGATGGAACGAAAGCGAACGGAAGAAGAATTACATGGCATGGCTGACACAATGTCTTATCAGGCTACGCATGACCCGTTAACGGATCTGATTAACCGCCGTGAATTTGAACAAAGACTTCAAACCGCCTTAAAGGTTTCTCAACTGGAAGGCCATCAGCACGCATTATGTTATCTGGATCTGGATCAATTTAAGGTCGTAAATGACACTTGTGGTCACATAGCCGGTGACGAGCTGTTAAAACTACTAGCAGAACAATTACTCTCGGTCATACGAGAAAGCGATACTCTTGGTCGTTTGGGGGGTGACGAATTTGGGGTATTACTCCAGGACTGTCCGATAGAACAAGCCATTAAGATCGCAGAAAGTATTCTTAACGTGGTTAAACAATTCCGTTTTGCCTGGGAAGATAAATTATTTGAGATTGGCGTCAGCATCGGCCTGGTACCGATCACCCGCGATACGGTTTCCATTAATCAGGCATTAAGCGCCGCTGACGCATCCTGTTATTTAGCTAAAGAGCATGGTCGAAACCGAATTCATATTTACCAGGAAGATGATACTGAACTGGCCAAACGTCATGGTGAAATGCAAGTGGTCACCGAAATTACTCAAGCGCTTGAAGATGATCGTTTTATACTTTATTTCCAGTCTATTGTACCACTGGATGAACATCGCTCCAACGAACAACACTTTGAAGTACTTATCCGCATGTATGACCGTGAACATAATATTGTTCCACCTGGGACATTCATCGGTGCCGCAGAAAGATACAACCTGATGCCCTCGATCGATAAATGGGTTATAAAAAAATCATTTATTTACTTAAGTAATAAAATTGTAGAGGAGCCGTCAGTTAATATCCTCTGCGCGATCAACTTATCGGGTACAACTTTAAGTGAAGATAAGTTTATTGATTACATGCATGACATGCTCGCAGAATACAAACTTCCTCCGGAAATAATCTGTTTCGAAATTACGGAAACAGCCGCCATCACTAATATAAGTAAAGCGATGCATTTTATTTCACAGTTTAAAGAAATTGGATTTAAGTTTGCACTCGATGATTTTGGTGCCGGTTTAAGTTCCTATTCTTACCTGAAAAATTTACCCATTGATTATATAAAGATCGACGGCAGCTTTGTTTCCGGCATATCTAACGATCCACTAAACCGTTCGATTGTTGAATCAATCAATCAGGTTGGGCATACCATGGGCATAGAAACTATTGCCGAATGGGTTGATTCAGAAGAGGTACGTAAGACGTTAACCGAAATTGGCGTTGACTATGCACAAGGTTTTTCAATCAACAAACCCAGACCACTTGAATAACTGCAATATTTAACACTCATATGCTCGTCAATTTTTACCTGATTAATTTTTAAAAAGTTATCTGCTTTTAAATATTATCCTATATATAGTAATTTTTACTTACGATACGCCAGCCGATAAATCACGGGTAATACCAGTAGAGTTAAAATTGTAGAAGAAATAATGCCTCCAATAACCACTGTCGCAAGTGGTCGTTGTACTTCTGCACCGGTACCAACATTCAGTGCCATTGGCACAAAACCCAAACTGGCGACCAGGGCCGTCATTAACACGGGCCGGAGACGCGTTAACGCACCTTCAAATATCGCCGTATCTAACGCGATCCCCTTGTCTCGTAGATCACGTATAAACGACAGCATCACCACACCATTCAACACCGCGACTCCGGAAAGAGCGATAAATCCAACCGCTGCTGAAATCGACAACGGCAGACCTTGCAAGGCCAACGCGGCTACACCACCGGTTAACGCTAACGGGACACCGGTAAAGACCAGTGCCGCATCTTTTACTGAGTTAAAGGCCATAAATAACAGACCAAAAATAATTAACAGCGTCAATGGCACAACTATGGAAAAACGTTTTGTTGCCGAGATAAGTTGCTCAAAAGTACCGCCATAATCTAACCAGTACCCTGCCGGTAATTCAACATTACTCTGTACGGCCTGTTGCACGTCATTAACAAAACCACCTAAATCTCGTCCTCGTACATTTGCGGTGACAAAGATTCTTCGTTTGCCATTTTCACGACTGATCTGGTTAGGTCCGATCGTAAATTCAATGTCAGCCACTTCATTCAAGGGAATGGTTTCAGCCGGTTGATGTGCTACACCAAGCATGTCAGCATCGCCGTGGATTTCTCTTGTACCGGTGGTAGGCAACCGAATCGGCAGACGCTTAAGAGCATCAATATCGGTGCGAATATTTTCTGGCAATCGCACGACCAAATCAAAACGTTGATCGCCTTCAAACACCTGGCTTACTGTTTCACCTCCGACCGCGATGCGTAACACCTGCTGTACATTGGCAACATTAAGACCGTAATAGCGTAGACGTTCACGATTCGGGGTCACGGTTAACATCGGTAATCCGGTTGCCTGTTCAGTACGCACATCCGCGGCACCGGACACACTGGAAACAACGCCCTCAATTTTTTTCGATAAATCAACCAGGGTGTCGAAGTCATCACCGTATATTTTAACTGCCAGATCGGAGCGGACACCTGCGATTAATTCATTAAAGCGCATCTGAATGGGTTGGGTGAATTCATAGCGGTTGCCCGGTATTGCCATCGCCGCGGCCTCCATTTCTTTTACTAATTTAGCCTTGGATTTTCGCTTTTTAGGCCAGTCTTTCCTTGGCTTCAGGATCACAAACGTATCCGCTACATTTGGAGGCATCGGATCAGTCGCCACTTCAGCAGTACCCAATTTAGTAAATACGTGAGCCACTTCAGGAAACTCACGCAGACGTGCCTCCAATAACGTTTGCATTTCCACGGCCTGAGTTAAACTGGTGCCCGGGATGCGCAATGCATGCAGGGCAATATCACCTTCATCTAAATTCGGTACAAACTCTGTACCCATGCGCGAGGCTTGTACGCCGGACAAAATAACCATCGCCATTGCGGTTACCACGACCGGCCAGCGATGTAACATGACAAAATGTAACGCCGGGGTGTATAGCTTTTTTGCCCAGGTCATAAATCGGTTTTCCTTTTCATCGATCGGACCCCGTACAAACAGGGCAATCGCCGCGGGTACAACCGTAAGCGATAAGATCAATGCCGACAATAAGGCGGTCACCACCGTAAAGGCCATTGGGTGAAACATCTTACCTTCCACACCACTTAACGCAAAAATCGGCACGTACACAATTAAAATTATTATCACACCAAATACACTGGGCCGTATCACTTCGATGGTTGCCTCACGCACAATACGCAATCGCTCTTTGAGATCAGGCACACTACCGTGCATCTTTTGATATAGACCAAGTTGTCGTAAACAGTTTTCAACAATGATCACCGCCCCATCTACGATCAGACCAAAATCAAGTGCACCGAGACTCATCAGATTCCCAGACACTCTTGATTCGACCATGCCAGTAATCGTCATTAACATGGCCAATGGGATCACAGCCGCCGTGATCAAGGCAGCCCGCCAGTTACCTAATAAAAGGAACAACACGACAATCACCAATAGTGCACCTTCGACCAGATTTTTTCTCACCGTCGCAATAGTTTTATCAACCAGGGAGGTGCGATCATACAATGGAGTTAACTCTACGCCTTCAGGTAAAGAGGGTTTAATGGATTCGAGCTTTTGGGCCGCCGCACGTGAAACGGCACGACTATTTTCACCGATCAACATAAAGACCGTCCCTAACACAACTTCTTTGCCATTTTGGGTAGCGGCGCCATTACGTAATTCACTACCAAGTTTTATCTCGGCCACGTCTTCGATGGAGACCGGCACGCCATTACGTTTGGCAATGGTAATCTGCTTTATGTCGTCCAGGTTTGCGATTTGTCCGGGAGAGCGGATTAAATACTGCGCGCCAAAACGTTCGATGTAACCGGCCCCGGTGTTCAGGTTGTTTTTAGCCAAGGCCGACATGATATCCTGCAGTGTTAAGTCATACGCGATCAACTTATCCGGATAAGGCAAGACGTGAAACTGTTTGCTATAACCTCCGATCGTATTCACTTCGACGACGCCCGGCGTTTGCCTGAGTTGTGGTCTGACGATCCAGTCCTGTACCGTACGTAATGTCATTGGATCGTGTTGCGCGCCCTCCTTGCTCGATACTGTATACATAAATATTTCACCCAATCCGGTTGCGATCGGTCCCATCGATGGCTCAATACCGGTTGGTAACTTGCTCTTAACCTCGGATAAACGCTCAGTCACTAATTGCCGGGCAAGATAAATATCCGTACCATCTTTAAAGATCACTGTTACCTGTGACAGACCATAACGTGAAATTGAACGCGTGTAATCCAGGCTGGGAAGACCGGCCATGGCCGTCTCAATCGCAAACGTGATGCGTTGTTCCGATTCCAATGGCGAATAGCCTGGTGCCTCGGTATTAATCTGCACTTGTACATTAGTGATATCCGGTACGGCATCGATCGCCAGACGACTGAAGTTATACATACCCAGACCAGCCGCAGCAGCCACAATCACCAATACCACCCAGCGATGCGCCAGTGAAAAGGAAATAATTTTACTTAACATTATATTGCCCTCAACATTTGCGTTTTAGTGGTCATGACTGGCACCGGATTTTTCGATATCGGCTTTAACCAGGTAACTGTTCTGCGTAACATAATTTGTCCCAGGCTCGATACCACTCAACACCTCTACCCAGTCCTGATTACGTCTACCCAGTTCGAGCATGCGCACCTCATAGGTATCCCCGAATTTTGCATAAACAACCTGAAAGTCTCGAAAACTCTGTACCGCAGACTGACGAACGGCTAGATCAACTTCATGTTCGGCCACCGCGACGTGCCCCCGCATGAACTGCCCGGGGCGAAAAACTCGATCGCTATTATCAATCTGAACACGGGCACGAACACTCTGACTGGCATGAGCAGTGAGTGGAGACATCCAGTCTATGGTTCCGGTTCGCTGATGTTTTTTATCAAGTGTTTCGACCATGACCGACTGGCCGGTTTTAACGTTATCCAGGTCACGACTGAAGATATCCAGTTCCACCCAGACATTAGAAAGATCGGCAATCACGAACAGCGGTTCATCGCTGGTCGATTCACCTACCTGGATATCACGCCGTACAATTAACCCACCAATCGGTGCTTTAACTGAATAGGTTTGCAAACTTTCATTACTTTGCACGGTTGCCAACACCTCGCCTGCTTTCACCACTTCACCCAGTTCTCGGCGAACAGATTTCACCATACCGGCAAAACGAGGGCGCACACGCGACAACAAATTAGGATTAGTATGAACTTGTCCCGAGAAGGTACGCGTTTCGATTAAACTCTTAGGACCAACCACTTCCGTATCTATTGACATTGCCTTCGCAATTGGCTCAGGGATTTCAGTACGGCCTTCAAAATTATCGTAACGCCATTTTGAGCTATTACCGGCATAGCGGGCCTCCACTTCCACCTCAAACGAATGAGGCTCGTAAATAACCATGTCACCTTTTAGATAATCCTGTTGCGGATTAAACTTAATGTCATCAACCTGATCACCGGTGCGATGAAGCTTTATGTTTAGCATGACCTGTTTAGGATCAACGGGTTTATTATCATGGTAAACATAGATATGAAATTCTGGTGGCACACCCGATTCGAAGATGGTCATCTCTAACATGAAGCCATCCTTTTCAAGCATGCGTCCACCATGCGGGCCACGAGACATTTCTTCTTCATGGTCATCCTGACCGCCGTGCCCATGATCATTTCCCTCATGATCATGGGCATCCTGGGTCGAAATAATCCATACGCTCAAAATTATGGTTACGACGATAACAGTCAAAATACTTAATAAATTACGGTTCATTGTTTTGCTCCTGACTGCAGACGCGCGCCTGTCAGTCGATCTATTTCTATTCGATAACGATGATAATTCGCCGCGGTGGTTACGAACTCTAGTCGGGCATCAAGCAAGGTTTGTTGCGCATCAATGAGCTCAAGAAAAGAATAACGTCCCGCCGCATAACCTTTCTCATATTCCTTTAGGGCCTTCCTGGCTTCGGGCAAGATGCGCGATTGCAACATGTTAACCGCATAATAGCTGTGCGATAGTTCCTGGTAGATCTCAAACAAACTGGAGTATAAATCCAGCCTTTGTTTCTCAAAGCGATAGCCCACTTCTTGTGAGTGGTATTGTTGTTCTTCAATAACAGGGGCGGAGCGTGAATTTAAGCCGAAGGGAATACGTGCTGACATGACCAGGGCACTATCATCGGTTCGATTAAAATGACGAACACCCGCAGTAAATTCAATATTGGTACTGGCTTTCGTTTGTGCTAGTTGGATACGTGCATCGGCGAGACGTTGTTCCGTTGCGAATTGAACCAAATCGGGATTTCGATCGAGCCATTTTTCAAACTGAGTAAAAGGCTCGATCGTTTGTAAAAGATATAAATCACCTTTTACTGCTGAAAAGTCTACTGTAGTACTACCCCACATCGTCGCCAATTTCAGTTGTGACGTTTTTAACTCATGTTCGGCATGTTCCAATTCGATCTCAGCTCGAGTGACGGCAATCGCAACACGACGTCGCTCGGCAACCGGACTTCGTCCCGCCTTCACCCGTTTTTCGACGACCTTATAACTACGTTGCAGTAATTTAAGTTTGTCACGAGAAAGTTCAAGCGTGGCCTGATCTGATGCAACATGAATAAATTGCCTTGCCGCAGTAGCGAGGATATCCAGACGCCTTGCGTCCTGATGAGTATCGAGTAAAAATGATTCCTGATTCGCGACTTCTCCACGCAACTCACTTTTATTTCCTAACTCAAAAATTTTCGACAGACTTAAGGTCGACTCTAATGATTGACTGCCATTCAAGTCGCCACTGCCGGCAAAGTTTTCCAAATCAATATTGACCAACATTGCCGGGCTTTGTTGGGCAGCTCGAATTCGTGCCGCCGCAGCCTGGGCTTTATAACCCGCACCTTTTAATTCGGGGTTATTTTCCAATACCCTTACCATCACCTGATCCAGGGTAATCACCGAATCAGTTTGCATTGACTCTGCCTGTACGGGGCAGCCCAACACAAACAGGCCTAACCACATCAAACGACGCATTAGTTCTTCTCCAGAATAAATTCAACATTAAACAGCGCGTAATTAAATTACGTCACTATTCTGAAAGGTCAAAAAACCGTTCTTTTTAACTTACCAACGAATTGAATTTAACAGGGAGGCCCACGCAGTGGCGGACTAAAATAGGAGGTTTGTTCAATGGGTAAAAAGAAGTCTGACTTTGATCGAGGAGAAAATCGAGCCAGCGCGAACGATACAACGGCGAGCAGCATCGCCAGGATTAGAATCGGGCTGATTTTAAAATCCAAAAGCTTAATAATGCCATCGGGCGTTGCCATCAACACCTGCGCATCATCATGATGCGATGAACTCAAATCAGAGCTGTAGATATGCATATCCATTAAGTGCTCGTGAACATGCTCTGAGCCGGTATGGGTTTCAACATGATGGAAGTGGACATGGGCAGGTAATACGGTTAAAAACGCCAGAGCAGCAATTAACGTCCAACTGATTACTAGACGCTTTCGGGTGATTTTCCGCCAAATTTCCATACAGACAGTGTAGCAACTTAAAGAGAATTCGCAAAATCGAAATAAATCCATTTAATGGGGGCGTTCAAAGATTCAGCCGAGATCCAGCCGAGATCCAACGGTATCGACCTTGCCTGACCTGCTTAAACTGCTTACTCTAGTCATTCCTGACAATACCAATAATGATAAGGAACCCGCTATGAGTAACTCCAGCATAGAAACCGCCCGACATAATATGGTCGAACAACAAATACGGCCCTGGGATGTGCTTGATGATAATGTGCTCAATTTACTCGCGGATGTGCCTCGTGAAGAATATGTCCCTGCCGGTTACCAAAACATTGCCTTTGGCGACCTGAGCATTCCATTGGATTTTGACGAAGTTATGATGTCGCCCAAGCTGGAGGCCCGAATGCTACAGGCCTTAGCCATTCAGCCCAACGAAACGGTGCTGGAAATCGGTACCGGCAGTGGCTTTGTCACCACTCTGCTGGCTAAATCAGCTCGCCATGTTTACAGCGTAGATTTACACGACGAATTCATCGCCCGCGTGCGCTCGAAGCTTGAAGAAGAAGGCATCATTAACGTCACCCTGGAAACGGGCGATGCCGCACAAGGCTGGCCAAAATATGGACCCTATGACGTCATAGCAGTCACCGGATCCTTTCCGGTCCTACCGGATGCCTTGCTACAATCCCTCACCGTGGGTGGGCGCATGTTTGTCATTGTTGGTGATAGCCCGGTTATGGAAGCCGAGCTCATTACCCGGCTGAATGAATCCGAATTCCGCACTGTAAAGCTGTTTGAAACCGACTTACAACCCTTACGCAATTGCCTACAACCTGACCGTTTCGTGCTTTAATTCCCAACTTTTTGTCCTAATAGCCTCAATTGTTATTACAAAGGGGCGTATAATCAATTGTTTATATAGCTTCAGTAAACGGAATGCGACGATTCTCAGCCAAAGATTTATCAGAACATCTACGTAGTTGTGATTCGCCGCCATTATTGTTGGATGTGCGTGAACCCTGGGAATATGAGAAATGTCGTCTTGAGGGATCCGAACTGATACCGATGCGCCAAATCCCGATGGCGGTTGAGAAACTGGACCCGGAAAAAGAAACGGTGGTGATCTGCCACCACGGTATTCGCAGTCGACAAGTCGGCTTTTATCTCGAACAACAAGGGTTCAAGGATGTAATCAATTTAGAAGGTGGTGTCGAGGCTTGGGCTCAGGACGTCGACCCAGGCATGAATCAATATTAAATTAGCGTAAGCAACAGGATGTTTTTTATGAATAACAAAATTTTTCTTGGTTTAACTTTATTTTTTACCAGTTACAGCATACAAGCGGATGATCTTTTGCAGATCTTCGATTTATCCTTAAAAAATGACCCCACTTACGGTGCAGCAGCCGCTCAGTATCAAGCGGCTATTGAAGCTTCTCCCAAGGCCTGGGCAGGGGTTAAACCGCAGATAAACCTGTCAGGTGGACGTACCGAAGTGATCAACCCTACTCTTTTTGGAGCAGACCGACCAGATTACAAAGTCGATACTTATTCCTTAACACTAACACAAACAATTTTTAACAAAGCCCAATTTGATTCTATCGCTCAAGCCGGTGCACTGGTCGCTCAGGCTGAAGCCGTTTTTGAGAACGCACGGGATGATTTAACCTTACGTGTTTCACAGAGTTACTTTAATGTGTTGTCAGAATCGGCCAATCTTGTTTTTGCGAAGGCTGAAAAGAAAGCCATTGGCCAACAACTGGATCAGGCCAAGCAACGCTTTAAAGTGGGCTTAACTGCTATTACCGATGTCCTTGAAGCACAAGCTCGATATGACCAGGCGGTTTCCTCTGAAATCGAAGCACAACGTTTGCTGGATCTCAGTATTGAAAGTTTACGTGAGATAATCGGCCAGGTGCCGGGTGAATTAAACAAGGTCAGGGCTGATCAAATATTAGTTTCACCTGACCCTGAAAACATCGACGAATGGGTCAAGACCGCACTCGATCGGAATCTTTTATTGCTTAGTGCCGAACAGGCGGTAAATGCTGCACGTGAAGGTAAAGATGTGGCTTATGCAGGACACTACCCAACTTTAGATTTACAAGCTGAGTATTCTGATCTTAATCGAGATGGGGGCGGATTTCCTATTGAAAGTTCGGACACTTCTGCATCGATTGTTCTAAACATCCCAATTTATTCCGGTGGTGGTACCAATGCTGCTGGTCGTGAAGCAGCCGGCTTTTATCAAGAAAGTAAGCAGCTCTACGAACAACAACGTCGTGCCACTGAACGACTCACCCGTAACAGTTACCTCACCGTACTATCGGCGATCAGCCAGGTAAAGGCATTAAAACAGGCTTTAAAATCGACCCAAACCGCATTGGAAGCCACTCAGGCTGGTTTTGAAGTCGGTACGCGTACCGCCGTTGATGTGCTGGATTCACAACGAGATATGTACCGTGCTCGTCGTGATTATGTCCGTGCCCGTCATGCTTACATCATTAATACATTACAACTTAAACAAGCCGCCGGAACCTTAACTGACGACGATATACGTTTAATCAACGCCTGGCTAGAACCATAACTATGAGAGCGAGTTCGCTTTGTCATGCAGATCGCAGCCAGTTATTAATTGTCGATATTCAGGACAAGCTTGCCAATGTGATGCCAGAAAAAATTCTCGCGCAATTACTGGCTAATACAAATATTCTTTTACAGGCCGCCTCTGAGTTAACCATTCCGATTATTCATACCGAACAATACCCCCAGGGTTTAGGGATCACTCATGCAGCAATACAGGCAAACATTCCTGGTAAAGCCATTGAGAAAACCTGCTTTTCCAGTTGTGGTGCCGACGGGATGGGCGATCATATTGCTGATGAAACTCGTGACCAATGGATTATTTTGGGTATGGAAGCGCATATTTGTGTAACACAGACTTGTATGGACTTACTATCAAAAAACAAAACCGTTATTATTGTCGCTGACGGAGTATGTTCACGCACTAAAGCGAATTATAATAATGCTATTGCGCGCATGCGTCAGGCTGGTGCCATAGTAGCCAATACTGAATCAGTTTTGTTTGAGTGGCTCGGTGATGCGACTCATAGCCAGTTTAAAACCTTATCGAAATTAATTCGTTAAACTATAAATTACCATAACCGAATAGATTAAAGTTAAGCTATAATTCTTTAGTCATGGCGAATGCAGATAACCCATACACCGTACGCTATATTTTAAATCCGATTTATTGGCCGATGTGGCTCGGGTTTGGTGTCGGTCGACTCTGCACATTTTTACCTTTACCGGCCATTTCTCTACTCGCAAAAATATTTAGCACAGTGGGTTTGCTCTTCATGCCAGAACGTAGGCGCATCACCCGAACCAATATACGTCTTTGTTTTCCCCATTATTCTAAAAAAGAAGTCCGTCATTTAATGCGGTTAAATTTTTATAACAGTACGATGGCCGTACTGGAAACAGCATTAAGTTGGTGGGGCTCAGATGATTTTTTTAAACAGTATTCACATATTGAAGGCATGGAGCACATTGAAGCCGCCTTGAAAAATGGTAATGGAGCTTTAATGTTAGGCGCACATTATACCACGCTTGAGATCGGTGGCCGGATAACCATGCAGTTTTTAAAACAGGCAACTCCAACGTATAAACCGGCCCGTAACAAACTATTTAATGCCATGATGGTAAGCTCACGTTCTCGATATCAAGGAGAACAGTTAAAAAGCAGCAATTTGCGTGAACTGCTTAAAAGATTAAAGAACAATAATGTAATATGGTATGCGCCGGATCAGGATTTTGGTCTCCATGGAACTGTATTTGCACCGTTTATGGGGGTGCAAACAACGACTTTAACCACGACAGCACGTATTGCCAAATCATCTGGCACCACGATATTACCCTGGTATTGTGAACGATTAGCCAATAATAAAGGCTATAAGGTGATCATCGGTCCAGCATTCGAAAACTTTCCATCTGGTAATGACATTGACGATGCCACGACTATCAATAAATCGATTGAAAAACAGGTAAAGCGCCTGCCAGAACAATATTTATGGGGACATCGTCGCTTTAAAACCCGCCCCAAAGGTATGCCGCAAGTATACCGCCTCAGACGAGATAAATTTGTTACCGCCTATACCTTTGCACATATTCTTCTTGTCTTTCCTGTTTTGGCCTACACTATATGGACTGCCCTAAAGCACAGACAATTAGCTTATCTTAATCAACGAATTGGATTAGGTGACTATAAAAAATCTGATCTGATTATTCATGCCGCCTCAATTGGCGAAGTTAATGCAGTTAGTAACCTAATAAATTTAATTCTTGATAAAAACCCAAACATAAATATCCTGTTAAGCGTCAATACCCCTAGCGGAATGAACATTGCAAAATCCAGATTTTCTAATAAGGTCGATTACTGTTATATGCCTATCGATTGGAAATGGGCATCAAACAGATATCTGGATATGGTAAACCCCGGGTGTGTTTTAATCACTGAAACTGAAATATGGTTAAATTTCTATGAACACTGTTATTACAAAGGGATTAAAAATATAATTATCAATGCTCGACTTTCTAAACGCAGTCTTAATACACCCTACATAGTTCGTCGCTGGCTTAGCCAGGCGCTGCAATACACCCACGCAATCCTTGCCAGGTCAGAAGAAGATGAAAATAATTATCTAAAACTTAATACTAATAAAGAAATAATATCGACTGTGGGTAATATAAAATATGCTCTCTCACCCAAAACAAGTAGTCTACCGATAGAACTGGGATATCCTTATATACTTTTAGCTTCGACTCGAGATGGCGAAGAGAAATTACTTTGCCAAAAATTACTTAGCTATAAGGGTCTTCCATTACTTGTGATAGTGCCAAGGCATATTACTCGGCTCCCATCAATATTGAACGACTTAACATCACTGACAAAGGATATTTCTGTCAGAAGTAGAAAAGAAGCCGTGACCAATAAAACCCAAATTTATATCGCTGATACATTTGGAGAACTCGATCAATTTATCTCTGGCTCTAACTTTGTCATCATGGGTGGATCTTTCGAACCATTCGGTGGTCAAAATATAATTGAGGTCGCCAGTGCAGGGAAAATGGTTATGTTTGGTCCACATATGGAGAACTTTGCCACCGAAGCAAAGCAATTTATTGAAAACAATGCGGGGATACAAGTCAATTCTTTAGAAGAACTACTGTCAGAGACAATTAATTTAATTAGCAATCCTGAAATTACCAATAGAATAGGCAAGAATGGACTTTTATTTGTTGAACAATATTCTGATATTGTTGAGAAATACTATAATGAAATTTCTCTTTTATGTCACGAATTAAAGAACTAAACCTAATTCGAGTCTACTACTTCACCCCACCCACTAGCTCAATATTTTTTATGAAATCCTCTAATAAATGATTCGGGATAAACATATAATTAGGGTCATATTGTTTAAAGAAGTCATCAGGCATTCTAATAACTTTTAACTCTTGTTCACTGGTTATAGAAAGGATCGAATAGTCGAGTTCAGTCATTAATTTATAAATTTGGGTAACTCTATCAACTTCTTGAGGATTTTTTTGACTGGCCCAGACCTCCGCGTAAAGAAAAGGTCTAAATGTTTCAATTGTATTAATCAAACCATTCAAAACAAATAACTCCGCGCCTTCAACATCTATTTTTATGACCGCTATTTCATTAACATCCAACATTTCTATAAAGGTATCACCTTTAACAGTCACTATATCAGACGAATGTCCAAAAGCAGCAGAATCAGTCCCTTCATTAACCAGCAGAGATGCGGTTTTATCCCCTATTTTATTAGCATAAAGTGTTCTTACGCATAATTCATTTGAAAGCGCTACCGGTAACACTCTGGCTTTTTTAAAATTATTAATACGAATAAGCTCATTAGTATAATAATTACATACCGCATTTGGCTCAAAACCAATATATTCGATGTCATCACGAAGAACTTTAAGCTTTACGAGGTAAACTCCTACATTAACACCTACATCAATCACACAACCTTGCTTGGTTCTTAAGAAAGCATCAAGACACTGCCCCATCCAGAGCTCGGCCGGGATAACGTATCCACGCCCCATGCCATATATAATTGGATAATGAAGATCTAAACCTAAATAGTCATTGCGTGCGGATTTCACGCATGTTTTAGAAAAGAACACGATTAATTCGCGTTTTAATTTACCCAAAAAATTCATATTGTTTTCCAATAAATTTAGATAGTAATTGTGAGTTAAAATTTATTAGTAAATTAATTATAATTTTTTAGCTACAATTTCAATTGAATACTCGCCTTCACTTGGTGTTTCATCATTTACAGAAGAATAGCCTGCATCACAGGTTTTAAAATATTCAATTCTCACGTCCGGTAACAATCTTTCTAATAATGGAACCAGTCCAATCGTATCAGGCGGATCATCTCTATCCGGGAGAAAAAAATGCTCATGATCGTGGTTGAATCGAGATGGTAGTGTTTTCTTTTTTTCATACAAATCTCTATGTGGTAAATATAAAATAAAATATCCACCCTTTTTTAATACCCGCCACCAGTTTTTAATCGACGTTTCAGTATCCGGTAAATGCTCTAACAAATGACTTGAATAAACAAAATCAAACCGTCCATCTTCAAGCCCTCTTAATAGTTGCGCATCTCCATGCTCAAAATCCCAACCCACAACATTGGGTGCGACAGGATCACCGCCATAGCCGATATCCAGGCCTTTACCGTTACAATATTTTTTGAAAAAATCTTCACCCACACGTCTATCATGAGCTTTATGTGTTTCACCATAAGATGGCTTCCGACCTAAAAATGGTAGTCGACCAAACAAATTATATCGAACCTTTCTAATCCGATCTTTTATTGAATGATCGGTTTGCCGTGTAGAAGGCATTGGAGAAAACAGATTGTATTTAATCTTAGAATATACGTCTTTTAATCTCATGATTTCTCCAATACAGTAATAAGCTTTTCAAATTGAGAAAAACAATAATCAGCTGATAATTCCTGAGTACCCATCTTCTGTCCACATGAATCAAGTTCTCTTCCCTCCTTGAAACAGGCGATATGAATAGAATCTTCAGGATCAACAATTTCAGGTCGGGTTTGCGTAAATATACCTAATGTAGGACATTTTAGCCCAAATGCCATATGCATTATAGAGGTATCACCGGTAATAATAAAATCGGATTTTTTAATTATAGCGGCAACATTACCGAAGCTAGTAATTGGTAATACAGAATACATTGTCTCATCAGCCGCTATTGATCTGAACTGTTCAACCAAATGCGTCTGTCCAGGGTTAGATAAAATAATCGGATAATAATTGTATTTTTGTTGGATCATTTCGGCGAGTGATACAAATTTATGTGTCGCCCATATTTTACTCTCAACTCCCGCGGCTAGATTTATTACATAGTGTTTTTTAGGTATCTCAGATAACCAGTTATCCGCAAACGATAATTCTTGCTCATTGCAATAAAAACTAGTCCCCCTTCTTACCGTGTGAATCCCTAATGGGAGTAAAACCGTTCCAATCTCTATAGTCCAATTTGTACACAAATCAGGATGATCAACCTGCCAATTATTTGACTTTCTTAATGCCTTAGTGTGATTGAATCCCAGCCTGTTTTTAGCATTTATAAGACGGATAATCCTTGGGCTAGCACCACCAGAGTATAAATTTATACTAAGATCAAATTTCTTCCGCCGTAAATATCTAATTTTGCTAATTACAGTATAAATATACTTAAGAAATGGGCGTTTTTTTCTACTAAATAAAACAAGCTCATCCACATCCGGGTGATTTTTTAGTGCGACCACTCCAGGAGGATCAACCACTACCGTCAGTTTTGATTCAGGAAATCGTTCTTTTAATGCCTCGAGTAATGACACCCGAATTAAGACATCTCCGATCAAGCCCCAACACAACACACATATTGTTTTTATCTGTGCTAATTCACCATTGGTTATTTTATTTGTATAACGTGCTTCTTTCTGTCTATTATTCTTGTTGAGAATCATTATAACCTTCCAATAATTGTTCCCAATTATTTTCAGAAAAATTATACCCTGGAGTGTCCTTCTTAAACTTATAAAATGATCGTTTTAGACGAGCAAGCATTTTATCCATCCATGATTTCTGTTTCATTCGGAAGTAACTTTTATCAAAATCAATCAAATACAATTCCTGATGATCCGTTACCAGTATATTATTGGCGTTTAAATCCGCATGATAAACTCCATGCCGGTGAAATATTTTAATTAGTTGGCCAAGCGCGCTCCAAACTGAACTGTCGATTTTTTCTGCTTTTAACAACTCTCCCAATGCCGTGGTATTATCAATTCGTCGAGTTATTAGATCTGCATTATAATATATAGTGTGTCGCATTATTCTCGCTGCAACTGGAGTCGGCACAGGTAGATTTAAAACATTCATCGCTTCTAGAAGTTTCCATTCTCTGAATACTCGCGTTTTAGATAAACCTATCCATAGATATTTATCTCGGCTAAGCTTTTCCATCATACCACCACGAAAATAATGTTTTAACACTAATGGTATGCCCGAATATTCGAAATAGGTTGCCCTGCCTCGTTGAAGGTTTGTATCAGGTCTGCCAAGCAAATCCATTAATGAGAGACTAAATGCTTCAGGATTTAAAATAATTATTTTATTATATAAAATATATTCATCTTTTGAAGGCTTATATATCGAGGTCATGCGCTTAACAGCTCTTTATTGTGTACTGAACAAAAATTAATATTGGCATACTCAAATAGATATATTTGTACATAAGTCATCAGCGAACATAAAGTGTAGCCTATTTCAGGGAGCTGTCGGCTAAGGTAAACTAACAGGATGGAACTGTCCAGAGCTCCTCCATGCGATATACCCAGATTTTTATATTTTACGAAATAATGCCATTTTTACCGTAAGTATTCCCCACAAGATAACTTCCCAGAATTAGAATTTTTTAATAAAGTATATACCATGGAAAACCTACATTGAATAATCAGATACCGAGATAACCAAATATTGGTTTCCCTTGAAAATACCGAAATTGGTATGCCCGCAAAGGAACTATATCCAAGCAAGCCTTAAACACGTTACATTTGACTATATTATGTAGATCACTATCGTTACAGATATCATAGTTCTATCGACTATATGTCCACAATGATGTTTGAAGGGAATATGCTATTGGTGCTTAACTCTCTATCAAAAGTTACTGGGAAGATCATTATTCGCTTTTGCTTGCCATAAGATGAAATGTCTATACTCAATTACTGGTGAGTAGTTTTGATTGAATAGTTTCGGTAAATCTTTACCAAATGTCATTTGTTGAATATTATGCCAATTAGACATCGAAAAGGGTTTACCCGGTTTCGGGATGATAACCACATCATAATACTTCTCTGTAATTCTTTTTACACTCCTCTCAGGTATCGCAATACCAAGCGCACGCCTCCCCATTAGTGCAATGGGGTCTAGACTATTGTCTTCGATGGCTGTCCATAACAGTGGCCGATAATAAGTATTTTGATAGCCTTCATTATCAGAATACCCCATCAGTGCACGCCACTTATTATCCTCAATTTCCTTTTTAATCAAGAGGACCTCCGTTTCTATCTCACTCGATGAATTGTCCTGTATGAACCAGATATATTTTTTTTGTACGCTAATGGTAAATACAAATATGGCCAGTATCCAGGCGACGATCCCGGATAAAAAAAATGTTTTATACGTAGTGCTTCTGACACTAAAGGCAAGTTGAAAATCATCCCGACAACGAGAATAGTAAATCGTATAGAGCACGGCAGCGACAGGTGCAAAATGGGCTATATGATAACTGCCCGCGCCATCAATTCCTGCGGTCAGGCACACCATGATCAGCATCGCGTTTGTAAATAGAAAAGTCCAAAATGTTTCATTCGATAAAATAGGTTTAATGGCCCCTCTCTTAAAATCAAAATACATAAGCAATAGTAATGGTAGGAAAATCACATAAGCCATGCTTAGATTATGCATAAATAGCCAATAATGAAGTTCAAGTTTCGAATAAGCCTTCATAATAACAATAAAGTTTGTCAGACTATATGCTTCAAGTAAGAATGGGCTGAAAGCTAAAGCGATACTCACAATGCCAGTATATAAAAGTTTTTGTACCCCATGTTGTCGATAAAATAGAAATAGTAGCGGCAAAACATAACCAATCGCATGAAACTTGGCACTGACTGACAAGGCAACTCCAAGAGCCAGCAACAGCCGGCTCGTCCACTTTGACGGCAACAACACTGATGCGACCGCTAGTGAATTACCTAGAAAAATAATGCTGTCGGACTGATTCCTGAAGGCTATCTGGGCAAATAGGAGCACAATAACAGAATAGTAAAAAGTACCTTGAAGTGCATTACTAAAGCCATATTTTCTGATTAGAAAAAAGGACAGTACAACAAAACCAGCGGAGAAACATAAGGCTCCATATAATTTTGAACCCAATATAGGATTTGAAAACAACTTCAGGAACTCTGTTTGAAACAGGTATGTTGAAGGGCCATACAATATACTATATACATTAGGATCGTCGAACGTTGTATAGGCCGGATACCCCTCTGCAATCATTAATGAAATTGTTGTTATCGACGGTTCGATATGCTCACGATAAGTGGGTACCCATATGTATAATGCTACTGCGCTAAACATATACCCAAGAGATACAAATGAAATCAAGCGTGGGGCAGTAAAGAGATCCGTAAACCTCCCATTTTTTTTGATATACCAATATACAAAAGGTAGGGAAAAAATAAAAAAAAGAAGGTATGAATGGAATAATCGCATCAGATCACTGATTAGCCGATTTGACTACTGTCTAACAATTCTTTTATTTCTAAAAAATAAGCCGCCAAATACTCTGTATGCCAGAAAACTTATAAAGCCAGTAAATACACCTAGCATGAACAACTCATAGTCATCACCTGTGTATAACGTATATGCTGTTGCAAGTGACAAAGACAATAGGGATAACCATGGAAGTAAATAATACTGTACTCCTGTTATCCACCACAACGAAAAGCAGGCTGCCAATACGAATAAGAATATACTACTAATCATAAATATGCTATTGGAGCCATACTCAACAATATTTGCAGAATATTCCGGAAAATAACCATAACTGATTACTAGATTTTGAAGCGATATAGATACAACGGCACATATAATAAACAACAGTGCTTCAGACTTTTTAACCCTCATGCAATCTACCAAACTAACGGTTATTAACAATATCGACAATGCAATCACAATAGCCATAGTAAACACAGTTGCTATATATGCAGCAACGCCAAAACACATTCCAGAAAGGGCATACAATAACAATTTGATTGTTGCATTTTTTTCGGCCTTGGTCAGTAAATATAAAGCAGCCAAACTAAACAACATCCCAGTCGGATCTACACCAAAATACAAAGGAAGCAAACTTCCCGATGCAACAAGTATTTTTTCAAAAATACGCATTGGTTTGCGTAAATGGACAGATGAAAAACTGTCCGCATACAGAAGTAAAACGACTACAACAAAAAATACTTGAAGAGAATTAATTAATGGATACTTAATGAGGCTGATTAGAAAAAATATAAGTGCAATGATAATATTATCAACGCTATAATTCCTATCATCTTTTTTTAGGAAATTACCGAAGGCCAGCTTGCCGTCATCACAAATTAACTCTGAATCAAGGTTGCTGGTCTTAAAAATATCTTTCCATAGTTCTAACGAAGCATTCCAATTAAGAGTGCGGTAATTTAAATTCTCACCACGTTTTGCATTATGCCTGGCATTATCCCCCTTTTCATAAAACTTGAAAGGATCCGAAACCATGGTGAAACTATAATCTGTTTGGTTAATCCTCCAGTCTAGCTTATACGTTCCTGTCTCCCTTTTAATCTTAATTGAGGATTGAATTTCTTTTAATTTTGTTATCGAATCTTCAGGCAAATGCTCGCTCAGTTTTCGCGCACGTAATTGCATAAGGTGGTATAGGGTGTTTGCCTTCATGGAGAACTACTTAAGTCCTGCTTCAATCGCAATATTGTCAGCAATTTTAATAATTTCCTGTTTTGACAATCGCTTTAATTGTCGATCTACACCATCAAATAGAAATAACTTTGCTCTCCTCAGCATCGGAATAAAAAACCGGGTAGAGATCGATATTTCAGGGAAACTTCCATACATACAACCGGTACACTCACTGGTTACGGCCGTGACTTCATTCCGGACTATCTCCGTTCGGTATTTTTCCGGAAAGTTATCGTCAAATACAGGGTAGGATTCTGGCAGGCGATAATCACAACATACTGACATATCACCATTGGGTTGTATCGCAAAATACAAGTTTGGACTATCACATAAACCACCATTTCTTCGGCGCCATTGTATCGGTTGCTTCGTTAAAAATCGGTAGATATCGTCCAGATATTCATCTGAATCATAAAGATTATAACCCTCGTCTCTGAGTACTTTTACTCCTTCCAGGACTTGATGAATTTCATCATATTGATCCGGGCTAAAACACAAGTTTCTATCAAATGTACTAAAACTACGCGGTTCACTTGTATCCGTCTGGTGTGCGGGCACTAATGAAACCCACCAGCCAATAGCGGTAGCAAATTTTATAACACTGGTTATATGCTTAATATTACTCGGTGCAAGTACACAACCAAACACACAAAAGGAATTGATGGGAAAAATCTCATTAACCATGCTAATCGTATTGATTGCACGCTCCCATGACTTGTTAAATCCACCATTAATCTTATCCTGAACATCGGGCAGGACGCTGTCCAGCGAGATAGAAATATCATGCGCCCCGATGGAGACCATTTCTTCCAGTTGTTTTCTTGAAGCCAGACCATTGGTTTGCAAACGAGGATGAATACCGTGATCCATCATCGCCTTTGCAATCTTTACGATATCTTTTCTAACGAAAGGCTCGCCCCCTGTTAAAAGAACAACAGAAGTCCCTATTTTCGCAAGGTTCTCAGCAATTTTGAATGCCTGTTCTGTCGTACATTCTTCCTGATCGGCATTCGCATAAATAATGTTACACTGCTCGCAGGTAAGATTACATCTGGCCGTGACATAAAATTGAACATAGGCAGGATAGTCTTTTGTCAGGGTAGACAAAGCTAATTTACTAACGCCACCTTCAAAAAAACCCATATTAGATTCCTATTTTCGTACTACTATTGCAATATTCCAACACCACCAACCCAGGATGGGGAGAGCTTTTATAATAAATTTGTCAACCGCCATGAATTTCGAAACCATTGGCCGCAGTTCTTTTTCTTGCGTTATAATCAGTTTCCAATATCGTTCAGATGATGGATGGATTCGATCTATTAACCAGAACTTAATAAATACCAACATAGAAGTAAACCAGAAAAAATTATGTTGTGTTTCGGTAAACCGCTCCCGGAATAATTCCATGTCACGACGGCGGATTGGATGTTCATCCGGAGTCCTAACATCTTCAGCCATTTTACGATAAACGTTAATAACTGGATTATGGGCTACGGGATCCCAAAAAGCACCACGGCCACCTGGCGTTAAAACCCGTTTTACTTCATCAAGACATTTGGCAATATCAACATGGTGTAATAAATTAGCAGCGTAGATAATATCAAAAGAGTTATCTTCAAATACTGATAGGTCCTCCGCCGAGCATACCTTTGTATCAACAGAGACATCGTGTAATGCGGCAACTTTTTTAACAACTTCAAGCATGCCTGATGACAGATCGGTTGCCATTACATTTGCGCCCTGCTTGGCCATGAAAACGGCACCTTCCCCAGCACCACTACCTAGTTCAAGTATACGTTTTCCTTTTAGATCACCTAATGTCTTAATGATCCAGACTCCCTCAGGTGAAGTCGAACCCATGAAGGACTCACCAACCAGAACGTCTGCAGGATTGATAGATTCCGCCCATTCATCATGAAAGGCTTCTTCATTTTTAATAATATCTTCCTTATTCTTCATTCTCTTTGCCTTCGCTGTCTAATCAGCCCTGTTCAAGCTCTAGAATAATCTGGATCAGTTTTCCGAAAAACCCAGAAAAGATTCCCGGGAATACTTGTAATTAGCATGCCAAAACCAAATAAAACTGAAACCGTCACCGCAATTTCTTCTGACAAACCCATCAATGAAAAGATATACAATGCTGCCAGCTCGCGTGCTCCCCAACCCCCTATAGTAATAGGGAACTGCATAGCAATAAACATCAGGGGTACCAGCGCAGTATACTCCAATATGTCCATAGTTAAGCCAAAGGATTCGCCCAATATAGCAATATAAATAACATAAGGGAAAAATGATAAAATAAGATACGCTAGTAATTTATAGGCCGATGCGGGCTCGACAATTCTTCTTAATGCATATCCCAACATGGCAAAAAAACGACAGGCTTTGTATATATATTTATTACCAAATTTTGTGCATAACCTACGCCTTATATATATTGGCAAAAAACCAGCAACCAATCCAGCGGCGGCTAATATAGATATAAAAACAATTGCTTCTGTGCTTACTTTCCCTGTCAAAGCTATTGGCATAAAGCACAACATCATCAATATCATCATCATCAAACCTAATATGCGGTCTTGAAATGCAGCCAAAATTATGCGCGCACGGCCACATGATTTTGCCAACATTATAGCCCTCACGACGTCACCACCCATCCCGGTCGGTAGAATCTGATTAAACCATAACGCCACAAACCCAGCCTTCAGGGACTCCTTTCTCGTAATCTTTTTTCCTAATTTGTTTAAAATAAAATGAAACCGCAAACCACTTCCAACGTGACCGACTAGCATCACTAACAAAACCTGTATGATAACCTCAGGATTAATTTCACCGACAAGTTTGATTACGTCATTGTAATCGACCACTGAGAATACAACGGCAAAACAAACCAGACTAATAAATATCCTTACTGCAAGCTTGATTCTTTCATTCATTACGTAAAGCCCTAGTTATGAAAGATCAATGTCTTCACCACCATATATTTCATTAATAACATACAAGGGCCGATGCTTGGATTGTTCAAAAATACGTCCAAGATACTCACCAATGATGCCCAGTATCAATAATTGAACACCACCAAGAATTGCAATACTGGTCAATACAACCGTTATCCCTTCGACCGCCGTATTCGTAAATAACTTAAGATAGATCATATAAGTCATACCGAGAAAACCCAGCAATGCCACGATAATTCCAAGATAACTAGCGAGTCTTAGTGGTTTACGTGAAAAAGAAAATATGCCATCCAACGCAAACCGTATCATCTTGGGCAGCGTATATTTCGTTTCACCAGCATGGCGTGAATCTCTTTCGTAGTAGAACGCTTCACTCTTAAAACCAACCCACGGCACCATGCCACGTATGAACCGATGAGATTCCTTCATACTCTTTAGTGCATTGAGTACCTTATTATCGATTAATCTGAAGTCCCCGGTATCTCTGGGTATCTCAATTTTGCACATAACATTGATAAGTTTATAGAAAAACGAGGCGGACACTTTTTTAAACATACTTTCGCCAGCACGAGCGCTTCGCTGGCCGTATACAACATTAATCGAACTCTGCTTAGCCCTGTTATAGAGGTCTTTAATTAACTCAGGCGGATCCTGCAGATCACCATCAATAATGCAGACATAATCAGCCTCACAATAATCAAACCCCGCCGTTAGAGCAAATTGGTGTCCAAAATTTCTACTTAAATCAATAACTCGGACATAGTCATATTTTTGAGTATACCCAATCAACTTTTCCAGGCTGTTGTCGCTAGAACCGTCATTCACAAACAGGACGCTCAGGTCCACATCT
Source organism: uncultured Ectothiorhodospiraceae bacterium (assembly GCA_947260005.1). Taxonomy (GTDB): domain Bacteria; phylum Pseudomonadota; class Gammaproteobacteria; order UBA6429; family Thiohalophilaceae; genus SZUA-24. Next base: position 24,207 of record CAMYOL010000066.1, read on the forward strand.
GTAAAGTCTCGCCTTACCCGATCCAACCGCTCCATTAAATGGTCAAGGCAAGTATCCTCATTGTATACAGGAATAAGAAATTCCAGTTTATCCATAGTCATTCATTCCAGAACCTTGATATTATAGCTGTTTCAGAGAGATTACAAAATCGATTGTGATTTTACTAGTCAATATAACAACACACAGTTTTGCAAACTAGCCTAGCTTGTATACCACTATAATAATTTTAAATAAAAAGATTATAAACCCGCCTTTTTGTGAAAACCAGTTACTATACCCTTATTGACGGGAATTATTCACAATCAAGCTCTACCATAGCTGCTAGCCACGCAGAGTGCTCAAGTTTGCTTGGCCACAGTATCGTAATCAATCGAGGATTTATCTCCCGCCATATAGAACACCACTCTTTCATTTTGCAGGAACGGTCGCTCTTGCCAATAGTAGCCAATTATTTACTTAATATGTCATGCTTCACAAGTATAAAAGATTCATAACCCGTTTTCGGGATCGATTCCGTTTAATAATCGCTCTATAGATGCGTCATACCCCGAGGGGAGACTATGCGCTCCAAGCCGTTAGCTCAACGATTCATACTTTGCTGGATCATATATGTTATATATACAGTCAGCTGGCGTAATGGCAGCCTTGATCGGAATGGAACATTATATTCCGAGGTTCCCGCACATGTTTTGCCAACTTGTAAAGTATGTTTAGGCAATTTAACGCTACTAAGACCACGGGCTTTTATCTCTATTTCTTTTTCACTCACGTCAACCGACGTCCGAAAATCTAATGATCGCGTCATTGCCAACACGTTACCTTGGCGAACAATCGCAAGCACATGATATCAGTCAACCTGTTTCTTGCGCTCGGACAGACTGAACACCCGGGCACATTCGCTAAAAATCATCCGCTAATGCGAGCTTTTCAATCTCGGTATGCCGATATTTTAGCCAAGCCTCATTTGTTCGCTTGCTTTCCTTGCTTCTGCCAAACAAGGAATCCGCTTGTTCCAACAGTTGCTTCATCCAGCCAGTAATCTAGATCTGATATAATTTAAATTGCTCCACCAACGGCTTATCATCTTTTTTCTCACTGCCAACGCCCCTTCCGCCTTGAGGCGTGGCAAATGATTGCGCCTTTTTTCGTCTGATTGTCTACTCACGACGTGCTGGAATACCATAGGAGCTCCTCTTAAGCGACCATGTCATATTCGGCGGGGCCACTTCTTATTATCGGCTTCTAAAATATGGAGTATACGGTTGTATCATTGGATTCTTGTGTTGAATAGATTTATGATTGAATATCAAAAGTGGTTCCCAAATGTCTTCTAGTCGTGAACAGCCGGGCAGTTATAGAATCGCAATTAGTCCTAAAGTTCTTCATTGTGAAATACTTTATTTTTAAGAGATAAGAATAATTCCATACATCAAGTTACTACAGCAATTTATTCTGTTTGCCAGCTTAGGTGCCTTTGGGACTGCTGTGCAGTACATTACCCTGATTATCCTCGTTGAGTGGTTAAATGCAAACCCAGTAATCTCTTCCGCAATCGGTTTTATACTGGGTGCAATTGTAAATTACCTCCTTAGCTATATTATCGTATTTAAAAGTAACAAAAGGCATTCCGAGACTTTTATAAAATTTATGACAGTAGCATCAGTAGGCCTTTTTCTAAATACAACCATTATGCATATAGGAACGGATATACTAAAGTGGCACTATATAATATGTCAGATTTCAGCAACCGGTACGGTTGTCTTTTGGAATTTTTCTATCAATAAAATTTGGACATTTTCACATCGAGAAAATAAGAAGAATGGCCAACATAAACTATAAAAAATACTTGAATAACTATATAACTAATCTTGCCACCACTAGCACGATTGATCATAAATTTTCCCTGTTTATTATTTTAGGCTTAGGTTTATTCCTACGACTTTATTCATTATATGTAGGTGAAGCATTCCATGTCTTTTCAATCAATGATGATATCGTTGTACTTAATTCAGTACTCGCATTATCTAGTCTGGAAGGATCCAGTTGGTATTTAGGGCCTTCATTATTCTCAGGTGGAAATGCTGCCGGTCCACTGTGGACATTGTTTATATTAATAATCTACAAATTAGGATTTAGTAGTATTACCGGCGCATTATTTATCATGGCACTCTTAAGCATGATGTCAATTTATTTATTATACCGCATTGCATTACTTTTTTTTCCACCACAATATGCTCTGTTTACAGCTTTACTTTTCTCCACCGCACCATGGGCCGTATATTATTCTGTTGGATTTTATTGTCCCATGCCGACTATTTTTCTAGGTGAGCTGTTATTTCTGGCTTTGTGGAAAACTCTTACAGTCCCCAATTCAAAATCAATTATATTCGTCTGCTTATTATCTGCGATGCTGCCACAGTTTCATATGATCACTATATTTTTCTTCCCTGCTATTTTGTTACTTTTATGGATGTCTGATGCAAGATTAAGTTCACGATTTTTAATTAGTGGTGCGATAATCGGTTTTCTCTTCTACCTCCCCTATTTAATTGGCGACAGTTTAAATGGCTGGGAAAATACTAAAATAATTCTTTCAGGTGCTGAAAAACCATTTACTTATTCAACATTCAAAGTACTAACCGCTCCGGTAACAGTACTCTCGAATGCACCAACTGACTGGATAGGACGTGAAGCCGACGGATTCGCTGGATACAAAAATTTCGGAAACCAGTATTTCTATCATTACTCGGTTCTATTAGGAATTAATTTAATAAATCTACTCATCCTATTCTTTCTGTTTTTCAGGTTCATAGGAATAAGCGGTTTATATATTTGGACACACAAAACCAAACCTAAGGCTCTAATTAATAATAATATAAAGCTAACATTTTTAGCTTTACTCATTATTTTACCACTTATTTTGTTTGTAATTACCGGGAAAAACTATTCAACCCGTTACACCCTTATCATGTTGTCACTTCTCTTTGTCATGCAAGTATTTGTTATACTCAATTTTAAAAGCAGTAAATTAATAAAAGGAATGACGATATACTTTTTAGTTACTATTCTATTTAGTATCTATATCCTGATTTCGCACTATAATTATAAAAGCATCCTAATTAATACATCAGAAACGTTTTTACCCAGTTTTTCTAAACTTGAAAATATTAAAAGTGCTATTTACAGCAAGATTCCAAAAGATACCCATGTCAAAATCATTCTTTCAGAAACAATAAATAATATGCCGGAATCTAAGAGAAAATTATACTCTGCTTTAAATGAATTTATGGCACTTGACCTTAGAGAATACGCTGGCTCCTCTTCCACTACACAGGAAGTCTTTGTAGTTACTGGTAACGAATCCTATAATAATATTAAATACCCAGATATCTTATATTCTTCACCCAGTATAATAGTTCTTAAAAAATAACGTACTAATCTGATCGTTACACAATTTAATTTGTAATAATAACCTATATGTCAGCTTTCAGAGAATTCTAATATCAAATATTGGATTTTAATCACCATATTTAAACATTAAACATTGACTCATGCTGGCAATTAAAAATAATATCATACCTATCCAAAAATAAGACAATATTATGCCAATAGTATTTGAACAACCACCAAAATCAATTTGTATTGATATTAGCCATACCCTACCAGCAATCCGAACCATTCAACATAAATGGCCTAAAGTTGAACTCACCTGGGTAATTGGGAAAAATGAATATCCTCTGGTCGCTGATATAGAAGATATTAATTTTATAGTCTTTGATAAAACTAAAATAATCAGCTCCTATTTAAAAGTTAAACAACAGTTGTCAGGTAAATCTTTTGACCTCCTGCTACATATGCAAATGTCATTACGCGCGAGTATGTTGAGCCTGCTCATAAAAGCTAAATATAAATTAGGTTTTGATCGTCAACGCGCCAAAGATCTACAATGGATTTTTGCTAATGAAAAAATCACCTATAAACCCCACCAACATGTAGTCGATAGTTTTTTTGGTTTTACTGAAGCCATTGGTATATATGAACAAGTTTTAGAATGGAACATTCCTATTCCGAGCGAAGCTGTGATCAGTGCAAAAAAAATGCTACCCGAGGGTAAACCGATATTAGTTATCAGTCCTTGTTCTAGCATGGCTTACCGTAATTGGCTTATCGAACGATATGCAGCGGTAGCTACATATGCTATTGAAAAATATAATATGAATGTTGTTATTACGGGTGGTCCATCTGCTGTTGAAAAATATTATGCTAGTGAAATTTGTTCAATATGCAAGCACTCTATTACTAACATAGTCGGTAAAACAAACCTAAAACAACTATTAGCCATTCTTAAAAATTCAAAAGTTGTTATATCTCCTGACGCAGGACCGGCTCATTTAGCGACTGCAGTCAATACTCCGGTGATTGGTCTTTATGCCACAACCAACCCTGACCGAGCCCGCGCTTATCTAAGCAAGGAGTATGTCGTTAATAAATATCCCGATGCTATACAGGATAAATTTGGAGTCACTGTAGATGCAGTCGCCTGGGGAACACGCGTTCGAGATGAAGGTACAATGGCGCGTATTACTACTGAGGAAGTAAAAACTATGCTAGATAAATTACTATTAAACCAACAAAGCTCATAACAAATTATTATATATGGTATATAATATTCTAATTCCAAATTGGAAAGACAAATGCGCTTAAATAGATTATCGAAATTATTTAATTTAAAACGGCTTGTCCGCTTGCAAAATGATTTTTCTACGCCCTTTAAAGCGCTAATCGCTTCCTCTGGAGTTATTTCAAAAAAAATTGAACTTCTGATTCGTGATAACACAAAAATGTCTGTTGACAGAAGTGACCTTCCTGTTTGGTCTGAATATTTTTCAGAAAAAAACTGTAAGGTAAAAATAGAAAATGGATTATTTCGAATCATACCTCTAGATAAAAATTACCCAGAATACTTTATTAAGGGATGCTCGGGTGCCATGACCTATCATCCAGAACGCTGGGCCCAGGATAATACCCCTCCTTTAGTCAGAGAACTTCAAAAAGCCGAGTGGGGACGTTTCTCTCAACATGGTGAAGACGGAGTTGTCGAATATTTACTCGACAAAGTAGGTATTAATCATAAATTCATTGTTGAGTTCGGTGCTCATGACGGTCTTAACATGAGTAATAGCCGGTATCTAATCGTAGAAAAAGGCTGGCAAGCCTTTTTAATAGAAGCAGACCCAACCTTTTACCGACAACTTAATGAATTATACAAAAATGATAATAATGTTATTTTACGAAACTGCTTTGTAACTAAAGATAATATTAACCAATTATTCAGAGATGCTGGCACTCCTCAAGATTTTGATGTTTTGTCAATTGATGTGGATGGGCCTGATTACTATCTGTGGGAAGCATTAACTGAATTTACTCCCAAGATAGTAATCGTTGAATACAATTCATCAAAATCACCAACCGATGATTATGTAGTAGCAGAAGATAAAATATTCGAGCTGGGTGCAACTAAAGACGAGGGTGCTAGCTTATTAGCTTTTTATAATCTGGGGAAAAAGAAAGGTTATCAAGCAGTGTATACTGAATTATACGGCTCAAACCTGTTTTTTGTTCATGACAGTGTTATTGATAATTTCAATATCGAGGGAATAAATCCAACAACCTTATATCAACCGCCGCAGTTTGGAGAACTTTCTGGAACCGCTGCTCCATCTGGCCGTGGATACAAGTAAATTCCTTTCAGTTTTAAATATAAAAATACATTTAATACGCGAAAATGATTGACCCTAAAGTTATAGCAACTTACCCAGCGTCTGCTCAGGCTACATCGAAGTTATTGCTAGCTTTCAAATTCTTTTAAATATTCTAGCGTCTCTTTCCAGTCTGATTTCTTGCGCAGAACCCAAAAAATATCTCTACACATTAAAGTTTTAGGCGACAGGTTTAGTTTAAACTGCTCAATATAGATATCCCGTTTCTTTTTATTCCAGTTTTTTCGCTGCTTTCGATATGAATCCATGAAAGCAAAGCAATTCGCTAAAATCATAAATGGATATAGAAGTATAAACCAGGTAACCGAACTGTTACTGATTTGCGTTGGAATGCGTTTACTAATTTCAAACCCGGCCATAATAGCTAGAGAACGGAGATGATTGACCGAGAGTAAGAACATATGTCCAAAATAGAGACGATCAAGTTTCGACTCCAGAAACCAGACACTGTCTACTTCTGATGGTGGCATCCGCTTCCAGTAATCACTTTCAAGTAACATCATTGACACTCTTGAACGTAAATGAGATAAGCTCGGCGTGGTAATTAGTAACATACCACCCTTTTTCAGTTTTCGGTTCAGTTCTTTTAATAATCCAAACTGATTATGAATATGCTCGATCCCTTCCTGGCACAAAATAATATCAACACTGTTATCTTCCAGGGGCAATTTATCATTCATATCCGCGTAAATCTTTTCTACCCCCTCAGCTTCGATTTTCTCCGGATATAAATCCATGGCCAGCACCCTGGCTCCTCGTTTGACAAACTCCTCACTAATATGACCTGTACCAGCGGGAATATCGACGACTAGCTTTCCATCAAGAGGACCTAACGTCTCGATAAACTGAATGGTGCGCTGATAGATCCTACCTTTATACATAATTATCTCATCAATTAAATCAAGAACTGAAGTACATCTAGCTTTTTGGCTTACTTAAAATATATTACCAACTACTCAATAAAAACTAGCAAATAATTCTGTTTCTATAGTCTGGCGAAATCATAAATCGGTTTATAATATTTATCTATTTCCTTAGTACGGTAACAAAATTTCCGTCCGCCTTTTCAAATTCTCGAAAAACTTCATAACTACTAAAACCAACACGCCGAACTATTTTTTCAAACCCACCCTTCGTAAACAGGTGCAAATGCTCTAATGGTTTCAATGCTCCCCATTCACATTTCCGATCATGGGCTTGTTGACAATCCGCATCTGGTATCTGGAAGACGACTACGCCATCCGGCTTCAGCACTGAATGTATTCCAGCAAGATCTTCAACAACTGCTTCAAAATGTTCGACAACATCAATGCCGGTAATCACATCAAACATTTCATCGTGTAAATATTTTTTCCTGGTATCTTCAAAACGCTCAGAAAAAACCTGAGTTCGATACTGCGGAAACGTATTTAAAAATGGCGCCATCAGTTCTGGGACTAACTCAACGCCATATGGGTTCCAGCAACGTTCATATGCAGCGCCTAACAAAAATCCTCGATTACAGCCGATATCCATATATTCTATGTCAACGGCCGATGTCGTCATTTGTTTGGCGGTAAAGTCAATGATCCGGCGTGCCCGCATCATACCAGAAGTAAAATTACGATATTGGTGAAATTTACGTATCGGGGCAAATAATTTACGCCGATATGATTTTATAAGATCTCCGCTGTAAGCCTTATAGAGCTTCTTGGTATCAAGGAGTTGATCAACATAAATAAGGCCACATTGATCACAGCGAACATAATCTTGCTGATCCATGTGACAATATTGTTTGGTATGTTCCGCAGTCTGACAAACAATACAATCGCGCATAGTTTTCCTTTATCTTAATAGCAGCCCAAATTAGTATTTTCTCTATTTCTAATAGAGTATAAATATAGCGTATTTCTGATAATCGGTATTATTAGATTCAGATTTTTGATGATCTATCTTAAAACCGTTGAGCATAATAACGAAAGTTATACCTGCTGCCAAGTAGAACACTTTTAATCCCCACCTATGACATAAATACTTTATATAAATAGTGCCTGTATTATCCCACGAATTACTCAACATCTGATTTCACACCTATTTTCACCCATTAGAAAACAATCAAATATGAAAATTGAAAAGGATTTAACTATAGAATTCTTTTTCTTAAGGAAAAGCACGTGTATAGTTCAATACAGTAAGTTGTCTAATTATGAAATTCACAAGCAAATGCTAGCAAAGCCTGACAAAATTTTGATAATTCGTAATGACAAAATCGGTGACTTTTGCCTGTCTTTGCCGACATTTGCCTTTCTGAAACAATGCCTACCTAAAACAGAATTACATGCGTTGGTGCCTGAATATACCCGCCCAATTGCTGAGGCCTGCCCTTATATCGACAATATCATTATCGATCCAGGAAAACAGGCCGATAAGACAAAATTTACCGCTTTACAGGCTACGATCCGTGCCCAAAAATTTCCTATCTCTTTAACTCTTTACTCAACGACTCGAATAGGTTTGCTACTTTTTGGCTTGCGAATCCCTAATCGATTTGCTCCGGCAACCAAGTTAGCCCAATTCTTTCATAATCACCGCATTACTCAACGACGTTCCCGATCCCTGAAACCTGAATATGAATATAATCTCGACCTGTCTCAAGCATTATTAAAGAAAATACAATCTGACTGTGAGTTCTCGCCTACTTCGCCCTATTTGAATATTGAGCCTTCCGAGATTAAACAATTAAGAAACGCGTTTACAAAGGAGCATCAGATTGATAGAAGTTATTTAATCTTCATTCACCCAGGATCAGGTGGCTCAGCCAACAACTTAACCACCGAACAATATGCTTCACTGGCTATGTTTCTCGCAAAAAATTCTAGTTATTTTATTATATTCAGTGCAGGCCCTGGTGAGATTGATATAGCCAAACAGTGCTCTGCCGTACTCAATGATGCCGGATTTCACGATTCACATTGTATCTATGAATCAACCGAAGGGCTCACCCAATTTGTAAAACATATCGCATTTGCCGATCTATTTATTAGCGGCTCAACCGGCCCCCTGCATATAGCCGGAGCCTTGAACCGTCCCACTGCAGGCTTTTATCCGAATCGACAATCTGCTACCTCGTTACGTTGGCAAACATTGAGCAGTGACGATCGCCGTCTGGCATTTTCTCCGAAAATCGGGACAAATCAAGATGATATGTCGCAACTTGATGTGCAACAAGCTGCGCTCAATATACAAATGATGTTGCAAAGGCTTTATGACTAATTATCAGGTTTAATCGTCTTCGTTAAAATCCATAGATTGGCATACTTGGCAAACGTTGAGTGCGCTGAAAGTAATGCTAACAAGAAACCCTGACGTCCATCCAAAAAACCAACATGGATGAAATACATTTTAATAAAGCAACCGATGCCATGTAATATACCTGTCATCAAATTGGTTGTTTTACCACGCTCTGCACGCTGCTCGGCCCAGGCCTTTGCATAACCTGCAGACTTAACCAGATAATGCTCTAAATCACGGTATGTATAATGTAGTAAATCACCCGATATACGTTGCTCTGACAATTCGGACCCAAAACGTAATTTTTCATGAACTCGATCATCACCATAGCCAGCTTTCACACGAGGATAAAGTCTTGTGACATAATCCGGATACCAACCTGAATAACGAATAAAATCACCAAAACACCATGACAATCGTGGAATAGCATATACCTTTGTTTGATCATTGCCGGAAACAACTTGTTGAATGCTAGATTGAAGTTGATCAGTCATCAGCTCATCGGCATCGATCATAAAAATCCAGTCGGCTGTTGCCTTCTCTTGTGCCCGCTGACGTTGAATACCAAATCCCTGCCAATCGAAATCCTGATACACTTTAGGAGTATATTTTTTAGCAATTTCAACTGTATTGTCTGTACTACCGGCATCGAAGACTATTAACTCATCAGCCCAACTTAGCTTTTCCAGGCATCTCGCTAAACCGTATGCTTCATTTTTTACAATTAATACAATCGCTAAACTAGCCATGGCTAGGTTTCTCTTTCAGAATTGAACGTAAATGTGATGAATAAAATACGGCCATCCCCAATAATAGGATCGATACATAGTTATTTTTCACAATCACTGAATGGTCAGTTAATGAAAATGAGGTAATAAGCACAATATGTATCAGACCAATCACAGCAGATGATTTGTAAGTTTTATAATCGCGAATATAAACATATGCAGGGTAATACAACAACAGTAAAAATAGAATATACCCAATAGTACCTTTCGAGTTTAGTGCCTCTAAAAACGCGTTATGTGGATTTTCATGAAGACCAACTTCAGGATTGATGAGCTTTAGTTCTATATAGTTTAGAGCATGCGTTCGATAATTTTCAGGTCCAACGCCAAAGATAATATTTTCCTTAAACATCATTACTGATGCTCGCCACATTTCCAATCGGATACCAACTGAAGGATCAGAACCAAGATCTTTAACAGTGTCTTCAGATTTATAATAACTAACTATACCTGAATAAGCTCTATCTACCCTGTTATGTACATTACTGATATTATTATATAATAACACCGTTACAATAGTGATACCTATTAACCCCACAATGATCCATCGGGGACGGAAGAATAAAAAAACGCTGAATAAAGATGTTAGTAAAAAGCCGACATAACCTCCTCTTGAACTAGACATTCCAGCAGCAATCAGAGCACACACGATAGAAACAATAATTATTATATAAATAGTTGGGGTTAATGTTCGCCAATTTAACCAGGCATAATAAAAACTCCAAAATGCGACAACAACAGAAAGTGGCCCGATTATATTTTTACTATATACCCCATTTGCGTGACCTAATTTTAGCACAGAGACATCGTAAATAGCCTGACCCAGTAGAAAAAAACCTCCGACTATCGCTCCGCGCAGAAGCCATTTCGTACAATCGTTATAGCGTCTGACTAATAAATAAATTGGAATAACGGCAAGAAAGCGCAATTCGGTACCCATAGCCCGCGTTTGCGGGTATTCCCACCCGTTAACCAAAGCGGAAAGAACAAAACTGGCAAAAAAGGCGGCACAAACCCACAGGAAAAATTTTTCTTCCCGCATTAAAGGTTCGCTTGTTCTTCGTAGAGTGAATAAACCGATCAGCATTAACAAGATAAAAATATTACTTATCCAGTGACGAACACTCATACCCGCTATTGGAAATAAAAATAATAGTAGATAAACAAATCGTTCCAGCCTATCAGAATAGGCAAGAAAAGGTCGGTATGTATTATTAGCAATTTGTTCTAACATATTTGTCCCATGACATCTTGAACCGATATCTTTTTTAAACAATCGGTATGCCGGTATTTACAGGTCCGTTCAAAACATGGACTGCATTCCAAATTTTTATATAAAATTTTTGCCGACTCCGATAACGGAGGAGTGTATTTAGGATCAGATGAACCATAAATGGCGATGACCTTTCGTCCTGTTGCACAAGCCACGTGCATTAATCCAGAGTCATTCGTCACAACATGGCTGGTTAAAGCGATTAGGTCGATCACATCCACCAGTTCTGTTTTACCACATAAATTAATAATATTTTCATTTGAACCAGCGATTTCCTCCCCAAGTGAATTTTCTTTAGCTGAGCCAAACACCCAAATCTGTTTACCATTAGTAACTAATTCAGTAGCCAGCTTTTGATAGTAATCTATCGGCCATTGTTTAGCAGGTCCATATTCAGCCCCAGGCATTAAACCGATCACGGGTCGATTAGTATCCAAAGCAAGATTGCTTAATAATCGTTGTTGATTGTGAGTATCAATCGTCAGCCTCGGGAACGGGATCTTAATTTTCGCCGACGATGACTTTTCTAAGCCGAGAGCAACATAACGTTGTACCGTTTGGGTCAACAAAGATTTATCTAAATAACGAATATCGTTAAGCACGCCATAACGCATCTCACCCCGATAACCCCGCCGAGTTTTTACTCCAGCAAAAAAAGGGACCAATGCCGATTTAAAAGACCGAGGCGTGACGATTGCTAATGAATAATGTCGATTTCGAAGTGACTTGCCAAGTTGATATCGACTAATTAACTTTAATTGTTTATGTCCGATGGGTAACTCGATTGCCTGGTTTACCTCGGGCATACGCGAGATCAATGGCACCGACCAACTGGGCGCTAACACGTCAATTTCCGAGTTGGGATAGTGCAATTTAAGGGTTATAAACAAAGCCTGGGCCATAACCATATCACCTACCCAGGCCGGGCCTGCCACTAATATTCGGTAGGGTTCAGAAATATCATGACTCCTTCACATCATTTAATGCCAATTATTCACGATGAAAACAGATAGATAAAACAATTTAATCTACTTACTCAAGTTATCTAAAATCTTTACAGAGGCATCTAATACCTGCTTAACTGCCGGTTGACCGCCTTCAAGTTTATAAACAATCTCATGTTGACCAAAGTGTGGGGCATAGGTAAATGGACAAGTCCCCATAAAAATACAGACGGTCGGTCTTTGATACGCAATGGCTAGATTTCTTATACCCGTGTCATTTGAGATGAGTAACGACGCACCTCCAATAACGCTGAAGGTATCCTCACCTCCATCGATAGTTTGAAAATTACTCTTATCCTTTATTAAGGCCTCAATCTTTTTGCAAATCTTCTTTTCCCAATCCGCTATCCCCACCAACATAACATGCTTATAATCAGGGTAGCGGTTTTTTAATTCTATAATCAATTCTGCAAAACGTTGGAACTCCCACATCTTGTAATCAACTGATGCGGTTGGGAAATAAACGATATAATCACCCTCAATCGATGACTTAGAAGGCGTGAGTGAAAAGTCTAGCGGCCATTTGTACTGTAAGCCCAGCACCAATAACTGATCCATAAAGACTTCCGCTTCGAATTTATATCCGGTTCGGTCAACTGCAATATCATAGATAAATCGATGCACCAACTTATGTTTGAAACCAATTTTTACGCTTGCTTTACTGAACAAAGAAAGCCAAAAAGTACGGGACACAGCCGAGATATCAAACAAAAGATCCTGTTCACCAAGTGAAAATTGTTCTTTCAAACGAGCTACAAAGCCCTTGCCGCTTTCTTTGCTATGTACCACATGAACATGATCCACCAGATCATCAGGAAGCCCATTCATATAATGTTTGGCAACACTTAAGGTAATTCTTGCATTAGGAAAGTACTGGCGGAGGGTAACCAGGAATGCTCGGGTAAGTATCAAGTCTCCCAGTGCTGCATGCTTTAATACAGCAATACGTTTTACAGACTCGAAAGTCAATTTACTGACTTTCGCTTCCGCATGTCGAGCTGTCCAGTTACGCTTCCAAGACCAGATTTTCATTGCGGCAAGCTTCTCCAGCTAACTAATATATTATTATTTTAATCGAGTACTAATTCTATTAAAGCGAAGATGGAATTCACGAAGTCATCACGATAAATTTGGGAGATATATACTAATCCCTAAAAATTTAAATACCACTATGTTCCTTCAACCATTGCATGTATAAAGTTACACCTTCTTCAACCGTCTTAAAGGGTGCATCATAACCTGCTGCTCTTAATGCAGAGATATCTGCTTCAGTAAAACTCTGGTAACGCCCAACTAAATGTTCAGGGAATGGGGTATATTCTATTTCACCTTTGCCATGATATTTTATCACCGCGTTTGCGATGTCATTGAAAGGCTGGCTTCGACCTGTACCTAAATTAAAAATACCGGATTTATCAGGATTGCGCATAAACCATAGATTTACCGCTACCGCATCACCCACATATATAAAATCTCGACTCTGGCCACCGTTTTCATAACCATCGCAACCTTCAAATAATTTTACAACGCCTGTCTCTTGTATTTGATTATTATGGTGAAAGGCTACACTCGACATTGTGCCTTTATGCGATTCACGCGGACCGTAAACATTAAAATAGCGAAAACCGACGACCTGACTCTTTGCATCTTTTGCATAACGACGAACATATTGATCAAACAAAAACTTTGAATAACCATAAACGTTTAGCGGTTCCTCATATTCTCGCGTCTCTTTAAACACCGAACCGGATCCATACACCGAGGCCGATGAGGCATATAGATAAGAGATCTTATTATTCAGGCAATAGTGTAAGAGTGATTTTGAGTATTCATAATTATTATTCATCATGAAATTACCATCCCACTCAGTAGTGGAAGAACAGGCACCCTCATGGAAGATCGCATCAACTTTATTTGCAAAGCTATCACCGCGATTGATTCGTTCGATAAAATCATCTTTATCCAGATAATCGGCTATCTCACAATCAGCGATATTTTTAAACTTGACGCCGTTCTTAAGATTATCAACCACTATGATATCGGTCTCACCCTGTTCATTTAAGGTTTTAACGATATTACTGCCAATAAATCCAGCTCCACCGGTTACTATGATCATTTAATTATTTTCCACCTAAAATATTTTTAATGATGTCAGTCGTAGAATGACCTTCAATAAATTCAATAATATTGACTTCGCCACCCTGCTTAATGACACACTCGCCACCCGCAATCTGCTCAGGTTTATAATCACCACCCTTCACAAGCGCATCCGGTAACATTTTACAGATTATCCGTTCGGGCGTGTCTTCACTAAAGGGTACTACCCAATCAACACATTCCAGAGCGGACAATAACGCCATACGTCGATCTAAAGTATTAATGGGACGTTCCGAACCCTTAAGTCGTTTAACCGATTCATCATCATTGACGGCAATGATCAAACGATCACCCATTGCACGGGCTTTCTGTAAATAAGATACATGCCCGGGGTGTAAAATATCAAAACAGCCATTGGTCATAACAATACGTTCGCCATGTTGTTTGGCCTGATTAACAACATCAAGCAAAGCATCTTCGTCATAGACACCACGCGTTAATGACGCTTCACCGCGCATGGCTTGTTGTAATTCTGCTGGTGATACCGTCGCTGTACCGAGTTTTCCAACAACCACGCCTGCCGCTAAATTTGCCAGGGCCATCGCATTATTCAAACCTTCACCCGCGGCAATCGCCGTTGCTAACATCGCAATCACCGTGTCACCGGCACCCGTTACATCAAACACTTCCTGAGCCTTGGTGGGTAAATGAATGGGGGCATGAGATTTTTGTAACAGGGTCATACCACGCTCGCTACGCGTGACCAGCAGAGCATCCAGTTCAATATCTTTAATCAGTTGCATGCCGCGATTTTCGATTTCGCTATCGGAGATACAAGTACCCACGACGGCTTCAAATTCAGATAAATTCGGTGTGATGAGTGTCGCACCTTTATAACGACTAAAGTCTGTTCCCTTCGGATCAATCAATACCGGCGTATTCGCATCACGTGCGGCACGAATTAATGATGGAAAATCCCGTAAAGTACCTTTGCCATAATCAGACAACACCACGGCACCGGCATTCGCCATCAACTTATTGGCACGTGCAACCAAGACGTCGGTACGCTGTTCGTTGAAACCATCTTCAAAATCCAGGCGTATAAGTTGTTGGTGACGGCTAATAACCCGCAGTTTCGTGACCGTACGACTACCTGGAATTCGTTCGAAGGCACAAGTGACACCCGATGTGCTCAATATGTCCTGAAGTGCATCGGCTGCCTCATCGTCACCGGTGTAACCAATAACATCAATGTTTGCCCCTAGTGCAGAGATATTAAGCGCGACATTACCAGACCCACCGGCACGTTCTTCAGCATCCCCCACCAACACCACCGGTACCGGTGCTTCTGGAGAAATGCGAGAGGTATCACCATGCCAGTAACGATCCAGCATTAAGTCACCAATCACTAGTACCTGGGCATTTTCGAAATTAGGTAGATTCAGTTGCATAGACGTTCCACGTCATTTTATTTTAATAAATTATAGCGAATGATGGCTAAGCTTTTTTTAATTCATAAATGGCACCGCAGTAGGGACACTTTGCTTCACCACCTTGTTCTTCAATCGGTAAATAGACCTTTGGGTGTGAATTCCAAAGTGCCATGCCATCCATTGGGCAATGGGCTGGCAAATCAGCTTGGCTCACTTGATAACGTTGCGCCGCATTCGCCTGTTTTTCGTTTGATGATTCATTCATGACTCTACCCTTTAAATTTTAAAATCTAGCTTATTTTTAAACTGCTTCAATTTTCAGATAACTTAAACGCTAAACAAAAGTTAACCAATGATTATATTTTTCGATTCGACCATGTACGACATCAAAGTACAGACTTTGTAATTTTTCAGTCACAGGCCCTCGCGTACCCGATCCAATTGCCCGTCCATCTAACTCACGTATTGGGGTCACCTCAGCAGCCGATCCCGTAAAAAAGGCCTCATCGGCAATATAAACTTCATCACGGGTAATGCGTTTTTCACGCACCTCAAAACCCTCATCCGTCGCTATTTGCATTAAGGTCTTGCGGGTTATTCCATCTAATGCAGACGTCAACTCAGGTGTGTAGATAACATTATCTTTCACCAAAAAAATGTTTTCGCCACTGCCTTCGGCCACAAAACCGTCTACATCCAGTAATAAGGCCTCATCATACCCATCGCGCATCGCCTCTTGCAGGGCCATCATTGAATTCATGTAATTGCCATTTGCTTTAGCCCTACACATGGTAATGTTGACATGATGGCGAGTAATTGAAGATGTCTTGATGCGCAAACCATTTTTCATATTGTCTTCACCCAGATAGGCACCCCATTCCCAGGCCGCAACAATCGTATGGACTTTTAAGTTGTCCGCTCGCAAACCCATGCCTTCCGAGCCATAAAAACACATTGGACGCAGATAAGCGCTATCCAGGTTATTCTCTTTCACCGCCGCTTTTTGTGCTTCGTTGATAGTCGCTTTATCAAACAACAACGGCATGGCTAATATATGTGCGGATTCAAACAAGCGATTGGTGTGATCATCAAGTCTAAATATAGCGGTCCCTTGTTCGGCTTTATAGGCGCGTACGCCTTCAAACACCCCCATGCCATAATGCAGGGTATGGGTCAAAACATGCACCTGAGCCTCGCGCCAGGGCACCATCTTGCCATCAAACCAAATAACACCATCTCTGTCAGACATCGACATCTACATCTTCCTCATACTATATAATTAAACTTCCAACCAACTGGACCAAATTCGCTGCACACCTTGCTGTTGCGGCTCGAAATGATTGGCCGCAACGATGGCCGATGATTCCTGCAACTTAAGGCGATGTAATCGATTTCGATACAGTTGATACGTCTCGCTCAAAAAAGCAGCATCGGCCTCGCTCATCACACCCGTCTGAGCCATGGCCTCCAACAGGCGAATATTATCAGTCCATTCCAATAATTCGTCGTACTGATGACTAAACGCCAGAACGCCATATTGCACCATAAATTCAATATCGACGATACCTCCTTGGCTATGTTTCAGATCAAACTCGCCGGCCTTGGCCTTATTTTGAGCCTGGGACATTTTCCGGCGCATTTCGATCACAGATTGACGCAATTCATCGATATCACGCTTCTGGCTGAGGATCTCTGACCGAATACGTTCAAATTCAGTGGCGATCGCAGGATCACCGGCAACCACTCTCGCTCTTACCAGTGCCTGATGCTCCCAGGTCCAGGCCTTATTTTTCTGATAACCGGCAAATGACTTCAAACTGCTGACTAACATCCCAGCGGCACCATCGGGACGTAGACGCATGTCCACTTCAAATAAGACACCGGCCGGCGTCATCGCCCCTAAAATATGCATCATACGCTGACCCAGGCGGGCAAAAAACACCCCCAATGCCACGGGTTTTTCTGTCGATTTCTCTCCGGTTGTTTCCAGGCTCTCAGATTCACCACTATGCAAAAACACCATATCCAAATCAGAGCTATATCCCAATTCATAGCCGCCCAATTTGCCATAGGCAATTACCGCAAAACCGCTATCACAGACAGCACCTTCATGGGTGCAAATCGGACGACCATGTTTTGCCACCAGGTGATGCCAGGCCAGGTTCAGCGTATGTTCTAACACCACTTCGGCTATCCAGCTTAAATGGTTACTCACCTCTGGCAATGGTAAGGCGCCAAAGATATCTGCAGCTGCCACCTTTAAAAAATGCGATTGTTTAAAATGGCGTAACACATCTAATGAGCGTTCTTCATCACCCAATACATCCGCCATCCGTGTCGTTAATTCCTGATTCAATCTGTCACGCTTAGGTGGGTCGAATAATTGACCGACATCTAATAAATCATCCAGTAACAGCGGATGAAGACTCAAGTAGCGTGTAATCCATGGGCTCGAGGCACATAAGCGAATAAACTGAGATAACGCCAACGGATTTTCAATCAATAAAACTAAATAGACTGAACGTTGCATCACCGCTTCGATAACCGTTAATGCTCGTAGAAATGACAAATCGGGCTGTTCAGTTGCCTGACAGGCACTTAAAAATAACGGCATCAATCGATTCATACGCTCATGGCCACGTGCTGATAGATTTCGATAGGCCCGGCTTTCGCGTACGGTTTTAATATGCCGCCAGACATCGTTTGCTTCATTAAACCCACTGCTTGTTAATAACTCGAGGGCCTCCTCATCCTCGATCTCACCAAGCCATAATGGGGTAAGTTCAACCGTTTCTTGACTGGGTGTATCCGCTTGAGGCGCAACAAAGACCTGTTCGAAGTGTTCATGCACGTGGGTACGGTGATGTTGTAATTGTTCGTTAAAGGCATTCCAGCCATCAAACCCCATACTAAACGCTAAACGTTTTTGAGCGATCTCATCCGTCGGCAAACTATGGGTTTGTTCATCTCGCCAGGCCTGTAAACGATGTTCGGTACGGCGCAAAAAATCATAGGCGTCATTTAGTTGTTCGACAACATAATCGGGCAGGATAGCAAGTTCCTGCAACGCCGCTAATGTTTTTAAGATGGAACGCGATTGCAGTTTAACCTCACGACCACCCCGAATAAGTTGAAACACCTGGCCAATGAATTCAATTTCACGTATTCCACCGGCACCGACCTTAATATTCAATTCCTTGTTCTTACGTTTGACCTCTTTCTGAATCATCGCCTTCATTTCGCGTATTGATTCAAATGCGCTGTAATCGACGTAACGCCGATAAACAAACGGTTTTAAACGTGCTAACAGTTTTTCTCCCTGGACATGATCGCCAGCAATCACACGCGCCTTAATCATGGCGTAACGTTCCCATTCTCGCCCGTGCATCTGATAGTAATCTTCCATGGCATCAAAACTCACAGCCAATGGTCCGCTCCCAAATGGACGAAGGCGCATATCGACCCGAAATACAAAACCATCCGCTGTTAATTTGGATAAAACATTAATCAAGCTTTGGCCAAGCTTTTGGAAAAACTCGTGATTGGTAATGGTCTTGTTACCACGCGTTTCCCCCTCTTCCGGATAAGCAAAGATCAAATCGATATCGGATGACAGATTTAGTTCATGACCACCGAGCTTGCCCATACCAAGCACAATTAATTGTTGTTGATTGCCCTCACTATCAAAAGGTGTCCCTAGGCTCTGGCAATTCCATTTGTATAAAAGATTCAATGCACCATCGACACAGGCATCGGCCAGCCAGGATAATTCACGCATGGTTTCAGCCAACTCAGCCCAACCTGCCAGGTCACGCCAGATAATCCTGACCAATTCGCGCTGACGCATCTCACGTAGCCTGCGCATTAAGTCGTTTTCATTCAGACAATCTTCGAGTCGTGTATTAACCAGTCTAACGATATACTCGAAGTCATAGTCCCGAAATAGGTCAGCGGTTTTGAGCAGACCGATTAAATGATCCCGATTAACGGTGCAACGCTGTTCAACATACAGGCTATTAGACCAAACGAACGACAAAGACTTTTTCAATAGTTCGGTTTGGTCCGCAGGAAGAGATGAATTTTCTGCGTCGATAAAGAACTTTTCAGCTTCGCTTGATTGCTGTTCAGTTAAGATATTCTGTAAGTATCCTGACATACATTCACTTTAGGGAAGAGTCACTACTTTGCCAAGTCTACCAGACTCTTTCCTAAGTCAGGTATAGCTCAAGAAATTAAATATTGTTACTTACTTGAAACTAAACAGCCCCATGCATTAACGCATGAGGCTATTTCATTATCGATTAATATAAGTTAGGTACAAAAAGTGCGTGAAGATTTCCCCACCCCATCTCGCCAGCTTCACCAGTCCTTGGTAAAACAGCAACCGCGTTTAGATAGTATGTCGTTGCTCCGGATATTGGGAAAACGGCTTGTGTAGAACAAGCTGTTGCGTGGACACCGCTAGCTGAACCAGCCGGTAAAATAAACCACTTTCTATTACTGGTAATAACATCTGCAGGGCTGGTTGAAATTGCAAAACTTAATGACTGAACAAGAGAATCACTTCCAGTTACATGGATTAGCCGGCAATGCCCTGTATATGTAACGATTGCATAACCTGATCCTGGTGGGGTTAACACAACACTTTGCTTTGTAACCGGTGTTGTTGGAATATCGGTGCAACAGGTATTATCTTCTGAGCTTGCAACACCGGGTAATGCATTCATATTATCTTGTATATCAGCTTCATTAGCTGCAATTCCATTTTGATTGTCCAGTGAACGACTGTTATTGTCATTTACGTCTGTTTTAATTTCATTGAACTTGTCATTCAAATCACTTGCAGTAAGTGTATCTCCACTGGAGTATGAGTTATCCGGATAAGTAATTTCGCCGGCAGACACCGTTGTAATTACCGCTGCACAAAATAACATCACAGCCGTTCTTTTAAAATAAATGTTTAATAGCGTTTTCATAGTACACCTCCAAATATTGAATTAACTTGCTAATAACTCAAATTATTTACTCCCTGTTTTAACCTAGAGTGCAATCATCTAGTGTACTGGTTCCGAGCACACAGTTATTGCTTGCAGCAGGGCTTGGCGTATCACTTCCTCCACCACATGCAGAAAGGTTTATGAGAGTCGTAAGCAGAAACACTACGAGTATTTGTTTAGCCATAACGTACCTCCTTCGTCAACATTTCATTGATGTAGTCAGCGTAAGTTGCAGTAATTTACAGCTTACGAATCGTTAACCCATATTTACTATGTTTTAACTTTTTTACGTTAATAGCTTACTGAATAAGATCTTATAATTCGCAAATAAGATTACAACTAAACAATTCTTATTGACAGATTGTTGATCTATATCAACTGCAGTTAACGAACAAAGGAAGTAACCGAGCTAAAAAACTCTCATAAAAAAAAAAGCCCCGCACTGCGGGGCTTTCTATTTACACAGATGATGAAAGGGCAATTACATCATACCGCCCATTCCACCCATACCGCCCATGCCGCCCATATCAGGCATGCCTGCGCCAGCACCAGCGTCATCACTTGGTAAGTCAGCGACCATGGCTTCAGTGGTAATCATGAGTCCGGCAACAGAAGCGGCATTTTGTAATGCAGAACGCGTTACCTTAGTTGGATCCAGGATACCCATTTTAACCATATCACCGTATTCATCTGTCGCGGCATTGAAACCAAAGTTACCTTTACCTTCGACAACCTTGTTCAATACAACTGAAGATTCACCACCGGCATTCGATACGATAGTACGTAAAGGCTCGGTCATCGCACGACGTGCAATGTCGATACCAACGTCTTGATCGTGGTTATCACCTTTCAACTCACCTAAGGTTGCTTCAGCACGAACCAGGGCAACACCACCGCCAGGTACAACGCCTTCTTCAACCGCAGCGCGAGTTGCATGTAACGCATCTTCAACACGAGCTTTCTTTTCTTTCATTTCAACTTCTGTCGCTGCACCGACTTTGATCAACGCAACACCGCCTGCTAATTTAGCAACACGCTCTTGCAGTTTTTCTTTATCGTAGTCAGAAGTAGCTTCTTCTATCTGTGCACGAATCTGACCAACACGATCTTCGATGTCTTTACCTTGACCGGCGCCATCGATGACGGTGGTTTCTTCTTTCGTTACTTGAATCTTCTTGGCAGAACCCAGGTCATCTAAAGTCGCTTTTTCTAAACTAAGACCAACTTCTTCAGAGATAACGGTTGCGCCAGTTAATACAGCGATATCCTGTAACATCGCTTTACGACGGTCACCGAAACCAGGGGCTTTAACCGCTGCCACTTTAACGATGCCACGAATGTTATTAACAACTAAGGTTGCTAACGCTTCACCTTCGATGTCTTCTGCAATGATTAATAAAGGTTTACCGGCTTTTGCTACACCTTCTAATACGGGTAGCAATTCGCGGATGTTAGAGATTTTTTTGTCATGTAATAAAACATAAGGCTCTTCAAGTTCAGCGCTCATGCTTTGCTGGTTATTGACAAAGTAAGGCGACAAATAACCGCGATCAAATTGCATACCTTCAACAACCGCCAGTTCATTCGCTAAACCAGAACCTTCCTCAACGGTAATAACGCCTTCTTTACCAACTTTATCCATTGCGTCAGCGATGATGCCACCGATTTCTTCATCAGAGTTAGCAGAGATGGTACCCACTTGAGCAATCGCTTTGTTATCTGAACAAGGTTTTGATTGGCTTTTTAGTTGTTCAACCGCCGCGAGTACCGCTTTGTCGATACCGCGCTTCAGGTCCATTGGATTCATGCCCGCGGCAACAGCCTTCATGCCTTCAGTCAAAATAGACTGGGCCAATACGGTTGCAGTCGTGGTTCCATCACCGGCGACATCAGAGGTTTGTGAAGACACTTCTTTCACCATCTGTGCACCCATGTTTTCAAACTTATCGTTTAATTCAATTTCTTTTGCAACCGAAACACCATCTTTAGTGATGGTTGGCGCACCAAAACTTTTATCTAAAACAACGTTACGGCCTTTAGGACCTAGCGTAACCTTAACGGCATTCGCCAGTACATTCACTCCGGCCAGCATACGTTGGCGAGCTTCATCAGAAAATTTAACTTCTTTTGCAGTCATTGCAGAATTCCTCTATATAATATTTTTTTAAAAGGGTGAGAAGTGGGATTAAGGCTTAGCCTTCTAATACACCCATAATGTCTTCTTCACGCAGGACCAATAGTTCTTCACCATCGATCTTCATGCTCACCATTGTCTAAAATCTTACCGTTACCCACGGCAACAATTTCACCTTCAGCAGGCTTTTCGGTTGCTGAATCAGGGATTACGATGCCACCAGCAGTGGTACGTTCTTCTTCCGTGCGGCGCACGATTACACGGTCGTGTAGGGGACGAATCTTCATTCGTGATTTCTCCTTAAAATGTTGAAATTCAACAGGTTATATAAATTCTGAGTCGCTAAACGGGAGAGTTGTTAGCACTCCCCTCTAATGAGTGCTAATTTTAGCCGTGATCGCCCTCAAGTCAAGGAAACTAATAGGGAAATCGGCAAAGGAACCCAATTGTTGCCCGGGTTCTAATACAACAACATACTCGCCGGATTCAGACTCGTTAAATTACTGAGTGGGTTATGTGTACAGACTGTGATGAAATCAAGGGGTCATCTGAAAATCCTCAGTAAATTCGTAATATAAGCCGAGAAATCAGGTTTATTATCGAACTTGTTGTTTTAATTATTAAAAATCCACTTATTTTAACCGTGAGTTAATCGATATTCATTAACACAATATTTATTAAAAGAATCCAACAAATCGAAGTATGAAACCTTTGGCCTCGTACGATGGATTTTTGGCGCTTTCCCCCTGGCCATTGGATATATGAGCCCAATGGTAACCAATATCGACTGCTTTCGAACTGTCTATCTTATATTTAAACGATGGCCCGCCACGCCACATAAAATTATAGTAATCCCCGCCTGCCGGAAACCGCTTGTTATATACAATAAAATTGCCAAGCCCCTGAAGATGAAATGACCATTTATCGGTACCCCCGAGTCGGAAATCCAGCAATATCCCCGGACCAATTCCAAATGCGGAATTTTCATGCTGCACCTCTGTCAGGTTACCTTCGGCCAGGCTGCCTTCTAGCTGTGTTATGTTGCCAGTCGCGTAAGTAGCAATGAATCCCCAATTTATTAACAAATTCAGTTGCTCGACATCAGCAAGATAAAAGTGGAGATCAATATTTGTCGTTCGAATATCTCGATCTTCTTCAGTTGGCGTCATATATTGGAGACTGATCGTTATATTATTATCATCAGATGAATTTGCAGTGACTGATGATACATAAGCAAACGAAAAGAAAGTTAATAACAGAAGAATCACTATACCCGGATTTATTCGTGTGTATCCAATTCCGTTTTCTTTATGTAAAGATTTCATTTAGATCGCCCTTAAATCACAACTAACGATGTTTAAGTGCGACGAGATCGAAAATGGATTACTTCTTCGCGCCATCATGTTTTGCCGCTGCTAATTCTGGATAGTCTTTTATAAATTTTAACCATGCGGTATCAACAGCGTTTACAGGTTCAGATCTGCCGCGTACAACAGCCAGAAAAGGTTCATTTAACGGTATCGGTTCAAGCTTTCCGTTCGCCAGGGCCCTCAGATAGATACCCATGCGTTGAATCACCGCCTTTTCCATTTCACTATAGGAGCTGTCTAGTTCAACATCGAATCCTCCCTTGGAAAAATAATACAGATGTTTGTCTGGGAAAGGGTTTTTAACCTGGCTTAGTAAATTAAACATGGTATCAATGGCAGTTGGATCCCGCAGGAGTTCAGCATGTCCCGACTTAAACCCGTACTGCCCTGACAACCTGTCCGATGTGGTCACAGCTAACTGACTATGAACGGGTACAACGCCATCACTATCTTGTGAATCACCGGCGTTGCTATAAGCATAAAAAAGATGATGTTCAACGGAATCGGGTAACCGGTTGCGGAATAAATGCTTGATAAAAGATTCCTTTGGCGACAAGTCACGCCAAGCGGGTAACACCAGCGGTGCATTTTCAACACCGGCCTGCGCTGACGAAAGACCACCAAAGGGGCTGGCCATGGAAATAAACAGCTTAACTTTAATTTCCTGATCATTTCCCTGATAAAAATTGAATGCCTCACGTACTACCAGTCCGCCCATACTATGGGCCACAATAATCATTTCTGACGGCCCTTTCTCTACCACCTTGCCGGAGAGATAGATATTGTAAAATAATTTTGCAAGCTGATTTAGATCCATACCGGATGGATAGTAAAAAAACCATGGCTTGTATAGCTTTCTATCCAGCCTGTCTATGATGGTGCGGAATTCTTTTGCTGTCCCGCCAATGCCGTGTACGAAAACCACCGGGATTTTATAACCTGCGTCTTCCTCCAGGGCATAAAACATGAATGGTACATTTTCCATAAATGCGGCTGGATCATACATCCCCAACGTAGCCATACGTTCTGAGAAAATCGGATCGTCAAGTGAGCGTATGGAACCCTTCGGAAAGAATAATGATTGCTGACGTTTTTTTTCAGTCTGCGCCGGGATATTAATTGGAAACGTTAGTTGAGGTATCGGGTTATGCAATTGGATATCGAGATTACCGACCACCTTGTCAGGATAAGTTTGTTTATCCAGGGCAAGGCTATGCTGCGCAATAATTTCCGTCTGTCTATAGATTTTGTCCTGATTCTTGTCTTCAAGCACCAGCAGCTGATACTCACCTTCAGGCAAATTTAATGCGTAATATGAATTCACCTTACCGCGATAGTTAACATCAACAATCTCATTCTCCTGATATTTATCCGATAGCGCCACAACAGCCAATGAATAGTGATTGCTGTCTGATATGTCACTCGTTAACCGACCATATACAAAATAAGTATATCGTTCGATAATATGTTTAGCATTATACTGTCGAGGATTGATTTGCTGGTTCTGTAATAATTCCTCCTGATCAGAAACGCTTTGTAGATATGCACATGAAGACAGTAACCAGCCAGCAATCAAAAAGAATATAGTCCGAGTTGTATTCATAAGATTATCCCTGCTCCATCCACAGTACACGCGAGTAATGGGTTCTACATGTTTTCATTACACTACTGGTAAATTATTTATCTCACTAATGTTGGTGCATCCCCGGTGGTTCCTTGTGCCACGTATTACCTTTAAGACCCATCTTATAGCCGACGTTGAACAATCTGTTCATCTCGGAGGTGTTAAAGGGTTCCGTTTGTAGTGGTTCGTATTCTTTTGGCAGGGAGACCCAGTTGAAACCAAAACCCTGTTCATGAGCAAA
>CAMYOL010000067.1 GCA_947260005.1 uncultured Ectothiorhodospiraceae bacterium
ATGAAGACCAACCGAGGCGCGGCCAAGCGTTTTCGGAAAACTGCCTCTGGCAAGTTCAAGCGCGCACAGTCGCATCGTCGTCATATCCTGACGAAGAAAAGCACCAAGCGTAAACGTCAACTCCGTATCGGGGAACTTGTGAACAAAGCTGACACCAAGCTTATTGCTCGCATGTTGCCGTACATTTAAGGGGGATTGAGACATGCCAAGAGTAAAACGTGGTGTTACGGCTCATGCCCGTCACAAAAAAATCTTAGATCGTGCGAAAGGTTATCGCGGTCGTCGTAAAAATGTTTATCGTGTTGCCGTTCAGGCGGTCACCAAGGCCGGTCAATATGCTTATCGCGATCGTCGCCAACGCAAACGTCAATTCCGGACTTTATGGATTGCGCGTATCAATGCCGCGGCACGTGAATGCGGACTTTCTTATAGCCGATTTATCAACGGGCTAAAGAAAGCAGATATTGCTATTGATCGTAAGGTGCTAGCTGACATTGCGGTCTTTGACAAAACTGCTTTTGCAGCCCTTGCCTTTTGCAGCCCTTGCCGAAAAGGCCAAGGCCAGCCTCGCAGCCTGATTAAATAAGGCAACGATAGTTTAATTGCAAGTTCGAATACCCAGTCAAAACTGGGTAAGTAATTACGATACGGGAAGGCTCATGCATTGGGTCTTCCCGTTTTCGTTTTTAAATCATGAAGCTTTTGTTCACGTCATTCCCGCGAAGGCGGGAATCCAGTAATATGACAAAACTATGGAAAAGATGCCATGCGTATATATTTTAGCAAGCAGTAAAAATGGGACACTGTATATCGGTGTTACATCAGACTTGGTGAAGCGTGTTTGGGAACATAAAAATAACGTTGTTCCGGGATTTACAAATAAATATGATGTTCATTATTTAGTCTGGTATGAGATACATGAAGAAATGGAATCAGCTATCTTGCGCGAGAAACAACTTAAAAAATGGAACAGAAAATGGAAACTTCGATTAATTGAAGATGCGAACGCAGATTGGAGTGACCTTTTTGAAAGTATCGTGTAATAAATGTCTGGATTCCCGCCTCCGCGGGAATGACGGGTAAAATAACGATGTTGGATTATGAATAGAACCTTTTCTAACATAATCCATAACAACTAAAGTAAAGAGAAACTGTGGAACAACAATTAAAACAACTCGTGGATGACGCTGAGCAAGCGATACAAGCCGCCGATAATTTGCAGGCACTCGATCAAGTGCGAGTCAATTACCTGGGTAAAAAAGGCAGCATTACGGCACAGATGAAAAATCTGGGCAAGCTGTCGGCGGAAGAACGCCCGAAAGCGGGTCAGGTGATCAATGTTGCCAAAAAGGCCGTTCAAAAAGCGATCGAAGCACGCAAAGATCTACTTGAAACCGAGAAGCTAAATGAGCAATTAGCCAGTGAAACGATCGATGTCACCTTACCGGGTCGCTCACACGGTATCGGGGGACTGCATCCTGTCACACGCGTATTACATAGAATAGAAGATCTGTTTAATCAGTTAGGGTTCGAGATTGCCGTCGGTCCTGAGATTGAAGATGATTTTCATAACTTCGAAGCCTTAAATATTCCCGAATCGCATCCGGCCAGAGCGATGCATGATACGTTTTATATCAATGAATCGATGTTGTTGCGTACACACACTTCACCCGTGCAAGTGCGTGCTATGAAAGAACGTAAACCGCCATTAAAGTTAATTGCCCCAGGTCGAGTTTATCGGTGTGATTCCGATGTGACGCATACA
This sequence comes from uncultured Ectothiorhodospiraceae bacterium, assembly GCA_947260005.1. Classification (GTDB taxonomy): domain Bacteria; phylum Pseudomonadota; class Gammaproteobacteria; order UBA6429; family Thiohalophilaceae; genus SZUA-24. Next base: position 1,766 of record CAMYOL010000067.1, read on the forward strand.
CCGATGTTCCATCAGGTCGAAGGTTTAATGGTCGATGAGCAAGTCACGTTTACAGACTTAAAAGCCATCCTGATTGATTTTTTGCATAAATTTTTTGAGCGTGATGATCTGGCGGTTCGTTTTCGGCCGTCCTACTTTCCGTTTACCGAACCCTCAGCTGAGGCAGATATTGAGTGTGTGATGTGCAGTGGTGAAGGGTGTCGTGTATGTAGCCACACTGGTTGGTTAGAGGTGTTAGGTTGCGGCATGGTGCATCCTAATGTGTTTAAACATGTTGATATCGATACCGAACAATTTACCGGCTTTGCGTTTGGTATGGGGGTCGAACGCCTGGCTATGTTGCGTTATGGCGTGAATGATTTGCGATTGTTCTTTGAAAACGATCTGCGGTTTTTAAAACAATTTAACTAATACAGAATACCTGATTTCGTCATTCCCGCGGAGGCGGGAATCTAAATATATCTGGATTCCCGCCTCCGCGGGAATGACGTGATAGGTTTACGAGACTGATAAATTTCGTCATACCCGCGGGGCACATTACCCGCGGGGCACATTACCCGCAGGTATGACGTGAATGATAACCGGAATGTTTATTCCGTCATTCCCCCTGGAGAGGGGGAATCCACAATATTTAGATTACCGCTACTGCTGCGGATAAAAACAGGAAATAAAAATGAAGTTTAGCGAACAATGGTTACGCGAATGGGTTAACCCTTCTATTTCAACAGAGGTCCTGGCCGATCAGTTAACCATGGCGGGCCTGGAAGTGGATGGAATCGAACCGGTCGCGGCCGAGTTTGACAAAGTTGTTGTCGGCGAAGTGCTGGAACTCAATCCACACCCGGATGCAGATAAATTACGCGTCTGTAAAGTCAATGTCGGCGACAAAGTCCCCCTTAGCATTGTTTGTGGTGCCGCTAATGTCGAAGTCGGCATGAAGGTACCTACCGCCCTGGTGGGCGCAAAATTACCCGGCATCAAGATTAAAAAATCTAAATTACGTGGTGTCGAATCTTTTGGCATGTTGTGCTCGGCTAAAGAGATTGGCCTGGCCGAATCCGCTGAGGGATTACTACCACTCGAAAATGATGCACCCATTGGACAATCGGTACGTGAATATTTAAAGCTTGAAGACGTCTCGATTGAATTAGGCATCACGCCTAACCGAGGCGATTGCTTAGGTATGGCCGGCATCGCGCGTGAAGTGGGCGTATTAAATCGTATGGATGTCAGAGGGCCTGAGATTAAAGCCGTCAAGGCGACTCACAAAACCGATTTGAATGTGTCGTTAACGGTTGATGATGATTGCCCTCAATATTGTGGTCGCGTGATAAAAGGCATTAACCCGAAAGCCGTCACCCCGATGTGGATGCAGGAAAAATTGCGTCGTGCGGGCTTGCGCAGCTTATCACCCACCGTGGATGTGACCAATTACGTTCTACTTGAACTGGGGCAACCCATGCATGCCTTTGATCTGGCCAAGATCGATAGAGCTATTGAAGTACGCCATGCAAAGAAGGGAGAGTCACTGGAGTTACTGGATGGCCAAACCATCGAGTTAACCCCGGGTAGCCTGGTCATAGCCGATAAATCAAAGCCGCTGGCCCTGGCGGGTATCATGGGGGGCGAGCAGAGTGCGGTTCACGATGATACGACGGATATTTTCCTGGAAAGCGCTTATTTCAATCCGATCAGTATCGCTGGTAAGGCCCGCAGTTATGGCCTGCACACGGATTCATCACACCGCTTTGAGCGCGGGGTATCACCTGATTTACAAATAACTGCGATTGAGCGGGCAACTCAATTGTTACTGGATATTGTTGGCGGTAAACCAGGCCCCGTCGTGATTAAATCAGTGACCAAAAAGCTACCGACGCCAACGCCTATCAGCCTTAGAGAGCCTCGTATAGAGCGCGTATTAGGTACGCGCCTACAGACGAAAGATATAGAAGATATTCTGACAAGGCTTGGTATGCGTATAGAGGCGAATAAGCAGGGCTGGAAGGTAACTCCACCCGTATTTCGGTTTGATATGGAGTTTGAAGAAGATTTAATCGAAGAATTAGCTCGAATTTATGGGTATAACAATTTACCACTCGATCGCCCATCCGCTCCATTAATGTTACAGCCGTTACCTGAAAAAGTGGTCAGCCTGCGTCGGATTCGCCAATTACTGTCTGATTTAGGTTATCAAGAATCGATTACCTATAGTTTTGTCGATAAACAGATACAGGACATTATTGAACCTGATAAGGAAAATGTGTCGTTGGCCAACCCAATTTCGAGCGATATGGCGGTGATGCGGACCAGTTTATGGCCAGGTTTGATCCAGGTCGCACAATTTAACTTGCATCGCCAGCAAAATAGGTTATTTTTATTTGAGTGC
>CAMYOL010000068.1 GCA_947260005.1 uncultured Ectothiorhodospiraceae bacterium
CTGGTCGTTATCATAATTTTAATTATGACCGTCAGTACCCTTCTATTCGACTATCAAATCCGTCGCCCAATCATTCGTATCGCGCGCGCCTTAAAAGCCGTCGCCAAGGGAGATGAAAATATAATTCTACCTGATTCTAAAATAGCGGAAACCAGCGACTTGATCACTGCTTTTTCTCACATGCGCCAACAGGTTCACTCACGCCAGGAACATTTGCAGGCCGTATTAACCTACGCCGTTGACGCGATCATAACGACGAATATGAGAGGGATCGTTAAAAGTTTCAACCCAGCCGCAGAAAAAATGTTTGGCCAAACGGCAGAACAAGCTATAGGTGAATCATTATCAAATTATCTGTTTGATTTAGATGAAATGGTGATGACCCATTCAGGCATTGAATTCGAATCTTACGCATGCCACTCAAGCGAGGGGACATTCCCGGTCGGATTACGCGTCAGCGCGATGCAAGTCGATGGTGAAGAATTAATGCTGGTCATGATCGCCGACATAAGGGAAAGACGCGAAATGCTCGAAGGCATTAAAGCCAGAGAACAACGCCTGCAATCAATTATGGATACCGCAGCTGAGGCCATTGTCACGTTTGATGATTCTGGAAATATTGAAAACTGGAACTATGCAGCAGAAAATCTATTTGGCTGGTCCGAAAATGAAGTATTAGGGAAAAATTTCTGTGAACATATCAGCATTGAGTCCATCACCGATAAACAAGCTGAAGATCACATTAAGGAAGTTAAACATTTCATCGGCCAGGAGAGTGAAGTCGTTGGAGTACACAAGAATGGTAGCAGCATACCTTTGTCGCTTAAAGTTTCAAAAATGATACTGGATGGAGTAACAAAGTATACCGCCCTGCTTGCTAATATTTCTGAACGCAAGGCGATGATGGAGAATCTAAAACATATCGCCGAACACGATAGTTTAACTGGGTTATATAACCGTGCTTACTTTCATGATCTGCTCGAAGAGACTTGTGTGCAAGCCACAAGTGACCAAACCCATCTTGCGTTACTCTATATTGATCTTGATAATTTCAAATATATTAATGACAGTATGGGACATATTGCCGGCGATCAATTACTTATCGAAATTTCCAATATCTTAAATAGACGGGCCCGTCGTAGCGATATTATAGCGCGACTGGGAGGAGATGAATTCGTTGCGATTATTAATGATGCTAATCCAGAAAACATAGAAAAAATAGCCGAATCCTTTAGAGCCTCACTTGGTGATTATAAATTTAAATATGAGGGCAAAGCCGTTAATGTCGGCTGTTCGATTGGGGTCACACTAATTGATGGACACTCCCCGTCTCCAAGCACCATACTCGCCCAGAGTGACATCGCCTGCCATTTAGCAAAACGTGCGGGACGCAATCGTATTCATGTTTTTACCAGTGATGACGAGTCCAGCGTAAAAAATATGTCCCTGGATATCGGTTGGTCACAACGTATCCACGATGCACTGAACAATAACAAGTTCGTCCTGGTCACCCAGCCAATTCTTCATACAAATTCGGAAGATGTATATTCGTATGAAGTCCTGGTGCGCATGCTTGATAATGATGGCACATTAATAATGCCCGGTGGATTTTTTTCAACGGCAGAACGTTTCGGGCTGGCAGTAAAAATAGATTTATGGGTGATCACTCATGCGGTAGAAAAATTATCACAATTTCACAAAATAAATCCGAGTATTAATTTTTCCATAAACCTGTCCGGACAATCAATTACTGTGCCTGAAGTGATTGCCCATATTGCTCATCTGCTAAACGAGAAAAACCTGGATGCCAGTAAACTAACCTTCGAGATTACTGAAACAGCAGCCATTTCAGACATGGATAAAGCGGTGTTAATGTTAAATGAATTACGCAAAATGGGTTGCCGTACAGCACTTGATGACTTCGGCAGTGGCATGTCTTCATTTGCTTACTTACAAGAGATGCCGGTTGATATTGTCAAGATAGACGGACGATTCGTCAGAAATATCGCTGACAGTAGTGTCGATCAGGCCATAGTTCGAGCCATGAATGAAATTGCCCATGCACTCGGAAAAATAACCGTCGCCGAATTTGTTGAGAATGAACAACATCTGAAAATGTTAAAAATAATAGGCGTCGATTGTGTGCAAGGTTACCACCTTGGCAAACCATCTCCAATCGATTTACTCGCTAATATTGATCAAACCTCTCAATCTGCATAATATAATTTATATTTGTTACTATTTATTTATGTAGTTTACAAACGTTTCACTCTTAAGTAATTGCGTGATTGCAGCGATGATCGCCCCATCTAATGCTTGCGCAGAACTTCCGGCAGTTTGATAGGTTGCGCTTATTGCCGTAGATTTTCCATTACTCATGCTTGCAGTAATATCAAGGGAAGTTGATTTGTTAAAGGGTTTATTCGTTGCGTGTACATTACTGATTTTTAATGTGATCGTTTTATAATTAGAATCGGAAATTAATACACCACGTTTACTTAACTCGGACTCCAAAATTGAAATGGTTGCATCGGTATATTGTTGCAAGTCACCTAATAATTGAGTTGATTTTGAATCATCAAAAATCGTAACTTGCTCAGATGACTGGTAATAGTTTTTTATAGCAACCGATTTGCCAGCAACCAGCGGCAATATTTTTTCTTTTACATGATGTCGTGTATGAGAGGCATTCACATACGTTGTACCCCCACAATTGACTAACAAAGCTGAAAATAGAATTATAAAACTTATTTTTATTGCGTGTTTTTGAAGTATATTCATTTGCATAACCTTACCAATAGTTTATTCAGTGCGGGATAGTCTATTTTTGCATTATGCCGTTTATCCACTGGTACCTGAGCGACAGTATAAATCCTGTCAATTTTAGCCCACGCTAAATTCCGTTTTACTGACGCAGTATTCAAAACTGAATTATGGTGCATCTCTACAACCAGAACCCGTTGTTCCTTAAATGCGACCAGGGCACAACGTCGTACATTTGAATCACACCGTACAACTGTTTCAACCGCAAAGGGATAAAGCTCTCCATCCGAATCAGATATTTTTGCACTGCAACGCCCCATCAACCATATACGCCCTTGATCATCAAAATAACCTGCGTCACCCGTACGATGCCATGGCCGTCCCTCTACGGAAAATTTGGTTTCCTCGTTTCCGACGCCATTTAAATAGCCTGGTAACACATGATCACCTGCCACCACTATTTCACCGGCCTCATAATTGGCTAAACACATCTCTAGTAATTGTTCTTGCGACATTGGCTCAATGGGTATGTTGGTCACATCCTTTATGACCTTTACGTCTATTTGTTTAACAGGCTTACCCACCAATAAACCCTGACCTTTTTGCATATTACTAAAATCGTCTTCGCTAATATCTTGCCAGTGGATATGCGCAATCGGTTCCGCTTCGGTTGAACCATATACGGCAACCACCTCGGCATTGGATGCCAGTTGTTTCAATTGTGACAATAGACCTGGAAAAACCGGTGCGCCACCGGTATCGATTCGTTCAAAATTTAATTTTTGACCCTCATTTTTAAGACAATGATCAACTAATTGCTCATAAAAGGCAGGCGATGCTGCACAACGTGTAGCTGAAAATGTCTTAGCCTGCTGCAATACGATACTTGCATCCACTTTTCCGGGGAAACGAAGGTCGACATCACATAATAAACTGGTTATCCCAGAAGCCAGATTGGCTAAGACAAAAATTGGTAAGGTACTCACATCTACCTGGCCAGGCTGATGATCAATGTTGTCGGCTAACACCTTGTGTTGTGCTAATAAAAACCCGTGCGTCCGGACTGCTGCCTTTGGCAGACCCGTACTACCACTGGTAAAAGTTATTAATGCAGGCAAATCATCTCTGGCATTTACTACTTCAGTTAAAGGTTTGCATTGAGTTAAATCAGAAAATGATTTAGTAAATGGTAGCCAGCGTCCCACACCGATCTTGATTGGGATTGACCTCAACGACTTTGACGCGAAACGAAGAAGCTGCGCTTTACTACTGCCAATAAACGCCTTTGGCCTCACGCGCTGACAACACCGCTCCAGGTGATTGAGTCCTACGGATGGGTCAACAAACATGGCAACCAGGCCAAGCCTAAAGATCGCAACTAAAATAATATATAGCTCAGCACTAATGGGTTGAAAAATTAATATCGTGTCACCCTGTTTCAGCCCATACGAATTTAGTAAAGTCGCAAACCGTGCTGACTGGCTGTTTATTTGTAAGAAAGTGGTATGGCGTTCATGCCCGATCACACCATCTATAATCGCCGTCTGACTTGCACGATGTTCAGCTTGTTGTTGCAGAACCTCGGCTATATTCATGATTTAACGAAATGACCTGGAAAATAAGGTATAAGTGCGCATTGGTGTTGCGTAATGCCCGCTTATGTTACGAGAAACATTACCGTTAAACATTAAGGCATGGATGGCTCGCTCAAAACCCATTACACGAGCCTGCTGCTGCACCTTATCGACCAGCAATGCACCCAAACCGGCATGACTGTTTTCGGGTAATACCGCGACGGTTTTTATTATTACAGTCTTAACCTGTTCACCGCGCTCTTTTTCATTAGCATCCGGTATTGCAAATAAATAACCAATTGGCTGTTCATCTTTTTCAGCAATCAGGGTTAGTTCAGGTATAACCAGTTGTTTAACTTTCATATATTGGGTGACGAAATCTTCTTCGTCCAATGGCGTGTATAAATAGTTTTTACTAAAACTCTCCACCGAAATCGAATAGATCCGTCTCAGTTCTTGCTCAAAATTGTTTATATTCAGGTGGCGAAAGTAAATTCCTTTTTGTTGCAGGCGTTGCTCTACTTTTGGAAGACGTTCATCACGCTGGGTCAGGTCCGTCGTTAACCCCGAACTGTATTCGGCCAATGGTTCAAAACCATAATCAATCCAGTACTTCGGCCAGCTCGGCGGGTTCGTTGGTTCAAGGAAAAATGGTGGTTCGCTTCCAGCATCGGTAACAAACCGATAACTGCGCCAGGTATTTCCGTCCATCGGGCCAATCGCGCGTGTACATTTCTGCATCTTTAATAAAAAACAGGCGTTATTTAACATGACCTCCGTCGCCTTATCCTGCTCACTTTGATTATTGTCAGTCGCATAGTGACCAATAATGCCTAGCTTTTCGTTTTCAAGTTTTGGTACATCAGTCCACCACAATGAACAACGCGCCTGAACCTGACCAAAATCATCCACGCACGCTAAATGCAGATCGACCTGTTGTTGCACCAGAATTTCAGGAGCAAAACTTTGATATACACCGGCATTTAGATATTGTGCTAATTCCGACGGGGATTTAATTTGAGCTATTATTGACACACGTTCACCTGATTCACTTATTCGTTATTTATTCTCGCCATTCAATATTCATCATTAGCTTATTGCGAACTCTAAGCGTAATACCGGGTTCTGGCTCGACCGATTCTTTGTTAACAAGCCGTAAACGGCAGCGTTGCAGCAAATAGACTAACACAATCATCGCCTCCTGAATGGCAAAGTTTTTCCCCAGACACATCCTGTGACCTAAACCGAATGGCATATAGGCCGTGCTGGCATCACGTTTACTATCAAACCGTTCGGGGTTAAATTTATCTGGGCTCTCCCAGAAATCCGGATGTCGGTGTAAAGTATAGATGCTTATAAATAGGGTCGAATTTTTTTTAATCTTATACCCTGCTATTTCATCGACGTCACGCGCACTGCGTTCGATCGCCCAGATTGGCGGATATAAACGAATAGCTTCATAAAAAACCTGAAGGGTGTAGGTTAAGTTCGATAGTTTTTCAATATCATCTACTGGACCATTAAAATGCTCAGTAATTTCATCGTAGACTTTTTGCTCGACGTCAGGATGTTGAGCCAGCAGATACCATACCCAGGTTAACGCATTTGCAGTCGTTTCATGACCAGCCAATAATAAAGTCACCACCTCATCTCGTAACCAGACCGAGTCAAATAGTGTCTCACTTTGTTGTGCAGCGATCATTTTATCCAGCAAATCATTAGTATCGTGATTTTTAATAGTGAGACGCCGTTGTAAGATATTGTCGACTATATGATGTAATTTTTTACGTTCATGCTTGAAGCGCTGATTACCAGAGGTCGGAATCATCAGCGGAAGAGCAACTCCAAAGATCCTTCTGTAAAGATGCAACAATGACACTTCCATCGACTTTGCAACCTGGTCAGTCGTATGAGTTAAATCCTCACTTAATAAAGATTTTCCTATCACCTGATAAGTCAGGTGCATCATCGCAGAATGTATATCAACCGGTGTATTGTCGTTACGCCACTCCTCTAATAACAAATTACTCTCTGACTCGACGACATCTTTAAATTTTTTAACCGTATCAACTCGAAAGGTGTTTTGTAGCTGGCGTCGCTTATGATACCAACTGTCGCCATTATCCGTTAATAGGCTTTGCCCCGCCAACAACCGAATTTGCTGGCTGCTACGTCCATCTTTAAGGTAATTATCTTTGTTCGAGACAAGAACATGTTTAGCAAACTCTGGATGATTAAGTGAATAGTATTGAAGATGGGCAAGACGAAAACTGACCATGTCACCATACTGGCGATGTAAATTTTTCAGCACGGTAAGCATATTGCCCCGTATGTCCATTACATTACCGAGTAATGGTAATCCATTAGGTCCTGGTGGGTGCTTGATTATTTTATTTTTCCCGTTTTTCCCAGTTTTTAGAGCTGACCGCTATCCGTCGCATATAGAATCGTTCGGCCAACATGATACCAATAAAAGCCGTCAATAACCCGCCAAATATATCGATTAAATAATGCTGCTTGGTGGTTAATACTGTTAATACTAATAGTATAAATACTAGTCCATATAACCAGGCCCATTTTTTGTGTTGTTGTGCCAGATACCAAAACCCTATCCCCGGAACACAAACATGACCTGAAGGAAAACAATTTGCAGGCGTATCTATTCCCGTCAACCATAGATAAATCGCAGTCGTGACATTAGTCACTTCTGGAGCAGGCGGCCTGGGATATACGGTTGGAAAAAATAAAAAAATAGAGTAGTTAATGGCAACCGCGAATCCAACCGCATACAACGACTTTATAAATGTCGATGGCGTATCTAAAAAAACGGGTAAATACATGCCACCAATTAAAAGAAAATAGGGTAATACTGTCCAGGGCAAAAAGGGAATATCGTTTTCGAATTCAAAAAGCATAAGTGACTTCGGTTCGAATACCTGGAATCGATTAGTCAACTGATAACCTACATATAGGAAAGAAGTCCAGACAAGGACAACCACGAATCTTCTTAGAAAAGGATATTTTCCTGATATATAAAGGCTAATCTTTTGCTCGATCAAATCTTATCCTGTTATATCTTTCATATAAAATAGCCTTATACCCTACTTTGATTATAAGTGATTATCAATCATGGCATCATAAAAAAACCGCCTGCAATGAGGCGGCCCATAAATTAAGCATAATTTAACGTAAATCTAAGCGTTTTCAGTCTTTTTGTTAGTCTTACTTTTCTTCACAGTCCCTTTAGCGGATGCATTGCTCACGTTTGTTATCGATGAACTGGTCTGAGCAAAAACCCATTCAGGGACATTGCGAGCCATCAAGGTCTTCTTGCAGTGCTGTTGGTATTTTAGTGCCTCGCTCGGGTTATCTTTTGCAATAATTTCGCTGTACTGATCAATTTGTCGTTTGTAATTTATATGCCCTAACGTCTGCGCCGTGTAGTCGGCATCATCAATGAATACCTGGGATAAGGATTCGTTTACCATACGATAATCAGATTTTGATTCAATAATTTTCACCTGCTTATTGGCAATTGCCGCCTGCATGGTGGCAACATCTCCAGATATATCCAATGATTTAAAGTTACGAAGTTTAGGTAAAGCTCGTGCAATTTTTGCCTGACGAGCGGCTTGTTTATTTGGTATGCGTATGATCAGCTCTTCTAAGATATCATTGGCCTTATTTAAAAACTGGCTGCCACCAAAAGTCAACACCTGCCCCACTTCCTGAGTAAAGACATCCTGCGCACAAACTTCTTCATCGTGGGTGCGTGCGGCACTGATGCGGATTGGCAAAGCATTAGAGACAATCACTTCATCACCTAAGGTTAACATTGCCTGCACCGTGTAATTACCTGGTTCTGAAATATCCCAACCATTCTTACCGGCGGATAATAGCAACGTCTCATATAACGATTTTTCAGGATCGAGCAACATTATTTCTTTATCATGACAATAATGAGCAAAGGGTAACCACTGACGTGCAGGTAGACCGTCTTTTTTAATAATCATGGACATGTTTTCAAATTCGTTCAGTACATCTTTTTCAATCTGCTGCTGTCGGCTTGATACATTTTTTAGCTTCAATTCAAGATTAATCATCTCTAGAAACTCAAATACGGCCGAGCTTCGATTAACTCGAAGCTGCAAACTAAAATTTCTGGATTGTTCTTTTTCTATCTGTTCAAATCCATGATTATCAAACCAGTCCGCATTGCCCATTTGCACAAAATTACTCGGGGCATGGCGCATAAATAATAACTCACTATCACTAAACCGATATTCAAAGTCCGAGAAAAAACTGGCCTGATCACCTTCGACAAAAAATGGATAATTCATAAAACTACGCGCTTCATTTTCGTTAGCCAACGGAAGCCAGGGATTGCCCAAAGATTTCTGCCAGGAATGAGCGAGGTTAAAGGCATGACCCATCTCATGCGCCGCTGTCCAGAAACGCATTCGTTTCACCCACGCATCTGGATGGGTATCACCGATAGGCGCATCTTCAATAAACGAGTCACTAAATATAGCAGTACCCTGACGATGATTTGGCCCGATTGAATCAAACATCACGCCACCCAAGGTTGGACCCATATCATGTTGACGGGCAAACAGCGTCCACAACGACCATTGCGGCGCATTGTTAAACTTCGACCAGTAACTTTGCATCGCATCGTGCATCTCTGCATCGCTCCAGGTATTGTTATTGCCAACGCCTTCAATCGGTACCTCACCGCTGCCACCTGAATTGGTCACATCAAAACCTGCTCGCCTATACACAGTGTTAAGTGATAAATTCTCACAGGCAATCGTTGCAGGTCGGTTTGGATGAGCACAACTCTCAATACGGGTCACGGCCTTTTCAAAAGGTACATCTGAAACCCGGTCATACTCAAATTCAACAGGATGATAATAAGTAGATTTAAAATTAAAGATTAACGATCTTGAAGGCGCACCACCACCATAGAAGGTTGCCTTTAATCGACGCTGATAAGGATACCAGCTACGTTTCACTGAAATACGCACACGGGTATGTCGCATCGCATTACGCGGACCATCTTTGTACCAGATACGACCCAACCAGGTATTTGCGCTACGTGTTCGCGACAAATGTGCTATCCAGTGCACACTACTTAACAAACCGGTTCGAACCGTCCCACTGGCCTGTATCTGTGGATAACGACCATCTACATCAAGACGCAAAACCTCTTTATATTTAGGTGAAGGCCGATAGGGGAAAAAACCCATCTCGTTTTCAAATTCATCAAAAGACTCATCTACCCCCGAACGTTCACTTCGTCTGCTCCCCCTTCGCCCCCGACTCTCGTATAAACCGCTGACCGACAATTGTGGCAACATCGGAATATGAAACTCATTTGTCGCATCCGCCTCCAGGGTATTATCAAAATCAACGTCCTGCATCGAAATGTCGTCATGACTTATTTCATTGTCATCCATTAGCTTTTCTCCATTAATTATTATCAATATATTTACTTTTTATGGGGCGAAACGACTACCGGCAACTGATGACGCACTGCTGGCGATAATGTCAGAGTCTACTAATGAATTACTTAAAAATAACAAACATTCTTCACAATTTAATTCATTATCTGGCGTTAATTATTTCAAATGATTTTTATCGATTGTTAGTTACTGGATACGATTTTGGCGAAATGACGAAAACTTTAATATTAAAAAGTCATGTCTAAATTCCATGGTCTTCCTATACAAGTATTGGTTAGGTTTTCTGCATAGCACTCATTGCTGAGTTATAGAGTTACTTACCATAATTTATTCCAGGTTGGGTCAGGCTTGCTATTGATTCATCTGAGTATATGTTCATTTATCACCACACTAAGCCTTTAGTCGCCTCCTGCTGGATTACTCGCCCGATGAATGCGAGTCTAGTTATATCGCACATTTAATGTCTGTTATTACCTTAGTTAGTAGGCAAAAAATTGTATAACATGGATGGAGGTTATAATGAAAAGCTTTATTTTAGTGAGTATTCTATTTTTACTTGTAGCACTAAATGCATTTGCCGATGTAAGACTATATCCACAACAGTTACATGAAATAACTCATTTATACGACATAGAAGAGTCGCATGATGACGTTGATACAAATGATATAAGTGAAAGAACAAAGGCAGCCCGTAAAGCAGATCAGGAATTTTGGAAATTAATCCATGGTGAAAACAATTATAAAAACTTTGATAAGGTTATTCATAAACTAAACAAAGCACACATTAAAGATCCTTCGGATGTTTATACGATTGCACACATCGGCTGGGCTAACATGTGGGCTCTGTCTGAAGGAATAGGGATAGGAATTGCACAACAAGAAAATGCTCTGTTGTATATTCAAATAGCTGAAGAAAAATTTTCACAAGCGTCCAGGCTTGCACCGGATGAACCGAGAATTTTGGGATTCTTAGGTTATTCACGTCTGGCACTAGGTGCCGCGACACAAAATATTGATTTATTAATTAAAGGTCAAGCCAATGTAAACCGATCTATCGATCTTTGGCCTGAATGGGCACATTTTGGTGCAGCCTATGGACAGGATGCCAGTGCACCTTACAATTCACCGCAATTTATGCAGGCACTAGAACATTATTGGCAAACACTTGATGTTTGTGCCAATACACCCATCGATCGTGGAAATCCTGATTTTTTTCCTTATATACCTCAGCAAACCCTGGTAGGTCCAGATCGGGCCTGCTGGGACAGCTGGATAGCACCTTATAACTTAGAAGGATTTTTTTTAATCATGGGTGATAGTCTGGTTAAGGCAGGAAATACCAATGCCGCATTTATTATCTATAACAATGCAAAATTGTTAAATAATTATAACTCCTGGCCATTTCGTGACTTATTGGAAAATCGAATCAGCAATATACAAAATAATATAAATACATTTCGCCAACCAATATCGGTCGGCCAGGCTGTTGATCTTGAAACCACTATGATAGTGAATACATCAATCTCCTGTGCTATATGCCACCGTGGAGATGCGGATAAATATTTTGAACGTCCTGACTGGGTTGGAGAAAATGCCAACGAGTATTTTCGGCCTTTTTAATTAAATATATAACCGTTGATCTGACAGCCACTCAGTAGAACCGAGCGTCTGTAAGGTCCAATTACCAACAACAGATGGGCAGTTCGACTTATCAGAAAAATAGTAGGTGTTTAACACGATTACCCTTCAACTTTTAACAATCAGTAATTGTGACTATCCACTTCACTGGCGTATTAACTCATTGTTTTTAATAGACTTATTAATCGCCAAGCAAAATAGTGCGAAATAACTATTGACGTATATTAATATTTGATTATATTCTAATAATCAAAGCACTTTTAGTACATTTTTTTATTTTAAGAGAGAGAAATTATGAAAAACCTAACCAATCTTTTGGCCAGCCTAATGCTGGTGATGTCTGCCTCTGCCATTGCCGGTGATGTGGACCCAACCAAACTAAAGAAAAAGAAACTGACCCCACAGGGGTTGTATCTAACTGCCCAGGAGACCTACAAGATGGTATCGGCAGAAGGTAAAAACTTATTGTTCATCGATGTACGTACCCCTTCCGAAGTCGAATTTGTCGGAGCACCTAAAAGCATTGACGGCAACATTCCATATATGCTGAATGATTTCACTGAGTGGGATGAAAAGAAAAAACGTTTTAAGAAAGTACCGAACAGCAATTTTACTGTTTTACTTGAAGATGCCCTAAAAGCAAAAGGCCTGGGTAAGGAAGATAAAATTGTCTTGATGTGTCGTTCTGGCAGCCGCAGCGCCAAGGCCGCCAACCTGCTGCATCAAGCAGGATACGACAATGTCTATTCTGTGATCGAAGGTTTCGAAGGTGACTCGTCTAAAGTCGCTAGTTCAAAAGGTCAGCGCACGGTAAATGGTTGGAAGAACGCCGGCCTGCCATGGACTTACAAGCATGAAGAAGACAAAATGTATCTTGAACTCTAAATCTTAGTACTCGATATAATGTGTTAAAGACGCCCCTTCAGAAATGGTGGGGCGTTTTTTTAAGACTACCTTCAATATCTAAACATATAAGTTTCAAACAAAAGCTCACTTTATCGTGGTATGTTCAACATAAGTTTGAAGGGTTTGTTATCTAAAAATAAATCATTATTGCGTTTCCAACCTTCGCTTAACGTACGGCGGTATATCGAACTTAATGTCAAAATCATATTCACCTGACCTATCTAGCGTATAATGAAACCAGGTCCACGACTGAGTTTAGTCTGTATCCATTTATACGAATCCAGCGGCAATCAACGACACCGCAAATCCAATTCCAGCTTGACGCCAGAACCGTGCATTATTAATCGGGCAATCTTTGATATCAGGTTGTAGATAGTAAAAACTGACTACGGCAATGGCGACTAAACTCGCACCCAAGCTCGCATTGGCGATCGCCGTAAAATCAATCCCCACGATTAACATCCAGGGTATAAAGATGATAATACCGGCCTGCACTGTGCAACGTGTCCACAATATAATTCTATTTATGTCGGGGAATTGGTGATGTAAACGCGCAAGACCGATCATCCCTAACTGCGCTGCAAAACTAACTGTGTATGGATAATACAGTTCGTTAATATTTTGATCTCGAGCGATAAACAACCAGACCATGCCCGGCACGGTGACGGAAAGAACAGCACGAGCATCATGAATGCGTTCTGTGTTTTCCTGTGTTTTCGGCGACAACACATGATAACTAATAAATACTAATATCGCTGGCAATAACCAGGTCCAGTCACCTGCGGCCCAACAGAGATACCCTGCCAGGGCGGCGGCTAAGGCGGCACTGTCATTTAAGGTCGTACGTTTTCGATATAGAAAGAAAAACACAAATAAAGCGACAATGACTATCAACCGAACACTTAATTCGGGCACGTTCATGTCCATATAGACTTTTAACAACAAAAATCCGCCTAATGGAATAAACAGGTTGTCGAGACCCTGCCACGACACCGCCTCGATGTACATGACTAAGGTGGCGATGATTAGCGCAATTAACAGAGTTTCAGTGCGGCCAACCTCGGTAAATAACAAAAGCGGAATCAAGGTGACTAACAGTGCCATAGTAAAAAAGGCAATTGAGCCTTCTGTGCTTTTAACGCCATCGGAGGTGGTGTATTTAATTGTGCCATAACGTACACCAATTAATGCGGCGACCGCATCGGCCAGGGTTAAGATCAGCACGGGAATGATATACAGGATCGGGGCGTCCTGACTCAGGGTAAAAATAATAGCAATTGAAATCGGAAAATAGATCTCACCTAAGGACTGCCGAGCCACCCCGTGCACCACATTGCTGATGGATTTGGTTTTTATAAACTTAACTGCTAACAAGGCGATGACGGCCAGTACGGCGAGTAAGATAACGGGCCAGGCCGTACTAAATATCCAGGGGAAACTTAGCGTGACCAGCCCCATGCCAATGTGTAATAACTTGCGAACTAATTCTGGATGGGGCTGTTTGTTTTTCTGGTAGTAGGCCAATGCACCGACAAGCCCCGCCAATAAAGATAAAACGATGATAATCCCAAACCATGGATTCAAACCTAGATCACCTCTTCGACGATGAACTTACTGTAAAAAAAGGCCTTGTCATCTAAATGTAATCGTTCTGATAATTCTGTTAACGGTTTTATTCGGTCATAATAGCTTTTCGGAGATTCGCGCGGGGCTAACATGTTCCAGTAGGCGAGGCGTGCGCCAGAAGCCCCTGCTTCGATGAGCTTATCCAACAAAGTAGTAAAACTGTCTTCGGACATGTATTCAAAGATATCACTCAGATTATAACCGGCAATGGCATTGGCTCCCGCCTCTTCTAAATAGGCCTCAATCGATGACTGTCTCCACTCCAGGCGATCCAGATTATTCCTGATCTTATCAAAATTTTCTTCACGCAAAGCAAATGGCAGGGCATAGGGATGCTCTCCGGTGAGTATCCATTGCAAATAAGGATTCTCGGATGGGTTTAATTCAGTTAAGGCATGTTTAGTACGCTCCAGTATTCTGTCCGCGACACTGCCTTCGACGTATTGAAAAAAACTGGGGTCCCGTCCCATGCGTCCCATCACAAAACGGGAAAAAAATATTTTAAATAAGGCCCGCCAACGCCAGTTGTTCCAGACATTATCATAAAAGGTTTTACGGTAGGTAAGATCACCACCCTGGATTAGCTGGTTAATGCGTTTACGTGAATGTATTAACGGGATGACTTTGTTTTTAAATAAAGCAAAATAACGTTCGAATTTTCCGGCCGCCCCAATCCCCTGTTCGATCGCATCGCTTTTATTATCCCAAAATGTTTGTTCTTGTTTTGTTAATAAGGATCGGCAGCGTTGATAGAGATCGGCACGTTGCTGGCTTGGTTTTGAACCGATGAGTTCTAATAATTCAGAATGCTTGAGTTCTTTATAGGCGGCAACTCTTAGCGCCAGACAATTTAATTGGGTGGTATTTAGATCCAATGCGACAACGCGTTCGGGTGACTGGCTTAAAATTGCCAATGCATTGTCACCGGCAGATGCGATTGATAAATAGACGCCCCCTTTACTTGGCACTAATGCCTCGACCAGGATATCCGCATCTTCCCAGCATTGGGCATATCGAATCAGATCAAATTCGGCACGTGCTTCTACTTCTGATGACATCTAACGAACTCCCCACGTATTTATTATATTTTTAGTATTCCATAAATGAATTCTTGCTTCTCGAGATTCCTGTTCCCGTCGTTCCCCTGGAGAGGGGAATCTATTATATATGGATTACCGCCTCGGCCCTGGCTCCTGCTTCGCCCTACCGCCTACGTCCATGTAGGCGTCCGCGGGTAAAGTGCCCCCACGGGTATGTCTGGGGATGACAGTATATTCGGAAATGATGCCGCGAGTTCAATAATGACGGCATCAAACCTTTAATCAATTTCTTGTTCGTATATTCCTCTTTGGGTGGGATCAAATACCTTTTCATCTTTGGGTTTAGCAACCACTTCACCCTCTACTTCATCTATATCAAGATCATCATGCTGATTTTCATCGAGTCTATCATTGTGTTTTTGTTCGTCTAATTCGGTATTTATTTTTCTAACACTACCAAGTCGGCCATCCATCTCAACCCAATCACCATCTTTTAACCAATCGGTTACGCCATCGAGCGAGACGACTGCCGGTATGCCCATTTCTCGTGCCACAATTGCGGAGTGTGATAACAGGCTACCGTGCTCGACTAATAACCCCGAGGCGGCCGGGAATAACATGATCCAGCCGGGATCGGTTCGTTCTGCCACCAGGATCTCTCCCTGATGTAATTCAACTCCACGCGGATCGCGCACGACTCGCACCTGGCCTTTTACCACACCAGGACAACAACCTATGCCCTTTAGCTCATCGCCCTCAACGGGTAATTTTTCTCGTGGTGACTGGAAATCATGACCATGATAGATAATGCCACGCGTTTCAAATCGATCTGATGGGCTGGCGGAGTTTTCATATTCATTAAATTCTTTTTTACGTAGTGCGATCAATGCCATTAAATCATTGGTGGTTGCCGTCCCCTCGATATAACTTACGATCTCGCCCACCTCAAGGTAAAATATATCGCGAGGCTCACTTATAAGTCCAAAGTCTCGTAAACGGAATCCGACTTCTACAAAAATATTTCGAATACGGCCAAAAACCCGGGTTCGTTCAAAACGTAGAT
The DNA here is from genome assembly GCA_947260005.1 of uncultured Ectothiorhodospiraceae bacterium. Classification (GTDB taxonomy): domain Bacteria; phylum Pseudomonadota; class Gammaproteobacteria; order UBA6429; family Thiohalophilaceae; genus SZUA-24. The sequence goes on from CAMYOL010000068.1 coordinate 16,076, forward strand.
TTTCACGATCCGATACCCGCCTCCTGGCATTTTTAAGCACCCAGGCAAAAAGCGTTTTACGAATATAACTGCCCGCAAATAATTCACGCACATGATCCTCGGCTAATATTCGTTGCTGGCGATCTTTTTGCTGTTTCTCGGGTTGCGTCTGTAATCTTCGAGCCATATGCCCAATCGAACGTAAAACCGGTAGCGGATTATCATGTAAAGTCGGGCTTTCGAGTTTTAATTCATCCAGGCAACGATCACCAAACTTCTTCAGGTAAGCATAATATTCGGCATAAAATTCCTGATAGTTTGGCAGACGTCGGTAGATATCCAATACACTGCCTTCGCATAATAAGTCGATCAGCTCAGGATAGAGGAAGATCATCTCGGCCATTTTTCGAATTCGTTGTGCAGGCTCAGCACTAATGATGTCGCCCTCGCCAACAAGTAAATCATTTTGCAAAGTACCATCAGTGTCATCACACCATTTTTCAGTGAGCTTTTTTAATATGCCATAGAAGATCATTGCAAAGAAATCATTGATCAGTGGCGCATCCCAGCGTTTTAATAGCTGACACTCAAGTGCATGGTAATACTCGATTAATTCATCCGCTCTTTTATGTTGAATTGGTATCGCTGGATCCGCTAACGCTGTGTTTAAACGTTTATAGAATCGTTTTATCTTGCCGGATATTAAAAAGTGGTTTATTAGCAGGCCAAACAAGGTAGACGATAACCGCATGCCATCTCGTAACTTAGCCCATTTTGAACCTGGCTTGTCTATCTTATTGATGACTTCCTCAGGCATGGTTTCCTTGACGCCCATCATCTGTTCCATGAAGCTACGATTCATCTGGAAACCGGGTAATAATGCCAACACCTGATACCAGCTAATAAGATTATAATAAACCTGGCCCCGTACCAGACCCAGCATGCGCGCAAATAGCGCATCGTTTTGAGCAATGATTTTTTTCGGTACGCGCATCAAATGACAAAACTCACGATACACCGAGGTATAGGCACGACTGGCAAACGAGAAGGTCAGTGGTGTGGTCACACCGCGATAACTCTCGGCAATATTGCTGTTATCCCAAATAATCAGGTTGGCATCGGGATCCGCCATTTGTTGGATTGAGGTAATAGGACGAGATTGTAACAAGTAGATCTTGTTTTCAAATCTTGCCCACTCAATATCTTGTGGACAATTAAAATACTTTTCACTGCGTCGAACCAGACGGGCAATCTCTTTGACTTCTTCATCACTTAACACAGACTGGCTTGCCATATCACCGTCCAGATCTTTTAACTTCACACCCTCGACCGCGGTTGGATCCATTTCGTGCGCCTGGCGCTTATTAGCAATCTCGCATTTGCTAATCTCCTCAACACGATTCACATAATAGGTATCAGCATCAACATCCCCTGAAACCAGCGCGCTGCCTAAGCCATAAACTGCACCAACGACTGATACCGTACGTTGGCCCGTCACTGGATCGGCACTAAACGCCACCCCTGCTGCCTCCGCATTGATCATCTTTTGTATCAACACCGCCGGTGCAGGTGGCGGCAAGCTCAATTTATTCTCCTGACGATAGGTATAGATTCTTTCAGAAAAACCGGATCGCCAGACCTGTATTATTCTTTGCGCCAACTGTTGTTTATCGACAAACAACACACTCTCAAGCTGTCCGGCAAAGGAATGCTCGGCCCCATCTTCATCAAGCGCAGACGAGCGTACCGCAACCAATTCATCATCGGGACATAAACGAGACATCGCATTAGCAAGTAAATTGCTTAATTTGTGGGTGATCGTTAGTTGAGATAATGATGACTGCAACTGATCAAAGCTCATTTGCGAGTCAGAATCTGTCCACTTTTGTGTTAAATCTTCGGGCAAACTTTCATAAAAAGCATCCGGTGTAATAACAAACCATTCAGGGATTGCAAAATTAGCTAATTCTAAATTAGCCAGAGCACGCGCTTTACCGCCAATATTTATATTGTCGTTAATTTGTTCTGAAAAATAAATCATATTCTTAATTTCATATCATCTTAAAATAAAATAGTGTTAAGGGTACAACGCCTAAGCTCAGGTACATTAACAAGGTCCAGATCCCTGACATCTTTTCAATCCACGACGCACGTTGACTGTTTGGCTCATGTAAAAATTTAACCGCCAAAATGCTGGCCAGCGCGATCAACACCGCCAGCATCACCAGGACCTGATAAAAGAAATCAATCAATGCCGCCGCTGCACTGGCAGAGATGGCGGTAATGATCATCGCCGACAACCATAATATGACCGCTCTTTTGCGACCCCATAAAACAGTATAGGTCTCTACACCCTCTTCTTCATCCTCGGGGGCCCGAATCTTGCGCCCGACTTCTATAACAATGCCGTTAAAAAAACTAACGATTAAAAACCAGAACAACCCATGGGGTGGGCTGGTTAAACCGGCACTCATCCAGTCCGTTGCGGTGGCATAGAAATCAATTAACGGCATGATCAACATATGTGACCACATATAAGTAATGGGACTTTGTTTTAACCAATCGGCAACAAAAAATTCTTTACTCATTAAAGCCAGATAGAGCCAGGTGATCAACAACGGGATGATCAGCAAATAATTCAACCAAACCGCCAGAACTAATTGGATCAATATAATAAAGGCCCCGATCCAGCCTAATTCTTTTAATGATACCAGGCCCCGTGGTACCGGACGATAAGGGCGGTATTGGCTATCTTCTTCAAAATCCTTAAATTCGTCGGCAATGCGTAATAATAAAAAGAAAATAAAGGAGGTTATAAAGGCCACACTCAATACGGCCACACTGGGTAACTCAATGCTCGTGGAGAGACCCAGGTTATGACGTAATAAAATAGAGAAGCTGACAGCAGAAAAGCTAAAGGCAACGACCAGCAGGCCATTTGCAAAGACCGGGAATCGTTCGCGTTGATACACCCACCAGCGGTTAAGACTCATCGAAGATCCATTTATCAGGCCTTTTCTGCTCCGCGCGCAAGATTTTTATGAGCACGGGTGAAATGGCCTGCAGCTAATGCACCGATAATTGATAACTCACCCGCCAGCGCAACACTCGCGGTGACCTCGGCAAAGGCCTGTGCGTGTCCGGCACCGGCCAAGCCCATAATTTCCAGACAAGCACGCTGACTAGGCAGACCAGTGCCACCGCCTACCGTACCCACAATTAAGTTTGGCATGGTCACCGCTGCATACAATCCACCGTCTTTATTAACTTCAAAACGCGTTACCCCGACCGCAGACTCTGCGACACAGGCGGCATCTTGTCCACAGGCAATATATAGCGCGGCTAATCCATTTGCATAATGCCCCTGCACACCAATGGTCCCGCTCAATACCCCTCCCATAGCCGACATACGCCAATAGTCCACCATTTTTTCGGGGGTGGTGTGTAGCATCTTTTTAATCAGTTCTTTACTTAAATGAATTTCCGTTGTGACCTTTTTGCCCCGCACGGATAAAAATGATTGCGCACTGGCTTTTTTATCACCCGATAGGTTAGCTTCAACAAAATGGTATTCCGGGTTAACCGGGGTGTTTTCAATGATATAGGCCACCACAGAATCGGTCGCAATGGTCACCATGTTTTGACCACCGGCATCACCGGTTGAATATTCAAAGATTAAGTAAACATGATTGCCTTCCACGGTAATCCGCATATCGACCAATTGGCCATGCGCAGTAGTTTGCTCGGCTATATCAGTAAATTTTTCCTGACTGGAAATGGCCCACATTGAAAAACGACCGGCATCGTGAACATTTTTAAATGCAAAACCGGGCGCACGACTCACACCTTCATTCAGTAGAATCGCGGTACATCCACCGGCCTTGGTGATAAGTTGCGCACCGCGATTATAAGATGCAACCAATGCAGCTTCAGATGTGGCAAGCGGAATATTGTAATCACCTTGTGCGAATAGACCGTTAACGCGTAATGGTCCGGCTAACCCGATCGGTAATTTTATGGTGCCGATAAAGTTTTCGATATTTTTTTTATAGATCTGCATTTGTGCTTTTGTTTGCGGATCAAGTATTTGTTGTTGAGCCGTGTCATCAAGTTCAAGCACATCCCAGCGTGCTTGCACAGCTTCATCAGTCAGTTTGTGATTGCGGGGTAGACGCTGGTAGGGTAAATCGGGTTTTGTGGCTAAGCGTTTTTCTAATTCTGATTCATCTAAACCGGCTAAATATTTTGCTAAAAAAAGACTGGCTCGATCTTTGTTTGCTGCCATGTTATCTCCCTATACACCGATGCACTGAATTAATGTCGCTTAATAAATTGCGATTATTATATTGTAATAGGCGAGATCGATTCGATCATTTTTTATACAAACACCCAGTAAGTCACTATTTTACTGGCCAGATTGACAAAGCGTAACCAAATATTGTTTGTAGTCAATGAAAAGGCCAGTCCATCGAAGAGCGGAACTGGCCTTTACGATACTGTTTAAATCTAGGGAGTTATTGGATATTCACTGTAAAGTCTTCCGTTTCTCCCCAGCTGTACGTACCACATGCTGAGGGGCTAGTACCCCATCGCATGGCAACCCGCATCCGCGTATGTCCAAGCTGAGCCGTAGTCGGCACAGTGATGGTACTGGTTAAACTGGTAAAAGAACTACCGGACGAAACCTGCTCATCAGGTGTGAATTCACCATCGCGATTCGTATCTAACCAGACAGCCCAATGTTCAGTATAAGGACGATAGCGGAAGCCTGGATTCATGATAATTGGGTAACTGCCACTACGTTGAATGTTCAAAACTGTCCCGGTATTGTCATTGTAACCATTGTTATTTCCGCTCACCATTAACTGACCATTAAAATCAATGCTCTCGATCCATTCGAACCATGTATTCTGACCACTGCTAGAACAATAATTCAATGGCGCGACAGAATTGACTGTTAAATTAATTGAATCCGTCGCTACACTACCATCAATATCCGTTATGGTAGCCGTTACTACGTGCTCGCCGAAACTTAGTGCAATCGGTAAATTCGTACCGGCTCCCAAACTACCATCAATACTGGAAGTCCATTCTACTCGCGCTGAAATATCACCCTCTTCCGGGTCCGTTGCACTCGCACTAAACAGAACTTCCATACCCTCATCAAATATTGAACCATCAATCGGATCGATTATTGATATGCTTGGCGGTAAACTTAATAAACATTGCTCAGGTCGAATGACCACGCCATCACCGTATTGTGATTCAAGCCCATCAACCCCAAAACATAATAAATTTGTATTTCCCGTTAAGTCTATAGTTTTCGGGTTGGCAAAAGTATTAAGCTGCAATACATCGATTGGCAAACCGCTTATATTAGGTAACAAACTCTGCAACGATAAAACATGTAAATTTGTTAACTGAGTAATGCCATTAACATTTTCCAGCGGATTTTGATCGAGCTTTAATTCTATCAGACTTGAACTACCTCCTATAGATGAAAAGTCTGTAACTCCAAGATTTGCCAATCCTAGTGAACGTATATTAGGATTATTAAAAGAAATTAATCCTATATCATTATATAAGGGTGGATTTTGCGGATCTTGTGTATTAGATGATATGTCTAATTTTTCAAGAAAGTTAAGATTGAATATCTGAGAAAGGGAATAGATATTGTTATTCGACACATCTAATGCCCGTAAATTGGTTAAAGAATCTAAACCATTCAAATCCAGAATGGAATTTTGACTAATATCCAACTGCATAATACTTATGAATTGTTGAAGCTCAAATACTGAACTGATACCGGTATTACTAATATCAAGGTTTCGAATTACAGCTGGGGATACAGGGCTGGGACTGCCAAATGTTAGTGCGCTTATATTACCAATTTGAATCCCGGACAATCCAATGGTAGTCAATAATGGATTATTAACTAACAATGAATTTACTTCCGAAATTGATATATTGGGATTACCTGATAGATTGAGTGAACGTAATCGCCCCTGGCTATTCATTTGGCCAATACTACTGGCACCCGTGTAACTGATATCCACTTCACTTAAAAGCGGTAATAAACCAACCGGAACCACATCGATTAAGCGGTTATTACTGATGTTTAAGTCTCTCAGCGATATCAGGGTCGCAAGTGAGGCGATATCGGTAATACCGGTATTGCTAACATCTAACTTTGATAGTTGGTATGGCTGTCCTGTTGGACTGGTAAATATCGGTAATAGATTAATATCGGTAATATTCAAACCCGAAACATTCAATGATCTCAGATATGGGTTTTGTGCAATTGCCGAGAATAAACCCGATAAATCGGTTAACTGACTGTTATTCGAAACGTCTAATGCTTTTAAATTATATAGCGTGTTTAGTGGCGACAAATTGGTAAGTTGGTTATTACTGGCATTTAACTCAGTTAAATCAGGAAATGCTGTTAGTGGAAATAAATCTAATAACTTATTATTGCTGACGTTTAGATTAAGCAATCCGATCAGGCCGCTAATTGCTGAAATATCAGATATTCCTGTATTAGACAAATTCAAGCTGGTTATAGGATATGGATTACCACCAAAGTCATACAATGGCAGCGCAGATAGATTTGAAATAAATATATCAGCAAGTCCTAGCTCAGATAACCTTGGTTTATTTAATAAAATATTAATAAGTTCTACTTGCTGTAGACGGACATTGCCCGAAACATCCAGCTTCGACAATTTTTCTTTATCGTATAATGGCGTCAGAATTTCTACGTTATTACCACTGATATCCAGAACTTCTAAATCAGAAAAAACGGATAATGCAAATATATCTCGAATTCCCGTGTTATGCAGTCGTAGCGACGTAAGCGGATAAGCTCCACCTGTTTGAGAAAAATAGATTGGCAGTGAATTTAAATCGGAGATAGGCATTCCACCTAGACCCAATTTTTTCAAACTATTATTATTCGCGATAACATTCTGGACTTGAAATACATCGCCCAACAGATTATCTGATATATCAAACTCAACCAGGTTGGTCATCCCATCCAGTGGATAGGGATCGACTATAAGATTATCACTTAAATCAAGTTTTTGTAACGAAGGATACCCGGCAAGCATTCCGATATCGGATATACCTGTGTTAGATAAGTCTAATTCAACAAGAGCATAAGGTTGGCCTGTTTGATTATTAAATAGAGGTAATAAATTTATATCCCCGATATGAAGATCCTCAAGGTATAAGTTGGTAATACCAATGTTATTCCCGATCACTTCGTAAGTTTCAAAACTGTTTATTTTATAGTTACCTGACAGATTTAAATGAGTGATATTAGTGTGAGTCATTAACGGGGATAAAATTTCGATATCATTAGCTGCTAAATTAACAACTTGTAAATTAACTAAACTACTTAATTGACTAATATCATGAATACCTGTTCGTGCTAATTGCAGTTCAATTAAGTTAAGTGGTTGCCCAGTGGAATTATTGATAAAAGAGAGCAAATTTAAATCATCAATTTGAATGCCTGAAAAATTTATGTGTGTCAATTCAGGGTTGGATCCGATGACCGTTTGTAACGAAGACAAATTGACCGCATTTAGGTTTTCAAATGCAATTTTTCTTAAATTTGTTAACCAATTTAATGAAGTTAAACTCTGTATTTGAGTGTTGGAGATATCAAGTTCACTCAATCCTGTAAACTGTTCAATACCAAAAAGATTCAACAGCGGTGTTCGACTTAAATCAAGTTTGACTATGTCAAATGGGCTACCAGTATTGGGATCATAAAGTGGCAACAACCCTAAATTATCAATGGCCAGGCCAGCGACACCAAGACTCGTTAAACCTCTCAGCTCGGACAATGGGTATAATGAATACATATCAATTGGGTTATCGCCGATATTGAGTTTTTTCAAACCTGGAAAGTCCTGCAAGAAAGTAATATTGTTTATATTATTATTACTAATATCTAGCGACTGCAAAGACGAAGGTGTTACCGGTAGTAATGAAATGAATTGAATATTATTACTGTTAACGTCCAGACTTTGTAATCGAGGCAACATCTCTATACCAGAAATATCTAAGATGCCACGCCCACTGCATTCTAATGATGTCACTTCTTCTGCAAACTGCCAGTTATTCTGTGTAACTTGTTCCATAAAACAGGTTTGCAAGGCATAGTCTGGGAAATATACTGCGCTTATCGGTGTTATCAGGTTAACTGCCGAAAAGACCTGAATGCCACTATCAAAAGAGGCATACAACTTTTCACTTTCCGCATCAACAGAGATCTCATTAGCCTCAAATGGGGGCGTAACAATGCTCCCTTGAACTATGAAATTAGCTGCATCGAAGTATTCAATGCTACCAGGTCCGCTTACTATAAAGGCCGTTAGGCCATCGGGACTATAGTCCATCTTACTGGGATCGGCGCCCACGGCAAATGAACCAACTGAGAACAGGCTATTTGTATCAAGCTTCTGAACCTCGTATTGCCCCTGAGTGTTACCTCCTGCCGCAACATAGGAAACAAACACCCCATCACCGGTCAATGCCAAATCCTGACCATCACTACCCAATGAGCCGGGAGGGTTTTGCTGGATTGGTTGAGGAAACTGGTTACTAATGTCAAAAACGGCGAGTGTTCCGGGTGAAATACCCGTATTGGCAAAATACATTTTTGAACTAGCTACATCAATTTCTAATAACGAATTCGCTCCAATCTGCAGGCCGTAAGAATCCTGGGTCATTAGTAAATTTAAAGCCAGATCAAATAACATAATACCCAGGCCTGATGCACTCACAGGCGTTGCGTATAAATAATTATCTTTAACTGCAATAGAAAAAACAGGTTCGGGAGCGGAAATCAGATTCGACATTAAAGTAAGCGTTGATAAATCTATTTGTTCAATCACTGGGTTAATTGAACTTGCCACATACAGAATAGTGTTGTCAGCCGACATAGCCATTCCGTGTGGTCCTGGAGAAACAGCAATCTGATTCGTTATAGAATTGGTCGCTGTATCTATAATGAGCACCGTATTCTGATCAGTAATTGATGCATAAACACGATTTCTAGCAGGATCATGTACAAAGCGGCCTGCTTTATATCCCGGATAATCTGCTATCAAATCCCCAATTTGTGCATGACTGCTATTAATAAAAAGAAGGGTTGTGAATATGACTGAAAAAGATAAGCGAAAGAATCCCTTGATTACTGCTTCCATAACATGCCCCCGGGCGACTTTGTAAAGTTGTTAAATCAAATACGATTAAGAAATGCTTATGTAATTAATAAGCTGAGTTTACCCAACTCATGAAAGACTTAAAAAAAGAAACGTGCAAAATGTGAACTGCTAGTCTTTATTAAAGTAAGGTTTATAAGGGTGAAAAATAAATAATATAATTATGTAAAAAGAAATAAGATCTTTACTCAGCCCGATCCAGCTCCGCATGGATACTGCCAAAGCTGCGAATCCAGGGGGAGGCTTTTTGCAGTTCTTTCGGTAACCTTTTTATGGCCTTGGCGGCCTGACTACGATCGGGATAAACTCCATAAACAACTGTGTACCAGTCACGCGTATCATGGCGTGTATGGAAATAAACGGCTTTACCATTTAAATCGGTGTATTTACGTAAAAACTTTTTAATACTATTCGATTGTCGGGCACCTAACAGTTGCAAGGTAAATTTACTTGGGTCCTGACTCCATAACCATGCCTGATCAGTAGGACTTTTAGCTGTTGAAGCTAACGTAGATGATTTTGCGGTCGTTGTTGGTTTAGGTTTTACCTTCGGCTTTGGCTTACTTGCGACTTTAAGTTTACGATTAGCGTTAATGTTTGCCTGTATATCATCTAGTCGACGCACCCAGGGTTTAATCTTTTTCAGAGATTTTGGTAGTGCCTTCGCTGCTGACGTTGCCTGAGTTTGATCACTATACTGACCGTAGACAACGCTATACCAATCCTGGCCTTTATTCTTGGTGTAAAAGTAGCCTGCCTTATCAGAAATTTTATGCTCATTTATAAATTCATCTGCATTTTCTTTTTTATTGGTACCAAATAACTGTAACGTAAAACCAGTTGGATTTTGTGCTAATAACCATTTGTCTTTTCGATAACCTTCATCAATTTGAGTATCCGCGACTTTAAAACTAAAGGCATTTGATTCGCCCGCGCCAGGATTATTAATCTTCAAACCCCAGTCATCTTCATTCATACCAACGGTAATCGCAATTTGTATCTGATTGTCACTAACAAATTTCGTTTGCGATGAGTTAAGCTGTTTTTCTTTTTCCGTCCAGCTGATCATCACCTGACTGTCTGCACTAAATCCCTGACCAGCAATGGTTACCGTTTGTTGTTCATGACTAATGGGAACCGGGTTTGGCGATATTGAAGTTATTTGTGGAACCACCGGAGCGGGTGATGACTCAGCAGGTATTGGTTGTTGGGTTGCTTCGCTAGTTTCGACGTTATTAGCCAAAGCCAACGTACCTTGTTCAGATACTTCTTTCCGGCTTTGTTCCGTTACACCTTCAGTCTCTTTTTTAACAGCCGTTTTATCATCTGATAATGATATGATTTTTTCTTTTATATCGAGTTCTTTACTAATTTGTGGTTTATCTGAATCTTCGACGTTAACTACCTTTGAGTCAAAATTATTTTCAGCAGGCTCTATTACCACCTCTTCATCAACCAATGCAACAATGGGTTCAGCGTCATTCGATTCGAAGATACTGTTAATTTCATCCTGAAAGACCAGCACCATAGCAACTAAAATAACCAATGCAGTAATAAATACAAATGGTTTTGCCTGTTTTCGTTCTTCTACTTCCATAACCATCTCTTCTGGTGAATCAATTTGTGGCTCGGAGTTATCATCACCTTGCTTTAAATATTCATGGGCAAGATCATTAATCTTGGCCGGGATACCATTTGAACCCCGATATATTTTTTTAACGATCTTTGGAGTAAAGGGCGAACCGCCATTAAAACCAGCGACCGCCAATCGATGTTTTAAATATTCTGCTGTTGCAGCCTCATCAAATGGTGGCACTTCCATGGTATGAGTAACTCTCTCACGTAATGACTTTACATCTTTACTGTTAATAATTTTTTCAATCTGTGGCTCGCAGAATAAAATAATACGTAATAAATTAACGTCGTTTACATAGGCATCGGCTAAATTAAAAATAGCTAATAACGCATCTTTTGGTAACTCATGTGCATCATCAATAATCAAGATGGGTATTTGATCGTTGTGGTGAAACGTTGCCACTTTGGCATATAACATTTCTTGCAATTCGCTGGCATCTTGCGGAAGTTGTCGAACACCAAAACCCTGAGCGGCCTGAAATAATAATTGTTCTGCATCAATCATCGTATTGGCAGCAATTTCACAAACCTGCCAATCGTCTTCAGCGGTCTGCCTGAAGCGATGCATCAATGCTGTTTTGCCAACGCCCGTTGGCCCCTGAACGATTAACAATAGATTACTGAAGCGAACCATATGTTGTAGCATGTTAATGCGTTGCGCGCGCTCTGCATCGAGGAACATAAATTTATCTTGTAGTGCAGAAGAGAAAGGGGCCTCTAGCAGGCCGTAGTTTTTTAGATAACTCGGTTCTAGCCGTTGTAAGTCGTCGGTGCTGTAACTACTCATGTAATATCGTCACCTCGCATATAGACCACCTTAAAACCACGTTTAACCTGGGTATCACGCACTTTAAGCAAAGCCGTTACTGCATCATCTCTAGAAGGAAAATGATCTTTTTTCACCCGACCGGCAGAGCCTTGATTGCCCCACTCACGCACCAAAGTCCAGCCATTAATTAAATCCTCCTGCAATACCAGCTGGTAAAACCTCGGCTTTTTCTCCGCATGGTCATTGACTGTCTGCATATATACGCGCATAGGTTAAAATAGTTTTCTCAACAGCTATCTTAACCTATTAATAAATAGCATATAATAAGAAAATTAGCTGCATTAATCAGATTGAATCCAGAATATAGTGCTAGCCCACAAACTTATCCCGGCAATATGCGTCAAATTATGATCGCCAGACGTAATTACGTTAGCTCATTGGGATCGAATATTCGTTTATGCTCTCGAATCGCATAGCGGTCAGTCATCCCGGCAATGTAATCGGCTACAGCCAGTGCGCGCCCATGCATACCATCATCATGTTCGTAATCCGATGCCGTTTTTTGCTGTTCAGGCGGCAATAAATGCACGTCGCTCATAAAGCCTTTAAATAAATCACGAATGATTCGATCTGCCTTATTCGACATTCGGTGTACCCGGTAATGCCGATATAATTCTTTGCGCAGGAAACGCTTCAGCTGCAAACTCTGTTCTCTCATTTCGTCACTAAATCCGATCAACGCCAGGCCTTGCTGACGTACTTCATCGACTGACTTAGGTGCTGCTTCTTTTAAGCGGGCCTGACTGGTCTCAATCAGATCAACAACTAATACATTGATGACTCGACGGATGGTCTCATGAACCAGTCGACGTCCTTCCAGTTTTGGATATAAAGACTTAACGACAGTAAATTGTGCATTAAATAAGGCCACTTCATTTAATTGTTCAATACTAATTAACTTTGCACGTAGTCCATCATCGACATCATGATTGTTATAGGCGATCTCATCGGCCAGATTGACAGCCTGCGCTTCCAGGTTGGGTTGCTGTTTTTCAAGAAACCGTTGCCCAACATCACCTAATTCTTTTGCCTTGATAGCAGAACAATGCTTCAAAATGCCTTCTCGCGACTCGAAGGTCAGGTTAAGACCGGAAAAATCAGCATAACTTTGTTCTAACTCATCGACCGTGCGTAATGACTGCAAATTATGCTCAAAACCACCGTAATCTTTCATACAGGCGTTTAACGCATCCTGACCAGCATGACCAAACGGTGTATGCCCCAGATCATGAGCCAATGCGATGGTCTCAGATAAATCTTCATTCAAATTTAAAATGCGAGCGATTGAACGCGAAATTTGTGCTACTTCAATAGAGTGTGTCAGGCGAGTGCGAAACATATCGCCCTCATGATTTACAAAGACCTGTGTTTTGTATTCTAAGCGACGAAATGCGGAAGAATGTACAATGCGATCCCGATCGCGCTGATATTCTGACCGATAGTTTGGGCCCGGTTCATCATGACGCCGACCGCGAGAGCTGGAATCCGTAGCAGCATAGGGGGCTAATTTTGACATATCAAGTATTGGCGTGATGGGCAGTAATGGTTTGCCTCAATAACGCTGGATCATAATCTGACGTTATGACTGACTTACCAATAGCCTTAAGTAAAACAAATCGTATCGCACCGGCCTCAACTTTTTTATCAACCGACATATATTTCATAAACACATCATAATCCATTTTGCTAGGTGATCGCGTAGGTAACTGCGCCGCATCAATAATGTTATCAATGCGATGAACGTCCGCCTCGGTTAGCATTGACATTCTACATGACAGATCGCCAGCCATTAACATACCGGTTCCGACCGCCTCCCCATGGAGCCAATTGCCATAACCAGTTGCAGCTTCTATCGCATGCCCAAAGGTATGACCAAGATTTAAGGTTGCTCGAACCCCACCTTCCTTCTCATCCTCAGCAACCACTTCAGCCTTATTCTGACACGAACGCTCAATCGTATAGGCAAGGGCTGCTGGATCTCGAGCTAATAGTTTTTGCATATTGGTTTCAAGCCAGGTAAAAAATTCTTTATCGCGGATAAGGCCATACTTGATCACCTCAGCAATGCCTGCACTTAATTGACGATCATCCAGAGTATCCAGTGTATCGGTATCGGCGATCACGCATTGCGGCTGGTGAAAGGCACCAATCATATTTTTACCTAATTCATGATTTACCCCGGTCTTACCTCCAACAGAGGAATCGACTTGCGCTAATAAGGTTGTCGGGATTTGAATAAAGGCTACACCTCGTTGATACGTCGCCGCAGCAAAACCCGTCATGTCACCAATAACACCGCCGCCGAGAGCAACCAGTGTACATTTTCGTTCAAATCGATTCGTAAGCAGGGCGTCGAAAATCTGATTGACTACTTCCAGATTTTTATACTGTTCTCCATCAGGCAAAATACAGGTATGTACTTCATATTGACTGAATGTATTTTTAACCTTCTCAAGATAAAGAGGCGCAATGGTTTCATTACTGACAATCATCACCTGGTGGCCAATTACATAGGGCTCGATTAATTCTGTCTGACGTAATAGATCCTTGCCGATAAATATCGGGTAGCTACGTTCTCCAAGATCGACATTCAATGTTTGCATTTGGATAGTGGTTATCTGTTGGGTTGCTTATGAATTGAACTATTATAATATAAGTAAATTCTGCGTGGAAACCGGCTTATCAATTATAGTCGGTTAGTCCAGCTTATTAATTTGTTTAAGTAATATATTGGCCGTGGCACTGCTATTTTTACGCTGGGTATCAAATACGATATCCGCCACCTCCAAATACCAGGGTTCACGCTCAGCAATTAAAGCACCAAGAGTTCCCCTCGGGTCATCCGTCTGCAGTAATGGTCTGTTTTTATCATGTGCAGTACGGCGTAACAATTCTTCCACATCGGCCTTCAAATAAACAACAATTCCTCGATCCTGAAGAACCCGTCGATTTTCCTCTTTAACGACTGCCCCACCTCCTGTAGCCAGGACAATTTTTGATTTTTGAGTAAGGCTGTCAATCATGTTTTGTTCGCGCTGACGAAAGCCTTCCTCGCCTTCTACATCAAAAATCCAGGGTATTGAGGCACCACTTTTTGCCTCAATTTCATGATCACTATCGACAAATTCATAATTTAGTAATTTGGCAAGTTGGCGCCCAATGGTCGTTTTGCCTACCCCCATTGGGCCTACCAAAAATATGCTTTGTCCTGGATTCATAGCTTATAGTAGCAAAGAAAGTGCGGGTTCATAAACGACAAAACCTCCCTCATGACCAGGCATGAGGGAGGTTTTATAATATGCAATTAAATTGTTATATCCTGCTTAACAATTTTCGGCGTAACAAAGATCAGTAATTCTGATTTATCATCTTCTTCAGAGGTATTTCGGAATAACCATCCTATTAATGGAATCTCACCTAATAATGGTACCCGAGTAACGAGATGTGATTTAGTTTGTTCATAAACACCACCAAGAACAATGGTCTCACCATTATCGACCAGAACACGCGTATCAACCTGATTACGGGTTATAGGAGGACCACCTGATTGTCCCCCGATCTGCACTTCGTTAGCAAAATCAGCCGAATCTTTTTTCACCATTAGATCCAGATTGATCCGGTCATCAGGCGTAATCTGCGGCGTCACCTCGAGTTCTAATAACACTTCTTTAAAGGTGACGGTCGTTGTCGTGACACCATTCGCAATCTGCTCAGTAATATAAGGTATCTCATTACCGGTTAAGATCTTGGCTTTGTGCTGGTTTGAGGTAATGACCTTCGGACTCGAAATCAGTTCCGTCTGGCCTTCCGCCTCGGCAGCAGACAACTCAAGATCCAACAATGTACCAAACGGAAGCTTTGCTAACGCCAGACCAATCACACCAACAGCACCCGTAGCAGGCAAATCAACATTTAAACGAGTTGGTGAATTTCCACCTTGAGGCGCGTTACCGGTTGCGGCAGTTTGTGCATCGCCTAAACTACCAGATAAACCAATTGAATTATTACCAGAAGAGCGTTCCGTCGATACACCAAACTTAACACCCAAATCATGTGTGTAGTTGGTGGTGACCAATACAATCCTGGATTCGATCAGCACCTGACGTACGGCTACATCAAGTTCTTCGATTAATGCAACCACTGCATCTATATTACTCGAAGTATCCTGAATAAGAATCTTATTGGTTCGTTCATCAAAAGCAACATTACCACGTTCAGACATGAGTGAATTGCCTTTCGCCTCCAGAATAGGCACTAACTCACTGGCCTTGGCATAATTGACCTGGATGGTTTCACTGATAACCGGGGCAAGCTCAATAACCTGTTTTTGTGCCTCAAGCTCTAACTTTTCTTGTGCTGCCAGGTCGGCTGTCGGTGCAACCAACATCACATTACCTTTTTGACGTTTATCAAGACCTTTGGTCTTAAGAATAATATCCAGCGCCTGATCCCAGGGAACGTTTTTCAGTCTTAGAGTAACATTACCTGTAACCGCGTCACTAGTGACCATATTAACACCAGTAAAATCTGCAATTAACTGTAGAACTGCTCGAACTTCGATGTTTTGGAAGTTAAGTGAAAGCCGCTCGCCGACATATTCTTTTTTCTTTTTCTTTGCGAGGGTTTCTTTGGGTTTAATGAACTTTTTAACATCTAAAGTGATTCGGTTATCTGACTGATAACCTAGATGCTCAAACACACCCGCCGCACTCATCACAACACGAACATCTTTGCCATGTTTAAAAGCGTCCACCGTACGTACTGGTGTACCAAAATCGAGCACATCAAGACGACGTTCCAGTTTTTCCGGTAAAACGACATCTTGCAAGGTAACGATTACCTGATCGCCACGACGCATCATATCCATGACGGTATTCGGATTAGAAACTGTGATAACGATACGACCTTCGCCTGCAGAACCTCGACGGAACTGCACATCTTGAACGGTATTTCCACCGCCACTCACTGGTACTAGATTTCTACTTCCAGCTGATGAAGACGAGGCAACGGATGATGAACTCGCTGTATCTCCCAGATTTACAATTATTTTATCACCACGTTTTTCAACATTGTAAGGGGTTAGCCTTGCTAGATTGATGACAACTCTTGTACGACCACCAGCCTCAACGGTTTTAATGGTTCTCGCCAATCCGACACCCACATCCATGGTAGAATCTTTTACATTATTGGTCGTACCGGGAAGATCTAATGCAATACGTGCTGGGTTATCAATTGTAAAGCTACCTGGCTCTGGTACATCTCCTGACATATGCAGGGTCACCTCAAGCTGTTCCCCGGCAATTGTCGAAAACGTAATGTCATCAAGTGTCGATGCGGCATTAGCTAAACCTATCCCGGCAAATTGACTTACAACACATATGGCCAACACCGACATTAGCCGGTAATACGTATTCAATATGTTTTGCATACCCGTCTTCATGGTAATCTCCTGACTTTTACTCTGTTAACGCGAGTGATGCCTCGCGTTCTACCCAACCGCCCGAGCCGTTAGGAATAATTTCTTTTAATACAATATTTGATTCACTGATATTAAGAATCTCACCATAGTTTTTACCCAGGTGGTTCCCAACTGATACACGATGAATGGAATCATCCGGTGCCTGAACTAAGCCCCATAAATTTCCATCACGTTCTAAATGCCCGACAAATGACAGCGAATCCAATGGAAATGCCTCCAGTGCTTCACGAGATCGATTTTGATCGGGTGTCAAGCCTGGTTCGGCTAACTCTTCAGAAGGTTCATCTTCATAAGGCGTAAATGGATCACGCAGTTCTGATGCACCGTATACTTCTGACTCGTAGGTCTTAACCTCAGGTAAAGGCTCGATGCGGCCTTTAGTCTTCTGTTTTATATCCTCTATATAAGCATCCAGATCACTATGTTTTTGTGAGCTACATGCTGACAATACCGCAATGAATGCACCAAGCATTAACAGCTTGAAGATATATTTACTAAATTGTTGACTCTTCATCATCATAACTAACTTTTGACAGTCGCTTAACGTCTACCTTTCTTTTTAGATTTTTTCTTCTGTTCTTGAATTTCCGTATCGTCTAAATAACGATAGGTTTTAGCAGTAACTTCCATGGTCAATTGCTGAGATTTTTTATCCTCGACAATGGATATGTCGTGTAAGGTTACAATCCTGGGTAGTGCAGCAACACCACTCACAAAATTACCAAACTCATGATATCCACCCGTCATTTTCATTTTTATCGGTAACTCAGCATAGAACTCAATAAATTGTTCACCCTGCGGCTTAAACAGCTGAAACTCTATACCGCTAGCTAAACCCGTTTGGGAAATATCAACCAATAATCCTTCAACCTCGGTCTTACTCGGCAATTGCCGTAACATCGCACCGAAGGATTCTTCTATTTCAGTTAACTGTTGCTTATATGCTTCCAGATTAACGGCTTTCGCTTGTTTACTTTCAAAATCGGCTTTGAGTGTAAGCTCAGTTTTTTCAACACGTTCAAGTTTTTCAATTTGCCCCTGAATAACAAGGAAGAAACCACCAATCGCTGCCGCTGCTGAGACAATAACAATCAGGGCTATTTTCACGGCCGTCGGCCAGGCACCAATATTACTCAAGTCAAGATTATTTAAATCAATATCTTTCACTTCTTCCTACCTGCATTATTTTGTTTTGCTGCCGCATCCACATCATCAATGGAATCTGCTTTAGATGACTGTTTTGCATGTAAGGAAAACTTGCGCGTACTTTCTTTTTTGCCCACTTCAATAACTTCGAGTTTCGGATCAGCCAACCAGTCAGAATCATCAATGTTACGCATAAAGGCAGACACCCGTGCATTTGACTGGGCAATACCATCCATTTTTAAATCTCGATTCGTTTGTTTAAGTTTGCTTAGATGCACTCCTTCCGGAAGAACCCTTACAAGCTCATCAAACAACCGTACCATCTCAGGACGGTTACGCTGTAATTTTTGAATGATCTCCATACGCGCCAATAAGCGATCTTTTTTATCCGCCAATGCATCAATCTCTTTGATTTCCGCCTCAACCTTCTTTATGTGTTTCGTTAAAAAGGCATTTCTATCTTCTTGCTTACCAATCAACCGCGAATATTGCAGGTGCACGGCAAGGATCCCGACCACTACCAGCACAAGAGACAAACCTAATATCGTTAGAAATTGACGCTGCTGCTCTTTGCGTAGCTCCGACCGCCAGGGGAGTAGATTAATCTTTGCCATTAGTCAAAGCTCCTCATGGCCAATCCGGTTGCTATCATTAATGCCGGGGCATCATTACTTAGACTCTGAGCCTTAACTCTAGATGCAATCACCATATGAGTAAACGGGTTGGCGATTGAAGTATGCACACCTAGCTTATCTGCAATCATTTCATCAATGCCCGGAATCATCGAACTTCCTCCGGCCAGTAAAATATGGTCAACCTGATTGTATTGACTGGAAGAAAAGAAAAATTGCAATGAACGACTGACTTGCTGAGCCATGGCTTCTTTAAAGGGCTCCAGAACTTCAGGTTCATAGTTATCAGGCAAACCGCCCTGGCGTTTCGCCATGCCAGCTTCCTCATAAGATAGACCATATCGACGCTGAATTTCTTCGGTTAGCTGCTTGCCGCCAAAGACTTGTTCACGGGTATAGATAGTCTTTAGATCACTCAACACATTGAGCGTGGTCATCGTCGCGCCAACATCAATCACGGCCACGGTTTGATCTATGCCTTGATCGGGAATCGACTGTGCAAGCAAGTTGAAGGCATTTTCCATCGCATAGGCCTCAACATCGATGATGCGAGATTTTAAGCCCGCCATTTCAATCGCCGCCATCCGTACTTCAACATTTTCACTGCGAGAAGCCGCTAACAACACATCGACTCGCTCAGGGTCATTTTCAGTAGCCCCAATCACTTCAAAATCGAGATTAACCTCTTCTAATGGATAGGGGATGTATTGGTCCGCTTCGAGCTCAATCTGCTGCTCCATTTCGTCCTCAGATAACGAAGCAGGCATCGAAATTATTTTGGTAATCACTGCGGATCCAGCGACCGCCGCACAGGCAAATCGTGAACGAGATCCCGAACGTTTTACCGCTCTCTTAATCGCTTCACCCACCGCCTCAACATCAGAAATATTCTTTTCAATCACTGAGTTAGGTGGCAACGGCTCAACCGCATAGGATTCCACACGCAAACGGTCTCCGCTGCGCCCAAGCTCCAGGAGCTTAACTGCAGTGGAAGAGATGTCCAGTCCCAATACCGGTGGGTTTTTGGGTTTAAATAGGTCGCCTAGGCCCATGTTTTTTCTCTTATATCCCCGGGGGTTAGATCACATATATGTATAATTACATTAACTACCGTAGTCAACTATAGGTCAAATAATAAGTAAATACAAACCATTCGTGGTGTTTTGTGACTCAAAGCGGATATACTCGCTTGCTCTGATGTCCTATCGGTATATAAACAGAAAGCTACAGACTAGATTAGTAACCGCGTGAAACCCGTCATAAAAAAATTATTCCTTTATGGAACAAGCACTTTCGTCGTATTAGGCCTGCTTGCCGTCCTCACCGTGTATGGTTTATTCCTCTATTTAAACCCGAAATTACCCGATATCGATACGCTCAAAGATGTCCGTTTGCAGGTGCCATTAAGAGTTTATACCCAGGATAAAGAGCTTATTAATGAATTTGGCCAGATGAAACGCTCGCCAATGAAATACGAAGAATTCCCGCAACAGCTTATAAATGCGGTACTGGCGGCGGAAGATGATCGCTTCTTTGAACACCCTGGAGTGGACTATAAAGGTATATTACGCGCTGCACTTGAGCTGGTAATGAGCGGGGGTGAAAAACGTTCAGGCGGCAGCACCATCACCATGCAGGTGGCACGAAACTTTTTCCTAAGTCGCGAAAAAACCTATCTGCGTAAAATGAATGAAATCTTCCTGGCCCTGAAGATCGAAAAAGAACTCAGCAAAGAAGACATCCTGGCCCTGTATTTAAATAAAATATTTCTTGGTAATCGCGCCTATGGTTTTGCGGCGGCCTCACAAGTTTATTATGGGAAACCACTGGCTGAATTAAGTCTGGCCCAAACTGCGATGTTAGCCGGTTTACCGAAAGCCCCTTCACGTTACAACCCGGTTGCCGATCCGGAACGCGCTACCGAACGACGCAATAACTATGTTTTAAAACGTATGTTCGATCTCGAATACGTTACAGAAAACGAATACATGCTCGCACGAGGTGAAGAAGACGAAGCTGATTTACATGGCCAGGCGATTGAAGTCGACGCAATGTACATCGCAGAGATGGTCCGCAGTGAAATGCTGGAACGCTATGGCAAAGAAGCCTTATCGGGTGGCTTTAAAGTTTATACAACCATCCAGAAAGACAAACAGGACGCCGCCAACTCAGCACTGCAAACCGCATTGCTGGAATATGATCGCCGCCATGGCTACCGCGGTCATTTACAGCACATCGATCTTGATAAAGAAGTAGAACTGGAAGACCTGGACTACTGGCAACAGGCCTTGAGTGAGATCGACAGCATCGGAAATCTGGAAGCGGCCATTGTGTTTGCTATCGACAAAGATAAGAATGAAGAAACCGAACAGCAACAAACCGCCTACGCTTATACACAAAGCGGCCGGGTGGCCTACCTACCCTGGGATCATGTTAACTGGGCACGTCGTTATATTGATGATAACCACCTGGGTCCTGAGCTTAAAAAAATCTCTGACATTCTTAAAGTTGGCGACGTCATTTATGTTGCCCCAGGTAAAACGGAAGCTTGCTCATGGCTGGCTCAGGTCCCGAAAGTCTCAGGCGCCTTGATCTCTATTAATCCGGTGGATGGTTCCATTGACTCATTAGTGGGTGGCTTCGATTTCAATTTAAGTAAATTTAATCGTGTGACTCAGGCCAAACGTCAACCCGGCTCAAGTTTTAAGCCTTTTATTTATTCCGCAGCGATCGACAAAGGTTTTACCCCTGCCAGTATTATTAACGACGCACCGGTCGTGTTTGATGCCCCCGGGCTGGAAGATACCTGGCGCCCGGAAAATTACACCGGAAAAATCTACGGCGAAACCCGGCTGCGCAAAGCGCTGATCAAATCGCGTAACCTCGTTTCGATTCGATTGTTGCGTGATATCGGTATTGGTTATGCGGTAAGGTATGCACGCCAGTTCGGTTTTGAAAATGCCAAGCTACCACGCGATCTATCTCTGGCATTAGGCAGTGGTACATTAACACCACTGGAATTAGCCACCGGTTATTCTGTCTTTGCCAATGGCGGCTACCGAGTGACGCCTTATCTAATCGATTATATTGAAGGCCCTGATGGCAAGATTATTTATTTGACGGATGTAGCCAAAGTTTGCGCCAAGTGTAGCGATGAACTCGAAGCAAAAGCCGAGGCTGAAAAAGAGAAAGCAGAAGCCGCCGCGCATTCAGAACAAAACACTAGCGAACCTGAAGCACAGGTCTTTGAAGACACGCCGGTCGTCCCAGTACAACAAGACACCTTACAGGCATTTCTGGTTGCGGGTGATGAACAATTTACGCTTGAAGATACCATTCAGCGGGAACTTGAGTTCCAGGAAGGCCCTGTTGCACTCAAACCGGCACCTAGAGTCTTAAGCCCGCAAACCTCCTTTTTTATAAACAGCATGATGCGTGACGTTATCAGACGTGGTACAGGTGTTCGGGCCAGGGTCATAGGCCGTAATGATTTAGCCGGCAAAACCGGAACCACTAATGATCAACGCGACGCATGGTTCTCTGGCTTTAATGCGAATACGGTGACCATTGCCTGGGTAGGGTTTGATAATCCTAAACCACTCGGCAATCGTGAAACTGGTGCAGTTGCTGCTCTCCCTATGTGGATTCATTACATGCGCAATGTCTTAAAAAACAAACCAGAGATTCCACTTGTACAACCCCCTCATATTGTTTCTGTGCGCATTAATTCGAAATCAGGTCAACTAACTACCGCCACGGATCCTGACGCTATTTTTGAGTACTTATTAGAAGATCAAATTGCCAACGATGATCTGAATAATCCTTCAAATAATATTGACCCAAGTACTGACATCACAAGAGATATCTTCTAAACAAATTCATGTCACGCAACAAAAACGAACAACAAATGCGACAAAGACTTGCCCAGGAAGCGGCGCGAGTGTTGATTGAATCGGGTAGCCGCGACTTTGCCATGGCCAAACGCAAGGCAGCTGAACATTTAGATGCGCACGATACCCGCAACCTGCCGACCAATATTGAAATTGAACAAGCACTGGCAGAATATCAGCGTTTGTTTCGATCTGAAGACCAGCCACAAACCTTAAAAAAACTTCGTGAGATTGCCTATGATGCCATGCAATTTTTTTCAAACTTTAAACCGCGTTTAGTTGGGCCGGTATTGACCGGAACGGCTGATACCAATACCGCGGTTAACTTGCATGTTTACAGTAATACCTACGAAGAAGTCAGCCTGCTGCTGTTAAACAACAACATTCCGTTTGAAAACCAGGACAAGCGCCTGCGTATCGGCCAGGACAACTACGTCTATTACCCGTGCATTGTTTTTTTTGCCGAACAACAAAAGATCGAAGTGGTGGTATTTTCAAATAAACAACACGGAATAAAACCGCTTAGCACAGTCGACGGTAAACCCATGCAACGCGCAGACCTGGCTGATCTTGAAATATTACTTAATGAAGAAAATTAATAGGGGTCAGAGACGGAAAAAAAATTAGGGTCAGAGACGTATTTTTGGCTAGTAAATTATAATAATTCAAAAATACGTCTCTGACCCTAATTTTTTTTCCGTCTCTGACCCCTATTAATTTTAGTTTTAGCTAGCAATCGGCGGGTAATGTTTTGGATAGGGCGCTCGTGCCACTCCAGAATCAACAGCGGCTTTTGCCACTGCGGTCGCCACATAATCTTTTAAACGTGGATCGAATGGAGTAGGGATGATGTATTCCGGGCCAAAATACAATGAGCCTTGTTGTTTGCGATAAGCACTAAACACCTGTTGTGGTACCGGAGCATGGGCAAGACTGGCTAAGGCATGAACGGCCGCAACTTCCATTGCCGTATTGATCGCTGAAGCCCGCACATCAAGTGCACCTCGAAAAATAAATGGAAAACCCAGTACATTATTTACCTGGTTAGGATAATCACTTCGGCCCGTTGCCATGATTAAGTCGTCTCGCAATGCAAAAGCATGATCGGGGGAAATCTCAGGATCAGGATTCGACAAAGCAAACACCACCGGCTTGTCGGCCATCGATTGTACCATTCGTGAACTAACCAGGTTGGGGCCTGATACACCGATCAAGACATCAGCACCTTCCAACGCCTCTTCCAACGTTTCTTCAGTGAAATCACCAGCGAATTCCTGTTTATGCTCGTTCAAATTATCACGACGTGTGTGTATCACACCGGTGCGATCCACCATGCGAACCTGCTCATTAGCAAGACCAAGCCGCATCAGCAACCGCATCGAGGCCATTGCCGCCGCGCCAGCGCCCAGGCAAACAATTTTGACGTCTTCAAGTGATTTACCATGTAATTCAAGGGCGTTCATTAGTGCCGCCGCAATAATAATAGCCGTACCATGCTGATCATCGTGGAATACTGGGATATCTAGACGCTCCTTTAGTGCCTGTTCAATATAAAAACAGTGCGGTGACGCAATATCTTCCAAGTTAATACCGCCAAATCCACTTGCCACATTCACAACCGTATCAACAAAGGCCTCAGGTGAATCAGCAGTGACTTCGAGATCGATAACATCGATATCGGCAAAACGCTTGAATAATACGCCTTTTCCTTCCATCACAGGTTTGCCCGCCAATGCACCAACATTGCCTAAACCAAGCACGGCAGTACCGTCAGTTATAACGGCAACTGTGTTGCCTTTTGCTGTGTAGGTATAGGCTTCCATTGGATCAGCCGCAATCGCTCGTACCGGTTCGGCTACTCCGGGTGTGTAGGCAAGGCTCAGCTCTTCCTGGGTTTCACAGGGTTTGGTGAGCGCAGTCCCGACTTTCCCGGGAATCGGTTTGGCGTGATACTCCAACGCCGCCTGTGTAAAATCATCCGTATTATCGTTTTGGTTATTTTTATCAGTCATCTCGTTATTCCAGAATTTCCATCATGGCCGGATGCCCAACGGTCATCCGCAGCTTGCCATAATAGTAGGAGGCCCAACCTCTTACTCGTATGCGTTTTCCTATCAGTGATTCTATCGGCTGATTTTCAAAGTACTTCAAATTGTGTCGTTGCAGTTTGACTGAAAATAATGGTGCCAAATCGAGCCACAACGATTTTTTAGCCTGACCAATCCGATCTACACCCCCTTCAACCAACTGAAAACCGGTCATTTTCCGATCCAGATCCGTAGCTTGTCTGGGTTGGTAATGAGGCTGCGCCCAAACACCTCTTTTTTCGTTCGAGGCCTGCCTGTCTTGTTTGAAATAACAATCATACTTCCAGTCATTTGGTGGCACCAGGATCGCAAACCCATGCCCGGCCCGAATCAATTCAGCGGCCACATTCTTTCCCTGATCCGTAAAAACATGTGCTAAATAACGATTGTATCGATCACGACGATCCTTACCGTATTTTAAATAGACTAGCTTGCTGGCTTGAAACAACTGATTGAGGGCCTGGGATGCTTCTTCCGCGAGAGGCTGCGAGGGCCGTTCTTTATAGGCCATTTCGGGCGTGTTAACGGCGATAATCCGAACCTTACGTCCATCGGTTAAGCGGATAGTATCGCCATCGTAGACCTTATCCAGGCGCGCGGTTTCATCATATGTCGTGGCCTCACAAGCCGCCAGTAACGGGTTAGATAAAAGACCTGCAAACAAAAAGGCGCCTATATAAGGCGCCTTTTTGAGAAGGTCAAAACTGATATGGAGCAATTACTTCATACCGTATTTCTGACGGAATTTATCAACTCGGCCAGCAGTATCTACGATCTTCTGCTTACCAGTGAAAAATGGATGACACTGTGAACATACTTCAATGCTCAATGCCTTGCCCGCGGTAGAACGGGTCTCAAAACTGTTGCCACAACTACACGTCACGGTGACGGCGTCATAGTTTGGGTGAATATCTGCTTTCATGGTTTTTCCTCGCTGCCTTTGCACCGCCACCCGAACACTATTGTCTGGCACGGCACTGCCTATAAAGGCGGCAGAGTCTACTGAATAAAGGGACTGGATCGCAAGCCAAATCGGCACTTTTTACGATATATGGGCGTTAAATGTTCCCTTATAGGGGATTGTCGCATTTATACGACTATCTCAATGGAGTCTGACCCCATCGAGAGCCTTTTAGGGTATTAAGCCTCAACCAGCTGTGGACGAAATGCTATGACCTGAGCAGACTCAAGCGGGGCGTGGGTTCGTCTTGGTGTGCTGTCTTTAGCGTAAAGCTCCTCGTAATGATCTTTAAGGTTATAAAATGCATCCCACATCATTTTTGATATGGCAATCGTCGCGGCCATCGGCGAAGCTGCTCGTTCACGCGCCATATCAATGCGCCACTGAAGACGACGTAGTTGCATCTGCCGTTCGGCTGGAGCCGATTCAATCACTTCATCAATGGCTTCCATACGCATTGACTCGAATTGCCTCGGGTCATCTTTCGCCATGTTCATCCAAATATCAAAATCCATCGGGTCCTGATCGGTTACCTGAGTCATATACCTCTCCCCATTAAACATTATACTGGCCTGCAAATCTGACCGCTCCTGTAACGAAGCTTTTGGCCACTTTTGCCGACTACAACATAGCGCCAATATTTGGTTAGGTCATGACGCTATGGTTAGATCTTCGCCTTTTTGTGGGGGATTGTCAAAAAACGTACAATTAGAGAGGTTTATGAAGTCTGTGCTAACTAACGGACGTAACATATTAAAATAATTAACTATTTGTTAATAACCTAAATCGTTAACAAAAGTTAACAAATCAATAAAATACGAAATCGTTCACATTTCAGTTATTTTTAAGGATTAGCTTGTACCCAGAATAGCTATTTTGGCTGCCGGCTATCTGGCATAAAATCAAAAGGCTGAAGACATCACGGTCATTCAGCCACTGGTTTAGATCAGATAGATTTTATTATCTAGCGTTTCTTACCGCTGCCTATCGTTTCATAGAGTCAAAGAATTCATTATTTGTCTTAGATACTTTCATCTTATCGATCAAAAATTCCATCGCGGCCAGCTCGTCCATATCATGCACGACCTTGCGAATAATCCACATCTTTTGCAGCTCATCCGATTTAGTCAGCAGCTCCTCACGACGCGTACCAGAACGATTGATGTTAATCGCAGGATAGATACGTTTTTCGGCGATACGGCGATCCAGGTGGATTTCAAGGTTACCGGTGCCTTTGAATTCCTCGTAGATCACGTCATCCATTCTTGAACCCGTATCAATCAGTGCCGTGGCCAGGATCGTCAATGAGCCGCCTTCTTCAATGTTTCGTGCCGCCCCAAAGAATCGCTTCGGACGATGCAGGGCATTCGCATCAACACCACCGGTGAGTACCTTACCGGACGATGGAATCACGGTGTTATAAGCACGCGCTAAACGGGTAATCGAATCCAGCAAGATAACGACATCCTTCTTATGCTCAACCAGGCGCTTGGCCTTTTCAATGACCATTTCGGCAACCTGCACATGGCGACTAGCCGGTTCATCAAAGGTTGAGGAAATGACTTCGCCTCGCACTGAGCGTTCCATTTCTGTGACTTCCTCTGGACGTTCATCGATGAGCAGGACCATCATATGAACCTCTGGATTACGGTTAGCAATCGAGGTCGCAATATTTTGCAGCATCATGGTCTTACCTGCTTTTGGCGGAGAGACAATCAAACCACGTGAACCTTTACCAACCGGGGCCGACAAATCAATGACCCGTGCGGTCATATCTTCCGTACTGCCATTACCCATCTCAAGTGGCAGGCGCTCATTCGGATGCAGTGGGGTTAAATTTTCAAATAAGATTTTACCCTTGGCATTCTCAGGTGGCTCAAAGTTAATCTCACCAACTTTTAACAGCGCAAAATATCGTTCACCATCTTTGGGTGGGCGTATCTTGCCTGAGACCGTGTCGCCAGTACGCAGATTAAAACGGCGAATTTGTGAGGGCGACACATAGATGTCATCCGGGCCAGCAAGATATGAGCTATTTGCCGATCGCAGAAAGCCAAAGCCATCTTGCAAGATCTCGAGCACCCCATCGCCGTAAATATCTTCACCACTCTTGGCGTGCGCCTTGAGTATGGAAAAGATGATGTCCTGTTTGCGGGCCCGCGACATATTGTCAATGCCCATTGAATTTGCGATGTCATTTAGTTTAGTTACTGGCGTAACTTTTAGTTCTGAGAGGTTCATAGGTTTTTTTTTACTGTTAGGTTGTAGAAGTGATTTATGGATTGTGAATACAGCTCGACATACTGACGGCTATACGATTAATAAATTAACTTTAAGATTTACGATCTCTGAATGCTGATATAAATTCTGGGCTTTTGGTTTACAGTTCTGCCGGTAGGTAGTTTGTCACTTATCGGAAAACGAATGATTTAACTTTAATATTCTTTTAAGGAGGTGGAACGAATCGTGTCCACTTAAAATAAATCTAACACCAAATTTTGCCCACGTCCAGCCCTGGTTAGGGGCTTTTGTGAACATGGTCGGATTATAAGTTACTGTCAATAAAGGCCGTTAATTGCGATTTGGATACCGCGCCGACTTTGGTCGCCTCAACACCACCCGCCTTGAAAATCATCAAGGTTGGAATACCGCGTATACCAAATTTAGGCGGCGTTGCTGGATTCTCATCAATATTTAATTTAGCGACTTTTAGTTTACCGTCATACTCACCGGCAATCTCATCCAGGATGGGGGCAATCATTTTACAGGGCCCACACCAGTCAGCCCAATAATCCACGAGTACTGGACTATCCGATTGCAATACTTCTGCATCAAAACTGTCGTCTGTTACGTAAACGATTTTCTCGCTCAAGTTGATTCTCCCATCATGTAATAATAAATACGCCCGCTCTAAAGTAGTCAGGCCTATCCCCGAGCACTATTCCATAGCGCCGTTCAATGTCTCAAGAATAGTCGATATGGTGGCTTTTTGTAAAAACCAAGCCCCGATATGTGTATTTGAGCCTAACATGAGATGCATTTCAAGCCCACAGACAACGCGGTATTCTGTTATGCTGTCGCCCATGCAAGAAGACCACCTATCTGAAGTACAGTTCAAGCAACTCAATCTTCCCGAAAAACTGCTGCAAGGTATTGAAGCATCAGGCTTTTCTGCCTGCACGCCGATCCAGGCGGAGACCTTACCCCTGACCCTGCAGCAAAAGGATGTCGCCGGTCAGGCACAAACGGGAACGGGCAAAACCGCTGCTTTTTTAATCGCTTGTTTCGCCAAACTGATTAATGAACCGGCTAATGAACGACGTAAACCCAACCAGCCCAGGGCCTTCATATTGGCACCAACGAGAGAGCTAGCTGTACAAATCCATAAAGATGCGGTTGCCTTAAATAAAACCATCGGTTTTGGCATCGCAGTGGCTTATGGTGGCGCCGGTTATGAACAACAACGCAACGATATTCAACAGGGCGTCGACATCCTGATCGGCACACCTGGCCGTTTAATCGATTATTTCAAACAACATGTATTTGACCTACGAGCCTTGCAGGTGCTGGTTCTGGATGAGGCAGATCGGATGTTTGACCTTGGTTTTATTAAGGATATACGTTATCTACTCAGACGTATGCCAAAACCAGAGGACCGTCTCAGTATGCTGTTTTCAGCCACCCTGTCTCACCGGGTGCAGGAACTTGCCTATGAGCACATGAACAACCCTAAACACGTCTCTATCGAGCCTGAACAGATCACCGCAGAAAAGGTCGAGGAACTGGTCTTTTACCCAGCAAAAGAAGAAAAAATCCCACTGTTACTTGGATTGTTAAAAAATCATGATCCACATCGGGTGGTCATTTTTGTGAATACCAAACGCATGGCTGAAAAAATCATGGCGTATCTGAAGGGCAATGATCTGAGTGCCGCCGTCCTATCCGGTGATGTTCCCCAGAAGAAACGCCTTAGCCTGCTCAACGCCTTTACCTCGGGTGAAATCGACATCATGGTGGCGACTGATGTTGCCGCACGAGGCCTGCACATACCAGATGTCAGCCACGTCATTAATTTCGACCTGCCAAATGATGCCGAAGATTACGTCCATCGTATTGGCCGTACCGCCCGTGCTGGCTCCACTGGTGATGCCATCAGCTTCGCCTGTGATGAGTACGTATTTTCTTTACCCGAGATCGAAGAATACATTGGCCATAAGATACCGGTACAAAGCATTACCCAGGAAGATCTGATCACCCCCAAAGCCCCTATTTTTGAAGAGCGTAAAAAACGCCCTCACCATAACAAGCGCAAATCGGGTGGCGGTAACCGTTCAAATAACCGTAATAAAAGCCACAGCCACCACAACCGTTCTAATTCACCCAAATAGTTAAACCTTCTGCCCGATTGGTCGACTCTAGTATTGGCTAGATATTCAATAAAACAATTTTGTCTTTTAATAATCAAACTTAACATCTGAATCATATCTTCGCGGTTGATATGAATTGCCATGACATAGAGGTCAAGCACATGAAGTTTATTCAGTATAAAAAATACTTTCTTTTATTCGGTCTGGTTTGCTTCTCGCTTGTGGGTTGCGCGACCGATGAATTTGGCAATGAGCGTCCGTTCACGGATGCTGAAAAGGGCGTGATGATCGGTGCCGCAGTAGGTGTGCTGGCCGGTTTAACAACAAAGAATAAAAAGAATAAAGCCATCTTATATGGTGCTGTGGGTGGTATCGCGGGTGGTGCCATCGGTAGCTATATGGATAGCCAGAAAAAAGATTTCGAAAAACAATTACAGGATCAGATTCGTAGTGGCGACATCACCGTCGACAAACTCCCCAATGATGTCCTGGTGGTGACCATGACAGCACAAACCGCCTTTGATATTGACTCAACAAAGATCAAAGCCGGTTTCCATGACTCGATGAACAAGATTGCCAAAATTGTCAAAAAATACGGTAAAACTCATTTGAGTTTAGTGGGCCACACCGACAGCACAGGTTCTAAATCTTATAACCAGAAATTATCCGTTAAGCGCGCCAAAAGCGTTCATACTTACTTAAGTCATCAAGGTATTATCGAACAACGCCTGGCCTATTATGGGATGGGTGAAGAAAAACCTCGCGCCGACAATTCAACAAAACGTGGTAGAACTTTAAACCGTCGGGTTGAAGTTGTAATCGAGCCAATTAGAGAACAGTAAATACAACCGAGTTTTAGTTAGCGAAGATTAAACCCAGTCCTTAGGCTTAAGATATTTTTCGTAAAGCTCAGCTTCTTTTGTTCCAGCTTCAGGTTGCCAGTTGTAACGCCATTTAACTAATGATGGTAACGACATTAAGATCGATTCAGTTCGTCCTCCAGTCTGCAAGCCAAACAAGGTACCGCGATCGTATACCAGATTAAACTCAACATAACGCCCACGTCGGTAAAGCTGGAAATCCCGTTCACGTTCACCATACTCGGTGGCTTTACGTTTGGAGACGATTGGCTGATAGGCCTTTAAATAACTGTCACCAACGCTTTGCATAAACTCGAAACTTTTATCGAAACCCCATTCGTTTAAGTCATCAAAAAATAAACCACCGATTCCGCGTGGTTCATCACGATGTTTTAAATAAAAATAATCGTCACACCATTTTTTATAACGCGCATAGACCTCTTCACCAAATGGATCACAGGCCTGCTTCGCGGTTTGATGCCAATGCTGGCAGTCTTCCTCAAAGCCATAATACGGCGTCATATCAAACCCACCGCCAAACCACCAGACTGGATCGGCATCAGGTTTTTCGGCAATAAAAAATCGTACGTTGGCGTGTGAGGTCGGGACGTAGGGATTACGAGGATGTATGACTAATGAAACGCCAAGCGCCTGGAATGAGCGGCCAGCTAACTCGGGACGATGAGCGGTCGCCGAAGCGGGTAGCCCGTCTCCATAAACATGCGAAAAATTAATACCGGCCTTCTCAAAGACATCTCCGTCTTCCATCACGCGTGATCGGCCACCACCACCGCCATTACGCTGCCAGGCATCCTCAGTAAATTCTTTACTGCCATCTTCTGCTGTCAGTCCCTGACAAATTGAGTCCTGCAGACCTAGTAAATAGTCTTTTACTTGTTCACTGTTTCCTGCCATCTCTAACCTCGTATCACCTTATTGCTCGCTAAGTCACGTATCACGCTTGGCTTAGATTGAGTATCCACTTCACCGCTGACAACACAATTTACTTGTTCATGAAACTGATCATATACGTCTTCTACAGTTAACGCTGGCGGTTGGTTCGTCTTGTTTGCGCTGGTCGATACGATGGGTTTGCCAAACTCTTCACACAACTTCTTCGCAATCGGATGCGCTGTGACTCTTACCGCAATCGTTTTATATTTACCTGTTAATAACCGTGAAACTGACGAACGTGCAGGCATTAACCAGGTCACGGGGCCCGGCCAGGTTGCAATCGCCCTTTGCCATAACGCGTCAGGAATCGTATCAACATAGGCCTCTAATTGTTTTACCGCAGAGGCAATAATAATCAATCCTTTATCTGCTGAACGTTGCTTTAAATCTAATACAACCTGTATTGCATGTTCATTATCTGGATCACAACCTAATCCAAACACAGCTTCCGTCGGATAAGCAATTACGCCACCCTGCATAATGACCTCTATCGCCTGGGTAATCGTCGCGGCTGACCTAGAAGTTTGCATACAGATCGGAGGCTGGCCCCATTAAAATATCAACAAATGGTTGACCCATAATGTAAACGCCTTTTCTGAAGGTTAAAAAAGAGGAGAGTTTATAGCAAAACTGGCTTTCTAAACCAGTAGCGTAAAGAATAAATTGTATTTATTAATCTGCAATAGTTCAGGTTTTTCACTGATTAAACGGAAATTATCAAAATTATCTGCATTAATCTTTTCTACGGTATAGGTAATCTTTTTCAGCATATCCTCATCAACAACCAGGTTGGCATGATGATAGGCGGTAATGACATGATGACACAGGATCAGTCCGAACATGCAGTCCAGAAACGTCGCCACATGGTTACTCTGGATCGGATTCCATGGAAAACCATGGTTTAAAAATTTCACATATATGTATTTTTCAAAAAAAGGCTCGTATCGCTCGATTTCAGTCTGTTCACGCCACTTGATAAAATTAGTTAAGCTAATATTGGGAATACTAATCTTGAACCGCTCTTCTAAAGCTTGCTTGTATTTTGCCATCAACCCGGTATCCAGGGTTTGCAGGAAATTCTTAATTTCTGCTTTATCGCGTTCAAATTCTTTATTGTGAGATTCATCTCGCCACTGTTGCCATTTCTTATGTAATTGTTCAGGTGATAATTGATAGCGACTATTAAGTAATTCAGTGGTCAAGGTATCTTCTGTGGCCAACTGCATAATCTCACCGATCACCGTAGAAAGTGCATAGAGCTTTAAACCTAAATAGATATCGTCAAGTTTAAAAATACTTTCCATATAGTGATGAATCGAATTGGAAAGTTGACTAATAATGTCGAGCCCCTGTGATCCGTACAAAGCACTTTCGTTTTCAATTAACGTCTTTGCATCTGCACGAGCCAACAATTCAATGATACCTGGACAAGACAGATGTGCAGTCTCAAAACGTAAAGTATTTTTATTGATAATATCACGAGGAAACATTTGACATGATTGTGGTAAATAAGCGTGGGTAAAGGATTTCTGGATATCACACAAACCATCTTCATCAAGATGAATGCAATTACCATTTTCTTTGCGAATTAAGACCAGTTCGTTTGGATTTTGATGGGATTCTTCAATGGTACCGATTAATGCCTGACGTTTAGCAGGATCATTAATGGTCTGCCACTTACCAAGCGTTTCTTTATCGACATGAGCATTCCATTGATGACAGCAATCATCCGGACAGGCATCTGCCAGGCAGGTAAAAGAATCAAGTAAACTGAGTCTGGCATCATTTGACATAGTTAGATTATATCAAATGCTTAACTTTCTGCCTCTTCTTTGTCTTCATCTTCGACGGCTTCCACGAAATTGCAATTATCTTGCGGGCAAACATATTCGGTACCGCGACGTTTCGTGACTTTTTTGGTCAACATGGGCCATGAACATTCCGGACAGGTCTTATCGATCGGTTCATTCCAGACTGCATATTTGCACGTAGGGTAATGTTCACAGGAAAAGAAGATTTTACCACGACGAGATTTGCGTTTGAGCATGTTGCCTTTTTTACATTCGGGACACTTCACGCCCATGTCTTCAGGTTTTTCCAGCGGCTCAATAAATTTACAATCCGGGTAACCACTACAGCCAATAAATTTCCCGTACTTACCATGTCGAATTAATAAATCAGATTTACATTCAGGGCACTTACGTCCTTCAATCGCGGCTTGATCTTCACTGTCATCGTCACCATTCACATTTCGCGTATATGAACACTCAGGATAATTGTTGCAACCGATAAAACGACCACGGCGTCCCAGGCGGATAGCCAGATCACCCCCACATTCAGGGCACTTTTCATCTATGGCTTCATGGGTGACATCTTTTCGATCGACATTTTTTTCTTTGTCATCTACCAGATCTTTGAACGGTTCCCAGAAATTTTTCATGATCGGGACCCAGTCTTTTTCACCACGTGAGATCGCATCCAGCTCATCTTCCATACGCGCCGTAAAATCATAGTCAACGTAATTGGTGAAGTGCTCTGTTAAAAATTTATTAACAATTCTGCCTACATCGGTTGGAATAAATCGCTTCTTATCCATCTCAACGTATTCTCGATGCTGCAAGGTCGAAATAATTGATGCATAAGTTGAAGGGCGACCAATACCATGCTCTTCAAGTGACTTAACTAATGAGGCTTCGGAGTAGCGCGGTGGAGGTTCGGTAAAATGCTGTTCGGGTTTAATCTTGATTAACTTGACCGTTTTACCTTCTTCCAATGGTGGCAACATCTTTTCGTCGTCTTCACTGGCCTTCACATCATCGGCACCTTCCTGATAAACCGCCATAAAACCGGGATCCACCAAAGTAGAACCGTTGGCCCTGAATACAATCTCTTCATTTGCAGCAAGATCAACTGATACCGTATCCAGTGTGGCATGAATCATTTGACAAGCCACGGTACGTTTCCAGATCAATCCGTATAAACGATACTGATCTTTAGACAAAGACTTTTTAATCTTGGTGGGTTCATGTAATACAGAAGTAGGGCGGATAGCCTCATGCGCCTCCTGTGCATTTTTCGATTTCGTCTTATAAGTTCTAGGCTCTGCGGGTACATTTTTTTTACCATAACGCTCGCCAATGTAGTCGCGGATTTCAGTCAAGGCATCTTCAGAAAGATTCACCGAGTCAGTACGCATGTAGGTAATTAAACCCACGGTCTCACCTTCCAGCTCAATACCTTCATACAGCTGTTGCGCAACACTCATGGTCTTTCTGGCGGTAAATCCAAGTTTACGTGCCGCTTCCTGTTGCATGGTTGAAGTCGTGAAGGGTGCAGTAGGATTACGCTTACGTTTTTTCTTATCAACCTTGGCGATTTTCAACTCGCCTTTAGCGGCATCATCAATTGCTTTTTCAGCGGCCTTGGCTTTTTTCTCATTGTTAATCGCAAACTGGGTTAACTTTTTACCTTCATAGGTAAAGAGTTTTGAAGTAAACGGAGTGCCTTCCGTTTCAACCTCAGCCTGTACAGTCCAGTATTCTTTTGGATCAAATTTTTCGATTTCGAGTTCACGCTCAACAATCAAACGTAAAGCAGGACTTTGTACTCGGCCCGCCGATAAACCACGACGAATTTTTTTCCATAATAACGGGGAGAGATTAAAGCCAACTAAATAGTCCAATGCGCGACGAGCAAGTTGTGCATTAATTAAATCTTTGGATAATTCTTCAGGATGTTCAACGGCTTCTTTGACCGCATTTTTAGTAACTTCGTTAAATGATACACGACCTACAGTTTTATCGTCTAACAAACCCCGTTCCTGCAGGATCTCGTACAAGTGCCATGAAATGGCTTCACCTTCTCTATCCGGGTCAGTTGCGAGGTATAAATGGTCAGCTTTCTTTAATGCCTTAACGATGGCATCAACATGCTTCTCATTTTTTTCAATAAGCTGGTATTTCATGGCGAAGTCATTGGCGGGATCGACGGCGCCTTCTTTAGGTAATAAATCGCGTACGTGACCATACGAGGCCAGTACCTCAAAGCCTCTACCCAAATATTTTTTAATAGTCTTTGCTTTGGCTGGTGACTCCACGATAACGAGACTTTTAGCCATGATCCTTCCTTAACTTACTGTGTTAATCCTGCCAGGTGATATTGAATAGCGAAATGCCCGCAATAGCGGGCATCCTGCTTTAAGACGTTAACAAATTGCTTAATGTAAGATACCTGCATTTTCATCAAACACCAAATCTTCCATCCAGGCATAGGCCTCTTCACGGCCGGGTTGATTAAATAACACCATCAGTACAACCCATTTTAAGTGTTCCATATCGACATCATCTTCATTGAGCGCCATGATTCGATCGACCACGAGTTCTCGCGCAGAGTGATCGAGTACGCCTACATTTTCTAAAAACTGCAAAAAGCCACGCGCCTCGGTATCGAGCCTTTCCGTCTCCTGTTCAGTATAGACACGAATCGATACATTATGCTGGGCAGGTATTAATGCTTCGTCTTGCAGGTTAGTTAAGCCTTCCAACCAGTCAAACGCTTTACTTATTTGGCGATGATGAAATCCGGCTTGTTGTAACTCACTGCGTAAAGCCTCTTCGTCTTTGTCGGCTTCTATCTCATCATTCATGTAATTTTCAAACAAGTACATTAATACATCGAGAATATTTTCTTTCATACTATACTCCCCATAAGCTGATTATCCGCTTACCCATAACTTATTCCACTCAGTCTTTCTTTAATACAATCCCGGCTCGACCGGGTCCGGCAGTATTGCCCCGCACTGGTTATATGGACAAAATTCTGCAATTCCAATACCAACAGCATGGAGCAAACGACGTCTGCCGTCAATCCACAGCGATCAATGACCTGATCGACGTTGGTGGGATCAAAATCCACGGCTTCAAGCACCTTACGGTAACCCACATCCAGGTTATCAAGCCCTATCGTTGGGCTTTCTTCACCATAGTCGAATTCGGTTTGGGTCAGCCTTAGATCAAACTCTTCCAGGATATCTCCAATGTTTTCAACAAGTTTCGCGCCCTGACGTAACAACCAGTGACAACCGCGACTGGTTGGATTATGAATTGAACCCGGAATCGCAAACACATCGCGCCCCTGTTCCAGCGCCTGTTTGGCGGTTATCAGTGAGCCACTTTTGAGCGCGGCTTCCACCACAATGACCCCACGCGACAGGCCACTAATAATACGGTTGCGTAATGGAAAATTGCGCCCCAGAGGTTTGGTTCCTAAAGGGAATTCAGAAATGATCAGTCCTTTGGATTCAATTTCATTTTCCAATCCCTTGTTTTTGCTTGGATAAATGACATCCAGGCCGGTACCGGCTACCGCGATGGTTGCACCTGACACCGATAAGGCACCGTGGTGGGCCGCTGCATCGATGCCCAGCGCCATACCACTGGTGATGGTAAAGCCAAGCTTTGCCGCTCCAGCGGCAAGATCGTAGGCCGTCTCATAACCACTACGAGTTGGATTACGGCTTCCAACCACCGCCAGTTGTTGGCGTTCGAAAAAAGATGAATCGCCTTTGTAATATAGTAAAAATGGCGAATCGGTTATTTCAGCTAAAGACAACGGATAGTCTGGGTCATCTCGACATATCAGACCATGATGACTGACCTCTAACCACAGTAACGTAGCATCGACTGCCGGCCAATCGGGTTTTGCTAATGCGTTACAGGCAAGTTCGCTTAGCCCCAGTGCCTGCCAGGCAAGGCTACCGGCCTCAAACAGATCTTGCGGGTTGGTAAAGTGCTGTAAAAGTTGATTGGCGCGACGTGCACCGAGAATAGGATTAATTATATTCAGCGCTATCCAAAAGCGCAGTTCTTCCTGCTCCATCCCTGGTTTCATTTCAGTCTCCTTATTTTTTGGGTTAACTCTATCCTTGAGTACCCTAATAATGACAAGCCCCGATTACGGATGCAATCAGGGCCTGGGTCTATCTTTGTAGGATTTTTCTGAAATTAATTCAATAACTCCAGAGTTTTGTTAAGGGGTATAAACATAATCATGAACTCTTAAATCAGTAAACGCTTCCATAATCAGTCCATAACTCACTTTTTCATCCGGCTTGAAGATCATCAATAAACCTGCGCGCTCTTCCGGTAATCGAATCTTATGTCGACCACGGGGAGATTTGACGATTTCACCTTGCTGGTGAACTTCGAGAACATGGCCTGGTTGAAGACCTTCTGATACACCCTTATTTATAACCACAACATCATATTGGCCAATTCGATCAACCCCTTCAGTAACCGAGATTATCCGACCTGCGATTTCACGATCCGGTGCTCGTGGGAAGAAGTTTAAATCCAGCTCTTCTGATTGAATGGGTACCAGCACATCCCCTTTGAGGATCTCTTTATAGGCTGTTTTCACGACTAATGTAGCAGGATCACCCAGTTTGAGTAGTCGTGCAGAACCGAGATTAATCGCTTCATAACCTAATAGTTTGTTGGTATCCGGGTCGATGTATTTTCGACCTTTACGGACAATATTAAAGTTGATAGTACTGGAATCCAGAATCGGGCGGACGTAAATTCGTGCGCCGCGACCACTAATAATATTGTCGCCATAGCTAGAGACTATATACGGTGATTTATCTAAAACAGATGGCTCCAATATGAATGGGCGACGTAAGAATGCCGAAATCGCACTTTTTGGTATGGTATCTATCGCACGAGACAATTTCTCTTCACGCGCTGAGGGCGATAATTTCACTGTCGTCAGGTTTGTCGTTGGGAGAGGAGTCGGATCAACTTCAGCCCCGACAATCGAAATACTGGGTTTACCATCACGCCAGGTTAACGCAATCACATCGCCTGGATAGATTAAATGCGGATTCCGAATCTTGGGATTAACATGCCAAACTTCAGGCCATAACCAGGGATCCTTCAAAAAGTAACTCGAGATTCCCCATAGGGTATCGCCCTTTTTAACCGTGTAACGATCGGGTATGCCTTCATTGATGGGTGAGGCCGCAGGCACATCCGGCTCCGGAGCAGCCGGCATCGGCTCTGAATTCTCAATCTCAATCGGCTCATTACGGACCACTTCCTCTGGCGGCGGCGAGCTCACCTCAGGTGCCTTATCTTTATCATTAACAGGTTTACTGCTACAAGCGGCCAGCAGCAGCAGACTACCCATCAGAATTGGGGCCAAAATAGTGGATAGATGTATTCTTGAACGCTTATTCGGTATCATAAGTCACCCTCAACTGGGCAGAATTTAAACTATATTTAATAAGGATCAACACGCTAGCAGACATGATATCCTGTTGTATCATAATGTTAGCAGCTTTTTCTACTAATGTACTATAAATAACACACGAAATCCTATGTCATTACTCAATATATTGCATTTTCCTGACGAACGTCTCAGAACCATCGCACAACCTGTTGAACAGGTAAATGACGAGATCCGAACTCTGGTCACTAACATGTTCGAAACCATGTATGCCGCTCCAGGCATCGGTTTAGCCGCGACACAGGTCAATGTTCACCAACGAATCATTGTTATCGACACTTCAGAGGAAAAAGACCAGCCTTTATGCCTGATTAACCCTGAAATCACCGAACGAGATGGGATCCAGAGTTATGAAGAAGGCTGCCTGTCAATCCCGGGCTTTTACGAAAATGTCGAACGAGCCAGCACCATCACGGTCAAAGCACTTGATAGAGAGGGTAAGGAATTTCAATTAAGTACAGATGGTCTACTCGCCGTCTGCATCCAGCACGAGATGGATCACCTGCAAGGCAAACTGTTTGTCGATTATATCTCTGAAATGAAGCGCTCTCGGATCAAGAAAAAACTGTTGAAACAGCAGAAAAATCAGGAACCGGTTTCACTATAGGGCCAATTACTTTTACCCAACATGGGCTCTATTAGCCTTTATCCATTATCAACTATTTTGGTTTTAAGAAATGCGTATCATATTTGCCGGTACCCCAGACTTTGCTGCCACCGCATTAGCCGACTTACTGTCCGCTGGACATACTGTTGTTGCTGTTTATACCCAGCCTGATCGACCTGCGGGTCGGGGCCGGAAACTCAAACCTGGCCCGGTAAAAGCATTAGCCCTGGAACATCACCTCTCCATAGAGCAGCCCATTAATTTTAAAGAAATCGATTCAATCGAAACTCTAAAAAACTATAACGCTGATTTAATGATTGTCGCAGCATATGGTTTATTGTTACCAAAAGCCGTATTGGAAACTCCCACACTGGGTTGCTTAAACATTCATGCATCCCTTTTGCCGCGCTGGCGTGGCGCAGCACCGATTCAACGTGCCATTTTGGCCGGCGATACTGAAACCGGTATTACCATTATGCAAATGAACGAAGGTCTGGACACCGGTGACATGTTGTTAAAACTTTCAACGCCCATTGAAGAACATGACACTGGCGGCAGTCTACATGATCGCCTTGCCGAGCTCGGTGGAGAAGCCATATTAATGGCGCTAAATAAATTAACGGAGCAACAACTTCAGCCTGAAAAACAAGACGATAAATCAGCGAACTACGCAAAAAAATTAAATAAGGCTGAAGCCTGGATCGACTGGTCCCAATCCGCAATAGAGATCGACCGGCACATCCGTGCCTTCAATCCGTGGCCGACCTGTCAATCAAAGCTGGCTGACAAGATCATACGTATACACGAGGCACAAATTCTCGAACCAACCAACACGGTCAATTCAACGAATCAGGATAATAAATGCGGCAAAATCCTTGCCTACTCGAAACAGGGTATTGATGTGCAATGCGGCCATGGCCAACTACGCTTAACAAAATGCCAATTACCCGGTAGTCGTGCGATGCCTGTTATCGATATACACAATGGTCATCCTGATCTATTTAATTGCGGACAAAATTTTATCGGCAACGATACCTAAAACAAAATGGCAAAAACATTAAATCCGCGCGCTACAGCTGCACTCATCATTTATTCAGTTGCACATGAAGGTATAAACCTTGACGATGCCTTAGCCAAACATCTCGACCATTCAGAACCAGGTACGCATGCTTTTATTAAAGCCATGTGTTTTGGTAGCTTACGTTTTTATCCGCGCCTGCTTTTTTTCCTCAGTCATTTAATTGACAAACCGGTTAAAACTAAAGAGAAGCTAATAGAATGCCTGTTGCTGGCAGGTATTTATGAAACCTACTACATGCAAACACCTTCGCATGCCTGTGTATCTGAGACGGTCGATGCAGCGCTGGATTTAAAAAAGAAATGGGCAAAGGGTTTAACTAATGCAGTATTGCGTGGTGCATTGCGAGAACAGGAACAACTCACTTTAGCATCAGAACAAAGTGAGGGTGCTCACACCGCGCATCCAAAATGGCTACTTAAATTAATCAAAAAACATTGGCCAGATGAATCCGAACAAATTATCCAGGCCAACAATCAACCTGGGCCACTCACATTACGCGTTAACTTAACTAAGAATTCCCGTCCTGAATATTTACAACAACTAGCTGACAAAAATATTAAAGCCGCCATTTGTGAATTTTCGGAAGCAGGAATTCAATGCGAACAGGCCGTCGATGTCACCGAACTACCTGGATTTACAAACGGTCATGTCAGTGTACAGGATCAAGCCGCACAACTGGCAGCCATATTGCTGGCACCAGAAACAGGTGAGCGTGTACTAGATGCCTGTGCCGCACCGGGCGGCAAAACATCGCATCTATTAGAATATAATTCGCAAATTAAAATGACTGCATTAGATAAAATTGAATCACGCGTCGCCCGAATTCGCGAAAATCTAAATCGCCTTGGCTTACGAGCTCAAACTATTACGGGCGATGCCTTGAAAGGTGACAAAAAGACCGATACATGGTGGGACGGTAAACCCTTTGATCGCATATTATTAGATGCTCCCTGTAGTGCAACGGGTGTGATACGACGTCACCCAGACATCAAGTTATTACGAAAACCCGATGACATTAGTCAGCTTGTCGAAACACAGGCACAAATGTTGTCTTCCCTCTGGCCCTTACTGAAAACCGGAGGTATGCTGTTATATTCCACCTGTTCTATATTGGCGGAGGAAAATGATCAGCAAATTCAACAGTTTGTACATAATACAGCTACTGCAGAATCCCAGCCGATTGAGGCTAACTGGGGGCAAAGGGGTAAATTTGGGCGCCAGATCCTACCGGGCGAATCTGACATGGACGGCTTTTATTACGCGATTATTCGAAAAATATAAGCGAGTTTCCACACTAAAATGGCCAGGCTTTTTAAGTGCAGCCCCCATTTTGAAGCGGCTATTTTTATTTCTGCTCATTGTCAGTCCTTGTCATAACGTACTGGCCTCGGGTTTCACCGTCCGCTCAGTTGAAACCAGTCTCACCGATAAAGTCTATACCCTTAGCGCCCAAATTGAATATCAATTCACGGACGTCGCGGTTGAGGCACTGCAAAATGGGGTGCCGTTATTAATTTTAATAGACATTGAAGTCGATCGAGAACGCAACTGGTGGTTAGACAAGAACATCGCTGAACTACAACAA
The DNA here is from genome assembly GCA_947260005.1 of uncultured Ectothiorhodospiraceae bacterium. Classification (GTDB taxonomy): domain Bacteria; phylum Pseudomonadota; class Gammaproteobacteria; order UBA6429; family Thiohalophilaceae; genus SZUA-24. The sequence continues at coordinate 58,688 of CAMYOL010000068.1, forward strand.
GGTTATTTGTTGCTTTATCATGCCCTCACTGAAAAATATATCGTTAATAATTTAAACAGTGGTGCACAGGAAAACTATGATTCACTCAGTGCCGCCGTGTCAGCATTGGGCAAAGTAGAAAATTTACCTATATTGGATGCGAACCTGGTTAATGATGACAAAGGTTTTATAGTTCGCTTACACACCTATCTGGATCTTGAAGCATTACCGGCTCCAATGCGTCCGCTGGCCTATATCTCATCGCAGTGGCGATTAGAAAGTGATTGGTACGAATGGCCATTACAGCCTTAAAAAAACTCTTTTCTGGCGCCAAGCCAATAATTATCGTCGTGATTCTTCTCTTGACTTCACTCGGTATGCTTAGCGATGCTATCCATCAATCACCCGACCTGGATCGATTATTCACAACCTTACTGGTCGTAAACGTACTGGCCATCATCATACTGGTCGGTCTTATTATAAAAAACATTGCCTCATTGATTAGTGCTTTGAGAAAAAAAGTAACCGGCGCAAAACTTACAGCTAGACTTGTTATTTTATTTGTTATCATGTCATTCATCCCGGTTAGTATTGTTTATTACTTTTCATTAGATTTTTTAAAACAGGGAATTGAAAGCTGGTTCCATGTGAGAGTGGAAAGTGCCCTCAACGATTCACTTGAACTTAGCCAGGCCGCATTAGCTATTCGTAAACGTGAATTGCTACGTCAGACAAAACAGGCTTCGATCGAATTTGCCTCGATTCCTGATGACTTAACCGCCTTATCAATTAATGATATTCGAATTAATTTAGATGCCTCCGAGCTTACATTATTTAATTCCCGGGGTAATATCATTTCCTCAAGTAGTAATGAATCCAGTAAATTACTGCCATCACGTCTTGAAGAATCAATTCAAACTTATTTGTCATTAGAACAAAATGCTGAATTTGTCGATGTCCAACCGATGCAGGATGGTAATTTATTCGCAATACGGGTCGCTATTTTAATACCCAGCGCTGAAGCGGTCGGTGATCCACGCATATTATATGGCACATTTGGAATTGCCGAACACATTAATACTCTCGCTAATAATGTACAGGAATCGTTTAAGGTCTACCGCGAACGTGTTTATCTACGTGAGTATCTAAAGATATCATTTGTCTTTACTTTATCACTCGTTCTGTTGCTTTCTATATTAATGGCAACCTGGGTCGCCTTTTTTATCGCCCGACGTCTGGTGCAGCCTATTAGCGATCTAGTTGAAGGGACTCAAGCCGTTGCAGATGGTAATTACCAAACAATACTACCGATGCCCGGTAAAGATGAACTTGGCTTCTTAGTTAAATCGTTTAACCAAATGACACAAAAGATTGCCATGGTGACTGACGAGGCCAATCGTTCTCAACAACAACTCCTGGAACAACATGCCTACCTTGAAGTTGTATTAACTAATTTATCATCCGGTGTAATAACCCTGGATCATGATCGGCATATACATACCTGTAATGCTGCCGCTGGAAATATTTTAGGAATTCAACTGTCTCCCTATGAAGGTTTTTCTCTAAACAAATTATCACATGAAAAACCTCAAACGCTTCTTTTCATCGATATGATTTTATCTCACCTTGATGACGGTGACAAAAGTTGGCAGGAAGAAATGACCTTTTTCAATGCAACCGGTCGCCAGGTTCTGCTATGTCGAGGAAGCTCATTGCCGAACACTGAGACTGAGACTGAAAATGGTGGTTATATTGTCGTGTTTGATGACATTACCAATCTAGTACAGGCACAACGCAATGCAGCCTGGGGTGAAGTAGCTCGACGCCTGGCTCACGAGATTAAAAATCCATTAACACCGATTCAATTATCTGCCGAGCGTCTGCGCCATAAATACCTGAAAACTATGTCTGCAGAAGATGCTGACTTATTAAACCGATCTACCCACACGATTGTGCAACAGGTCGAAACCTTAAAAGAAATGGTAAAAGCCTTCTCTGATTATGCTCGTATGCCAAACATTGAATTACAGCCAACAAATTTAAATAAGGTAATCAATGAAGTCGCCGATCTGTATCGAAACAATGACAGTGGTGCCAAGATCAAGCTCGAGCTCGACAGCAGCACGCCTGAGATAGATGCAGATGACGGACGCTTACGACAGTTGCTACATAACCTGATCAAAAATGCGATTGAGGCCATGAAGGAGCAAACCAATCCAAAACTGATCATACGTACGGCCTGCATGGAAAAAGAGGCCTGTAAATTTGTTGAAATTCGTGTTCTCGACTCTGGTGGCGGTATACCTGATGACTTAATGGGTGAGTTGTTTGAACCTTACGTAACTACCAAGCCCAAGGGTAGCGGCCTGGGCCTCGCAATTGTTAAAAAGATTATTGAAGAACACGGCGGCATGATCTGGGCCGAAAATAATGAGCAGAACGGGGCAACGGTTGTGATACGCTTACCAGTAAACAAAGATCAACAACAAGATATTAATTTAATCATGACCAAGGGAAATTCTGGTGCCGCCGCCTAACCAAGAAGCCATTATCGACGAACGATCGGATAATCGCGGTCCGCGACCCAATCCCTATATATTAGTGGTTGATGACGAACCTGATATTCGTCATCTACTGCAGGAAATTCTCGAAGATGAGGGGTATGAAGTCAGCATTGCCGATAATGGCGAAGCCGCCCGCATCTCACACCGGGAAAGGCGCCCGGATTTAGTCTTGCTCGATATCTGGATGCCAGATGTCGATGGTATCACCTTGCTCAAAGAATGGTCGGAGGAAGGCGGAAGCCTGCCAATGCCGGTCATCATGATGTCCGGGCACGGCACCGTTGAAACTGCGGTGGAAGCCACCCGGCTTGGCGCATATGATTTTATTGAAAAACCGCTCTCTCTGGCGAAGTTATTACTCACTATTGAACATGCCCTTGAGGCTGAAAAACTACAACGTGAAAACCAGGGGCTAAAGAAACAATCCCATATCCCTCAGGAGCCAATCGGACGAAGCGCCGTCATGCAGAGCCTTCGTGAACAGGTTAAACGACTCGCACAACATGAAACCTGGATTTTAATGACGGGTGAATCCGGCAGTGGCCTGAATGTGATTGCTCATTATCTCCACAGCAGCAGCCCATTCAAAGATCGTTCGTTCGTCGAAGTCAGCGTCGCCTCCTTAGATCAGGAAAATGCTCTCCAGGAATTATTTGGCTATGAAGAAAATGGTAAAATTCACTATGGCTTATTGGAACAGGCGAATGGGGGAACCGTTTTCCTCGGCGACATTGCTGATCTGGATCTTGCCACCCAGGCAAAACTAAGCTCGGCACTTGAAAACCGATCATTTCTACGTGCAGGAAGTGACCAGCCTGTACAATTATTTGTCCGGGTTATCGCCGCGACTCATTTTGATCTGGATGTGCTCATTGAGCAGGGTAAATTCCGTAAAGATTTATACTATCAGTTAAACGTCGTACCCTTACGTGTACCGCCCTTAAGAGAACATCGTGAAGATGTCCCTGAGCTATTAAACTATTTTGTCAATCTTTATGTTGAACAGGAAAAGTTACCCTATCGCCAATTTTCACTTGCCGCCCAAAATCGCCTGCGCAACTACCACTGGCCTGGTAACATTCGCGAGTTGAGTAATTTAGTACAACGCCTGTTGATTATTGGCGCAGGAACAGAGATCGAACTTAATGAAATAGAACAAACTCTCGGCGCGCAACAACAAAGTGTAAGTAGCGGTATCCCGTTGGGCTATGATCGTCCCCTACGTGAGGCACGTGAGCAATTTGAGAAAGCCTACCTGGAGTATCAACTACGCCAGCAGGGTGGTAGCGTCGGTAAAGTTGCCAAGATTGTTGGCCTGGAACGAACACATTTATATCGAAAACTTCGTTCTCTTGATATCGATCCAAAGCAACTGAATGATAAAAACTGATTCGTTTAAGCTTAAAATACACTATAATTCTGGTAACGAATCGTCGTTAAGGAAGTTTTTGTCAACTCTACCGACTTAGACACAAACATAATAATAAGCAACTCATGAAAATCATCATACTTGGCGCCGGGACCGTCGGCAGTTCACTGGCTGAGCATCTAACCTCAGAGGCCAATGACATTACTCTGGTCGATCAAAACGATGAATTGTTACGTGGGCTACAAGATCATGTCGATATTCGTACCGTTCACGGCAATGCCTCCTACCCTGACGTTTTACAACGAGCCGGCGCTGAAGATGCGGATATGCTTGTCGCCGTTACCGATGCTGATGAAACCAATATGATCGCTTGCCAGGTGGCCTATACGATTTTTCATACCCCTACAAAGATTGCGCGGGTGCGGGCATTAGAATACTTGTCACAAGAAAAGTTGTTCGCTCAAGAAGCGTTACCGATTGATGTTCTGATTAGCCCTGAGCAATTGATCACGGATAGCATTAAACGACTTATTGAATATCCTGGTGCACTCCAGGTGCTGGATTTTGCCGATGGCCAGGTCCAGCTTGTAGGTGTGCGTGCCTATTATGGTGGACCGATGGTCGGTCACGAGTTGCGTCGAATCCGTGAGCACATGCCTAATATTGATACCCGGGTAGCGGCCATCTATCGTCGCAACCGTGCCATCATCCCCGAAGGACATACCGTCATTGAAGCCGATGATGAGGTATTTTTCATTGCTGCCAAAAAAGACATCCGTGCCGTGATGTCCGAGTTACGACGGGTTGATACACCGTATAAGCGCATCATCGTTGCTGGCGGCGGTAATATCGGCCGTCGTGTCGCTAAAATTCTTGAAAACGACTACCAGGTAAAATTAATCGACCATAACGCTGCCCGTACCCAACAACTTTCATGCGAGCTGGAAAAAACGATCGTATTAAAAGGGGATGTCGCCGATCAGGATTTATTATTAGAAGAAAATATTGAAAATACAGACATCTATTGTGCATTAACCAATGATGATGAAGCTAATATTTTGTCTTCCATGCTGGCAAAACGGCTTGGTGCACGAAAAGTCATGACCCTGATAAATCGTGCGGCCTATGTCGACCTCGTCGAAAGTGGTGATATTGATATCGCAATTTCACCTCAACAGGTGACCATCGGCGGCCTGCTCGCCCATGTTCGCCGAGGTGATGTGGTCAAAGTCCACTCCTTGCGACGTGGTGCTGCAGAAGCCATCGAAGCCATTGCCCATGGTGATGAAAGCTCATCTAAAGTGGTCGGACGCAGTATCGGAGAACTCAAGTTGCCACCCGGCACGACGATTGGTGCTATCGTTCGTAATGATCAAGTGATCATTGCTCACCACGACACCAAGATCGAACCCGAAGATCACGTTATTTTGTTTGTGGTGGATAAAAAATACATTCTGGAAGTTGAAAAACTCTTCCAGGTTGGTTTTGCCTTTATTTAATGCCAACACGTATCGGTCAGCACTAGTATGCAACTTTTCACTATCCAACGCATTTTAGGTTTACTGCTGGTCATTTTTAGTTCCACTCAAATTCCCCCCATGCTCGTCTCGGTGATATATCTGGACGGTGCTTTTGAAGCCTTCTTCTATGCCTTTGCCATTACCCTGATCACCGGAATTGTGATGTGGCTACCGGTTAAGAATTTCAAAAAAGAATTGCGTATGCGCGATGGCTTTTTGATCGTCGTCCTGTTCTGGTCAGTATTAGGTTGCTTTGGAGCGATACCGCTATTTCTGGTTGAACAAACGAACGTCAGTATCACCGATGCCATCTTTGAATCGATATCCGGCTTAACCACGACCGGGGCCACAGTAATCACTAACTTAGAGAGCCTGCCAAAATCAATTCTCTACTATCGCCAACAACTTCAATGGTTAGGTGGTATGGGCATCATCGTTTTAGCCGTCGCCATTATGCCCATGCTCGGAATTGGTGGCATGCAACTTTACCGTGCGGAAACCCCCGGGCCGATCAAAGACAGTAAATTAACCCCTCGTATCACCGAAACAGCAAAGGCACTTTGGTATATTTATTTGTCTTTAACCATCGCCTGCGCGCTGGCTTACTGGCTGGCCGGTATGGATTTATTCGATGCGATCTCACATAGCTTTGCAACTATCGCTATTGGTGGATTCTCCCCTCATGATGACTCGATGGGTTACTTTATTAATAGTCCAGAAGTTGAAATAGTGGCCATCGTATTTATGATCCTTGCCGGGGCTAATTTCGCCCTTCACTTCGCAGCCTGGCGGTCACGAAATATCACTCACTACTTTGCCGACAGTGAATTTCGTGTCTATGCAACAATCCTGTTGATCGTTGCCATCATTTCTTCTGTGTATCTTTACTATATGGGGACTTTTGATGACGCAGGTCGTGCCGTTTTACATGGTGTATTCCAGGCCGTTTCGATAGGCACCACCACCGGTTTCACCACTCATGAATATCATAACTGGCCAGGCTTTCTACCCGTACTATTATTATTTACCAGCTTTATCGGTGCCTGCGCAGGGTCCACAGGTGGTGGCATGAAGGTCATACGATTCCTGTTATTGTTAAAACAAGGCATGCGCGAAATTATGCGAGTCATACATCCGAATGCCGTTATCACCACCAAGATAGGTGGTAAGCCGATACCAGATCACGTTATCAATTCAGTGTGGGGATTCTTCTCCGCCTACGTCGCAACCTTCAGTATTATTTTATTGTTATTAATGCTGACCGGCCTGGATCAAGTCTCTGCTTTTTCTGCGACTGCAGCCGCCATCAACAACCTTGGCCCTGGCCTGAACAAAGTCGGCTCTAATTATGCTTCGATTTCGGATGCGGCTAAGTGGATTCTTACTTTCACGATGTTACTCGGTCGTCTTGAAATTTTTACCTTGTTGGTATTATTAACACCTGCCTTCTGGCGACGGTAATTTTTTGATTATGTTAGCGACAAATTGTTATCTAACTTATGTAGAATCATAATCTTTTGCCATATTTTACGACTTAAGCCAGTCGTAAAGTTCTCAAGATCATTCACTGAAGATAACACGACATCATCGCGAAATTCCTGCACATACAAAGCCGTAACTTTCCCGGTCAGTGATAACATCTCGCTACAATAATCCAGCTAACGTGTTAACTCATAAGCTGTCATCTTCGACTTAGGTGATGAGCACGGTCATTATTTCGGCCGGACTCATTAGACTTGGTCGCCTCCGTTTTCATTTTCATGTTTCAATCAGCATCTTCTCCCATTCCTGAATAAATACTTTAATAAATCATAGACATCGTAGAAAATTTCGTCTAATTTATCCATGTCCTTTTACCTTTGTGATCAGAGGATTCATTTGTCAGAATTTCTGATCGGTAAGCGGGCTTTTAGTTCAGGTTAACTAATCACCTTGCATCTACCCATAAGGAAACAGATGAAAATATCAATCATACTAATTAGTCTATTTCTAGTCTCATCTTGCGCAGTTGATCTTGAAGCAGCTAGAAAATCACTTTCAGAATCAAAAATATGTTGTAATTCATATAAAGATATGAAGTTCACTGATATATCTAGTGCGCCGTCACACCCTTTTAAAATTAACGAGAACTCACAATCATATTACTTTGATCATAAAAAGAGTTTTTTTAAAGCTTTTAATAAAACTAATGATAATGAACTTAATTTCCGTTTAAAAACATATTTACCCCAGACATCCCACGTTAGCGCCACCATTTTTTTGCCAAAAATAAAGACCATGAATAGTAAATATGTAGAATTAAGAACGTTATCACCAAAGTTGAAATATGCTAAACAAGGCGTTGATGACTGGGCAGGATACTATTATTACTTTGATTTCGTTCTAAAAAACAATGAGAAATATTTTGTGATTTACACTGACCCATCATATTTTGGCAGATCATTTAAGCGATACGTAAGTAGCACTTCATATTATGTTACTACGGCTGCAGGACAGATGATTCCTCAAACCACTCCAGGCCGTTATTACGATCTTCCTTATGCTCCTGTTGGTAAACTCGAGATTTTAGTACACTAAGATCTATAATAATGCTCATGTATAACTCAAAAAATAATTTAAATGGCATTAGTTTCGGCGATATAAGAATTTGCGGCAAGCATAAGCCCAGAACACGGGTTAAAACTTTTTCCTGTAGGGCTTACGTTCCGAACTTCTTTGGGAGGCTACTGCCTCCGAGTAGTGGTGGATTCAACTATCAATTAGAAATAACCAGAATAGTTTCTAACTTTAATGACTAGTATTCGACAATAATAGCTAATTTTAGACGTTAATAGGCCGGAATACGACGGTAATATTATAATAATTCTTATTCGACGGTAACCGATTTTGCCAGGTTGCGAGGCTGATCAACATCCGTTCCTTTTAACAGTGCAACATAATAAGACAATAGCTGTAGCGGTATAGTTTGAATGATCGGCGATGTCTCATCTTCACAGGAGGCGACGTGCAAGACCTTGGTAAATTCATCACCCTTATATTTCAAATCTTCATCAGCAAATACGTAAAGTACACCGCCCCGGGCACGGACTTCCTGCAGGTTCGATTTTAATTTATCTAATAATTCATTATTTGGTGCGACCGTGATCACCGGCATTTCAGCATCAACCAGTGCCAGCGGTCCATGCTTTAGCTCACCGGCAGCATAAGCCTCGGCATGAATATATGATATCTCTTTTAATTTCAATGCCCCTTCCATGGCAATCGGGTAATGCTGTCCACGACCCAGGAATAAGGCATGATGCTTGTCAGCAAAGTCCTCGGCCATTGCTTCGATGTCTTTATCCATTTCTAAAACTTTTTCAATCTTGGCGGGCAGGGCTTCAAGCTGTTTGACGATACGTGCCTCTTCATCAGCATCCATACCATGTCGCCGACCCAAGACAATAACCAATAGCATCAAAGCGACAAGTTGCGTGGTAAAGGCCTTGGTTGATGCCACACCAATCTCTGGACCCGCGCGCGTCATTAATTGCGTATCAGATTCACGAACCAATGAACTTTCCGGTACGTTACAGATCGTCAATGAATGCCCGAAGCCATGTTCTTTTGCCAGCCGTAACCCAGCAAGGGTATCCGCTGTTTCTCCTGATTGGGAAATCGTCACAATTAATGAATTAGGATGTACCACAGGTTTTCGATAGCGAAATTCACTCGCAACTTCCACGCTACAAGGTAAGCACGCCAGGCTCTCTAACCAATATTTACCGATCAAACCTGCATGATAGCTCGTACCGCAGGCGACAATATGCACGGCTTGAATCCTGTCAAACACTTCTCCGGCATTGGCTCCAAAACATTCTTCTAATACTTTGTTACCACTGATACGACCTTCCAAGGTATCGGCAATCGCCGCACTTTGTTCAAAGATCTCTTTTTGCATGTAGTGACGATATTCACCACGTGTTACTGCGTCCGCAGATAATTCACTTTCTTTTATCTCACGCTCAACAACTTTACCTTTCGAATTATAGATAGTGAGTGATTCACGTCGTATATCAGCAATATCGCCTTCTTCCATAAAGATAAAGCGTTGGGTAACAGGTAATAATGCCGCGACATCCGAGGCAATAAAGTATTCACCAATCCCAATTCCGATCACCAGTGGACTGCCACTGCGCGTAGCGACTAAACGACCGGGTTCATTTTTGCTAATCACACCCAGCGCATACGCACCTTCTAGCTCATTCAAGGTATCGGTTACGGCTTTGAGTAGATCTTTTTCTTTTACGACATGATGTTCAAATAATTGATGCACAATAACTTCGGTATCGGTGTCCGAAGTAAATTCATATCCCTGATGGGTTTGATCGATACGTAATTTTTCATGATTTTCAATGATACCGTTGTGTACTACAGCAATAGTATTACGGCAAATATGCGGGTGAGCATTCGATTCGGTTGGCTCACCATGGGTTGCCCAACGAGTATGGGCAATGCCGATGTTGGCATGTAATTCATTTTGTTTGATCGCGTTCGCAAGCTGGCTAACCTTCCCCGGCATACGCACCCGATCAAGATTATTTTCTGTATCCAGAACAGCCACCCCGGCCGAATCATAACCACGATATTCAAGGCGACTAAGCCCTTCAACCAAAATAGGCACCACGTCGCGCTCAGCTACTGCCCCAACAATACCGCACATACACTTTCTCCATTATTAAACTAACTATCCTCAGCTCATCACCCAAGGAGATATCATTCTATTTTTTCTTTTTAGGGCGCTGCCATCCGTCAATTGTAGTCTGACGTGTACGAGCCACCGTTAATTTACCATCGGGGGCCTCCCGGGTCAGGACTGTACCCGCACCCAGCGTCGCCTCATCACCTAACCGAACCGGTGCGACCAGCACACTGTTTGAGCCGGTTGAAGCATTATCACCAATCGTAGTGCGATGTTTATTCGCACCATCATAATTCGCAGTAATGGTACCCGCACCGATATTTACCCTGGCCCCCATATCGGTATCGCCAATGTAGGTTAAATGATTTACCTTTGAACCCTGGCCGATCACACTGTTTTTAACTTCAACAAAATTACCGATGTGATTGTCACCTTTAAGATCTGCGCCCGGTCGTAAACGAGAGTAGGGACCGATCAGGCACTTATCACCAACGCATGCATTATCGATAACACACATCGCTTGAATCTGAACACCTTCCCCAATCACACTATCACGAATAACACAGTTAGGACCGATGTAAACATCATCGGCAATTTCAACATGGCCTTCCAAAACAACATTGGCATCTAAGGTCACATCTTTACCAACTTTTATTTGCCCGCGAACATCTAGTCGCCCGGGATCAATTACCGTCACTCCTTGCTCCATGAGTTGCTCGGCTTGTTCACGCTGATAAGCACGCTCTAGATACGCGAGTTGGCTGCGACTATTAACGCCTAATACTTCGTCTTCACCAGCAGGGTGGGCCGCATGCACATCAACCCCATCGGCCACGGCCATGGCAATAATGTCCGTTAAGTAGTATTCATCTTGTGCGTTGTTGTTTTCTAATTGACTCAACCAGGATTTCAACAACCGACCTTGCACAGCAAGAATACCGGTATTGATCTCACTAATCTTAAGCTGTTCGGCACTGGCATCCTTTTGCTCAACAATTGACTGGATGGAACCCGAAGCATCACGCACGATACGACCATAGCCATGTGGATCATCAAGATGCACAGTTAAGATAGCCAACGCATTTCCCGACGTTTTGGCTATCAATTCAAATAAAGTAGCAGATTGTATTAACGGTACATCGCCATACAACACGAGAACAATATGATCATCATTGATATGCGGGCTTGCCTGATCGACCGCATGTCCGGTACCCAGTTGTTCTTTTTGTTCGACCCAAATTACTGGCTCATCCGCGAGACGATTTTTAACTAACTCGCCACCATGACCGTAAACGACCACAGTCTGTTGGGCTTTTAGTTCGGCGGCCGTATGGATAACATGGCTCAATAATGGTTTTGCGCCGATTGGGTGTAGTACCTTCGGCAAATTAGATTTCATCCGTGTGCCTTGCCCTGCGGCAAGAATAATCACACTTACATGTGCTGGCTCAGTCATTATTCATTCTTCAGTCTTTATTACGTTTATTGCATCGTCATAGGGCCTTGCGCATCGATCACCTCACCAGAACTGACTTCTTGTGCAGTTGCATCCCGAACACCGACGATGGTCATTCGAAACACTACGGTTTTACCTGCAAAAGGGTGATTGGCATCAAGCGTGACTTCCCCGTTTTCAATCTTGGTCACCTTCATGGTGATGGTTTCACCTTCTTCATTTTCGAACATCGCCTCAGCGCCAATCTGACAATATTCATCTGGTACGTTTTCAACCTTTTCGACATGCATTAATTCCGGATCGGGATAACCAAAGCCTTCTTCGGGTGAAAGGGTCACCGCGATCATATCACCAACCTTTGCTCCCTCCATCGCGCGCTCAGCAGCCGGATACATTTTGCCATCCACACCATGAATATAGGACATCGGCAAATCAGACTGCTCCAGGACCGCTTCATCCTTGTCATCTTGGATAATATAAGTGAATGTGACAACCTTATGGGTGGTCACAATTTGTTCGCTTTGTGGCATAGCCTCGATTCTTTCTTATATATATGCAGTACAGTGAACTACATGTTAGCGGGATAATTGATAAAATGCATTAAGTATCAACAGCTTATATTCTTACGATGTGCGATATCACAGCACGCGCATTATGCCATTTTATCGGGCCGGACAAACCCCTTATTAACAAATATTTATGAAACTCAGTAGCATAAAAAAAGACCCGGATTCGGGGGAGAATCTGGGTCGTAAGGGAGGTCACTATCCAAGCGACCTTATGGTGCTCTTTTAAATATTTACTGGCTAACTATGCCGGTTGTGCCATTACCATGTCTTCACGCTCGATCTTAACGGCCGTGTAAGTACCATCGCCATTATCAATCGCATAAACTTCAATGTAATCACCACTCATTAAGTCGGAAAGATTAAAGTGAGTGTCCGCCACCATGTCGTTATCACGTGAATCATGCATCAGGGTATCGTTGTTAACCATGATCATCGTGCCATCCATCAATGTGATGGTTCCAATATTTGTATCACTGCTGACAATGGTGTCTATCGTGTCGTGAAACTCAACATGTTCACTTTCTGATTCTTCGCGTTCTATCTCGTGAGCAATTAAGTTACCGTTATCATCAAAGTAAGCTTCTACTTCGACTTCATCTCCAACCGCCAAAGGACCCTGGCCATCGTTTTCAATTTCTGTCTCGTCGGTAATCATCACGACTTCACTGTTAACCGTAATCGTGTCCGCGCCGATGGCCATAATGATACCGCTAAATTCATACTCATCATCCTCATAACCTTCGTGCCCGATCGAACCATCATCTTCCTGCTCAACCTTTGAAGCTATCAAAACGTTGTTGTCATCAAGACCTAGAGTACTTTTGACTTCGACATAGATATCGTTATCGATGCCATTAGGGAGATCAGACAATATTGCATCTGCATAATTGACCGTCATCGTGCCAATATCAAATTCCGATGTTGACTCAGAATGATTCATCACCACCCCTTTTACTTCAATGCCTTCATCGTGATCCGCTAAATAAGATGCCAAATCGAGCGCCTCTACCTCGATGCGCGTGGCGGTAATCGCCCCCATTCCAGAAGAATAACCACTGACTTCGATAATGTGGCCTGGCTGAATCATGGTGACATCGGTAATACTGGCAACATCACTTTCAAAAATAGTCTCATTGGTTACCGTAACGGTGTAACCCATCACATCGATGGTGCTAGCTGCAACATCAACAGCGGTCACAATGCCTTCAAGATCATCATCATGACTAATTGAAGCCGCATGACCATTGTCATCTTCAACCACGGTCACCATCATACCGGTACGTAGATCAGATTCATCGGCTACTTCGTCTTCTATATATATGTCGGCGTTATCGGTATCGTAGCGATTGCCATTTACGTAAACACTACCAAAAGCAGTAATAGGGCCCGTTGTGCTGCGCGATGTAGTCGTATCCGCAGAACCTGAATCACCGCCGCCGCCACAGGCAGAAATGGTCATAAAAGAGGAAAAAACTGTGATTACCCCAAAGCGTAATTTTATATTCATGATCGTCTCCTTATTCGTCTCGATCTATTTCTCTAGCTGACATTACGTCTAACTTAATACACGTCCATAAATTGGAAAGGGTTGCAAAAAAATGTGGATGATTTCACACAAATAAAAAGGGTGGTTAACCGTTAACTAAATTAGGCTAAAAAGTAAGGGAATTATAAAACGATATGAGTTTCGACAATGAGCTTATGCCAATGGCGATATACCGCACATACTATATATGTAGTACGGTGACCGAAAGGTTTTACAAGTGATTGATTTTTTTACTAACTGAGCTTCTGACAACACTACTGAGCAATAACTGCTAAGAAATTTATTGGGCTGCAGCTTTTAGCCGAGATCTTTGCAAAATCCACTCACATTAAGTAGAAACATGCATGTTTGAACAATTTACCTTGCTCGAAATATTTTTAACTGGCCTACTTTTTATCTGGACCGGCTTTGTACGCAGTGGCCTTGGCTTTGGTGGTGCGGCACTGGGCTTGCCGTTGATGTTTTTCCTCGACGATCGGGCCCTGTACTGGCTGCCCATGATCGGCGTGCACTTGTTATTTTTCACCAGCTTAACGCTGCGCACTCGATTAAAAGATGTCGATTGGGCCTATCTCGGAAAATCACTCGTTTATCTACTTCCGCCATTGATAGTCGGCGTGTTTGGTTTGCTTAACCTACCCAACAAATGGCTCGTCACTTTTGTTTATTTGATTACCTTTATTTATGCAGTCACCTGGTTAATGAATTGGGTAATCCAGAGTAACAATACCTGGCTGGATCGCTTTTTACTAATCACTGGGGGTTATGTCGCCGGAACATCACTGACCGGTGCACCATTGATCGTTGCTGTATTCATTCGCCACGTTAGCAGCGCACAACTCCGTAACACACTCTTTGTACTCTGGTTTTTTATCGTCAGCATTAAAATGACGACCTTTGTCATACTGGATGTAGAAATGCATTTTTATTCTGCCTTGGCCCTGATCCCGGTCGCCGCGATTGGACATTACCTTGGCCTTAAAGTACATGACAAAATCCTGCAAAATGATCAACTCTTCAAACGTGTGATTGGTGGTGTCCTTATTTTGATCTGTTTGCTTGGCTTTTATCACATTTAATTCTTTACGTTTTTATACCACACCACCCCCTAAACCCTGTCTAAAGATTACCGTCACTCCTTTAACCCCGTCATTCCCGCGAAGGCGGGAATCCATTTCTATCCGTTTCCACTCGCTCTCTGATTCCGTCATACCCGCGAACGCCTACACGGAGAAGGTGAGACTGGAGGTCGAGAAGCTGGCCTGGGCCACGTAGGCGGTAGGGCGAAGCAAGAGCCAGAGCCGAAGCAAGAATCCATTTCTTTCCGCTATGACTTCGTCATACCCGCAGGGCACTTTTCCCGCGAACGCCTACACGGACCTAGGCGGTAGGGCGAAGCAGGAGCCAGAGCCGAGGCGGGAATCCACCTATATAAAGTTTACAATCAAAAAGTATATGTAAACTTTGTGTAAAGTTCGACTAAAAGCTTTTACACCTTTTCGTCTACTTCTTTGTTAGGACACTACCTATGCTGTGTTCAGAAGCTAAACATCAATATGACCACCCGAACCGATACAACAAGGAGTTTAGACATGAAATTATTTAAAAAAATGAACGTGCCCGGATTACTCACCGTCGCGGCCATTGCTGTGCCGATCAGCATGGCGGCACTGGCGATACACGCCAGTCAACGCTATGCCGCTAATAACCAGGAGGTATCATTAAAACCACCTGTCATCCTGAAACCCGGACAAGTAACCCACCAACCAAAAATCCAACTAGCGATCCTATTAGACACCAGCAGCAGTATGAGTGGCTTAATCGATCAATCACGCCAACAAATCTGGCAGGTTGTGAACGAATTTTCCGAGGCCACCCAGAATGGGGTAAAACCCGTTTTAGAAGTCGCCGTATTTGAATATGGCAATTCAAACTTAAATAATGAAAATGGCTATATTCGAAAAGTTTCCGCGCTAACATCGGAGCTCGACCAAGTATCCGAAGCCTTATTTTCACTCACTACCAATGGCGGTGAAGAATATTGCGGTTATGTTATCAACACCGCAGTAAATGATTTGAACTGGAGCGATTCAAAGAACGATATCAAATCAATTTTCATTGCCGGCAACGAACCCTTCACCCAGGGACCGGTACCGTTCAGAAAAGCGATTGCCAAAGCAAAGAAAAAAGGCATCGTCGTTAACACCATTCATGCCGGTAATCACCAACAAGGCATGAAAACGGGCTGGAAGGATGGCGCTGTGCTCGCAGGGGGTAATTTCATGAGCATCAACCACAACCACCAGGTCGTGCATATCAATGCCCCGCAAGACAAACGCCTGGCGGAACTCAACAGCCAACTCAATAAAACTTACATTCCCTATGGAGCAGAAGGCAAAAAAAAATCTGAACGTCAGGCAATGCAAGACAAAAACTCGAGTTCTGTGTCAGCGGGTTTACTTGCCAAGCGTGCCAGTTCAAAAGCCTCAAGCCATTATCGTAATTCACAGTGGGACCTGGTCGATGCAGAGAAAGAGGGCAAAGTCGATTTAGACAACATTGATGAAAAAGAACTGCCGGAAAAAATGCGCACAATGAGTAAAGATGAGCGTAAGAACCATATCAAACAAATCTCTGGAAAACGCAAAGAGATCCAGCAAGAAATTCTGATGTTAAGCAAACAACGTAATGACTTCGTAACAAAAGAAAAGTCAAAACAGGCGAAAAAAAATGTTAACACTATGGAAGAAGCATTAACCACTGCCATTCGTAGCCAGGCAAAACAAAAAAACTTTGACTTAAACTAATCAAAGTTAAACAAACTGGAAATTAAGTTTATCGGTCATTAGGGTGAGCTGGGTGCAAAACCCAGCTCGGCAATCAGCACCCAGACAGCGCCTCACGATTGCCAACTCTCTCTAGCCCTAATGACCTTTTCTTTCCCGCCTGTAAATACATTCCTAAATTCAATGTAAGATATATCGTGTGTTTACGTTTTTTTCAAAACATTAATAATTAACTGATTTATTATATAATTTTATCTTCTTGATTTTCATACGAATACACTAATTCAAAAATTAACCCGACATTTTTACCGGGTAACACATATGTTATATTCAATACAAACTCTGTAAGCTGTCGATAAAATTAAATACAAAAAACTATCTGGAAAAAAGTTCGTGTTAGAATTTGAATTTAGCCTGGTGAATTATAGTTAAGGCTCATAAATAAAGAGACAAATTATGGAAGAGAATATAAATAATCTAGCTGAAGAGCACCTGGGCTCAGCATACAAAGACCTTGAGGTAGTGGAGCAAAAAGTAATCGAAAGCATTGTTGAATCTGAGCCTATAGCAGAAAATATTAATGAAATATTTCATGAACAGCTATCCTTTGGCCAACGCTTGGCTGATAAAATCTCGGCATTTGGTGGCTCATGGACATTCATAATAATTTTTTTAACCATTCTAGTAACATGGATGGCTGTTAACTCCTTCTATCTAGTTAGTCCCAAAGAACCTTTTGATCCATATCCATACATATTATTAAACCTTATACTTTCAACAATAGCGGCATTACAAGCGCCAGTAATAATGATGTCACAAAACAGGCAAACCCAAAAAGACAGGTTGGACATAACTGAAAACTACAAGGTTAGCCTAAAAACTGATTTAGAGATTACACGTCTACATAAAAAAATTGATGAACTAACATTATTAGTATCTTCGAATAATTCTGTAAATGAATAGCCTTAATATCAACTTTGAACTGTAACGAAAATAGTTAACTATAAAAACATAAATTACAAGCATAAATTTAGAGGTATACCAATGGAGAAAAAAAATATTTAAAGATTAATATTTTTATTTTACCAATAAACTCCTAAAAAAACGGAGATCTAATATGCCAACAATCATGATTGCTGCAGGAATTCTTGCACTGCTTGTCAGTATTGTTCATTCGGTTTTGGGAGAAATCCTAATCTTTCGACATTTGCGCGATGGCAGCCTGATTCCTACAATGTCAGCGCCACCACTCAGGAGGCGGCACATCCGAATTATTTGGGCGACCTGGCACCTGGCAACTGTGTTTGGGCTGTCGTTCGGGGTTGTCCTGCTGCAACTCGCTTCTGAACCCAATGGCCTTGCGCTTCAGACACTTATCAAGAATGCTGCTATCTTTGCATTCCTGGGAGGTTCGTTACTCGTGTTGATTAGCACCAGTGGTCGGCATCCTGGTTGGATTGGGCTTTTGGGAGTCGCTGCTCTCGTATGGTTGAGTTAAGCGTCCGTGGTAATCATATTATGTTGCATTTACTAACCCAGCTCCAACCTCATACTCTTGTTTCTTATAAATTGCCATGGCAGTACTCATTCTTTATTAATCAATGTCTACTGTAAAACTTTTCTTTTCCGGGTACTGAATAAAAAATTATTTTTTTATGACCTTTCGATGTTCCAATGAGATTTGAAATGATCTCGGTTCCATCACCAATTCCATGAAAGTCAGGATTAACTGCGACATCACAAATATATGAACAATCCACTCCATCAGCTAATGCGCGACCACCGCCAACAATACGACCCGAGAATAGAACGAAGAATTTGTACATGCTGTTCTTAAACGCAATTTCCAGTTATTCTACCATCCCGTTAGACAAGTATCGCCATGATTGAAATTAAACGTCCTCAAGAGCTGGTGCGTTTACAGCGTCTTGCCCTGGCAGCACAAGGTTTGCTACAGGCTCAACCCTATGGGCGTGGCCTGGAGGGAGCACGTAAAGCGATTAACCATATAGGTTATGTTCAGATCGACACGATATCAGTAGTGGAACGTGCACACCATCATGTCTTTTTCTCTAGGGTACCCAAGTTCAAGCCAGCCATGACTAATCAAATGTTGATCGATGGTGACATTTTTGAATATTGGGCACACGCGGCAGCTTTTCTACCGATCGCTGATTATCGTTATTCATTACCCTACAAACACACCATTAAAACTGGCCAAACCCATTGGTATAAAAACAAAGATAAGAAGCTCATGAGCGAGCTGATGGCACGCATACGTTCAGATGGCCCAATCAGATCCCGTGATGTTGAAACTAATACGACTAAACGTGCAGGCTGGTGGGACTGGAAGCCAGCCAAAAAGGCACTCGAACAAATGTATATGGAAGGCGACCTAATGGTCAGTAACCGTGAAGGTTTTCAAAAGACATATGATCTAACCGAGCGGGTCCTGCCATCTAACGTAAATTCACAAATGCCTGATATGGATGAGTTTGCGTCGCACATTGTCGATCAACAATTGCGCTGCCATGGCTTTGCTTCACTAAAAGGGCTGACCTACCAGCGCCGCAATGCGGAACTACGCAAAGCAGTGAAAGCCCTGGTAAACGAAAGGTTGGCACAGCGCACTTTAGAACAGGTACAACTGAGCAGTGGCGATGTATTTATATTGGAAGCAGGTGCACTCGAATGCCGCCTTCCGCGACTGAACAACCGCATGTTAATTCTTTCGCCATTCGACAACAGTGTCATTCAACGCGAACGGCTCAAAGCATTGTTTCAATTCGACTATCAGTTAGAATGTTATCTACCCGCCGCCAAACGTCAGTATGGCTACTTTAGCTTACCGCTACTTTACCGTGATGAATTTATTGGGCGGATGGATTGTAAGGCTCACCGAAAAACCAACCTTTTAGAGATCAAATTTCTCCATTTGGAACAACACAATTATGACAAAGATTCAGTCATTACTGCCTTTGTCGACGCCATCACACCATTCTGTCATTTTCAGAAATGTGACTCCGTGACCTTGACGAAAACCCATCCAAAATATCTCGCCCAAGGTATTCGCCGTGCGCTAAAATCTGTAGGGTGACGCTATTTTTTTGGTCTTCGTAGTCAATCACCAAAAAAATATTTTGGAGCAACAAATAGTAATCAACCGGAAATCGAATGCAAAAAAAATGAACGCCTACAAAATACTTAAATTAATATTTTCTTCGATTGCATCCGCCATTCGTTCAATCGCCTTTTCACGCACTTGATTATAATCCTGTGTAACCTCTAGTTTAAAACCCACCCAGTTTAAAATGCTTTGCAACGCCTCTGATTTCTCAAATAAACCATGAAAGTAAGTTCCAATAATCTGACCATCGTCCGAAACTACACCATCTTGCTTGCCATTCACTTCGGAAAACGGATTTGCTAAAGCCTCTCCTTGACTTATTCCTGCATGAATCTCATAACCTGTGAAGGTACTGTTATCACTTAATATCGTTCCCTCCACGTTACGTAGTGTTTTTTGTTTTTGCAGGGTTGATTCAAAATCTAATAAGCCCAGCGCTTCACTAGAGCCTGTTTGATCTTCTATGCCATCGGGATCATGAATGGTTCGGCCCAGCATCTGGAAGCCACCGCAAATGCCTAATAATTTTCCACCATAGCGAAGGTGTCGATTAATCTTTTCAGGCCAATTATGTTTTTTCAATAATGCTAAATCGGCACACACATTTTTACTGCCGGGTAAGATTATTAAATCAGCCGGAGGAGGGCTGTCCTCGATATGGATGTATTCCAGTTCAACTTGTGGGTGCACGCGCAGTGGATCGAAGTCCGTATGATTACTTATACGCGGTAATACAGGCACGATAATCTTACACCGAGACTGAGCCGTCTCAACAGGATTTGATGAATTATTGTCTGATGAATTCAGGTCTGATGAATTAATACTGTCTTCGGCATCCAAGTATAAATGGTGCAAATAGGGCAATACCCCTAACACCGGTTTGTTGGTGCGCGCTTCTAACCAGTCCAGGCCTGAGCGCAACAATGCAATATCACCCCGAAATTTATTGATTACAAAACCAGCCACCCGTGCCTGCTCTGACTCGCTCAACAGTTCCAATGTCCCAACAATGTGTGCAAACACCCCACCGCGATCGATGTCGGAAACTAATATAACCGGACAATCAACGGCTTCGGCAAAACCCATATTGGCAATATCTTTGTCACGCAAATTGATCTCAGCGGGACTGCCTGCGCCTTCGACCACGATAACCTCGTATTTCTCACTTAATCGCTGATGTGCATCCAGCACTGCCTGCATCGCCGTTTGTTTATACTCATGATAATCCAGCGCATCCATATTACCGATCGCCTGACCATTAATAATAATCTGTGCCCCGACATCGGTATTGGGTTTGATCAACACGGGATTCATGTCGGTATGGGGGTCAAGACCACAGGCCCGTGCCTGTAACGCCTGAGCCCGACCGATTTCACCCCCTTCAGACGTTACCGCGCTATTTAATGCCATGTTTTGCGGTTTAAACGGCGCAACCTTTATACCTTTGCGGTGTAATACACGGCATATACCTGCCACCAGGGCACTCTTACCGGCATCCGACGTTGTACCCTGGATCATTAATGTAGATGGCATCTGAAATGACATAAATTAAGCTATTCTTTTCATTGATGTTACAAAGGAAATCAAGACTACTATTAAATAGGACTGCCGACCATTTCTAACTTTATTTATTACAAACATTTCCCTGCTCATAAAATTGACTAAACTTTTGTAGGCTACCTGTCCTAAATCAATAAATGAGAACTCAACAAAAGCTATGATCGGCTAGTAACCATTCAAAACACCCGTGAACATAGGCTCTTACCGAGCTGGAGCGCTCTTATGGAAAAGCCCAAAACCCTGACCATTGATGGCAACCAGGCCGCCGCCGAGATTGCACATATGACCAATGAGGTCATTGCGATTTATCCGATTACCCCGGCCTCACCGATGGGCGAATGGGCAGATGAATGGTCATCACGCAAACGACCCAATCTATGGGGCTCGGTCCCTCGCATTATCGAATTACAAAGTGAGGCCGGTGCGGCCGGCACCATTCATGGCGCCCTGCAAACCGGTGTGTTAACCACGACCTTTACTGCATCACAGGGATTATTATTGATGATCCCCAACATGTTTAAGATTGCCGGCGAACTCTCACCCACGGTATTTCATGTCGCCGCCCGCTCTCTTGCCGCTCAGGCCCTGTCAATTTTTGGTGATCACAGCGATGTGATGGCCGCGCGCACAACCGGTTTTGCGTTTCTCGCCTCGGCCTGTCCGCAGGAGGTCATGGACATGGCCTTGATCGCGCAGGTGGCCACACTTGAAGCGCGCATACCCATTGTGCATTTTTTTGATGGTTTCCGTACTTCTCATGAGGTGGCCAAGATCCAGTCCGTTGACGCCGCCGTGATCCGTGAAATGATGAATACGGACAAGATTGCCGAACATCGACAACGCGCCCTGTCGCCAGAGCATCCCGTGATCAGAGGAACCTCTCAAAACCCGGATGTTTATTTTCAGGCTCGTGAATCGGTTAATCGCTATTACCAGGCCATGCCAGGTATTGTGCAAAAGGTCATGGATCAGTTCGCCACGCTCACGGGTCGGGCTTATCACTTGTTTGATTATGTCGGTGCGGATGACGCTGAAAAAATTATTATCCTGATGGGCTCAGGGGCAGAGACCGCAGAGGAAACCGTTGTTTATCTTAATGCCCAAGGTGAAAAAGTCGGACTGATCAAGGTCCGTCTGTTCCGTCCCTTTGATGCAACAGCGTTAATCAACGCGCTACCATCCACCACGTTATCCATTGCCGTTCTCGATCGCACTAAAGAACCCGGCGCCGATGGCGAACCGCTTTATAAAGATGTCGTCACAGCACTGGCTCAATGTTGCCTTGCTGATCAAGACAATAAGAATGCTAAACGCTTTAAACAACTCCCAACCATCATCGGTGGACGCTATGGCTTATCGTCA
>CAMYOL010000069.1 GCA_947260005.1 uncultured Ectothiorhodospiraceae bacterium
TCCGCGTCGCAATGTTGCCCTGTTTGATTTCGGTATCCTGTCGAGCGTGTTGCACGGTCTTGTCATGGTGCCCCAGGCCTTTTACTATCCGAACGAACACGCTCACATGTGGTCGGATGTTCCGTTCATCTTTTTGATGGCTGCTTTGCTGTGGGTCTGGCACCCGCAACGTAAAGGCCAGGTTTAGCAATCAAGTGTGGAATATCGGCATCGAATTTCGTCAAATGGTGAGTGAAACGATCTCCGATAGCGCAAGGCAGTTAACGTATGTTGGCAGTACCGTCAACGTTGCCGATGACTCTTACACTAACACCATCGGTGAACCTTTGATTACTGCATCCTGGATAGACCCGGACTTCAATTCTAAACAACGTGCGTTTTATTACGTGCGCATGATCGAAATTCCCAAGCTATGCTGTACCGCGTATGACGCCAAGTTATTCAAAGTGGAAATGCCGAAGGAAGTGTCCATGGTTGTGCAGGACCGCGCCTTGAGTGCAGTGAATAGAAGAAGAGCTTCAGTTATGCAGTCTTCTGTATCGAAGTTAGTAACAAACAAATGTGTACGTAACCATAAGTTGGCCATCCCCATGAGTAACTGGTCTCGACCCAAAGGCGACATTATTAATTACTACTTATCCTTCCCGAAAGCGGACATTAAGCAGATAATGAATCAATGAAAAATATTCATAACTGGCATAGCAAAACCTCTGATCAGACATTATCTGAACTGGAGACAACGCACCTGGGTTTGAGTGAGGCTGACGTAAGCCTAAGGCTAACGACCTTTGGATCCAATAAGTTGCCGGAGCCAACACGTCGAAACGTACTGCTACGATTTTTTCATCACTTTCATAACATCCTTATCTATGTTCTCCTGGGTGCGGCTGCAATTACAGCACTACTTGGCCATGTGGTTGATACTTTTGTCATTATTGCGGTGGTCATTATCAATGCTGTAATAGGTTTCTTGCAGGAAGGTAAGGCAGAAAAAGCAATGGAGGCAATTCGGCACATGCTTGCGTTGCGCGCCTCTGTGATTCGAGAAGGTCGACGCCATACTGTTAAAGGTGAAGAACTAGTCCCCGGTGATATTGTATTATTGGATGCAGGCGACAAATTGCCAGCCGATTTACGTTTTTTAAAAACCCATGGTTTACAGATCCAGGAATCAATATTGACCGGTGAGTCGATGGCTGTTGATAAACATTCACAACCGGTCGCAACTGATGCAGCACTTGGCGATCGTTTCTGTATAGGATATAGCGGCACTACAGTCACCGGTGGACAGGGTATAGGAGTGGTGGTTGCCACAGGCTCACAGACAGAAATCGGACGTATAAGCGGTTTACTCTCTGAAGTACAGACCCTGAATACACCATTGGTGACGCAAATGGCTGTTTTCGCCAGATGGCTTACATTATTCATTCTTGTCATTGCGGCACTGATCTTACTCCTTGGTTATTTTGTACTGCATCACGATTTCGCAGAATTGTTTATGGCGGTCGTTGGGATCGCCGTCGCGGCCATTCCTGAAGGATTACCTGCAGTATTGACCATCACATTGGCGGTGGGTGTGCAGGCCATGGCACGACGTAATGCTATCGTTCGACGACTACCCGCAATTGAAACACTGGGCTCAGTCTCAGTGATCTGTTCCGACAAGACGGGTACGCTGACACGAAATGAAATGATCGTCGACACGATTGTTACAAGCCTTGAACACTTCAATATCCATGGGACGGGTTACGAACCCTTGGGCGATATAAAAATTAATGATGATGAAGTCTCTGTGACAGAACATCCGATATTACATGAATTAGGACGAGTAGCTGCCCTTTGCAATGATTCGGAACTGATTAAAATAGAAGATGTATGGACTGGGCACGGCGATCCGATGGAGGCCGCCTTGTTGGCTTTTGCTGGCAAAGCCGGCATCGAAGGTACTGAGATACGTCATCAATGGACGCGCACGGATGTTATTCCTTTCGATACCAAGCACAAATACATGGCGACACTTAACCATGACCATGAAAATCATGCATTCATTTTTATAAAGGGTGCGCCGGAGACGATACTCTCTATGTGTCAGCAACAACGTAGTGGCTGCAATGAAACAAAACCACTAGATACTGCTTATTGGAATGAACAAGCCAATGCAATTGCGGCTCAAGGTCAGCGTGTCCTTGCCTTCGCTGCTAAGGCAGTGAATCCTGAACATACTGTGCTTGAACAGGCTAATGTAAAAGATTCACTGATATTGTTGGGCCTGGCTGGTTTCATCGACCCACCACGGCAAGAAGCGATTGAGGCAATCACCAAGTGCCATCATGCGGGCATTGATGTGAAAATGATTACCGGCGATCATGCCATCACTGCCGTTGCTATTGGTAAGCAACTTGGATTGCAAAATAGTGACCATGTATTAACCGGCATAGATCTGGATAAACTAGATGATGCCGAACTCGAATCTATCGTAGGCGACACCGGGATCTTTGCCCGCACAAGTCCTGAACATAAGTTACGTCTCGTCATGGCATTACAAGCGAATGGAATGACGGTGGCAATGACCGGTGATGGTGTTAATGATGCCCCCGCGCTTAAACGTGCCGGTGTCGGAATTGCCATGGGGAAAAGTGGCAGCGAAGCAGCGAAAGAGGCATCTGAAATCGTATTGGCTGACGATAATTTTGCTTCAATTGTTGCCGCTGTGCGCGAGGGTCGGACAGTGTACGACAATATAAAAAAGGTGATCAGTTGGACATTGCCAACCAATGCCGGTGAGGCGATGACTATTATCCTCGCATTAATGCTTGGATTGAGCCTGCCAATCACGCCAATCCAAATCTTGTGGATCAATATGATAACTGCGGTGACGCTAGGTATCGCGCTGGCGTTTGAACCGACAGAAGAAAACACCATGCAACGGCCACCCAGACCTCGTAAAGAAGCGCTGCTAAGTGGTGGTCTTATGTGGCATATTGTTCTGGTCGCAGGCCTGTTTCTGGCAGGTGTGTTTAGTATTTATGAATATGCTATTTTACAGGGTTATTCAGAAAATCTGGCGCGCACCATGGCCTTGAATACGCTGGTCGTGCTGGAAATATTTCATCTTTTCTTTATCAGGAATATGTATGGGACGTCGTTAACCTGGAAAGCAATATGTGGAACCCGTGTGATATGGATCTCAGTCATTGCTGTAACCATTGGGCAGTTCACTATTACTTATGTGCCATGGCTACAAAGCGTGTTTGAAACAGAAGCGATTGGTTTACTAGATGGCTTATTGATCATTGCTGTTGGAATAATCATGTTTTCCATAATTGAAATTGAAAAACAAATACGGTTAAGAATACTGAAAAAAGTGTTTTGAACCTGAATGACGAGACAAGGGGTTTCGTTAATTATACTATGAACGTCCATTTTTAAGTATTTAATAGGGATTTGAAAGTCGGCTCCTGGCCGAAAACGGACAGCTTATGCTTTCATGTAACTATAAGTTGGCCAAAGCGGCCATTTTATGGTTACGTACATACAGTGATTCACTGAAAGATAATTGGTGGGCCCGGAAGGACTTGAACCTTCGACCAATGGATTCACGTAGTCTCGATATTTCTATCCAGCGCGGACTATCTCATCACCCACAACACTAAAACATTTTTAGTTTGCTAGGGTGCGGGAGGCTTAAACCTGTTATTAAGGACACTTAGACAAATAAAAATATCTGCTAGTCCCCAGGTAGTCTCTGCACCTTCCGAAGGTGTACCTTCGGCTTGGCTCAGGATTGCCATCAGCTCGATAAATAAACTCGACTGTTAAGGTTTCCCTGAATTCATCCCGTTCATCTTATTGCTTTCACAATAAGCGCACCATTTTGATGAGTCCACTGCTCTAACCAACTGAGCTACAGGCCCTGTAAAGAAGCAATTATAAGTCATTCCCGTGGAGGCGGGAATCTATTATTTTAATTTATGGATTCCCCTCTCCAGGGGAAAAGTGCCCCGCGGGTAAAGTACTCAACGGGTATGACGGCGCAGGGATTCCTCTCTTCAGGGGAATGACAGAGTGTGGATTTCCGCCCATCGTGCCCCGCAATGAAATAATCAGAGGGTATACGCGGGAATGGCGGTGTGCCCAAATAAAAAGGGCGCTTAATGCGCCCTTTTTATTCAAGAAATGCCTATTCTTTAGGTATTTTTCTGTTCCATATCCAGGAAGCTACGTAAGGTCTCCGAACGGGTCGGGTGACGCAGTTTACGCAAGGCCTTGGCTTCAATCTGACGAATTCGCTCACGCGTTACATCAAATTGTTTGCCGACTTCTTCCAAGGTATGGTCCGTGTTCATGTCGATACCAAAACGCATACGCAGCACTTTTGCTTCACGAGCGGTCAAACCACCGAGTACATCCTGGGTGGCTTCATGCAGTCCAGATGACGTAGCTGAATCCACCGGTGAAGTCGCATTACCATCTTCAATGAAATCACCGAGGTGCGAATCTTCGTCATCGCCAATCGGGGTTTCGGTTGAGATAGGCTCTTTAGCGATCTTCAGGACTTTACGGATTTTGTCTTCCGGCATTTCCATACGTTCCGCCAGTTCTTCCGGCGTCGCTTCACGTCCCATTTCCTGTAACATCTGACGAGAAATACGATTTAACTTATTAATCGTTTCAATCATGTGCACAGGAATACGAATGGTGCGTGCTTGATCGGCTATCGAACGGGTAATCGCCTGACGAATCCACCAGGTTGCATAAGTCGAGAACTTGTAACCACGACGGTATTCGAATTTATCTACTGCTTTCATCAAACCGATGTTGCCTTCCTGAATCAAGTCGAGGAATTGCAGGCCACGATTGGTGTATTTTTTCGCGATTGATATAACTAAACGTAGGTTAGCCTCGACCATTTCTTTCTTGGCGCGACGAGCCTTGGCTTCACCAATCGAAACCTTACGATTAATTCCTTTTAAATCCGAAATGCGCAGACCGCATTCTTTTTCAAGGTTAATCAACTTGTTTTGTGCCTTGGTGATCTCGTCTTCGTTATCTTTTAAAACTTGCGCATAAGTTTCACCTGAATTGAGATGACCTTGTAACCAGGCAGCATCGGTTTCGTTTTCAGGGAAAGTTGTGACAAATTGTTTACGAGGCATGTGCGCCTTATTCACACAGATGTTCATAATCACACGTTCATGTTGACGAATGCGACCCACCAATAAACGCATGCGATGACGCAAGGTGTCGACCATACGCGGGGTAAGTTTTAACTGCATAAACTCGGCGATGATCTCAGTACGGATCTTGTCAGATTTTTTATCGGTGTGACCGTGCTTGGTTAAAACGCTGACAAACTTTTTATGCAGCTTACGCATTTTGTTGAAGCGCGCCTTGGCTTCTTCCGGATCCGGGCCGGTATCAACAGGCTCATCTTCCTCTTCCGCGGTGCCGGCATTCTTTGCCGCATTGGCGGCCGCCACTTCTTCGGGAGTCGGGATGTTATCCGGCGCATTCGGATCGATAAATGCGGTTAATATATCAGTCAGTTTGGCTTCACCAGATTCGATCAGGTCATAGGTCTCGATGACTTTGGCGATGGTGTCGGGATACATAGCCAATGAAGACAGCATGCCATTCAGGCCATCTTCGATACGCTTGGCAATTTCAATCTCGCCTTCGCGTGTTAACAGTTCGACTGCGCCCATTTCACGCATATACATGCGAACAGGGTCGGTCGTGCGACCGAATTCACTGTCCATATTGACCAGGGCAGCAGCGGCTTCTTCCGCGGCATCTTCATCCACGGTATCTGTGATCACGTTGTCAGTCTCAACTGGGGCATTTTCGTGTACGACGATCCCCATGTCGTTGATCATGGCAACAATGTCTTCGATCTGCTCAGGATCGACAATATCATTGGGCAGGTGGTCATTGACCTCGGCATAGGTTAAATAACCTTGCTCTTTACCCTTAGCAATCAATCTTTTATATCTCCAGTGGCCTTATAGCCACACCATGGCCATAATATTGGCAAGGTGGAAAAACCGACGGATTTTACTCGATCCGCGGAAGTTTTTCATTAAACGATACTCGATTTGAACGGGGTTTTTGGCTTAAGTTCGTGATAATAGGGTCTGCAGTTCAGTTTTTTCTTCAGGACTGAGGACACCCTGATTCGCTTTCGCCAACAGGGTATCGGTCCGTGCACTGAGATGTTGAGCCTGGAGCCGTTCGATGGCACCGAGAAATTCCTGCTGTAAGGATTCTGGGTCATTTAAGGTGGGTTGCCAGGTTGCCAATTTTGCTAAATGCTGCCCTTCTATCGTGCCGCGCCACCGTTCAAGTAGTGCCGCTGTAGTAAGAGTAGGGTTTGTTTTCAAAATATCAAGTAGATCAAGCAGTAACCCCATGCCGGGTTGATCAATTTGTGACAGTGATTCGGTCTCTTTAAGCTCAGAGGCAAGAGGGGGGTGAAATAGTAAGCATCTCAATGCGGTACGCACCAACGAAGGCGGTAGTTGCTGGTTATTGCTTGAGCTGAAGCTGACACGAGGTGGTGAGGAATTGAAGGCGGGTTCAGGACCTTGTCCTGATCCTATCAGGCCATGCAAATCGCGCTCATCTCGTTGTGTATAGCTTGCCAGGTCCTTGATTAACAAGGTTTTATAGGCTGCATCGCTCATTTTTTGCAAATAGGGTTTGGTCTTGTCAATCAGGGTGCGGTGGCCTTCCAGGTCATGACGGCTAATACCTTCTCTGAGGTGATCGAAAAAGTACTGCGACAGTGACTGGGCCTTGTCGATTAATTCCTCAAAGCCTTGTTTACCCGTTTTACGGACCATCGAATCGGGATCTTCGCCATCCGGTAAAAATAAAAATCGAATTTGTTGCGTGCCCTGAAGGCCAGGTAATGAATTTTCCAGTGCACGCCAGGCGGCTTCGTGGCCGGCGCGATCCCCATCAAAACAAAACACCACTTCGCTGGCGAGGCGAAACAATTTCTGTACGTGTTCAGTAGTACACGCGGTTCCAAGGCTGGCGACGGCATAGTTGATGTCTTGTTGCGCCAGCGCGATCACATCCATATACCCTTCTACAACCAGCAAGCGCGGGATATCACGTAAGGCCTTGCGAACTTCATAAAGACCATATAACTCACGACCTTTGTGAAATATCGGGGTCTCAGGGGAGTTCAGGTATTTGGCAGCTGATGGGCTATTTTCGCCATTTTGTTCAGGAATAATGCGACCGCCAAAGCCGATGACGCGGCCACGGCTATCACGGATCGGAAACATAATTCGATGCCAGAACCGGTCGAATGTCTTGCCATCATCCTTACGAATAAGCATACCTGAGATAATCAATTGCTCAGTCTGACCCGGAATCGCCTGTTCGATGTTGGTTCCGGGCGGGGCGTAACCAATATTATAGCGTGCTGCGATCTCACCGCTGAGACCACGGTTTTTCAGGTAATCAACGGCGCCCGATGCCCTGGGGTGTTGGCGTAATTGCTGGCGATAATAACGATCACACTGTCCCAACAAATCATAGAGATTAGTTTTCGCCTCTTTTTGCAGGCGCTGTTGTTCCGGGTCGGAACGGCCGCCTTCTTCATATTCGACCTCGACACCGATGTGTTTGGCCAACTCTTCGATGGCTTCGACAAACTCGAGATGATCGTATTCCATAAGGAAGGTAATCGCCGAGCCTCCCGCCTTACAGCCGAAGCAATGGTAAAATTGTTTTTGTTGATTGACCTTGAACGAAGGGGTTTTTTCGTTATGGAAGGGGCAGCAGGCCTCGTACTCACGCCCGGCTTTTTTCAGCGGCACACGTGCATCGATCACCTCGACGATGTCGACGCGACTAACTAAATCATCAATGAAGGAACGAGCAATTCGACCAGCCATGGGCTTAGTTTACTGGGTTTTGATTCGGTTCGTCATCGCTAACTCTCAGAGCATGAGAATATATTCTGTACTCTCTGGCATGGGTAACGAGCTGGGGCCATCAGTTTAAATGGCCGGAAGCTCTTCTAGAGGCCATCTTGCTCGTGAAGCAAATTCGAGCCCTTCGTGCTGACCGGCCATTAAGCGCTGACAACCTGCATACGCAATCATCGCGGCATTGTCCGTACAAAACTCATTTTGAGGGTAATGGACCTGATACCCCTTTTGTTTGGCGAATTCATCAAGTCGTGCTCTTAGCCGCTGATTTGCACTGACTCCACCGGCCATGATTAGCGTAGTGAGACCGGTCTGTTCCATTGCACGTCGGCATTTGATAAACATCGTTTCGACGACCGCGTGCTCAAAGGCATAGGCGATGTCGGCCTTGGTTTGCGCGTCGTCACCATGATCACGCAGGGTATAAAGCGCAAAGGTCTTCAGACCACTGAAGCTAAAATCCAGGCCGGGTCGATCGGTCATCGGGCGTGGAAAGGTAAATCGTTGCGGATTACCCTGTTTCGCTAATTCGGCCAGGGCTGGCCCGCCAGGATAGGGTAAGCCCAGCATCTTGGCGGTTTTATCAAAGGCCTCGCCCGCGGCATCATCCACAGATTCCCCCAATAATTCATATTGTCCTATGCCCTGTACGCGAATGAGTTGGGTATGGCCACCCGAGACTAACAGGGCAACAAATGGAAATTCAGGGGGGTTAGGATCGAGCATAGGCGCCAGCAAATGGCCTTCCATATGGTGCACGGCAATCGCGGGTTTTTCGAGCGCAAAAGCCATGCTGCGGCCAACGGTGGTACCGACCAATAAAGCACCTAACAAGCCAGGGCCGGCAGTGTAGGCAATACCGTCCACGTCAGTGAGTGCTAACTTTGTTTTTTCGATAACCTGTCGAATCAATGGGCTAATCTTGCGGATATGATCGCGCGAGGCCAGCTCAGGCACCACACCACCATATTCGGCATGCAGTTCCAACTGGGAATAGACCTCGTGCGCGAGCAGACCCCGTTCACTGTCATACAGTGCGGTGGCCGTCTCATCACAGGATGTCTCAATACCCAGTACTAACATGTAGAAAATCTCTCCAATTAAGCTATTTAAGTCTGGCGCCGATAAATTGCTCGAATTTGGCTATTTTAGCCCTCAGAATTTTGCATTCTCGGCGGCAGATCAGTAGAATTGCGCGCCTTTATACCGTTAATCCAAAGGAAGTGAAAGCTTTATGCCTTCAGTAAAAGTTAGAGAAAAAGCCGGTGTTTTATCGGAAGTTCGTCGTCGCGAATTCTACGAAAAGCCGACTTCAATCCGCAAACGCAAAATGGCCGCTGCCGTAAAACGTCATCAAAAGAAAGTGATGCGTGACCGCTTACGCCGCACTCGCCTCTATTAATCTATAGAGTAATAACCCTTTCCAATATGAGCCTGACCGCCAAGATTCAGGAAGACGTCAAAGATGCGATGCGCGCGAAAGACAAAGAGCGCCTTGCCACCCTGCGTCTGATCACGGCCGCAATCAAACAAAAAGAAGTCGATGAACGCATCGTGCTTGATGATGCCGCGGTATTGGCGGTGCTCGAGAAAATGGTCAAGCAACGCAAAGACTCGATCGAGCAATTCGAAAAAGCCAGTCGTGACGATCTGATCAAAAAAGAACAAGACGAGCTTGTTATCATACAGACCTATTTACCCGAACAGCTAGCCGAAGACGAAGTCGCCAAAATAGTCGATGAAGTCGTTTCCGCTACTGGTGCGCAAGGCATGAAAGACATGGGTAAGGTGATGGGGCAGGTTAAAGCCAAAGTGGCTGGCCAGGCCGATATGGGTTTGGTCAGTAAATTAGTCAAAGCAAAACTGTCTTAGATTTCAACCTTAGATTTCCGGATCCAGGCACTCGGATTTAAATACCTTATTCCAGTCCCAATTCTCGTCATGAAGCTGAACGTTTAATAAATCGCATCAAACCTGCCCACAAAAAATTACAAGTATCGCTAGATAATTGACCATCGCACACTTGGCGGCAAAGGATAGATGCTGCATGATGTCACGGTCGTCCCGTGCCAGCATAGATTTATTTTAAATTGATCCAAACACATAAAGGATAATGAGATGGAAAATGTCGGTTCAATGCCTGTCCAGGCCAGTCAAATCTTAAACGATTTCAAATCCTCCGGAATTATTGAATCAATGCATGGACCCGATACCCAGATTCACCAGATCGATAATGTTGAAAACGCGACGACTGAATCGCTGGTCTTTGTTGCGGATAGTGAGTTTGTTCAGCCTGCCCAGGCTGCCGCGCCTGCCGGCATTGTGACCACCGAAAAACTGGCTGGCGAATTTGCTGAACAGACACAAAGTGCCATTTTTATTTGTTCAAATGTAAAACTGGCACATGCAAAATTGCGTACCGCCTATGCTGATCGGGATGTAAGGGAATCTGAGTGGGAACAAATTCATCCTTCAGCGGTAATTCATGAGTCAGTCCGGCTCGCCAGTGATGTGATGATTGCGCCAGGTGTTGTGATCGGGCGTGACGTACAGGTTGGTGCGGGCAGCGTTATCATGTCGAATTCAGTCATTGAAGAAGGCACGCGTATTGGGGCGGATACCGTTATTCATCCGTGTGTTGTCATCGGTTACAACTCTGAGCTGGGTGATCGAGTTATTATTAAATCGAGCTGTACCATTGGCAGTGAAGGGTTTGGTTTTGCCGCAGACAGCAAAGGTAAACACCATCGTATTCCGCAGTTAGGCAAAGTGGTGATCGAGAACGATGTCGTGTTAGGCGCGAATTGTAATATTGATCGGGCGACCTACAAGGAAACTCGTATTAGTGCAGGTTGTAAATTCGATGCCCTGTGTCATATCGCACACAATGTGTTTATGGATCAGGACTGTATTGTGGTGGCGCAAACCGGTGTGGCGGGTTCAGTGCAAATTGGTAAGCGCGTTATTATCAGCGGACAGGCGGCGATAAGTGATCATATTGTCATTGGTGATGATGTGGCACTGGTTCATCGTGCCGGGGTGATGAGTGATATCAAAACGCCGGGGGTGTATGCCGGTATTCCGACTCAACCTGTAAAACAATACTTTAAAAATATTGCAGTACAGCAGAAGTTGACCGAGTTGCGAAAAAAAGTGCAGGAGATGGAAAAGAAATTAGCAAGCCTGACTGATACTTAGAAAAATTTTCTTTATATTTATTCAATTATAAAAAGTACACTAAGATGATTTTCCGATCTTGCCTTCTTTACCACTCAATATATTTTGGATATTACTACGATGCCGCCAAAATAAAATAACCGTCATGATGCTGCAAGTGATAATGAGCGGTAAGACCTGGTCCATTGGAAATTTAAAAACAAAACTCAAGAGCCCGAATACATAGAAAGGCGCTAGCGCGGTTGCGATCAGTGCCGAGAGCGATGAGATCTTAAAACCCTTGGCCATGATCAACCAGGTTAATGCAGTGGCTAAGCCGACCGACCAATGAATCCCGAATAACACACCCAACATGGTGGCAACGCCTTTGCCGCCTTTGAAGCCGAAAAAGACCGGGTATAAATGCCCCAGAAAGGCAGCAAGACCAATCAATGCAAATGCAGTGGGGTGAATATCGGTTGGGCTAATTATTCGACCAACAATCGGCATATCAGTTACTAAAAAAAAGCTGGCGATGAATATGGGTAAAAAACCTTTGAGCATGTCACCAAACAGGGTGATGGCTGCCGCCTTTTTGCCGCCTACTCGAAGCACGTTGGTGGCGCCGGGATTACCGGAGCCTTCATTACGAGGGTCTGGTAAGCTCATGATTTTACAAACAATTATTGCAGTAGAGATAGAGCCAATAAGATAAGCGGCGAAGATGAATAGGATTTCCAGTGGGGTCATATTGGCATTATGTGTGAAATTCTTTACGAGCACAATTTCAATCCGTCAACGGAATATTTAATAAGCGCCTGGCAAATCCAGTTTAGATTTTTTAAACACGCTATTGCCTAGAGTTTGGTATTATCCCGTGCCATGGATATTATATTTTTATCAGATTTACGTATTGAAACGGTCATTGGAATCTACGACTGGGAACGCGGCATCAAGCAGACCGTGATCTTTGATTTGGAAATGGCGGCCGATATTCGCAAGGCGGCCAGCAGTGATCATATCGACGACACACTTGATTATAAATCAGTGGCTAAACGGGTGATTCAATTTGTTGAGGTCAGTGAGTTTCAGTTGGTTGAAACCCTGGCCGAGAAAGTCGCTGAATTAATTTTAGATGAATTCGATGTCCCCTGGATTCGTTTAAAGCTCAACAAAGCCGGCGCGATTAGTGGAGCAAGCGGTGTCGGTATTTTGATTGAGCGCGGTCAACGTTAAATCCTGAAACGTTTATGGCGACGATCTTCATCAGCATCGGCAGTAACATCAATGCAAATGAGAATATTCGCCTTGCGCTGGATGATCTCGCGGATAGTTTTACTGGTATCGTTAATTCAACTTATTATGAAAGTGAATCGGTCGGTTTCGAGGGCGACAATTTTATTAACCTGGTGACTCAGGCAGAGACAGAGTTAGATATTCCTACCGTGAACGAAAAGCTACATGCTATCGAAGATCAGCATGGGCGGGATCGTAGTGGACCAAGATTCTCGTCGAGGACTTTAGATCTGGATTTATTATTGTACGATGACGAGATTTATGAAAATGGCAAACTGCATCTTCCCCGCGAGGAAATTTTAACGAATGCCTTTGTCCTCTGGCCGTTAGCGGAGCTGGTACCAGATAAAATACATCCACTTGAGAAGAAGACCTATGCGCAATTGTGGGATCAATTTGATAAGACCTCACAATCGATTTGGCCAATTTGAGTTAAATCTTTCACAATTACCCCCCCCCACCTCTTGTCATCCTAATCGGAGCGGAGCGTAGAGAACACTGCATGAAACGCGTAGCGGTTCAAAGCATGTGGAGTGAAGCGAAGGATCTTAAGCATGCAACATCACTCTCAAGATCTTTCATTACGTTTCACTCCATTCAAGATGACAGTGTTGAGAGTTCAAGATCTTTCATTACGTTTCACTCCATTCAAGATGACAGTGTTGAGAGTTCAAGATCTTTCATTACGTTTTACTTCATTCAAGATGACAGTGTTGAGAGCTCAAGATCTTTCATTCTCTTGTCATCTTAATCGTAGCGGAGCGTAGAGAATACTGCATGAAACGCGTAGCGGTTCAAAGCATGTGGAGTGAAGCGAAGGATCTTAAGCATGTAACATCACTCTCAAGATCTTCCCGCTTCGCTACATACAAGATGACAGTATTGAGAGAATGGGTAGCCGTGTAAGGCTTAAAGCAAAGCCCGGATTTTAACCGTTTAGTGATCGCCCACCATCAACGGCTATGACTTGACCGGTAATGTAGTTTGCGCCCTCAACCAAAAATAAAATCGTTTGCGCAATATCATCTGGGTTACCTTTGCGCTTTAGAAAGGTGCGCGAGACAATGCGTTTTTTGGTGACTTCGTCGATTTCATCTGGCCACATGATGGCACCCGGGGCGATGGCATTGACTCTGACATCGGGACCGAGTTCTCTGGCCAGTGATTTCGTGAGCATCACCAGACTGGCCTTGGCCATGCAATAAAGTGTGTGTTCTTTTAATGGACGTTCGGCATGGATATCAACCATGTTGACAATACAACCGTTGTTTTCTTTTAAGTACGGTGCAGCGGCTTGAGATAAAAAGAACGGTGCTTTGGCGTTTGAACCAAATAAATCGTCCCATTGTTTTTCATCGGCCATACCGATTGGGGTGCGATAAAAACTGGAGGCATTATTGATCAATATGTCGAGGCGACCCCAGGCATTATGAGCCTCTTTTACCAGGGCGGGAACGCTTTTAACGGACATGAGATCGGCCTGAACCAGTACCACTGAATTCTCGCGGATATCATTGAGTTCTTTTTGTAATTGTTGCGCCGACTCGCGGGAACTACGGTAATGCAGGACAATATTGATGCCGCTGCCATGTAATGTACGAGCGGTCGTCGCCCCAAGTCGTTGCGATCCACCTGTGATTAACGCCACTTTGCTCTGATCCATTATGTTATCCTTACCGCCCGGAATACCCGGCTAACCAAATTAACCCAGATCCTACTACACACTTTACCTCTATGTCAGTTAAGGAACCCAAATGAACTCATCGCATGCTAATTCACCCAAATCGGGAGACTTGCCTGAGCCCGGTGAAGAAGCAAAATCACATAGTTTAAAGGTTGCTAAGCATATACAAGATCAGATTGTCTCGGCAGGTGGTCTGATAAGTTTTGAGACTTATATGAAGTCTGCCTTGTATTTACCAGAACTGGGCTATTATCGATGTGGAACTGAAAAATTCGGTGCACTGGGCGATTTTATCACCGCGCCTGAAATCTCGCCATTATTTGCACAAAGTTTGGCGCATTTCATACTGTCAACCGAGATAGGGTCGGTGGTATTAGAGGTTGGTGCAGGGAATGGTTTGATGTGCATGGGTATTCTAAAGGCTCTGGAAAAACAGGCAGCCCTGCCGGACACTTATTATATATTAGAATTAAGTGCTGAGTTACGTGAGCGGCAGCGACAAACGATATCACAATTACCCGGCATGATTGACAGGGTTAAATGGCTTGACCATTTGCCTATGGATTTTTCCGGTGTCGTGATTGCGAATGAATTACTTGATGCCATGCCGGTGACACGCTTTAGTTTAAATAATGAAAAAATTTTTGAGCAACACGTTGTTTGTCATGAAGGTGTGTTTGGTTATAAATATATTGAAGCGGAAAATCCGCGTTTGATTGAGCGGGTTAATGATTTACAAAGGCAGACCAGCATAGCCGAGGCACCCGAGTATCTGTCTGAAGTCAATTTCGTTGCGGAAGATTGGTTAAAAAGTCTGGCTGAGAATCTGTCTTCAGCGGTTGTATTGTTGATTGATTATGGATATCCGCGTTCTGCGTATTATCATGCGCAACGTAACATGGGCACATTGATGTGTCATTATCAACATCGGGCACACCCTGAACCATTGCTG
This sequence comes from uncultured Ectothiorhodospiraceae bacterium, assembly GCA_947260005.1. Taxonomy (GTDB): domain Bacteria; phylum Pseudomonadota; class Gammaproteobacteria; order UBA6429; family Thiohalophilaceae; genus SZUA-24. The sequence goes on from CAMYOL010000069.1 coordinate 15,035, forward strand.
TTACCGGGTATTCAGGATATTACCGCGTTTATTGATTTTACCGCCATTGCCGATGCGGCATTAGATGTAGGTATGGAAATAAACGGCTTTGCTACCCAGGCTCATTTTTTATTGAACCTGGGTTTGTTGGATATGTTGGATACCGACAAGTCTGTGGATACACAAGAAGAATTGCTTGAATATTTAAAGGCCTCGGGTGAGGTAAAACGTTTAACATTACCGGGGGAAATGGGTGAGACGTTTAAGGTTATGGCACTTTCCAAAAACTGTCAGGGTGAAATACCCGGGTTTGATCAATTTGATATCCGACATTTATTATAATTGAACTAAATAGAGATCGTAATTTATGACAATAACACAAATATTGGTTCTCGCGCTTGTACAGGGTTTAACGGAATTTTTACCCGTTTCAAGTTCAGCTCATCTGGTATTAACCCCAAAATTATTTAACTGGCCTGATCAGGGGCTGGCCTTTGATGTTGCTGTCCATGTTGGAAGTTTAATTGCGGTGATGGGTTATTTTCGTAACGATATCTATAAGCTTGTTAGCTCATGGATGAAATCAATAACCTTAAAGAGTCAGACATCTGAAAGCCATCTTGCCTGGTCAATCATATTAGGATCCATTCCCGTTGGCTTGGGTGGTTTGTTGTTACATGATTTGGCCGATACCGTCTTTCGTTCACCGTTAGTGATCGCCTGGGCGACGATTGGCTTTGGTTTGTTATTGTGGATTGTTGATTATTATATAACCCACCATAAACCGATTGAAAAAATAACATTTGGATCGGCAATCTTTATTGGTTGTTCACAGGTATTGGCAATCATACCGGGGACTTCACGATCTGGAATAACAATGACATCGGCATTGTTATTAGGTTTTACTCGACAGGCGGCGGCACGTTTCTCATTTTTATTATCCATTCCAGCGATCGGAATGGCGGGTGGTTACAAAGGATTAAAATTAATTGAATTACCTGAGATTGCCTGGACTGATGTTCTTTCCGGAGTGGTGTTATCGGCATTGTCTGCGTACATTTGTATCCATTTCTTTTTGAAACTATTAGACAAATTTGGAATGTTTCCGTTTGTTGTATATCGTTTATTGCTTGGTGCCTACTTACTTTATGTCTTTCTTTGATAAATTCGAGCTTAAATGGTTTATAACCTGGTGGTTGATGGGTTGGGCCTGGGTTAGTTTAATCTGGTATTTATCTTTAACAGCCACCCCTCTGGAAGTGGATCTTGGACTCGCTTTTAGCGATAAGGTCGGTCACTTTATTGCCTATGGCTGGCTAATGTTCTGGTTTGGCAATCTCTATCGCGGTTTACGCGTCCGCCTGTTTTATGCGGGACTATTTATTCTTATGGGGATTGGATTAGAGGTTTTACAAGGTATGGGTCAGGTCCGACAGTTTGAGTATTATGATATGTTCGCAAACTCAATCGGTGTGATTATTGGCTTTGTACTGGTATTAACGCCACTGGCAAAAGGACTGGTCTGGACGGAAGGTTTTTTCAAATCTATTTATGACTAAGAAGAAACAAACAAATCGTGATCGGGTTTACGCGGAACAAAATGACATGCTGGTTGATTTTGTTTTTGACGAAAAAGTGGCGCACGTTTTTCCGGATATGATTCGACGTTCGGTACCCGGATATGATGTTGTCATCCCAATGCTTGGCTTGTTTGCTGAACGTTATGCTAAGACCAATACTAATATATATGATTTAGGGTGTTCACTCGGTGCGGCGACCTTATCGATGCGGCGGCGTATTACCCAGGATGGATGTAGAATTATTGCGGTTGATAATTCTGAGTCGATGACAGAACAATGTCGAGTTCACATTGAAAATGATGAAAGCCCCACTCAGGTGGAAGTGATGTGTGAGGACATTCTTAATGTCAGCATAAAAAATGCTTCGATGGTGGTGATCAATTTTACTCTGCAATTTATTAAACCCGGACTTCGTGAAAAACTATTACAAACTATATACACCGGGCTTATTCAGGGGGGCATATTACTCATCGCTGATAAAATCGTATTTGAAGATAAGAATGAATCTGATTTTCAAACTGACATGCATACTCAATTTAAACGTGCAAATGGATACAGTGAGCTCGAAATTGCCCAAAAACGAACGGCGTTAGAAAATATATTAATTCCAGATTCCATCAAACAGCATCAACAACGTTTAAGTGCTGTTGGATTTAGAAATATTAATATTTGGTTTCAGTGTTTTAACTTTGCTGGTATCTGTGCAATTAAATCCTAATAATTAAATTAATATGAACTTTGATTATCCCGATTCATTATTTACCGAGCTAGAGACGCTCGGTTTTGGTGCTTTGACATCGGTGATAAAGGAAAAATGTCGGCAATGTTTTTCATCGGCTCACCATGGTGATTTTGATAAATGGCAATCAGTTTTAGATACCCTGCCATTGATCAGCCCCTCTATTATTGATATCAATCGTGCTGATATATTAGTTGGCCAATCGTCTGATATAAACGAAAAACAGCGAATACAATTTAAAGAACAGTTAAAACAATTTCATCCATGGCGCAAAGGGCCTTTTAATCTATTTGGGATCAATATTGATACCGAGTGGCGCTCTGACTGGAAATGGGATCGTTTGCAAAGTTTGATAACACCACTGACGGGCCGCAAAGTGCTTGATATTGGTTGTGGTAGTGGGTATCACTGTTGGCGTATGCGCGGTGAAGGGGCTCAGTTTGTACTCGGTATCGATCCTACTATGTTGTTTGTAATGCAGTTTTTATTATTACAACATTATATTCAGGATAAACAAGTTAATGTATTACCCATTGGTCTGGATGATATTGTCGGTCCGAAATTAAACTTCGATACCGTCTTTTCAATGGGCTTGCTTTATCATCGTCGTGATCCCCAGGTTCATTTACAGGAATTAAAGCAATGCCTGCGTGATCAGGGGGAGTTAGTATTAGAAACACTAGTTATAGATGATCAATATGGTGATGAGTTGATCCCTGAAGGGCGTTATGCGCAAATGCGTAATGTATGGTCAATCCCCAGCGTGAGAACATTGGAAAGTTGGATGCACAAGGCTCAATTTAAAAATATACGCTGTGTGGACGTCTCCACTACGACTATCAAGGAACAAAGGAGTACTGACTGGATGACATTCCAGTCGTTACAGGATTTTTTAGATCCAAATGATCATAGCAAAACCATTGAAGGATATCCCGCACCGCAACGGGCGATGATTATTGCAGAATCTTGAATTTAACTGTTTAATTGTTTTACAAGTTTAACCGCTTCAAATTTAGTGCCGTCTTTGCAAGTTTGCATAAAGTTTTCCTGGAAAATGTAATTTGATTTTTCATAAAATGTCGTTGCATTAACGGTTGAATTAATTTTGATCTCACTCTTGTTCAATGAGCGTGCAACATCTTCGATGTAACGTAATAAGCGGGAGCCGGCGCCTTTACCGGTATAGCTTGGCAATACATAAATGGCATCTACAGTAGATTCGGATGGATCATATTGTGTATAGCCAACGATCGTGTCGTTGTCGCAGGCAACAATAATTATTCGATCACTCAATAATTCATTGTAGTGAGTTCTTTTTGGGAAGCTGGCCAGATAGGCTTCTAATTGTTCCTTTGTATAATGATCTTTAAATAATTCAAAGATTGATTCACTGACGAGGGCATGTATGGCATCGATGTCATCTATCGTTGCAGAACGAATGTTATACACTATTGAAGTCTCACTAAATTATAATAATTATTTTATATTTTTTATTGTAGAAAGGTAAAGCAAGGTGCATAGACTATCGAATTTAACTATAAAAATAAAGATGTGAATTTTTAGCACTATATGATTATTTTCTAATTCACAATTGGTTACAATTGCAGGTAAAACCTTTCATGTTTTATAGTGTTTGAATTGAACGATGCAAAAAGCAACTAACCAGGGCTAATTTGAAATTTATTATGCAAAATGTATTTTAATTACCTTGATTAAGGCTTGGGTAAATTGTCTAATTTTTGAAACAGTACCCGCTTTTCGAAATTAAGTGCTACTGAAATAGTCGCTTTTTATTAAAATCAACGAATAAGGCATGACTTAATTAGTGGCTGGCGGTTAACAGCGCGAGACCGAGTCCGGCCAAGGTGCCAATAGTGACATAAATAGATTTAAAATGGGTTGGGATAAGCATCGCAATGAGGGCAGATACCAGGGCTATAAAGAGAGAGCCGATAGCGAGCCCGAGCCAATCAGTAACCGGGGCGCGATAAAACGAGATTAAAATAAATAACGGGAAGGCCCATAGCAGGGTTACAACGAATCGTCGTATGAAACTCGTTCGATGCGGTGTTTTGGTTTGGCTTGACCCATCCAGTAACGAACCAGCAGGGGGACGATATAGCTTATTATCTTGCATAGGTTAAGTTTATCGCCCTGATTCATAGAAATCATTTATTTTTTAAAATATTTATAATTTTTCTTTCATATATCCGCTATCTCAGCATAATAAAATGATTGGTAACCTTAACAGGAATAATGGCGATAAAATGAATAATTCAGACAAACCTAAAATTGGTCTCGCCCTCGGTAGTGGCTCATCACGTGGCTGGGCGCATATTGGCATTATCAATGCGTTACATGAGCTTGGAATTGAGCCGGAAGTAATCTGCGGGTGTTCGATTGGTAGCCTGGTTGGCGCATCGTATTCAGTGGGTAATCTGGAAAAACTCGAAAGTTGGGTAAAGTCGCTGAGCCGGATTTCAACTGCACGTTTTTTTGAAGTAAATTTTTCCTTAAAGGGATTTGTTAATCGTGAGCGATTTGAAGACTTCCTGACCGAGTATGTTTGCGCGGCGGATATCAACATAGAAGAACTAAGCAAAACCTATGCGACTGTCTCGACCGAGCTGGAAACGGGTAGAGAGCGATGGTTTACAAAAGGCCCATTGATTGAAGGCGTGTGTGCTTCGATTGCGATGCCAGGTTTATTTCCCCCTTTTCAGCACCATGGTGACTGGATGGTTGACGGTGCCCTGGTTAATCCGGTGCCAGTCTCTGTCTGTCGTGCCCTGGGTGCAGATATCGTCATTGCCGTAAATCTGAATAGTGACATCATTGGCAAGCGCTTTGAAAAAGAGGATGAGATTGCAGGTGATGATGAAGAGCCAAGTATGTTTGATTCGATTCGAGATTCGGCTCGAGAATACTCTTCCGCATTATTTCCTGCTTTAAATCAGGAGGCGTCCGTTCCGGGAATTCTCGATTCCATTGCAGGTTCTATTAATATTACTCAGGATCGAATAACGCGTAGTCGGATGGCGGGTGACCCGCCGGACCTTGTATTGAAACCAAAGTTAGCACAGATAGGTTTATTGGAATTTTATCGTGGTGAAGAAGCGATAAAGGAAGGTCATGATTGTGTACAGAGGATATTGCCAGAAATTAAATTTATGCTTCGGGGGTATCATTAAGTCCTGGATTTAAGTTTTTAGTTGAGCATACAGGTCGTGCTCATCGCTATTGGAAACCTCGACCTCGATGAAATCACCGACATTGATTTGTTTACTATCATTTGGCTCCACTATAACCATACCATCTATATCTGGAGCGTCGGCATACGAGCGGGCAATGATATTACCATCGTCGTCAATGTCATCGACCAGCACGGTTAACGAATTTCCAATTTTATTTTTAAGTTTGTTGGCACTGATCTCAGCCTGCTTAAACATAAAGCGTTCAAGACGATCTTGTTTAGTGTCTTCATCAACATGATGGTCGAGTTGGTTTGCTGCGGCGCCTTCAACCTCTGAGTACATAAAGCAGCCGACTCGATCAAGCTGGGCGGCATCGAGAAAATCAAGTAATTCATTAAAATGACTTTCGGTTTCACCGGGAAAACCAACGATAAAGGTTGAGCGTAGCGCGATGTCGGGACACACGTCACGCCATTGTTCGATGCGTTTTATAACATTTTCACTGTTAGCGGGTCGTTTCATGGCCTTTAATATTTCATGACTGGCATGTTGGAATGGTATATCCAGATAAGGCAATATTTTTTTATCCGCCATTAAAGGGATGATCTGATCAACATGGGGGTATGGATAAACATAATGCAATCGTACCCATACACCAAATTGCGATAATGCCTGGGCCAGGTCGGTCATATGAGTTTTTAGAGGTTGCCCTTGCCAGAAGCCCGGACGATATTTGACATCAACACCATAGGCACTGGTGTCCTGCGAGATAACCAACAATTCTTTTACACCGGCCTGAACCAGATTACTGGCCTCCTGCATCACTTCTTCAATAGGCCGGCTGACCAGATCGCCGCGCAGGCTCGGAATAATACAAAAGCGGCACCGATGATTGCAGCCTTCGGATATCTTTAAATAAGCAAAATGTTGCGGTGTTAATTTAATGCCTTGTTTCGGTACCAGATCGACGAACGGATCATGCGGTTTGGGTAAGTGACGATGAATATGTTGCATCACTTCCTGTTGGGCATGCGGGCCGGTCACGGCGAGTACATTCGGATAGGTTTGTTGAACAATATCACCTTTTGCGCCGAGGCAGCCGGTCACAATGACTTTACCGTTCTCGTCCAGTGCTTCGCCAATGGTCTCGAGCGATTCTGCAATTGCATCATCGATAAAACCACAGGTGTTGACGACGACCAGATTGGCCGATTCGAAATCCGGAACCAGCTCATAGCCTTCGGCACGAAGTTGAGTGAGGATATTTTCAGAATCAACCAGGGCTTTTGGGCAGCCGAGGCTGATAAACCCTATTCTGGGTGTGTTATTTGTCATCAAATATTATGTTTTATGGGAATTGTATGGCCATTATAGCTATATCAGGCTCATAAGTATTTAGTAATGAATAACCCATCCGATATAGATGGAATGCAGATGCTTAGCAATGTAACGTCACCAAAATTACAGGCGCTTGTGATTGAGCCGACCCAGCTTTATCAGGGGATATTCAGTCATGTATTGATGGGTCATAATTTTAATGTAGAGATTGTGTCATGTGCGCGTGAGGCTCTGGAGAATTTAAAGGCAAAGACATATGATCTTATTTTCCTGGCGATGCATTTACCGGATTCGGATGGTCCGATGTTGTGTGCCAAGTTACGTGCATTACCGCCGACGATGAATATTCCCATTATTATGTTAAATTCTGATGATACTAAAATGGTATCACAAAAAGCATTAGTATCAGGAGCAACCGAAGTATTTCATAAAAGTGAACTAAAAGAACTAACAACTTATCTTGATCATTTTGTTACACAAATAAATAAGGAGCAGTTTGTTTATGGAAGAATTCTGTATATTGAAGATCAAGTATCGCTGGCAATGGAAACACAAAATTTACTAGAAGATACTGGTTATAGCGTAAAACATTATACCAATGCAAATGATGCACTTTGCGAATTACTTAATTCACATTATGATTTAATACTTACTGACTTAATGTTAGAAGGTAATAAAACAGGTTACACATTAATTCGCGAAGTAAAAAATTTATCTGGTCGATACTCAGATATTCCAATTTTAGCGATATCTGGAATTAGTGACATACAGCGCAAAATCGAGTTGTTAAACTCCGGTGCAAGCGATTATATTCAAAAACCCGTTCTGGATGAAGAGTTGTTGGCTCGAGTACATAACCTGGTGCATATGCGGCATTTGCTCGATCAGGTAGAACATCAACGTACTGAGATGCGTGAGCTGGCGATGCATGATCAGTTAACCAAGCTATATAATCGTCATTTTTTAATGGACATGGGTCCAAAAAAAATACAGGAAGCACAACGACATAATGTCCCGATTAGTTTCTTTATGATTGATCTTGATCATTTCAAACAAATAAATGATAAGCATGGGCACGCAATGGGCGACAATGTGTTAAAAAATGTTGCAATCACTCTAAAGGAGTTATCTCGAGGTGAAGATCTGTGTGCACGTTTTGGGGGAGAAGAATTTGTGATGATGTTAAGTCATTGCGATCATGAGAGCGCACAAAACAAAGCCGAGTTGATTCGGGTGGCGATTGCGGCCACCAAAATAGAAAATTTAAGTATAACCGCAAGCATTGGCGTAATTACTATGGATGCAACTGAAAATGCTGATTTTGATCAACTATTCTCTGCCGCAGATAAAGCTGTTTATATAGCTAAAGATAAAGGCCGGAATCGTATACAAATTGGGGAATTAATATAACTCAATTTTTTGCATATGGCTTTATTGCTTGCTTGATTGCCTTAACACGCTGTTGAGCTAACTCTTCAGCGATCGCCTCACCTTTGAAGCCACGTTCAATAATAGGCTGTGTTTCTATACTTGCAGCAGCTGCAAATGCAGTCTGTAATATTTTTGGTTGGTCCATTATTTTATTTTCGTATCCGGTGCGACCACGCGCATCAGCTTCGCAGGCAAGTAAAAATATCTCAAAACGTTCGGGGCGCCGAAACCCATCGAGCTCTTTGATTAGTTTTAATATCGTATTGGCGCGTAATTCTTTCGCGCGATGAAACTGTAAGTGGTGACGAGCTACATGGACCGCAATCTCGCGATAATCTTTTGGTACCTTTAATCGATCCGATAAGGCCTTTACCAATGGCACGCCATTTTCTTCGTGACCTCGATGCGAGGGCCACTCATCTTTCGGGGTGACACCCTTCCCCAGATCGTGTGTCATAGCGGCATAACGGACGCGAGTATCATTCGATAATTTTGCCGCCTGTTCAATGACCATTAAAGTGTGAATACCAGTATCAATTTCAGGATGATGTTGCGCAGGTTGGGGAACGCCAAACAGCGCATCAATCTCAGGGAATATACGTTCGAGCGCCCCACAGTCACGCAAAACTTCCAAATATCGAGCCGGTGCAGGTTCAGCCAGGGCCCGTTCTGTTTCCTGCCAGACACGTTCAGAAACGAGTGAATCGACTTCACCATTGATCACCATCTCTTTCATAAGTGCTAAGGTCTCGTTGGCAATCGTAAATCCTAAATCGGCAAATCGTGCTGCAAAGCGAGCAATGCGCAAAACGCGAACTGGGTCTTCTGTGAAGGCGGGCGATACATGACGTAAAACACGATCATTTAAATCTTGTTGGCCATGGTAGGGATCAATTAAGTTACCATTGGTATCCTGTGCAATGGCATTAATCGTTAAATCACGGCGCTTTAAGTCATCTTCTAAACTGACATCCGCATCAGCATGGAAGGCGAAACCAGCGTAACCAGGGGCGGTTTTACGTTCGGTACGCGCCAGGGCATATTCTTCTTTGCTATCGGGGTGTAAAAATACCGGGAAATCTTTACCGACCGACTGGTATCCCAGCGAAATGAGTTCATCGGGATTGGCTCCGACCACCACCCAGTCTCGATCCTTGACAGGTCGACCTAATAATTGATCCCGGACACAGCCACCGACTAAATAAATTTCCATTTAGACAGTGTAACGATTTACGTTCTCACTGTTGAGTTATTTTATGGATTCTTTATCGATTTTTACTAATCCGCGTAAAATGCGAGTGCTTGGGCGAAGTTGGTACATGATGATAAGGAATTGGTATTTGAAATCGTTGAGTAACGAGCGATCACGTAAAAAAATAAAGGCAGCCAAAGAGCAGATCAATAATTCCAGAATAAAAGTCCAATGAAATAAATAATTAGCAACCCACCAGTCATACACAGCTGGGATGCGCCAGATACCATGGTAGTCGGTATTAAATGGATATAACCATTTAATACCCGAGGCAATACTATCGAGCACCATATGCAACAACCCACAAATGAGAAACAGGCTGAGCAACTTAATTCCGAGTCGGCCAAAAAATCGATATATCGGATAAACCAGTAGGGCGTAGATTCCGACCCAGTAAATCGGGATATGGGTCCAATAGCTATGATGTGGATGTTGCCGGTTATCGATTAAGTGGAAATAAGCCAGATCAAAATCCGGGGCAATACTGGCAACGAGTCCAACGATAAGGAATTTTATATAGTGGGCATTATCACGCTCAGATTTTAAATAACGACGGGCCAGTAAAAATCCAGCGGGCATGTGAGCAATAAACATCATTCCCCCCGCCTGGTTAAGTTATACCAGTCGATATTGCGAGTGACATACATAATGATGGCCAAAGCAACAAATACCCCAATCGAACCAGATAACATTGAATAATTTTGTTCCTGTAGCAGCGAGTAAAGATATATATAGAGTAAAGTAATGCCGGTTCCGATCAGGCTGGCGCGTTTATTGGTTTTTAGTATCGCTTTTGAATAGAGAGAAGTCATGGCGACAACGGCTGTGCTGGCGATGATGTAGGACCAAAAGAAACTGATGTGTTCAGAGAGTGCCAATAATAATAAAAAGAACAGGCACATGCCCAGCCCAAGTAATAAATACTGTAATAAATGGATACGCAGTTTATAGACGATTTCCAGTAACCAAATTGCGACAAAGGTTAAAACCAGGAATAGTAATTGATATTTAATACTGCGTTCACTCATGCGGTAGTTGTCGACGGGGGTAATAAAATCGACACCCACCAATGAAGCGCTAAACTTGTTATAGTCGAACGTGTCATGCAGCCATTGTTGTGGATAATTTCGACTAATGTGCGAGATAGCCCAGTCGGCATCAAAACCTTGTGTTGTGATATTTCGATTGTTAGGTAATTTAAATCCCTGAAAACTGGGGTCGGGCCAGTCTGAACTAATGGTGATATCGGTATTCTTCGCCATCGGTGCGATGTATAGACTACTGCTACCGTTTAACACCATGGCAATATTAAATTTATAATCACCTGAATGGTTACCAAGCGGTACAGTTGGAATATGAAATCCGGCATCGTGAGTATTTGTTTCGCCCAATCCGGGTTCGAAATTAAGACTTTGTTTGTTCCAGCGCAGCACAACTTGTTTTTGGATTGCGCGAGAGTCTGACACGTTCACCAGTAATTGGGCGTGTTTCCAATTGATTAATTGTGGATCGATACCCCATCGACTAAAGTCCGGTTGAGCAAAATGCCCGGTTAGATTGATTGACGATTGATAAACGGGTACTTCAAAAATACCGCGATATCGAATTTCATTTTTAACATTTGCCTTGATGTTGAGTGATTCGGGTAAGAACACTGCATGGCGAAGCTTTTTACTGGTTTCCTGCTTACCATGTTTGTTGGTCCATTTGTGAATTTCATAAAAGGGAATGACTAATCGAGGACCCAGTATGCGTTGTTGGTTTCCCCATTTATTGCTGATGTCATATACCGCATTATTACGAGTTGAATTTCGATCAACAATTTGTGAATTAATCATAGCAATTGGAATTTGTAAAAGTAGAACAACAAATCCAATAAAAAGAACCCGTAGGAAAATAGAATTTCGTAACCAATTTTGAATAGAGTCAATGATCATTGCTGTTATCTCGTTGTGATTTAGTTGTTATAAACGGATTACAGCATTTACAAATGCACTCGCGATGATGAAATCTGACGAAATCAGGCAAAACGATTATTTAAGATGAAACGACCCCAGTAAAATTAATCAGGCATAAACTGCCATCGTTTTTGGATTTTGAGGGCGTCCATTTTCATCTCATCAGGAAAAGGGGGGTAAGGGGCCGAATAGTGAATGATATCCAGCATGGCGGCATCAATGGCGGGGTTACCGCTGGAGCTTATAATATGGGTTTGGATAAGTGTTCCGCCGTTACTCAATTCCAGCTCAATATCAATATGAGTTTGCCGGCTGATTAGCTGGTTAAAATCCGGGTAGCGAGAGGCACCAATAATTTCGATTTTTTCTGTTATATGTTCAACATAACTGTATTCACTTCTGCCGACTGATCCATCTATCGGAAAGATTTCGACGTGAGAACAAGCTGCTGAGATGACTATTAAGAAAGCTAGCGTTAAATGTTTCGGAGACATCGGTATATAGTAGCGAAAAAAACCGGGGTCGGAGAAAAACCGGGGTCGAATTAATTGGGGTCAGAGACGTATTTTTAGTCAAAATACCTAATTAAAAAAATACGTCTCTGACCCCAATTAATTCGTCTCTGACCCCAATTAATTTCTGACCCCGGTTTTTCACCAGCATTCTTCTGTGATGCAGCTATACTCTTAAAATTACTGAATTTTTTCATTTTTGAGTCAGCATTAAAGACCCTAAGGAGAGTACATGAGTTTCACCGTCATCAACCCGGCAACGGGTGAAACCCTGAAAGAAGTCCCAGCATGGGGTGAAAGCGAAATTGAATCAGCTTTGGCGCAAACGGCTAAAGTGGCACCACAATGGCGAGCTCGTTCTTATGATGAACGTGCCGCTTTAATGCGTAAGGCGGCTCAAGTCTTGCGTGATAATGTCGAAAAATATGCACCGATCGTCACTCAGGAGATGGGAAAACTGATAGGCGACTCCCGTGCTGAGATCGAAAAATGTGCAACGGTGTGTGATTACTATGCTGATAATGCAGCAACATTTTTACAGGACAAAGATATTGAATCTGATGCCTCCCATAGCTATGTCGCCTATTTACCGCTTGGTACGGTATTGGCGGTGATGCCCTGGAATTATCCATTCTGGCAAGTTTTTCGATTTGCCGCACCGGCTTTGATGGCGGGCAATACCGGTTTATTAAAACATGCTTCAAACGTCCCGGAGTCAGCATTGGCAATTGAAGACGTATTTAATCAGGCAGGATTTCCGCAAGGTGTGTTTACGGCGATGATGATAAGAGCCTCTCAGGTCTCCAAGGTGATTGAAGATCCGCGTGTACATGCTGTGACGCTGACGGGTTCAGAGCCTGCAGGAATGCAGGTGGCCAGCACAGCTGGCAAGGCATTGAAAAAGTCGGTGCTTGAACTGGGGGGATCCGATGCGTTTATCGTTTTAGAAGATGCGGATCTTGATGAGGCGGTGAAAGGCGCCGTGGCCTCGCGTTATTTAAATAGCGGCCAAAGTTGTATTGCCGCGAAACGATTTATTGTTGTGGATGCGATTGCCGAGGATTTTGTCGCTCGTTTTAAAGCAGGAGTAGAAGCGCTCAAAACCGGTGATCCGATGCAGGCTGACACGCGTATGGGACCGATGGCGCGTACTGATTTGCGTGATGAATTGCATGTTCAGGTGACAGATTCCATTGCAGCGGGAGCACAAGTGGTGACGGGTTGTGAACCGATCGACGGCCCCGGTGCTTTTTATAAGCCTTCTATATTAGACAGAGTGGAGCCCGGTGTTCGTGCCTATAGTGAAGAACTGTTCGGACCAGTTGCTATTGTTATACGTGCGCGAGATGAGGCCGATGCCCTGCGCATCGCGAATGAATCAGTATTTGGTCTGGGCGGAAGCGTTTGGAGCAAAGATTCTAAACGGGCTGAGCGGGTGGCGCGCCAGGTCGAATCCGGTTGCACCTTTGTGAATGGTTTTGTTAAAAGTGATCCCAGACTACCGTTTGGGGGCATTAAACGTTCAGGTTATGGACGTGAACTCTCCTCGCATGGAATACATGAATTTGTAAATGCAAAAACCATCTGGATTAAATAAGGTGCTTATTTTTAAAGCGACCTTTGCAAATGTTTATTCTGCCCAAGCTGTCCTGAACCGGTTGAATTTTTAAGGCACTAATCGCAAGATTACGTGTCTATTTCAACTCGGGCGGGCGTTTCCCGATTTAGAAATTCTAAACACTAACTGGATGTTAGTTGGGGAGTGATATGGGGCGTAAGTTTTTAATTCTATTTGTGGGTGGATTTGTCATTGCCGCCGTGATCTATTTTGTTGCAACCGGAAAGGATGTCCGCGAAGTTAAACTGGTGAGTGTCGAACGAGGCGATATTAAAAGCGCCATCCGTGTTACCGGCCGGGTCATTAATGACAAAACAGTGACTATGACGGCGCTGGTTAATGGTCAGATTGAAGGCATGTTGGTTAAAAAAGGCGATAAGGTGGCTGCGGACCAGGTGCTGGCATTTTTTGATAAACGCGAGGCCGATGCAAAATTAGCGAAATCAAAAGCGGTACTGGCCAGAGAAGAACAGGCGGTTATTGAATCGGAGTCTAAATTTAACCGTTTAAGAAATGTAAAGTCATCCGGTGGTTCCAGTCAGCAGATCATCGACGATGCGGAAGCCGAGATAAAAGCGGCGCGAACTCGAAGGCGGGTAGCCAAAGCCGATCTTAATGTTGCGACGATTCAGCGCGAAAAAATTGAAGTGCGTGCACCGTTTGCAGGTGTGATCACCGAGAAGACAACAGAAAAAGGGCAGTGGCTAGAAGCCGGAACCAAATTATTTACCCTGGTCGGTTTAGAGGGAAGAGAAATCGATGTCAAAGTGGATGCCGGTGACAGCGGTTCCATTAAAATGGGACAAACCGTCGATCTAACCTGTGATGCCTATCCGGGTTTAGTCTGGCAAGAAAAAATACATTGGATAGCACCCAGCATTATTCAGGATGAAAAGAGTGCGGCGGTCAATACTTTTTCGGTACGGATCAGCTTAAGTTCTCAGGCACCAAATCTGTTACTTGGTCAGCAGGTCGATGCTCATATTGTTTTGGCATCAAAACAAAATGTTCTACGTTTACCCTATTCAGCCGTTCAGGGCGAGCTTGATAACTACCAGGTTTTTGTTTTAGAAGATAACGTCGTTAAATCTAAATCGATCAAAGCCGGCCTGGAAGATGATCGATACATTGAAATACTCTCAGGTCTTGCTGAAGGTGAAAAGGTGATCCTTTTAGAAGGTAAAACATTAACTGAGAATCAGGTTGTACAAGTTAGCGAATGATTAATCTACAGGGCATTCATAAGTCCTATCACATGGGGGATGTGACCGTACCCGTGCTCAATGGTATTGATCTAACGATTAATGCTGGTGAATTTGTTGCCATCATGGGGCCGTCCGGTTCAGGCAAGACAACACTTCTTAATCTGATTGGTTGTCTGGATTCCATCGATTCGGGTGAGTACTCGTTAGCGGGTGAACAAATCAATACGCTTGATGATAAAAGTATGGCGCGCATTCGATCTCAACACATCGGATTTGTCTTTCAATTATTTAATTTAATACCGCGCATTAGTGCACGACGTAATATTGAGTTGCCAATGATCTATGCCAACATCAATAAAGCGGATCGATTTACTCGCACATCCAGTGTATTAGAACGTGTTGGTTTGAGCGATCGAGCCACACACATGCCCACCCAACTTTCTGGAGGACAACAACAACGCGTGGCCATTGCACGGGCATTGGTCAATAACCCTGAGTTATTAGTTGTTGACGAACCAACGGGTAGTCTTGATTCGAAAAACGGTGAAGAAATTATGCAGTTATTCGAAAAATTAAATGCAGAAGGTGTAACTATCGTTATGGTTACGCATGAACTGGATATTGCTGCTTATGCGCAGCGTCAGGTGCATTTACTTGATGGCAAAATTGATCAGGATAAAAGCTGAATGATTTCAATACAGTTCTATTTTGATCGTCTAATACAGGCTTTTTACGCGTTACGCGATAATCGTTTACGCAGTGTGTTAAGTGTTTTAGGCATTGCGGTTGGTATTGCGGCGGTGATGGCAGTTGGCGCAGTAAGCAAGGGTGGGAGTTATTTAGTTTTCTCGGAATTAGAGACGTTTGGTTTAAACTCAGTTTGGGTCTACCGTGATCGCAACGATAAAGATCCTAATCGCCGGATACGCAAAGGTACCGGACTGGATAATTATGATTATTATGCTTTAAAAGATTCCTGTTGTAGCGTGATGGAAAAAATCACTCCGATGGTGTTTAGTAGTGAACGCAATATTATCCAAACCGGTAATCGCTATAGTAACGCACGTGTATCAGGTGTGAACAGTGACTATCTGGATATTAACAATGATCATCTTATCTATGGCCGAAACTTTCGCCCGATCGATATAAAAAGACGGCGAGCATCTGCCCTGATAGGGCCGACGGTGGTCGAGGACTTATTCGGAAAAGACAGTAACCCGGTTGGTAAAGACATTCGAATCGGCTTGCGACGTTTTACCGTGATTGGTGTACTTGAAGAAAAGAGCCGGGATTTTCTCGCCAGTATAGGATCGGCCGGTGGGCAGGATGCCAATAATCGGATTTTAATTCCCTTTACTTTATTTCAACAAATGAACGGGTCTAAAGCGATCAATTTTTTCCATCTAAAGGCCCGTTCGCTTGAAGAAGCTGATTTACTATCCGAACAGGCAAAGGCGTTTCTTAAAAGACGTAATGGTAAAAACTATCAATACAAAACCGAAACAATGGCGACCTATATCGGTACAGCTGACCGTATTTTGTCTGGTGTGGCGATGATCGGAGTGATTGCGGCATCGATATCGTTGTTGGTTGGAGGTTTGGGAATTATGAATATTATGTCTACCTCTGTGCTGGAACGCACACGGGAAATCGGTTTACGTAAAGCGATTGGCGCGAGTCAAACAGATATATTGATGCAATTTTTATTAGAGGCCATCGTGATAAGTACCGTTGGCGGTTCGCTGGGTTTAGTCCTGGGTGCGAGTGCCAGTATTATTTTGGCGATGATAACGGGTTTTCCATTAACGCCAACACCGTTGGTGATCCTTATCGCACTGGTCGTCTCAGTAATTGTCGGTGTTGCATCTGGATTTTTGCCGGCTCGACGTGCCTCACGTTTACATCCGGTTGAAGCATTGCGTTACGAATAAGTCTGCTGTATTCGATTAAATATAAGCATGGAATATATTATTCTCTATTTACTGGTCGGTGCCTTGGCAGGTTTACTTGCCGGTTTATTTGGTGTCGGCGGTGGCCTGGTGATTGTACCCGTCCTGGTCTATTTGTTTACATTGCAAAATTTTGAACCCTCTGTTTTAGTTCATATGGCCATCGGCACCTCGTTAGCGACCATTGTGATTACCTCACTCTCATCTGTGTTCGCCCATCATAAACATGGAGCGGTGCGTTGGGAGATTGTTCGTCAACTAACACCCGGTATTGTTGTCGGTGCACTGCTCGGGGCCGTACTCGCCGACTTAATGTCCGCGAATATCCTGCGACGCTTCTTTGCATTTTTTGAATGGTTTGTCGGTATCCAGTTATTGCTGAATTTAAAAAGCAGGGCGGCGCGCTCTGTTCCGGGGGTGATCGGTTTGTTTTTCGCCGGTAAAATCATTGGTGCCGTTTCGTCAATTGTCGGAATCGGTGGCGGCACCCTGACTGTGCCCTTTTTAGTCTGGTGTAATGTAAAGATGCGTGAAGCCGTGGCAACCTCCAGCGCATGTGGACTGCCAATCGCACTGGCTGGGGCGATAGGTTTCATGGCCATGGGTCTACAGGCTGAGACGACAGTTAACAACAGTTTCGGCCATTTCTACTTTCCCGCCTTTCTCGGCATAATTATCACCAGTACAGTATTTGCGCCACTGGGTGCGATGCTGGCTCACCGTCTTCCGGCGGCTTTACTGAAACGGCTTTTTGGCCTATTTTTAATAGGACTTGGCAGTTATATGTTCCTGGTTTAAATCTCCCCCCAATTGGCCAGCTGGAAGCCAATTCGCCCCCTATAAAAATGTGATCTGTATCACAGTATCTAAACTTGCTGGAAAATAATACTATTTGAAACAGAAACTTAGTAATACGCAATAGACTTACCGATGTTTCTGGTTTGATTGAAATACACACACAAATTATGTAACATTGTGTGACATTGTTCACATATTGACCGATATGAGGTATTCCTGCTAATGACACTAATTAACCGCTTAAGAGCATTGTCCGTCTCGCGGATTATGCTGCTGGTAACGGTATTAGTCGCATTATTGCCTGTACTCATTCTCGGATTTCACCTATATAACTCCGCCTGGGAAAATGGCTGGCGCGAGATCCAGGAAAAGCACCAGCTGATTGCGCAAAATTTAGCGGTTCCATTGGCCACCTACGTCAATGATCACAAGGGCATGCTATCGATTATGTCGGAGACCATCCCGATGATCGGATTGCAACGCAAAAACGTTCAACCACTTCTGGATAAGACCTTATCCAGCATGCAAGGTTTCCGTTCATTAATATTAATGGACATGCACGGTAAGATTATTTCTTCTGCAAGTATCGGGGCCAAATTCACGAATGGATTTGCCAACAGTATGGCGAATGAAAAGTGTTATTTAAAAGTACGAGAGACGGGTAAATGGAAGATCTCTAAAGTAAAACCTCATCCAATAACAAAACAACCGTCTATATATATGGGCCATGCGATACGTAATAAAGATAACAAGATTATTGCGGTATTATTAGGTGAGATTCGAATCGATTATATTGAGACAATTCGAAAACAGGTTAAATTTGGTAAGAAGGGCCACTCGGCTATCGTCGATCAGACAGGCCACGTATTGGTACATCCTAATGCCAAGTGGATGGCCGAAACAAAAGACTTATCGGATTGGCCTATTGTGAAAAAAATGATGGCCGGGGAAACGGGTGTCACTTCTTTCTATTCGCCTTTTATGAAAGGTAATATGGTGGCTGGATATGCCGCTGTACCGGAAATAGGCTGGGGAATAATGGTGCCACAACCTGAATCCGAAGTGGCCGCGCAAGTGAATACCCTGATGCGTTCACATATTATATGGGGTGTGACAGGCCTCATCATTGCAATTTTGCTTGCACTGGTTGTTTCTCATTGGGTGACCGGACCATTAGATAAACTGGCCAAAGCAGGTCGAGCACTAATGCAAAACGGATTAGAGGGCAACCTACCTTCAATACGTAGTCATTCACCAAAAGAAATAAAGCAATTGGGTACGGTTTTGCGCGCATTAATATCATCCTTACAGTCCTCTCGGGACGAAGTACATGGACTCAATGATTCGTTACAACAACGCGTTGATGATGCAACTCAACAACTGCGTGAAGTAAATGAACGTCTCGAAGTGGCCGCGCAAAGTGATTACCTAACTGAGATAGCAAATCGGCGTTATTTTGAGGATTGTCTGCAACAAGCACTGTCGCGACGTAGTGGAGATATCGATCATTTCTGTGTCATGTTGATCGATGTTGATCACTTTAAGCAAATTAATGACTCCTATGGGCATGCAGCGGGTGATGCAGTATTGAATCAGGTCGCACGTATCCTGGAGCGGGGAATGCGTTCCGGCGATCTGGTTGCTCGTTATGGTGGCGATGAATTTGTTGCCTATATGCGTTGTTCTAGAGAGATAGCTCGCCAGCGTGCTGAAGAAATTCATGCTGCGATCGAGAATAGTACGGTTCCATGGGAAGAAAAATCGATCCATATCACCGCTTCGATTGGATTATATTGTCAGGTGCTAGGTATTAATGAAGAGATAAAGGATGTATTACAGCATGCAGATAAGGCAATGTATTCTGCAAAAAGACAGGGTCGTAATCGTGTTATTGATATCAGTGAAGAATCGATCAAGCCAATCATTGCCAAACAGTCTATGTCAGACTAATCTATAATCATCAGCAATACCATTTTGTAAAATACAACTTCTGTCCCATTATTTGGTGGCAGCTTGATAATTCAGGAAAATCATGTTGATACGATATAGTTTAATGTTCTTTATGGTTATCAGTATTAGTACCAGCGTTTTGGCTCTTGAGATTACTCCAGGCGAATGGGAGTTAACGGTAAAACAGAACGTCAGTGGTATGCCGGTTGGGGTGCCAACACAGAAACATCGAGAATGCTTTTCCGATGACGATCCAATCCCTACCAGTTTTTTAAAGGCTCGCCAATGTGATGTTATCGAACAACGCGTACGTCACAGAACAGTTTATTTCAAGATTAACTGCTTTACCGAGCACGGTTCTATCATTAATGAAGGTAAAATAAAATTTAGTTCGCTAAAGATTAGTGGTAATTCTAAAACGGATCTAGGTGAAGTTGCCGGTCGTACATCAGTATTGCGTTACAAGTTTACCGGTCGCCGTATTGGTGAATGTTCATTAAAATAATAATTA
>CAMYOL010000070.1 GCA_947260005.1 uncultured Ectothiorhodospiraceae bacterium
ACCTTATGCGCTAAACAGGAAGTACCCCAATGCTGAAAAAGAGTGGTATTGGCAATACGTTTTTCCGTCGAATAATATATCTTCTGATCCAAGAAGCGGTATCCGAAGACGGCATCATATATATGAAAAGTCATTAAGTCGGGTAATTAAGAAAGCAATGCGAAAGGCGCAAGTATATAAGCCGGGGAGCGTTCATACCCTGCGACATTCGTTTGCAACTCACCTGCTTGAAGACGGATATGATATTCGAACGGTTCAGGAGTTGCTGGGCCACAAAGATGTTAAGACGACACAAATCTACACACATGTATTACAAAAAGGTGGGGCGGCGGTGCGCAGCCCTCTTGAACGAATTTAGTCGTTTATTGCCGACGAAACGGTTGGCTGAAGTTGATGTCGGTTGGACGAGTCTCGGGTGAATTGCCTAACCCGGTATTGAAGTCACCGAAGTAAAGATCGTTCCCATCGAGATGATATATGTCGTAGAGAGAATCTCCTGCAACAAATCCTAGAAATGCACCTGCAGGAATTTGTCCGGTGGCGGAAGTGGAATCGATAAATAAGTCAATCGCATAAGCATCAACCCCGCTACCCGCGATCAGTGAACCACCAATAACAATGGTGCCCAGCATTTCATTTTGAAACAGAACAGGTCCGCTACAGTCAAAAGAGTCATAGAATTGATTGGTGGCGCGATAATTTAAACCGCTGTAGTTGTCAGTCCATTGCTTACTACCATTGAAAGTGCCGATTGAGGACGTGGTGCAATCATTTGACCAACTGCCTTCAAGTTCGGTTGCATCAGACGAACCATCACCGCCTCCACCACACCCTGCGATAACTATGCTTGAAATGATTAGTATCAGCGCTATTGAATAGTTGGCCATTTTCCCCGCCCTTAATTTTTATCGTTTTTAGCAGCCTACCGGACGAACGGTTTTCTTGCAATAATTATGTGGTTATTCGTCGATAAATGTTCGACACCTTCATTGGTAATTGGGTGATTTCATCGAGCACGGTGTAGGCTGCGGGGCCGTACATGTGAATTTTGAATAAGACGCTCAACCTCAAGCTATTCATCAAGGAAGTCAATAATTTCTTGTTCAGTTAGTTTTTGTTTATCAGCCATTTTTCAGATTTTTTATTATTAATTGAGGTTCATTAGAATTCGCTCTCCCTACGAGAGAGGGTTAGGGTGAGGGGATATTAATTTAACTTACTCCCCCTGTGCCCAAGGTGTATTAAGGAAACTATTTTAGTTGTACACATCGATAAAGAAAATTTCACTTAACATTATCATTACAAGCCTCTTTATTTTCACTGTTCTTACAATCGTCTTCATTACCCGTGCCGACAATGCCACCTTCCATTCCCGTCGCCTTGTTCATAGGGGCAGCTGCCGGTTTTGGTGACATGACCGCGGCAGGTTGTTGCTCAGAAGAAGATTCAAGCGGGGATGTTGCTGTGGATGAACACGAGGTAGTAACAATCACACTAGTACTTAATAACAGTAAAGCGACGATCTCCTTGGATTTCATTTTAATGTTTCCTCAAAATAATGCATGGCCAGTCCAAGTTTTACTTGCTCCGTGTTCGTTTGACCTGATGACGAAGTATGATCCCGGTCGTATTGAACCAGGATTTGATTAATCTCTTCTAAGCAGCTTTGCGCTTTCTGGTTTATCTGTTCCTTTAACTCAGCTACATTTTCTGCCGGAATGTTGTCGTAAAAGACTTTACGTTGGAAGAATTTATCATCTTTGTGAATTATATTGTGTTCGATAGTTTGTGTTAATTCGGCGATGCTTTCAGACAGGAGCTTAAACTGTTCGACACTGTCGGCATCTGGTATATAGGCTTGTTTAATTAAACGCAATCGTCCTTCGCTGTCTTGCGCAATCGCACCGGTGCGCGTGAGCTCATCTGCAATGGTCCGCGCGGTGATGTCGCCGCTGTATTCTTTTACGAGTAAGGCGAAATCGTTACCGTCTCCTTCAAACATCAGTTCACGCGGCTGGCCTTTTTCATCAACAAAACGTTCATCACTGCTCCAGCCGGAGATCACGCGCGCCGCTCGATTGAGCTTATGCAGTGAATCGAACTGTTGTTGGTCGTCCTGGTTAAGCAGTCGGTGAACTTCTTTACGTGACAGGCCGGTAATGGTGGATACCCGTGAGGTGGTTTGTTTGCGGCCCGGAATGGCCAGGTCAAATTGCGCGGCTTCAACAAAAGCGGTTTTGGCCGCTTCGGCAAATTCACCATATCCCATGCCGCGTCGCAACAACACCCTGGCGAGCGGGCGCAATAGATAGCTGAGGTAGTGGTGCAGTTGCTTAATGGTGGATGGCATTCGGCGTTGGCTCACATAGCAGTCTCATGAATGTGACTAATGATAACGCAAAAGGCTTGACATCCCAAGAAAATGGGATAATATTCCCATTATAGAAATGGGAAAATAATCCCATTTATACTGAATTTGAACTCAAATGGAGTGAAGACTATGAATATATCAAATAAATTCAAAGGATTAGGTATCGCTTGCAGTATTGTGGCGACATCAATGTTATTTGCAGCTTGCATGACAACGGAGACAAACGAAGCACGGCGAAGTGAAGCCCAACCAGTCGCATACAATAAGGCCCCGCATGCGGTGATGGCACCATTGGCCCAGTATGCGGGTCTGCCGTCAACACCAGTCACAATGCAGCCCAACTATGACGTACTGGATCGGGAGCAATACAACAGGATTAACGAAAACGGCTTCTTAACCGTGCTGGACAATCCAATGTCGACTTTCTCGATTGATGTCGATACCGCGTCTTATAGTAATGTGCGTCGCTTTATCGATCGTGGCCAGCTACCACCAGCTGATGCTGTGCGTATTGAAGAGTTGGTGAATTATTTTGATTACCAGTATCCGGCGCCAACGGGGAATCATCCATTTTCAATTACCACCGAAATGGGTCCGGCGCCCTGGAATAAAGAAAACAAGTTAGTTCATATCGGTTTGAAAGCTAAGGTGGTGGAGGAGGCAAAATTGCCACCGGCAAATCTGGTGTTTTTAATTGATGTCTCTGGCTCTATGGGTGCACGCCTGCCATTGGTGAAATCATCCATGAAATTGTTGGCGAATAAAATGCGGGCGAAAGACCGTGTCGCTATCGTGGTGTATGCCGGAGCAGCAGGTTTAGTTTTAGAATCCACCGCAGGCGATAACAAACAAAAGATCTACGATGCGATTGATCAGTTACAAGCGGGTGGTAGTACGGCCGGTGGTGCCGGTATTGAGCTGGCCTATAAAGTTGCGCAGCAACATTTCAAACAAGCCGGGAACAATCGCGTCATTTTAGCCACGGATGGTGATTTTAATGTTGGCCCCGTATCACAGGACGATTTACAAGCCATGATTGAAAAGAAACGCGAGTCCGGGGTGTTCTTGACGGTTCTAGGTTTTGGCATGGGAAATTATCGTGATGCATTGGCCGAAACCTTAGCCAATAAAGGTAATGGGAACTATGCCTATATTGATTCCATGCAGGAAGCCAAAAAGACCTTGGTGACAGAATTTGGTGGCACGATGGTGACCATAGCTAAAGATGTGAAAATTCAAGTGCAGTTTAATCCAGCGTTAGTATCAAGCTATCGATTAATCGGCTATGAAAATCGGATATTAAAAACGGAAGATTTCGATAATGACAAAAAAGATGCTGGCGAGATTGGCACTGGTCATACCGTTACCGCTATTTATGAGGTTGTGCCAAATAAAGATGGTCAATCCCAAGGGACAGCGCGTTATATGAAACAAAACCAACAGGCGAGCATGGTAGATGAATTAATGTATGTGAAGTTTCGTTATAAAAAACCTGATGGCGATGTCAGTCAGTTGATCGAAAAAGTAGTCAAAGCTAATGATGATCAATCTGACAGCTTAAGGTTTAAATTTTCGGCTGCTGTGGCTGAGTTTGGTTTGTTGTTGCGCGATTCAGAACACAAGGCAAATTCAAACTACAAGCAAGTTATTGAGCTGGCGCGGGCCAGTAAGGGTGAAGACACACACGGTTACCGAAGTCAGTTTATTAATCTGGTTGAAACCGCGAGTGAAATTAAACAGGTATCGGCGAGGTAATAAAGCTTCACGCCTTCTCCTGAAGGGAGCAGGCGGAGATGAGGAATTAATGATGAAAATACTAATGATTATAGGTATATGTATATATTTACAGGCTTGTACAACCGTTGGATCAGTCGACAGGCCGCTAAATTACTCGTACGCATCACCGGAGTTGAATAAGCACTCTATACTAAACGATACTAATGAAGCTTTGCTGGACGAGAAAATAAATAATTTACTTTACCAACAGGTAAGACTTCCAAAGAAGATTCGCATCGCTATTCTCAGGCTAAGCACCGAGAATTCGTGGCGATTTTATTCTAATGACTTTACTGAATTAAACGATTCCATTTCTGAAAACTTGATTACTAAACTAAGATCATCTGAGCGAGTTTATGATGCTTCTTTTTTACCATCGATGTTAGTCCCTGAAAAGCGTACCTTATCGGTTATCAGAGAGGCCGCAGCACGATTTCAAGCGGATGCTCTATTGGTATATCGTAACTCATGCAGCTCATATCAAAAATATAGGTTTATCTCGCGTGATGAAACTAAATCATATTGTTCAGTTGAAGCAATCGTACTTGATGTTAGAAAAGGCATAGTTGCAAAATCTATAGTGACAATGCAGGAGTTTATGGCAAAGAGTACTAATAAAGATTTAAATTTTAGTGAAACAGTTAAAAAAGCAGAGCTAGAGGCTATGGCAAAGGCCCTGGGAGAAATAGCGAATGAAGTGGTGACCTATTTAAATAATTCAGAAAAATTATAAATAGAAAAAAACAGGGCTTAGAGAAATAAATAGGGGTCAGAGACGTATTTTTATTTTTAGGAATTGAGAACGAAAAATAAAAATACGTCTCTGACCCCTATTTATTTCTCTAAGCCCTGTTTTTCCACCCTCTTTTTAAAACCGTTATTTAGCTTAAATTTTTCCAGTACCGCCTGCTTCAGTTCCAGCCGCCATTAACGATATATGATAATGGTGGATAATGCGCGCGATGTGGCGACTAACACGATCCAACCAACGAATGGCCTCAAGTCGTGCGGTTGCGGTGGGTGCATCAATTTCACCACTGGCCAGACGTTGTAACACTTTTTCGCGAACCGGTTGCTGTTGTGTTTCTATATCGTCTGCAACTTTAGAAGAAAGTTCATTTGCTTTTTGCCATTGGTTATTTTCAAATAATGGAATCACGGTCTTAAGTAAATCTTTCAATTGTTGCAAAGAGTCCGTCATCGATTCTGCTTCAAGTGCGGCCATGGCCCGATCTTCTTCTTCCTCGCAGCGTTCATGGAGTCGTTGTAAATGATCGAGAGTATGTACGATGGCAATTAGTCGATCCCAGTCCTGGTGTTCTTTTGGTGTTAAGTGGATCAGATCGATATAGCGGTGTGTCTCGTCGATGGCCTTTTTTAAATCGGTAATGTTAGCACGTTGCTGAGTGGGTCCAGCATTTAATAAAACCTGAACATGTTTTAATAAAGCCAGTGCCTGAAAGTAGATATTTTTCTGGGCATTGCTGATGGCAAGGCTGGGTTGTGTCAATAAGGCTTTATCTAATTTCTCGCTGTAAGGGTGGCGTGATTCGGGGATCAATCTTTCAATCAGTTTAACGAAGCGGTTAGTGAACGGTAAGACGAAAAAGACGCCGATGGTGTTGAATGTGGTATGAAAGGCCACTAAGGCAATCTCGGCGTTGGCTAACAGTTGTCCCGGTGATAGTTTTTCCCATAGCCATATATAGGGAGTGAGCAGAATAAGTGCGCCGATCGCGGTAAAAAGATTATAAATGACGTGAGATAATCCGGTTCGTTTTGCGCCTATCGAGCCGCCGATGGTGGCGACTGCGGCGGTAAAGGTGGTGCCAACATCCATCCCGATCACTAATGCCGCGGCTTGTTCGAAATTAATTAATCCGGCAAACAGGGCAGAAAGGGCGGTTGCCACCCCGGCGCTGGATGACTGGGTCACTATGGTAAAGATAATCCCGAGTGCAACGAGTTGCAGGCGGGTAAACAGGGAATCTGAGGCAAAACCTTCAAAGTTAAACAAATGCTCAAGGCCCTGCATACCTTCCTGCATAAATGTGATACCAACAAATATCACGCCAAAACCGGCAATGGCATAACCGGTATTGGCCAATCGCTCATTGGCAAACAGTTTTAAAATCATGCCGACAAAGATTAATGGCAGGACGATAAGGCTTAGTTTAAGTTTAAAACCGAGTATCGCGACTAACCAGCCGGTGAGGGTGGTGCCAATATTGGCACCGAACACAATCCCGAGTGCGGCGGGAAAGCTCATTAATCCGGCACCAACAAAACCAATCGCGGCCACCGTGGTTGCGCTGGAAGATTGGATGATGGCCGTTGAGGCCGCACCGGTGATCGCCCCGCTAAGAGGGCTATGAGTAAACCGCATCAAGGCTCGACGAATTGAGTCACCGGCTAAAGCCGTTAAGCCGCTTGTCATGACAACCATGCCCAACAAAAAAAGCCCAATGCCGCCGAGGGTTTGAATAACGATTAGCGTGTGACTGGTGTTTTCCATACTCGATTATCGTAGCAAAAAAACCGGGGTCAGAAAAAGCGGTTTTCTCGGAGGTGGGAATCTAAATATATCTAGATTCCCGCCTCGGCTCTGGCTTCTGCTTCGCCCTACCGCCTATGTCCATGTAGGCGTCCTCGGGAATGACGGTCTATCTATTCTTCAGAAAATGGGGATCAATGGTATTTTAATCAATTTGTCTGCAGCTGAATTCTTTTCTCCTAATTTTTTAGCGGAAGTGCGTAAAATCCTGGACGATACAAAAAATCGACCGGCCATGATTGATTTTGAAATAACTAAATTAATAGTGATGGGTGATACTGAGAATGTGATTCAGGTCATGCAGTCCCTGCGCGATCCGGGTGTAGCCTTTCTATAGATGACTTTGGTACGGGTTATAGCTCAATATTGTATTTGAAGTGCTTCCCAATTAATGCATTAAAAATAGATCTGTCGTTTGTCGCAGATATTCCTGGTGATAAATATGATGTCGAAATATGTACCGCCATTATTACGATGGCGCATAAGCCGGGTTTAGAGATCGTGGCCGAAGGTGTTGAGACTAAGTTGAGATAAACAGTTTTTTATAAAAAAAGGGTCGTAAAAACGACCCCTTTAATTTTGCTTAAACTCAATTCAAACCTTATAGTTCAAAAGTACCTTTGAGTTTTTTCGGTACACCAACACCCTTAATGCGCACATATTTAGGCATGCCATCTTTATAAGGTGGATAATCTTCACCTTTAATCAATGGCTCCATGTAGTTGCGACAGGCTTTAGTGATTCCGTAACCATCTTTTGTGATGAAGTTTTCCGGCATCATTTTTTCGACGTTGGCGACCTTGCTTAAGTCAGCCATACCCACTTTCCATTTGAATGGTTTGTTGGAGATACGATCAACGGTCGGCATAACCGAGTTATGACCTTTTAAGGCATAGGCTACAGCCGCTTTACCCATCGCATAAGCCATATCAACGTCAGTCTTGGAAGCAATATGACGAGCTGCACGTTGCAGGTAATCAGCCACTGCCCAGTGATTTTTCAGACCTAATTCAGATTGAATCATGCCGCTAATCACAGTCGCGGCACCGCCTAACTGGCTGTGACCAAACGCATCCTTTAAGCCGCTTTCAGCAAGGAAACGACCATCCGGATAGTGAACACCTTCAGAAACAACGACTGAACAATAGCCGTGCTTTTTAACCAGCTGATCAACTCGAGCCAGGAATTTCTCCTGGTTGAATTCGACTTCCGGGAACAGGATAACGGTTGGGATGGGGGTATCATCCGTTGAAGCCAAACCACCGGCAGCGGCGATCCAGCCCGCATGACGACCCATGACTTCTACGATGAAAACTTTGGTAGAAGTTTTGCACATAGAGGCCACGTCAAATGAGGCTTCACGTGTAGATACGGCAGCGTATTTTGCAACCGAAGCAAAGCCTGGGCAGTTATCGGTACTCGGTAGATTATAGAAGAAGTAACCGATGTTATGGGCCTTGAAGACTTCAATTAAACGTTCGTATTCACGACGATTTTCTTCTAATGATTTTAACTTAAAGCGACAAGAGCCGAAGGCACCAGAAGGCGTGAAGCGCAGACCTTTAATGGTCGCTACAGATTCTTTCGAGGTATCGATTAAGTCTTCGGTTAACGCGCCGATGATGCCATTACGACCGGCATAGACTTTACCAATTTTATTGCTTTTGCGTGCGGCTTCGATAACACCGGCTGCACTGGCATTGATCACAGCGGTCACACCACCAGATTGTGCATAGAAAGCATTCTTAGCGGGCACTTTTGGCTTGCTCTTACGCTTAGCTGCTTTCTTTTTGGCAGGTTTTTTCTTACCGGCTTTTTTCTTAGCAGGTTTCTTCTTGGCAGTTTTCTTCTTAGTTACCTTTTTCTTGGTAACTTTCTTTTTTGCTACTTTCTTCTTAGCAGCTTTTTTCTTAGCTTTCTTTTTCGTGGCCATTGAATTTACTCCATTTAGCTTTTTTACGAATGATTAAAATGACAATGTTAAATATATTTAGCTTAAATTTAGTTAGTTTGAACTTTGATTAAATTCTTTCTCTTCATACTCCGCCTGCGATTTGAGAAGACTGACGATGCAGTCGAATAGATCGTCATACCGTTTTTCTCGGTTCCGTAGGTTTGGAAGAGGCGATAGTAAAATGGTGCTTATCGGCACATGCTATTAGAAAGTGGTCGTTATCCACTTCCCTGAATACGATGGGGTACTCAGTAAGTTCAGGTATCGCAGGGTTGAGCCGACTTTCAGCATCGGCCTGTTCGATCTCGATGTCATGACTAAAGCGTTCTCTGAGTATAGCAGCAATTAAACGAACTTCGTTTTTTGTGAAATCTGGTGGACGTTTATTTGACATAAAAAACAGTGTTTTTTCAGCAGTTTTTGGGCCGCAAAGGATACTCGATTATGCCGATAATTGCATGCTTGAATTGCTAATTCTTTGTGGTGGGGTATCTAGTGTAATTTTGAAAGTCCTTTCCACTGCCTGTCATAGTCAGAGGGGACTTTTCCTGCGGAGTTGGTAATTTAGCTGAATATATGTGGATTCCCGCCTCCGCGGGAATGACGGGGAAGGTGCTATGACGGGAAAGACACAATGATGGGGGAGAGGGAATGACGGGGAAGAGAGAAAGAAGGAATGACGGGGAAGAGAGAAAGAAGGAATGACGGGGAAGAGAGAAAGAAGGAATGACGGGGAAGAGAGAAAGAAGGAATGACGGGGAAGAGGGAATGACGGAGAAGAAGGAATGAGGGAAAGAAGGGATGACGGGAAAGAAGGTATAACAGGGGAGACGTAGTGACGGGGAAGAAGGAATGGTGGGAAGTACCAGGGCCTACGTAATACCTGTAGGCATGTTCTTCAGGTTCATTGTGAACCTTTGTTTTTATTGAGTAGTTGTTTGATACGAGCCTCGATCCGCGCGGTATCGTCGCGCAAGGTCTCAATACCATGATATAAGTGTTCAACTTCTTCGCTCATAGGTAAAACATCGACTTCCTGTTGCAGGTATTCGCGGCTATTGGTTTGAGCGTGTTTTTTATTATTGCGCCACCAGCTGGCCATTTCGCGTATGGCGGAGCCGGTTTTGTGGGCGATCACATCGCCTGTGACACGAGACAGGTGCTCTTCCCAATCAATGTCGATATTTTCGAGGGCTTTTTTGAATTTTTGCCCGAGTTCGACATCGCCGGATATCTTTACTTCACCTTCAAACATAACCTGGGTGTCATTCAGCAAGGCCAGCTTGGCCATAGAAACCGGTCGGCCTGAGATAAGCGTATCAGCATCGCCCTGATATTGGCTCATTATCGTAATGCCTTGTTTGTTGGGCAGGCAATACAGCTTGATGCCGGTGCCTTCCAGTTCAATGGCGATGACCTTTTCATTGAAAACAGCGAACTGCTCTAGCGCCTCCGGATCCATCTGCAAATAAG
This sequence comes from uncultured Ectothiorhodospiraceae bacterium, assembly GCA_947260005.1. Classification (GTDB taxonomy): domain Bacteria; phylum Pseudomonadota; class Gammaproteobacteria; order UBA6429; family Thiohalophilaceae; genus SZUA-24. The sequence goes on from CAMYOL010000070.1 coordinate 10,129, forward strand.
TATTCACGGCGGTTTCCATTGCGGCGGTGACGGCTATGGCAATTTCAGATTTGATGGATTCTGATTTGGCTTGCATCGTATCGTGCGATTTAGGATTCGGGGCCTTGGTTTAGCTTCAGCTTCAGGCCTTAAAGCCCCGGTGCAGAGCCACGATGCCGCCGGTCAGGTTATGATATTCACAGTTAATAAAACCGGCTTGCTGCATCATGTCTTTGAGGGTGTCCTGATCCGGGTGCATACGGATAGACTCAGCAAGGTATTGATAGCTCTCAGCATCGTTGGCGATGACCTTGCCCATTAGTGGCAATAGCTTGAATGAGTAAAAATCATAAACAGGATTTAAGGGTTTTACGGTCGGTTTGGAGAACTCCAGCACCATGGCCTGTCCGCCGGGTTTGAGTACGCGGTACATCGAGCGCAGCGCCTCATCCTTGTCGGTGACATTTCGCAGTCCGAAGGCGATGGTAATGCAATCAAAGTAATTATCCGGGAATGGTAGATGTTGGGCATTGGCCTGTACGAACTGGACATTATTCGCAATGCCAATGTCGGCGAGGCGATCGCGGCCCACTTTGAGCATGGATTCGTTGATATCCGCCAGTACGACCTGGCCGTCTTGGCCGACCAAACGAGAGAATTTAGCCGCTAAATCACCGGTTCCACCCGCAATATCCAGCACTTTCTGACCAGCGCGGACGCCACTTAACTCAATCGTAAAGCGCTTCCAGAGCCGATGGACGCCCATCGACATCAGGTCGTTCATGACGTCGTATTTCTGGGCGACAGAGTGGAAAACACCAGCAACTTTGCCCTGTTTTTCGTCCCATGAGACGTCTTCATAGCCGAAATGGGTGGTTTTGTCGTTCATAAATAAATAGTAAACCACTGGGTTGCAGATGGATAGCCGTTTCTAATGTTACGACCCAATTACCCGTAACTGGTTGTTTGTGGATATAGGTAAATTTGATTACTTGTAATAATAAAGGCTATCAGGCATAAGTAATCAATCAAATAGACTGTTAAAATCGAAAAAAGAGTCATTCATCATGATATGTACAATGAGTTGTCTTTTGGAGTTACGGGGAAATTTATGAAAAAAATAGTATTAATAATCAGTTTTGTCCTATCTATATCAGGCTGTACTTCGTTAAATGTCCAATCAGCAAAAAATATTGGTGAAAGTGAAATTTGCGTCATCGAAAATAAATCGATTAATCCGGATTTTACCACCGCCTATTTGCGTCAGATCAAAAGCAATGGCTACAAGGCTAAATTAATCAGTCGTGAAAATAAGTCTGCTTGTGAGTTTACATCTACTTATACGGCAACCTATGGGCAGCATTGGGGTGTGTATTTAGCAACATCTGAATTAACGATATATAAAAATAATAATGTAATCGGAAGGGCAAAGTATAAAGCACCTTACGCGAGCCCAGCCAAGCATGGACGAGTCGAAGATAAAATTGATGAAATGGTTAACGAATTATTACCAGCTTTATAATAGGTCTAAAACCTATGGGTCAGAGTGCATCAACTCTGGCCCTAATCATTTTGGTAATTTAACCCAGGTAATTCAATCTAATTAATCTGATTCATGTCGCGGGAATAATCCAGGGATTGGTAAACCGGGCGATATGTTGAGGTGTGAGAATGCAAATAATTTTAGGCTGGATTTTGATTGGTTTTGGTGGTTTGCTTTATCTTGTCCAGATCATTTCATCATTAAATTTTTCTTTGGCCCAGCGTCTTGGCCTGCAAGAGAAACCCGAAACTTCGGATAGGCTATTACAAAGGTCTGAGCGCTATACCGCCTACTGGGATCTATTGACGCTGGTATGGTTGCCGTTTGCTGGCGTTTTAATGGTGATGGATCATCGTTGGTGGCCTGTTGTGTCATTGATCGGTGGCGCAGTTTATTTTGATACCGCGGGTAGAGAAGCGGTAAAGAACTTAAGTTTTCAGCATGAAGGTTTAAGGGTTGGTTCGGACAAAGAACGACGACTCTTTTTTGCAAGTTATCTGGTGATGGCCGTTATCGCCGCTGTGGTTATTGTGTTTGCGTTATCTACACTAATGAATCTATAAAAACAGGTTTTGCAATGAAAAATATATTAAATTCAGACGTTGCTGCTGTATTTAATAGTTATCCAGAGAACATCCGAAAAAAAATGATGCGACTGCGCAAGCTGGTTTTGGATACCGCATCGGAAACAGAGGGCGTCGGTGTAATTGAAGAGGCCCTTAAATGGGGTGAGCCAAGCTTTCTCAGCAAAGCTGGAAGTACTATCAGGATGGACTGGAAAGAGAAACGGCCATCTCAATATGCGCTGTATTTTAATTGTAAAACCAGTTTGATCGACACGTTCAAAGAACTTTATGGTGATAGTTTAAAGTTCGAAGGCAATCGTGCGATTGTGTTTGATCTAAATGAGAAAATACCGCTAGATGAGTTAAAACATTGTATTTCTATAGCACTTACCTACCATCAACGAAAACATCTTCCACTATTGGGTGTATGATATTTCAAATGAATATATAACTATAAACTATTATGAGTGAATCAAAAATATTTAATCATTTAGCGGTTGAGTATGACCAGTGGTTTGATTCTCATAAAACAGAGTATTCGCTGGAATTAAAAGCGATAAAGGCATTGTTACCAAAACAGGGTAAGGGTGTCGAAGTAGGCGCTGGTACGGGACGTTTTGCACAACCATTAGGAATCTCTTTAGGTGTAGAGCCGTCTGAATCGATGCGAAAAATAGCACGGCAGCGGGAGGTTAACATCATAGCCGGTTCTGCTGAGTCGTTGCCGATCGAGGATGAGGTGTATGATTTTGCCCTGCTGGTGACCGTCGATTGTTTTCTGAATAAGCCGGAAATAGCCTTTAAAGAAGTTTATAGAGTTATAAAGGAAGAGGGACAGATTATTGTTGGCCTGATCGATAAAAATAGTGTGTTAGGTAAAAAATACCAGTCAAGAAAAAACGAAAGTAAATTTTATAAAGACGCAAAATTTCATGCGGTTGAAGAAATAGTTCTAGCCTTAGAGCATTCAGGATTTAAAAACTTTAAATATATACAGGCCATATTACCTGGTGATTCTTCAAAACAAGTTATTAAGCCAGGCTATGGCGAAGGTTCTTTTGTTGTGTTGCAGGCGCAGAAGTCTATGGGCTAATAAGTCTATTGTGCCGGCTGTTTAATTATAATTTCAATTGGATCCGCATGGCTAACCGGATAAGGGCCGGTCTTAGCTTCAATGTCACCGCTTTGCTTAATCGCCTGTCCGGATTGTGAAATACGAGCGAGTACATTCACTTCTTTTGCGTCAGATAATTTACCCATTGGACCGATCGACAGGCTGTCATCGAGTGTGACCGTGGTCGGCATATCTTTTACCTGGGCCTTAACAATGGCAAGTGGCATTTTCATACCGCTGACGCGCTGGGCATAGATCATTACATAATCGGTGTCCGATACAGTGGAACGTAAACTGGTATCAATCTGAACTTTGACAGTCAGTTTTGCTGGTTTAATTTCAGACGGGTTAATTTCTGTTGGGCTAAGTTTTGTTTCAGCAGCCTGATCTGAAGGTATTGCCGTATTAGCACTTGCCTGTCCAGGCGTACTATTAAGTTGGCGCTCAGCATTGCTGATCAAGGTTTTCACTTCCTGGCTTGAACGTGGATCGTCGCCCAGTAAGCTCAATAATAATTTCCATAATTCCAGGGCTTTCGGTATATCGCCGGCATCCTGGTAACCGATACCCGCCAACCAAAGTGCGGTGGTATTCGTGGGCTCGAGTTTTAAGGCTCTTTTTGCGAGTTCAAACGGTTCCCCACTTATATCGCCATTGCGGGACATGGTAAGGGTGTCGGCGAGGCCAAGCATAACGGCTGGTTGTTCGCCTACCAGGGCATAAAGTTTTCGATAAGCGTCGACAGACTTTGCGTATTGTTTTTGTACAGAGTAACTGCGTGCCAACATGTACCAGCCATCTGGATTGTTCGGATCTTGTTTTAAACGTGCCTCTAATTTAACGATAGCCTCATCTAATCCGGCTGCATGTTTATTTTGATCGGCATGAGGATTGGCAGCGTCACTTGACGCTTGGTCAGTGCGGTTAGTACTGGCCATGTTAATTGCATCAGGCGATCCCCAGTATTGATAAAGTCCAAATGCACTGAATGGGATAATCGTTAACAGGATGAATACGATTCTTTTATATTGAGCAGGAAGCTCAGGATTTAAATGCGTGGTTTTATTTTCGTCGGTGTCGTCTAACAGAGACGATTCGATTTCATTTTTAATAAGATCATATTGTGACTGATCGATCTCAGCGTTGCTTAATTGGGTTTCCAGATCAGCTAATCGTTCCCTGGCAATATTAATGTTGAGTTGTTCATTGCTATCAAAATTCGCAATTTGCCGGCCAAATAAAACCGGTGCAATCAGCCAGATGACAAAAGCTAATAGTGCAAACGCGAGAAATATAAAGCCCATCATTCTTTTTCGTCCTCATCATTGAGTAATTTTTTACTGCGTTCATGATCGGCGTCGCTAAGTTCGACGGGTTTCGATTTTTCACGGTTTTTGATATTGAATAGCAACATAATGATCCCGGCTATGAGTAGTATTATTGGCCCAAGCCACAATGATGCGGTAACCGGGTCAAGTGGTGGGTTATAAAGCACAAACTCACCATATCGATTGACCATGTAATCGATGACCTGCTGATCGGTCTGATTGGTCTTAACCATTTCATAAATTTTATCTCGCAGGTCGAGTGCGAGCTGAGAGTTTGAATCGGCTAAATTCTGATTTTGGCAAACCAGACAACGTAATTCATCGACCAATTGATGATAGCGTCGTTCCTGTTTTGGATTATCGAAGTTACGTACTTCAACGCCTGCCTGGGTCACCGAGATTAAAGAGGTCAATAGTAAACCGGTAATGATGAACAGGCCGGTTCGGCAAAAGTTATGCGTCTTCAAGTTCATTAGCTCGTCTCTGCGTTAAGTTTTTTGATCAGAGGAAGGACTGTGTTGTTGATTTCGTCCGGAAATAGCGGGCCGATGTATTTAAAACGAATGATACCTTTTTTATCGATAATGAAGGTTTCAGGTACAGCATAAACGCCATAGTCAATACCGACACTGCCGTCGTTATCGGTGACCACGACACGATAAGGGTTGCCGTGTTTTTTCAATAAAGCTTTCGCCAGACGGTCATCGTCACGATAATTCAGGCCAATTAAATTGATCTGTTCGTCTTTAGCGAGGTTAAGCAAATAGGGATGTTCTTTTCGGCAGCCAACGCAATCGGATGTCCAGGTATTTAATATCCAGACTTTACCTTTTAACAACTTAGGCCCAAACGATACTGTTGGCGCATAGAGGCGTGGTAATGAGAAGTCCGGTGCAGGTTTATCGATTAAGGGCGATGGTACATAGCGAGGATCATTTTGCAGACCAATCGCCAGGAAAACGACCAATATAATAAAGATACCCAGCGGAATGAGGTAACGTAACATTATGCCGGCTCTCCAACTGCGGAATTATTTTCAGCTGTCGATGGTTTGCTGCGTCTATTTTTCTGGCGATAACGTTTATCAAAGCTTGCGATTAAACCACCTAACGACATGATAACCGCACCTAACCAGATCCATCTTATGAACGGCTTATGGTAAAGGCGAAGTGTCCAGGCACCTTCCTGGCCGCGCGATTCACCCAGGGCAACAAACAGGTCGCGAGTGATGCCTGCATCAATAGCCGCCTCTGTCATTGGATTTTGTTGTGAATAATAAATTCTTTTCTGCGGTTTCAAGGTGGTAATGACAGAATCATTTTTAGTAATCACAACATCACCTTCGTGGCCACGATAGTTTGGCCCGGTGACCCGTTTTGCGCCATTGAACGTATAGGTATATGTGTCCATGGTATAAGACTCACCCGGCTTGAGCAGTACATCTTTTTTGCTGGAGTAATTCGAAGTCAGGGTGATGCCGATACAAAATATTACCACGCCAAAGTGTGCGATGTGAGTACCATAGTAAGAGGGCGGGGTCTTTTTTAACGTGTTCAACGATAGTGATTGAGTTTTATAGCGTTTCATAAAGCTGATCACAGTCATGATTAATACCCACCAGGCCAGGGTGAGGCCGAGTAACGCATAGAAAGAGAAATAAGGCATCAATAGAACACAAATGACACTTAACACGAAACTAATTACGAATGGGATCAATCGTTTTAACTGGGCATTGGTATTATCTTTTTTCCAGCGCAATAGTTGTCCGAAGCCTAATAAAATGGCCAGCGGGGTGCCGAGTAGTACAAATATAAAGTTAAAGAACGGAAAGCCAACCGAGTATTTACCCAGATCCAGTGCAACGGTAAATATTGGGAACAAGGTACCACCTAATATTCCGATAGCCAGCACCACTAAAATAACATTGTTAAGTAATAGCGCGGTCTCACGAGACAGCATGGAAAATTGACTGTGTGATTTAATCATCGGAGCGCGAAACGCAAACAGCGCGAGTGAGGCACCGACCACAAGGGCAAGGAAGATTAAAATGAATACGCCTCGTTCTGGATCGCTGGCAAAGGCGTGTACCGACGTTAATACACCCGAGCGAACCAGGAAAGTGCCAAGCAGACTTAATGAGAAAGTGAATATCGCCAGCAGTGCCGTCCATGATTTGAAACTGCTGCGTTTATCGGTCACGGCCAGTGAATGAATTAATGCGGTACCGACTAACCAGGGCATGAAGGACGCATTTTCGACTGGATCCCAGAACCACCAGCCACCCCAACCTAACTCGTAGTAGGCCCACCAACTACCGAGCGTGATGCCCAGGGTTAGAAAGATCCAGGCAACATTGGTCCAGGGTCGTGACCAGCGGGCCCAGGCCGAATCAAGTCGGTTGCCCCACATCGCGGCGATTGCAAATGCAAAGGCCACTGAAAAACCAACATAACCCATGTATAACATGGGCGGGTGAATGGCCAGACCAAAGTCCTGAAGCAAAGGATTTAAATCACGTCCTTGCGCAGGCGCGGGAAAGATTCTTTCAAATGGGTTGGAGGTCATGATCATAAATAGTAAAAAGCCGATGCTGATCCAGCCCATGATCGAGACCACGCGTGACAGCATTAAAGTGGGTACCTGGCGACTAAATAGAGTCACGGCAAACGACCAGATACTCAGTACCAGTGCCCATAACAATAACGAACCTTCGTGCGCGCCCCATACCGCAGACACTCGGTATATCAGTGGCAAATTGGTATTGGAATTATTAGCCACATAAGCAACGGAGAAGTCGTGCACGACGAATGAATACATTAAGCAGGCAAAGGACACTGCTAATGCCAAAAATTGTGCCTGGGCTGCTGGCCGGGCAACGACAATCATATTCGGTATGTTGAGGAAGGTTCCGATCAAAGGTAGCACGGACTGAATAATGGCACAGACCAGCGCAACGACTAAGGCAAAATGTCCAAACTCTGGAATCATGGTTGACGATTTCCTTGCGGTTTATTTTTATTCTTCAGGCTGTCAGCGACTTCCTGCGGCATATAGGTCTCATCGTGTTTAGCAAGAACCTCATCCGCGACAAAGACACCGTCGGTATTTAGTTTGCCCTTAGCGATGATGGCCTGACCTTCGCGGAATAAATCAGGCAGGATGTCGGCAAAACTAATCGTGATGGTTTTTTCGTAATCGGTTACATCAAATTTAACTTCAACCGACTGCGTGGATTTTATAACGCTGCCGTCTACCACCATGCCACCGATGTTAAATCGTTGTCCGGTAGGGGCTTTACCCGCTGCAACTTCACTCGGGGTAAAGTACAGCATTAGATTTTCTTTAAAGGCAAGAGCGGCAAAACCGCTGGCAATAAACACACCAATTAGCATGATTACAATTAATTTTAGGCGGCGGGCGCGGGCTGGGTGCATTAGTCTTGCTCCTGTTCTAGCATTTGTTCGATACGTTTACGGGTATTTTTATTTTCGATAATGGGTAAAACCAGACTTAGCGTCAGTACCAGCGCGGTTATACCGTATGCGGACCAGATGTATGCGGCATAACCGCCCATATGTAGAAACTCAGTCATTGTTTTTTACCTTAACGATGTTCTTTACCCAGTTACTGCGACGTTCTCGCCATAATAATTCATTACGGCTGCGTAATAATAAAACGATGATATAAAACAGCTTGAAGGCCACCGCCATGATTAATAAAGGGATCAGCATCCGGGTGTCAATTGATGGCGCGTCAAATTTGGATACCGTTGGCCCTTGATGCAAAGTATTCACGAAAACGACCGAGTAGTGGATGATCGGGATATTCACGACGCCCACTAAGGCGAGGATGGACACCGCTTGTGCGGCCTTGCGCTTGTCTTCGATGGCGCTGTATAAACCGATGATACCTATATACAGGAACAACAATAGTAATTCTGATAACAGCCGCGCGTCGCCCCATTCCCAGTAGGTACCCCAGGTCGGTTTACCCCATATTGAACCGGTTACCAGCGCAATGAAGGTAAAGCTGGCTCCAATGGACGCGCTGCTGAGCATCATGATTTCAGACAGTTTAATATGCCAGATCAGCGCAATGGCTCCACTGACGGCCATCACGACATAAACAAACATGGACATCCAGGCGGCCGGTACATGGATGTAGATAATGCGGAAGCTATCTTTTTGTTGATAGTCGGCCGGCGCGTAAACCAGGCCACCATATAAACCAATCACAAACAGTGCAAAGCAGGCGAATGCAAGCCAGGGTAACCACAAACCCGACCACCGGTAGAAGGTGGGTGGGGAACCTAATTGATGAAACAGTTTATACATTTAACTTACACTCATCCTTAATGCCGCCGAGCTTGCCCACGGTGCCAGGCTTAATGATAACACTAACATTCCCATCATAAGGCTTAATGAGGCCATGACTGGATAACCAGCCATATAGGTGGTCACGGTCTGGCTGGCGAAAATTAATACTGGCACATACAGTGGTAGTATTAGTAACGATAAAATGACGCCGCCACGGCGTAAACCGACCGTTAATGCGACACCGATCGAACCAATCGCACTTAATATAGGCGTTCCTATTAATAACGTTAATAACAGGATCTTGGTTGCATCGAATGATAGACCCAGCATTAACCCTAAGATCGGCGCGACTAAGGCGACTGGCAATCCAGTAATTATCCAATGGGCAAGAATCTTGGCTAATACTAATAGCGAAGTAGGTTGTGTGCTGATGATCATTTGTTCTAATGCGCCGTCTTCCATATCCGATCGAAACATATGATCAAGACTGAGTAGTGCCGAAAGTAAGGCGGCAATCCAGACAATCGCCGGTGCAAGTGAGACCAGCACGGCAGGTTTGGCTCGCATACCGAGCTGAAACAAAACGATCACCAGTACAAAAAACAACATCGGATTGAGTAACTCAGCCCGGTGCCTGATAGCGAGTAACAAATCGCGCTTCAATATAGTTGTAAACACATTCATGACAGATTCAGATCACGGCAGCGATCTTCATTTATATTTAGATCCTGATGAGAGGTAACAATGGCCATGCCATTACGTTGTAAGTGTGCGTTGATCATGTTTTCAACGATTTCGACGCCTTGCTTATCCAATGCCGTCAGGGGCTCATCAAGTATCCAGATTGAGGTTTCATTCAATAAACAACGTGTAAGGGCGAGTCGCCGGCGTTGACCCGCGGATAAATCATGGGCGAATGTATATTTTTTTGTCTTTAAACCCATGTCAGATAATGCCTGATCAAGATTAATTGGGTCGAGATTAAGGTTTTTGGTTTTTTGTTGTTTGCCAGTGGCCAGCACCGCAGCAACCTTTAAATTTTCGGTGACACTTAGATCCTGCTTCACCCCATCGGTATGACCAACATAACTTAACTGGGTGTGATATTCATTACGCTGTTGATGAATTGGCGTTCCCCCCCAGCTCACTTCACCTTTATCGGCCGTGGTCAGGCCACACAGAATGCGCAGCAATGTAGTTTTACCGGAGCCATTTGCGCCCCTGAGGTGTAGCATCTCACCGGGTTCGAGCTCAAAGGCGATGTTTTCAAATAGCCAGCGATCCTGTTTTTCTGCGCAGAGGTTTTCTGCAGATAAACGGGCGGCTTGTGAATAATGCTGGGAATCTCGTGCCATAATATTCGAGGGTATAGGAAAATCTGGTTCAGTTAAACTGAGTTATAGTAAACAAAATTGAGCACTAAAACGTGACATGAACGGCTTTTCTATAATAAAAATCGGGTAAAGTGAAAAATCTATATTAAACAGATTTGATGAGTTTTAGGCTATGACTGAAGCAGAAATGTACAAATGGGCCGTCTATACGTTTCCGGTCCTCTTTATGATGGGTTACGCACTAATGCGCACCCTGAGGACAAAAAAAAACCGCAAAGTCCTGTCGGATGCGACCAAAGCGGGTTTGACCGAGCCCGCCTCATTACACCCTATAATTGATAAGGGTATGTGTATTGGCTGTGGTGCCTGCGTCAATGCCTGTCCTGAAGGTAAGATCCTCGGTCTGATTAAGGGCAAGGCGGAACTCATTAGTCCAACGCACTGCATTGGTCACGGTGCCTGTAAACGAGCTTGTCCACTGGATGCGATTACACTGGTTTTCGGTACTGAAAAGCGGGGCGTGGACATTCCGCTGGTAAACGACAATTTTGAGACCAATGTCCCCGGTCTATTTATTGCCGGTGAACTAGGCGGCATGGGCTTGATTCGTAATGCCTGTGAGCAGGGTCGGCAGGCCATGGACGGCATAGCTCAATATATTGGCAAGCATTCGTCTGAATATGATGTGGTGATTATCGGTGCGGGGCCTTCAGGTTTTTCGGCGACCCTGGCGGCTCATGAGAAAAAAATGAAATATAAGACACTCGAGCAGGATTCGCTCGGCGGTACCGTGTTTAAATTTCCTCGAGGCAAGCTGGTGATGACCGCGCCGGTCAAACTACCTATCGTCGGCAAGGTTAATTTCAAGGAGACAACGAAAGAGATCCTGTTGAAATTTTGGAACGAGGTGGAAAAAAAGACCGCTATCAAGATTAGTTATCGGGAAAAAATGGACAACATAACCCCAAGCGGTAATGGATTTATTGTGACAACACCGAAAGGTGAATACAAAACCAGGGCCGTGTTACTGAGTATTGGCCGGCGCGGTACACCCCGAAAACTGAATGTTCCCGGAGAAGATCAGCCTAAAGTCGTGTACAGCCTGATTGACCCTGAGCAGTATCGGGATCAACATGTACTGGTGGTTGGCGGCGGCGATGCAGCGCTGGAAGCGGCGACCAGTATTGCAGAAGAAGATGGCACTACAGTTAGCATCTCATATCGAAGTGAAGCATTTTCTCGTGCGAAAGAAAAGAACCGCAAAAAGATTGATGAGGCTAAAAAGGCGGGCAGACTTAATGTCTTGATGAGTTCAAATGTAAAGGACATTCAAAAGGATAAGGTTGTGCTGGATCAACAGGGTAAGAAAATTGAATTGCCTAATGACGGGATAATTGTTTGTGCCGGCGGGATACTGCCAACGCCGTTTCTCAAAGAGATTGGTATTCAGGTTGATACCAAACATGGGACCGTTTAATCTATATCTCCAGAATGAAAAAATCCCTCAGTTTTATATTAATTTGTTTGTTGTTTAGCAGTTCGCTCATTGCGGCGACGATTAATGATGCTAAATATGCAATAAAAAAACGTGACTACGCAAAGGCCGTTAGAATTCTTAAACCTATCGCCAGAAAAGGCGATGCCAAGGCGCAATACCATCTCGGTATTTTGATTCGTAATGGACAAGGTACCAGGCAAAATTCTGAGTTAGCGGCGAAGTGGTTATTGAAGTCAAGTAAGAAAGGTTATGACAAGGCACAGTATGCTTTGGGCGTTATGTATCTCGAGGGAAATGGGGTACCAGAGGATCAGGTTAAAGCTAAAAAATGGTTGAGCATGGCCGCCGAGCAGGGGCACCGAAATGCAAAACGGCGTTATGATAATATAGGTAAAGTAGAAAATAGTCGTGATGACCTTGCGACACTGAATGAAAAACTATTACTGGCCAGCTTACGTGGAAGGACAGATGAGGTCTCAGGGCTCATTTCTTCCGGGGCAAAGATAAATACCCGGGATGATTTGGGTAACACGCCGCTTATTATTGCCGCCAGTAATGGCCGCACTTCCACAGTAAAATTATTACTTGGTAAAGGCGCTAACGTCAATTCAAAGAATAAAGATGGTGAGTCTGCATTAATGCAGTCGGCAGGCAATGGTCATATCGGATCTGTAAAGTGGCTGATAAGTTATCAGGCCGAAGTTAATGCGACAGATAAAAAAGGTGTTACTGTGATGATGGCCGCGGCACGTGAAGGACGTAAAGATGTCATCAAGTTATTAAAGGGCAGGGGAGCTAAGTTAAATACCACGGATAAGTCTGGATTGACAGCTTATGCATGGGCAGTGAAAAGGAATCAGCCTGCCAGTGCGAAATTGTTGCTTAAGCTGGGTGCCAAGAAGCCCAAAAAATCTAGGAAAAAACGCAAACAACAAGTCGTTACCTCGACAAAAGGAACGGCCTTCGAAGGCTGGACACCCTTAATGGTTGCCGCCTGGCAGGGACATACCAGTAGTGTTAAGACTTTATTAAGAAAACGACCGAATATAAATAAACAAGATAGCGAAGGCTATACTGCCTTATGTCGAGCTGCGCAAAAAGGCCATGTTGACGTTACCCGTCTTTTATTAAAAAAGAAGGCCAACCCGAATTTAAAGAATAAAAATGGCATGACACCATTAATGCATGCAGCGCGAGAAGGTCACTTAAAGGTCGTGAACGAGCTGCTTAAAAGCAATGTCAAAATCAATAGTGTCAGTAAAAAAGGTGAAACGGCCCTGATTATCGCGGCCAGGAATGGGCACAGCAAAATAACCGCCCGGCTGGTTAGTTCAGGTGCGAATATAAACAAAGCGCAAAAGGACAGGATGAATGCGTTGTTGTGGTCTGCCAGAGGCGGTGATCTTAAAACATTTAAAATTCTGATTGAAAATGGTGCGAACGAGAAATCTAAAACAAAAGAGGGTGAAAATGCGCTTTGGTTAGCAGGAATTAATGGAAAGGCGAATATCGTTAACTATTTACTCTCTCGATCCAAAAAGCCAACTCATTATGAGTTTGCTAACACCTTGCTGGTTCGTGTATCGGCACTTGGTCATTTAAATGTGGTTGACGTATTATTGAAAAAAGGAATTCATCCGGATACAAAATCCAGAAAACAAAATACGGCGTTAATGTTGGCATCGGATGAGGGCCATGTGAAAATTGTAAAGCGGTTATTAAAGAAAAAAGCAAAATTGGATATAAAAAATAAACATGGGAATACCGCGCTTATATTGGCATCGAAAGGTGGACATTTAGAGGTTGTAAACCTGCTGGTTGAAAGTGGTGCGGATGTTAAAATTCGTAATAAAGACAAACAAACGGCCATTATGTATGCGAAAAGTGCCGGTCATGTTGAGATTGAGGCAGTGTTACAAAAGGCCCGTGACGATCAAAAGATTTTTGGTATTTTTTAGAAATCGTAAATATATCCAAAGAACAGATAAAAACTATCTTCAGATTGATCTGTTAATCCTCCCGAAGTATCCGACGAATCATAACCCATGTCTAATTCGAGTTTAAACGATCGGGTCACATTGTAATTTGCAATTAAACGAGGTCGATAACTGATACGTGAGGTACCGTTATCATTATCTCGATGATCGATAACCAGGCGAGGGTTAAGACGCCATGTCGGGTTCAAATTAAAGTTAGTACTGTAATTAAACTGGATGACATTCGAGCTTGCCAGGTCGAGAAAACGAGCGCCAAAAAGAGTGATGTCGTTAGCAGAGAGCAAATTATTGATGACCAGGGTTGTATTGAAAACAGTTTCGATTCCTGTGCCCTCTATTGCATCGACACCACCCGATGCAACGGTACCATCTAGTTCAGAAATGGTTATGTCACCATTTAATTGATACCGTTCAGACAGGAATGTTGAAGCAGATACAGTGAAGCCTGTGTAGGTTCCGGTTCTATCTTCTGCGAGCTGATAGATTTCATCATCGGTATACAGAGCTTTTAATTCATCCATACTGGCAACCCCCTGACCAATAAGCGCATTGTTGGTTGTGAGTAATGGACTTTTACGATGGTCCGCAACAATATTAAGGGTTGAGTTTGCTTTGTTGCGCCAGGTCGCATTGAATCTAAATTGATTGACTACAGAGTAAAAAACATCGTAATCCAGTAAAGCAAAATAGGAAGAAGTTTCATTAATAAACTTTACTTCAGTTCCAATAGCCTGGCGATCGGTTAAGCCGTTATTTGTCTGGTTTAAGGCGTAGAATTTAAAATCGGCGTCAGAAATAAGTGCTTCCATGTCATAACTTAATCCAAAAAATTGTCGATCAGTGTTTAAGCTATCCTTCAGGAAAAAATCAACCGGGTAACCTGCAAGGAAGTTGATTTTGTGATCAGTACCGATACGTTTATTAAAAATAATACCGTCAAAGCGACCAAGCACACCGTCACTGCTGTGTGACTGACGGCCAATGCGGGCACCATAGTCATCATCCCGTTTTGAGATATCGTAATAAAAAGTATGCAGTCGACCATCGGTCTTATCATCATCATTTAGAAAGTCAGTGCGATGATTGCCTCCAATATCAAAGCGTTGATTGAATTCAAATCCTCGTTTACGTCCGGTGAATAATATATCAGATGCTAAAGAACTATCGGTCTGAAAACTCGGCGTCACCTCATTAGAGGTATATTGGGTTCGATAAAATTGAAACAGACTTCCAAAAAAATCCCACTCGGGTTCTTTGGTTTTGGTTGGTTCGCCTTTTAATTTTGGTTTTGGACGAGAGGCGGCGGTGAGCAGACCAAGTAAACGTTGGTGTACACGTTCGGCATCTTCTCCTTCAGGATAAAGTTTCATGTATTTTTGATATTCTGCTTTGGCATGAGCAAACTGGCCATTTCGTTCCCGAGCCAGACCCAAAAGCTCTCTGCTGACTTTGTGATATCTATCGTTATCTAATTCAAGTATGCGGGTGAACAGTCTGATTGCGCTTTTATAGTCTTTATCCAGCATCGCCTGACGGGCGCGTTCCATTAGTTTATCAAGTTTGTCAGGTTTTTTTGCGGAGGTAGATTTTTGCCTGCTTTTAACCGATTTTAATTTGGTATTAAGAAACCAGGCTTCTGCTGTATCGCGTCGTTTTGGGTTGATCTTGCTGATCCAGCCTTGAGGGTAAAAGGGCTTCAGGTTTTTTAGGTTAGCTTTAGCTGCAGAGGGTGAATGAAAGTAGCCGAGGTGCAGTGAATATGTTGTGTCAAATTGTGCCAGGACCTCGGTGGTGTATATATCGTAGCGTTTAAATTTTTTAAGAGCCGGTTGATTCTTGGGGTCAATAGGTGAATTGGATGATTTTAAATTCAAAACATAGATTGGTAAATTCGATCTAAGTGCAGCTGGCACCGGTTTTCTGGTTGATCGGGCTTTTATATTTTTTAGGCGAATAGTCAGGTTTTTTCTGTCCCGCCCCATTTTAATTGCAAAATCAACCGAACGAGAAAACTCGATCGTGAGTACACCATTTTCACCAGGGAACTGCTCATAAGAAACGCGTGTAGCGGGGTTATCGGTTTTTTCTGAGACCAGTAATTGATCTCTGATCCGGTTAGATATTTGGGTTGAAGGAAACAGCTCCTTCATGCGAATTTTCAGTGTTGTTGCGTCTTTTGCTGGAAAGTGCGAGATATATTCCATCGGGACATTAAATTCGACATTGAGCTGGCCGTCATTTTCTTCATAAAAAAATGTCTGGTCTGCGAGGATGGTGTTCGTTGCAGATAGCGCGCTATGTGAGTAAAAGGCAATAGCGACCAATAGTACAAAACTAATGTGATTAAATTTCAAAATATTAAATTCTTACAATGCTATCGAGACGTTAGCAATGTTCCTTCAAGTGTCCCGGATTGATTATTAATAAATAGATAGATAACTGTATATCTGTTAAAAATCAGGCCTAGGTATTTAGCCAGTTGTATATTTTTTATAGTCACAATACTGGTGTCCAACGAGTCGTACTATGGCAGTCATCACAGGTATCCGCACTTGGCACATGATTCTGACCCTTTCCGACCGCAATGGTACCGTTATGGCAGCTAACACAAGTGCCTATAACTTCACCATGATCAACTGACGCGGGAATCCAGCCAGAGGTGCGGTGACAGTTTTCGCAAATATTACTTGTTTGTATGTGGCCTGCGTTTTTACCGGCTGCGCGGGAGCCGTCATGACAGTTAATGCAAGCTGAAGTAATACCTGTGTGATCAAATCCAGCCGGGATCCAGCCAGAGGTTCGGTGGCAATCTTCGCAGAGATCACTGGTAGGTAAATGATTAGCATTTTTACCTGTCGATATTGTGCCATTATGGCAGCTAACACAACTTGCCGTTATCCCACTGTGATCAAAGCGTGCCGGAATCCAGGCAATGGTGCGATGGCACTCATCACAGCGATTATGACTTTGGATATGATTGGGATTTTTCCCGGTAGATCTGATTCCGTCGTGGCAGGTCACACATGAGCCTGTAATTGACAGGTGATCCATGCGTGCGCCGAGCCAGCTGACTTCAGTGTGGCAGTCGTCGCACTGCTCACTCGATTCTATATGGTTGACCGGTTTTTTAGTGATCGCGATTAATGTTCCCTGACCATGGCAACCCTCACATTTTTTTGACGTGCCTTTGAATATTCCATGTCTGTGGCAGGTTTCACAGCGGATCCGCGAATGGTTTCCACTCAACAGATAACCCGTCTGGTCGTGATCAAATTCAGCAAAGCTATCCTCGGTGAATAATAACAACAGGCAGATTGTGATTAAGCTGAACAAAAAGGTTTTATTCTGCCGGTTTGTTGTTTTGGCTATCAATGAACCCATCTTGTTTCCTCGTCTTTATTGATGTTGCGTCAACGACGCATGCGCACATCTTTAAAATCCTTCGTGCTATGACAACGATCACAGCGCGGCCCGAATTGTCCGTTATGGTTATCGTCAGCACGATGACAATTAAGACAATTTCTAGGCTTCGATTTCACTTTGCTAACAGCGGTTACATGACAACTGTGGCAATGTACTTTTTTATGTGCACCATCAAGTTTAAACTTGGATTCTTTATTATGTTCAAAACGCCAGATAGACCAGCCATTCGGATTATGACATCTTTGGCAATTAGTGCCTAACGTTCCTTTGTGTACATCATCCTGTTTGTGACAGCTATTACATTTTAGGGAGGTATCCTGATAGTTATTATCAAGGTGGCACTCTTCACAGGGTACGATCGAGTGCAGTCCTACCAGGGGAAACTTGGTGATGTCATGGTCAAAGCGCAGTTTACTGCGCCAGCCTTTTTCGTTATGACACTTATCACATTTTTTGCCCTGTTGTCCTTTATGAACATCATCGGTCTTATGGCAGCTGTAGCAATTCTTTTTAAGTTTAACTTTATAAATATTTTTTTTATGGCAGCTGGTGCAGGTGGTGGTGGCATGTTTTCCACGTAACTTGAATTTCGTTTTTTTATTGTGATCAAAGCGATTTTTATACCATGATTTTTCGTTGTGACAGGTCTGACATTTTTTGCCAAAGCGTCCCTTATGCGAATCGTCATGTTTATGGCAGGTAATGCAGGCCATCTTTAGTTTGAACTTGTAGGGGTCCTTTTTATGGCAGCTTTTGCAGTCCTGGTTTTTATGCTGGCCGCGTAATGGGAAATCGGTATGTTTGTCATGATTAAAGCCCCGTGTTTTCCAGTTTTTCGTCGTGTGACACTTTTGACATTGGGTGCCATTACGACCGCGGTGTGAGTCGTCGCCTTTGTGACAGGAAATGCAGGTCTTGGGCGTTTTAATATAACGATCGGCTATATGACAGGCACTGCATTCGGTTTTCTTGTGTTTTCCGGTGTGAGGGAATTTGGATTTTTTGTGCTTGTAGTGAAATTCCCGCCAGTTATTTTCTGAATGGCATTTGTCACAGCGCTTTGCGATCTTACCCATCGTTTTAGCTTTATGAGGGGTGTCTTTTTTGTGGCAGCTGTAACAGTCACGGGGCGCTTCACGATATTTCTTTTTTGGTTTATGGCAGCTTTCGCAACTAATTTTTTTGTGTTCGCCTTTTAGCTTAAAGTCTGTGTACTGGTGATCAAAGGTCAGTTTATTGAGCTTAACCACATCATACTTTCTGCCCTTATGTTCGGTATGACAGGTCGAGCACTCTTGTATATGTATGGCCTTTTTACGGCCGTGATATCCGATACGTTTATTTAAGTCATCTCTGACTTCTTTATGACAGTCTAAACATTTGGATTTTTGTTTCTTGCGATCAAATCGATCATGACATTTAATACATTCATTTTGATATTTTTTATGCCCTTCGATGACATCGCCGGGGCTGATCAGTGACTCGATAGCCGTCGCCTGTACCAGGCTGCTAAGCATCGACAAAACACCGAGCAAAAAACAGAATAAAAAAAACGAATAAGTACTGCTCATTTTGTCGGGCATATTTTTTAATACATGTGTACGGCAATAACATGGACAATCCCTGTTACGACAAGCATGATAAACAGTGGTAAATGAAAAACATGCCAGAATGAAAACAGGCGCGCATAGACAGTAAGCTGGCTGGTTTTTTTCAAACAGAAGAAATAATCACGTAAGTACTCTTTCGATTGTTTTTTAAAGTCATTAAGCATTTCGTTGCCCCAGTTATTTGCATAGGCCTGTTTCTTTAAGTCTGTCAGCAATGACCATGTAATATGTTTTATTGTTAACTTTGAGCGTACGGCTATCAATGGCATAAAAAGCAGGTGTAACAGGAAAAAACGAGGTTTGAGCATGAATTTCTCATATCGTTTGATTTTCTTAATAATACGAGGTGATAAGGAAATGTGTGCACCCAGATTACCTTTTGTTAGTTGTATGTCGTGGCGCAAATCTTTTAGAGATGCCATTTGGCCGTATAATCCATAGTGGATGCGGGTATAAAAAAATCGACCGACCAAACCACTTCCTGCAACCAATAACATTGAAAACAGGGCGAGGTTACTGTTGGTTGAACCTAAACTAAAATTAGAATGAAAAAGAATAAGTACTGGGCCAATCACACCAAGTGCCATATGCAGTTGGAACCATCGTTTTACGCTCACCAGGTTTCTCATCGCCTTAATCGATTTGCGTAACGGGTAAAACAGCAGAAACAGCATTACCGAACCGCCAATAATTCCAAGGGCATATCCCCAGCCATCAGCGGCATTCAGGTAGCTTTCATCACGGCCGCGCCAGCCGATGATCAGCAAAAGGCTGAAAAATATAGTATTGGCCCAATTCCACAGGCGTTGTGACCAATATGAGAGACGCTCGGTGCGACTAAGCGATTCTTTAGGTCGCAGTTGTTCATTACGGGTATCCACTGGTTTTAAAATCTTCTATTTTAAGAAGAACTCCTCTTGATCTCGATTAGCACTTTGTTACGGGCCATATCTATACGTATGGTAACGTAACCATGCGAAGCATAGGGGAATTATCTTAGAACACAGTGAAATCAATCACAGAACAGCAGTTTTACAGGCTAAATGTGGAATGATCCCCCTAATATATATAACGTTCCGATCAGCCGATACGTTGCATCGATTTGTCGCGGATATGTGAACATAGTCACATTTACGTCAGACTTTTATTAGCGGGGCAAAGTTGTATGAAACAGGATAAAAAAACACCAAGGTTAATGTCGCTAGAGATAAAGGCGGGTAAAACCCGCCTTTGGGGAAGACCATGGATCGGCCAGGTATTGAGCCTTACTGCAGGTGCTGGGGTTCGGGTCGCTCGTGCCCCGCTTCTTTTAGACGTTTCAGGTAGTTTGGCCACAGCTGGTCATATTCTTTTCCGAGTTGATATAAGGTATCCCAGGAGTAAATTCCGGTATCATGGTTATCATCAAAGAATAATTGCACGGCGTAGTTACCGACTTGTTCGATCTTGGTGATGTTAACGTCTTGCTTACCGATTTGCAGGACTTCCTGGCCCGGGCCGTGACCCTGAACTTCTGCCGATGGAGAATTCACGCGAAGATACTCGGCGCTCAATTCATATTTTTCACCCGTGTTAAATTCGACTTCCAGCATATGAGCTTGTGAGTGATAGGTAAGATTGGTTGGAATGTGTTTTTCAGCCATTGCTTGTGCCTCTAAAAATAGATTTCGTTGCAACCTTCTTTTATCGAAGAAGATTAAATATTAATTTATAAGATATACCGACTCAGGTCTTCATCTTCTGCCAGGTCGCTCAAGTGTTTATCGACATATTCAACATCGATGGTGACGGTCTCACCATTAATGTCTGATGCACTAAACGAAATTTCCTCTAGCAGTCGTTCCATCACCGTATGTAAACGACGTGCACCAATATTTTCAGTGCGTTCATTTACTTGCCAGGCGACTTCCGCGACTCGTTCTATGCCTTTGGCTTCAAACACGAGATTTACGTCTTCGGTTTCAAGCAAGGCGCAATATTGTTCTGTCAAAGATGCATCCGGTTCCGTTAGTATGCGCACAAAGTCCTCGGTTGATAATGCATTTAACTCAACTCGAATCGGGAAGCGACCTTGCAGTTCTGGGATCAGATCCGATGGTTTTGCTACGTGAAATGCGCCGGAGGCTATAAATAAAATATGATCGGTTTTTACCATGCCGTATTTTGTTGTGACGGTTGAGCCTTCGACCAGGGGTAGCAAGTCACGTTGGACTCCTTCGCGCGATACATCGGCACCGCCGCCTGATTCACCACGTTTTGCTATCTTGTCCATCTCATCTAGAAATACGATGCCGTTTTGTTCAACTTGTTCTAATGCTCGGGTCTTTATTTCATCTTCATTAATTAAACGCGCCGCTTCATCATCGATTAAGTGTTTACGCGCCTGATGAATAGGTAGTTTTCGAGATTTCTTTTTACTGTTGCCCATGTTGGCAAACATACCCTGCAATTGGCTGGTCATTTCTTCCATGCCAGGAGGGGCCATAATCTCTACGCCAACGCCAGGTGCATCTACTTCAATTTCAACTTCTTTATCGTCGAGTTCACCTTCACGTAATTTCTTGCGGAATTTTTGGCGTGTTTCATTTTGACGATCGGTTTCTGTTTCTTCACCTTCGCTATTAAAACCAAAGGTGTTGCCACGTGCTGGCGGTAATAGTATGTCAAGAATGCGTTCTTCTGCCGCGTCTTCAGCACGAGTGCGGACCTTGAGCATCTCTTGTTCGCGAATCATTTTAATCGCGATGTCCATCAGGTCGCGTACAATGGATTCAACGTCACGGCCAACGTAACCGACCTCCGTAAATTTGGTGGCTTCCACTTTCAAAAAAGGGGCGTTTGATAGTTTGGCAAGTCGACGTGCAATTTCGGTTTTACCGACACCTGTCGGACCGATCATTAAAATATTTTTTGGTGTAATCTCGTTACGCAATGATTCATCAACGCAGCTACGGCGCCAGCGATTACGTAATGCGATAGCCACGGCGCGTTTTGCGTTGTCCTGGCCAATAATGTGTTTATCCAGCTCGTGGACGATTTCACGTGGAGTCATTTGAGACATGAGAGTTTAAAATTCCAGTTCTTCAATCGTGTGATTGTGATTGGTGTAAATACAAATATCGCCAGCAATGCCCAGTGATTTTTCAGTAATCTCACGAGCATCAAATTCAGTATTATTTAATAAGGCACGTGCGGCTGACAGCGCATAATTGCCTCCTGAACCGATTGCAATAATGCCTTGTTCAGGTTCGATGACATCACCGAGGCCAGAAATGATCAGGGAGCTTTCTTTATCGGCCACGGCCAGTAAAGCTTCAAGCCGACGCAAAGTGCGATCGGTGCGCCAGTCTTTGGCCAATTCAACGGCGGCTCTAGCAAGCTGCCCAGAATGTTTCTCAAGCTTGCCTTCGAAATATTCGAATAGTGTAAAAGCATCCGCAGTCGCGCCGGCGAAACCAGCGAGCACTTGATCCCGATAGAGTCGACGTACTTTTCGGGCGTTACCTTTCATGACTGTGTCGCCCAGACTAACCTGACCGTCACCGCCTATAACAACTTTATTGCCCCGTCGAACCGACAGGATGGTCGTACCGTGATATGGCTCCAAAATGAACTCCCAAATAAAACGGGTTGCGATTGTACACCAGTTAATATGGCTTGTTGTAATCCAGGCCATTTAAATAGGGACGATCCAGCATCGACACAAGGTTTGTGAGAAAATTAAGCTTAAATCCATGAATTTCACAGGGTTTTAGCATGGCCGTGGGACACGATTCAATTTCCGGGCGATGTTGACGAGTTGGCCTAAATAAATTCAGGCAACGGCAGGTTGAGTCTTTTTACGAAAGTAAGCACTCGCTCCTGCAGCCGTCATCACACTCCAGACCGCAAACAATGCCCCCGGTAGGGCCACCTGAGGTTGATCTTTAAAATGTTCAAGTGCCAGGGCGACACCCATGCCTGCGTTTTGCATACCGATTTCGATCGACAAGGTAATTTTATGGGTTCGATCAAAGCGATAAAGCTTCGCCAGCCACCAGCCCGCCAAATAACCGAGAAGATTTAATACGATGACCAGTGCAAATACCCACGCGCCGGTATCGATAATTTGATGCTTGTTCTTAGCCAGACCATAAGCACAGATAACAATAATGGCGAGTGCGGCCAGTGCGGGTGCGAGTTCTTTAATCCAGGAAAAGGTCAGCGGTGCGTATTGGCGTGGCATGAGTAAAATGATCATCGGTAACCAGACCAGGAACAGGCTGAGTAATATGATTTGCCAGCTTGCCAAGTTCGATAGTAAAAAGAACAGGCTGAGAATAATGCTTGCGGTAATCATCTGACCGACAAAAATGCGGAGTTGAAAACCTTTATCGAGGTAATAGCGAACGAACATACCGCCGCTGAGGGGTATAACTAATATATAGAATATGGTCCACATTAACCCAATCGCATTAATTGGGATTGTTTCGCCACCCAGCAAACCGATTAGGTAGGGTGTGAGCAGGGGAGATAAAAAAGTGGCGACTGTGGTGAGTGTAATCGAAAAGGCCAGCGCACCACCGGCCAGATAAACGATGACATTGGAGGCCATCGCACCCGGTGCGGAACCAACGATAATAAAGCCCAGTGCGATAGAAGGTGGTAAGCCGGTAAGACTGACCAATGAGAATGCAAACACTGGCATGACGATGAACTGGGTAACAACACCAAGAGCAATGCGCATGGGTTGTTTAAAAGTAACAAGAAGATCTTCTCGATTCAATACGATGCCCAGGCAAAACATCGTCACTGCAAACAGTTCTTTGAAAACAAAACCAAACAGCGTGAAGGCATCGGGAAATAAATAAGCAAGGACGGGTTAAGTCAGGCGGTTAGCCAGATACTTTAGTCAGTTTGAAATTTTTATTTTCATGTAACAGGGGTTCGGGTCGGGCAATATAGAATCCCTGTATATGATCAACGCCACACTCTTTTAGCAAACGAATCGTTTCTGCTGACTCTACAAACTCAGCTACCGTTTCTTTACCTAAGGTATGAGCAATATTAGTTATCGAGCGCACGATCGCCATATCCATTGGGTCATTAATGATGTCTTTAACGAACATGCCATCGATCTTAATATAATCAACCGGTAAACGTTTTAAGTGAGAAAATGAGCAATAACCACTACCAAAATCATCGAGTGCAAAACGGCAGCCTATCTTGCGGAGTTCGCTAATTAGTTTATTGGCAGCATAGGTATCATTAATCGCAGTCGTTTCCGTTATCTCAAAAAGAAACCGGTTTGGATCAAGTTTGTATTTTTTTATACCGTCGCTAAATAATGGTACCAGCATGTCCGGGTCAAGGCTTTGGCCCGATAAATTGATGGTAAAGGTGACGTTGTCATGTTCAGGGCCAAGCTCAGCCATACGCTTCATCGCCGCGGTGAGCACCCACTGATCGATGTCGCGCATTAAATTAAATCGTTCGGCTGTGGGTAAAAACGCATTCGGAGAAATCGGCTCACCATGACTGTTGTGTAATCTCAATAATACTTCATAGGTGCTGCAAGAATTCGAATGAGTTTTAGCAAGATATTCGAGCAGATTACCTTCTTCTGGCAAATCATCAAGATCCAGATCTGCCAGCGGTATAATAGGCTGGAAATATAAATGGAAATTATCTTTTTCCAAAGCAGTTTGGATGCGTGCGGACCAACCCAGTTCTAAATCCATCGCGGATTTTTCATCTTGATCGGTACTGTATATATGCGTTGAATTACGTCCCAGGCCTTTGGCGATATGACAGGCAATATCAGCATTAGCCAGGACTTCGCCATGTGATTTCACATTTGCATCCATCAATGCCACACCAATGCTCGCGTGTATCTTATAAGAACGTCCTTCACGTATAAAATCATAGGATGATAATAGTTCCCTATATTTGTCGGCAACTTCATATACATCATCATGACTGACATTGCGTAATAAAATTCCGAATTCATCACCGCCGAGTCGGCCTAATATATCGGATTGTCGTAAACGACTTTGCAGTTGCTGGCCAACCTCGATTAACAGCTGATCACCTGAGGCATGACCGATGGTGTCATTAATATATTTAAAACGATCCAGATCGATATAAACCAGTGCACTCAATTCATCGGATCGTTTCAGGCGTTGTACTTCCTGATCTAAATGATCTTCAATATATTTACGATTTAATAACTTGGTTAACGGATCATGATTGGCTTGCCAGGTCAGCTCTTCTTCGAGTAGTTTTCGGACGGATACGTCACGGAACGCAACCACTGCACCTTCATGCTTGCCATCAATGCGCAACGGAAATATTGTTAGTTCGACTTGTATCGGCGTACCATCCGTACGGGTGAAAACCGATTCAATCCCATGTAATTCTTTACCTTCTTTAACAGCTTGTTCCAGATGGTGAAGATCAATGGTGCTGGCGTAAGAGTTTACGTTTTCATATTTATGAAATAAAACATCGGGATGATAGCCAATGAGTTCTTCATCCGCGTGGTAGCCGAGGATTTGCCGTGTTGCGGGGTTGATAAAGGTGATAATACCGGAAGTATTAACACCGTATACCCCGTCACCAACGGAAGTTAAGATACCCTCAAGTCGAATGCGTTCCTGTTCAATACGATTGGTAATACGAATGCCGCGACTCATGGCGGCGACACGCGCTTTAAATAAGGCATCCGATTCGTTTTTAAACATACATTCAACCGCGCCGGCTGCGAGTGAACTCTGAATCACGCGATCGGAGTAGGTGCTGGTGAGCACAGCAGGCATTATATTCGCGGTGTGCGGGTTATTACGTAATTTTTTACACAACATGTCGCCGTTTTCGTCAGGCATGAAGTAATCAATGATGGCGATATCAAATCTTTCCTGTGTGGCCAGTTCGATCGCCTCGGTTGCACACGAGGCTGTGGTTGTTTGGTAGCCACAGGTGTCTAAAATTTTGCGAAATTTAACTCGAGCCGTCGGCGAGTCATCGACTAATAAAACCTTAATCGGTAAGTCTGTTTCGATATCACAACAGGGTTCGGTTAACTGTTTGGTGAGTAATTTCGGTAGGGTTTTAACCGTATCCTCAAATGTATCCCACATAATAAAAGCACTGTTCATCCGGCTGGATACCCAACCTATTTTGGCGGAGTCGGCTTCATGGGACAGGACGATCAATGGGATATCGTCATAAGGAGGCTCGCACAACACGGCGAGCATTTCATCTGTGCTGGTATTATTTTCTTCTGGCCAACCTAAAATAATGGCCTCATAGTGTTCGGGGTGTTCGGTGAGTCTTTGTAGCCCGGTCTCAAAATCTTCCTGAATATCGACCGTATAGCTATGGCGTACCAGGCTTTTTTTCATCGCATGTCGCAGGGTCGACGAGGGTTCGATAAATAATATTTGTTGCATGTATGCTTAGTTCTACCGGTTATGCCTCCTTGCCTGGTGATGTCCCTGAAGGGAATCTAACCAAATTGCTACCAGATATGTATCGGTAACAATGACCTGATCTTTAAGCTCAAAATTTATACGGGTATAAATGACATGATGTAGAAAAGAAATTAGCTTGTCAAGCTAAGCAATTGAAATTGTTAAAATTAAGAATTTTGTGCTGTTTTCAGCTTATTGTTATGGGTATTAATCGTTTTGATTAATTCATCCAGGCCTTTTTGTTCAATGTCATTGGCATAGCTGGATTTGTAGGTCGTAATCACTGAGACACCTTCTACACTCACATCAAAAATTTTCCAGCCCCGGCGCGTATTATTCATCTCGTAGTTGATCGGGACCGCTTTTCCAGATTTAGGTTTGACTAATGAGCGCACGGTAATTTGTTTTGAGGTTATAGCACCTGGGTCTAAAAACTCCATCAGTTTTGGGTCGAGATCACCTTCATGACTATTTAAATACTCGGTCAATGCAGTCGAATAAAAATTAAGCAGAAGGTCACGAAACGCCTTAATAAAGCCGATTTTTTGCTCTTTAGTGGCGGTGTCCCAGTGCTGTCCGAGGACTTCTTTTGAGGCATTAATAAAATCGATATGAGGCATCAAGTTTTTCTCAATCAGTTCTTGAGTCAGGCCGGGATCGGTTTTAATTTTTGCACGATTTTCATTTAGCGCCGTGATCATTTTAACCGAGACGGATTCTAAAAGTGCTTTAGGGTTTTGTTCACTAGCAGCGTGCGAGAGACTCAGGAATGACAACATCAAGGTGATAGCAAAAATGCCAAACAACAGGATTTTGGGATGCTTCCAGATTATACGTTGCTGAGTTTGCTGGCCAAGTTGCTGGGTGTGTCGCGGAATTGAATGTCTCATATTATCCCCTGTCTCAGTGTTATCCCTAATGAAAAGGTCTGTTCATATATGACACGTTGAACAGTGATCAGTTCATGGATTGCATATGCTATGGTAAGCCTTAAACTATAGCAAACCCTTTACGTTCGAGGAGGACGAGTGAGCCAATTTGATACCAGCCGTGGTGCCTTTCCCGGAGTGCGTATGCGACGCATGCGGCGCGACCATTTTTCTCGTCGTCTGATGCAGGAATCGCAAATAACGGCCGATGACTTCATCTTCCCTATGTTCATTCTCGACGGACAAAATCAGGTAGAAGCGGTACCTTCAATGCCGGGCGTTGAACGTGTCAGTATCGACAATCTACTAAAGGAAGCTGAACAGTTGCTGAACCTGGGCATTCCTGCCGTTGCGCTGTTTCCAGTGACCGCGGCCGATAAAAAAACCGACGATGCCCGTGAGGCTTTTAATCCTGATGGTTTGGCACAACGTGCCGTGCGCGCATTGAAGCAGGCTTTTCCTGATTTAGGTGTGATTACCGACGTGGCCCTGGATCCGTTCACGACCCATGGCCAGGACGGGTTGATCGATGACACCGGTTATGTGATGAATGACGAAACGGTTGAGGTGTTGGTCAAGCAGGCCGTATCCCATGCCGAAGCCGGTGCCGATATTGTCGCGCCGTCCGACATGATGGATGGTCGTATTGGTCAGGTTCGTCAGGCCCTAGAAGCGGCCGGCCAGATCCATACTCGAATTCTGGCTTACTCAGCGAAATACGCATCCAGTTACTACGGTCCGTTTCGCGATGCCGTGGGTTCGGCCGCCAATCTAGGCACCGGCAATAAATACACCTACCAGATGGATCCCGCCAATGGTGATGAAGCGATGTGGGAAGTGGCATTGGATTTAGAGGAAGGCGCCGACATGGTGATGATCAAGCCTGGCATGCCATACCTGGATATTGTTTATCGGGTTAAACAGGAATTCGGTGCGCCGACCTTTGTCTATCAAGTCAGTGGTGAATACGCGATGTTAAAAGCCGCCAGCCAAAATGGCTGGCTGGATGAGCAACAGGTGGTAATGGAAGCGATGTTAGGTTTCAAGCGCGCCGGCGCCGATGGCATCCTGACGTACTATGCCAAGCAAGTCGCGCAGTGGTTAAAAGAAGCTTAAGAAAATAGAAAAAATAGGGGTCAGAAAAAAAAGGGGGTCAGAGACGTATTATTTTTGCCAAGTTAAAAAGATTTTGTTTTGTTGGTAAAAATAATACGTCTCTGACCCCTATTTTTTTCGACACTTTATTTAAAACACGATGGAATTAAAACAACAACATGTCTGATGATTTATTTGATTTTGGTGAACGCATCGAGCGTTATGCCGTAATGGGTAACCCTGTCACCCATAGCAAGTCCCCCAAGATCCATTCTTTATTTGCCAAACAAACCGATCAGGCCATTGAGTACACGGCTATCCAGGTCGACATTGGCGGGTTTAGTCAGGCAGTTGGTAACTTTAGCGCCAGTGGCGGTAAAGGTCTGAATATAACCGTGCCGTTTAAAGAAGAAGCGTGGCAGTTGGTCACAGAGCGCAGTCAACGTGCCGAGTTAGCCGGGGCCGTAAACACGATTAAATTTGAAGGTGATCGAATCTTTGGTGATAACACCGATGGTATCGGTCTGGTGCATGATTTAAAAAATAATCATAAGTACGAACTGCGCGATAAGATTGTATTGTTAATGGGGGCTGGTGGCGCTGCGCGCGGAGTGATTGCGCCGATACTCGAACAACAGCCGAGCTTACTTATTATTGCGAACCGTACACCCGATAAAGCCGTCGCCTTGGCAAGTCACTTTTCAGAACTCGGAACCGTGCAGGGATGTGGATATAGCCAACTTAGTGAATTGCAATTTGATTTAGCCTTAAATGCGACGGCGGCCAGTTTGCAAGGTGAAGTGCCGGACTTACCGGACGAATTATTAGCGGATAATGCCATGTGTTACGACCTGATGTACGGCGCAAAACCGACCGCCTTCATGGCCTGGGCAGCGGTGCATGGTGCGAGTCAGATCACCGATGGTTTGGGAATGTTAGTCGAGCAAGCGGCGGAATCTTTTTATATCTGGCGTGATGTACGGCCGGAAACCTCTTCGGTTATTGAGTTGCTCCGCGATGAGCTGAATACAGATGAATAAGAAAAATAGGGGTCAGAGACGTATTTTTTATATGATTGTCATCCTGAGCAAAGCGAAGGATCTTAAAAATACGTCTCTGACCCCTATTTTTCTAACATTAGCCTTAAACGTCATTCCCGCGAAGGCGGGAATCCATATATATTTAGATTCCCTTCTCCAAGGGAAAAGTGCCCTGCGGGTATGACGCTAGAAAAAAAAATACGTCTCTGACCCCTATTTTTTCTATTTTTTAAAAGGGGGCCGCGAGGGCCCCATGTGACTTAAAAACAGTTCAATATTTCAGAATTGTTTACGTAGGCCGGCAAAGTAGGCATGTGCGCCTCCCTTCATGAATGCATAGTTTTTTACACCTTTTTTCTCAAGATAATACATCAGCCATCTTACCTGCTTGCCCGCTGCATCATAGATAAGCAGCGTTTTATTTTCACGGGTAGCCTGATCAATAAAATGATCCAGTTTGATATGGTCATCAATGTAAACTCTTTTTTCGACACCTGGATATAAAGAGATGGCTTCCCGTTGAAAGCGGTCACGAATATCGAGGACAATAATATCTTTTTGAACCATCAGGTCTTCGAATTTCTTTGGTGTTAGTAATTTCTTTTTGAAAGCGCTTTTTGCAATAAGCTTGTTAGGGTTAACCGGTGTCTCACCCAGCAGTATGGCCTGGTCTGGGTACTGTCTGGCCCAGTCGAAGATACCTAAATCAAATGCGGTCACATTGTTGACATTGTGATCACGACATTTCTGCGTTGCTTTATAAGATTTCTTACAGGTTCGACCATTACAGTAAACAACAATCTCTTTATTAGGGTGAGTTTTTCTTATTTTGGTCATTTCCTTGATAAAATTTGGCGAAGCCAATGGTATATTCAACGCACCAATCATCCTTAATGTTTGATATTCATAGCCAGAGCGAACATCCACGATAATGACATTATTCTTTCGTTTGTGAAGTTCTTCACTCTCAATAGTGGGAACAGCGGGGTAAAGTTTTCTGATCGGAAATTCATCTGCTTCTTTGGCCTGAATAGGTAAAGAAATAACAAAGCTGATGAATAGAAAAAGGGTAAGTAATTTGCTTTTTTTCATATAACGAATCCTCATAAAAAAAATAATAAAACTGATTTTTTGAAGTAAAAGAGGTTATTGCTTAGTTCTATTCGTTATTGTTATCCCAGCCTTGTTACCAGAAAGTACTTCAAATCTAGAAAGCTACTAAGATTTAATATGGACTTGAATGATAAAATTCAATCGATTAATAAAAAATAATTAGTAACTCACTTTATGGGTAGAAAGGTAAAACTTGTTTTACCGAGTTTGATAGTGAAGGAAATGATTTGTTATATCTGTAACTTAAGTGCCATAGCCAAAAAAAATCCGCCGATTTATGAGTAATCCAGATTAATAATAGTGGAATAGGTTAACCATATACAAAGGGACATTCAGCGTCATTATTCTTGTCTGACATTATTTGGAATGTCGATGGTTTAGGGTTTTGAAGGGGTATGATTATCCAGGCCATTGACGATGCAGTTTGTGGCTTGTTCAGAGGAGATCGTACCATATTGTTGTTGGCAATCTTTTAATAGGGGTATAACCGGTTCGATCGTTAAGGGGTAGGGTTTATATAGCAACTGTCGTTGACACAACTCAAACCGGTAAGTGGGGTAGGTTGTTTCGTTTAGCCAGCTATGGGCATAGACTTCGTCGACAATCTGGTACATGTTTACCAATAGTCGTGAACTGTCCTTTTCCAAAGGTGTGAGTTTTGCTAACAGGCTGGATTTCGATTTATTTTTGTTGCGTAGTTTGATTGCGGTTTGTGCGGCCTGCATCTCGAAAGTACAGGCCTCGTTAATCTCTTTTGGGCTATCGTAGGGATCGTTTGCACAGGCACTAACAAACAAAAGCAATGCCGGTAGCGTTAGATTAAGATGGTTCATCTTCATCATCATGGGCAAATTCACCGCGTTCATAGCGCTGGATAATGTCTTTGGCGCGTTGTTCCGCGTGTTTTTCGACAATCAAACGAATCATATCGGTAACGGGTAATTCGCCGAATCCGCCTTGCAAGTAATGGCCTGTGATCTCGGCATCGATGTCAAACTGGGCTAACAGGCCCTGCACTAAATGCGCCTCGGTCGTGGAGGAGGCACTGAAGACTTCAACTTTAGACATAATGTTATTCTCTTTTTTAGTTTATGCCGGTTTGTTTTTAATGCTGCGAATAATAAGTACTAAACCTAAAATAATAAATGGAATGCTAAGCAAGTGTCCAACATTAAGCGCGATGCCGAGGTTGTAGTCGGCCTGCTCCTGTTTGATAAATTCTATCAAAAAACGCCAGCTAAATATGCTGAAAAACATGGTGCCGGTTAAAAATCCGTTTGCCCATTTGCCTGCTTTGGTTTTATATAAATAGAGTAGCAGTAAAAGGGTAAATAAATAAGCCGCAGACTCATAGAGCTGTGCAGGGTGGCGTGGAATATTATCAACACGTGAAAATATAATACCAAATACGCTATCGGTTTTAACACCAAGTATTTCTGAATTAAAGAAGTTACCGAGGCGGATCGTTGTACTTCCTAATGCAATCGGGATGGTGAGCCGGTCAACGAAATACAAATAGGGTTCTTTGGTGTGCTTCTGAAATAACATACAGGCGATTAACATACCAACCGTGCCACCGTGGCTGGCGAGGCCGCCTTTCCAGACATATAACACTTCTATCAGATGTTGTGAGTAATATTCAGGTTCATAGAAAATGACATGGCCTAAGCGCGCACCGATAACGGCACCGGCAAACATATAATAGAGCAGGCGATCAAGCTGATTTACATCTTTGCCTTCACGCCGATACATCCATTGCATGATGTAATAACCGAGCATGAAACCCGATACAAATAATAATCCATACCAACGAAGTTGCAGTGGCCCCAGCTCAAGCAGGACCGGGTTTGGGTGCCAGATAATATGCGATACGTCCATCGAGAAGCTCGGTCCCTTATGCTATTCAGCTATCAGTTGTTCAATTTTGCTAACTATATCAGGATTGTCCCATTCAACACTACCAAACAAGGCATACCGTATTTTGCCCTGTTTATCGATAACATAACTGGTTGGAAAAGCGAAGACACCCCAATCTTTCAGTGCCTGGCCATCGTAATCCATGACAATCGAAAAATTGATGTTGACTTTGTTCGTTAAGAATGCGCTGACCTCTTCATTGCTTTCCGCCATGTTAACGCCCAGCAGGGTAAATGGTTTTTTATCGAAGTGGTTATTGAGCCGTTGCATCGAAGGCATTTCATGGACACAGGGTGGGCACCAGGTGGCCCAGAAATTAACGACCACCACATTTCCTTTTAGCGACTTAAGGTCGAGTTGTTCGCCATTGAGTTTGGGTAAGTTAAGAGCTTGGGGTTTCGGGTTCCCCAGGTACTTCTCGAGTGTGCGTTCTTTTTGTTTTTGCGCAATAGTTTTAGTTTCGGATAATTTTTTAACCGCCTGACGGTTAGCATCTTGCATACTGGCTAACAAGATAATTGCGTCAAACAGGTTATTAGCCAGATCATCGCTGGCGTTGAGTTCTTTGTTAAAGGCATCGGGGCGAAAATAAAAACGATCGCGAATACCACGCATCGGCTTAAGAAAAACATCGCTGCCCGATTGTTGCAAGGCATTAAGGGACAGTTTTAGTTGCCAGAAATAGGGTGACTTGTCGGGTTGTAAAATAAAGAGTTTTGAATTGGTGGCCTTTACGATAGGTAAAAGCTCGGGTTGGGTACCCGGTTCCGGGGTTTGTGTGTAAAACTTAGGACTAAGTAAAATTGCGCCAGAAAATTTACTCTGTTCATTATTAGCTAACTGCCAGTCACGTATTCCGCGTAACACCGGCACAATACCTCGGCCACTGCCGCCAACAACGATGGTCTTGTTGGTTTTGTGCGCCTCAGTGATAAGCCTGTTAAACCCATCTCCATTTAGTTTGCTCATGTTGCTGGCGGTATTCGATAAAAAATAGGCCTGCAACAAATCTTGTAACCATACTTCAATGCCCATGGCCGCCAGACGTTCTGCTAATTGGGTATCGATGCTTTGCAGACCTTTTTCATGCGGTTGCCAGATAAAAAGCAGATCCGCTGGCTTTGTCTCGCCAGGATGGGCCGTGGCAGGAAAGACATCGACGTTGATCTCAACATCCGGGTTAACGGTAATATTGATCGACTCGCGAGCGTGCAAAATGGGGATAGCAAAGAGGAATATCAGTAAACTAATAGGGACATACTGAGGTCGTCTGAGCATTGAATTATTTGTTAACATACACCACATAGAGATTATCTCAAGTATACGTCTTATTATATAGTATAGAAATAAGGCAGAAATGATTTAAAAACAGGAGTTTGAAACATGAGTAAGTGGCAATGTATGGTGTGTGGGTTTGTTTACGATGAGACCGAGGGATTGCCGGAAGAAGGAATTGCCGCAGGAACAAAATGGAATGATATCCCGGATGACTGGCAATGCCCGGAATGTGGGGTATCCAAATCTGATTTTGAAATGGTTCAGATATAAAAAAGTAGATAGATAGAGATAATTTTATGTCAGATGCTCCGATCATCATTATTGGCACGGGTTTAGCGGGTTATAACCTGGCGCGAGAATTCCGTAAGGTCGATGACAAAACCGGGTTAGTGTTGATCACTCAGGACGATGGAGCATTTTACTCAAAACCCATGTTATCCAATGCCCTGGCAAAACAAAAAGCGCCTGATGATCTGCCCATGGGTGATGCGACAAAGATGCAAAATGATCTGAATGCCAGGATCATAACCCGCCAACAAGTATCCTCAATTGATACACAAAATCAGCAAGTGGCGCTTGATAATGGTGAGCAACTTGGATTTAGTAAACTGGTATTAGCGGTTGGGGCTAACCCCTTTCAATTTCCGATGGAAGGTGATGCGACGGGGGATGTGCTCACCGTGAATAATCTGGATGACTATCGAGCCTTCCGCACTAAATTAGAAGGTAAAAAGTCTGTCGCGATCATTGGGCCGGGTTTAATTGGATGTGAATTTGCAAATGACCTGGCCGCCAATGACTATCAAGTGAATGTCATCGGGCCAGATGAGGCACCGATAAGCACATTATTACCGACAGCTGCAGGACAAGCCTTGCAAGCGGCATTAACTGCACTTGGCGTTAACTGGCATTTACAAAAAACCGTTTCAGCAATCAATAATAGTGATTCAGGTTATGAATTGACCTTAAGTGATGGCCAAACGATTCAAGCGGATGTGGTGTTATCCGCCATTGGCTTGCGTGCTAATATCGCATTAGCCAAAGCAGCTGGTCTAGAATGTAATCGCGGTATCGTAGTTGATCGACATTTAAAAACCAGCGCCGATAATGTTTATGCACTCGGTGATTGTGCCGAGGTGTCTGGCCTGGTGTTACCTTTTGTTATGCCGTTGATGCAATCTGCGCGCGCGTTGGCGGCAACACTAAGCGGCAAGCTTACCCAGGTCAGCTATCCCGCCATGCCGGTAATGATCAAGACGCCAGCGTTAGCCACCGTCGTATCTCCACCTGAGCAAGCTGCACAAGGTGAATGGCAGATTGAAAAAACCGAACAGGGTGTAAAGGCTTTATATTTGCAAGATGAATCACTATTGGGATTTGTTTTAATGGGTGATGCCGTTAGTGAAAAACCTGTCTTGACTAAACGCCTGCCTGCCGTATTAGCCTGATTAGTCCTGCTAGTAATCCACATAACTGTCACCCTGATTGTCCCACTTATAATTCACATAACTGTCATCCTGAGTGGAGCGAAGGATCTTACGTCGTGAAGTTCAGACGACTGTCATCCTGAGTGGAGCGAAGGATCTTGTGGCGGATAATTTAAAACGAAACACCAAGATTCTTCACTCGCTGTCGTTCGTTCAGAATGACAGGTTTCGCCTGCTGGTTCCGAACGATAGGTTCGCTTGATTATTGTGAAAGCCAGCTGACTGTCATCCTGAGTGGAACGAAGGATCTTAATGTAAAATCCTTGTAAATCGTGATTGTAATAACCCCTTTCTTATATAAAACACGCTACTATTTAATAGTTAAAAATATATTAAGATTAGTTATAGGCTGAAAGGCCCACAAGCATAAGGAGAGGCAGGTGAAATTCGTCCAATCACTAATATTGTTGGTGCTCGTACTTTTCAGTTTGAGTATTCAGGCGAGCATCGCCATTCAGCCTGGAAATACTGTTCCCTTAGCCAAAAGTGATGTCCCCGATCCGCTAAAGACCTGGATACCCTGGGCATTGCATGGTCATGAAACGAAGTCCTGTCCCTATATCTACAACCAGGCCAGCCAGACGGTATGTGCCTGGGCGACCAGGCTTAATGTGAATCTACGTAAACGAGGCGGTCGTTTCACTCAGCAGTGGCAGGTTTACGCACCAAGTTGGTTACGGCTACCCGGTGATCAAAAGCTTTGGCCTCAAAACGTTAAGTTAAATGGTAAATCCGTCAGCGTGATTCAAAATGCTTCCGGTTACCCGGCAATTTTTATTAAAAAAGGTCGGGCAAAAATAGAAGGTGATTTTGTCTGGTCTGATTTACCTGAAACGCTACCATTGCCACCAACCACAGGTCTGGTGTCACTGACACTCAATGGAAAATCGAATCCGTTCCCGGTTATCGATGGGCAACACCGTCTGTGGTTAAGCAAGTCACAATCGGACGATGGCAAGGCCGAGAGTGACAAACTTGAGATCCAGGTGTTTCGAAAGATAACAGACAACATCCCAATGAATGTGCATACGCACATGATACTAAAAGTGACGGGTAAGCAACGTGAAGTGACATTAGGTCCTATGCCGGTGAACTTTTTTGTTCCTCAATCGTTGGCTAGTCAATTACCGGCTCAATTAGAAAGTGATGGCTTGCTACGCGTGCAGGTGCGTCCGGGAATCTGGCGAATCGATATTGTTACTCGATCGGTCGCCCAAATGGAGAAGCTAACGTTTCGAGGCATAGCCGAACCCTGGCCAACGCAAGAGCTCTGGGTGTTTGAGGCCAGAAATCATTTTCGATTAGTCGACATACAAAACCAGAGTATTGATTCTCGTCAAACCAATATCCCGAACAACTGGAAAAAATTTCCGGCTTACCTGATGAACCGTGGTGATGAATTCAAAATGAATACCATTCGGCGCGGTAATCCAGAGCCGGAACCCGACCAGTTAAAATTGTCGCGCAGTTTATGGCTGGACTTTGATGGTAATGGTTATACCTTTCAGGACAGTATCAATGGCACGATTACCAGCGGTTGGCGACTAGAAACAGAGCCGTTACTGAATTTAGGCCGGGTCAGTATAAATGGTGAGCCGCAATTTATTACCCGCCTGAATGAATCGTCAAAGAAAAGCGGTGTTGAAGTCAGGCGTGGACAGATGCAGCTTAATGCAGATGGGCGCATTATGTCGGATCAACGCTTGTTGCCGGTAACCGGTTGGGATAAAGAATTTACTCGCATCACCACATCGTTACATTTACCCCCGGGTTGGACCGCGTTATATGCCGCGGGGACCGATAATCAACCGAATACTTTTATTCAACGCTGGACACTACTCGATTTGTTTCTGGTGTTGGTGATCAGTGTGATCATCGGTCGCATGTGGTCCTGGCCGTGGGGTGTCGTGGCCCTGCTGACCATGTCGCTAATATGGCACGAGCCGAATGCGCCGCATTACACCTGGCTAAACCTGTTAATAGCCATCGCGTTGGTGAAAGTATTTCCTGATAATCGATTTGCCATGTGGGTACGGGGTTATCGACATTTTAGTTTGATCTTATTAATTTTATTCCTGGTACCGTTTTCTATTCAGCAGGCGCGTGTTGGTTTGCATCCTCAGCTTGCCGCCCATTATGGTTTTGAAAAACCTTCTTTTTCATTTGCTGGATTACAAGCGCCCGCTGAAGTCGCCACGGTGCAACCTGAATCTGGGATTTATAATATGTTTGGTGGTGGTGAGGCCGATCAAAGTAGGGATATCCCCCAAATGGAATCTCCGGTCAGAAAGGCAAAACCAAAACTCAGTCGTGGACTGGCCGGGAGTGTGGGGGACTCAATGAGTCAATCCATTCAGTCGCAAAACTATCGGCTGATCGATCCGAATGCGAACATACAAACTGGTTATGGCCTGCCAAGTTGGTCATGGCGAGTCATCAACCTGAGCTGGAATGGTCCGGTGGTGAAAGAGCAAGACTATCGCCTACTGCTGGTGCCACCTATTTTAAATCGGATCTTGAACTTCCTGCGTATCGCATTAATTGCCAGCCTGATTTTATTATTAATCGGTTATTCGTTTAATAAACTAAAAGGTCTGCTGAGTGTTAATAAAGGCGCGGTCTCATCTATGCTTGCGATAACGGCATTGTTTGTTGCCAGTTATGGTTTTAGTCCTAACGTGGTTGCCGATACTTCGATACCGAATGATAAAACCTTGCAAACGTTACGTGACAAATTACTAACGCCACCCAATTGCTTACCGCATTGTGCACAAGCATCAAAGATGCATATGAGCGCGAACTCAAAATCATTGCAAATACGCCTGCAAATACACGCAGCTGAAGATGTTGCGGTACCGTTACCGGGTAATACCAAGTCATGGAACCCAACAAAAGTTATGGTGGATGGTAAAACCGCAAAGGCCCTGCAACGTGATAGCAACGGTATCTTATGGGTACGGCTTAGCAAAGGCGTGCATAAACTTAATTTGCATGGTCCTATCCCGAAGATAGCTCACTTTACCGTTGAGCTGCCATTGATACCCAAACAAGTCAGTCATGAAATTTCCAGCTGGCGACTGGATGGCGTGCATAAAAGCGGGCGTGTTGATTCGCAGCTGCAGTTTTCTCGCAAAGTGAGTGCAGGTGATAGTGCTGATATCAAATTTGAACAGTCCAGACTGCCGGCCTTTGTTTATATCGAGCGAACCTTACGATTTGGTATTGACTGGACCGTTGAAACGAAAGTGAGACGGGTCTCACCAACGGGGGCAGCCATTGTATTGAATGTGCCGTTATTAACCGGTGAGACAGTGACGTCGGATATAAATGTTCAGGACAAACAAGTCGTGGTGAATATGTCCCCGCAACAAAGGCAATTCAGCTGGCATTCGACACTGGTAAAAACACCGAAGATGACCTTGCGCACGGGTGAGAACCCTGACTGGTTTGAAATATGGCGCGCGGATATAAGCCCGATCTGGCATGCTGAATTAAAAGGGATTGCCCCCGTTTCACATTACGATGCGTCACGCCAGTGGTTACCTGAATGGCATCCCTGGCCGAGTGAGAGTGTGCATTTAACCCTGACTCGTCCGATTGGAATCAAGGGTAAAACCATCACGGTGGATAACAGTCAGTTGGAGGTGCAAACCAGTAAACGCGCGAGTGCCTTTAAATTAGAAGCGAACATTCGCAGCAGTCAGGGCGGTAAACATCAGTTTGTTTTACCAGAAGGCACGGAACTGCAATCGGTTAAAATTAATAATCGTATGATGCCAATACGCCTTGAAGATCAGGTGTTGACCTTACCCATCATCCCGGGCAAACAACATATCGAGATCATCTGGCGGCTAAGAAAAGAATTTAGTTATTTTTTCAAGACACCCAAGGTTGAGCTTGGTTTAGAAAGTACCAATAACAAAACCTATATCGAGATGAACCGGGATCGTTGGATCTTATTTGTCGGTGGCCCTCAACTAGGGCCGGCTGTTTTGTTTTGGGGTGTGTTAATCGTACTGGCATTGATCTCGGTTGGTTTAGGGCGAAATAAACATATCCCGTTAACATCATGGCACTGGTTTTTACTGGCGATTGGATTATCACAAGTCTCGATTTGGACGGCTTTGATATTTTTAGGAAGTTTTTATGCCTTAGCATATCGACAGCAATCGGCCAGTAAACTCAAACCATGGTTGTTTAATAGCATGCAGATTGGTATTGCGATCTTAACGCTCACCGCCGGTGTTATTTTAATAATATCCATCCATCAGGGATTGCTGGGCTACCCGGATATGCAGATCGCGGGCAATGGTTCGACGAGTTATTATCTTAGCTGGTATAACGATCGTGTAGATAATGCCTTATCCCAACCCTGGGTGTTATCGGTGTCGATTATCTGGTATCGCGCTTTGATGTTAGCCTGGGCCCTGTGGTTAGCGTTGGCAGTGATACGTTGGAGTAAGTGGGCATGGACGTGTTATGCCACCGACGGTCTTTGGAAAACATCACCCCTGCCACTCAATCCAAACCGGCCGGGCGCCCCACAATTACCAGAAAAGTAGCGAGCTAACGTTCACAAAAGGGGTTACCGATTTTAATAAACTAAAAATCGGTAATCCCAACCATAACCATTATCACCATGGGTCATTAAGCTGCCGATCTGGCGATTTTCTTTAATGGCCATAATGGATATCATGTACTGGCGGTTTTGTT
This sequence comes from uncultured Ectothiorhodospiraceae bacterium, assembly GCA_947260005.1. Classification (GTDB taxonomy): domain Bacteria; phylum Pseudomonadota; class Gammaproteobacteria; order UBA6429; family Thiohalophilaceae; genus SZUA-24. The sequence goes on from CAMYOL010000070.1 coordinate 49,860, forward strand.
CAGAGCGGGGTAGTTTAAGCATTATATGAGTGTCTGTTGTATTCCCAAATTCAACCAACTCACCAAATTTATAAGGTTCACATTCGTTATATCGTATCCTGTAATGATAAATTACATCATTACCGAGAGAGTCCCATCGAAAGGTAACTGGAGAAATATGTGACATTTTATTTCCACATGGGTTCGACCATTTTTTTATAATCTGATTATTATCCTGAGGTTCGGTTAAGTGGATTATTTTGACCATATCTAAATCGCGCTTGATACTGTAACCTGGTTTAATCTTGAAGTTTGCCCAGGTGCGATAATCACCGGGATATAAAGGTGGATTACTTTTATTACTATCAATGTTAATACTCATACCATATTCGCCAGGAGGTAAATTCTCAACATAAATAGAACCCTTTCGAACATTAAAATCTACTTGAATATTGGCAGACTTACCCGAACTCTCATCACGTAACCAGATAGAAACATAGGATTTTGGATTTATCTTTAGTGGTTTTCCATCGAACAGTAATCTTCCGCTGATTGAATGTAGGTTGGACCGAAATTCACCATGATCGGGTAAATAGGTATTAATTTGGCTCTGGTGTGAATCCGGTGTGATTTTAAGAGGGGGTGGTGGTAAATGATTTAGTGTAGGTAATTTATTGTGATCAAGTGGGGCCATGTCCTCATCAGGCGACTTATCGCTATAGTGCACTTTGCCATGATCGTCAGTCCATTTATACAGTTCGGCAATCGAAATAGAATAAGGAACGAAAGACAGTATAGTGATAAATAATAATTTATTCATTTCAACCCCATAAATAATTTTTCGAAAATTAGCTCCAAATATTCTCTGATTTATAACTATAAAAGAATAAAGCAAGATACTGGAATATTAAAATCGGTAACACTAGGATGACCAGGGTACCAATCAATATATATAGCTCATATTCTTCGGTAACTTCAAAATAGCCAGTCAAAAATATTGTATAGACATCCCAGCCAATACCGGCTGGAATTAGATAGCGCCAAAACTTTTGAAAAAGAATCTTTTTATTGTAAGCAAATCCGAACAGCCCGGTTAAAATTAATGAATAAACGATTAGCTCACCAATGATAGAGCCCAGGCCTTGTTCTTCAGGATATACAAAGTTGTAGATCATTGAGAGACCTTCCAGTGACGCAAGAACCCAAAAGAAGATTTTCCATTTTAGTTTGGATGGCGTCGCGATGGTCCCATCATCGATATCAGCGGTAGGCGGTTCGTATGGATTATCCATTGTTTACTTTAGCTTTTCTATAAATCCAGCGATATCATCTTGATAGCTTCGAGAATGAAAACCATTATGACAATTTGCATGAATAAATCCACCAAATCCTAGACCTAAATAATTAAATGTTTTAGTGAACGATTCGATGAATGAGTCGTCAATTTCTTCGCTGATAGACGTAGAGACCACATAACCGACTTTGCCTCTTAGCTGCCGACCCTTATCTTTTAATTCATCGACAGACAAAAAATCAGACATTCTATCAATAAATATTTTTATCTGGGCACTCATGGCAAACCAATATACAGGGGAGGCAAAGATGATATTATCATGCTTTAAAATAAGTTCCATAAGGGTCAGGAAGTCATCGTTAATATTGTTATGTTCATAATCAAATGTGGAAATATTCTTTAAACTCAAATCAATAACTTCAATGTCTAATTTATTTGCAATTAAATCAATTAAGTTTCCTGTATTACCATTTCGCCTTGAGCTACCAATAACAGCAATTGTTTTATTCACAACTCACCTCTTTAGCGATATAACGGTTGGGTTATGGGCATGTATAACGCCAGCCTTCAGCCAAGTGGGCGCAATAGCGCCCGCTTCGGATGAGAGGCATTGGTAGCAAACCTGTAGTCTGGCATCGACGCTTAGTCAGGTCTATTTTGCGTGGAACGAAATTGGCCACATGAAATCAAGTGGAACAAAACCATCACCGAGGTATAAATTAGTACCATCTTTCTCAGCGCCATAATATTGCGGCGTCAGAGCACCCGTTGGTACCGTGAAGGGAAAATAGGTTTCCGTATCTGGATTAATAGCCGCAGTAGCGTGGCACGTGTGGCAAGACGCATTGAAGCTGGTCCAATACCGTGGTTGCGCGGTATTTGGCGATCCGGCGAAATCTTCCATATCCGTATGCCCGAGGATGACAGGCTTATCACCTTTGCCATCCACGGTATAACGAATCTGCGTACCGTTTGGTGCATAGGCTTCAAAGCCCAATCCGTCAATTCCAGCTTTGTTTAATATCGATTTTATATTTTCAGGCGAAAGTGGAGCTCGCTGGGTTATCAGGTTCTCGCGGACATGATCGATGCCGGGATTGTCATTAAATTCGAAAGTCGTCCAGAACCAGCTGGGTTCTTCCGTGTAAAAGAGATTTTCTTCTTTAGGTAATGGTCTCATTTTGACCATGATGTGCAAACCACGCCACCAATATGTACCTGACTTGAATTTAAATATCAGCGCGCCGTTTGGCGCTCCTCCCGGAGGAACTCTCAGCCACGAGGCCTTGATTTCAACCGAACCAACTGGCATGTCTACACGGTTACCCGCTTTTATGTAATTGAGAACTCCCTGCTTGGTATTTAACATAGCCGTTTTGGTTATGTAATCATACGAGACAACATTTCGAGTGACCTCTTCGTTGGCGCCGTCCGGCTGATCCATTGATACACCACCCGCCAAAAGTTTTTTCTCTGTGACCGGCACCAGGTCATCGCGATTCTTTTGAGAAAACTGAAAACTCGGCTTGATTGCGAACGTATCATTATCGGTAGCCCATGCCATCCATTGAGGAACACGGCCGGAATCAGAAACTCCATGTGCATCCTCAATCATTTGATTAACACGGCTAAAGAACATCCAGGCCAATGTTTGACGACCTTTCAGATCGCCATTGAATGCCATATCGGCACAATCTGCCGCGAATGATTCATCGCTTTTTGATACCCAGTTTTCCAGGCATTTTCCAGTACTGGAAGGGGTACATGCGGACATGGCGAGTGTGAGTGAAACCATCACAGTAGCTAGCGCGATCTTATCCCTGATAGACATCAAATTTTCTCCCTGAGGATTTGGTTTAAAAAAGTTTGACTTGCCAATTAATAGTAGACCAGAGAATGAAAATAGACTGCTTTATATTGGGTAACAAATGGGAAATTATCTTTCTGACACTATTGATAAAAATGTGGGGATCCAACAGGACCTGACCCCATTTACATGCCATTTCTCAGGAGGAACGACGCGGTTTTGTATCCAGGTTAATTTGTGTTGTTAGATTGCTTAGTTTGAAACATTGCCCTTGTTTCGCCAACTTTCATTATCCACAGCTCTTGGTCGGAAAATCCACTATCTCTTCCTGCCCGCTT
>CAMYOL010000071.1:0-2307 GCA_947260005.1 uncultured Ectothiorhodospiraceae bacterium
AACACTGTGTGAAGGCATGGGCGCGGTCGAAAAAGCGGGCTGGCAATTTGCCCACTGTGGTGCGGAAGCTCAGGCGATGGGCTTTAATTCTATTAATGTCGACACCATGTTTTGGTCTGTGTCTTTAGGGCTACTGTTTCTATGGCTGTTCCGTAAGGCCGCGAAAATGGCCACCGCCGATGTTCCATCGGGTTTGCAAAATTTTGTCGAGTGGGTGTGTGAGTTTATCGATACTTCGGTACGCGGTTCATTCACCGGTAAAAACGACTTAGTCGCGCCGATGGCGCTGACCATCTTCATCTGGGTTTTCTTGATGAATTTCATGGACTTAATACCGGTTGACTGGTTACCTGCTTTGGCGGGCGGTATTGGGAATATGCTGTTTGGCGTCGATCCACATCATGTTTATTTTAAGGTCGTACCTTCGACCGACCCTAACGCAACCTTCGGTATGTCGTTTGCAATCTTTGGCTTGATGCTCTTCTATAGCATTAAGAACAAAGGAATTGGCGGATTTACCGCTGAACTGACCATGCATCCGTTTAGTTCTAACAACGTCATCGTGCAATACCTTATTTTTGTTCCAATCAACTTTGTATTGGAATTTGTTTCGCTGCTGGCGAAACCGCTTTCTTTATCACTGCGTCTGTACGGCAACATGTATGCCGGTGAGATGATCTTTATTTTGATAGCTATGATGTATAGCGCCGGTTGGGTTACAGGTACCTTTGGCGGTTTTTTACATTTAGGGTGGGCTATCTTCCACATCTTAATTATTACTTTACAGGCGTTTATCTTTATGACCCTGGCGATTGTATATATGGATATGGCGCATCAGGTAGACGAATCACATTAAACAGATTTTTAATTTTTAGAATTTTGAAATAGGAGAATACAATGACTGAAGTACAAGCAACCTTATATATTGCTGGTGCCCTAATGATGGGTCTGGGCGCATTAGGTGCCGCGATTGGTATTGGTGTATTAGGTGGCCGTTTCTTAGAAGGTGCTGCTCGCCAACCTGAATTGATTCCATTATTACGTACTCAATTCTTTATCATGATGGGTCTGACTGACGCGGTTCCAATGATTGCAGTAGGTATTGCCTTCTTTGTGATCTTCGTTAAAGCGGGTTGATCTAAGACTAATTAATTTAGGAAAAGCGTATGAATTTTAATTACACGCTCATCGGACAAAGCATAACCTTCTTTTTCTTTATTTGGTTCTGCATGAAGTTTGTTTGGCCACCGATCATGAATGCCCTACATACCCGTAAGGCAAAGATTGCGGATGGCTTGGCTGCTGCAGAAAAAGGTCAGCATGAAGAAGAGTTGGCCAAGAACCGTGCCGTTGAAATCTTGAAAGAAGCCAAAGATCAAGCCGGTGATGTGATTCGCCAGGCGGAAAAACGTGCCAGCGAGATCGTTGAGGCGGCGGCAAATGATGCCAAGGCCGAAGGCGAACGTTTAGTGCATGCCGCGCAGGCTGAGATCGAGCAAAACATGACTCGTGCCCGTGAAGAGTTACGCGGTCAGGTGGTGACGCTTGCAGTAGCCGGTGCCGGTAAAGTTCTGAAAAAAGAGATCGACGAGAAGGCTAACGAAGACCTGCTCAAAGATCTGGCTGCACAGCTTTAAGGGATAACACGACATGGCAGAAAAAAGCACCATTGCTCGCCCTTACGCCTTAGCGGCATTTGGCCTTGCGCAGGAGCAGATCCAGACAGATCCTAATAGTTTAGCCAAGTGGTCAGACATGCTGGGCTTTGCGGCGGTTGCCGTTGCGGATGAAGTTATGCAGGACTACGTATCCAATCCCAAGGTCGACGTGGAAACCCTATCGCGTTTGATGATTGAGGTCTGCGGCGATCAGCTTAATGACATGGGCAAGAACTTTATCAAGGTCCTGGTCGAAAATAAGCGCTTAAATGTATTACCAGAGATTGTCAGTTTGTATAACTTACATCGTGCTGAAGCTGAAAAGACCATCGAAGCGGAAGTGATCTCCGCCTTCCCTTTGAGCGACGCGCAGCAAAGTAGCTTGCAAGCCGGTCTGAAGAAACGACTGGGCCGTGAAGTGAGCCTGGTGTCCAAGGTTGACGAAAATCTCTTGGGTGGCGCCATTGTACGTGCCGGTGACTTAGTGATCGATGGATCGGTGAGCGGCCAGCTGGATAAATTAGCGACGGCGTTATTACATTAATGAATTCATTAGCAAAGCGAATACAAACAGGTCGCTTTGAAACAGTATTTAAAATTTAGAGGATATAACCATGCAACTTAACCCTTCAGAAATTAGCGAGCTGAT
>CAMYOL010000071.1:2312-30036 GCA_947260005.1 uncultured Ectothiorhodospiraceae bacterium
GTCGGTGCCGTGATACTCGGTGACTTCGAACACATCACTGAAGGCGACAAAGTACAATGTACCGGTCGTATTCTTGAAGTACCTACCGGACCAGAATTACTTGGCCGAGTTGTGAACTCATTAGGTCAGCCGATTGATGGTAAAGGTCCCATTGACAGCAAACAATCAGCTCCAATTGAAAAAATCGCACCGGGTGTTATCGCGCGTCAATCAGTTGACCAGCCCGTTCAAATTGGTTTGAAGTCGGTTGACTCGATGGTGCCCATCGGTCGTGGCCAACGTGAATTGATTATTGGTGATCGTCAAACGGGTAAAACTGCAGTGGCGATTGATGCCATCATCAACCAGATTGGTACTGGTGTTAAATGTATTTACGTGGCGATTGGTCAGAAGGCTTCTTCGGTTGCATCTGTAGTACGTAAGCTGGAAGAATTTGGCGCGATGGACCACACCATTGTAGTTGCGGCTAACGCGGCTGATTCTGCGGCAATGCAATATATTGCACCTTACGCCGGTTGTGCGATGGGTGAATATTTCCGTGACCGTGGTGAAGATGCATTAATTATTTATGATGACTTGACCAAGCAGGCCTGGGCCTATCGTCAGGTTTCTCTGTTATTACGTCGTCCACCCGGTCGTGAAGCGTATCCTGGTGATGTATTCTATTTGCACTCACGTCTATTAGAGCGTGCGGCACGAATCAATGCCGACGAAGTTGAAAAACTGACTAACGGTGAAGTGAAAGGAAAGACCGGTTCTTTAACCGCGCTACCCATCATCGAAACGCAAGCCGGTGACGTATCAGCCTTCGTACCGACTAACGTAATCTCGATTACCGATGGTCAGATCTTCCTGGAATCGGATTTATTTAATGCCGGTATTCGTCCTGCGATTAATGCTGGTTTATCGGTATCACGTGTAGGTGGTTCGGCACAAACCAAGATCATTAAAAAGCTCGGCGGTGGTATTCGTTTAGCCTTAGCACAGTATCGTGAACTGGCGGCCTTTGCTCAGTTTGCTTCTGACCTTGATGAAGCGACTCGCAAACAGATTGACCGTGGTCAACGCGTAACTGAATTAATGAAGCAAGCTCAATACAAACCGATGGGTGTGGCTGAGCAAGCGTTTTCATTATTAGCGGCAAACGAAGGTTATCTTGATGATGTTGATGTTGCCAAGATTGTTGCCTTTGAAGATGCAATGCAAGCGCATTTAAAATCTAACAACCAAGATTTGCTTGATTCAATTAATGCGAATGGCGATTTTAATGACGACATCGAAGCGAAGATGAAGGCAGCAATCGAAAGCTTTAAGAAAACAGGTACTTATTAATAAATAGAGTCTCCTCTCCCTAAGGGAGAGGGGGCTAAAACCCCTCTTCTCTACTGGAGTTATTAGTAGAAAGAGTAAACAAGAGAGTTAATTTATATGGCAAGCGGTAAAGAGATACGCACCCAGATCAAGAGTATCCAGAATACTCAGAAGATCACCAAAGCCATGGAAATGGTGGCGGCGTCTAAAATGCGTAAAGCCCAGGATCGCATGGCCGCATCTCGTCCGTACTCTGACAAGATGCGCCAGGTCATTCATCACCTTGCCTTTGCGCATACGGAATACAAACACTCGTATTTGTTACCACGTGATGAAGTAAAGCGTGTTGGCTATATCATCATTTCAACCGACCGTGGTTTGTGTGGTGGCTTAAACAATAATGCCTTCAAGACGGCCCTGCTCAACATGAAAGAGTGGACCGATAAAGAAGTTGAAGTTGATTATTGCACCGTGGGTACCAAGGCCCTGGCGTTTTTCAAACGCATGCAAGGTGAGATCGTATCGCAGGCAACCCATTTAGGGGATGCCCCCTCCATCAACGAATTGATCGGTACGGTCAAAGTGATGTTGGATGCCTATAACGATGGCAAAATTGATCGTCTCTATGTCGTTTACAACAAGTTTGTAAACACCATGACCCAGGAACCTCAGGTTGATCAGTTGTTACCGGTTTCTTCAATTAAAGAAGAAGACGAGTTAAAACATCACTGGGATTATATTTACGAACCTGATGCCAAAGAAGTACTTGATGGATTATTGGTTCGTTACATCGAGTCATTGGTCTATCAAGGCGTTATCGAAAACGTAGCCTGTGAAATGGCGGCAAGAATGATAGCGATGAAAGCCGCATCGGATAATGCGGGTGATTTAATTGATAACCTGCAGTTGGTGTATAACAAGGCACGTCAAGCAGCGATTACTCAGGAAATTTCTGAGATTGTTGGTGGTGCGGCTGCGGTTTAAAGAATTAACTTTTTGCCGTCATACCCGCGGGGCACTTTTCCCGCGAAGGCGGGAATCCAGAAATATAAATGGATTCCCCTCTCCAGGGGAAAAGTGCCCCGGGGGTATGACGGAGAAACAAACGAAAGTCGTCATACCCGCGGGGCACTTTTCCCGCGAAGGCGGGAATCCATAATATAAATGGATTCCCATCTTCAGAGGAATGACAAACAAAGAATTTAAAATTTGAGATTAAGAGGAACGGCAAAATGAGTGCTGGACAAATCGTACAAATCATCGGCGCGGTCATCGATGTGGAATTCCCACGTGACAATTAGGTGACGGTGTCGTGCGTACTATTGCGATGGGTTCAACTGACGGTCTAAAACGTGAGTTGCCTGTGAGTAATACCGGTGCACCGATTAATGTACCTGTTGGCCAAAAGACGTTAGGCCGCATTATGGATGTACTCGGTACACCTGTTGATGATGCCGGTCCAATTGGTGCAGAAAAAACCATGCCGATTCACCGTAAGCCACCTGCTTATGATGAGCAAGCATCTTCACTGGAGATACTTGAAACCGGTATTAAAGTTGTCGATTTGATTATGCCGATCGCCAAGGGTGGTAAAATTGGTTTATTCGGTGGTGCGGGTGTAGGTAAAACCGTAACGCTGATGGAATTAATCAACAACATCGCCGTTCAACAAGAAGGTTTATCGGTATTTGCGGGTGTCGGTGAACGTACTCGTGAAGGTAATGACTTCTACTACGAAATGAAAGAAGCCGGCGTACTCGATAAAGTTGCGATGGTTTACGGTCAGATGAACGAGCCTCCTGGTAACCGTCTACGTGTAGCCTTGTCAGGTTTAACCATGGCGGAACACTTCCGTGACGAAGGCCGTGACATCCTGATGTTTATCGATAACATTTATCGTTATACCCTGGCCGGTACCGAGGTATCTGCATTGTTAGGTCGTATGCCGTCTGCGGTAGGTTACCAACCAACATTGGCGTTAGAAATGGGTTTACTGCAAGAGCGTATTACCTCTACCAAGACCGGTTCAATCACCTCGTTCCAGGCCGTTTACGTCCCTGCGGATGACTTGACTGACCCATCACCTGCGACCACCTTTGCTCACTTGGATGCAACCTTAGTATTGTCTCGTCAAGTTGCAGAGCTCGGTATCTACCCAGCGGTGGATCCACTGGATTCAACCTCACGTCAGCTTGACCCACACATTATTGGTGAAGAGCACTATAACGTTGCGCGTGCCGTTCAGGGTAACTTGCAAAAATATAAAGAACTAAAAGACATCATCGCGATCCTGGGTATGGACGAATTATCGGAAGAAGATAAGCAAGTCGTATCACGTGCTCGTAAGATCCAGCGCTTCTTGTCTCAGCCTTTTGCGGTTGCGGAAGTGTTCACCGGTGCACCTGGTAAATACGTATCACTGAAAGACACCATTGCCGCATTTAAAGGCATTGTCGATGGTGAATACGATCACTTACCTGAACAGGCATTCTACATGGTCGGTACCATCGACGAAGCGGTAGAAAAAGCGAAGAGCTTGTAAGTTAGTTAACTCGGTAGAAGAAATTCTACCGTTTTTCCCGCCTCCGTCGTCATTCCCGCGAAGGCGGGAATCCAGAATATAGGATTTAATTATGGCTATGACCATGCATCTAGACATCGTTAGTGCTGAACACGAACTCTACTCCGGCATCGCCGAAGTCGTGGTTGCTCCCGCTGTTCGTGGTGAAGTTGGAATCTATCCACGTCACACGCAAATGATTACCCCTTTAAAGCCAGGCGAAGTTCGAGTCGTCAAACAGGGTGGCGAAGAAGAATCGATTTACGTTAGTGGCGGTATCCTGGAAGTGCAACCCGGTACGGTGACGATTTTATCGGACACCGCCGTACGCGCCCATGATCTTGATGAAGCTGCCGCGATGGAAGCGAAAAAACGTGCCGAACAAGCGCTGGAAGACAAGACCAGTGATATGAGTGAGGCCGATGCCCTGGCAGCAATCGCCCAGGCAGCCGCGCAGATAGAGCTGATCAACAAGATCAAAAACAAAAAGTAATCAAAACTTAATTCAGGAGAACACCCCGGAATTGATGTAAAGGTCGCTCTAGCGGCCTTTTTTTATAGTTTGGTAAAAAAACTAATTAAAACCAGGTAGCTACCGATATTGATCCTGTAGTAAACGAAATAAATGGATTAAAACAGGGAAAATAGTATGGTTTTAGTTGAAAACTTGTTAGATACCAAGGGCAAGACCGTATGGCAGATTAATCCAGAGGCCTCGGTGTATGCTGCGATCAAGCTGATGGATGAAAAAGGCATCGGCGCCCTGGCGGTGACGCAACATGACAAATTAGTCGGTATTGTCTCTGAACGTGATTATGCACGTAAGGTCATTTTGAAGGGAAAAACCTCACAAGAAACCAAGATAGAAGACATCATGACGAAAGATGTTTTATATACCTTTCCGAAGCAAAGTATTGATGATTGCATGGTGGTCATGACCAAACATCATATTCGTCATATGCCGGTGATTGAAAATAAAAAACTGGTCGGAGTGATTACCTTGGGTGATGTTGTCAAAGCGATCATCGAAGAACAACAGATCAAGATCGATCATTTAGAGCAGACAATCAGTTGGGGTGAATCCTATTAAATAAACGGTTTTATCCAGTTTTTTTCTATGTTTTCATAACTCATTAATCCAAACTGTTTCTTTACTATATTACCTTTGCGGTCGATTAAATAATTCGTCGGTGTACCCACAACGTTTTGAAGTATCTCTGAACCTGATGTATAAGACTTCAACGTCACTGGAAAATTAACGCCCAGATTATGCATGTGTTGGTTCACCACTTCTTCATTGTCATCAAGGCTAATCGCTATGACTTCAAATCCCTGGTCCCTATATAACGGATAGAGTTTTTTAAGGTTCTGCAGGTTTTGGTGGCAAGGTGGACAGTAGGTCGCCCAGTAAGTCACAACCACGACCTTGCCCTGGTAATCACTTAATGAGAAAAATTCTCCATCAAACGAGTTCCACTCTAATTGGCTCGCCTGGCACATAGTAACGCTGCTAAAGAACAGAATAGCGGTTAAGTAGTGTTTCAGCTGTTTCATAATGATGTTATGTCGAAGGTCATAGTTAATATTTCGACGGATTTGTTATTTGCTTGAATTATAATTGGGTTCTAAGGCATGTTTTACGGTTTATATTCAATGACTTAGGAGATAGTGTGACATTGGTTGAATTGTCATTAATAACCAATATCAGTGATCTAGATCATCCCCAAATTAATAGAATTGATTCATGCTCAACAGATTAATGAACGTAGAGTCAATATATTAATTCAGATAATATAAGTTAAAGAACACTTGGTAAGAATTTAATTGTGATTCCAAAATGGCTATTTAAATAATTGCCGACGGGGGTGCGATATCAAAATGAAATATATTAATTCGATAATCCTATTGCTAACAGCCCAATTTTTAATGAGTTGTGGTGGTGGGGATAGTAGTGATACATCATATGAAGGATATTGGCGCAGTCTTGTTACCGATCATTATCTTGAAATTGCGAGTGACAATACGGTTACCTATAGAGCATGCGCTGTAAATGATGGATATCGTGCAACTCATTCGGGTACGATCACGGGTGACAATTTAGTGTTTGACTCAGTGAACTATCAATTAACGTTAGCCGATAACAGTCTCACTATATCTGATGACGCTAATGGGGTTCTGTCAGAGTATGTCAGAGCATCATCACTACCGTCCGTATGCACTGGCGATGCAATAGAATTAACCTTTATTTCACCTACTATAACGACTGAAGGAGTGGTAACAACCTATATGGTTAATTTTGACTATCGCCTTGCTTCAACGAATAGCGGTATAGTGTATTTAGGTTTTAATACCTTCAACGTCACTGATGCGACATTAACAAGCAGCACACTTGAAATTAATAATGCAGAGACAGGGAGTGGATCGTTATCTGCAGATGTCACTCCGGTTTATTATGATTTACCAGATAGCTTTTTTCTGTATATAAATCTTTCTGAAAACCCACACCCTGTACCCTGGACACCATTGGCATCAGACCTTATGACCGTGACGGTAAATCCCGCTGTAGCCATTCCATTCATCGGTTTGATAAATCAGAGTGTGCAAAAACCATCTTGCTCAAATAGAGTGTTGTTACCCTGTATGTACGAATAGTATGGTTTACGATTTTGCGAATATAGAAGTAAAATTTCCATACAGGCCTGGTATTATGAACTGATCATTTTCAAATATTGGTGAACATGAAAATAGAGATTTTACAAACGGATATAACCCAGATAAATGTCGATGCGATCGTTAACGCGGCGAATAATGCCTTATGTGGCGGTGGCGGCGTTGATGGTGCCATTCATAGGGCAGCGGGCGCGAAACTGCTCGAGGAATGTCGTTCACTTGGAGGGTGTAAGACAGGACAGGCTAAAATAACCAATGGATATGACTTACCCGCTAAGTATGTAATACATACCGTTGGCCCGGTTTGGGATGGTGGTAATAAGAATGAAGAAGCACTACTGGCTTCGTGTTATCGAGAAAGCATTCAGCTAGCCAACGAACATCAACTGACTTCAATCGCATTTCCTGCTATCAGTTGTGGCGCCTATCGATTTCCATATCAAAAAGCGTGTGAGATAGCCGTTAAAGAAGTTAACAAGGCCGTTAAAGGAACAACAATCGAAACGGTCATTTTCGCCTGCTTTTCAGATAAAATGGCAAGGGAATTAAAAAAGCAACTCAGAGAGATTGAAGTTGTTGACTAATGATCAAATCGAGATTGAAATTATAATTTTGTTAAGGTTGATATATTTTTTGCCTAATGGACGCCAGGGATGCACTTTTATTAAAGCTTATTGTATTCGTTGTTTTCGTCACACCGAGTTCAGTGAGTAGCGATAGATAATCAGGAATCTCATAACTTTCACAATAAATTTCAAACAAGGGAACAAACACATTTGAGCTTGTTAGTGTATCAAGCTTATGAGCAATGGCTTTGGCCGACATTGATTTAAATTCGCAGCAATCTTTTAATAATTTAAGGGCATCATCTAGGGTACCTTTCCCTAGCTTTCGCAATTGTACATCTGCACTCAACCAGTATAAAACGCCGCTCCAATGTACGCGCATGAATTGTCGGTTCTCTCTCATCTGATCACTCACTTCAGTCAGATTAGTATTGTTCCAGTGTTGTTGCTTTTTACCACGCTCAAAACCGGCCGCGATCTTGCCCCACATTTGGGATTGATTTAATAACCCAAGTCGCCCCTGGATGATGTTTTGGTAATAGGTGGCCAGGCCTTCAGAAAACCAGACATTGCCATGGCCCCGATACGGGATCAGTAAATGAGACAATTCGTGAAAAGCGGTCCAGTCATTGATTAATGCGTCATAGCCGTACTCAGGATTAATAACGAGTAATACATTGGTTGGATCGCCCCGCTCGACATGCCCCCAGGGGACAGGGCCAGGTCGAGCGCGACTTCGTTTAATTGTGATCCGGAAATGATCTTGTGGATACTCACCATAAACGGTTCGAAGCGCTCGGCTTACTTCTTTTAACCACTGATAGGTTGTTTTCCGCTCGTCGTCGGTAAACGTGGATTGAAAAATTAGACTAAGCTGTTGATTGCCATTTTTGATTTGATCATAGTTTTCTGTTGCCAGTAATATAAATGGCTGACATAGCATGCAGCATATAATTAAATAATGACTTAGATGTTTAGACCTGGTTGCCACGGTTTAATAACAGCCATATTGTAGTGTCCAATTTAGGACAGAAAAATATCAGGATTGTTCAAGAAAAATTAAACCGAGAATTAGAAAGGGTTTATAAAGTACCTTTGATATATATAAGCTTTTAGAGAAATATATGAAACTGATCATTAATCTGTCAGAATAGATAGGGTCTTAGAGATCATCCGTTCCGAATTTTTATAATTATGTGTGTAAAAGCTAGAGATATATAGAATTAGTATCGGTCATCAAGTTCGATTATTTTCCATTTCGAGAAAAAACTGTGATTAAATTTAAAAATGCATTAAAAGTCTGGGAAACAATGGATTTTGAAGCTGTTTTAAAGGATGAAATACTAAAGTTGAAACCTGAACAGCTGCCCTTGCAGCAAGGTTTGTCACAAAGTAGCCACGTCAGCGATGGAAAAATTAGCGTCGTTGTCCTCAATGTTACAGAGGCTGAAGATAAAATTAGTATAAAAACCGGTATTTTCTATGCAGGCGTCATCGCTGGAAGTTGTTGCGCGGATGACCCGACTCCAATGGATGAGCAGCCTGAATACTGTGAAGTACAGTTTGATATAAACAAAACGACTGCAGAGACAATAGCGACACTAATAAATTAAACCTATTACACTGTTTCAGCTCAATAAATAAGGATATGTTTGTTTTTAATGGTTTGAATTAGATCTTGAGTCAGTGTCAAAATATTTTGCTTATCGGAAGACAGATAAAATAACTGATTAAGTGGCTCTTTTAGTTTTGTTTCTTCTGATTTTGAGGCGTAAAGCTTAAGCCATTGTTGTGGCGTATGGTTACCATTATCCCCTTCTGCCTCAGCGATTAATTGTAATGCGCTACGAATCGATTGTCTGTCTTTAGCGGTTGTTAAGTGTCTGAGTGCAAGTTTATAGTATCGATAGCGTTTTATATGATAGCTTAAATAACGATATAGTCGATATAATACAATAAGACAAAATAAACTAAAGAGTAATATAAGTGTGATACTTGCCCAAATATTAAGAGAAAATAGCGTTGGCAAGTTGTATTCGTTTGTTTGTAGGGTGCCGCGATCTGGATCAAAGCTTAGTAATCGAACAGGTTTTAGTGTGTGCAGGCCCTGAGAAATGGGCTTCAGTGGCAGTGTGTATTGTATTGATCGGGTTAAGCCAGTTAGTTTATTTGAGTAAATTTCTTCTTGTGCAGCAGGATAGGTTTGCAATGAATCAGTACTGATAAATTGATATCCGATATCAGGTAATGATGAGAATGGCATATGATGCCCTGCTAATATTAACTCAGTGTTGGTCAAGCGATAGGTGAAACTAAACTGCAAGGATTTATCTGATTCGAGTGATAGTTTACCCACGGGTACCGTGGCCGGCAGATATAGTGGTAATGCTTTAACGGTTAACTCAAACGGTGGAGGATAAAATCGGTGAGTCGTAGTCCCATCGCGCCTAACGATCAGGGGCGGCAGATTAATTTTTTGCTGGCCATCCGTTAAGTTAAACAGAGCATAACCGGTTTGGTAATCATAAGTGTCATTATCGTTGTTTTGAATTATCGTTTCTTTGACCTCTAATTCATGCATGATAGCCTTTACTAAATCAGGTTCATCCAGTTTAAGGTCATAAAGTTTTAACGATGAGTTTAGCTTATAGATCACCAGGACTTGTTCACGTACCCAGGGGCTGAGCGTAGATGCAGAGTAACTGATTGTCATAGGCCGCCTGGATTTAGAATCGATCGCATCGGTGACGGTGATCTCGATTGGGTTAGATTTAAGATCAGAAAAAGTTAAGACAGGAATAGTTTGTTTACCCTTATGGTAAGGTGTTAAACGAATTTGCCAGTTTTGCTTACCCGCCTCGAGTTCAATATCAGAATAGGTTTCGACGTGAAACAGGGATTTAAGTTTGGATAAGTCGATGGTATCTAGTTGATTTAGTTTTGTTGAACTTACTGTAGTCGGCGCGCTTAAAGTAAGATTGACGTGTTTACCGAGTTCGACTTGATTTGTGTTTAAACTAGCTGTTAATCCTGTAGTCTCATCCGTTTGTGCGATGCCTATCGTGATATAAGCAAAGTTAAGAAGAAATAATATTGTTCTTACCCCTGTTACCATGGTTTTACCCCGGGTAGTACATTCGGCTTTTCCTGTGCCGCTTCAAAACTTTCCTCGACTTCAAACAGTCGTTGCCACAGTATGGCCTCATCTGTATGAATGCGTGGTGATTTTTGTTGTAGCACACTCAAGTCATTAATATCATATGTCCAGCTATCATCATCAGTGGCTTCAATACTCATTGAAGCCGGTGTCGAGGCTTCGAGGCCGGTGATCATTTGTTTTGATTTAGTTTGGTTGTTTGCATCGGGAATGATCGCCTGACTTTTTGACTGTGCATCGCCTAATGAAACCTTACTGTTAGAGATATCCATGTTGTCAGGTGCGTCTTCCATGCGTGGTCCGGTGCCAGCGCGTTTTGCGATAGCCTTTTCATCTATTTTTTTCTCGGCAAATAATTCTCTGGTATAGGATAAATTGACGAGTGCGGCGTGGTGCGTAGGTTGGTATCGCAACACGTCCTGATAGAGTGATTCGGCATGTTGGTATTGTTCGAGTTTATAATAACAGTTTGCCAGATTAAACACTGCATCAATGCGTTGCTGGTCTGTATTTGCATCTAAGGTTGCTTGTATAAAAATAGGAATCGCAAGTTTATATTGTTTAAGCTGATAGGTAGCGGCCCCTTCGGCAAAGCGGGCACGATAGCCTGGAATTTTTGCGAAGTTATCTTTTGCTTGTTGCCACTCACTATCTTGTAATTGTTGATAGGCAGTTTTATAAAGCGTATCTGAATCGACGGCAAAAGCGGGCTTTGATTGTGTGCCGCTCATGAAAATAATTAACAATAAAGAAAGCAGCAGAGATAAAGTACCTTTTAATTGAGCAGGAGCAAGCTGGGAATTTTTAGATGGCTCCGACTTTGATCGGTTTATAATGTTAATTGGTATCAAGCTAAAGGGATACAGTGAGAGGAATAGAAACAATATACCCAGCAACAGGTATTCTGAAAAATACTCATGCCATAAGATCAGATCATCGATTTTCTGTTTGCTGCTCTCAAAATGCTTAAGGGCTATCCCTTTATCATAGATGAGTGACCAGTCATCATCGTCATCACGCACATCACTGTATACGCCGTTACCAATATTGGCCAGTTGTATGAGTGATGAGCGATTTAATCTTGAAATGACGGCCTGGTTATTATTTTCTAACCAACCGGTGTGATTGGATAACAGCGCAGCGCCTTGTTGGGTGCCGACGCCAAGGGTATAGAGCTGAACTTTGTTTTCTTTGAGTTGTTCTGAGAGGCTTTCGAGTTGCAACGTATGCTGTTGGGCGGCCTGGTTCGCTTCACCATCGCTGATCAGCACGATGGAGCGTGGTAATTGACGGTTATCTGAAAACTGTTTAATCGCAAAGGAAAGTGCATCAATGATTTGTGAGCCTTCGGTGGGTAATAACTGGGTACGTAATGGCTTAATATAATGACGTAACACTGATTTATCATAAGTGAAGGGTGTTAATAAATGCGGTTTGGCGGCATAAACAACCACCCCAAGACGAACGTTTTGCATGCGTGAAATTAAGTCAAATGCCTCAAGTTTGGCGCGTTCGATTCGACTTGGCAGGCTGTCTCGTGCCGACATGGATAAAGAAAGATCCAGCACCAACATGACTTCCTGGTAATATTCATGTGAGTCATCATGTATTTTTTCAGGTAGACGTGGTCCGGCCAGGGCAATCGCAAACGCAACCCAGCTGAGTTGAATAAGGATAATTTGCCGGAATCGGTGTTGTTGTTCAGTACGACGGGAGGTAGTGACCCAATTTTTTAACTTCGCATCAGCATAATGATTGGTCCGATAGTGACGTAATAAAAAAGAGACCAGTAAGAATAAACCAGGTAGTAAACTTAGCCAGAGCCACAACGGTTCGCGTAAGTAGTTAAGGCTTTCTATCATCGTGCCCACACCCTTGGGCCAAATGATATCAGATATAAAAGGGTCAACCAGCCCATGGCAAGTAGTAATGGCCATAAATATAGAGGTAAATGAATATATTGCGCCTCTGCATGACCACTGCGTTTTTCACCCTCATTGATCGAGCTCAGCGCAATGGCGAGACTGTTGTGGTCTTTTGCCCAGAAAAATTGACCGTTTGCGGCATCGGCGACCTCTTTGAGTAGATTAAAACGAGTGGGGTGATAGATTAACGACCGATGTGCTTGATCTTCAGCGGCATAACTTGCTGCACCAATGGCAATGGTATGCAGGCGAATGCCGTGTTGCGCAACATATTCGGCGGCGATTTTGGGATGGATATTGCGTACCGGGCGATTGACATCGGTTAACATCACAAACACCGGTTTATTGTCATTCCCCGCAGTATCGCTCGTCTGAAGCGTTGCCTGTTGATAGTGCTGTAAGGCGTAGAGTAAGGCATTACTTAAGTCACTGCTGCGTCCGGTAAGTGAAGCCGCATCCAGTCGTTGTAGTTGATGGATTAATAATTGATAGTCGGTCGTCAATGGAACCAGGGTATAGGCTTTCTCTGAATATGCAATTAATTGAATGCGGCTGCCCTTCAATTGTTCAATGAAGTGGGTGAGGACATTTTTTAAAACGGAGATGCGTTCTGTGCGCACACCATTAACCAGGTAATCCCGCAAGACCATGCTAACCGAGGTATCCACTAAAAAAACAATATCTCGGTGTTGCGGGGGTTCGGGTAATTTTTTTCCGATTTTATAAGGTTGCGCAAGGCTGATACTCAGTAAGCTAATCAGGATGGTGTAATTAATGACAGAAAAAAAGGCATTACGGACGTGCTTTGGCTGAGTGACATTTTCGCGTAGTTGCAGGCGGCTGGCAAAGGGGTGGCGATAAACTTCACGACTAAAGTTATTTAGCCAACTAGTCAAAGGTGGAAGTCCTTGCTTGCTTTTGACGGTAAAATAGATAGCTAACATCAAGCACAGCGGGATCGCTATCAACCATACGGGCTGAGCAAGTTGAATACCATAGAAACTATTCATGAATTCGATACCAGAAAAATAGAGTTTGCCTGTTGTATCAACTTAGCCGCATGTTGTTCATCAACGGTTTGCGACTGATAACAAGCTTTCTGTAGTTGTTGTCTAAAAGTATTCCAATGGGTGTTTTCCAGCTCAATATTTGAAAGCTGCGTTGTATGGTAATATTGGCATAGTAATTTTTCCAGTTGACGTAATTTATTTTTAGGATCGATCTCTGTAGATGAACGGTTAAGTAAGCTATATATATTACGTTTTAAACGTTGTTGTGGTTGGCGTCGCCAGATTAAATACACACTGCTAGATACAATCACCAATAATACAGTCGACAACGACCACCACAGAAGTAACTGATCGTCAGGTGCAGCAGGAGGCACAATATCAAACCACTGATTTTCAATCAGGCGGGTTTTGTCTTCGTTATCTTGACTCACAAGTTCGATTCTGCCGAGGTTATGAGTTCGGTCGAGCTATCGACTTGCTGGTAGAGCACCTGGTTTTGTTTTAGCTGTTGTTCGATCTCTTCAAGTCGAGAGCTTAGCCGCTCCTGATATTGTTTTTTAAGTCCTGAGTGCGCACAGTTTAGATCAATAACAGAATCATCTTCGGGATTTAGTATCTGAAATTTCCCCTGACCGGGTAGAGTTTTTTCCACTGGGTCGACAATGTGCAAGGCTGAGACAGTATGTTGGTTTGCTAGCGCGTGTAAGGTACTCAGGTCTGATTGAGTCAGATCAATGAAGTCGCTTAAGATAATAATCAAACAGCCGGGGGCTAAACGCGCTTTTAATAAACGTAGGCTTTTTGTAAATTGATCATTGGCTTTGTCCTGTTCAGTTGGGAATGGCGGACAAGATGAAGTCATGTGCTCGATTAAAGGCTGGAAGCTAGTACTGGAGGATTTGGCTTCATACCAGTGGTTGTGTTCATCGAGAATGATACCTCCGATATCAAACTGCTGCTTTTGTGCTTTGAATAAATGATACAGTGCCAGGTTTGCAGCTTGTGCAACTTTGAGGCGTACCCGTGTGCCAAAACGCATGCTGGCACGACGATCGAGCAGGATCCAGCATTGTGGCCGGCGTTCTTCATGAAAGGTATTAATATAAAGTTGTCCGCTATTGGCGTAACGGCGCCAATTGATAAAGCGGATATTATCACCGTATTGATATAACCGGGTTTCCGCAAACTCGAAGCCGCTTTTGGCAAAGGGCGATAATTGTTCACCGAGCATACAATGGTGAACTTCCAGGTTTAAGTCGAGCTGAGTTGGGCTTGCTTGAGCGGCGAGTTGGCGTAAGGCCGTTAATTCAAGCTCACTAATGAGATTTGGATAACGTATATGTCGGGTTAACGGCATGCTATTGCGCAAACGATTTAAAACCGACTTAAATTTCGTATTGGGCTGCCACTCAAAACCGAGCATCAGGGGATGGGCACAAGCTCAATTAAACGATCAATGATGTCGTCAGAACTGACTTGATTCGCCTGGGCGGTGTAGTTTAATAAGATTCGATGTCGCAACACGTTTTTGGCAATGGCAATAATATCATCGGGGACTACATAGTCGCGTCCGTGTAAATACGCATAGGCACTGGCAGAGCGGACCAACGCCAGGCTGGCCCGTGGCGAAGCCCCGAAATTGACATAATCCTGCCATTCATTAATCCACTTACCAATGTCTCGGGTGGCATGCACTAATTGAATAACATACTGTTCAAGCGCAGGTTCTATATGAATCTCAGCAACCTCATGGCGCGCACGCAACACAGTATCTGGAGTCAACCGGGTTTCAGTGGCATCGACGTCGTCGCCAAAGTGAGTTTTGCGATCACGTTGCAAGATCAGTAATTCTTCATTTTCATCCGGGTAACCCAGTGGTACATGCATTAAAAATCGATCGAGTTGTGCTTCAGGTAACGGGTAAGTGCCGGCCTGTTCAAGCGGATTTTGCGTGGCCATGACAATAAATAACTCTGGTAGGACATGAGTGTGTCGACTGACGGTCACCTGTTTTTCTTCCATTGCCTCGAGTAATGCCGATTGAACTTTGGGAGGTGCGCGATTGATTTCATCGGCCAACACGATCTCGTGAAACAACGGGCCGGCGATAAATTCAAAGGCATTGTTTTTCGGATCAAACACATCGCTGCCGGTTAGATCAGAAGGCATTAAATCCGGGGTAAATTGAATGCGTTGAAATGAGGCATGCACGCCAGAGGACAATGTTTTAACCGCGGTGGTTTTGGCCAATCCGGGCGGGCCTTCGAGCAACAGGTGGCCGCCGGTGAGCACGCCGATCATGATGCAATCGATTAAATGCTCCTGGCCGACAATGACCGTCTTCATGTGGTCGCGCAAGGTAAGGAATTCTTGTTGTGTTTGCATTAACTGTTAGTTTTAGGTTTCGTTGATGGTGAACTAAGCATAGCAAGAATGCCCACAGATGTTTCTGAGTCTGATGAAAACTTCAGGCAAGCTAAACGAGGTCGGTTAATCTCAATTTTGCCAGATGCGCAGGCTCAATGGCCAGTGGATAGCACGGATCTGCTCAGGATCGCCCCATACCGTGGCCAACTTAGTGGCCAACTCATCAAGTGGATTCGTGCCCTGCGCTTCTATATATAAGCGTAACGCCGACCAGGTCGAGAAATAACCAACGAGTTGGGATAGATTCCAACTGGCCTGCATCTGATAGTTTGGCACGGCCAGCTCGGTAAATGGTAACTGAATATCCCGATAACCGTTTTCAACCAGCTTGCGCTCAAAGGGCCAGTAGGGTCCGACCACATCGTAATAAAAATGATTCACTAAGGCATTAATGTCGTCTTCTATGTTCAATAAGCTATAACACCAGATGGCCAGTATACCGCCCGGTTTTAAAACCCGATCAACTTCATTGGCGAAGGTCTCCAGATCAAACCAGTGCGCGGCTTGCGAGACGGTAATCAAATCAACGCTGTGATCAGCGAGACCACTGCGTTCAGCAGTAGCCGTTTTGAATATTAGTTTTGACTCTGAGCCTTTTTTCTCATTGGCAGCGGCCATCAGCACCTGTGCCTCGCTGCCATCGGTGGCGATAACGCGATCAAAGTAGGGTGCAAGGGCACGAGCAGATTGCCCCGTACCTGTGGCACAATCCCAGGCACACTCATGCTCGTGACAGACATGGGCAAGGTGATAAAACAACTCGTCCGGATAGTCCGGACGGTATTGCTGGTAGCCTTCGGAGACGGAAGAAAAATGATCCTGGAAACTCATTACATAAGAGTACCAGAATCAGCTTAAAGGTTGCCTACGGGTCGATTTAAAATCGCCCAAAATACTGATTTCGGACTAATTGATTTGGGTATTCCTGTAAGTAATTGATTATAAGTGAAAAAATAATATTAAAAAATGCTTATAAAGCCTAAAGACCAGAGTTATAATGCCGATATTTAGAATATTAGAAATTACTTATATTGCCATTGGAGTTATTACATGAAACATTATTTAGCCCGTATTTTTGCCCTGGCGTCCCTTGCCTTGTTTTTATTCTCAAGCCCGAGTTGGGCGGCCGACGAGTTTCCCGGTCGTGCAAAATATCCAGACGTGCCTGTGATGAGCAAACATGAGTTGAAAGACAAATACAAAGATGTCGTTATTGTCGATACCCGATCAAAATTAGAGTATGAGACACTACGTATTAATGGTTCGAAAAATATCCCTGTAGCCAGCAAAACCTTCGCTGACCAGCTTAAAGCATTACGCAGCAAAACAGATAAAACCATCGTTTTTTATTGTAATGGTCGTACCTGTATGAAGTCTTACCGTGCCGTGAAACAGGCTAAAAGAGCTCGCGTTGAAAACACCATCGCTTACGATGCGGGTATGTTTGAATGGGCAAAGACATATCCTGAAATGGCTTCTTTGTTTGGTCAGAGCCCAATCCAGCCTAATGAAATTATTAGCAAAAATGAATTTAAAGCGCGAAGCCTTGAGCCGAATGCCTTTATGGACAAAGTACATCAGTCGGGCAGCAAAAGTTTAGTGCTGGATATCCGCGACAAGTATCAGCGTGGTGCGGCAGGTTTCTTTCCTGGTAAAGAGCGTTGGGCCAGCCTGGACGATCGTAAAAAACTTGATCAATATATCGAACAAGCCAAACGTGAAAACCGCCCATTATTTATTTACGATGAAGTCGGTAAACAAGTACGTTGGTTACAATATGCGTTAGAGAAAAATAATGTAAAAAACTATTACTTCATGGATGCCGGTGCCAAAGGATATTACAAACAAATGATGAAGGACTTTGGAATACGATAAATAAATCGAAAGTAAAATAATAAGTATGACTCGGTGCAGTTGATGGCAATATGTCATCTTCTGCACCGTTTTTCATTTAGAGCGTTTAATTAAATGTCAGATGTATTCTTTAATGCCGGGAGCACAAGTCATATTACGGCAGCAAAAAGAGTATATAAACCGAGTATACTGTATGGTCGGTGCATCAGCCTTGTAAGATGTTATGCAGGTGATACATATTTTGACCGGTGAGTCGAAAAATAACGAAACCCAATAAACCCGCCTAAAAAAGAATTCGTTTTAACAAATCCATAATTGAAAGTAATCTGTGACGACCTTATTCGGCCTTAAAGCCAAACGCCTTGTCGTGCACATAGACTAATTTACAGTCCTCGAGATACTTTGCATCATGAATGCGACCGGCATTGACGTAACCCGTTTGACCTTGATTTAATATGACTGGCTCACCATCGGCCACCAGTCCGTTATCGGATTGAGTATAAAATTGAATCGACATTTTACCCTCAACGACCACGGTCATATCATCGCCTGGATGCGAGTGAGGTGGTTCCTCGGAGCCTGCATCCCAACGTTCGAGCATCACTTCTGCACCATCGGGGTTGGTGGGGTACGTGGTACGAAGGGTAAAACCCTGCGGAGTATCCGGGATACTGATGTGGTTTTGCCAGACGGCACTGGTTTGATGATTTGAGTTGTTATTCGAATGGTCGTTCATAAATGGCCTCAAGCTAAGTAAAAGTAGAGAATGAATGAATCGGATTGTAGATAATTCGACGACTATTGGATAGCATTTTCTAATTTAAGGGCGGGATATGATTTTAGTAAAACAGGTTAAGTATCATTTACTAGCCCCGACTCAAGAGCCTGGTTTTGATTTTCAAAAATCGCCATAGCGGAACTCATGCGTTTAAACCCCAGCTTTTTGTAAAACATCTCCTTACCCGGGTAAGAATATAAAATAATTTTCTTATGGCCTTTTGATAACTCGACAAGCTTGGTCACAATTTTCTTTCCTAAGCCGGAACCTTGGTAGCCAGGAAGAACGGCAACATCACAGATATAGGAACAGTCAATTCCATCAGCTAAAGCTCTGCCAACACCAACCAATTTACCCGAATCAAGAATAAAACATTTAAACATGCTGTTTGAAAAGGCTTTTTTTAAATCTTCTGATTTTTTATTACCGAGAGGAGCGACTTTGTATAAATCAGACAACTCCGACCAGTTAACTTTTTCCTGAGAAAATAACCATTCAATGTTCAAAACAATCTCCTTTAAAAACTTAAATAGTTACAATTGGGACCTGGTATGGCGAAGTCTATATGCAAGCAATTTTAGTTTAGCACGGTTAGTGACAAAAGTTTGATAAGAAGATCAGTGCTGTTTTGGGGTAACGTTAGGAATAGTTATATTAGCCATTCTACGTTATCGCTAACTGATAGGTTGTAAATGTCCTGCCATGAAGCTCTCTTTTGTACACGTTTGTCGCTATTTTCCGTAAAAACTTATAGTCAGGACGAGAATCAAGAAAATGAATCGATATTCTCTCATGGCCTAGTTCCTTTGCCCAACACATCATCTCATAGAATATTGTTTTTCCAATACCCCAAAAGCGATCATCAATAATAATAGCCAATTCATATTCTTTGCCTTCAAGTTGAATGCCGCACCAGCCTGCCAACTGATCATTAATTAATATTGCCCTGATTTTACACCCAGGAGATGAATCCATTTCTAGCTTGGTTTTTACCCATGCATTAACCGTATATGTATCAAATAACTCATGTTGTATGAGGTGTTCTCTAATTTTATGTTTATTTAGCAAAGTAACAAAATCAACGGCCTTGATTTCAGAAAACATAACGTACTCAATATTCATATCGATCCAGGGAATTTAATGCCTTGGTATAGGATCAAGGTTTGGCTCGACAAAATATTGGCGAGCTTTCTCTGAAAACAATAGCTCTGCTGAGTAGTGAGTCAGCATAATTTTTGAATCGAGCATGATAGTATTTTGCTCAACGAAATCATCAGCAGATTCGGACTTATTGGTAATGTTCATGAAATGGTGGACAGCCAAGATCCAGGCTTCAGTTAAGGTTTCATGATATTTTTGTGATGGATCAACGCCGGCATGTTTAAGTAGAGCGGTTAATGTTTCTCGCATAAGTTGCACCGCCGTCTGCGTGTTATTTTCCGTTAAATAGACATACGCCAAACGAATATGCGCTTTATGATCGAATTGCTCTACAGGAAATTCACAAGATTCAACCCGAGCTTTGAATTCCTGATCTTGCCTGGATGTTAAGTAGTTCATGATTTAATCCTGTCTGGTTGAGTGCCCGAGGTGGGTCTACACAAACAGATGGGCCCACACGAAGTTGTCGTTAATAACGACTACCATAGCTTGGGGTCGTTAAGAGAATTGACACAGGTTATTTTACCACCCTCAGGAAGAACAGCCGAATTTAAGTTCATGACTTGCCAGCCTTCAGGAAATTGCAATGTATATGGGGGTACATATTTTTTGGAAAGATCGGTTTTGAAGCCAAACCTGGAATAATATTGAGGATCACCATAAACAAACACAATAAATGAACCTGTATTGGAAATAATATCTAATCCATGCATGACCAACGAGGAACCAATTTTATTTTTTTGAAATTTCGGCGAGACCGCGAGTGGAGCAAGAATATAACCAAAATGTTTATCGGTGCTTGTAAGATAGACTGGGCTGAAGGCAATGTGGCCGACCATATCATTGTTTTCTATAGCAACAAGCGAAATAATTTTAACCGGATGATTTTCGTTAAGTAGGTTGATTGCAAAATCAGATACCATCTGAGCCTCGGAATGGTCAAAAGCTTCGAGATACACATTCTTAATGTTCTCAGTATCATCAATAGCCGCTTCTCTTATTTTCATAAAGGGTTAAAACACTGTAATTTACTCGATGCCAAAAGTTGCAGAGTAAAGCGGTAAAGATTTTGGTAGAAGGCATAGATTTGCCTGTTTATGAGTTTTTTGTCCATGAAAACTCCATTTGTTTTGCCGTTGTTTCCGCTAATGCCACATCGAATAATTTTTCCACTAAATGTAGGCTCATATCAATCCCCGCCGATATACCACCTGAGGTTATCAGCTTACCCTCATCTACCCAACGAACCCCTTCGATAACCTTCAGGTTTGGGAACATAGTCTTTAAATCCGGTATATCTTGCCAATGAGTTGTTACTTTAGCATCTTGAATTGCCTGAGATTTTGCCAACAAAAATACGCCGGTACACACCGATGCCAGCATTTTTACTTTTTTAGCTTGAGAGGCAATCCATTCAAGCACATCGGGTTTATTCATTTCATCGTTATGAACACCACCCACTATGATTAATACGTCAATTTCAGGATGGTTATGAAACCCGTAATCTGGCATAACTTGATATCCCGCTCTTGCTGTCACCATTTCACATGATTGGCTAATTAAAAATACATTAAAGGGATCGCCCGTTTTGCATAAACGCGAAGCCGTTGAAAAAACTTCAAACGGACCAGAGAAATCGAGTACTTCAGCTTGATTGTAAATATAAATACCAATGTTCATTTTTTTTGACTTATAACCTTTGTGTTAAAATTAGCTCTAGATTCTATTTCACTAGGCGAACCAGTATCAAAATGTTGGGACAGGACATATGAAAAAAAATAATACAATTATGAGAAATAATGATTATTTAATCATACAGTCTCTTATTGCAAACCCTGCTGTGAGATGTACGTTGTATGCTATTGTTCGGCAAGCGATCTTACAAAACTATAATTCAAGTCGACCTTTGATTCTTTCTCCGTTAGGTTTTAGTGTCCATTAATTTGGGGGAAGTCTCGCGTCCCGGTGGGCTGACTTGTTATAAGCCAAGTTTGAAATATGATCATTTCTTTTCATAGCTTTGAATACTCGCATAATTAGAAAAATAAAGATTCGCAAGTAACGGAACTACAAGTATAAGCACTAAAAACACAATCCAACTTTTATATGCAATTCCTAGAAAAATAGACGCAATGGGGAGCACCATATAAATTAAAAGTAAACTCCATTTAGGTAACGTAGAATGTATGAATGTATTGCCACAATTCATACATTGCATTTTATCATTGAAGGATAAAATACCTATTTCAATTGAGTTTTCACTACATTTTGGACATTTTCTTTTCATGGCTTATAACGATTGAATTGTGGTGCCGGAGCGAAGCGGAGGTCACACACGAATGATTTGATACTCATTGAGCCTTCTCCCTTAGCTTAGCGAGATTCGCTAAACTGAAGGTGACAAAACCCAAAAAGGAGAAAGCCCAATGAAATTTTATAATAACACCCATCCCTATTATTGCGGTATCGATTTACACGCACGTAGTCTCTATGTCTGCATTATAGATCAAGCCGGTGAGACCTGCGTCCATAAAGAAATATCAGCAAATCCTGATAAACTCGCCAAACTCCTTGAACCCTATCTCGGCCAGGTGGTCGTCGGCGTGGAATGCATGCACTGCTGGTACTGGGTCGCCGATTTTTGTGATGACCTGGCGGTTGATTTCATTCTCGGGCATGCACTTTACATGAAAGCCATTCATGGCGGCAAAGCGAAAAATGACCGGATAGATTCCTTTAAGATAGCCAATCTCATACGAGGCGGGAATTTCCCCGTGGCCTACGTTTACCCAAAAGAAATGCGCGCCACCCGCGATCTACTGCGTCGGCGTATGAAAATTGTGCGTCACGGGGCCGACTTAAAAGCCCATGTCGCGAACACGACCAGTCAATACAATCTTCCCCCAAATAAAGTAAACCTCAAAAATAAAAGCGCTCGTGAACACATCCGTTCGGCCTTTCCCGATCCGGTCGTGCAACGCAACATGGATTTAAACATGACCATATTAGAATGTTACGCCAAGGAACTCAGCAAACTCGAATGGTTTATTGAAACACAAGCGCGGCAGCATAATCCGGTGCACTTGCATCTTCTACATTCAGTGTCCGGTATTGGGCGTATCCTGGCCTTGACGATCCTCTATGAAATCGGAAGCATCGACCGATTTGAATCCGTACAAACGTTTGCCTCCTATTCACGGCTCGTCAAATGCAAAGCCGAATCGGCCGGTAAAAGTTACGGGACACAAGGCAACAAAATCGGGAACGCGCATTTGAAGTGGGCGTTTTCCGAGGCCGCGGTTTTATATTTACGCGGTAACGAGAAAGCTCAGAAATATCTACAGCGACTGCAGCGGCGCATGAGTAAGGCAAAAGCACTATCGGCCCTGGCGCATAAGCTTGGACGCTGTGTTTATTTTATGCTAAAAAATGAGACCGTCTTTGATGAGAGTCGATTTTTAACCGGGTAAGTCGCGCCATGAGGTGAGCTGAACGTCTAACTGGACAACACGGTGGAATGTTTAAAAACGAAGGGTTTTTAACTGCGATGACGATCGCTGATTTCGTTTATACATCACAACACCTGAGCCCCGTGCTTTGATTAGACACCTCATGGTCGTGCATTAAATGCAATGAACAAAGTCGTTTACACCTTGGTTGAGCCTGGAACTAACTGGGCATGATGTTTTTAAATGAACCCGTCTTTTTTTTGAATAGTGCCAGCCTAAGGTTACCGATGAATGTCTAGTGGCCCTGTCATTTTCAATGGAATGATACAGAGCAGGCGGCGGTGAGACCGCGATAAGAGACCCTCTATATGTGTTTGCTGTAAGCGACTTTGCTTAACAGTCAACGATGACAGACGAAGTAATCGGTTTTGCTCATTGCTTTGGATTCGATCAAATTATTGACCGAAAGTATGGTTAATGCCTATTGACAGGCTGGAGGCTCATATGTGTTATGCATTTTACTCACAGCCCTAAGAACTCCTTAATAGCTGGATTTCGAATAAGATTATCAGCACTATTTAAACTGGTAGATTCAATAACATTTATTGGGGATGGTCCGTTCAAATTATTGCGCTCATCTAATAAAACGTTTCTCGATTCATCGAGGGAGATTATCTTAAATGATGTATAACCCCATTCGTTCGATTCGACATACCAGTCTCCATCACAGCTCCATTTGCTCGGGAACTCCCAATCTACGACTTCGTTAGTTTTGTAATAAACAGAGATTCCTTTCAAATATGCGGTTCCATCTGCCTTTCTATCTAGACGTGTAATATCTCTTTTTTTTCCATCGATCTTATTTTGTACCGTTACATCAGTAAACCAGGTTCCAACCATTTCTTGGCACACTGATCCTTCGCTATATTTGCTTTTTTCAAATGCATATTGTGTAGCGCAGCCTGAAGTTAGAACTGCTAATAATATTGCAACTAATCTCACGGTTTGTCCTTATGCATAACAGTCATATATACAGCTGGTGATTATTTTTTGCACACATCCAGTCTCTCCCCAAGAACCTAATTGCTTAATTGCTTAATTATTGCGTCTAAATGCAGATAAGAATTTACTTAATTTCTAATTTAAGTAAGTTAGTTCTTATAGCATTATATTTTATGTGGCAGAATTTGTTTCTACTCGTGCCGAGCGTATTTTTAAATATTTTTAATCTTGAGCATAACTTTTAATAACATGCATATAGTTACTGTGTTCCAGAGCAGCCGGGTTGATCGCACAGGGTTTGCTGGCACTGCCTTTCATTTGGGTAACGGATTCATATTCATGTTCTTCCAGCCAGTTTTGTAATTCCTGTTTAAGTATCGCTATATGTTTTGGCCCCTGTTTAAGTAACACACTACACAGGTGTGTGATATCTGCCCCCACCATCAGTGCCTTGACGATATCCTCGGTACGATGGAAGCCGCCGGTTGCCGCAATGGAGATATCCACACTACCTCGAATCATGGCGATCCATCGAACTCTTAATAATGATTCCATTGGGGTAGACAGTTCAAGATGTGGAACAATTTCTAAGGATTCCAGATCGATGTCGGGCTGGTAGAAGCGGTTAAATAATGAAACGCCCTTGGCGCCAGCCTGTTGTAGTTTGAGGACCATGTTAGAGACCGAAGAAAACTGGGATGACAATTTCATGGTAATAGGTAGATCGACATGATCACGTAATTCATCTAACAGTTTTAAATAACGATCTTCAACTTCTTGTCCGCTGATCTCGGGATCCGCTGCGATATAATAGACGTTGAGTTCAAGGGCGTTGGCACCGGCTTGTTGTATCTCTCTGCCAAAGTCGACCCAGCCATCGGTTGAGATGCCATTCAGGCTGGCAATGACGGGAATATCCAGTGCAGATTTAAATTGCTGTAGGCGCTCAAGGTAATTATCCAGTTCACTATTGTAGTCTTCGGGGATTGGTTGATAGGACTGGGCTTCATAATGACCAAGGGCTTGTGAGCTAACAAAACGTTCGAGCTGTTTTTGTTCATAGTCTATGGCTTGTTCAAACAAGGAAGGCAGTATCAGAGCCGATGCGCCCGCATCTTCCAGTTGCTTCGCCGAATCCAGTTCTCCAGTTAGTGGCGATGATGACGGCACTAATGGGTTTGCCAGTTTGAGTCCCAGATACTCTGTGCTCAGATCAATCATGATTGTGGTTCCTTTGTATCTGCGGTATTGGCCGCGGCTTTTAGTTTTCGATGCGGTGGCTTAACGTCACCTTTTTCATTCCATTCGAGACTCGCCAGTTGTTCGTAATAGCGGTAGCGATGTATCACTTCTTGTTGTGATTGCTCAAGGAATTGCTCGGCTTGTTGTGGGTGGGTGCGCCATAACATGCTGAAACGAATCTCGGTTTCGATAAAGTCACGATAGGGAATCGACGGAGGTTTGGAATCCAGCTGCAACGGATTCTTTCCGGCTGCAGCTCGGTTGGGGTTGTAACGAAACAATGGCCAGTGCCCAGAGTCAACTGCAAGTTGTTGATGCAGATGGTTGTCTTTTAGATCGATACCATGTGCAATGCAGGGAGAATAAGCAATGATCAACGACGGGCCCGGATACGCCTCGGCCTCATGAAAGGCATGCATGGTTTGTATGTCTTTGGCACCATAAGCGACGCGGGCAATGTAGACATGTTCGTAATCCATGGCTAATAAGGCCAGGTCCTTTTTCGGGGTGGCTTTGCCCCCTGCCGAGAATTTTGCTACCGCACCGCGCGGGGTGGCTTTCGAGGTTTGCCCGCCGGTGTTGGAATAAACCTCGGTATCCAATACCAGGATGTTGACGTTTTCACCCGATGCCAGCACGTGATCGAGCCCGCCATAACCAATGTCATAAGCCCAGCCATCACCGCCGATGATCCAGACACTTTTACGTGAAAGGTTTTCAGTGACACTTTCCAGTTCACGTGCCGTGGGTGAATCCAGTTGTTCTAATTTTTTACGCAATGAGTTGATATGTGTGCGTTGTTCGGTAATCCCCGCTTCTGTTGATTCATCGCTAGTGAGGATTTTTTCCAACAGTTCGTCACCGATATCGGTTTTGAGTTGTTGTAATAATTCTATTGCATATTCTTTTTGTTTGTCGATCGCCAGGCGCATACCTAAACCGAATTCGGCATTGTCTTCAAACAATGAATTCGACCAGGCCGGCCCGCGGCCTTCATGGTTCTTTGCCCACGGTGTGGTCGGCAGGTTGCCTCCATAAATCGAAGAACAACCCGTCGCATTGGCGACCACCATGCGATCACCAAATAACTGGCTGGCAAGTTTGATATAAGGCGTTTCACCACAACCGACACAGGCGCCCGAAAATTCGAACAAGGGCTGTAGTATCATTGCACCTTTGATGGTGCCGGTTTTGACCGCGGTGCGATCGTACTCGGGCAGGCTCAGGAAATAGTCCCAGTTTAGTTTTTCCTGTTGGCGCAACTCCGGTGTGTAGTCCACCATGTTAATGGCTTTGTGGCTGGCATTGGATTTATCTCGTATCGGACAGATGTCAACACATAATCCGCAACCGGTGCAATCCTCGGGGGCCACTTGATACGTCATATGCTGCCCTTGTGGAAAGTCTTTGCCTTTTACAAGCATCGATTTAAAGGTGGCAGGGGCCTTTGTTAAAAGACTTTCGTCAAAGACTTTACTGCGTATCACACCATGCGGGCATACCAATGGACATTTGCCACATTGCGTGCACAGGTTTTCATCCAGCACCGGTATTTCCAGCGCGATATTGCGTTTCTCATAGGCCGCAGTGCCTAACGGGTATGTCCCATCCGCGGGAAATAAACTCACCGGAATCTGATCGCCGCGACCGGCAATGATCTCTCCGGTGACATTTTTGATAAAGTCAGGTGCATCGCTTTGCACGGGGTCCGTTAAATCAAATACGGCAGCGGTTTTTTTCGGAATTGTTAATTCATATAAATTCGCCAGGGTTTCATCAATGGCTTTAAAGTTTAACTCGACCAGTCGTTTGCCTTTGCGGCCATAGGTTTTTTCCACCGCCTCTTTTATTGCCTTGATTGCATCATCCGCAGGCAATACGCCTGAGATAGAAAAGAAACAGGTTTGCATAATCGTATTGATGCGTGTACCCATGCCAGTCGAGTCTGCAATTTTGTAAGCGTCGATACAATATACTTTGATACGTTTAGCCAGAATTTGTTGTTGCATGTTTTCAGGTAAGCTCGACCAAACCTTGTCGGAAGCCAAAGGAGTATTTAATAGGAATACAGCGTTATCGGTAGCCTTGTCTAGCATGGGGTAACGCTCAAGAAAGACCGGTTGATGACAGGCAATAAAATCAGCATCCCCGTTTTCAATCAGGTAGGATGAATGAATAGGTTTATCACCGAAACGTAAATGCGACACAGTAACGGCGCCGGATTTTTTCGAGTCATAAACAAAATAACCCTGCGCGTATTTATCGGTTGTCTCACCGATAATTTTTATACTGTTTTTATTGGCGCCAACCGTGCCATCGCTGCCGAGTCCGTAAAAAACCGCTTGAAAGGTCGTATCGTGTGCATCGGTACGAAAGTGTTCATCCCATTCAAGGCTGCTATTGGTGACATCATCATGAATGCCGACCGTGAAAAGATTTTTTGGTTTAACCCCATTATCTTTTGGGCTTAGTTCATCAAACACCGACTTGACCATCGCCGGGGTAAATTCTTTTGACGATAAGCCATAGCGTCCACCGATGATGGTTGGGAGTTGTTTAAAGCGTTTAGCATTCTTATTGTCTTGATCAGCAAGGCAACATTGAGCCAGTGC
>CAMYOL010000072.1 GCA_947260005.1 uncultured Ectothiorhodospiraceae bacterium
GGATGGGCAATGCTTGTTGGCTTGGCTGGTCTGTTTGCACGACGCTTGATCGTTGATCGCGTACGTTACATCTCAAATCCATCTGATTTTGCGATGTTAATCCTAATTATTAGTATCGCCTTAACAGGTGTGCTCGTTTCATTTGTATTTAAAGATGCCTATGCCATTGTGGAGCTTAAGGCATTTGTTACTGGACTGCTTACCCTGAACTGGCAGCCTGTTCCGGATAATGGTCTTATTATTGCGCACTTGTCGTTGGTTCTTTTATTGATGGTGATTTTCCCTGTTAGTAAATTACTCCACGCTCCTGGCGTTTTCTTTAGCCCAACTCGTAACCAGGTCGATAATCCGCGCGAACAACGCCATGTTGCATCTTGGGCCCGTAAGCTTGAGTCTGGTAATTAAAAAAGGTGGATGAGGAATAACCGTGGCAGATTTTGAAACTCCAGAATTAAAAGAATATACGATCATCCCTAAATATAAAGATGGGACGATGGAAGGTCTTAAGCCTTTCATATCCAGGCCTCCCTTCCAGGAACCACTTGGTTACCCGGATGAATTGGTTGAGAACTGGAAGGACGTCGCTATTGCCAAAATGGGCGACCTGCAATCTAAGTATCGTTCTTTGCAGGTATTCATGGATATCTGTGTTAAGTGCGGCGCCTGTACCGACAAATGTCATTACTACCTGGGGACACAAGATCCAAAAAACATGCCGGTTGCACGTCAGGATTTATATCGCCAGGTGTACCGTCGCTACTTTACTTTTGCGGGTAAGTTTTTCGGCAAATTAGGCATCCCAGGATTTGTCGGTGCCAAAGAATTAGATACTGATATACTGGATGATTGGTACAGCTATTTCCATCAATGTTCTCAATGTCGCCGTTGTTCAGTTTACTGTCCCTATGGAATTGATACCGCTGAAATTACCATGGCCGCGCGTGAAGTTTTATCTGCGGTTGGTATGAGTCAAAAATACTCTAATGAAATTATTGGTAAAGTATTTAAGATTGGTAATAACTTGGGCTTACCTGAGCCGGCCCTGGCTGATACGCTGGAAGGTCTTGAAGAAGAAGTTTTCGACGACACCGGCGTTGCGGTTAAGTACCCACTGGATCAAAAAGGCGCAGAAGTATTACTCGTCACTCCATCAGCTGATTTCTTTGCTGAACCCCATGTCGATGGCTTGATTGGGTATGGCAAGGTATTCCATGAGGCCGGGATAAGCTGGACCATGAGTTCTTATGCCTCCGAGGCAGGTAACTTCGGTATGTTTATTGGAAGTTACGAAAACATGCGTCGTATATCAATGCGTATACGCGAAGCAGCACTGGAGTTAGGTGTTAAACGTATTGTCTTTGGCGAATGTGGCCATGCATGGCGTGTTGCTTATAGTTTCCTTAACACTCTAGCCGGTCCATTTGATTTTCTGGATCCAAAATATCCTGTACCACAACATATTTGTGAATTTACTTATAACCTGATTCAGGAAGGTAAATTAAAGTTTGATAAATCTGAAAACGATCACATGACCCTGACTTTCCATGATTCTTGTAATGTTGCTCGTGCATCGCGCATGGGATCTGAACCAGGTGGTCAATTCAAGATTCCACGCGAAATCATTAAAACCGTGTGTAACAATTTTTACGATATGGCGCCAGATACCATTGGTGAAGGTACCTATTGTTGTGGTGGTGGCGGTGGATTGTTAACGGATGATCTAATGGAAGTTCGTGTCAAAGGTGCCCAACCCAGAATGCAGGCATTAAAAAATGCAACCGACGAGTACGGCATTACCCATATGGCCGCCATTTGTGCCATTTGTAAGAGTCAATTTACCAAGGTTCTGCCCTACTACGGCTTTACCATGGATCAAATAGTCAGTGTGCACCAGCTTGTTTCTGATGCCATCATACTGACAAAAGGCGTTAAAGAAGTTGAAGCAGAAGAACCTGCTGAAAGCGAAGAGTAATTTTTTTTGGTACGGATTTATTTTCCGAACTAACTGCAAGCACAGGAGATATTGGTATGGCTACATCACGTGATGATATGAAAGAAAACAAACTCACGTTTCGCATGTTTGAAGACGGCGATGACAAATGGGATTCTATGACTGCTCAAGTTTTTGATGGTGATGAGTCATATAAATGCCCAACTTACGTTAATCGTACTCCTCCTTGCCAAGGCAGCTGTCCTTCTGGTGAAGATATTCGCGGCTGGCTTGATATCGTTCGCGGCATCGAAAAACCTGCAGGCGATATGACCATGCAGGAATATGCGTTCCGTCGCTCAACCGATGCCAACCCTTTCCCTTCAATTATGGGTCGTGTTTGCCCTGCTCCATGTGAAGACGGCTGTAACCGTAATCAGGTTGAAGACCATGTCGGCATCAACGCCGTTGAACAATTCATTGGTGACTCAGCTTTAGATTCAGGCTTCACATTTGAAGTTGCAGAAAAGAATTCAGGTAAAAAAGTAGCCATTATCGGTGGTGGTCCTGCTGGTTTGGCTGCTGCGTACCAACTACGTCGCAAAGGCCATGAATGTACTATTTATGATGATCACTCTGAATTGGGCGGCATGATGAAATATGGCATCCCTGGTTATCGTACACCACGTGATGTATTAAACGGTGAAATCGATCGCATCATCAACATGGGTGGCGTCGAAGTTAAACTGAATACTCGAGTTGGTAAAGACATTAGCATGGAAGACGTTGAGAAATCACATGATGCTGTTCTTTGGGCCTTGGGTGCGAAAAAAGGTCGCCAACTTCCTATTCCTAACGCCGGTGATGCTCAAAACTGTTTAACGGGTGTCGACTTCCTTGAAGCCTTTAATGATGGAAGACTGAAATTAGTTTCTGAAAAAGTTATTGTCATCGGTGGCGGCGACACCTCTATCGACGTGGTCTCCGTTGCTCGTCGTTTAGGTCATATCACTAACATCAATGAAAAAGATCGTCCTGAAAATGTTGTGCTCGGACATACCGCACATGATGTGGCTTCTTCCGCAACCAAACTCGGCGCAGACGTTACTTTGATTTCACGTTCTGCCATTGAGAAAATGAATGCAGCTGAGCACGAAATTCGTGATGCCCTACGCGAAGGTGTAAAAATCCGCGGCCAACTGACTCCTGTTGAAGTGGTATTAAACAGTGATGGTCGCGCGGTAGCACTTAAGGTTGCCGAACTTGAAGAAGACGGCAAAACCGTCGTCGAAGGTAGCGAGTTTGATATCGAGGCTGACCTGATTGTATCGGCCATTGGTCAAAGCGGTGACATGACGGGCATGGAAGAAATGGCGAATGACCATGGCTTTATTGATGCCGATCAACATTATCAAGTACCCGGTAAAGAAGGCCACTTTGTTGCAGGCGATATTGTTCGCCCTCACCTATTAACAACGGCTATTGGTCAAGCCTCTGTTGCGGTTGAAAGTATTGATCATTTCTTTAAGCATGAAGATTTACATAAACGTCCTAAAGTTGATAAACATCACTTTAACCTATTGACAAAACTTCGTGAAAACGGACTTGAACCTATCCCTTTTGAGAAAGAAGTCACTGATGAATACCGTGGTACCGATAGTGGTAAATGGGCGGTACATAACTATGAAGATCGTTCAGCCTTTGAAATCATTGCCTCAGACGAATTATTCCTGGGCCATTTTTCTCATACCGATAGACTAAGACGCTCTGAAGAAGTACCTGATTCAGAAGAAGTACTGGGTCACTTTAAAGAACGTATGAAAGGTTTATCAGAGGAACAAGCCGTTGAAGAAGCGGACCGTTGCATGAGTTGCGGTATGTGTTTCGAGTGTGACAACTGTGTCATCTACTGCCCGCAAGATGCTATCTTCCGTGTCAAGAAAGACGAAGCGACTATGGGTCGTTATGTTGATACTGATTATGCAAAATGTGTTGGTTGTCACATATGTGCCGATGTATGTCCTACTGGCTATATCGATATGGCGATGGATGGATAAACGGAGCAGCTTACGTTGTTACTTAGAAAAATAATATTCATCCTTGCTGTT
This sequence comes from uncultured Ectothiorhodospiraceae bacterium, assembly GCA_947260005.1. Classification (GTDB taxonomy): domain Bacteria; phylum Pseudomonadota; class Gammaproteobacteria; order UBA6429; family Thiohalophilaceae; genus SZUA-24. The sequence continues at coordinate 4,039 of CAMYOL010000072.1, forward strand.
ACGGCATTCTTACCTTTATCAGCTCATGCAGATTCACTTCTGCCTGAGCTACCAAAGGCTAAGAAAAACTACAATGATCAAACCAAATGTGTTGAGCCAGTTGAGGTGATGCGTAAAAGCCATATGGATTTTATTATGCATCAACGGGACGATACATTACGTAAAGGTATTCGCACCAAGCAACACAGCTTAAAAGAATGTATCGATTGCCACAACGCGCCGGGTAAAGATCTAAAGGTTGCAAGTGCAAACGATAGCGAACATTTTTGTAGCACCTGCCACGTATACACTGCTGTGCAAATTGATTGCTTTAAATGTCACGCCGATAAACCGGAAAATACGCAATATCGACATAAAATAACGTCACAAGCATTTAAGCAGCACAAATTTGCTGCTCAGAATTTAAATCCTAAGACACTTCAGCTGTTGGCGACTGAAAAGGAAGGCCATAAATGAGCCGTAAAACTAATCAGAGTGAAGGGAAAATTAATCAATACCGTCGTAATTTCCTCGCACGAACAACGGCTATCGCAGGAATGACTGTTGCGCCTGGTGTGATATTAAATTCAGTTGCACAAGCTAAACCTGTCGATCAACCTGCTTCAAATAAAAATCGTTGGGGTTTGTTGATAGATGCCAACAAATGCAGTTCAGGCTGCAATAGTTGCGTAACCGCATGCCACGAAGAAAATGGTGTTACCGGCTTCGGTAATCCTGAAACCGATGCGCAATGGATTCGTAAAGTTAAGTTAACAGACAAGCAAACCCAAAAAGTACAAACGATACCTCTAATGTGTCAGCACTGCGAACACCCTCCTTGCGTTGATGTCTGCCCAACTAACGCTTCCATGAAACGTGAAGATGGTGTGGTGCTTGTTGATAAGCACGCCTGTATTGGCTGCCGCTATTGTATGATGGCTTGCCCTTATGGTGCCCGCTCTTTCTTACATGAACCTACCACCGAACAGAAATATCCCCGCGGACAAGGAACGGTTGAAAGTTGTACTTTGTGTGTACATCGAATTGATGATCCAAATGGTCCAAGAAACCCCGCTTGTGTCGAGGCCTGTAATGCAGAAGGACATAAAGCCATGTGGTTTGGCGATTTAAAGGATCCAAACAGTGAAATCACTAAACGTTTAAAAGAATATGGTGGTGTGCAAATCCGAGCTGATTTGGGTTTGAATACCGGCGTTCGATACCAAAACTTAAGTTAATATAAAAATATGAAAACAATACGATTTACAGAACTAGAAGGACGTAGTCCTGGCTTCTTTGCCTTAATGGCCATCTTAATTGCAATTATCGGTGCAGGCATTGTTTCTGCATTAATGATGCATGGTCAAGGCCATCATATCACCGGCATGACAAATCGTATTGTATGGGGTACACCTCACGTATTTGCAGTATTTTTAATTGTTGCGGCATCAGGTGCTTTGAATATTGCTTCTATCGCATCTGTTTTTGGACGAACTGTTTATAAACCTCTTTCTCCACTGTCAATGGTATTATCAGTTACCATTCTTGTTGGTGGTTTAGCCGTTCTTATTCTTGATCTCGGCAACCCTGAACATTTACTGGACGTACCGCTCACACAGTTTTTATATAACAGCATGCCCTCGCGTTGGACTCGTTCCGTTTTCGGCTGGAACTTTATTCTCTATACTGGTTTTATATTTGTTGTAGGAATTTATTTATGGTTCTCGCTTGTGCCTCAATACAAAAAATTCTCTAAAGCAGCCAGTATTTTTGCCTTTGTCTGGCGTTTAGCTTTAACAACAGGTACTGGATTAATATTTGGATTTCTTGTTGCCAGAGAAGCCTATGATGCCGCTATATTAGCACCGATGTTTGTTGTCTATTCTTTTGCTTATGGCCTGGCTATTTTTAGCCTGGTTTTGATCCCAACTTACATTTGGACTGGACGTGAACTGGGTGATGTAATTGTAAATAGATTAAAATCGCTGTTGGGTATATTTGTCGCAGCCTCTTTGTATTTCGTTATTGTATTAAACTTAACAAACTTCTATTCAGCCGCCAAGGGTGAAGGTATTCAATCTTTCTTACTTTTCGGTGATAACAGTTACAGCAGTGCATTCTGGATTGGTCAGATTTTGATCGGTAGCATTCTTCCTTTGGCGATTGCTTTTTATCCAAAATTAAAAGCACGTGGTGCCCTGTTAACGGCTGCGGCAATGGTCGTAGTAGGTGGTTTATCACAAATGTATGTCACTATCATTGGTGGCCAGGCCTATCCAATGGATATGTTCCCAGGCAAAACTGTTGAAAGCATTACCAATGATGGAGGAATCGCTGCCTATTCTCCAACTATCTACGAAGTTCTGCTAGGACTCGCTGGAATTGGTATTACTATATTCCTGGTTGTTTTTGCCATGAATGTATTACGTATTTTACCTGAAAGCCTGGCGGACAAAGATGTCGATCCGCACCACTCTGCTTAATAATTATCTAAACAGAGTTATCATTCACACCTGGACCAATCTCCAGGCCTAATCTAAGTGGACGCGAGTCATGTCGCGCATATTCATATCAGCCGCACACAAGTCATCGGGTAAAACAACCATATCAATTGGCTTGTGCCGTGCCCTGACTAATCTTGGACATACAGTCCAACCTTTTAAAAAAGGACCAGACTATATAGATCCTATGTGGTTAAGTGCAGCCGCAAATCGCGATTGTTTTAATCTCGATTTTTATACGATGCAACACTCTGAAATAACGGACAAATTTCACACCACCAGGATTGGCTCCGACCTAAGTCTGATTGAAGGTAATAAAGGACTATATGATGGTTTGGATCTGGATGGTAAAAATTCCAATGCCGCCCTTGCAAAATTACTACACACCCCGGTTATTTTAGTAATCGATGCACGAGGAATGACACGTGGTATAGCCCCGTTAGTCCTTGGCTATCAAGACTTTGATTCAGACGTCAATATAGCCGGAGTAATCTTAAATCAACTTGGTGGGAGTCGCCATGAGTCGAAACTTCGATCGGTTATTGAACATTATACAGACATCTCCGTCATCGGCGCTGTACATCGAAAGGCGGAATTAGAGATAAAAGAACGCCATCTCGGACTTATGCCATCAAACGAGAGCGATATAGCGAGTAATCAAATAGACCAGCTTGGAAAACACATAGCAGAACAAGTCGATCTGGAATCAGTTTTAAAGATAGCCTCACAGATTGAGCCCCTTACCCCTATAAAAGCTGAACAATCACAAGTTCTAAACTCTGCACCATCGCTAAAACTTGGAATCGCTCGAGACTCTGCATTTGGCTTTTATTATCCTGATGATCTACAGGAATTTGAAAATCTAGGTGTAGAAATTGTTAATATAGATTTACTAAAAGAGAGCGCGCTACCTGAGATTGATGGCTTATTTATTGGTGGTGGTTTTCCGGAAACACAAATGCAGGCCCTGGAAAAAAATGAATCCATGCGAGATAGCATTAAATCAGCGATAGAAAATAATCTGCCCTGTTATGCTGAATGCGGTGGTTTAATGTATTTATCTGTATCTATTACCTGGAATAAACAGACTTACAAAATGGCGGGCGTTATCTCTGCACAAATCAAAATGCATCAAAAGCCACAAGGCCGTGGATATATTCAGGTTGAACAGACTGGAGATCAGTTATGGACAGTAAGCAATAAACAAATTAGTGCCCATGAATTTCATTACTCGTCTATTGATATACTCTCCGATGATTATCAATATGCATACAAAGTTAAGCGTGGTACAGGAATAGACGGTCAACATGATGGGATCATCTATAAAAACACTTTAGCCTGTTATGCCCATTTAAAAGACACAAAACAGAGTCCCTGGGTCAAACAGTTCGTCAAATTTATGCACCAATGTAAGAACAATGAGGTAGAAAACAAATGATTACACTTAGTAAAGACGCCGCAGCTCAAATACAGTTGTCAGCACAGCAAAATCAATCTCAAGGTATGCCATTACGCGTAGCCTGCCAACGTAATGCAGATGGCAGCTTCCAATATGCAGTCGGCTTTGCTGATGTGGAGCATGATCAAGACCTTCATTTTTCTTCAGAAGGTATCGATATTGTGGTTGCCCCAACCAGTTTCGATTTAATCAATACCATGGAAATTGATTATGTTGAGTTGGATGACGGCGTGAAGGATTTTATTTTCAAAAACCCGAATGATCCGAATTATGCGCCAAAAGACTGAAAAATCAATGGCTTAGCGCCAAAAAGCATCATCATGGGAAACTATATATACCCAGAAACCTGATACACTAGGCGTTTAATTATTGTTATTGAGCCACTATTTACCCTAAATGACTGACCATAAACAAAAGAATGAGCTCGAAACACCGAGACTATGGCGATGCAACACGTTTGTACCGTTATTAGTGCTCGCCATTTCGTTAAGTTTGTTAAGTGGAATAACTTTTTGGTTAAGTTTAAATGAATCACATACCCTGCTTAGGGTGATTATATCATTGCTATTTTTAGTATCCGTCGTGAGTTTAATCACGACCTACTTGCTGATTCGAAAAAACTTATTAACTCCCCTTGCTGCTTTAAATGACTGGTCAAATAAAATCAGCTCGGGTGATCTTAACTTTCGGGTTACAGAACATGGTTCTACCGATTTTAAAAATCTGGCGATACAAATAAATCATATCAGTGATAATTTACAAACATTGTCTCAAGATATGCATTCTCAAGTCGAGCAACAGACAAAGCACATTGCCAATAAAACTCGCTCGCTTGAAATAATTTATGATGTGGCAGCAAGCATAAACGTATCCCGTGATTTAAATGATCTATTAACTCGATTTTTACATACATTAAAAGATGTCGTAAAGGCTCGAGCCGCGGTTGTACGTCTGGTTACAGATGATAATCAAATGAGGCTTATTGCCAGCACTGGTCTAGATGATGAAGTAATAGCTCGAGAACAACTCATCCCTTCAGAATCCTGTTTGTGTGGAAGTGCTTTTGATGAAGGTGAAGTACAATATCAATTTGACATCACCAAATGCGATAAAATCATCGGTCACTCATTTTTTGATGATGAACAAGTGGGCATGATCGCCGTTCCACTTCAATACCGTGATCGTACTTTAGGGGTTTATAATTTATTCGTTGATCAAAATATGATTAGTGATGTCAGTGAAATAAATGAATTATTAACCAGTATTGGTCGTCACCTTGGTATGGCTATTGATAAAGCTCGACTTGATACCGAATCAAACCGATTATCAATTATTGAAGAACGAACACGTTTTGCTCATGAGCTGCATGACTCGTTAGCTCAAACCATGGCTAGTTTACGCTTTCAGGTTAGAGTCTTGGACGAAAATCTGCGCAAAGGAGAAGAGCCTGCCGTTTGGCATGAGCTTGAGCAAATTGAGATCAATCTAGATGAAGCCTATGCCGAAGTACGGGAATTAATTACCCACTTTCGCGCACCGATTGATAAGCGCGGCCTGGTTCCGGCAGTTGAACACCTCGCCAAACGATTTAAAAATCAGTCAGGTATTCCGATTTTTTTACAACAAGAATGGAATATTGTGCATCTACCGACGAATATCGAAGTGGAAGTATTACGCATCATCCAGGAATCACTCAATAATATTAAAAAACACAGCCAGGCACACACCGTACGAGTTATTTTACGTAGTGATCCTCAGGGACAATGCCATATATTAATTGAAGATGATGGCATCGGTATTAATGGAGAATCAAACGATGATGATATCAATGAACACTACGGGCTTAAGATTATGTCTGAACGTGCCAAACGAATTAATGGTAATATCAAAATCGAAAGTGATTCTGGTGAAGGCACCCGTATAACATTAACATTTAAATATGCACCTACCACTGTGCCTGCGGAAAAGCATGACAGTGGTGTAATTGTTCAACTACCTTCAAAGCAAATAACCTTATGAGTTTAAAAATTGTACTTATTGATGACCATACCCTGTTTCGTGTTGGTCTCGAAGGCCTGTTAGCTAGCCGTGGAATCGAGATTGCGGCCTCCGTTGATAATGGCGTTGACTGCGTTAATCTGGTTAACGAGATCCAGCCTGATGTTGTGCTACTCGATATGCGCATGCCCGATATTAGCGGCATCGGTGTCCTGAAAAAGCTGCGCGAACACAAACTTGATATGCCCATTGTAATGCTAACTACCAGCACAGAAGAAACAGATTTAGTAGAATCATTACGTGCAGGTGCGCAAGGCTATCTATTAAAAGATATGGAACCCGATGCACTCGTTATTGCTTTACGCGACATCGTTGCAGGTAAAACTGTTGTTGCACCAGATTTAGCACCTGTACTGGCACGCGCCGTTCAAGGCAAAGATGATGGGACACCAGAAATATCCGGCCCGTTTGATGAATTAACCCCACGTGAAACAGAAATACTTGGATTACTAGCCGAAGGCCAGAGCAATAAGGCTATTGCCCGCAACCTGGGTATATCTGACGGCACAGTTAAACTCCACGTTAAAGCTATATTGAGAAAGCTTGAAGTGCATTCACGGGTAGAAGCCGCCGTCATGGCGGTTGTAAAAGGACTACCAAGTAAAAACTAATGAAAACGTTTGTTCAGTTAATACAAGAAGCTCAGCAAAATGTAAAAGAAATATTTCCATGGGATCTGGCTGACAACATGGAAACGAATGATATATTGATTATTGATGTTCGTGAGCCTTACGAATTCAAATGTATGCATATCCAGGATTCTATTAACGTACCCCGAGGTATACTCGAAACCGCCTGTGAGTATGGTTTTGAAGAAACCGTTCCTAAACTTGTTGAAGCTAGAAACAAACCTGTTGTGGTTGTTTGTCGTTCAGGCAATCGTAGTATATTTGTTGCTGAGGTCATGCAGAAAATGGGCTACAGTGATGTCATCTCGCTTAAGACAGGTTTGCGCGGCTGGAATGATGCTGAATTAATCCTGGTTGATCAAGACAATGATTCCATCGATATTGACGACGCCGATCTTTATTTCGCCCCGAAACTCAGACCCGATCAACATTCCCCACAATAGTTATTCGACCCTTTAGCACTTTATTCGAGGAACATGCCTGACTTAAAATATTAGCCAGTTCTAGCGTTGTTGAATTACCCACTGGGATGTTTGTAATGGAACCACCTACATTCTTTGTGACTGATTTAAAGATATTGCTCAAAATACCAAAGGAGGTTTTACGCTAGTTAAATGTATTTTTTACGTTCGGAACGCTTACCTTTTGTTCCGGATTGGGACGTTATCACACCTTTTATTTCATCCAGCATGATTTCACATTTTTCGTGCATATAATCCTCATGTAGAGGTTGAAGGTAATGAATACCCTCTTCAATGACTAACTGACGAAATATAAAGCCGTTTTCAACTTGCGCGAATACGTAGGCACCATGTTCCGCCAGACCATTTGGGTCGATAATAATAATACAATCTTTTTTAAATTCAGGCTCCATACTGTTATCGGTTACCTGTAACGCAAACGGCTCAGTACTGCCGCACCCACCTAAATCCATCATAAACCTCTGATTTTATTCAATTTCTGTTTCACGTTCTTCTTGTTGAAGCGCCCATAGTTCAGCATACATGGCTTTATTTGCCAATAATTCATTATGGGTACCCTGTTCTACTATACGACCTTCCCGTAATACATAAATCCGGTCAGCATCGACAATTGTAGAAAGGCGGTGTGCAATCACCAGTGCAGTATGATCTTCGGCCACCTCTTGCAACGCCTTTAGAATCGATTGCTCGGAATGGGAATCCAGACTGGAGGTCGCTTCATCAAAAACTAATATTTTTGGATTCTTCAGAATGACCCGGGCGATAGCAACGCGTTGTTTTTCGCCACCTGATAGTTTAAGTCCGCGCTCCCCCACCAGGGTGTCATAACCTTGCGGCAGGCTTTCGATAAACTCATGGATTGATGCATGCCTGGCAGCCTGAATAACTTGTTCTCGGCTTGCTTCATTATTTGCATATTGAATATTGTAAAAGATCGTATCGTTGAATAAGACCGTATCTTGTGGAACAATTCCAATGCTTTGACGAACACTATTTTGGGAAACTTCACGAATATCCTGACCGTCAATTGTAATCGATCCACTTTGAATATCGTAAAAACGAAACATGAGTCTCGCCAGTGTTGATTTACCTGAACCGGATGGCCCTACGACCGCAATTTTTTTACCCGCCGGGATCTCAAATGACACATCATACAAAATTTGCCTATCGTCATTATAAGAAAAATTCACCGTATCAAATACCACTTCACCTTTAGTAATCGAAATTTCAGGTGCGTTTTTCTGGTCTTTAATCTCTGGTTCTCGTTCCAGCAACTTAAACAATAGGTCCATATCGGCTAAAGAATATTTTAATTGCCGATAAACAATGCCGAGGAATCCCAGCGGCATAAACAACTGCAGCATCAGGGCGTTCACAAGAACCAGATCACCCAGAGAGAGCGATCCTTCTACAACACCCTGCCCGGCAAAAATCATTATTAGTGTAACTCCAACGGCAATAATGCTGGCCTGACCAAAATTCAGTAATGACATGGAGGTTTGACTTTTTACCGCTGCATTTTCCCATTGCGACATGGTTTTATCATAGCGATCATATTCGAGTTGTTCGTTATTAAAATACTTAACCGTCTCATAGTTAAGCAGACTATCAACTGACTGGGCATTAGCGGTTGAATCGAGGCGGTTCATCTCATGGCGAAAATGCATACGCCACTCGGTCACTAAAAATGTAAAGGTAATATAAACAAAAACAGTTGAAAATATCGCAATTGCAAAGCGAGTTTCGTATTGAGTTAATAAAATAATGGCCACCAATAAAAATTCAGCGGCCGTTGGAATAATGTTAAAAACAAGATAATTTAGAATCGAACTCAAGCTGCCTGCGCCACGCTCCAGGTCGCGAGAGATGCCACCGGTTTTGCGTTCGAGGTGATAGCGCAGTGAGAGTGCATGCAGGTGTTTCAAGACCCGCTTGGAAACCGATCGCATCGCATGGTAGCGGACACGGGCAAACACCGCATCTCGCAATTCGTTAAAAAGACTGCTCACCAGTCGCAAGGCACCATATGCCAATAATAATGCCAACGGCAAGGCCAGCAAAGTATCCGATTCAACGTCTAAATCGTCGACGATGTTTTTGAGTATAAAAGGGACCCCTACCATGGCCAATTTGGAGATCACCAAACTGAGTAACGCTATGACGACTCGGCCACGGTAATCCCAGACAAATGGAAACATACGGGCAAGATTACCGAGATCTCGACGCTGCGAATGAGGTTCATGGGTATAGCTAATATAATGTTGCATAGGCTGTCCAGGTGAAATCGGCGCCATTATGCCATGACATAGCTCCAATATCAGGCAAAAGGAAAGAAAAATAAATGAACTCAATGGCTTGGGAGAGTGTCTTGATAGTATATTTAAAGGTATAGTTAGCCTAACCGGATCAAAAAACACCTAAATTCTATGCGATTACTATGTTATCTAATAATTGCTGCCTTCTTCGTCGTTGGCTGTGATTCTAAAAACAACAACACCAAAAAAAGGTCCGCACGGGCGCACTTGGTTGAGGTTGTCACTCTACAACGCGCACCACTGAAAAGCAGTAAAATTGTGACGGGTAGTCTGGAAGCCACCAGTACAGTACAGATCTATAATGAAGAACAAGGACGTATCACTAAAATTCCTGTCTACCCGGGGGATTTGGTTGAAAAAAACGACATAATTCTAGAACTGGATAACACCATCATCCACGCACAATTAGATAAAGCCGTTGCAACACACAAACAAGCCCTTCTCGACTACAAACGTGTAAAAAAACTCCAACCGCGTAAATTGGCGTCTGAGGAACTCGTCGCACGTACTGAGACGGCGGTTGAACAAGCTCGCGCCGAACTCGCTTTACAACAAGCTAAATTGAACCACACCGTAATAAAGGCCCCCTTTGCAGGCCTAATTAGTGAGCGACTAAAAGAACCAGGCGATATCGTTCCATTACACAGTCATATACTGACTATCTACGATCCTGTAACGTTAATAGCAAAAATAAATGTCTCTGAAATCATTTTACATAGCATTAAAATCAATGATCAGGTCGAGCTAAGAGTCGATGCGCTCGGTGACACCGCAATCCGTGGTACCGTAACACGCAAATACCCAGTGATTAATTCATCAACTCGTCAAGGTACGATCGAGATAAAATTAAATAATGTTCCTGAAGGCGCTTATCCAGGACAATTGACCCGGGTCAAAATTGAGGGCGAGACTAAACCACTTCCCTATTTACCTTTGCATACCGTGCGTCATGACACGCGAGGTGAATATGTCTTTCGCATTAGCAAAGACAACAAAGCTGAATACACTAGCATAAAAACCGGCATACAACTTGGCGAACAAATTGAGATTGTCGAAGGTTTAAGCGAAGGCGATCGAGTTGTGAGTAAAGGTTTTTTAAAATTACGAAATAATACACTAGTCAAGATAACGTCCCCTGACCAGATGCAACGAATCGACTCAACCAATAAGACTGATTAACATATGAAAAAACGCTTTCGCACCGGAGGGCTTGCTGCCTGGTCTATACATCGACCTGTCTCGGTCACGATGTTGGCGTTGAGTATTGTAGTGTTGGGTTTCTTCTCACTTGACCGTCTGAGTATTGATTTATTACCTCACATAATTTACCCGGAAATTCGTGTCGTAGTTAGACAACCCGGTGTTCCTGCAGTTATTATGGAAGATCAAGTCACTCGGCAATTAGAAGAACAACTGGCGATAACCGAGGGGGCAATTTCCGTTCAGTCCAGCACTTCGGAAGGTGAAAGTCGAATTTATATTAGTTTTCCATATGGAACCGATATAGATCTCGCATTGCGCGATGCCAGCTCACGACTTGATAGAGCTAAACGATTTTTACCCGATGGTATTGATCCTCCTATAATATATAAACGAGATCCTTCTCAAATTCCGGTTATAGAATTGGCTGTTGGTTCCAACACACTGGACCCAGTTAGATTACGCGAATGGGTGGATTATAATTTTAGCCGATGGTTTGTGAATCTACCAGGAGTCGCTGCTGCCGAAATTGGCGGTGGTAACAAACGCGAAATACAAATTATTATCGATCAGGAGCGCCTGGCGAGCTTTGGTTATAGCTTTAATGAACTTGGCAATATAATAAGAAATAACAATATTGAAATGCCAGGTGGGCGTCTATTAACTAAAAATCGAGAAATTAGTGTCCGTGCTTTCGCTCGCTTCAATTCTGTTGATGAAATAAAACGATTACCACTATGGAACAGCAATAATTCGAACTCTAAAATAATTCGATTATCTGATGTTTCCCGGGTCATTGATTTATATGAAGATGAACGATTACGGGTAAGACTTAATAAAAACCCTTCTATAAAACTATCCATACAAAAGCAACCACAGGCGAATACTGTCACCGTTGTTGATACCATAAATCAACGACTCGAGTGGTTAAGAACCGAGAAATTAATCCCAGATGATATCAAAATTGGTACTATAGATGATCAATCTACTTTCATTCGCTATGCACTTAGAAATGCCGGTCTTGCAGCATTCAGTGGGGCCTTGCTGGCAATGATAGTCGTCTATGCTTTTTTAGGCGATCTACGCCGCACCTTAATTATCGGGACAGCCATCCCCATGGCAATCCTGGTGACATTTATTATTATGTCTCTCGGTAACCTTACTCTTAATATTATGACGCTTGGAGGAATTGCCTTGGGTGTTGGTCTACTAATAGATAGCACCATCATCATGTTGGAAAATATTACTCGCCACCAATTAGCTGAGGAACAACCTATTTCTGCATCAATAACCGCAGCTACCGAAATTAATAGTGCTATTGTCGCATCTACCAGTACTAATCTCGCTGCTATTTTACCCTTTCTGTTCATCTCAGGGATAATTGGATTACTCTTTAGCGATCTAATATTTACATTAACCGCCGCTATTACTGCATCGTTACTGGTTGCATTAACAATCGTACCCAGCCTAGGCGCGCGAGTTATTAACACCAAAATCACTACATCAAAAATAACACAAATAATTGATCGTATACTCCTTTATCTTAACTTGTTACTAATTAAAATAGTATCAAAAGTGCTGCACTTATCTTGGAAACCATTTTTACTTCTTATTCCGTTGTGGATTATTGCTGTCATTTACATATTTGTGTTTAGTAAAGAAACGTTTTTACCGCAAATTGATGAAGGCGAAATGAAACTCTATGTCCACGCCGACACAGGTACACAATTCAACAGCATGGACGAGGTTGCCACAATCTTAGAAAACATGTTATTAGCACAACCAGAAATTAAAGATGTATTTACCACCTCTGGAGGCTCCGTTTATGGTCGAACTGAGCGTCTCACAAGCAATAGTAGTAGCTTTATTATCACTTTATACCCTCAATATAAATCGAGCACATGGATAAATATAATCAATAATAAAATTAGCGAACTTAATTTAGTTGGAATCACTACCTATGTCCGCAATCGAGGTGTCCGAGGAATTCGCATCGGCCATGGTGATGATGATATTAGCATTCGAGTGATGGGAAATGACATTAACAAGCTTGAAAAAATTGGTGCAGACATTGTTGCTCGCACAAAAAATATTAAAGGCCTGCGCAACCTAAGTCAAACGTATGAAGAAGTCCGAGAGGAAATTAGCGTTAATATTGATAATGAACGCGCTGCTAATCTTGGGATCACCACAACTGCCATTGGTGACGCTTTACAAGTAGCGCTTGAAGGAAAGGTTGTTTCGACGTTTCTGGAGGGTGATCGTGCCCATAACATTAGAATACGTCTTCCTGCAAATTCGATTACCACACGTGATGATTTAAATAATATCCTGGTTGGTTTCAAAAATGAAAAACCAATTCGTTTAATTGAAGTAGCCTCGCCTACATTCACCCAATCACCACAATTCATTAAACGAGACAACCAGCGCCGTATAGTTGAAGTAAGCGCATCATTAACTGCCCACGCAGACTTAAAAAATATCATATATGAAATTGAGTCGAAATTAAGCAACTTACCTTTACCCGACGGTTATGCCTTATATGACGGCGGCGCCACTAAAACTTTACAGGATAGCCAACGAACAGGAATTATCTTAATCGCATTGGCAATATTTTTAGTCTATGTCGTCATGGCAATACAATATGAATCATTTCTTAATCCATTAATAATCTTATTCAGCTTACCTTTCGGTTTGATTGGCGTTGCATTGGGTTTATGGTTATCGGACTTACCAGGTGGCTTAATTATTTCTATGCCCGTCAAATTGGGGATAATCATGTTAGCTGGCATCGTAGTAAATAATGCGATTGTTCTGGTTGAACAGATTGAGATCCAACGAGAGAGTGGACAATCTATAGAACAAGCTATTTTTAATGCGGTAAAACTTCGTTTGCGTCCAATATTAATGACAACCTTAACCACGGTGTTCGGCATGATGCCATTAGCGCTTGGTTTAGGACGTGGATCTGAGATGTTGCAGCCACTGGCCATCGTAATCGTGTGGGGATTATTTTTCTCTATGCTAGTCAGCCTAATAATTGTGCCAAGTTTATATAAATTATTACATCCAAGTGAACAAATATCGTAACTTTTCTGATTACTTCCCAGCTGTTGGATAAGAACTAGTTTTTTCTCCAGCCGGTTCAAACCATTTTAGTTTTTCGTGGAGCTTGACGACATTCCCAACGATGATCAATGTTGGCGGTTTAACATTATTCTGTACAACAAGCTCAGCCAGCGAGCTAAGATCTCCGATATGCACACGCTGGTTTTGGGTTGTACCCTGCTCAACTAAGGCTGCAGGTGTGCTGGCATCAAGACCATGTTTAATCAAATTCTCACACAAAGGCGCAATAGTGTGTAAACCCATATAGAAAACAACCGTCTGATTTGGTTGAGCAATGACATCCCAGTTAAGATTGGTACTCCCATCTTTTAAATGTCCGGTAACAAACATACAAGACTGCACATAATCACGGTGTGTTAACGGGATACCAGCATAGGAAGAGCAGCCCGCCGCGGCAGTGATACCAGGCACTACTTGAAATGGGACACCCTCTTCCATTAAGGTTTCAATTTCTTCACCGCCGCGACCGAATATAAAAGGATCACCGCCTTTCAATCGCAAAACCTTTTTACCTTCTTTTGCGATACGAACCAATAAAGCATTAATACCTTCTTGAGGTAAGGTATGTTTATCGCGTTCTTTACCTGCATAGATAAATTCAGCATCACGACGAACCAAATCCAAAATAGGGGCGGAAACCAACCGGTCGTAAACAACTACGTCAGCCCTTTGCATCAACCTTAGCGCTCGAAAAGTGAGCAAATCTGGGTCGCCTGGCCCAGCTCCAACTAAGTAGACCTCACCATGATGTCCTGAGATCTCGGCCTCATCGATGGCCTTCTCAAGGTCAGATTCTGCTTCGATATCTTTGCCTGCCACCAATTTATCAGCGATGGGCCCTTCTAAGACCCCTTCCCAGAAATGACGAATCTCATCGGTATTTCCAGCAAATCTAGCCTTCACCTTGCTTCTAAAGCGTTCTAAGAAGGTGGCTAAGCGTCCATATGCTGCTGGGATAAAGGTTTCCAGCTTGGCCCGTAAAAGCCGCGCTAATACGGGCGAGGCGCCTCCGGTGGAAATGGCGATCTGGACCGGGCTACGATCAATCACCGAGGGCATGATATAGCTGCATAGGTCAGGGTTATCGACCACATTTACGGGGATACCCTGAGCCTTAGCCAGTTCTGACACAGTACGGTTCAATTCCGCATCATTCGTGGCCGCAACCACTAATTTGGCTCCATTTATGTCATCCGCACTGAATTCACGTTCAAGATGCTCAAGCGACCCGGTTTGCGCCCAACGCGCCAGCTCATCACAGAGTGATGGAGAGACGACTTTCGTTTTACCACCTGCCCGGTCAATTAGATAGACCTTTCGAGCTGCTACCTGACCTCCACCTACAACCAGACAGGTTTGATTACGAATATTCATAAAAATAGGCAAAAATTGCATTGGCTGAGTGGCCTCTTTCAGTAAAAAACTGCCGTATGATAACGACTTAACGAGTAAACGTCTTATTCCAGTTGAGATATTCCCTTGTATAATACATGGTTTTTATTGCAACGCAGCCTGATATTTCTTGTCTATACTTTAAGTGAATGGCCCACCCAGACCATTCTCATTCACACAATTCTATGTTCCAAGGAGGTGTTGTATGAGACGGCGTTTGTATTTCCTTCTCCCAGATGTAAAAAGTGCCAAAGTAGTCCATAACGAATTATTATTAGCCAAAATCGATGAGCGACATCAACATGTTATCGCGCAAGATAAGATGGAACTTGAGGATTTGCCCGAAGCTGATTTACGGCAAAAGTCGGATATTATTCATGGATTACAGATTGGTATCGTCATTGGCGGTTTAACCGGCATGATTTTAAGTGCAATAGCAGTCAGTATGGATATGATCGTACCGGGCATTGAAGTCTGGTCCATTGCCTCCTTAACCCTTGGCGGTGCGTTCTTAGGCGCCTTTGCCTCGAGTATGATTGCGATTAATGTCAGTAATACTCATTTAAAACAATTTCGACACGATGTAGAAGCAGGGAAAATTCTCTACATGGTCGATGTTCGCTACAAGCGTATTGATGAGGTTCTGAATTTAGTTCGTGGGCGTCATCCTGAAGCTGATATTCGAGGTTTCGATCCTCAGATTCCGGCATTTCCATAATACTGTTTAAAAAGTTAGCAAACTTATCACAAAGGGCGGATTTATCCGCCCTTTTATTTTACGTGAATAAAGTAATTTAAAACTAAATCAGATAAAATAGAATTTTAAATATGACAGCGCATATATGTGCTAATGGCTAGTAAAAGGGACAACATGGCAATTTTAGTATCAGGTGGTGCAGGTTACATTGGAAGTCACACGGTAAGACAACTCGGCGAAGCTGGAGAAAAGATTGTTGTACTCGATAATTTGTCGACAGGCTTTGAAGCTTCGATCTTAAGCGGGGATTTTGTCCGTGGTGATACGGGTGATAGCGCACTTGTTTCTAAAACACTTAAAGACTATGACGTCGATACTGTGATTCATTTTGCCGCCCATACCATTGTCCCCGAATCAGTTTCTGATCCATTAAAATATTACTGGAACAACACCTGTAGCACCCGTAACCTTTTGGAGCAATGCCAAAAGCACGGCGTAAAGAATTTTATCTTTTCCTCTACGGCAGCTGTGTATGGCATACCTGAATCAGGGAAAGCAAAAGAGGACACCCCTACGGCTCCAATTAATCCTTATGGCTCATCTAAATTAATGTCGGAAATGATGTTAAAAGATCTTAGCTTTGCTAGTGACCTTAACTATGTCGCCCTACGTTACTTTAATGTTGCCGGTTCTGACCCTGAGTGTCGGATTGGACAGTCCACACCGAAAGCAACATTATTAATTAAAGTAGCCTGTGAAGCTGCAGTAGGAAAGCGCGATCAAGTTTATATTTTTGGCACCGATTATCCAACTGATGATGGTACAGGTGTACGCGACTACATCCACGTTGAAGACCTAGCCAATGCACATCTACGAGCTTTGGAATATTTACGTAATGGAGGTGAGTCAACCATACTAAATGTCGGTTACGGTCATGGATATAGCGTCCGTGAAGTCCTTGATACTGTTGAACGAATCGATGGTAAAGCATTAAATATTATTGAAGAAGAACGACGCGCTGGCGATCCCCCCGTATTGATCTCTGTTGCTGATGAAATAAAAACAAGACTAAACTGGACCCCAAAGTATGATGATTTGGATGTAATCGTAAAGACCTCACTTGACTGGGAATATAAACTTAAAAACAATCCTGAAGGATTCGTAAAGTAAATTTACTTTGTGATAAACCAGCTCACGCAAAACGAATCTTCTGAAATAATAGCTCATTTATTTCCAACTGAGGTTAGTGGACTGATCTTGCCAGTAAACGACTACGTTTCGCAGTTGAATTCGGATGAATACGAGATAATTCGTCAAGCAAGCGATAAACGAAAATTCGAATTTTCAACTGGACGGTGGTGCGCCAAACAGTTGTTAGCACTACATGAACATTACGATTTCTCTATTTTATCAGGCGAACACCGCGAACCCATCTGGCCTGATAAATTTTCCGGTAGTATTTCTCACTGCAAAGATCAATGCGGTGCTGTTATTGCGAACATTAATCAAATTAAGTCCATAGGTTTCGATGTTGAAACGATAAGAAACCTTAAAAACAATATCGCTAAAATTATTTGCACCGACGCTGAAAAACTCTGGATTAACAAACAGTCATCCCATACATATGACCGCCTTGTGCAATTACTATTTAGTTTAAAAGAATCCGTTTACAAGTGTGCGTATCAATACCAGCAATTAAAGTTAGGTTTTCAAGATTGTTCAATACATCCAGATTTTGATAGTAATATCGCTCAGATTACATTTAATATCGACAACATTCATGCCAATATTAAGCTGCGTTTTAAGCTAACCGGTTCTCACATCTACTCCGGTGCGTTTATCCTGTAAAATGGTTATCTAATCATCCTAGCTAAAAGTGAGCCTGGAACTTCTTTAAAAAGTGTTCAAGTTGCGAGTCTGGCAATTCGTTAATCCCTGCCGCAGCCTGACGCCCCCCGCCCGTTTCAAATTGACGGCATAATTCATCTGCGCCCACCATTGTTTTTAATGGAGCACGAACACTTACTTGATACTTGCCCTCACCTTTAGTGGTCAATACTGCATGCGCTTTTTCTGGATACGTTTGTGCCAAATCATTTCCATAAACACCACTCACTCTTCGTGCCCACTTATCGTCAGGAAGTATAATGATAGTACCATTGGCTTGATCTGATTCTGGTACCGTTGCTGCAGCCTTACTCATATCCTGCTCATAACCCTCCTTTAAAACAACAAAAGCTTCGTCATTTTGAATAAAATCTATTGGATTTTCATATGGCTTTATTTTCATATACAAATCGGCTGGATGATAGAATAGGTCATCAAGACTCATACCATAACCATTATAATTGATACAAATACCTAAAGTTTTGAGATCGTCTAGTTGCTCAACCGGTAAATTTAGTAGTTCTGCAACCTTTTTGGCCGATTGAAATAGGTTATCACCGAAGGCTGCGGTCACTGCCCACGGGAAATATTGATTAGTTAGTGCTTGATTGACCAATAAGCTGGTACAAATGTCAGGACTTGTGTCAATACTCGCATTGAGATTAGGGTGCTCAGGAATCTCACCCGCAAAATGATGATCATAATAATCAACAATCGCTCCTGATTTTAAGCTGGATATCAGAGCATCACGGTTCTTGTCTAATGAAATATCTAAAACCGTAAGCCTATCCCCTTTGTTCGCAGAAACTTGTTTTAACAAACTGATATCACGCTTAATCCCTGTGATAAGTCTACTGTCAACTGGTTTGGCTAACCTGAGTTGGTGAAGCGCACAAATTCCATCGGCATCACCGTTAAAAATATCTATATACATAAATGAAGTGTAGTGTTTTTAATCGTATGAGAGTTAATATATATTATGTCATAATAAGCATACATCGATATACAAATAAACGAGAACTCGAAATCGGATGACTGATCAAAAAAGCAGCAACACCGTGTGGCATCAAGCAACTGTAACCCGTGAACGCCGGGAGATGCTACATAAACACAAGGGTGTGATATTGTGGTTCACTGGGCTATCAGGTGCAGGAAAATCCACTCTCGCCCATTCTGTGGAAGAGCGATTACATCAAATGCATTGCAGCACATTTGTCCTGGATGGCGATAATGTGCGTCACGGTCTTTGTGGCGATCTCGGCTTTTCAGAAGCTGATAGAACCGAAAACATCCGTCGTATAGGAAATGTGTCAAAGTTATTTCTAGAGGCTGGAGTAATTGTCTTAAGTGCATTTATCTCTCCTTATAAAAAAGACCGTGAAATTGTCCGCAATCTAACGCCTCATGGTGATTTTATTGAGATATATTGTGCAGCTTCTTTAAATATCTGCGAACAGCGTGATATTAAGGGCTTGTATGAAAAAGCCAAAAAAGGAGAAATCAAAGAATTTACTGGCGTTTCGTCTCCATATGAAATCCCAAAAAAACCAGAATTAACTATTAATACCGGGGAGTTAGCTATTGATGATTGTGTTGACGAGATTATTCAATATTTAAAAACCCGTAATGTTTTTTAAACAGCAATAATTACAAATAAATACTCAATACATATAAATTAATAATCTATCACGAATCATCAGCTAGAAAGAGCAGTAATTCTTTTCCAATATACCTCGAACCTAACTCGTTCAAATGCCTTCCGTCGGATGCGTAGTCTTCAATCAAGGCCTCATATTGCTGACCATCCTGTTCAAACATTTCGCGAGAACCATCTGGATATGTTGATTCAAACCTTGCCAAATCAAATATTTCTCCGGAACTTCCATATGTTTTTCTTAGTAATTTATTAAACTCACCACGTTTAGCATTTTTAGCATATCCGCCTAAAGGCCTGCCTAAAATCTTTTTAATCCACGCTCTTGGACCTTTTTGAACGACAGTAAGTGGTGTCGTCAGGTGAATAAATTTAATATCTGGTTTTGATGCGGCCAAAAGGTCATAATTCTGTTTATAGGTTTTAAATAAAGCTTCAGTATCAGTATCATGTTGTATGTCAACATAACAATATTTGTAAAATGCAACATCAATTTTCGATACTTTAGATATTTCGATCACATTTTGTGCAAACTCGAGATCCTTGGATAATGGTTTGTAATTTTCTCCTACTGATGAATGTGCAAAAACTCCAGCTTTGATATCATTCGCATTTGTCGTCATTATAACTCTTATATTATTCCCTTCAATTTCAGACAATATATCATTAATACCATTTACAATATTATTTCCAACAGAATGATGTCCGAAATATATTGCCATTGATTCAAGCTTACGAATTTTTTCTAAGTTAAGTTTGGTCATACCAGTATTCTCAGAGTCGGACGCATAACAAGTATTAAATAAAATCATACAAATTATATTTAGCAAAATTTTAGTAGCTGTTCTCATCAGGTAATCAACCTTATTTGATATTTAAACTATATTACAACTAAAAACTATCCAGTGCAATTAAGCCATAGCGGTGCCTTTTCTGCTTAAAACAATGTATAGATAAAAAGGGGAGGCAACTGCAGACTCTTTCGTTAATAAAATCAGCGCGCCCAACAAAAGCAATACAATTATAAATAGGAGCTAACCAAAATTGTTTTCTGCCTCGCATAAGGACACTCTGTACGTTTATCAAATTCCGAAAGAAGCTTGTAAAATCCTGGGTTGGTATCCTTATGGATCGTTTGCAATCTTGCAGAATAATCCACATGTGTAATCAGTGGTAAGTTGGAGCGTGAAATATTTAGCTTCTCAATTCCAAACAGCTTCTGCTGCTCTTCTGTCACAGGAATTATATTTTCATCCTTAATTGGGGCAACAGTCAACATATAAGGGCTCTTTTGATTTTCCATTTGAGCTCAAAGTATACGCTGACAGATTAGTATTTACAAAGGAAAAGCCCGGTTATAATGAACCGGGCTTGACATGATTTATGTTATTCAAAATAACGGTTAATA
>CAMYOL010000073.1 GCA_947260005.1 uncultured Ectothiorhodospiraceae bacterium
ATGCTTCTTTTAATAACACTATCGTGACCATTACTGATCGTCAGGGTAATGCGCTTTGCTGGGCAACAGCAGGTGGTTCTGGTTTCCGTGGTTCACGTAAAAGCACCCCTTTTGCTGCACAGGTAGCCGCAGAACGTGCGGGCGAAAAAGCCCAAGAATATGGCATGAAAAATTTAGAAGTGTGTGTAAAGGGTCCTGGACCTGGCCGTGAATCGGCAGTTCGTGCATTAAATGCCAAAGGTTTTCGAATTACAAATATTTCGGATGTAACACCCATTCCTCATAATGGTTGTCGCCCTCCGAAGAAACGTCGCGTGTAGCTGGAGAAAATAATGGCTCGTTATATAGGTCCTGTTTGTCGTTTGTGCCGTCGTGAAGGTGACAAACTATTTCTTAAAGGTGAAAAGTGCTTCAGTAGCAAGTGTGCGATCGAATCACGCCCAACACCTCCTGGTCAACACGGTGCGAAACGTGGTCGTTTATCGGACTACGCAACTCAATTACGTGAGAAACAAAAATTACGTCGTACCTATGGTGTTCTAGAGAAACAATTCCGCTCTTATTACAAGGCCGCGGATCGTCGTAAAGGTTCTACTGGTGAAAACTTACTTGAGCTTTTAGAGACTCGTATGGATAACGTAGTCTATCGTATGGGTTTTGGTGCTTCACGCACTGAGGCACGTCAGCTTATCCGCCACAATGCGATCAGCTTGAATGGTACGAAAGCAAATATCCCATCGATCCAGATTAAACCGGGCGATGTGATTTCAGTATCTGATAAAGCCAAAGCACAATTGCGTATTAAAGGTGCATTAGAAATGGCTGAAACACGTGGTGTTTCTGACTGGCTGGAAGTAAACAGCAAAAAGATGGAAGGCACGTTTAAATCAGTACCTGAACGCAGTGATTTACCATCAGATATTAATGAACACTTGGTTGTGGAACTTTACTCCAAGTAATCGATAGTTGGTTTGTGTTGATTTAAATTTTCGCAAACTAGAAATAATTTTCCCCTAACCGAGAGAGGGAGTTTATGCAGGGCTCAGTCTCAGATTTTTTGAAGCCACGAATAGTTGATGTTCAACAAATCAACGACACACACGCACGTGTTGTACTTGAACCACTTGAACGTGGTTTTGGCCATACTTTAGGTAACGCGTTACGTCGTATATTACTTTCTTCTATGAATGGTTGTGCCATTGTTGAAGCTGAAATTGAAGGTGTCTTACATGAATACACCACGATTGAAGGCGTACAAGAAGATGTAGTCGAAATTTTGCTAAATCTTAAAGGTGTCGCCATTCGCATGGAAGGCGCAACGGAAGCAAATTTAACGGTGAACAAGAAAGGTCCTGGTCCGATTACGGCGGGCGATATTTCTGTAGATCACAACGTTGAAATAATTAATCCAGATCATGTTATTGCTAACCTGACCAAGGCTGGTGAGCTTAATATGGTCTTAAAAGTGCGTTCTGGCCGTGGTTATGAACCCGCTAGTGTACGTAAGTCTGATGAAGATGAAGACCGCCCAATTGGTCGTTTACAAATTGATGCGAGCTTCAGCCCTATTCATCGTATTGCGTATGTCGTCGACAGTGCTCGTGTTGAGCAACGTACGGATCTGGATAAACTGATTATTGATCTGGAAACCAATGGTACGCTAGAGCCTGAGGCGGCAATTCGTGCTGCAGCAACCATCCTGCAAGATCAGCTGGGTGCATTTGTTGATTTATCAGGTAAACAGGAAGAGGAAACACAGGCAGCTGAACCTGAAGTTGATCCAATCTTGTTACGTCCGGTTGATGATTTAGAATTAACTGTCCGTTCTGCAAATTGTTTAAAGGCAGAGCAGATTTATTATATTGGTGATTTGATTCAACGTACCGAAGTGGAACTGTTAAAGACTCCTAATTTAGGTAAGAAATCTTTAACAGAGATCAAAGACGTATTAGCGTCACGTGGTCTTTCGTTAGGTATGCGTCTTGAAAACTGGCCTCCAGCGAGTTTAAAAGACAAAGAGTCAGCCGCTTAACACAAGTATTGAAGGGTAAGTAAAATGCGTCATCGTCAAAGTGGTCGACAGCTAAATCGTAACAGTTCTCATCGTAAAGCGAATCGACGATTAGCTTTTGATCGTACCCGTGATCGTGGTGTTGTGACTAAATTATTTAATGAATTAGGTCCTCGCTATGAAGCTCGTCCTGGTGGTTATCTGCGTATCCTGAAGTGTGGTTTCCGTACTGGGGACAATGCACCGATGGCGATTGTTGAGTTGGTCGATCGTCCTGTCGAGGATGACACTGCTAGTGAAGAATAAGTTAATTCAGGTCTAGCTTGATATTAACATTTAAAAAAACCGGGTTTACCCGGTTTTTTTATGTGTGTAGAAAAAATGTCCGTAATAAAAATTTTTAAATCAAAATTACTGTTTATTCTATTTATAATCTTAACGTTGTTTGGATTTTTTATGTTGAGTGCAAGCAGTAATGAAAGCCGTCTCATGAATGAGCTCTGGAATAGTAGCCATGTGATTGTCTTTTTTGTTTTTTGGTTATTTATTATAAATATCATTAGCTGGTTTCGACCTTTGGATAATAAACGTATCCTGATGATATTGATTGTGACATTAGTTGTGAGCACTTGCATTGAATGGGTGCAGTCAAAAGTCGGACGACAGACATCCTGGATTGATATTAAATTAAGCATGGTAGGGAGTCTTCTTGTAATAGGAATATATGCAGCCGATTTAAGTAAGATGAAATTCAAAACTTATGCAAATATCACTTTAATTTTTGCATTATCCATAATCTTGGGTTGGCCGACGGTTAGATCATTCATCGATGAAGTAATAATTTTAAAACAAGCGCCGGTATTGAGTGATTTTTCAAGCCCATTTGAAAAAACACGCTGGAAAGGCAATTCATCGACTATCTTCTTGAAAGAAAACAAATTGGGTTTGTTAAGCGAGTTTAAGCCAGGTTATCAGTACTCAAGTATTGAGTTAAGACACTTCTATAAGAAATGGACTGATTACAACAAATTAAATATCGATGTTGAAAATTTAGAATCCAAAAAAATGACTTTATCGATACGTATTCATGATAAATTGCACCGTTTATATATGAATGCATTCAATGATCGTTACACGCAGTCATTTACATTAAAACCGGGAAAAAATATTTTACGGATTGAAATTGAAACCATAAAAAACTCACCGAAGACTCGAATTATGGATATGGATAATATTGAAGCAATTATGCTAGTGATGAGTAAGCTTGAAAAAAGTAAAAAAATTCTAATCAATAAGGTTTATTTACAATGAAACGAATTCATATATTCACCGATTTCAGTGTTAACGGACCATATGTAGGTGAAATGAAGTCAGTATTAACACGGCACACAGAAGAAATAAACTGTATTGATCTTATGCATGATGCGCCAAAATTTAATCCCAGAGCAAGCGCCTATCTTCTTGCTGCTCTATCGCAACAATTCTCAAACGGAGACTCATGTCTGGCAATTGTTGATCCAGGAGTTGGATCAAATGATCGACGCCCGGTACTTATAATTGCTGATGGAGTAGCCTATTGTGGGCCTGACAATGGTCTGTTTGCAGCCATAATTCTAAGAGCAGAAAATGTTGTCTGTTATGAAATAGCAACGAAATCAGAATCAATATCGAAAACTTTCCATGGGCGCGATGTGTTTGCGCCTGCAATAACTAATTATTTAAACAACGATTTGGATAGTTTTAGTGAGATAACTGCAGAGAGCCTGGTTGGAAAAGACTGGTCAGATGATATTGATGAAATTATATATTTCGATGGTTTTGGTAATGCTGTGACTGGACGACGCGGCAATATGATAGCATCAAATAGAATACTTACCTTAAATGGAATAAAAATAAGATTTGCAGAGACATTCTCTGCGATAGGTATAAACGAACCTTTTTGGTATACGAATTCAATGGGTTTGGTTGAAATAGCATTAAATCAAGGCAATGCCAGGAAACAATTGAGTTTAAAAATTGGTCAAATTTTTACAGCAGGAAGATAAACCAGTTACAATAGTCGCATTGATCATTAAGATTATAAATCGAATTTGGGGGAAATTATGCAAATTAAAGGATTAATACTTACAACGATTTTAACGTTATCTAGTTCAACAGCGATGGCATCCCTTGATTTTTTAGCTGAACTGGGGATCCACTCCGGCGGTGATGATTTAATCACAGCTACGTTTACTGATGGTTCGTCGTCAACAATTAAGGCGGGCGAATTTTTCGCACTCGATCTGGGAATTGCCTGGGACATGGGAAGTATCGAAGGCCGGCTAACTGGGGGCTGGAAGTACGATAATATTTCTGCAGTCGATGGTGATATTGATTTTACTCGTTTTACGCACCAATTTATTTTGTTATATAAGGCCGGTGACTGGCGTTTTGGCGGTGGTTATACTTATCATTTTAATGTTGAGGTAGATGGTAGTGGTGCGGCATCGGTGGCTGATTCTGAATTTGATGATTCACTTGGTTGGACGGCACAAATA
This sequence comes from uncultured Ectothiorhodospiraceae bacterium, assembly GCA_947260005.1. GTDB lineage: Bacteria > Pseudomonadota > Gammaproteobacteria > UBA6429 > Thiohalophilaceae > SZUA-24. The sequence goes on from CAMYOL010000073.1 coordinate 4,549, forward strand.
AATTATTTCTTTACTGAAAAAGCCTATGTTGGTCTGGTCTATACGGATCTTGATTATGATCGTTTACCAACTTTAGGAAATACTAGTAAGACATTTGATGCTGGTTCGATAGCCTTAACTATCGGCGGGCGTTGGTAACAAAAGTAATCTCAGGCACGTTGTTTTTGTCTTATCTTTGGGGCATGTGCCTTAGCTAACAGGGGCTTTAGATACTGACCCGTGTAAGAAAGTTTATGATTAGCGACTTTTTCCGGGGTACCGGTTACTAAGATTTCTCCGCCTTTGTGCCCACCTTCAGGACCAAGATCAATCACCCAGTCACAGGTCTTGATGACATCGAGGTTATGCTCAATGACAACGATAGTATTACCATGATCGCGCAGCCTGTGTAACACATGCAACAATTGTTCGATATCGTGAAAATGCAATCCAGTGGTTGGTTCATCAAGAATGTACAAGGTGTTGCCGGTGTCTCTTTTTGAGAGTTCACGAGATAACTTAATGCGTTGCGCTTCTCCGCCCGATAGTGTTGTGGCATTTTGACCAAGACGTATATAACTGAGACCGACGTCCATCAATGTTTGAAGTTTGCGTTTAATCACCGGAACAGCAGTAAAAAATACTAGCGCATCTTCGACGGTCATCTCTAGCACTTCATAAATATTTTTTCCTTTGTAACGAATTTCCAGGGTTTCACGATTATAGCGTTTACCTTTACAAATATCACAAGGCACATAAATATCGGGAAGAAAATGCATCTCGACTTTAATAACGCCGTCACCCTGACAGGCTTCGCAGCGCCCACCTTTAACATTAAAACTGAAACGGCCCGGGTTATAACCTCGTGAGCGAGCCTCTTGTGTTCCTGAAAACAATTCACGAATGGGTGTGAACAGACCCGTGTAGGTTGCTGGATTAGATCGCGGCGTGCGTCCTATTGGGCTTTGATCAATGTCAACAATTTTATCGAATTCATCAAGACCTTCGATAGAGTCGTGCTCAGCGGCTTCACCAGAAGCGCCATTTATTTCAATGGCCGCTGTTTTATATAATGTATCATTGATTAAGGTAGATTTACCTGATCCTGAGACTCCGGTGATGGCCGTCATTAATCCTATAGGGATGGATATGTCAACGGACTTCAGGTTATTACCTGAGGCACCGTATATAGAAAGTTGGCGATCCGGATCAGGCTTGGTTCTTTTTTCAGGTATCTGAATTTGTTTAACTCCGGATAGATACTGACCCGTTAATGACGCGGAATTATTTATAATCTCTTCAGGTGTGCCCTGGGCAACGACTTGCCCGCCATGAACGCCCGCACCAGGGCCGATATCAATGACATAATCAGCTGAACTGATTGCTTCCTCATCATGCTCAACTACGATAACGGTATTACCGATATCGCGCAGGTAGGTGAGAGTATTTAATAATCGGGTATTGTCACGTTGGTGCAATCCAATGGAGGGTTCATCCAGTATATACATTACACCAACCAGTCCGGCACCAATCTGACTGGCCAAGCGAATACGTTGGGCTTCACCACCTGACAAAGTATCAGCCGAGCGATTCAGTGTTAGATATTCAAGGCCGACATTAACTAAAAAGCTAAGCCGATCATTTATCTCTTTAACGATTTTGTCAGCAATCTCCCCACGTCGTCCGGGTAGCGATAATTGCTCAAAGAAAGACTTGCAGTGTTCGATTGGAAGGTCGGTCAATTCGGGTAAGGTCTTTTCAGTAATAAAGACATGGCGAGCAGCGACGTTAAGTCGGCTCCCATCACATTCAGGACAGTGTTGGTGAGACAGATATTTGGTTAGTTCTTCACGTACCGCATTGGATTCTGTTTCACGGTAACGCCGCACCATGTTAGGTATAATGCCTTCAAAGGTTTGCGTTTTAACATGTCGACTGCCTTTGTCTTTATAATAAGTAAACTTGATCTTCTCATCACCACTGCCATGTAAAATGATCTCGCGATATTTTTTCGCAAGTTTGGCAAAGGGTTTGTCCATATCAAATCCATAATGCTTACTTAATGAAGTGAGCATCTGGAAATAATACATATTGCGTTTATCCCAACCGCGAATGGCACCTGCACTTAAACTTAACTCAGGTACCGCAACCACACGGTTAGGATCAAAATATTGTCGTATCCCCAGACCGTCACAACTCGGGCAGGCACCAGCTGGATTGTTAAATGAAAACAGACGGGGTTCCAGTTCGGTGATTGAGTAACCGCATTCAGGGCAGGCAAAGCGAGCCGAGAAAATTATGTCATCTTGATCACCATCCATGAACGCGATACGACAACGACCGTCAGCAAGCATTAAAGCGGTTTCTATAGAATCCGCCAGACGTTGTTTTACATCATCACGAACTTTGAATCGATCAACGACCACTTCAATCGTATGCTTGCGACGAAGGTCGAGGGTCGGTGGATCATCCAGTTCATAAACATCACCATCGATACGGGCACGAATAAAACCATCGGCACGCAGGGAATCGAATACGGATAAATGCTCACCTTTGCGATCTTCAATAACCGGTGCCAGTAGCATTAATTTTGTGCCTTCCTCAAAGCTAAGAATTTGATCGACCATCTGACTGACGGTTTGTGCATCCAATACGATGTCATGGTCTGGGCAGTGTGGTTCACCGGCGCGCGCGAACAGCAGGCGCAAATAATCGTAGATTTCGGTTATGGTTCCAACCGTTGAGCGGGGGTTGTGTGATGTAGACTTTTGTTCGATCGAAATAGCGGGTGACAGACCTTCAATATGATCCACATCCGGTTTTTCCATCATCGATAAAAATTGCCGCGCATACGAAGACAAGGATTCGACATAACGGCGTTGCCCTTCGGCATAGATGGTATCGAAGGCCAGCGAGGATTTCCCCGATCCAGATAATCCCGTCACCACGATCATTTTGTCACGCGGTAGATCCAGGTCAATGTCTTTCAGATTGTGGGTGCGGGCCCCACGGATGTGAATAGTATCCATAACAACTCTTTTACTCAGGCAAATCCAAACCTGCTAATATACGCTCCTTAAGGTACTTGATGCAAAGTCATCGATAACATTAAAGCAAAACAATAAAAGATTCTTACGTGACACAACCGAACTCAATGAATTCCAGTGAAAAACGTGTGGCTGTTGCCTTGTCAGGGGTGTTTGCCACCCGCATGCTGGGCCTGTTTATGGTGTTGCCGGTTTTTGCCATCTATGCAGAGAATCTCGAAGGATTTACCCCCACTCTGGCGGGGATCGCGATTGGTATCTATGGCTTAACCCAGGCCATATTTCAGATCCCGTTGGGTCGTCTTTCCGATCGAGTTGGGCGCAAACCCATCATCATTGGTGGCCTGTTGGTCTTTGCCCTGGGTAGCGTGGTAGCCGCCCTGGCCGATAGCGTTACCGGGGTCATCATTGGCCGGGCGATGCAGGGCTCTGGGGCTATCGCCAGTGCGGTGATGGCCATGGCCGCTGATTTGACCCGGGAAGAGCATCGCATGAAAGTGATGGCCTCAATCGGAATGAGCATCGGTTTAGCCTTTGCGATCGCCATTATTATGGGGCCAGTACTGCATAGTTGGTTTGGTGTATCCGGCATCTTCTGGACGACTGCTGTGTTGGCCGTGTTTGCAATGGTGATTATTATGGTGGTCGTACCCACCCCAATCACCACCCGGTTTCACCGTGATACAGAGGTTGAATTTAACTGGTTAGGGCGAGTCTTAAGACACCCTCAACTGTTGCGTCTCGATCTGGGCGTATTTGTACTGCATTTTGTGATGACGGCAACCATGTTTTCCTTGCCGTTAATCTGGGTAAAAACGCATCAATTTGATGTATCACTGCATTGGCAGGTGTATTTACCGGTTATGGCTCTGTCACTGGTTTTGGTGATTCCTTTTATCGTGATTGGCGAGAAAAAACGCCAATTAAAACAAGTGGTTATATTGGCCGTGCTGGCATTAGCGAGTGCTTGCTTACTTATCTGGTGGCAGCACAAGAGCTGGTGGGTGCTGGTCATGTGCCTGTGGTTATTTTTTGTCGGTTTTAACTTACTCGAAGCAAGTCTGCCCTCGTTAATCGCAAAATTTGCTCCCGCGGCCCACAAAGGCACCGCAATGGGGGCCTTTTCCAGCGCCCAGTTCCTGGGGGCTTTTGTTGGTGCGACCAGTGCCGGCTGGGTGAGCCAGAATTTCGGGGCTGACCAGGTCTTTGTGCTTAATGCCGTATTAGTTGGTCTCTGGCTTGGTATGGTCATATCAATGCGCCAGCCACCCTATTTAAGCAGTGAATTAGTCAATATCGGACCGATTGATAAGTCTCAAGCTCAGGAGCTGGTAATGCATCTGACGGCGATACGGGGTGTAGCAGAGGCAGTGGTGATCCCCGAGGATGAGGTTGCCTACTTAAAAGTGGATCAGAAAGCCCTCGACAGAGAAGCATTGCTTGATTACTCTAACGGCCAGAAAGACGAGTGAATATATTAAATTGATATATTTTATACATAACGTGCTAACTAGTTGATTATAGGAGAGATTTAATGGCCAGAGGTGTGAATAAAGTGATTTTAATCGGTAACCTGGGAAAGGATCCTGAGGTTCGATATATGGCCAATGGGCAAGCGGTTGCGAACGTTACCATTGCGACTTCAGAGAGTTGGAAAGATAAAAATACCGGTGAACAACAGGAACGTACCGAGTGGCATCGAGTCGTATTCTGGCGCCGACTGGCAGAAATTGCCGGAGAATATTTGAAAAAAGGCTCGCGAATTTACGTCGAAGGCAAACTGCAAACGAAAAAATGGCAGGACAATCAAGGCCAGGATCGTTACACCACTGAGATTGTGGCTAGCGAAATGCAAATGCTGGATACCCGTGCAGGAGCCAGTGCCGGTGCGCCTAACAATAATTACGGACAACAGGCGCCAGCAGGACAACAGAATGCAGGGCAGAATCCCGGAGCAAATCCCGGATCAAATCAGGGATCAAATTACGGCGGCAGCCCGGAACCACAAATGGCCCCAGCAGGTGATTTCGATGATGACATCCCATTCTAGAGAAGAAAAAATACGCGAATAACTCGTGTTCTGAAACCCTCTGTGGAGATCGAACAATGATCAAGCAGAGGGTTTTTTTATGCCCGAATGTTTGCTTTTGTTCAACAATCTTTCAAATTGTGAACAAAACGGTATCTCGCGTTTGACAACGTAACTATTACGCACTATTTATAAAATATCAGTCTTATTCATCGCGTTTAATCTGTGGGTAATATTGGATTGCAAGAATCGAACGAACCAGAATTTTTGCTAAGGAGTGCCGTTTATGTCTAAGCAAGATAGAGCCACCCTGTCTAAGAATGCGCAAGCACAATTAAAAGAACGTACCGATGAGCTCATTGATAGTGGTGAGTTTGCTATCGATGCTGATTTTTTCGAAGAGGTTTATAAAGAGACATCTCAGCCAGTAACCACTAAGGGAAAATTTTCATCTGCACACCGTCGGAAACTTGAAGATTATTTAGAGGAGTGCCGTCTCAAGCGAGAAATTGGCGATGACTTTGATTTGTAGATCCTAAATTAAACTTTTCGCCAGGAATAAGTTATTTTCCTGAAGATTTATCTTCCAGCATGCGGATGGCTTTTTGCAGGCTGCGGCGCATACGGTTAAACGAAGTTCCTAGTGTTGACAGCTCATCGTTACCCGCCTCATTAAATTCAGGTGAGGTCATTTGTCCCATACTAATTTCATCGGCCTGCTTGGCCATTCGTATGATGGGTTTGATAATAATTCTGCGCAACAAAATATTTAAGGCAATGATCATGAATACAAAAATTCCGATCATCATTAACATGAAATTAATAAATGCCTGGTTCGCAGCTTCTCTGGGAACGGATATTGGCACGGTAACAATCTGTGCACCAACAATTTCATTTAGTTTCCATCCAAAGCCATTGCTACGACTGTTATAGAGCGCCAACATGGATTCAGGGGCATCGTCGGCACGTCCATGACAGGTTAAACACCCCGGTTTTTTTATTTGAATCGGTCGGGCCAGATGGAGTAACGGGCCGCGTGGTGTTTCACGCACCGTCATCACTTGCTCGTCTGTCGCACCATCACGAAAGGCACGAATAATATCATTTTCCCAATCGGTCGCGCGGTTTAATGGATTAGTGGGGTTGAGAGTGGCTTCTTTGTAAGAATACTCACGATGTTCAGGTTGCTTACGCAAAGTCTCAAAACTCTTTGTCGCGGCATAAGCCGGAACGGATTGCGGTAAAAACGTATGCTGCATCTGTGCCTTCAATAACGGACGCACTTCATTCACAGTATAACCGCGAATAGCCAATGCCGTTTCCATCATCATTCCCGCATGATCGACAACCTCGCGACGGGCATTTTTTTGTAACAGTTCATAACTAAAATAGCCAGCGCCGGCCAGGGCCATGGACAGGATAGTGATCAAGACAAGATTAAATTTAGTGGCTATGCGCATATACGTTTCTGATTTATTAGTATTTTAAAAAACACACTGTTGCCGGAATTGGTTTCGATCTTCTTCCGTTGGTAATTCTTCGCATAATATATCAATAATGGATTCTATATTCGCACCACTTTTTACGGCTTGTTTAACCAGCATAACTGCCAGCGGGCCGATTTGTGAAGCAAGTTGCTCTTCCATGATCTTTATCATGTTATCACTCACACGCGGGCTAACAATCGTCTTTTGCTCCGAAATACTTTTATTACGTATGGCATGACCTTTAGTTTTTTTGATTTTAGAGGTGAGCGATGAACTGGCCTGAATACTGCGTAGAAATAAGTCGCGTTCTTCAGTTATGTCGATGTGACTCCCTAATATACGATAGAGATCCTCAATACTAGTGGATTTGCTCATACTTTGTTTAACAAGAGTTTGTGCAAGCGGGCCTAAATATTTAGCGAGATGCCGTTCGGCTTGCGCAATCAGTTCAGCATCCCAGTCAACATCGGTATCAGAGAGAATCGTTTTATGCTCATTGCTGGTCAAAGAAAAAACCGAGACAATTTCGTTGATTTCCTGTGGCCGGTCTTTGGGACGAACCCCTAACATCCAGTCCACCGCCTCGAGTAACTCTCCTGAAAATTTCTTTTTACCCATTAGTTTTGCGGAATGCATTGGGTCTTTGCGTCCGCCATGTAAAGCTGAAACCCGATCAAGGGCAGTCATCGGCGCCGAGCCAGCCATGCAATGATAGATGGTTGCTCCCACTCCATAAATATCTGACCAGGGACCCTGACGTTCCTGGGTCGTAAATTGCTCGATGGGTGCGTAACCATGTGTTCCAAGATTAGTGACACTGCGGCCATGTTGATTTAAGGCCTGACGGGCTGCGCCAAAATCCAGTAGCACCGGTAAACCTTTTTTTCGTAAATAGATATTAGAGGGTTTTACATCGCGGTGTAAAAATTCTTTGTCGTGCACATGGGTTAGGCCACGCAGGATTGGTCTGAATACATTTTTAATTTCAACTTCAGTTAGCTTTTTGCAACGCATTAAATAACGGCTTAACGGCACACCTTCTTCGTATTCCATGATAATGTATCCCGTACCATGATTTTCAACATAACGGGAGACACGCACAATGCTCTGGTTTTTAAATTGAGCCAGTATACGTGCTTCATCAAGAAATCGTTGTAGTCCATACTCATAGACATGTTCATCTTTCTTTGATTTTGCACCGACTTGTTTGCCATCGGCTTCACGAACGGCCAGCCCATGGGGAAAATATTCTTTAATGGCCACCGCCATATCAAGATTTAAATCATGAGCCTGATAGGTAATACCAAAACCGCCCACCCCTAGTACGCGGTTGATTTGGTAGTTCTCAACCATGCTGCCTGATTTAAGTGTGTATAGCGGGTTCTTCATATAACAAGATAATCTCTACTTATATTGGCATCGGAGTAGAATCGAGAAGGGGGATTCCGAATTCCATTTTATTTGTTTTTTTATCGTTTCTGTGTGTCCATTATCACGAAATATCCCACGAAAAAGGACAAGTATTTGATTAATTATTGTTAAATTTTGAGTCAATATTTGAACCGGATGCCTATTATAACGTATCCGGTTGTACCACGGGTTAGGCTTGTTTGGGTAGGGGCGATATTTAGTAACTTATTGAAATTATAGAATAAAATAATACACCTTTGGGGCTCTGGACCTGAATTTCATCATCCATCTGGCGTTTAAACAGGCCTTTTGCTAACGGCGCGTCCATACTGATATATCTGGGATCAACCCCAATTTCGTCGGCCCCAACGATACGATATTGAAAGCGTTCGCCTTGCTCGTTTTCGAGCTCGACCCAGGCACCAAAGAAGATTTTACTCGGATCAGATGGGGCTGAATCTACTTTGGTCAACTCTGGCAGGCGTTTTTGCAGGTAACGGATGCGCCGGTCGATCTCCCGCAGTTCCTTTTTTCGGTAAATATACTCAGCATTCTCAGAGCGGTCACCTTCAGCCGCCGCGGCGCTCAGGGCTTTTGTCACATCGGCGCGACGTTTCCACAGGGCGTTCAACTCTTGCTCAAGCCGGTCATAACCTTCGTGAGTAATATAGGGAGCAGACTTTGGTGCGGGGGGACGGTAACGACCCATATCAATACCTGGATTATGTTCAGCGTTTTAGCATAACGTGAAAACAGTGCGAAGTGTTATTCCGAAAGCGTAATTTTTAAGGTCGAACTTTTTACTCTTCATTGTCAACCAATCTGAAGCCCAGGCGTTATTTCTCCTATGGCCCATTCGATATCCAGCTGATACCCGGTTGGTAGAGCGCCATCCGATTTTAAAATAGGAGGATTTGTCGTGCAAAAATTAAATAATAACTGGTTACGAAAGTACGTAGCCCTTTTCGGCATGTTAATACTGGGTGGATTTACCCTGGGTGCCTGTGGTGGCGGTGGTAGTAGTGACGCCGGTCAGGGAGATAACGGTGAAGTGTTAATTGCCCTAACCGACGCGGAAGGCGATTTTGTTAGTTACACCGTAGATGTCCTGTCGATCAAACTGGAGCGCCAGGATGGGACCGAGGTTGAGACCTTACCGATGAATACGCGTGTCGACTTTGCGCAATATACTGAGATGACCGAGTTCTTAACCGCAGCTTCTGTACCTCGAGGCATTTATGTACGGGGCAGTGTGGTGCTGGATTACAGCAATGCCGATATCTGGGTTGAAGATGCCGCAGGTGAAGCCACACAGGTGACGGAGTTTCTGGATAACGCGGGAGCACCGGTAACCGAGTTGGAAGTGCGCATTACTCTGGAGGGTCGTCATCAATTACCGATTGCACCAGGTATCCCTAAAAACCTGATGCTTGATTTCGATTTAAAAGAATCTCATGTGGTGAGTGTGGCAGACCCGGTTAGCATCACGATCGATCCGGTGTTTGTGGTTGAGGTCGATCCTCAAAAGCCAAGAATCCATCGCACGCGCGGGCCGCTAAAACAAGTGAATGTGGCGGATAATGCCTTTGAGATTTATATACGTCCTTTCTATCATCGCATCCGCACCGGTCAACGAATCTTCGGTTCATTACGTGTGTTAACGAATGATGAAACTATCTATGAAATTGATGGTGTCACTTATAGCGGTGCGGATGGTTTGGCGACATTGGATACCATGGCACAATTTTCAGCGGTCATTTCGAGAGGCAATTTACGTTTCAACCCGCTTCGTTTTGAAGCGACTGAAGTCTATGCTGGTAGCAGTGTGCCTGGAGGCGATATGGATGTTGTACGTGGCACGGTAACGAGTCGTTCAGCAGATGATCAGATCATGGTAAAGGGTGCAACCATGTTTAGGACGGATGGTGCTATTGTGTTTAACGACTCGGTGACCATTCAACTTGATGCCAGCACAACCGTAAGCAAACAACTGAATGTCGGCACCTTTGATAAAGATGATATCTCAGTAGGGCAGCGTATCTCGGTGTTTGGTGTGATTACCAATGATCAGGTATCTGACTTACAACTGTCAGCGGCCAACGGTTATGCGCGTATGAGAATTTCATCGGTACGAGGACAGGTTGGTGTATTACCGACTGACACGAATGACCTGGAACTTAATGCCACCAGCATCAACGGGCGAAACATCGATATCTATGACTTTACTGGCACCGGCCTGGACGGTGATGATGCCGTTGCGACGAGTTATGAGATCGATACGGGTAGTTTATCGCTCGATAATATTCTGGTTGACGACGAAATCAGTGTGCGTGGATTCCCAACGCCGTTTGGGACTGCACCGGCCGATTTTACTGCTGAGTCTGTAATCGAGTCTGTTATTGAATAAGTAATCGTCCCCCGAGCGTTACCTGGGTCAAAACGATCAGGTAACGACACCCTGAACCGCTTGCATGAAAATGTAAGCGGTTTTTTTATGTTTAGCTTAATGGTAGTAGGGCTGTTTACTTTATTTAAAGTGATTCAAAATATTTCAGCATTTGCACTCGTTGCTTTGCGGTTGGTAACAAACCTCTGCCGGCCTGCATGTTGTCTTTCATGTGTTTTACTTTGCTGGTCGCCGGGATCGCGCAGGTCACGGCCGGGTGAGAAACCACGTATTTTAAAAAGAATTGTCCCCAGCTGCTGCAATTAAATTCCTGTGCCCAGGTCGGTAATGGTTTACCATTCACATGACTAAAGAGATCGCCGCGTTTATAGGGCCGATTGACGATGACGGCAATGCCTTTGTCCTGTGCAATCGACAACAATGGCGATTCGACATCTCGGTTAGCAATGTTGTAGGAGAGTTGTAAAAAATCAAAGTCATGTTTCGGCAGTAATGTTTCCAGCTCCGAATGAAATCGGCCATGAGAGGTGGTTATGCCTATGTAACGAATCTTGCCATCGGCTTTCATTTGCTTCAGTGTTTCGAGCTGGGTTTCCCAGTCGACCAGGTTATGAATCTGCATCAAATCAAATTGTTTTACACCCCATAACTGCCGGGCTTTTTCCATTTGCTCAATCCCTTCCTCTTTACCATCGATCCAGACTTTGGTTGCCGCAAATAAATTCTTCTTTCCCTGCACCTTTGGTAGCAGCTGTCCGATCACTTGCTGTGCCGAACCATACATTGGGGAAGAATCGATCATCCCGCCGCCCATATCAAAGAAGGTCTGGGTCACTTTCAACAATCTCGACAGTAATTCGGAATCACCTTCGGCATCAAACGTGCGCGAAGTCCCCATGCCGATGACCGGTAGCATTTCGCCTGATGAGGGAATGGCTTTTTGTATCTGCGTGGATGTCGAAAAGGCATGTCTGGGTAAAATAAGTCCGGCAGAAACGGCGGCGGCCAACTTCATAAATTGGCGTCTATTAATATAGGTATTGTTTTTCATCTTCACACCTCACTCGTTATTTGTTTTCGGCAATCCTGGTTTGTTGCCGACCCAGGCCATAAGCTATCCAGGCCCAAAATAGTGCTACTGGCACCGCAATAAAGGCAATCGCAGAAAGGCTGAGTCCTAAACTTCGCATCCCGGCATAGACCCAGGCACTAACGGCATCACCGGCTCGATAAACCACCGTGTCGATAACGTTCTTTGCCTTATACTTTTCTTCACGATTTAATACCACGTAGAGCATTTCCCGTACTGGTCGCATGACCGCATAGTTGCCAGCTCGCCGAATAACTTGCACGACTAACAGGACCGCTAATACCGGGGCGACCCCAAGTACGGTAAATCCGACTGCCAGCAACAGCGGAATAATCGCGAGTACCGCTGCCAGCCCGAACCATTTAATTAAACGACTAGTGAGAAATAATTGCAATATTAAGGTGAGGGCATTCACCACAAAATCAATCGTTGCAAATACCGCAGTACGTTGCGCAGAATCCACAAAGGCATCTTTAATAATCTGTGCCTGCATAAAGTATAAAAACGTTGCCAGGGTGGTAAACAATAGCATCAACAAACAAATACCCAGCAAGTAGCGCGACTGCACAATCATTTTAATACCGGCCCAGATGCTGCCACCAATGATTTCCTGATTTAATTTAGTAGTGGATGTTTTTAATGTTGAAGACGGAGTCGCAGAGGGCGGAGTGTCTGATGAGTCTGGGCTTAAAGGATCGGGGTCAGCAGACTTGGTTTTAAGATTCTTTGATTCAGACCAGGCCGAAAGTTTAACAATGCACACGATCGCCCAGCCTAACAGCAGAGCCGACAGCAGTAATAAATTTCTCGTGCCAATCGGCTGGACCAAAAGCGCGGTTATTGCCGGTCCCGTTAGTGCCCCGACGGTGCCGCCGGCGGCGATGAAACCAAACAGGCGACGTGCCTGTGCATTGCTATAGAGATCCGTCATGAAACTCCAGAAAACAGAAACAACGAACAAATTAAAGACACTGGTCCAGATAAAAAAAGTCCGTGCAATATAAGTCGGGGCAATGTCTCCGCCCATCAGGGCGTAAAACAGCAACAGCATCACAATAAAAAATACATACACATAAGGTAGAAATTGCTGGCGTGGAAAACGCGAACTGACCCAGCCGAACAGCGGTATACCTGCGGTCATCGCTAATAAGGTGCCGGTGAAGAGCCACTGTAAATTCTCAACACCGCCAAGAATACCCATTTCATCCCGCATTGGACGGATGATGTAATAACTACACAACAAAGCAAAGAAATAACTAAACGACCAAAAAAGTGCAGGCCCTTCTCCGGGTTCGAGCTGTACCGTCTTTAGCAATGTTGAACGAATTCTGGCATTAATTCGATTCATAGCCATACTTTAGTCCGAAATGCTGTAAATTGGTAGAAGGGAATAACCGAATAAATTACTAGTTAAAATGAAATATGTTTAAGGGAGTAGGGACGTTATTTTGGTAAATGGTCTGCGATCGATTGAGCCGGATTCGCAAAACCAATCACCGCACCATCGTTGGTATTTCCACCAGCCAGGTTAATTCCAATCACCTGAAAATTTTGATTTAGAACCGGCGCACCACTGGTGGCTCGTAGATTTATATTTTTATCATCAAAAATATAAACAAGCATATTTTTCGTTTTTTGTGAAACGGTTGCTTTGTGTAGTAAAGACTTTGAATTAGCGACAGCAGAATACAAAAAGACTTTGTCGCCGGGCTTTGGGTTATTGTTCGATAATGTCAGCGGTGTTGAATCGATCCCGGAATCAATCGAGTCTCCGAGTGGAGCGATAAAAATATCATGTCTGGCGGTTGCGTCCGAGATGGCTTCAGCTTTAGGGATATTCACAAGCGTTTTACTGATTATTGTTTTATAACCACTGAATATCGGCTTTAATGTAACGCTTTTGAAAATACTAACCAGTTCAGTACCGTTGAAGTCTCTTTCAAGGCCGCCTGCGGTTCCGATCAAATGTTGTGCTGAAACGGCGTAGTATTGAGTTTTGTATTTAATAATAAATGCCGTTCCGGCATTGGCAGACCCCTTCGAGGTTTCAAATATCGGTCGATAGAGAATTGGGGCTTTTACATCACCTTCGGCAAAGGATAGCTTAGATATCCCGAGAGTCGACATACAAATCAATGCAAAAGTTATTATTTTCCACATAGTATATTAATGTTCCATTTGGTATGCATAATGTTAGGTTAGGAACCGGACATTAATTTCGGATTTTGTTTAGCATCATTATATGACTCCATACTAAAAAAAGGCCAAACACTATATTCTCCACATTCCATAAATTTACGTTCTTTTTCTGGCTTTTTTAATAATCGTGATATCCAATTATGTTGTAATGGTCTTATACCCGCAAACCTGAATTTTGGCCATTTATACTCTTCGTTGGTATAAAGGAACATAATCCACCTGGCCATTAATGTTTTCGTCTCCTTTGGTAATGCCCAATCATCTTTCATTTTATGTTTTGTGAAATCATCATAAAAGAGCCATATGGAGTCGTAAATTTCTGAAATAACGGCATCTTTTGACGAAGACATTTCCTCTTCAAAATCGAAATTTGTTAATTGACCAGAGATGAAATGACGCAATAGCTCTGCTGTTTTGTCTCGAGAAACTCTATCAATCAAATTTAACTCTCCGATTTATGGATTTCCTTTAAAACTGTGTAAATCGATGCTATGTGCATGGATGATGCGTTTATTTTCTGGCGGTAGTTGCCGATAGTCAAAACTATAAATGGCATCCAGATAGTGACCTGGGTTATTTGGCACAGGAAAGGCGTGTCCTTCAAATTCCATGGTGGTAAGAGGAAAAACGTCGACAGGATCAAACCAGGCGGCGACATCCGGCATTTCACCACCGTAAATGACTTTGATATTATCGCTTTTCCATCCTTGATGTTTTTGTTTTAAAGACGCGACCAAAGCCGCTCGTTTTACAGGATCATCATTGCCATTGGGAGTATGCAGGCTAATAGGAGATAAGTCTCGGATCTCTTTAAGTGTGCGGTCATACAGTTTTTTATTTGCCTCAGTATTTTCGATTGTCAGCATTGGGAAAATATCAACAAACACACCTTGATGGTATTCTATTGGTTTATCTTTTTCGTGAAACTCGATAATGTTGGCTTTATTAGAACGTAGTTTAATGTAATCAAATTTAAAGTTTTTATCGGTTTCAGAAGTCTGAAAAAATATCTCGCTTGAGAGTTCATTCTTAGCGATTTGTAAAAAATGATTGTAGTCCTCAACAGGCATGGATATGTCTAAATCATCATCCCAGGGTATAAAACCCTGATGACGTACGGCACCTAATAAGGTGCCTGAATCTAACCAATATTGTAATTGGTGTTTTTTACACAGGGCATCAAATTCGATAAGCATATCGAGCATGATTAATTGGGCTTTACGTAAAACTTCAGGGGCTATCATTAGTTTCTACCATTTCGTTAAATGGCCATGAAGCTAATTAGAAGTGATATCAGGTGGTTTGTAAAGGAGATTAAAACTATCTCAACTAATGGCGGTTGTGGAAGACAATGTTTACGACGGAGATTATTGGTTTCAGGTTATGTGCAGACCCCTGGATTGTATAACGCTAGACCATTTCGGATTCCATGACCGGTTCCATTACACTATTGCGTGTCGGTTGTGGCCACTGAACTATCTGTAAATGACCTTGTTTATCTTCAACCAGGGCACTGCAGGATTCAACCCAGTCTCCACAGTTAGCATACTGAATATCATTAATTTCTTTTACCTCAGGATGGTGGATGTGGCCACAAATGACGCCATCTAGTTCACGCTTCTTACACTCATCGGCGAGTGTTGTCTCATAATTAGAAATGATACTGAATGCATTTCGTACCTTATTCTTAAGATAAGCGGATAGCGACCATTGCCGCATTCCCAGGGCACGGCGAGCATGGTTAAACCAGGTATTGATCTTGAACAAGGAGTCATAGGCGACATCACCAATCATGGCCAGCCACTTCTTGTTGAATACCACAGCATCAAATGCATCGCCATGGACTACCCAGTATTGTTTACCGTTGGGTGAGTGGTGGATGTACTCGTCAACGAGATGGATGTTTCCGAATGACATGCCGGAGTAGCGACGCAGGAATTCATCGTGGTTACCGGTGATATAGACTATTTTGGTGCCCCTTTTGGAGCGGGTCAGGATGCGTCGTACCACATTGATATGTTGCTGTGGCCAATAGGCACGATTCTTCATACGCCAGCCATCAATAATATCACCAACCAGATAGAGGGTTTCGCAAGTATTATATTTCAGGAAATCGCATAGCTGTTCAGCCTTGGCACCTGAAGTGCCGAGATGTACATCAGAAATCCAGATACTTCGGTGGTGGTTGCGCTCTGTGCAATGGATGGGAGGATCTTCACAGGCGGGATCACTCATCCATTCCGGGACGGTATCGAGCGGTAATTTCTCAAAAAAATTTAGACCTGTTTCCATTGTGTTCATTTTGGTGAAGTTAGATGTTATTGATGACATTGTTATGAATTAATTGTGACAATTGTGAGACATCTTTCAACAATGGTGAGAAACACTTAAGGCTGAAACAATAATTGATATTTTAGGGCTAAATAGGCTGGTTGCCGAACGTTAGTTCGCGGGAATATGTTATGTCTTTGGGATGCTTATACAGCACTTCGGGTTAAGTATTCTGAAACAGGTTCATACTCCAGGGCACGGTTAATCGTGCCCATCATTCTGTTTTACCATTAGGGTCTGGCCACGCCATAATAATCATGTAGAGCATCGATGAGTATATCGGTATATTCTTTTGTCATTTCACCCATATGGGCGACTCTGAAAACGACATCACGTTCCGCCCCGCCATTCGGGCACACCATAACTTTATAGTTTGTTTCTAAAGC
This sequence comes from uncultured Ectothiorhodospiraceae bacterium, assembly GCA_947260005.1. Lineage (GTDB taxonomy): Bacteria > Pseudomonadota > Gammaproteobacteria > UBA6429 > Thiohalophilaceae > SZUA-24. Next base: position 20,914 of record CAMYOL010000073.1, read on the forward strand.
ATTAACGATATCCATTGCCGATTTTCCGTCGGTTGGGGTTAGCGCCGTCATCGCATTTGGCAGGTAGGGCGTATATTCTTTTAAAGGTAAGTTTTTTATGCTCTCTCTAAAATAGTTTGCGACTTCTTTTGCCTTTGCGATGCTTTGAGTGATGCCGCCCCGCTTTTTTATTTGATTAAGCCTGGCCTCTAATTGCAACATAATCGTTACCGCCGGGGTGTAGGGCGTTTGTCCTCTTTCACCATTGGTTAAATAATCTTTAAAGTTAAAGTACAAAGAATTGATAGTTTGCAGTTTTGTCATTGCTTTTGGGGAAAGGATCACCATAGTCAGTCCTGGTGGTAAAGCGAGGCCTTTTTGAGAGCTGGCAATAATCACATCGATGTTCGATTGCTGCATATCCAATGGATCCGTGACAAACAATGAAATGGCATCAACAATGTAGAGCATGTCATTTTTAAGCGCATACTTGCCCATGACATCCAGGTCATAAAGGAGTCCAACCGATGTTTCATGTGCATTAACAATAAGTGCATTGTGAGTATCATTTGGCGCTAAATTTTCAATGTCTGACAGGTTGGTATCTTTAACTTTAAAATTGGTATGCGGGATCGAATGTGTGCGACAAACATCCACAAATCGTGCCCCAAACCCGCCGCCATTTACCACTAAGGCCTTGTCATTGTGAGTGAGTAAATTCATTACAGCCGCTTCCATACCGGCCGTACCCGATGCCGTTAAAAAAATGACTTTAGCGCCCTCAGGCGCATTGACCATATCTAATAGATCATTTTCGCAGGCGAAGGTCACGTCCGAAAATTCACTATTTCTGAAGTAGGGTGTTTGTTTTGCGCCTACTTGTAATATCTCATCCGACATTTTTACCGGACCGGGGGTAAAAATGGCGTAGTCTTCATAAATCATTCAAGCTTTCCTGATTCTTTCAATTTTCTTTCATTATACTCAATTAGCACTCGATTAATGCTGATCATATCTTTTGGCGTTAACATATTAGATTTACGCTTGTCTCTTTGAATCAAAGAAGCAAATTCGGCGATCATATAGCGTAACCCACAGCCGTTAAATTCATATTTGAATGTCTGGCTTTTATGTTCATCCTCAAAACGAACATGAAATTTTTTGGTCAGCCACCAGGGTGCCGGGATATAAACATAACCTTTGGTTCCAGAGATGACCGCATCACCTTCTGACTTAATGCCCGTAGCAACGTGAGATATACCCGTCGCCCCGCCTTTATGTTTACTGATAATCAGATTAGAAACATCATAGCCCTCATCAGAACCCGCACCTTGATCAAAGAAAGTGATGTCCCGGCTTTCACCTAAAATTTTATTAACGAGCAAAGAAGGGTAAGAAGATAAAATATTAGTCGCACCCTGCGCCATAAAGGTATCGGGATAATCTTTTTCTTTATAAAGCGAAGTCCTTGTCGCCCTCACTTCTTTAATATCGCCAATAATTCCCTTGTCCAATTCGGTTAATAGTTGATTGAAGGCAGGTAGAAAGGCGGTTTTGAGAGCAGACAGCAGCAACACTTTTTCTTTTTTGGCTAAAGAGAGTAATTCTCTTAATTCACTTTTATGCAGGGCCAGCGGGTTTTCGCACAAGACATGTTTTTTAGCCTGCAATGCTTTTTTAATCAGCGGGTAATGTTGTTCCAGTGCAGTATCGATATAAACAGCCACAATGCTGGTGTCTAAAAATTCATCGTAATTGTCATGGCCGTAGCGAATGTATTCACTGTCTTTGGTAAATTGTTTTAACGCAGCTAAGTCAGGCGAAAAGATCCGGTTAACCTTTAGGTTCGGTACAAGTTGAGCCTCTTCGATAAAGGCTTCCGTATCACGCCCCAGGCCGACAATACCTAATTTAATTAAGTCAAAGTTATCTCTTCTTAGTAAAGTACTGGATACGCCTTTGGTACGAGGCAAATACTCAACCTGCGTATATTCATTCAGGTAGTCAAATGACCCTTCCCAATCATCCCCAATGGCAAAGATATCAACATTATATTTCACCATGTCATTAGCTTTTTGTTTTTTATGTTTTTCGATAATGACCTTATCGACAAAATCTAAGGCCGCGACGACATCGGCCCGTTTTTGTGTGCTTTGTATAACATTTAATTTACCACGAGAACGATCATAATTTTCATCCGTCACCCCCACAATCAGGTAGTCACCTAATGCTTTGGCACGTTCTAATAATCGTAGATGACCTTGATGAAACATATCGAATGTTCCATAAGTAATAATTACTTTTTTTGTATTCATATGATTAAATAATTCTGTTTAGATAATGGGCTTCAGAAAATTGATAAGTGCTTAGGTGTCGATTACTTGAGCGATATGTAATAAACGATTTTATGTTGTTTTTACTCGCCAATAACTCAATAACCTTTCTTAAGGTCAACGACATTCAGCATTTTTTCTCCGTTTACATAACGCCGCAAATTTTCACGTACTAGCAACCAGAATCGATTCATTTTCGCATCCGATCCAGAACTGATATGTGGTGTGAGAATGACATTGGGTGTGGTCCAAAGCGGATGATTTTGTGGAAGCGGTTCAGGATCCATTACGTCGAGAGCCGCGCCCCCAAGGTGTCCTGATTGCAGAGCTTCGATAAGATCATCGGTCACAACACTTTTGCCGCGACCAATGTTAATAAAGTAGGCATCTTTTTTCATCTTGGAAAAAAATGCCTTATTAAACAAGCCTCTAGTCTTCGCTGTCAATGGTGTGGCATTCACGACCACATCGGCCTGAGCGGCCAGTTTCAGAAGTTCATCAGTCAGTCCCACATAAGAAACGAATGCTGGCCCCTTACGTGACGAATTTCGGGTAGCCATCACCTTCATACCAAGAGCCGACGCCCGGCGCGCAATCTCAGTTCCAATGCCGCCAAGCCCAACGACGAGCATCGTCCGACCTTGTACCTCCCACATATCGGTGTGTTTCACAGCGTGGCGGTTCCAAGTTTTCTCAAGCTGCCGTTCCTGCCAAACATGCAATTTGCGCGTCAGGCTATACATCATTGCGATGGTATGTTCCGCGATACCCGGGCCATAGATGCGTTTCATATTGGTGACCAGCAGTTTACGTTGAAGTGCCAACGGGGAACTAATGCATCGATCTACCCCGGCTGTATAATTCAGGATATAGCGAAGGTTCTTGCCCGCCTTTAAACTTGCGTGAGTGCACATACCGAGCAAGACGTCCGCGTCTTCGAGAAAATCCAGATTATCGACCACGTCCTGACCTGATGTGGCGACAACAATTTCGGCATCACCCGCCACTTCTTTTAACCAACTAATTGCATCTGGCCTGGACTGCTTTCGCCGCTCGTCTAACAACACAACAATACGACGTGGTTTTTGCCAGAATGGTTCCTGCCGAACGGGCTGCGCACTTTCACTGAGCCCCAGGTCCTTGATCAATTTTACGGTCTCTTCATCCGGTTCAACCGCTACACTCGTTGTGCCAACCACAAAACTGAATATCAGGATAAAAAATTTTAGTGCTTTCATATCACTTTCCCGTCATTTTTTCAGTAAGTTTGAACCTAATTAAATACTTTAGCTAGCGTAAACAAACCAACAGAGCTTAAAAGTAATGCCCACGATAACCAACCATGTACTTTTTTAGTGTAGATTTCTCTGCTGCCTGGCTCAGTCCGTTTCATAAAATGCAATGTTCTGAAATATATTTGATGCACGCAAAATGCAACAAAAAATATAACAGCAATATTGTTTAAATATTTCATGTATTGATTATATTATCCACATAACGTTAGAGTTATAGAACGTTATTTTTCTAATAAGTCTAGATGTTCGTGAATTTGGGCGTGTCTTTTTAGAACCTGCTCAAGATCCTCGCCGGTTCCCGCCCACTCTAAAACTGTATCTATTACATCATGAATTTCTGTTCCAATACCACCAAATGCACGCTGTTTATCTTCTCTTCCGCATCTAGGACACACACTGTGAACTTGCAGCACATGCGTTTTAACTTTTTCGCCGCATTCACAGACACGCTCGTTGTAGCGAGGTAATTGCTTTATTTCTTCAATGATGTCGGTCATTTTCTATTTTGTATAACGATTGAATCAAATCGCGCAGTCTTTTCGCATCAATTTGGATGATTTGTTAGAGCGCATTTATCTGTGGTCCTCGTAATTCAATTCTATGTTTTTAAACTCAATAGTAAAAACTATTCCAGATGAAAAGAGAATTCTATGCTCCAATAGACCATTAGATAGGAGTTCGATTTCATCATATCCAAGGTCGCCATATCCACGAGGCCCTGGAAGTCCATTATCAGGATCTGCAGTTGAGTTAAAACTAGTTAAGCCTCTGTACTTTAGCGATATTTCGCGTAAATTTCCTTTTCCGTCGTCAGTATCAATCTCAATATTCATGTTCTTTTCAGGAAAGGATATATCTAGTTTCTTAAGGCTACCGTCGTGCAAGTAAATTTCATCGTGTAATTTAATAAATGCATCAGGCAATTTATCTTTTACGGAACTGTAATATTCTTCGTAAGTTTCTAAAGGATCACCTAAATCCCCGCTTTGAACCCCGTTCCACCATTCGAGAGTGAAATACTTCACTATCTCCTCCTAATGTGCTCTAACGAGGCTGTAGAATAACTGGAAATTTAATTTTTCTGCACTCATAATTTTTGATCAAATCTTTTTGCTTTCAATTTACGATATTGGGGTTTTTCTACAGCCTCAACGTTTAAACCAAGTGGCTGCTAAAAAGCGAACGCGTTTTCAGTCCCGCCCGCGGTAGCGGGCAAACTTGGGCGTTTTGTTAAGTGATTTTAATTTTGTAAATATGGCCATACAACAAGCTCTTTATCTGATTGCCTGCCAGCAACAGTAAGACTCAAAGTCTTTTTGTTTTCTTCAATCGTTCTATAAAATGAAAAGTGAAATCTTCTGTAAGAACCAGTATCACCTGAGTTTAAAACAATAAGTTTGCATGGGACATAAAATTCGTACAAGGAGTCACTACCAAAGGGGTGTTGAGTATCGGCTGATACTGAAACCCGCCCCTCATTTTCATCAATTATGAGCTGATATTTTAAAATGTCACCCTCATAGTTAAGAAAGTACACATTCTCAACTTCCGTTGCCACATCCAGACTAAAGGTGTTAATTTTAAATGCATCCTTGTCCCATTTAATCATGTGTTCACCTAGACATAATGACTTTCCGCTGTAAGAGCCGACCTCCGTCCTAAGCGTGGATTAACGCGGTGCGTCAGAGCCATAATGATTAAGGCATAAGCCATTAAT
>CAMYOL010000074.1 GCA_947260005.1 uncultured Ectothiorhodospiraceae bacterium
CAGACCGCTCATCGCATCCTGGACGCTCTTTGCCGTGAAGGCCCCTTCAGGCCAGGCGGCTAAAACGCTGCGTGGGCTTAGCAAACCAGCGCCAACGGCCACGGCCACGGCTCCGCCCGCTAAGCTTCCTTGTAAAAATTTTCTGCGTTGCATAATGTGATTCTCCTAATGGTTTTACACCTTATTCACGAGTCTACATCGCAAGATGCAGGCCAATTTGTTAAGCTAATAAAAACAAGTACTTAGGTGTATTTATTCGGTTCGATTCGTGCAATTTGCACGACCAAATTGCAATTTAATGATGCTTTTTCAGTAGGGTAATTTCCGTTTATTTCGAATTGGAGACAAGCGAGATAAGGCCCCCATACTCAATCAATTTACCAACCAGCGGTAATGAGATTCTGACATAAAAATCATACCCACCGGATTGATCCGATTCGAAGGCAACCAGTCCCGGCGCTAGCCATGCTGGTATCGGGACACGGCATAGGCTGACCTGTTTTAACCGGTAGTTAAGCGTGCCTTTATCATCCACTTTTAATTTAAGCCAGAGCTTTAATGGGCCAAGATACTCAATTAAAAATGGCCCCTGCTCCTGAAAATTGCTTTTCATCAACTGACCATCAAAACAACGATTCCAGCGCATACTGTGTTGCTGGTGATATCCATCAACAATGAGATTTACTGACTCACCTTCATCGGGCATATTAAGCATACGGCACAGCATTCGGGCAATGGTGTTACCCTGACGAACATACACCTTCCCTTCTAAACGAATCTTACCAATGTGAGCTTGTTGTATTAATGGAGAAAGAGCAGAGAATTGCTCACCGAGGTGACGTTTTAATACGTTCATTCTAAATTTACAATAGCAAGGATAGTGAACTATCCTTGCTGTCACAATTAATTAAGTTTGCAGTTGTAAGCCTGCCCGGATAATAGATAGTCACCGCGTTGATAACGACCATTATTATCCAGTTCATTAAAAGTTTCTTTCTCAAATACCAGTGTATTTGCTACACCAACATCTGTATAAGTGTTATCGATAGTGCGAAGACACAATCGCGCTGGATTCCAGTTGTTTTCTGAGCACTCAAAAGGAGCAATCAACTTACATTTCGAATCCGTATTGCACTTTTTAGCATACGAGACTGATAAATAACGAACCTTTTTTAATTTAGTAGGGTTAGTAATCTGGTATCGATTACCTAATTCGAGAAACTTATCTGAGCAATTAAAGCCTTGAGCATAAACTAATATTTTTCCACTGGTACCCAGGTAGGGTTTGATTTCCTGAACAACGACCGTATCACCACCTAATTTTATGGTATCCCTCTTTAGGGCACCGATACACTCCCCTTCAGTTACGCCACCACATTTTATATTGCGTAGATACCGGCATTCATTTTCGGCCTGACACCAATCGGCAGAATTTGGCATATAAGTTTTTACCTTGTGTTCTGAAGCAATGATTTCCTGTCTAATTGCTGTATGTTCTGGCGAAGCACAACCAAATAATACCGATAACATTAATAACAAGACTATATTTTTCATTTTGTTCCCCTGTTTTATTTGTTACTTAATATAATGATTTAAATCTTTTCCAGGATACTGAGTGTTATAAGCAGTAATGTAGTCTTGCGCTAATGAGTCCTTTCCCTGGCTTTGTAAGCTTGAGACTTTTGTTACCCATTGATCCCGGCTCCATTTTCGCAGTTCGCTTTCAGGTGGAATAAGACTTGGCTCGATACGGACCATACGAAACTTTTGTCCGGGTCGACGAACACGGGTAACACGACTACTTGAACCCTCACTTGAGGCAGTCTGCTTTTTTGGCTGGTTTTGGACTTTAGGCTTTTTAGCGACTTTGTTTTGTTTTTTCTCAGCAGTAGCTGTCTGCTCTATCATTTCTGTCGGTTCTTCTCGTTTTTGTTCAGGCTGTTTTTCAGTGACTGGTTTATTATTATCGACCATAGCCGCCTGTTGACTAGAATCTGTGCCGCTGGATCCTGAGGTAAACATAATAACAAGACCCACAATAATACTGATTACGATGACGCCGGAAATGAGTGATTTACTTTTCATACTCGCTCCTCCTGATTGAGTGATCTCACTTTCTAGTCAGGTCAACTGACTCTTTGGGCAAGCACGACTTGTCACATGCTTAAGATCAAATACTATCAAAAAAGACAGGATAATTATATCTATGTTCTATCTCGAACCTTTGTTTAATGGATAATCTGGTAAATCAGAAAAGCCGCACAACTTAACGAGCCCAGAACCGGAACCCATAACGGAATGTTAAATTCAGCGCGCAGCGATTCTTTGCGTTTTAATCGCCACAAGGAGAGATTAATAAGTATAAAAATAGAAAGAGTTATAAAACTGGTTAACTTTGCCAGGCTCAATATCGGTAAAAACAACGCCATAGCCAAGATAACAATACTTACAAACACCGTAGCGTGAATAGGGGTATGCGTCACTTTATTCACTCTTGAAAAAATTACTGGTATCCAACCCCTGTTACTCATTCCATACAAAACTCGTGAAGCCATCACTAGCTGCACCAGGGCACCGTTAACGATAGAGATAATACTAATGAAGGAAATAAAATAGGGATCCGATCCCGTCTTCACTTTATAAATTAAGGCTAATGGCGCATCGCTTTTAGCCAGCTCAGCAGGTGCAACAGAAAATACACTGACCAGGGCAATTAGAATATAAAAGGTGGTGGTAACGATCAACGCAATAATAATCGCGCGCGGCAAAGTCTTTGCGGGTTCTTTTACCTCTTCCGCAATATTGACCATGTCTTCAAAACCAATAAAGGCATAAAAGGCGACAAACGCCCCCAGTAAAACTCCACTCCAGATCACGGCCTCGTTTAAGGTTAATACCTCCGGGAGTTGCTTAGGTATAAGCTGAAAGCTGTCTTTTGCTACCCAGAGAATGATTAGCAAACCAAAAATTTCGACCACCGTCATAATGCTGGCAATCAAAACGGATTCACCAATCCCCCACGCGACCACTACCATCATGAACAAGGTCATGAAAACGATAATCATCCACGGTTGAAGTTCAATGAATTGGTTTATATAACCCGTTAATCCATTTAATAATGTGGCTGTCGAGGTAATACCAATACTGACAATCAATACACCCACCAGTATGGATAGAGCCCTAAGCTTGAATGCCTCTTCGATGTATATGGCTTCACCAGCACTCTTGGGAAAACGAACGGATAGTTCAGCATACGAGAAGGCCGTCAGGCCGGCGAGAATGGCGGCAACGAGAAAGGCAATGGGGGTTTGCATCCCGGCATAACCCGCCACTTTTCCGATCAGCACATAAATTCCTGCGCCAAGAATAGTTCCGATACCATAAAAAGTTAAAAGCGGTAAATTAACCTTACGGACGAGATTAACTTGCTGCTTTTCATTCATTTAAAATCACCTTATCTTGAATGATTAATTTTCATTTTATTCTTGTTCTTTATAGCTCTGGAGTTTTCGCCACAATGTCGACTTGTTAATGTCTAAAGTCTCTGAGGTCTTCTCACGATTGTCGTTATAAAACTCAAGCAGCTTAAGTATATAACGTCGCTCCAGTTCTGACAGGGTAGGAAAATCTGCATCGATTCCATCATTGGATAGGCCGGTTGGCTTAAGCTCACTTAACTCAGAAACCGACATATGTTGATCATCGGCCAATGCAATATGGCGTTCAACCAGGTTTTGCAATTCCCTGATATTTCCAGGCCAACTATGATTAATTAATTTTTTCATTGAGCTCGCATCAAAGCCGATAACATCTCGATGATACTGCTGGTTAAACGCATCAATAAAATGTTGCACCAGATGGGGAATATCCTCTCGACGCTCGCGCAATGATGGCATTCTTATTTTCACTACATTAAGTCGATGATAGAGATCATGACGGAAAGTACCTTCAACCGAACGCGCCTCCAGGTCCTGATTGGTTGCAACAATAAATCGTACATCGATTTTAATGGGCTTGACCCCACCGACGCGAGTTACCTGTTGCTCCTGTACGACGCGTAATAATTTGACCTGCATGGCATCAGAGATATTTCCGATCTCATCTAAAAAAACAGTACCAGCCGATGCCGTTTCCAGTAACCCCGCCCTGGAGGTAACCGCTCCAGTAAAAGCACCCTTCTCGTGACCAAACAGCTCACTTTCCAACAAGGTATCCGTTAAAGCACCGCAGTCTATGACCACAAAAGGCTTGTCGGCATTCTGGCCCTGCATATGTATCGCACGCGCAGCCAGTTCTTTACCCGTACCAGATTCACCTTCAATGATGACGTTGCAACGCACATCGCATATTTTTTCAATGACCGAATAGACTTCCTGAATCGCCGGAGCATGGCCAACCATGTCATATCGATCTCGTTCTTTATTGAGCTGGCGCTTCAGTAAACGGTTTTCTTTAACAAGTGCTTCGTGTTTCAGGGTTTTTTCGATTTGCAGACATAATTCATCCATGTCAAATGGCTTTTTAACAAAGTCACTCGCACCGAGACGCACGGCCTCGATCGCACTTTCAACATCCGCATAGCCGGTAACAATAATGAAAGGAACCTGTTTATCGATCAGCCGGGTCTCACGTAGTAATTCAATCCCGGTCAGTTTCGGCATACGCAGATCACTAATGATTAAGTCAACTTCGTTTTCTTTAAAATAATCCAGTGCCAATGGTGATTCCTGAAAAACTTTACATTGAAAACTGGCGCCCTCACTAAAGCGCATCATCAATTCTCCCGCCTTCGGATCATCATCGACGAACAGTATGGTTGCCTGTTTAGTCATCCTGCCCTGTCTCTTGCCTGTTGTTGTGTTTAACTGGAATAATCATCGTTGCCGTCACACCTTCATTATTATTGTTTTTTAAGATTAGTTTACCATTGTGCCGTTCTATTATCCCTAAACTAACGGATAATCCCAAACCACTACCTTCGCCTTCGGGTTTAGTGGTATAAAAAGGATCAAATATAAGATCAAGACTTTCTTGTTGAATACCCTTACCACTATCCACGACACTAATAATAACATCATCCTTCATATAACTGATACTGACCTTAACCTCTGCATCACGCGCGCTGGCCTGGATGGCATTAATTAACAAATTAATCAGCGCTTGTTGTAGCTGACCACGATCCGCTTCTATCACTGTATCAACTTCACACTGGTATGATATGTTAACTCCGGCTGTTTTTGCCGTTTGCATCACAAGGTTGACCGTATCGATTAACCATTTTTCAATTTCAAAGGGGGCATATTGAGGAGGCACCTGACGCGCAAAATTTAAGATACCGCGAATGATATCACTGGCACGCACCGCCTCTTCTTTTAGCGACTTAAGATCCTCTTTTGTTGATTCACTTAAGTCAGCCGATTGACGTTCCAGTAATTTCGCATAGGATAAAATATTATTGAGAGGATTATTTATTTCGTGTCCTATTCCCGCTGCCATTTGACCGATACTGGCTAATTTAGCACTTTGCAACATCATATTTTGCGCCTCATCGCGTTCGACACTGGTCTTATCCAGAGAATCGGCCAGGGTGTTAAATGCGACCTCAAGATCCCTTATCTCTTCAATACGTGCATTCGTTTGTACGCGTTGCATGTGATCACCACGTGAATACTTTAATAAATTACTCGCCAGCTCACGTACCGGGCGCGCAATTAAACGCACGCCTATGTCGCTTAAAAATAAACTAATAATTAATGAAATTGAGGCAATCCCCCAAATCATCAGGCGAATTTTTTGAAAAGGTTCACTTATCGCCTGTTGTGGAATTCGGACCCCAACTACCCAGTTGGTTAAACGAGTAGGATAGGGATAAAACTCCTGATAATAAATGACCTCATCTTTTTCCGAAACGGCCTTTTTCCCGAACACATCATCAATAATCGAGTTAAGTAGATCATTACCATATTGAGAATTTAAATACTTATACTCATCCCTTACTTGAGTAAAACGAATATCCTGCTCATCGTCATACAACATTAAACCATGTCGATCAGTATTATCAGGGTTGTTTTCTGTAATAAATAACTTTGCATTGTATAAGCGAGAAGCATGATCCAAAATCGCATCGATTCGTTCCCCAAAGCGAGTAACACTTAATGCACCAACTAATTCATCATCGTAATACAGAGGAACGATATAATCTAAAAATGGCAGAATCTCCATCAGGGAAGATTGTTGTGCATTGTGTGGTAAAGTAATAACACTAACTTCGTTTATCGGTAACTTCTGTAGCAATTCATTAAATACTAAACCGTCAACCTCCTGCTCAACAAACATCATGCCGCTGATCCCTTCATAGGCGGGGCTGGAACGTCTGCTTTGACTTACCTTAATATAGGAATTTCCAAACTTATCCATCAGACGCATAACAAACCGTCCCTGCAATATAGTCTGGAAACCTTCGAAGTAATGATTGATACGACTCCGCTGCACATTGAACATTGGCGTAAACTTCCCTCTATCGGCCTCCATTAACGAAGGTAGAAAATCCTGTACTGCATTAGATTTTGCCATTCCATCGGTCAGTTCGATTTGTAATTCCAGGCTACGTTTTAGTTCAGAACTCAGTGTATCCAGACTGGCTGACACTGCATTATCGACACCATACTGATAATCACTTTCAATATAATAGGTCGCAACCAGCGCAATCGTCGTGAGCGGTACGATGGTCGCTAAAAAAACCCAACTAAATACTTGCGTACGAATTTTCATCTGCGATTCATTCCCGTTCGCTGATTATTGCCAGCTTGCTGATTAGTGCCAGTTTTCTATTGCCTTTAGCGCAGCCTTATTCGCCGCTCGGATGACCAGCCCAGACGTCGTGACGTTTACTTTAAATTGAGCAAGATTGGCTAGTGGCATATAAGCCGCATTGCCGTAGATGGCATCAACCCAGGGCAGTTTTCGTTGGTTTTCACGTGACCATTGCCATAAATCCAAACCCCGCGCATCCGATAAGGCATGAGCGGTGCGTTGCGCGTTACGTTCCTGTTTTAAATCCCGGTAACGACCACTGATACGCTCCATTCGATACACCGTTTTAAGCCCTGCCATCGTTGCCAGACCATGCCATTTTAATATTCGTGCATCTACCTGCCATTCATCACCACGAATCTCAAACAATTGTGCCGGCTGATCTTTCGGGATGAAATAAACCCGGAAATATTGCGGGCCTAAGGATTCTATCCGCACCTCAGCAGCCAATTGCTCATCGTTAAAAACGGAGTAACTATATAGGTTGATGGCGACTGAAATCGCTAACAGGGCAAGGGCAATAAACAACATCCCCGTCATCCCCTGCAAACTTCCCCAGATCAGCCGCCGTCGCCATAGTCTGCGGAGACCTTTTAGCAGCATCACTCCGCCAAACACCAGAAAAACGCCGATACCTATATATATAGTCGTCATGAAATACCCAAATTTCAGTTTACTAACTAATCTTAGCTTATTCTGACTACCAACTGTGCTAACTAATTGGATATAATGGGCAAGCTGGCCGCATGACCCGGTCACGACATAGCTAATTCAACCATGACCTAAAGAAACTGGAACCAGGAAAAAACGAGAATGAAAAAATACCTGTTTAAAACCATTTCAGTTTCTGCTGTTACCTTTAGTTGTCTCGCCCTGTTGAACCTGTCAGCTTGTGGCAAAAAAGGCCCATTATATCTTGAGGAGCCGAAAAACACTCAAACGCAACAGACCACTAAAGACAAAAAAACTGAACAACAAGAAAACTGAATCTCTAGTAGAAGGTCGTCATGGATTATTTCGAATATAAAAACAATGAGCTCTTTGCTGAGCAAGTCTCGGTGTTATCCATTGCGCAGCAATTTGGCACGCCATGTTATATCTATTCACGCGCGACCTTAGAGCGTCATTGGCGAGCATTTGATTCGGCTCTGGGTCAGACACCTCATTTAATCTGTTATGCGGTAAAAGCAAATTCAAACATTGGCGTATTAAACGTACTTGCCCGCCTGGGCTCTGGATTTGATATTGTTTCCGTTGGTGAATTAGAACGAGTGTTGGCGGCAGGCGGCGACCCGACTAAAGTTGTTTTTTCCGGCGTTGCAAAACGTGCTGATGAAATTCAGCGAGCATTAGAGGTGGGTATCCACTGCTTTAATGTTGAGTCAGAGTCTGAATTATATCGAATCAATGAAGTCGCTAAAAAACTGAATCTCATGGCACCCATTTCACTGCGTGTTAACCCGGATGTCGATGCGCAGACACACCCTTATATATCCACAGGGTTAAAGGAAAATAAGTTTGGCATTGCGATCGAAGATGCTTTGAGCACGTACAAGATTGCTGATGGGCTGTCGAATATCAACGTTCGTGGCATTGATTGTCATATTGGCTCACAACTGACATCGATCACCCCTTTTGTTGATGCCTTAAAGCGTGTCTTAGCCTTACTTGATAATCTAAAACGTGAAGGCATTGAGGTTCAGCACATTGATATCGGCGGTGGACTTGGCATCCGTTACCAGGATGAGACACCACCTGAGCCGGCAGACTACGCCCGTGCCTTAAACACCTTATTAGCCGAACATAATTATAGTGTCATCATGGAGCCAGGTCGCGCCATTGCGGGTAATGCTGGCATCCTGGTCACTCAGGTCGAACACCTTAAGCACAACAGTGATCGGCACTTTGCGATTATTGATGCGGCGATGAACGACCTGATGCGTCCAGCGCTCTATGGTGCCTGGCAGGCTATTGTCCCGGTAAAACCACATGAGAATGGACAACAATATGAATACGATATCGTAGGACCTATTTGCGAGACCGGAGATTTCATCGGGAAACAGCGGGAATTGAATCTACTCGAAGGTGACTTGCTAGCGGTTCGTTCGGCAGGCGCCTATGGTTTCACGATGAGTTCAAATTATAATTCTCGCGTCCGTGCGGCAGAAGTCATGGTCGATGGTGATTCGGTTTATCTGGTTCGGGAACGAGAACAGCTTGAAACTTTATTTGCAAATGAGCACTTACTACCCTGATCGCAGACTCTAATCAGAGCTGTTGCTGCAGCCAGTCGATAGTGGTGCGGTCTATTACTTCATTGACCTGAAGTTTCTTTTTAAGAAAACCAAGTTGGTATGAATAATTCATCAGGCGTTGCAGGAATTGTTCATCTTCTTCATTAAATTGCTCATCCCAGCCCAGCCGACCTCGTGCCGCCAACACAACCTCACGGGCCGCTACCTGGCTACGCGCCGCATATAAACTACTTTTAATTTTGAATTTTTCGGTAATCAACTCATTACCCGCATTGATATGTGCATTTAAATACGCTACTGCACGTTTATGAGCTTTTAGAATCTTATACATCGCATCACGATTAAGTGTTCGAGTTTTATGATTTGCAACAATGACATACCAGGGATAATTCGGTACCGCCTTGTTCATATCAAACAACACATCGGCATGCCCGGTTAATTCTGCAAATGAAATATACGGTTCCCAGGTAAAGGCGGCATCAACGACGTTTTTATTAACTGACTCGACCATCATCTTTGATGGCATATGTAAAATAGTCACATCTTTACTGGCATCCAGCCCGGCGGCTTCTTTTAGCACAATTGACTTTAATAATACATCCATACCACTGCCCTGGCGAACACCGGCAATCCGCTTGCCTTTTAAATCAGCTAGCGTTTTTATCGGACTATTTTTTGTCGTTATTAAAGCTGCCTGACCATAATTTACTTTGGCAACGATCTTTAAATCGGCCCCTTCGGCAATCGAATGATACGCAGGCGGCATTCCAATATAACCCATATCCAGATCGCCCGCCTCCAGCGCCCTTTTTAATAGTGGGCCGGAGTTAAAGGTTCGCAGCTCGACTTCAACACCCGCCTGAGAAAAAAAACCATTATGATAGGCCACCAGAATTGGGGTATTTGCCATTGCATACACCCAACCAATGCGGACTTTTTCCCCTGCCGCAGTCGATGAGATCATGGCAACAAAACAAACCATAAACACGAGACAACGCATAGCTTTACTAAAGCCGCTCAGCACCAATTAAACCCTTGTTTGATATAGTGATAGCATTCGGTATTACAAATAATATAAGATCTAAGTAATTGTATTTCCAGTTATTTAATTATTATCGGTCACTCGGGCTAAAAGATGAAAATTAGTTTTACCAAGATGCACGGTTTGGGCAATGATTTTGTCGTTATTGATGCCATTAATCAAAAAGTGGAACTTGATGCCGATCAAATCCGTACGATCTCGGATCGAAATCGAGGAGTTGGATGCGATCAACTGCTGTTAGTCGAACCACCCCGCGATGACTCTGTTCTTTTTACCTATCGCATATTTAATGCCGATGGTCATGAAGTCGAGCAATGCGGTAATGGTGCCCGGTGTTTTGCGCGCTTCGTTCACGACAAGAACCTGACCCAGGAAACGACCATCCCGGTTGCTACCAGTTCTGGTGATATTGTATTAAGCCTTGAACAAGACGACCTGGTGACCGTCAATATGGGGGTACCTGAGTTTAATCCCAAACTTATCCCGTTTCAGGCCGACTCAGTAGCAAGTCATTACACATTAGCATTCGCTGATCAACAACTCGATATTGGCGTGGTATCGATGGGCAATCCACATGCCGTAACTCAGGTTGATGACATAGAACACGCACCGGTTGAAACACTCGGGCCAGTCATTGAATCACATCAACGTTTTCCAAACCATGTTAATGCGGGCTTTATGCAGGTAATTGATCAAAACATGATCAAACTTCGTGTCTATGAACGTGGGGTCGGAGAAACTCAGGCCTGTGGCACCGGTGCATGTGCAGCCATGGTGATCGGACGGCGCTGGAAATTACTGGATGAAAACGTACAAGTCTTGCTCACAGGTGGTACACTTAATATAAGGTGGAAAGCAGAAGGTGAGCCCGTTTATATGACGGGTCCTGCACACACCGTCTATGAGGGTAGTATAGATTTATGAGCACATCACATAAAACCAATAAACCGGTCATTGATGAATCCGAAAAATCCGTCGTCCGCTTCCTGCGTGATAACCCTGATTTTTTCGAGCGACACCTGGATTTATTAGCCGACATGATACTGCCACACGATCACCAGGGTGCGATTTCGCTGGTTGAGCGACAGGTACAAATATTACGTGAGCAAAAAGACTCGCATAAAAAACGTCTTAATGCCCTTGTCGCAAACGCCAAAGCAAATGAAAAGCTCAGCTCTCAAATCAATCAACTTATCCTTGCCTTACTCGACAGTCAAAACCTGGACGATGTTTTAGATATTGTACAAACCCGCCTGAGTAAAGATTTTAATGCCGATACCGTTGTCGTTAGATTGTTTAATACCGGCCACCCCTCATTACCGGCCCGTCCTGATGTGATCGATTGGAGCGAACCGGTCATGGGTGCATTTGAAAAAATCATCAAAGAACGTCGTCCGGCCTGTGGCCAGCTTAAGCACGGCCAACTGGAATCTTTATTCAGCGACGAAGCCGGGCAAATCGCTTCAGCCGCTTTGATTCCATTAGTTGAAAACGAACAATCCAAAACATGCTACGGCATGCTTGCAATTGGCAGTCATGAGCGTGAACGTTTTCGTGCCGACATGGGTACCATGTTTCTAACTCAAATAGGGAATATCCTGGCACGCGTTTTAAAACGAACACTCGATACTTAAACGATAGCTGATTAATCGGATCGAAAACAATGTCCTCTGCCGCTACTACTCAACTCGCCAGGCAAGAGACAGATAATTATCTACACAAACTCAAATACGAACGACAACTATCAAAACATACGCTCGATAGTTATGCGCGTGATATCTCCCGTTTTATAGATCACCTGAATTCAAATTCTATAGAGGATCTGGCCGAGGTAAATGAAGCACTGGTCCAGTCTTACGTTGCGTTACGTCATCGCCAGCAAATCAGTGCGAAATCGATTCAACGGGAATTGAGTTCGATCCGAAGTTTTTTTAACTATCTTATTAGCGAACAAATCCTCACAGTCAATCCTGCGCAGGCAATCCGCGCACCCAAAACCGGGCGTAAGTTACCCAAGACACTGGATGTCGATCAGATTCAACATTACCTCGCCATTACCGACACAAGCCCCATCGCCATTCGTGATAAGGCCATCCTGGAATTATTTTACTCGTCGGGTTTACGTCTGGCTGAACTGGTGAGTCTGAATTTAGAACATATGGACTTGCATCAAGGCATACTGACCGTAACCGGTAAGGGCGATAAAACGCGTGTCTTACCAATGGGAAAAGAAGCCATTCGCGCCATAAAACAATGGTTAGAAGTGCGTACAAATGAATTTGTGAAAACCTCGGGCGAAAATGCGGTGTTTTTATCGAGTAAAGGCAGCCGACTCGCCGCACGCAGTATTCAACAGCGCTTACGCTATTGGGCTCAAAAACAGTCCCTACCCAATCACGTTCATCCACATATGTTACGTCACTCGTTTGCCTCGCATATTCTCGAGTCCAGTGGTGACCTACGTGCAGTGCAGGAACTGCTCGGCCACAGTGATATCAGCACCACGCAAATCTATACCCATCTTGATTTTCAGCATCTTGCCAAAGTCTATGATGAGGCACACCCTCGGGCACGCACTACTAAAAAAGAAAAGAATAAAACCTAAATATTTAATTGTTCACAGTGCTTCGGTAAACATGTTGTTAGTCATCCTGATGCAGGTTTATGTCATCCTGATACAAGTTTATGTCATCCTGATGCAAAGCAGAAGGATCTTGGACGCTGGTCATTGAAAACCAAGATCTTTCATTCCGCTTCGCTCCATTCAAGATGACAATGAGGGCTTTTTGTATGTTGACCGAGCCCGTGTGAGCACGTTTGTGTCATCCTGATTCATGTTTATGTCATCCTGATTCATGTTTATGTCATCCTGGTTCAGGTTTTTGTCATCCTGATTTAGGTTTATGTCATCCTGATGCGAAGCAGAAGGATCTTGGGCGTTGGTCATTAAAAACCAGGATCTTTCATTCCGCTTCGCTCCATTCAAGATGACAGTGAAGTCTTTTTTTATCTTGACCGAAACCGTATGAGCACGTTTATGTCATCCTCGTTTAGGTTTATGTCATCCTAATCGGAGCGGAGCGAGGCGCAGGAAATGACTGTAGTGAAACGAAAGGAATACTGCGTGATGCACGTAGTGCTTCGAGGCAGTGACTGCTCGAAACGCGAAGCGGTTCAAGGCAGTGCAAAGCACGTGGAGCGAAGCAGAAGGATCTTAAGTTACCCTTCAAAACTGATTAAATACCCGGAGAATTTTCGAATATTCAATACACCCGAATCGAGTATCAGATACTGGCCTTTAATACCTTGTAACTCACCTTCCACCACGGGAGTCTTATCAAAGTTAAACGATTTCACTTTTTCGGGGTAGGTAATGACTGGATACTCGATATCAATCACCTGATCATTAGCCAGAAATTGAATGGCACCATCACCAAGTTCTTTTTCTATATCTGAAAGTTCAGACTGACATTCTGCATGAAGGCGATCTCGCTCCGCAAGTAGATCCGCATCCGAGGTTTCACCTTTTAACATGCGTTGCCAGGCGGTTTTATCGGCAACATGTTGTTTAAAGATCATTTCAACTTTTCCAGAAGTCAAACGATCTTTAACACGAAAAATCGGCAAGGCCTGTATCGCACCCTGATCGATCCAACGCGATGGCACATTGGGTTGTCGGGTAATGCCCACCTTTACGCCGGAAGTCTTGGACAAATAAACCACATGATCCTGAAAACAATGCTGCTCACCCCAGGCCGAATCACGACAGGTGCCTTCATGATAGTGGCATAACTCCGGCTTGATAATACAGGAATCACATTCAGGCAATGATTGAAAACAGGGATAACAATAGCCTTGCTGAAAACTTTTCTTGGTCTTACGCCCACAACTGACACAATTGATCACACCATCGTATTGTAACCGCACCGTTTTACCAATAAAGGGATTGAGATCGATCAACTGATCGGCGATCGGTAGCTGATATTTTACCGGGGTTTCCAGTGTGGTTTTTAATTTCGCAATATTGCCAGTAATTTTCATCCGCGTATTGTACGCAAACAAAGACTCTAAGCAAACACATTCCCCTGCAGTAAAATTAACCGACAAACGGATTTTCCCACCCATCCCACACACTGAATACCATTGTTCGCTATACTAAATAATATGGAAAACCCTTCGATTGTGTTCACAATATTTTTAATCTTCACTGGCGCCGCAATACTCGCCACCATTGCCCTGTATGCACGTCAAGCCATGATCGTCGCCTACATTGTGCTCGGAGTGATATTTGGTCCCTCGGTATTAGGCTGGGTTCACGATGCACCGCAGATTCAAAAGATCGCAGACGTCGGCATCATGTTTTTATTATTTCTATTGGGCTTAAATCTACACCCACAAAAACTTATTATTTTATTCAAAGAAACGACCATTGTAACCATTCTCAGTTGTACGGTGTTTGTGGTCGTCGGCAGCAGCATCCCATTACTATTTGGTTTTGACTGGACGGAATCCTTGATTATTGGCTCAACCTTGATGTTCTCAAGCACCATCATTGGCTTAAAATTGACACCGACTACCGCATTACATCATCAGCACACCGGTGAGATCATTATCAGTATTTTATTAATGCAAGACGTGATAGCCATCATCCTACTCATCGTTTTACAAGCAGGCGGCGGGACGGATGAGCTGGCGTTAAATCTGGTTAAGCTGGTCTTATCCTTTATCGGGCTGGGCATCTTTGCCTACTTAATGGAGCGTTTTATTCTTATAAAATTAATACGACGTTTCGACAAGATCCAGGAATACATATTTTTATTAGCCATTGGCTGGTGCTTAGGCATGGCTGAATTTGCCAGTTACCTTGGGCTCACCCATGAGATTGGTGCTTTTATGGCAGGGGTGGCGATTGCAACCCATCGTATTTCCTACTTTATTTCAGAGAGTCTGAAGCCCTTACGTGACTTCTTCCTGATCATCTTTTTCTTTGCCATCGGTGCGACGATTGACATAGGTACTCTCAATGAAGTCATTCTCCCTGCAGCGGCACTGGCCATCACTATGCTTATTATTAAACCCATCGTCTTTTCTTGGCTGCTTCACTTTCAAGGTGAAACCAAACAACAGGCAACCGAGATTGGCTTTCGTCTGGGACAAGGCAGTGAATTTGCCTTTTTAATCGCCGTACTTGCGCTACACCTGGGACTAATCAATCAATATACCAGTGCTTTGATACAACTCGCGACAGTAATCACCTTTGTCATTTCAACTTATTTTGTGGTGTTCAAATATCCCACCCCGATAGCGGTATCCGACAAATTACGTAAAAGCTAATCCAAGAAAAAAAAGACAGGACACCTCCGGAAACATGAGGTTACGGATGCAGGCTAGTTAAAAACATCCGTTGTCCTGTCAAAATGGGAAACTTTTTCCTTCAGAACTTTATTTAATTCACACATCATCTTCCTGTTCGTTGTCATTCCCGCTTTTCGTCGTCATTCCCCTGGAGAGGGGAAATGTGCCCCCACGGGTATGACCGATAGAAAAACAGTAAACTTAACGTAGACTGATTTCTTGCTGGTGTAATATTTTTTCCAATCTTTTGTCTTCAAGGCCGTGAAATTGTTGCCAATTTATAACTTGTTGTTTAGACAAACGATCACCCGCTTGCTGTGCCACTCGTGCCAACAATCTTGCATCTCTTGGGGTCTTTTGTTGTTGCCAATGTCGTTTGGCCCATTTCAGTGCCTGGCCTGTATCCTGTTTTATGTATAAATAGTATTCGGCCAGTAAGTCGTAATGTAGATGTTGATTCTTCTCTGTATAATGCTCAACTCTATGCTTTAATTTCAAATACTCAGAATTTTTTTCGGCTGCTTTATTATTTTCTATTAAGTTAATTGCACGTACATAACGTAAACGTAACAAATCATTGTGCAGATAATCCAGGGTAATCGTTTTTGTTTTTAAGCTATTATTTTCCTGTAATAAAATGTCCGCATAGGCGATACGCGTCGGTATATCAACTGGATTTATTTCAAGTGCCTTTTCATAAAACACTTTAGCCGTTTCATAATCTGCTTTGCGCTCCGCCATTTCAGCCAGGGTCACATATGCCCATGACCGTGAATGGCTGGAGTTAGACGGAATATGCGTAATCGCCGCAGTCAAAACTTTATAAGCCTTATCCAACTCACCTTGCAGACTATTAGCTTGAGAAATACACGTTAACGCCATGAGATTTTCGACCTGGCCAAACAAGCGCTTACAATGCTGATGTGCCTGCTGGAACTTTCCCTGGGTAAAATAAATACTTGCATGTAATAAATCTGTCGAAGCGTTTTCTCCCAATTCACTTAAGGTATCAAGCGCCTGGTCAAACTGATGAAAATACTGCTGAATTTCAGCTTGAAAGATTTTCTTCTGTGTCGGACTGGATTTTATTTTATCCAGTAATTTACTTGCCTTTAAGTAATACTGTTCATCGGATTGCTGGCGCGCCATTTCCATTTGCTGCTGCACCTGTTCCATGATTTTACTCTCCATCTGTGTGTCACGCTCATCAGAGTGAGCGTGATATTGATGAGCAAAACTAAACGTGCTTATTGTAAATAGTGTGACAGTTAAAAATACTTTCATGACTAACCTCTAACAATAAAGACTGGGCCAGCAAAACTGGCCCAGTTGGTTTTTTTATAATAGTGAATCAAATGCTGTTTCATCTTCATCAAATGTAAATGTAATGTCGTTGACTTCAGCCGGTAAATCGTTTGCTCCAGTTAAATTAATCTCGTCTATCACAAACTGGGAAAATTCAACTGGATCATCTTCTTGTGCATCGTCACCGCCACCACAGGCACCCAATGCAAATAAAGCGATCATAATTATTATTAATCTACTCATCGTGATCTCCTTTACGCTTCTGGCTCAGGTTCAATAACAGGATCGGTAATCGCACCCGGTAATGGGGTATTAAGATATGGGAATACCGACTGGAACTGTGTCGCACTAATCGCAGCACCATCCGTGAAATCAACCGTCTTACTTTCAGCATCTTCTGCCGCTAATAAACGACCCATCACCACGCGTAAGGCGATATCCACCACATCATCACCAGGGCGACGTCCATTTGGATACCCCGCGTTATCACCACCAATCACACCCATGGTGTGCTGGTTGTATGCATCCACCGCAGGTGTGGTCGTGTTCAAACGTAACATCTCGGCCAGCACGACATTAGCAGGCTGATTTCCATCTACCGTCACATCCGGGTCCGCCGTTGGTAACGCAGCTAAACCGGTTAAAAATACGCTGACTAAGTCGGAACGAGGAAACAGAGTGGGGGCCGGGGCAATCGGGTAAAGCACTTCGATAATGGCCGGTAAGGTTGGATATTGCACATAAGTACCAAAACCAATATCCGCATCGGCATCGTTTACCGGTTCACTGGCGTTAAAACGATCCTTATCTTTAACCCCGATCACCACTTCATTCACCAACGGATTACCTAAACGCGACACCTGACTCCAGGCACCACCTTCAACGCTGGCACCTTTTGCATTTGGATTTGCATTCGGCGCAGGATTTAATACTCGTGCCTGTCGCATGCTCGCGGTCGTCCAGGCACCAATGACATCATCGCCATCCACTAAACATTCTTTCGGAATTTCCAGTGATATACTGGTGATATTCTTGTCGGCAATAATACTTTCTTCACCATCTTCTGGACCAATCGGATTGGTATTGATTAAATCAAACACCTCGCCAAGATTAACCGCAAAGCTTTCCTGACGTTGGCCGACGAACATTCGACCTGGCGTTGCACAATTGGGAATATCGATGTCGTAAATAAAACTATTTGCATACGCCGAATAATCAGGTAACGACTTATTACCAATGTTATCAACCGGCTTAGTAAAGACACTCGCACCATCCTCCACATTGGTAATCGCCTCACCATGACCATTACGTCGACCATCAGTGACCACGTTAACGGTATAGGTTTCGTCCCGGAGTAGACTACTTGAATCGGTTTCGGATATCGGTCCCAGATTTATCACCGGCACCGCAACACTCTGGCCACCGATATTTAATTCGGCACCAACATTATCGACATCAAATTCAAACTGAAAGGTGATGTCCTCTACTGCATCACCGTCGTTATCGATGTGGATCTCATAGAGTGCTTCGGGATCGAGGGCAAAATAGTTCGGACCACCATAACCATCCTGTAACGGCAGGTAGTTGGCAATGATCGTCACAAAACCTTCACGCCCTGCTTCATAACTGGAAAACATATATAAGTCCGTGCCATCCACTTTCGGAATGCTGGTAATAAACGGCGCTTCGCGATGACTTGAGGCCTGCACGGTCGAGAGACCCGCCGACATCGTTAAAGCAAGGCCAATTGATGCTGCAATTGCTTGTTGTTTGTATTTCATTTCATATCCCCATTCTGGTTTTTGGTAAATGTGTTAGGGATACGCAGCAGATGTAGAACTGGATGCATAAAATAATAAATAATTTAAATAACTGTAAAAAAGCCAGCAGTAAAGTTGAGAAAATACCTGTAGGTACTAATTAACTGTATTAATAAAATGGTAATCAGTTCCGATCTCAGCTATTAAAGATCGCTAGCAATAAAATTAAGATGGGGTGAAGAAAAACCTTATCGATGAACGAACGGATAAACCACTTTCATGTCGTTTGCTGTGAGGAGGTATGATAATTTTCAGGCCGATGCTTGCGTAATAACATCGTTTTAATTTCCCATTGAATATCCGCTGCAATCGATTCGATAAACGTGACTTGCCCGGCAACGCTGGTCGCAATTGGTAAGCCATCACGATAAAGAATACGATTATTAACCTGGCTGGCAACACGCTCACCGGCGGTAATTGAGCCAGTCAAATTTAACGGATCGGTCGCGGCAATCGCGATTAATTCCCCATTAGATTCCTGCCGACGGATTTTTCGTAAGCTATTCATGGCCTCGGGCAAGGCAAACTGTTCACCCGAAAAACCCGTTACAAATCGACCACCACGCAACTCGCCTCTCGCTTCCATACGTCGATAAACATAAAGAAGATCGCGCCAGGCTGGTAGTCCGGTTTCATTTTCAAGCAACTTACGAAAGACAATACCATAGCGTTTAAGTAATACCCGGCCTATGTGTTCTATCACCATAAAACGATCGTCATTTTCAGCCACCGTCGAATGACGCAGAACAGACCAGCGCCCGGCCTGGGCTAGCGGTTCATAACCAGGTTGTCGTTTTGACCGGCGTCGTAAGATTTTTTGCGGTGTAATCAGTGCTCTTAAACCGCTAAAACTATCCGATGTAATCAGACCCCAGGCAACCAGCTCACCCAGAGCGGCTTCTAATTGGGAGCGTAACATACGGGTATCATCCAATAGATCCTGAAAAAAACTGGCCCCCCATTGTTTTAAGCTGTCCAGAACTTTTTGTGCACTGGCCGATAAGGTGATGTCTTCCAGATCGGCCATCCCATTGTAACGTCGCCAATCGGTTAAATGAGAACGACGAATAAAACTGATGGGCGTGCTTTTTACGGCAGGATTTTTTAGTTTCTCCTGATCTTGCTTATAAGGCATTTGTAAGCGTAACCAGATAAACTTTCCAGCCTGACAAAGTTGATCGAGTTGTGCGGTGGTCAGGTTTTGAATTCGAGATGGCAGAATATCCTGCTCCCAACTTGCCGCAGCCAATGATATGCCCTCGAGTTGCGCCAAGGTTCTTTCCAGTGCGCTTTCACCTTCTGCTGCATCATCAAAGCCATGCCAATGGAATAGAAAGCGCATGAAATCAACGGGACTGACCGGATCGATTTCGTGGCGCAACTGCTTCAAAGTGTAACGATGTATTCGAGCAAGCAGACCACGCTCACACCATTCAGTTAATGCAGTTTGTGAAAAATGTCCCTGAATCGCAAACCCTTCTTGTTGTAGAGAAAGCAAACTTAACTCCACATCGCTTATCGGTAATGCTAAAGCCTGATTAAGTTGTTCTGTCGTGACCGGACCAAGCACTTCGAGCCGACTGCGTAATACCTCGGTTAATGCATTTGACTTTTCGTCGAGCGTTTCGATTACCTCGATCACAGGTTCGCGCTGCACACTATTAAAGAGCGGCAACAAATGGTGCAACCGTTCGGTGGCGACCCAGAGTTGTGTACCGAGTTGAAGCGTTAATATCGTACTGCGTTGCCGATCCTGTAAAACTTGCATCAACGGCAACCAACCTTCGCTTATACCTTCATCGGCCGTCACAAAACCCATCACCATTAAGGCATCATGTAATTCATCCGCCGTTTCCGCTTGTGGCCAGGCCTGCAGCTTTACGGTTTCGATCGCATCCTTGTCTAGATGTCCAAAGTCAACCGCATCCACGGCATTCAAATCAGATCGTTGTTGTATCGCAAGCGTGCGACGTTCTTCAGCCGCACCGTCATCTAAAAATGCATAAGGACGAGCATTAATTATTTCCAATGCCAGAGGTGAAGGCGTGGCCAAATCGCGACAGGTAATATTGATTGTTTTATTTTCAATCCCTTTTAAAACGTCAACCAGTCCATCAATGTCCATCAAGTCATGCAAGCAATCGGCTATCACTTGATCCACCAGCGGGTGCTCAGGGATTTCGCGATCACCGGCCAGGTTTTCAAAACAGGCAAGTTGATCTGGAAAAATCACGGCGATTAAATCTTCCGCGTTATTCCGCTGAAAAGGAGCCGGTACTTTTTTACCGGCGCGATTACGTGGCACCGCCAGGGCGGTATTCGTTACCCAGCGCCAGCGAATCGGAAACATCGGTGCGTCCAACAAGGCCTGGATCAGAATATCGGTGACCGAAGCGGATTTTAAATAGGTCGCGGGTTCATCCAATGGAAAACTGTGAGTCGGCCCTAAGGATAAAATCAAATTATCTTCCGTTGCAGCGGCCTGTAGCTCGAAGTTAAAGCGTCGGCAAAAACGTTTGCGTAAAGCTAAACCCCAGGCGCGATTAATACGCGAACCATAGGGTGAGTGAATAATAAAATGCATGTCGCCGGTTTCATCAAAAAAACGCTCAAAAACCAGATGACTCTGGGTCGGGATGACCGTTAACGCTGCTTTGACCGTCGCCAGATATTGCACTAATTGTTCAGCGGCGCTTAATGGTAGATCCTGTTCATCCATTAAAAAACGCAACGCCACATCCTGGCCTTGCTCGAGCTTTCTATCCAAATTGCCGCGCAGGCGTGACACGGCAAACGAAAGTTCATCCGTGCGTCCTGGTTTTTCACCCAGCCAGAAAGGTATATTAGGGGGTTGTCCCTGCGCATCTTCAACCAATACCCGCCCTTGTTCAACTTTTAAAATACGATAGGATTGATTACCAAGTTGAAAAATATCACCGGGCATACTTTCAAAGGCAAAGTCCTCATTCAGATTACCAATAAAAAACCCTTGCGGCTGCATAATCACGTCGTAATTAAATTGATCGGGTATCGCACCGCCATTCAGTAAAGCCGTTAAACGTGCACTTTTACGTGGACGTAGTTGCCCATGTACCGCATCACGATGTAAGTAGGCACTGCGTCGCCCACGTCGGGTATGGTATCCCTCACTGAGCATTTTCACGGTCGCAATAAATTGCTCACGCTTTAAATTTCGATAGGGCCATGCGCGGGTAAAACGATCGAACAACACGTCTTCATTCCATTCCTCACTGGCCACCTCGGCCACGATCTGTTGCGCCAATACATCCAGCGGGTGTTCGGGTATATGGATTAAATCGAGTTCATCGTTATTAACCGCCTCGAGCATGGCCGTGCATTCAAGTAGATCATCGCGCGACAACGGAAACAATCTTCCCTTCGGCGTCGCATCGATGGCATGCCCGGAACGACCAACCCGTTGCAGGAATGTTGCAATCGAACCTGGCGAACCAATTTGGCAAACCAGATCAACATCACCGATATCGATACCCAGCTCTAATGACGCTGTCGCCACCAGGGCCTTGAGTGTGCCCTGCTTCAATCGTTGCTCGGCATCGAGTCGATGTTCCTTGGCAAGACTGCCATGATGTGCCGTCACCGAGTCATCACCCAGTCGTTCAGCTAATGCGGCCGCGGCACGTTCGGACAAACGGCGGGTATTAACAAAAATGAGCGTGGTACGATGTTCCTCCGCGAGTTTGGCCAGGCGATCATAGATCTCACTCCACACTTCGTTGGCCATCACGGCCTCAAGCGGCGAACCGGTGACCTCGATCTGGATATCCCGCTCACGCACGTGGCCCGTATCGATAATCAAACAGCCCTTATCCTGTTGATCTTTTGCACTGTGGCCAATCAAAAAATTAGCCATCAACTCAACCGGTTTTTGGGTCGCAGACAAACCAATGTGAACCAGTGGATGCCGGCATAAAGCCGCAAGACGTTGCAAAGACAAACTTAAATGAGCACCGCGTTTATTACCTGCCAGGGCGTGAATTTCATCGACTATTACTGATTTGACCGTACGTAAAATATCGCGACCGGATTCTGAAGTCAGTAATATATAGAGTGACTCAGGCGTGGTCACCAGAATTTGCGGCGGACAACGCTTCATCGCCTCGCGTTCGGCTGGAGGGGTATCCCCGCTACGCACCCGTGCCGTGATCGGCACATCAGGCAGGCCCATTTCGAGCAAATTATCCCGAATGCCATTTAAAGGCAACTCAAGGTTTTTATGAATGTCATTCGACAATGCTTTTAAAGGGGATATATAAAGTACGCGGGTTTCATCCGGCAGCGGTGACTGCAAGCCTTCACGCAGCAATTGATCCAGCGCCGCCAAAAAGGCCGCCAAAGTTTTACCCGAACCGGTGGGGGCGGCAATGAGACTGGACTGCCCCGCACGGATAGCAGGCCACGCCTGTTTTTGCACCTCAGTCGCCTGAGAAAAATGGGCGGAAAACCAACGGGCGACGGCAGGATGAAATTCGGTTAATGGCATAGATGAATAATAGGCAGGTGCCGGTCTGGACGCAATCATTGATCCTGCCTACTGCGAATAACTAAAATCTTACTGATGCTGAGACAATCATTTGTAAGTGGCGGTCAATAACTCATGATATCAATCACTTGTCGTTATTTAATTGAACAGCAGACAAAAAACACTACCCTTACATTATGTAACCACTTAAAAACCGAAATAAGCTAATGCAACCTGCCCGTACTTTGAATTTTCAAAATTAAATTAGTATCGTAAAATGAGTCCAAACTGCGACGACGACTTCCAACGTTCTAACGTAAGGTAAAGATAACCGTGAAAGAGTGTAATCAATGTGGAAAATGTTGCATCAACTACAGCGACGGTGGCCTGTCGGCGACAGCAAACGAGATCGATTGGTGGGAAACACAACGACCCGAGATAGCTCGCTATGTTAACGATGGAAAAATCTGGATGGATCCCGACACGGGCCAACAATTAACCATTTGCCCATGGCTACGCAAACTTCCCAATGAAAATAAATACAGCTGTGATATCTACTACGACCGACCCGACGAATGTAAATACTATCCCGTGACTATCGAACAAATGATCAAAGATGAATGCGAAATGCTCGAAGCGCATGACTTAAACAAACCCAGGAAAGCGCAGAAAGCTCTGGATAAAATCATGATCGATAGCCGTCCAGCCTGTGAGTAAACGCTAATATACTAGCCATTATCCACTAGTATGCTAAAGCCGATTCCGATAATATGATTGTATTATTTTTAACCTACTGCTGCATTTTCAGCTTTATCCGGATATATACGGCACGCTGTATATATCGACTTAAAGGGACAATTACAGCATGCTGTATATATGACTGTTAGCCGTCAGAGAAGGTAATGAGTCTTAGAAATAGAATCGTAGCTAAGATTGAAGAAATGCTATATAGCACATGTATTGTTTGTGATGTGGATGGAT
>CAMYOL010000075.1 GCA_947260005.1 uncultured Ectothiorhodospiraceae bacterium
GCCTGACTGGCTTCACGACCGGCATCACTGCCGCTCATGCCATCGGCAATGGCAATGGCAATGCCTTTTGTTGTTAAGGTCTGGCCAACGGGTATTTGCACGCCACAGGAATCTTCATTTTGTGCTTTACCACCCGCCAAACATTCACTGGCATAATTGATTTTGAGTATTTTAGACATAGCAATAAAAAGGCCGTAATAGTTAAACCATATTACGGCCTAGATATAAGTTGTGCAATTCTTCCTTATTCGACTTCGATCATCTGTACCGTTCCATCTGGAAGTACTTCAGCCATATGCCCCTTGGGCTCATCCATAAAGAAAGCAACGATTGCCAGGATGGCAATGGCTGCAACCGCAATGACAATAAAAAAGGTTTGTGGATTGCTTACGAATGAAAATACGGTTAAGAAGGTGACTGCGCCAACGTTTCCATAGGCGCCTGCCATACCGGCAATTTGGCCGGTTAAGCGGCGTTTAACTAAAGGTACCATGGCGAATACCGCACCTTCACCGGATTGCACGAAGAAGGAACAAGCCATTGTCGCAACAACGGCTAACCAGATTGGCCATACGCTGGTGATTGAACCTAAAACAAAATAACCAATTGCTAAGCCAGTAAGTAATATCAATAGCGTTTTTTTTCGTCCTATTTTATCGCTGAACAATCCACCACTTGGTCGCGCGACCAGATTCATAAAGGCAAATCCTGACGCGAGTAATCCTGCCGTGACCGGGCTTAATTTAAAAGTATCCATGAAAAACAATGGCAACATTGATACGACTGCCAATTCAGAACCAAAGGTCACAAAATAGGCTAAGTCTAAAACAGCTACTTGTTTAAATTTGTAACGATCGATTTCCGGGACTTCAGAAGTAAATACATGTTTGTTTATCTGATAGATTCGGATGGTTTGAAATATATAAAACCCTGCCAAAGTAAAATATATCAATAACGTTACACCAGGACTTAACATTTTTAGGTTTGATGGCCCCAGTTTCCAGGTGAGCACCGCCAAGGCAGCATACATAGGTATATTCATGACTAGATATAAAAAGAAATCACCTTTACTGGTGATTTCCATGCCACCCGATTTTTTTGGTTTAAAATACGTCGAGCCTTTTGGGGTATCCGAAACTGAGAAAAAATACACAGCAGAATATATTAATGCCAGAACACCGGTCGTTGCTATTGCATAACGCCAGCCATCGTCACCTCCATAAATTAATGCTAACGTGGGCAGTATCATCGCGGCCGCAGCAGAACCAAAGTTACCCCAACCCCCATAGATACCTTCAGCAAGTCCTACTTCCTTGGCTGGAAACCATTCACTAACCATTCGAATACCAATCACAAAACCCGCACCGACAAAACCCAGTAAAAATCTCATCAATGCAATTCGTTCAAAACTATCTGCAAAAGCGAACCCGAAGCATAGAAAGCTTGAAATAAATAAAAGTAAGGAATACATACGGCGTGGGCCAAAATGATCCACCAGCATACCGACAATAATTCTTGCTGGAATGGTGAGGGCAACATTTAATATCAAGATGGCCTTCACTTGTGCATCGGATAAGGATAAAGCTTCGCGTAAGGCACCCATCAGCGGTGCATGGTTAAACCAGACAAAAAAGCTTAAGAAAAAGGCGAACCAAGAGAGATGTAAGATTCTCATCTTGCCTGTAAATGAGAATATATTGAGTTTAGATTCTGTTTGCTCCACGTTGAGCACTCCTTCCATATCAGCGTTGATGTTCGAAAAATTATTTACCTGCTTAAAGCAAGGGCTATGCCACGTTCCTAAGTTACTGATTTATTGGCCAAAATATAAAACCGATGAGGTCAGAGGCACACTAATGGTGCAATAATGTTCGAATAGTATATTAAAAAGTGCTTATTTAGTGCGTTAAAAAAATTCGCCCGGAAAATGACTCACATCAATGCATTAAAAAACTGCAAATGCACAATTATGGTGCGACTTTTCTCCGCAATGCACCAGTAGATCTCTCCATGAAGGGGTATTTATCTAAGAAAAACAATTAGTTAAAGTTTACTTAAGCATTTTCTAATGGATGGCATGGAGCTTGCTCTAAGGTGTTGTAAGCAGCAAGTCTAGCATTGCTAAATTAATTATGTAGTCAGCTCTAACGTAGGAGTGGATATGAAAGAAAAGTTAGTGGTCATCGGTAATGGCATGGCCGGTATGCGCACGGTCGAAGAATTATTAAAAATAGCACCCGATCTCTATGATATTACCGTTTTCGGTGAAGAACCGTATGGGAATTACAACCGAATCATGCTCTCGCCCGTGCTGGCTGGTGAAAAGACCATTGAAGAAATCATGCTAAATGACCTTCAATGGTACGATGATAATAATATTAAACTTGAGAAAGGCAAAAAGATCGTTGATATCGATCGTAAATCCCGAATCGTTAGCGCGGATGATGGCACAACGGCTGAATATGATCGTTTATTAATCGCGACTGGCTCGAAACCCTTCATTATTCCACTCCCTGGACATGATCTTCCTGGCGTTATTGCCTTTAGAGACATCGCGGATGTCGATAAAATGCTTGATGCAGCTAAGAATAAAAAGAATGCCATTGTTATTGGCGGTGGTTTGTTAGGCCTGGAAGCGGCAAATGGTTTGATGCAACAAGGTATGAATGTGAAAGTCGTTCACATCATGGATACCTTGATGGAAAGACAACTCGATGAACCCGCAGCGAAAATGCTGAGTAAATCCCTCGAAGAGCGCGGCATGGAATTTTTAATGGGGGCACAAACCGAATCCATTAAAGGTGAGGGTAAAGTCGAACAAGTTTGTTTTAAAGATGGCAGTTCGGTTGATGCTGACATCGTTGTGATGGCAGTCGGCATTCGTCCAAACATTGAATTAGCCGAAAAAGTTGGAATCCATTGCGAGCGTGGCATTGTTGTTAATGACACCATGCAGACCTTTGATCCTCGAATCTATTCAGTGGGCGAGTGTGTACAGCATCGTAACGAAACCTATGGCTTAGTGGCCCCGTTATTTGAAATGGGCAAGGTCTGTGCGAATCACTTGGCACTACACGGTATCGGTCGTTATGAAGGTTCGGTAACCTCAACCAAATTAAAAGTCACTGGTATTGATCTGTTCTCGGCCGGTGATTTTACCGGTAACGAAAATACCGAGGCATTAGTGTTCCAGGACGCTGCGCAAGGTGTTTATCGTTTACCGGTAACGAAAATACCGAGGCATTAGTGTTCCAGGACGCTGCGCAAGGTGTTTATCGTAAATTAATCGTTCAAGACAATAAAATTAAAGGCACCGTGATGTACGGTGATACGATTGACGGTACCTGGTACTTCGATTTGATGCGTGACGAAACGGATATTACCGATTTTCGTTCTACTATTTTATTTGGACAAGCCCATCTGGGTGATTCGGGGCATGGTGATGATAACCGTGTCGCGGCGATGTCCAATAGTGCGGAAATATGTGGTTGTAACGGTGTTTGTAAAGGCGATATTGTTAATGCGATTACCGATAAGAAACTGTTTACCCTGGATGATGTACGTGCACATACCAAGGCATCCAGCTCATGTGGCTCATGTACGGCTTTAGTAGAAGCCTTAATCGCGCACACTGTCGGCGGTGATTATTCGGTTGCCCCACACCTTAAACCAATGTGTCAGTGTACCGATCACACGCATGATGAAGTGCGTAAAGCGATTCGTGATCATGAGCTTAAGTCTATCCCGGATGCCTATAAGTTTCTTGAATGGAAAACCCCGGACGGATGCCCTAAATGCCGGACGGCA
>CAMYOL010000076.1 GCA_947260005.1 uncultured Ectothiorhodospiraceae bacterium
AACTGCTAGCTACACATAAAGAACTGAGTGAAAGGTTGGAACGAACCATGATTGATCGACTTTTCATTTTTAACTTCCCTGTAAATAGTATTTAAAACACAGTCTAACAAAAATAATAAGCTTTTTAATTCATGAAAAAATTGTTAACAAATTAAATAAATAATTACCATTTATTCAGGAAATAAACTTTATCTGTCAATCACTTTTAGCCATATCCATCACCTATTCTGAATGAAATTGAGAGTAATCAGATACTTAAAGTGTTTCTTGACATTACAACTTTCCCCTTCTATATTTAACCACATGGTTAAATATAATAATTCTGAGCTAGATAGAGTTTTTCATGCATTGTCGGATACGACCCGGCGTGCCATTTTGGCTCGACTCGCCAATGGTGATGCCCTGGTAACCGAATTAGCAGAACCATTTGAAATGTCGTTACCAGCCGTATCCAAACATCTAACTGTGTTGGAACACGCCAACTTAATACAACGGCATAAAGATGGGCGTATTAGACGTTGTCAATTGAATGCGGGGCCACTGGAAACCGCCGCGGACTGGATTAAATTTTATCGTCAATTCTGGGAGGCCCAGCTGGATTCATTAGCTGAGTATCTGCAAGACAAAAAAACTGATAAACCAAAATTGAAAAACAATTCCGGACAACACCGTAAGGAGAAATGATATGGACACCGCCTGTGCAGTAGAGAATTTTTCATTAACAATGAAGCGGAATTTTAATGCATCAAAACAAGCTGTATATGAAGCCTGGACAAACATCGATGCACTCACCACCTGGTTTGCACCAACAAAAGAAATGACCACGATAATTCATGAACTGGAATTAACTATAGGTGGCAATTATCGGATTGAAATGATTGAACCGAATGGTAACCAACATATTGTCTATGGAGAATATGTCGAACTAAATCCTTTTGATCAACTGATATTTACCTGGAAATGGGAAAGTGATGAGCAGAAAGTAAATTCTCTAGTGACGATTGATCTATCTGAAAAGAACGGGACAACCGACATGGTTTTGACGCACGAAAAATTAGCTTCACAAGAGTCGGTCGAACTGCATTCAGAAGGTTGGACTGGTTGTCTTGCGCAATTGGGTAATTTTATAACGAAGTAAAAACGAGTAAATTCAACAAAGGTAAAAATGGAGGTTTTAAAATGAAAACAGGACTAGCACTAATTTTGGCATTCTTTTTCGTCAGCACATTCAGTAATGCGAATGAAAAGATACCAGCAGCCCCGGAGTTTAGCGATGCCTTTAATAAAATGAAATCGCTGGCGGGAACCTGGAAAGGAACAATGGGTTCAGGAAAAGAAGCAAAGGAAGTAACGATAAAGTATGAAGTGATATCAGCCGGCAGCTCCGTCGTTGAAACCCATTTCCCAGGACAACCGCATGAAATGATCTCGGTCTATAATGATGTCGATGGAAAAGTACAAATGACACATTATTGTGCCCTACATAATCAACCCACTTTAAAATTACAAAGTTTAAAAGGCGATACATTAAGCTATGACTTTGTTAAAGGGACAAACATGGATCCCAACAAAGATAAACATATGCATAGTTTAAAATTGAAAATTATTAATAAAAATAAAATATCCCAGGCCTGGACAGAATATCAAAACGGAAAAGCAGG
Source organism: uncultured Ectothiorhodospiraceae bacterium (assembly GCA_947260005.1). GTDB lineage: Bacteria > Pseudomonadota > Gammaproteobacteria > UBA6429 > Thiohalophilaceae > SZUA-24. The sequence goes on from CAMYOL010000076.1 coordinate 1,662, forward strand.
TAAGACTAACGAGCTAATCTTGTCACGGGTTGAATAAAACCATTATGTAAAAATAAAGGGGCGGTGACATTGCTAAATCATTATCATTATGATTTGTCACTGCCCCGTTATATTGTTCACGCAACTTCAGCGGAAAAAAGCTCAGCAATCTCTGCCAGGGCATTCTCTCTGTTCAATACCATTTGCTTTTCATCCATAGTAGTGCTCTCCGTTGAAAAAAACTCTACTTGTTCGAAACCAATGAAACTGAGTAATGATTTCAGGTAAGGACGTAAAAAATCCATTGAGGCCAGTGGCGTCCCGCTAAACTGCGCACCGATAGCAATAGTGATATAGGCGGGCTTACCTTTCACCAGGCCCTGCAGATTACCATCATCACTAAAACCGAAGGTCTTGTGGATACGCACCACCTGATCGATCCAGGCCTTGAGCACCGCTGGCACCGTAAAATTATACATCGGTGTCGAAATCAACAAGGCATCGGCATTATTGAGCTCACTAATCAGTTCATCGGACAAGGCAGTCGCATCTCGGAGCGGATTAGTCATCGCCTCTTCCGGTGTGTAATAACCAACGATGGTGTCATTTTCGATGGGGCCGATGGGATTCTTCGCCAGATCACGCCGTAGCACCTTTCCATCAGGATGAGCCATCAGCCATTGGGACTGAAGTTCATCAGCCAGGGCGCGGCTGTGTGATTCATTTTGTCTTGCACTGGCATCAATCCTTAATAAATTTGGCATTGTTTTATCTCTCCTGGGTCAATGTTAAGGGTAAAACAAGCCTAGTTAATGATTTATCCTCATTAAAGCACTTATAATGAATTACATTATTGCGTATAATGCACTAATGGAGCTCGAAAACCTCGTCATTTTCGTCGACGTTATGAATAAGGGCAGCTTCGCGGCCGTGGCCCGTGATAGAGATGTCGTCCCCTCAACCATTTCCCGCGCCATCGCTAGCCTGGAAGATGAACTGGGCATCCGCCTGTTAAACCGTACAACGCGTCGCATCAGACCTACTGAGGCAGGTCAGGTCTACTTTCAACAGATTGAAGCGATCGTGAAAGAATTGGAGCAAGCCAAGTCCATCACCATCGATTTAGGTCAAAACCCCACCGGTGAATTACGACTTACCGCCTCCATGACCTTCGGCAACCTCAACGTCGTACCATTACTGCCTGAATTTATGTCCGCCTACCCGAGGTTGACTGTTCATCTCAACCTGTCAGATTCCGTGGTCGATCTGGTGGATGAACGGATCGATGTGGCCATTCGGCTGGGTAAACTCCCCGAAACCGGACTGGTCGCTACGCGGCTGACCAATCTGGATTATGTCATTGTCGCCAGCCCAGCGTATTTGCAACAACACGGCACACCTGAAAAGCCTGGTGATATCCAGCAACACCAATGCATTCTCTTCCCAATGCCGGGTTTCAATAACAACTGGTTATTTCGCGATGCCGACGGGGTCATCACTGCGGTTAAACCTGATGGCCGACTACAACTGACCAATGCCCTCGCACTCAAACAAAGCGCAACCGATCATATGGGAATTACCATGTGCAGCAAATGGAGTGTTTGGGAAGAACTGCAAAAGGGATCACTGGTACAACTCTTTAAGGAATATGACACTGCCATGGTCGATTTTGATAGTGCCGTCTGGTTAGTCTACCCGTCACGTAAATATTTACCGCTTAAAGTAAGAGTGTTTATCGATTTTATGAAAAGTAAATTCCAACATGGTGGGCCGTGGAATCAAGTTTAAATAATAAATTTATAGTAGCAGTGGTGTCTGATCATTTTTATCTCTAACAATTAACACAGTGCCACCATCTACTATTGATATTTACTGTATAGATTAATTTTAGTTACTTCATAACCAAGCTATTTCAAGGTAGTATTAACCAGTGAAGTTGACAATGAAGGACTAGACTAATGCGTTTACATTCAATTTTAATAATATTGGTTTACAGTACATTACTCATATCCTGTACCGCCAATCGCATCGTCATCATCGATAGTCAGCCCCAGGGAGCCAGCATCATTGCTGATGGAAAAGAAATCGGTAAAACACCTTTAAAGATCGAGCCAGACGAAGTTTTTCCGCCACGCTGGATTGGTGGCAGCTATATGGTGGAAGGCAATTTAGAGTTAAAAAAACCAGAGTGTGATCCGGTATCGATGAAAGTCAATGATAACGTCTTATCCAATGATATTACCCGACAACTTAAATGCTCCAATAAACAGGCCAATCAGACTGGCACGCCAGCCAGCACAAAAGACGAAAAAAAATTACAGATGAACGAAAATATTGCTCAACGCCTGGAGAATCTTAATCAGCTACACGAAAAAGGTTTAGTCACTGACGACGAATATAAAACACAAAGACAACGAATTTTAAACGAATTGTGAAACAGTACCAAGAACCATATACATGATTAGTTACGCTAGCATGGAAAATTCTTAGGGTTAACGTCATGGAAGGTGTTGGCCAGAATAGAATGAAGAGATTCTACATACCCTTTTACATGGAATAAAAATAACCGGGCCTACTCAGACCCGGCTATCTATCTCTATTTAGTATTTCTTCTTCAGCTTAACCTTTGCCTCAGCATACCGTGTTTTATGTGTTGATTCTGCTTCATCCAATTCAACACCATTAACCTGTCGATTGGGCGCTACGTCCGCTATCCGATATTTGAAGCTATGGTTTTTTCTGAATTTATTGTTCGGTGTAAAGCGCAAGTAAGCAGTATCAGGATTAGCCGTATCATCACCTCTGTTAAACACTTCGATACGACCAAACTTTAAATTCACTATATCCACTTGATCATCTTCTGTATTGATCTCTTGACCAGCCACCTTCACAAATTGAAGCCTATCACCATCTTGATCAACGTCGTTAGACAACGCATCAATGATGATGGGTTCTTTACGCCAAACTTTAACACGATCGTTTTTTGCCCGTGGCGCATGATTCAATTCATACGCAATTAATCCACCAGACGGATTGTTTTGCGCACCAATAGGGACATAGACCATGCCACTGCTAATGATCGAACCACCATTCATACTCGCGTGATGCGCTTTATCCAACCCCAGATTAAACACCTCATTCAAATCAGCACTCTGATCAGTGAACAGTAAGTTACCATTCTCCGCATCAAGTACAAATAACTGACCTGAAGAGGCCGTCACAAACACCAGATCATTAGCCACGGAAACATGACGCAACGCCGCACCGGCTAGCAATTCAATAAAATCATTATCGTTGTCTGACCATAAAGACGTGCCTGTAGCTGCATCAAGTGCATAGACTTTAATGCGCATGCCGGTGGCCGGATTCGCATCCTCACTCACATCTTCCACATCTGCCCAAAACGCGGGACTAAAGGTTGCAAAAAACGCATTGGGAAACAGACCTGTACCAAACGAAGTTCCAAACTGTGCATCAGAAAACCCATCATCTAAGCCTTCAAAACCCGCAACATATATCACGTCGTTGGCAATCGCGGCACCAGCCTGTATACCACCGATACCTGTAGGTTGGCTGATTTGTCGTGACCATACCGTCTCGCCAGTATCACGATCTACTGCACGAAATAATCCACCTTTACTTCCGACCGCTGCTAAATCACGGTCACCGACTTCGTCATCAATCGAAAACAGGATCGGAGGTGACAATACATCGGCATCACGTGGCCCATTGGGTTGGTTTGGTCCGGTAGAAACAGGCTCATTCAGATTGAACACATCACCTATATGAAACTGATTGTGCCAGACAAATTCACCTGTGTGATAATCAATTGCATAAATCGCGTCACTGCGATCAATAAAACCGAATGGACCTGCAGTATCCGGATAACCGGCATAAGGCTCAGTGGTATTTTGCCCGGTGCCACCGATGATCAGACCACGTGAAAAATCCACCGCCAAACCCGCACCGGCAGAAACGCCACTACCAAACTTTAATCCCGTAGCTGGATTGGTCTCCAATGTACTACGCCGCCATACTTCAAGCGGTTGAGCTGGATTAGTCACATCAAAAGCAATCTGTAACCCACCTTCAGCGCCTTGCACCAGAGCATCATTTAGAATCACATTGATACTGACGATCAATAAGTTTTTATTACCAGCCGGAATCAACACGGAATCGCCTAAGATAGAAGAGAAAGGTAAATCCGGTACTAAACGAAACGGATCAATTTGTGATGTACCCGGATCAAAATCTATCTCTGCTCCTCCATTACGGTCGACCACATGCAATTGACCATAGGCCGAACCCAGCACAAATACATGTGTATCAGTCACAATCGGGGAGGTATATATCAATTCAGGTAATACTGGCGGCGCACCATTAGCAAAATCCGGATCCACGAGAGAAGTCGTCCAATGCGTCTGTGCATTGTTAATCAATCCCGTTTTCGGATCACGCGCAAAAAGAGTACCCAATGCGTCCACATAATAAAGTGTATCATCACGAATGATCGGTGACGCCACGATACCGGTAACAGCCTTTTCAAATTCCAGACCAAGTGCCGATTCAAGAATAAAACCGGTAGGACGTGGCTCATTAACGGCACTATCATCGTTGAATGTTTCCCAGGCACGACGGAGATATACTGCATTGTCTGAATTCAAATTCTGCTCTACAGCATTGAAATTAGAATTATTATAATCGTAAGAATATAGTGGCCAGTTATTTTCTGCGCTGACTGGTGCTGCACCTATTAGTGAGCATAAGGAAATTAAAAAGATACTTAACCTATTCTTTTTAATACTCCAATATCGGGTATCCATTGCCTTCTCCTTGGACATATTTTTGAGTAGGCAATGATGCTAAATAGGGGATATCACATAACTGTCACATATTTCTCACAAAAATATCACAGACAAATAGAAAAATTCAGATTCCGCCACTTAATCAAAGCGATAATAGATCAGAGAAAATAAATGATCTCACTGATTTTTATTGCATAAAGAAGATTACATCTTAAGATTGGATTCTATTTCTTCACTATCACACAGGCCATACCAAGATTTCCCTGTTTTTTATCTATTACGACATACAAAAAAATAACCTCATGACTTTTTAATAATCGGATTAAATGAAACTGTTCATCCAGTGTAATCAGAACATCTTAAATACCACTGGTAATCCCCAATGCTTTCATCGTCTTCAGTTTAGCAAAAACGACTTCAGTATTTTCCGCCGCAGCGGTATCCAAATAAAAATTATTATCACCATTCTGTGCCATAACCAAATCACTATCGACGAGGCAACCACTAATAAAGCCTTCAATTTCCGTTAGTCCCGATATGTCTACCATTGTTGCATCCTCTATGAACTTAATTAAATTATTAGTACCAATAATACAAGGTGAGAACATATCAACTACATCCACGTAAAGTAGTCTCCCAGTAACTGAATCCCGTACTTTTTTATACCGTCTTCTATCCGTGTGACATTAAGAAATAAAACCAATATTTAGTATCTGTAAAAATAAATTAACAAATTTTTATATCTTAAAAAGATGGGACCAGAAAAAAATTTAGCCATATTCGATTAAAAATTGACATTTTGTGATGCAAGTCAACACAACTCTTGTTTAACTTCAAAAGAGAGCATCATTAATTAGGGAATCACGAATAGTCATGGGTAATTTTTTTCAACAATGGCATGTCTGGATTTTCAATAGGGACTCAGGCAATCGCCTGACAAAACGCTATGTCCCACAAAAGGTCTGATATACTATTTCATCGGCCCTGGGTGGCAACCTGAATTTATCATTACCTTCCTGTTGATCATACGGATTTTGTAATACTTCCAATAAATCATGAAACACTGAAAAATCGTTCTGATCTTCTGCCGCTCTAATGGCCGCTTCTACTTGATGATTTCGAGGGATATAAACCGGATTCACAGCTTGCATATTGGCTTGCCGTTGTTCTGTGCTAATGGAATCATGGCTTAAACGCACCTGCCATTTATTTAGCCAGTTATTAAGCTGCGTAACATTATCAAACAGGTTATTTAAGACACTATCTTGTTTTGAATTTTGTTCCAAAAATTCTCCCATTAACTGCGATAAATACGAAAAAGTCAGAGTGAAATCTGCGTGATTATGCGCCATGATATCCAGTAACGATTCAATAAGGACTTTATCATCACCTGCTATCGCATTATCAATATCGGAGCTTAAACCACACTTGGCCCTCATGTTTACCAACCAATGCTGTTCATAAGAATGTTGGTAAGTAGTTAATATATCTTTTGCGATTTCTACAGCGGTATCTTCATCTGGATTGAATAATGGCGCCATACACTCGGCTAAACGTGTTAGATTCCACAGCCCGATAGCAGGTTGGTTGTTATAAGCATATCGTCCATTGCGGTCGATAGAGCTAAATACTTTGTTGTGTTCATACTCATCCATAAAGGCACAAGGACCATAATCAATTGTCTCACCGGCAATGGACATGTTGTCAGTATTCATCACACCGTGAATAAAACCGAATTGCATCCACTTAGCAATTAATGCCGCCTGCTGATCGACCACGGTTTGAAACAGAGCCGCATAAGGATTATCCGCATCACTCAAATGAGGATAATTATGCACGATAACGTAATCTGCCAGCTTTCGAACGGCATCCAAATCACCACGAGCCGCAAAGTATTCAAAGGTGCCAACGCGAATAAAACTTCGGGCTACGCGCGTAATCACACCGCCAGGAAGCAAGCGTTCTCTTACAACTTCTTCCCCTGTCGTAACCGCCGCCAGAGCACGCGTGGTTGGCACACCCAGTGCGGCCATTGCTTCACTCACCAGGTATTCACGTAACACCGGTCCCAACGCCGCACGACCATCACCATTACGCGAATAGACCGTAGGCCCCGAACCTTTTAATTGCACATCAAAGTTGTCGCCATCCGGACTCAAGACTTCACCGAGCAATATCGCACGTCCATCGCCCAATTGCGGAACAAAGTTACCAAATTGATGCCCGGCATACGCCATCGCTAAAGGTACTGACCCATCGGCAATACGATTACCGGCAAAAAAGTCGGCGAGATCGTTTGCATCTAAATCAGTGGTTGAAATACCCAGGCTCTCAGCCAGATCGTCATTGAACTTGATGAGCTTTGGTTTCGCCACGGGTGAAGGCATCGTTTCTGTAAAAAACGACTGCCCTAAGGTGGCGTATTGATTATTAAAAGGAATATGGAGCATGTTTATCTCTAAATTTACATTAGTTTAATGAATAACATACCCTGGATATTCATCGGTCTTATGTGTACATCACTTACACATTGACAATTGGTGGTGGGTTAGACACACCCGGTCGGCTTGGGAAGACCACCATACTTCGTTATCGGTTTCATGGGACCAGTCATCCATTTTTTGAACATATCTTTCTGATTGGCATTAATATATTTGGAAAACTTACGAATCGGGGGTACCACACTGTACTCTTCGTAGTATTCGCGTGCCTTGTTAATCTGTTCCCATTGCTCATCATCGAGCTCAACCTCGTCCGCCGCGGCCATTGCGCTGGCGATCTCCGGGGTCCATATGCTCATATCGACTAAATAACCGTCACCATCACGTTCTGGAAGAGTCATTGATTGTTACCTCCTGATTCAATTTATCATTAATTCCTGATTATTATGGTCTGGTATTTAAATTTCAATAGACTATACGCACGTAGTTTGTGTGGTTGAAGGGGTGAAAAGCGCCCGAACGCGAGTAAATGACGTGATCAGTTAATCAGAAAAGCCGGTTCATTCCTCATTCAGTAACCCAATTGTAAATTTACATATCCAAATGAGCTAAACACTTTAATTTGAATCAAATTTTATGGAAAATTAACAAAAAACTAAGGAAGGAATATGAAGAATACTAAATTGATAATTTCTCTGCTCTGTCTCGGAGTAACATCGTCACTCCAGGCCTCGAATCCATCCCCCTATGCTGGACCCGATTTTGTTGCAACACAAGAGTCTATAGAAGAAGGTAGTGATCCATCAAAAGGAACAGTTTATTTTGGTAAAGCAGGAAATCGGGTTGAGTTTGATAGCCCGATGGGTAAAACCATTGCCGGCGCTGATTATTCAAAAGGAAAATGTTGGTTTGCCAGTAACGGCGAGAAGATCTATGTAGAAGGCCGTATTGATAAAAAAACTGGTGACTGTGACGCTAACCTCAGTATGGGCCCAGCTGGAAATGAAGTCGTCGTTGGCGGTCTTATGTCATCACAACCTTGTGAAGGGTATTCGACTAAAAAGAAACTCGGTAACAAGGAACTCGCAGGTCGGGCTACTGAACAATGGGGCTGCCGCGATAATCAAGCCGGTGAAGCCATACATTCGTATGACTCAAAACTTAAATTAGTTATTTCTGAAGAAACTCGCTATTCCAGGGAAATACTGACCAATATCAAGTTTAAAAAGATTAACCCAGATCTGTTTGCTTCACCCAAAGGTTTTAAACGCGTTAATAAAACTCAGTTCATGCAAGCCATGATGAAGGGGACAATGCGTTAAGGTCTTTAACTGCATTTTCGATCAATCTTTAATGTTTGATAATGGAACATTGAATTGATCGGGAATGGAGTCATTATTCTTTCTCCAAATGGGATTTTCGTGCTACAACGGCTATCTGATTTATTTATCCGTATATTTTTCTTTATTCACTAGACCACAGCTTTGTGTATCTTCGTTATAACTTATTAGCATATCGCCAGATTTCAATAATGCTAGTAAATGCTCAGCTTTTTCCTGCATACTCATTTCATTCCGTCCGTAATCCGTACCCTCACGAGTAACAAAATCTTCAATCAGATCTTGTAATGCCGATTCCGATAGTGCGTCATAAGGAATAATCATGCTAAGTCTTCTTAAACTAAACTAAAACTTTACAGAGTTAAATATATTACATAGTAAAGTTAAAAATCAGATATAAATCAACCCCAAAGATTAAACTCGATTATATTTGAAACCATTACAAAGAGGGAACGAAATTGAATCAGCAAATGCGGACCTGAGAATAAAAACTATGGAGAAGGTGAGACAAAATGTCGAGAGGCTGGCCTGGGCCACGGTTTTTCATAAGTCCTTTTAAGGTTACAGAAAAATAAATAGCTATCATTATTCAGCAATTTCCCTTGATCCAGATCAGCGCAACTTTTGTAGATACGTGGTATATGTAATGTACGGCCAAAAAGGAATAAGCATTTAAGGTTATGTTTGCAGCCGGATTGAAGTGTTGTCAAACCTGATAGCACTTAGGATTTATAATGTAGTTACCGATCGAGGTGCAAACTATGTTTAACCATTACCAGATTATCCAGGTACGGGCGGAACTGCCATTTCTAATTTCGACTATACGAAATCAAATGAAAAAGAACTAAAAAACGTGGATACCACGAAAGGAGGACTTATGAAGAACAGACACCTATGGCTGTATTTTCTGTTTATGTCCGGAAGTGTTCTCATCGGTACCGTGCCAATCCTTCTACAAGCAGCAGAAACACCCACGGCTTCAATGTTAGCCAATTCCTGTGCCGGTTGTCATGGCACAAATGGTTCCAGTGTTGGTCCTGCCAGCCCAACCATAGCGGGTATATCAAACGATTATTTCATCGAAACCATGCAGGCCTACAAAAAAGGGACACGCCCCGCAACCATTATGACTCGTATCGCCAAGGGTTACACCGATGAAGAAATCAAACTCATGGCTGGATTCTTTTCCAAACAAAAATTTATTCGTTATGAGCAGAACTTTGATCCAGCAAAAGCCAGGGCAGGAAAAAAGTTACATAAGAAGTATTGCGATAAGTGTCATGAAGACGCCGGACGTTCTGCTGAAGATGATGCCGGTATCCTAGCCGGACAATGGGCACCTTACCTGCGCTACAGCATGGACGATTTCAACAGCGGAAATCGTGAAATGGAAAAGAAGATGAAGAAAAAAATGGACATACTGAAGAAAAAAGAAGGTGATGAAGGCGTCGAACAACTCATTCACTTTTATTCCAGTCAGAAATAGGAGGGTAATGTCATGTCACATATAGATCGCAGAAGTTTCCTTACCCTCGCTGGCGGAACTGTGTTCGCCACGGCGCTGGGATATCCTATGATTAGTTTCGGTACGGGCAAACGGGTCGTTATTATTGGCGGTGGTATTGGCGGCGCCACAGCGGCCAAGTATATTCGTATGGCCGATCCGAGCATTGAAGTTACTTTGGTTGAACCGAAAAAGACCTATCACACCTGTTTTTTAAGTAACGAAATCCTGGGGGGGAATCGAGATTTTAAAACCATAGCATTTGGTTATGAAGGTTTGAAAAAACGTGGCGTTAATGTCATGCATGAGATTGCCATTGATATTGATGCCACGGCAAAAACCGTCACGCTTAAAGGTGGTAAAAAACTCGGTTATGATGCCTGCATAGTCTCACCAGGCATTAGCTTTAAATGGGATGCTATTGAGGGTTATGATGCCAACGTCGCAAAAACACTCCCCCACGCCTGGCATGCCGGACCACAAACCGTTCTGCTACGGGATCAGGTTCGTGCCATGCCAGATGGCGGCAACGTCATTATTGTAGCGCCACCCAATCCATTCCGTTGCCCCCCAGGACCTTATGAACGGGCTAGTCAGATAGCCTGGTATCTGAAAAACAACAAGCCAAAATCCAAGATCTTTATCCTGGATAATAAGAAGAAGTTTTCCAAACAAAAACTCTTCCAGGCAGGATGGCAACGCCATTATGGTTTCAATACTGATCACAGCATGATTGAATGGATCAGTGGTGATGCTGGCGGGAAAGTCACTCGGGTTGATGCAAAAGCGATGATTGCGGAAGCCGGTGTTGATTTTAAAGGTAGTGTCATCAATGTCATACCTCCACAGCAGGCAGGCAGGATCGCCTTTGCTGGCGACCTGGTCGACAAAAAAGGTTGGTGTCCGGTCAAACAAAACACGTTCGAGTCGACACGACATAGTGACATCTATGTTGTGGGGGATGCGTCCGTGGCAGCCCCCCTGCCTAAATCAGGTTATGCAGCAAACTCAGAGGCAAAAGTCTGTGCCGCTGCTGTGGTGGCCAAACTCAATGGCCAATCCGCACCTGTACCCTCTTATGTCAATACCTGCTACAGTCTCATCACCCCGAATGATGGCATGTCCGTCGCCATGGTGTATCGATTTGATAAGCAAAAAGGCAAGGTCATAAAAGTAAAAGGTTCAGGAGGTTTGACGTCGGATAAAGCCAGTGCAGAAATGCGAAAAAGAGAAGTATCTTATGCACACTCCTGGTTTATGAATATTACAAGGGATACATTTTTCTAAAACAGAAAAATTCTGTTTAACAGCTCTTGCCAGAAAAAATATTATCAATATATTAGATATATCGCGTCTAGAACGAAGTTAACTAGAACTCACGTAGCAAGTTTGGGAAATATCTGATGATTCTCAAAGAGAATCAAGGAACGAAGTTTGCATTATCTTTCGATTATTAAAACACCTGTTTATTTTAGTTAACCTCAATTTCGCTTTCTACTAAAAGTAAAGCTTCCTATTTCATTCATTCCTTTTCAGCCCATTCACGAATTTTACGTTTTAGTTTTTTTTCTACTTTAGGCCAAAGCTCATCCCAGTCATCTTTACTCACTTCGGTCTCTTTCATCTCTTCTCTGGTTTCATCTGTCGGTATGTCTGAGACATCAGACTCTGCCCAGTTTTTTAGCTTACGCATGACTTTTTTCTCAACTTTATCGCCTATTTCATCCCATTCCGTGTCATGCTTTTTGCGTGCCGCTGATTTACATTTCGCGTGACAGCCGCCACCCCAGACAAAGATCACCCCCATAAGAAAACCAAAATCGTACCAACCACCCGTATTATTGGTTTCATAGACCGTAACCGTGTCAGTAAAGATGTGAATGATGAGAGTAATAATCGCGATAGCCCCATGCCATAGCCCGTACCAGAAACCCGCAAGGTCTTCTCCGCCATCCACCGAGAACTGATCACTTCCAGCAGTACAAGACATTAACTGGACTAACAAAAAGATTAATACAAACAGCTTAATTATCAGGCGAGACTGTGAAATCATAGTTAACTCCCTCTAACCGATATTAGTTATATAACTTAGAACAGAAAACCTGGTCTGTCCCTAATTTGGTGATTACTCGCAAAATTCAATAACTTCAAGAATGGCATTAACACCCGCCATGGAACATTCATGATCAACATAGCAATGCGCGCCGTCACATAGATTTTATTTTCCTTGGCGATCGCTGTGGAAGAAGCTGAAACGGATAACAAAATAATCAATATAAGTTGATTCATTTTATTATCCTCCTTAATACTTTTAGCATAAAAAATTTCCGGGCCTGAGTACACTAGCCTAGTTACACCTATTGTTTTCACTCGGTCTTGGAATTATTTTTAGTGTCAATAATATCCAACAGCAACTCACCATCAGTCGGATTCAACCCATGACTTGACCACGCCGGATAAACTTTTGCACGTCCGCGCAAGACGGGCACCTGATTTAAATCCTGACTCGTGGTGGGCACCACTCCGTCTCCGGCTGTTCTTATAATCGAATGATACTGGATATCCGGATGAGGTTGCTGGTTAAGCCAGTCGATTAAATTTCCTCCACCGACCGGTGTTAAATCCAGCATGGCACCATGCGAATCTTTTAGATATTGATATTGACTACCACCGAACACGGTCTTTAAAAAATCAACGCCAGGACCGGGACAAAAGAACGGCTTGCTCTCCACAACATTTAATCCTTCAAAGGCAGCGGGTGTCCCAAGGTGCGGCGAAGCAATGGTCACCAGAGATTTGATACGCACATACTCAGGACGAATCACGACCAATCTTGCTATGACCCCACCAGCAGAATGTCCGACAACGATTAAGTCCTCCTTGGGATGTCGATTCTGTATGAACACCAATTCGGCGGTAAGATGTGATGCCTGTAATAATAACGGTGCGGTCGAAGGAAGTTGTACTCGATAAAACTTTTTTTTACTGTCAGCTGATGGGTATGCTGGAAAATAGTTTACTCCGCCCGGTGTCGTCGTCACCACACCTGCATCTTGCCAACCATTATTTAATAAAACAAAAGCTACTCCACTATGTATCCAGGTATCCACATCGGATGCCCAGCCATGCACCAGCACCATGACATCGGCACGCGCCCCTGCCGAAAAAAAATTAAAAATGAACAACAACAATACAAAGCGAAAACGAACTGCACCCATGACCCCGCCCTCGTGTTTTAATCATTATGTTCAAATGGTAACAAAATAGCCTGCTTGAGTTTCTCGCATTAACAGAAAATCTAAGAATGTATTGACCTTGATCAATTAAAATTCTGATGAAGCCTATTTAAAATATTTATCTAGATGCATAACCATACTGACACAAATGGAATTGAGTCAGAATAGCAAATTTACATCTTAATCTGATTCTTCGACAAGAATAGATAATTTTATTTGATTAATAACAGTTAATTAATTATATATATCTCGATAGTGTGGTTCTTCTGAACTCACAAAACTTATCAAATAAACTCGCTCTCCCATTTTTCCAGTTCTTTCAACGTTAGTTGTATAAATGCATCAGGATTTTTTTCAAATATATCTTTTTTGTGTTTTGGGATATCAACGAACTCATGTAGATGTTTGCTCGCCCAAAGTATCAACGCCATCATCAGCTGGATTAAATCTTTGCCCATCGCCGTAAGATAATAAAGTTTGCGACGTTGACTATCTGGGTGTGAGACGGAATCGATAAGGCCATCTTGTTCCAGCTTTTTCAGTCGGCTAGTCAGTATGCTACTGGAGATCTGTTCATCCGTTTTCAGCATGTCCTTATATTCATGGATGCCCAGAAACATAAGATTTCGGATAATCAGTAAACTCCAGTGATCACCAATAATGTCCAAAGAGCAGGCGATTGGGCAGCCTGTTCTGTGTTTATGTTCTATTTTTGAAACCATAAAATAATACTTGCATGATAAAATTATTTTGCTACTATACTTCTATTATAGAAGTATTATGAATTCAAATCTACTCTTTATAGGGAAGTAATAATGAAGAAGAAGTTGGGATACTTTGTTGTCGCCTATTTTGTGATTACCATGCTGTGGGCATATTCATGGCACATGCTCTGGTTTCACGAACTTTATGTATCCTGGGGAGCCTTTCAGCGTGAACAACCAATCATACAACTTGGTATTGCTGCCACCCTCATTCAAGGCATTGTCATTGGTTATCTGTATCCTTTTTATTACAAGGGCGGCACAGCTGTCGTTCAGGGAATCAAATTTAACCTTGTAATTGGTTTGATGACCTATACTGCGATGGGGTTTGCGACTGCTGCAAAATTTCAGATCGAACCGATTTCTGTATTTTTAATCTATCACACTGTCTTTCAGTTTATTCAGTTTATCCTGACTGGAACGGCACTCGGTCTGATCTACAAACCATCAACTTAAAAACTAAGAGGAAATTAACATGCCTCAATTTATCTTCACATATCACGGCGGGAAAAAACCAGAGACTCCTGAAGAAGGCCAAAAGGGAATGGAAAAATGGAAAGCCTGGGCAGCCAGCCTTGGCCCAGCCCTAATCAACCCAGGGACACCGGTAGGAATGACCAAGGTCCTCACAGCCGATGGGGTTTCTAGTGCTCCTTCGGTTCACCCTATTGATGGTTTTTCAATTATTGAAGCTAACAACATGGATGCGGCACTTACATTATTAAAAGACTGTCCGCACTTTGATTTCGAAGGCACATTGGAAGTGTCAGAAATGATGCAAATGCCGTCTTAGCTAAAAGTTTTTAAAAGATACCAAACATTAACGGGGTTAGAAGATTATTCACGGTTTTTTTTAAATCTTATTCTCTAACCCCGCTTTTGTTCAAGCATTCTACCGGCATAGAAATAGAATTGTGGAATGCTGCCTTTTGGGCTATGAAACAAAATTTCATAATCTTGTGATAGGAATGTGATGATTTTTACCTAGTCTTGACTCTCAATATATTCGGGAGGGTCACCATGATAAAATTACGGAAATTATTACTTACCATCTTAACACTAAGTCTAGGCATATTATTAATACAGACATCGAATGCAAGTGGAGAAGGTTACCACCGAGCAAAAGACAGAGGTTCAATTGTCATTGCCAACCGGGCATCCGGAACTATCTCTATTATCGATGTGAATAGCGACATCGTGCGTCAAACCATCGCTTTACCAGATGCAGCTAATCCTTCACAACCGATGTATGTCACGCATTCACCCAGGGCCAGGCGTGTGTTCGTAGGTGATCGCGGAAATAACCGCATAGTTATATTTGATGATCAAGACTTTGATTTTGAGACTTCTATTCCTGCTGGAAACGGCGTCTTTCACATGTGGTCGGATCCCACTGACAATCAGTTATGGGTTAATAATGATATCGATAATACAGCAACGGTTATCGATCCCATTACACTGGAAGTGTTAGCCACCGTCGCTATGCCAGAAGACCTGGTCGCATTAGGAGGAAAACCTCATGATGTTATTCTGAATCCCAACGGCCGTTCCGCTTTTGTAAGCATGGTCGGCTTTGCTGGAGAAAATGACTATGTCGTCAAATATGACACGGATAGCTTTTCTGAAGTAGCACGCACCGAAGTTGGTAAAGATCCACATGTATCTTTAACACGTCGTAACAAACTTTTGTATGTCCCGACTCAAAATAATAATGCCGTGTATATACTGAAACGAAAAGATTTGTCAGTAGTCAAGATTCTTGATGTACCAGGCGCACATGGTGCCGGTATGACTCGACGCGGCAAGACATTCTATACGACGAATATATCAGGTGGCGGTGTTAACGGCCTGTATACCATCGACACAAAAACAAATACTTTAATCGGTGATGCTGTTAATACACCTCTACCAACACCACATAACATCGCCCTGACTTCACGTGGTAGTAAACTTTATATTACCCATTCAGGTGCAACAGCCGATCAAGTCTCAGTCTATCGTATTGATAAAAGAAGTCGCCTACCTGAACTGATAACCACTGTGACGGTTGGATTAAACCCGTTCGGTCTGGCATTTATACGGTAATAGATAATTGATCTGGGGCGTATTCACGCCCCACTCTTTTAAAGTAACTTTATTTAATCCGATTCATTAACTCCATCAAATCGGTCCGTAACCATCACATCATTCAACGGCAACTGTCCGGGCTTGGGCCAGGCGTCTTTAGTGCCTTTACCGATTGCAATCATAAAAGCAATGCTATGATCACTGGGTAAATTAATAATCTTAGCAACCGCATCGAAATCAAAGCCATCCATCGGACAACTTTTATATCCCAGCTCCTCAGCAAGTAACATGATGGTCTGTCCAATCAAACCACAAGAGCGCATCCCTTCATCGCGTATAACTTGTGGTTTGTCACGATAATAACTATCGATTGCCGGAACCAGAAAATCCTGCACTTCCTGGGGTGCATTGTGCCAATATCGATGTGGCTCCTGTTCCCAGGCCTTGTTATCAAAACACAGAACCAATAACTCTGAAGCGTCTGTAATCTGCGCCTGATCCCAGGCTACAGCGCGAATAGCTTTACGTTGTTCTGGATCTGAGACATGGACAAAACGCCAATTCTGAATATTAAATGCAGTAGGAGCAAGAATTGCGTGCTCCATTAATGTCTGAAAAATTTCTTCAGGCATTTTATGCTCAGGGTCATACCATTTAATGGCACGCCGAGTGCGTATCGCTTCACTAACTTTCATGATTTTCTCCTTATGAATTAACAGCACTTTAGCTGCTCGTTATCAAACCAAACTAACGGTTGTTAGAATGGTAACTTGAAATTGACTATTGAATGACATTTTCTCTCTCCATATCGTTTGCTTTATAGCGTTAATGCATGCAGAGATAAAAAGGTTGCCGATTACCGATTACCGATTACCGATTACTTTTTTTATAATGTTTCTCCACATGTTTTTTTTGATGACTGTCGTAAATTTAAAATTAATATTTTACTTTGTTTAGACTAGATCTAAGAATGTGTCTAGATTTTTGGTTGGGGTGTCCGCTGTCCAACCTTTTTCAAAACCTGAAAAATTTTAATAAAACGACATCCACATGCAGGAGAAAGTTCGAATGAATGCATAAACATTTTATATAGGTATAGCGGTGAAGAACGTATGGGCGTCATGGCGGGACTGGACAATCCGCTGGGTTCTCCCTTTATGGTGGGTGCGGCACAACGTGCCTGGCTTAAGATGGAGTGGTAACAGCACAATTCATTTCAATTTTCCTGAGAACCAAACTCGTAGCGCAGCCTTCAATAAAAAACGTAAAAGGCCGGAAGACACACGTTACCAACACAAAATAATTCCACCACAAAAGCATTATTAAACAAGGAACCGTTCATGAACAAACAACACGTATTGATACTACTGTGCTCGGGTGTATTTAGTGTGATAACCGGGTCAACAAGTACTGATGAATTCACTAAACAGGATTTAAAACTCTGGCAGGATGAATATATGTCGGCAGTAAAAAAAGGTCGTGAAGTCTTTACTGATCCGAAATTAGGAACAAATGGCGTTGTCTGTGCTCAGTGTCACCCCAATGGCAGTAATACGCACCCTGAGACCTATCCCAAGTTTCAAAAACAGTTTGGCCAAATTACACAAATGTGGGAAATGGTTAACTAGTGTATCCATAATCCATTAGAGGGCGAAGACCTGGCGGCTGATGACCCGAGGATGTCTGCCATCCTGACTTACATGGCACACGAAAGACGGGGTAAGAAACTCACACCTGGCAAACATTGACTATAAAATTGGCGATGGCAAGTGCGAATAGTTTATATTTGTCATCGCCCTAGCGAGATCTAAAGTGTTTTCTCATATTTAATTAAACCTGGAACATTCAAGATGGAAAACTGTATTCTTTAATAAAATCACAAAGCAATCAATTACTGAACACGACGTCCTAACCGCTTACTGATTCATATAACTCAATTCGGCATGCAAATCATTTCTCTCTGACTAATGTTATATAATTATTGTCTAGCGGATTAATTCATCCAACTTGTGTGGTCTGTCAATACCATACCCTTGCAGATAATCAACTCCAATACCTTTAAGAATTTCGATAGATTCATCGTCCTGAACAAATTCCGCAATAACTTTTTTCTCCATAAAATGGCCTATTTCACATATAGATTTAACAACTGCATAATCATTGCGATTATTAACAATATCCTTAATAAAAACACCATCAATTTTAAGATAATCAACGGGTAAACTCTTTAGGTAAGAATATGAGGACATTCCAGTACCAAAATCGTCAAGCGCAAATTTGCACCCTGTAGCTTTAATGGTTTGTATAAAATCCGCAGTATCTGATAAATTGGTAACACCTGCCGTCTCTGTGACTTCAAAGCAAATTTTTTCAATTGGTACTGATGTTTTATTCTCTTGCTGATAGATGAACTCGATCAGCTGTTCGTTATTGAGTGATTGTCCTGATAAATTAATACTGAACGCAGAAACATCGGTTACCATATCTTCGTATTTAGCTAACCATTGAAAAGCATTTTTAATTACCCACCGATCTACCGCCACCATACGATTATGATGTTCAGCTGCCTGAATAAAATCACCAAGTGATTTATTACCACCCAGTTCGTCAGAAATTCCCAGCAAAATTTCATAGTGTGACCGTTGATCAAGATGTGGCTGAGTAGGAGCAATTTTTTGACATCGCAAAAATAAGGCGTCTTCATCAAGGGCTTTGTCAATTTTAGTTGCCCATTCCATATCTTTTTTGCGCCGTGATAATCTATTTGATCCTATATGAGCAATTTGAATCTGGTTGCCACCCGATTCCTTCGCAATAATGCAACTGGATTCTGCGGTCTGGAAGAGCGAAGCAGCATCGTCTGAATTTGCAGTAACGATAGCGATACCCGTACACAATGTTACCGCCATGCGGTTATCTTGCCATTCGAATCGATAGTCTATAAATTTATCCATGATATCTTCGATTAATTCCACAGCATCATCCATCGATGTTTTTTGTAACAAAAGTGCGAATTGATCGGCACCAATCCTGGAAAGGGCATTTTGTTCCTCAATGTGAGTATTGATTAATCCAACAACCTCTTTTAATAATTTGTCACCTGCATCGTACCCATAGCTTGTGTTGATTACCTTGAAATTGTCAATATCGATATAACATACTGCGTGTTTGCTCTTACTTTGCTTTGCATCATCGACAGCATGTTGAATACAATTTATGAATTCACGTCGATTAATTAGTCCTGTTAGTTCATCGTGCGATGACTGAAATAAAAGCTGTTGATGCAACTTTTGCAGCATGCTGTATTGTGCGCGATCCATTGCTGGATTGTCAGTTCCGTCCAGTACCATCGCCTTTCCTGAGCGAAACATATCAGCAAGTTCAAGATTTGTTGTGATTTTATCTTTGCGGCCCATTACGTTGACAAATACAAGTTTCCCCTTGCGCGGTGCAATCCAGGCCACTTTCAGTCGCTTGTAATTATCACTGTCATCATCAAATAGAACCCAGTGATTTTCTTTTAAACGCGAAACCATTCGAAACCATTTGTCGTGTTCTTCTTCAACTTCGTCAATACTATCAACACTGGATTTTTCATTCGTATTCTCTCTTTCTTCCTTAATAGCCTCAGCGACAACTTCCTTAATATTCTTTTCAAAGGATTGTTGTTGGACATTAATAAGTATATCCAGTTGTTGCACTGCTCGAAGAAAAACTTGTGTAGTACCGTCAAATTCCTTATTAACAAGATTAATGATCCAATTGAAGGCTTGTTTAACTGCTGCCTGTTCTTCTTTATCTTCTGCACTGGCAAGCACTTCGAGTTCTGCAAGTTTATTAATGACATCCCGAACCACATGATTTTTATCAGTAAATATTTTCTCATCTAATAAAGCCATTTTCATGATCGGCGCGGTCAGATTCTCGAGCCATGGACGGACGCTATGTGCAACTTGCATATCATTTAACAATGATTTAAAAACATTTTCAGTTACATCAATAATACGCCCTTGCTGTACACTTAATGTCTTAGCAGAACTATCACCATCTTTCCTGGTAAGTTTTTCATTCAGTTTATTACGAAACTCTTCCAGACTTTTACCATCACCTGTTACTACTTTAGCTGGTGTCACTATGTTACCAATCACGTCTAACACTTCTTCAGTACTATAAAAGTCTGACTGATTATTAACACTCTCTTGAATCGAATAACGTTCACCCTCAAGTTTTGGTAAACTCGTTGAAGCAATACTAGAACTACTTGTGACTTTAATTTGATGCTGTAGGTTTCTTATCTCTCCAACTAATTCGTAAAGAGACTGTTGTGAAATTTTGTTATCAGATTTTATTTTTTCAGATTCAGTTAAAATAGCTTTATCATCACCTGTATTAACCGAGTCATTTTTTTGTGAAATATTATCAGTTGTTATTTTATCTTTATCTACTATTGATCTTTCTGATTTTCTGGCATAAGAGACTATATCTTTAAGGTTGGGTAAAATATCATTATCGATTAATACCTGGTTCATTTCTTTGTATAGGGATTCTGAAATTGATACAACAGCGGTTCGAAATGCATCATAACAAACAGGTTTTATTCTATCGTCAAACTCCATAGTCTCGAGCATATTCTGAAAACTATTAGCAAATAAAGCAGGTCCATACGGGTTGTTACGTCTATCAACATACTCTCCATATAGGTAGCCCAATCTATGTTCGATTCCGCTTAGCAGTTGCGAATATTCACTTTCAATATTGTTTATAATCTTTGAATTGGCAAGCCAGATATTGAATTCTTCATCACTAATCAGCTGGAGTGAACTGGCGGTGTTTTCATCATAAAACTCACTAATGTCGTCTTTTTTTAATGTCTGGATGCCTTCTAATGAAGTTTCTATTTCTGATATAAATGTAGTAATAATAAAATTTTTGTTCTTGGTGATGGTTTCAACAGCCTTAAACATCATATTTTCAATACCAATATCATTTTCATCTTTTACTGAATTTAACAGATTTTCAACTGCTAACATCACGAAATTATCGAGCAAGGGTTGAAGGTGTCCCTTAATAATAGAATTACAATTATTTAAAATTTCATTGAGCTGTCTTGAATTAAATTGTTCCTGGGCAACATTTTCGTTAGTTATACAATTATTTTGCCGAACAGGTTGCACGTTAAGTTCAGAATGCTTCTGTAAAGCCTTTAATGCAA
Source organism: uncultured Ectothiorhodospiraceae bacterium (assembly GCA_947260005.1). GTDB lineage: Bacteria > Pseudomonadota > Gammaproteobacteria > UBA6429 > Thiohalophilaceae > SZUA-24. The sequence continues at coordinate 23,010 of CAMYOL010000076.1, forward strand.
TTTGATCGGGATTCATGAAGGAAACACCCAAACTGTCCTGATCTGCACGAACTACCTGGGCTCGCATGCGAAAATCATCGCCATCAATCTTAAGAGTGATGAGACAGAGACTCATTTCAAGTGATTTATCAGCAGGGAGCAAACAATCTGGCGGAAAGGCTATCAATAGGCCACCAGGGCAATAATCACGAGCCTCTCCACTATGTTTTTCTAATCCCGCAAATTTAATTTCTACCGGTACGGATATAGGATGCCGGGTATGAGCACGACGTTCTCTACCAGTTGGGGATACGGAATTTATTGTTGATCCGGTCTGATCCATTAACTACTTTCCAGCGACAATTTTATTCACTTCCTATTTTGTCTAACCCATAGCAACGCTAAGGGAAAAGGGACACCTTATATATATATCATCGACATGTCTGGACAGAGGCTTTAAGAGTATCGAATAAAAAAACCCAATTTTTCTAATAAATACAAACACCATTTCGCCCCACCACAAATAATTTGTTCCTTTTTACCTGTCAGGAATCACATTGGTAGAGCCCTGCTTAAATATAACCACCTGATTTTATTGCTATTTTCCAGTACCCGTCCAACATTAAAACACCGCGTTTTGGTGTTCAATTGTGAATGCCAATTTTTAGTGGTATCAGTCAGTCGATTTAGACCAGAATCTAACCAATACTTACTGAACGCTTCACTTCTGAATGACTAACGTGGATGCCAACTACGATGATGAATCAGAACATCTGGCGCTAACAGCTCGTTATCGCTAAACTACTCAATTCTCTAAAACTCTTTCTCTGATATTACTTATTGATGAATAGGTAAAAATAACAAACGCAGCTGAGTGCAATTATGTCCTAACTGAAAAGAGGCGGTTATGAAATTTAGGATATATTAATATGTATTATCTATATCGCGTCTTCTAAACCAGATAAAAAAACAAAACCACTGAAATATAGATCACAATGGCAATCGTGAGCAAGTAACCGATAAATCGTGACGGCGCTTCCTTGAATATATCGATTATGGATCGAGCTTGCCCAGAATCCACCCGTTCTTGATACTCTTTACGCGCCCGCTCCTGACGCTGAATCTGATAGTCATCGATTAACGCTCGGGCCTTTACCAATGGCGTCTCGTTTTTTAGCCAAATACCCGGCATCGACAAGCCCATAATTCCAGCCGAGGTTTCGTAAAAATCAATTTCGTTCTCGTTTAGCAAATCACGGATATCCTGCGCTTCATCATCCGGCACAAATCTGAGGTCAAATAATAATATAGACATACGAATAACCCATAAAAACTGTTTTGTTAAATGCTATGAAGGTTAAAATAAGGCAAATCGTTCTAAATAATCTGGCCTGGCTAATCGTAACAGATAATATAATTTTTCTCGTCCCATGCCATAATAGTTATATGACTTCCTCTAAATCTATCCTTATTCTACAACTCCGCCCTGAAGATGCGACCTCAAACAGCGAATACGCCTGTTTTCTTAAGTATGGTGGACTAAAGACCGAGGATACATGCAGGCTCCGTATCGAAAAACACGGCATACCAGATAACCTGAATATTCACGAATACGCTGCCATCATCGTTGGCGGCAGCCCGTTCGATATCAGTACCCCAGCAGATCAGAAATCCACTATGCAGAAAACTATCGAAGCTGATTTTAACAGGTTACTCAATCAAGTCGTTACCCAGGACTTCCCTTTTCTTGGTGCCTGTTCTGGAAACGGTCTACTAGGCCAATACCTCGGTACGCGTATCTCCACCCAATACGCTGAGGCCGTAGGCTGCGTATCGTTAGATGTAACCGAAGCTGGAAAAACCGACAAATTACTCATGGGCTTACCATCACAAATTGATGTGCTACTTGGCCATAAAGAAGCCGTCGACACCATTCCTGAAGGAGCAACCTTGCTGATGACCGGTCTTAATTGTCCAGTACAAATGTTCCGCATTGGCCAGAATGTCTATGCCACACAATTCCATCCGGAAGGCGACGCCGAGGAATTCTCATTACGAATCGACACCTACCGTAATCACGGCTACTTCGAACCACACGAAGCCAATGAATTAAAAAAGCGAGTCAGCCTGAAACCAACCCGACATGCCCAGGCGATTCTCCAGAGGTTTGTCGATACATATTATTGGCAAAGAGAACTAACTCAAATTAAATAACCGATATCACATTGATTTGATTAATCCGATGACTATATTAACAGGATATCAATATAAAGAATTAATTTATTAACTATGCGCTTTCAAAACCCATCTATAAATGAAATCAAAAAGATTCTCAAAACGGTCAGACATATCGCCATTGTTGGCCTGTCACCGAAACCGAATCGGCCCAGTCATAGGGTCGCAAGTCACCTACAATCTTTTGGTTACCATATTATCCCCGTGCGGCCTGCAGTTGATGAGATCCTGGGGGAACAAGCTTATGCGGATTTAAATGAAGTACCGGAACCTATTGATATGGTGGATGTATTTCGTGCTCCTGATAAAATTAGCCCAATCATAGACAGCTGTATCGAACACAAAATAGCTATTTTATGGTTACAAGATGGTGTGGTAAATGAAGCCCAGGCATTACGCGCACAACAGGCAGGTATAACCGTTATTATGGACAGATGTACTTATCGTGACTATGTATCATTCGTCAAATAATCCTCACCAGCCAATAAGTTAGTCTATTCCATATAAGTTGAAACATTAATTTTCTAATTAGTAGTATGCTACAAAAAAATTGAAATTTTCAAAGAGCATTTAAATACACCCTTATTAAAATATCATTTCAATCCCTTATACTACTTTTGATGAAAAAATTTATTGTCAATTTTGATCACGACGATGGCCATCACTAACACAATTAACAAAATGGACAATGTCATCATGATATCCTGAAGCAAACTGGGATCAATAAGTAAAACCAGGCCAAAGGCCAACATCATTGCTCCTGATATCAGCTTTAACCGTCGCCCCTCTGTCTCCTGTAACTGGCGTTTACCCATAGTCCAGGTAAACAGCAATACGATTAGCATTAATGGTGTAATGTAGATTAGGTTGTAAAATGCCAAATACAGGTAGTACTCAAAATCAGATAATTCATTTAAGGTCAGAATTCTTGTATACACCATCGGGAAACCGGCTGTACACAAAAACTCATACAGATTTGCAAAAAAAGCGAGCCCCAATGTTGCAAGCAGCATTGTCAATAGTGAGCGTGACTGCAGTAACGCTCGTGCTCGTTGATACAACGCCGGTTTAGTATTAGCAGGGATAGTAAGTGAAATACCCTTTTTAAACCAAACAAAGTCTTTAACATTAATGACACCAACTACTATTGCGATCAAGGCGGCTATAGTGGTAATAATTTCAAGTTGGCCAATAGCTCTAAATAAATTTAACCATGCGGCCATGAACAGAAAATAAAGCAAACCGGAAATAAACACGAACACACCACCAATCAGCAACATACGACTGCGCTTACGTGTGTGCAACATCATACTCATAAGAAACATTAAGACAAAAAAGGCGCAGGGATTAAAAGCATCGACACCTGCAATCACAACCGTCATGAATGGTAAACTGCCGCCACTTATATCAAATTCACCAAAAAACGGTAACACTACTTGTGCTTGTTCAAATTCAGATATTGAATAACTTACTAATGTTCCATGTGAATCGATATGTTTTCGACATTTATTTAGCAAGGACTCTATTTGTTGAGGTGAATATTCTGCATCATAGCCCGTTATAACAGTATTACAAAACACAAAAGCGGGAACTGACTGAGCCTCTCGTTCCAGCGAGCGCATCATCCATTGGTATCGTGTTACATTTTCCGGCTCTCCGACTAATTGAAAGGATCGTACCTGTAGACGGTTTTGTTCATCGGCTAACATCTCCACAAAAGGTAATGCATCAAGGCAATGCGGACATTTTTTAGACCAAAAGAAATAAACATTAATACGGGTATTGCCGGCAGCATCATGCTCAAACCAGGTATTATCAGGAAGCGTTGCTGCTATAGCTAGTTTTGGCAATAGCATCAATAGTAAAAAAAATAATATAAAAATACGCATACAAACCTGATCAGAGAGTAACTTAGGTTAAATATACTAAGAACCGACTAAATATACACAAACTTTTTAGAATTCTGATATCTCATCGGTCGCAATTATTTCGTGGTCAAGACATACAAATAACGTTCCATCAATCGCTCATATCCTGAAGTCATCGGCCACATCTATCATTATCAAAGACTTATCGCTAACGTGATTATGTTCAGTGGTGCTCAGGCCAATAGCATGCAACCGTTTTACTATAACTTAGTAATAATATATTTGAGCTAACAATTCAGATAGATTTGCTTTTTCTCCAGGTTGAGTTTTACGCATCACTCCTCTTTCCTGTAAAAGATTGATCAATTTTGTGGGAGCAACTTTATAATCCCCCACTATTTCTGCATGACCAGCCGCGATTTCGATATTATCTAATCCCTTAGCTTCATCAACTCGACTAAAATATTGTTCTTTTATGCTAAATACAAAGTCATCCTCAATGCATGAACCACTCTCATCGCGTTTACGACAGCTACCTGTCTCATCAGTTACAATTTTCAAGTGTGAAGTGACTCGATCGTGCAAAGTACCTGGTTGCTGAATATACGATGACGATGCCGTTATCTCATACCACTTATCACCACTAATAAGCTGACAAATGGGTACAACAAGACCCAGAGTTAACCAGCGCATTGTCGTTGAAGCACAGTGATCGGCTGCAGCAATACCTGCATAGGGAGCTGAAATGGTAACAAGTTGTAATGAACTATTATCAACAGAAAGCTGGTCCTGACGCCCTTTTGTTAACGCACTACGAGCGACCAGCCCACCCTGGCTGTGACCAATCACGGTTAAATTAGGGTTTTCCATTTTATCTGAAAGTGTATTCAAAGCCATTATTAACTCACTAGAGCTCTTCATCAAGCTATCGCGATCATTGTAGTTAAAACACACTGTTTGTTGACCATGAAATGCGAATACCTGCGCTAAAGAACGAAATCGTGCTGCGGATCCATAACAGCCATGCACAATCACGATCACCGGTTCATTTGAATGAAGCCTGATAGTAGGATCAGATGATGTCGTACAGGACGTAAACCCTTCAATGCTCACACTAAGGTTTGACTTGGGTAAATATTTACTATCGATACTCGAAAATTCTGGATCGGTTGGAATCGGCGTTGTACATCCTGACAACCAGATTAGAACGATCAGAAGAAAGAACATTGACGGAAATTTTTTATCCATGCTTCCTACCTTAATAATTGGATCTTAATTAGTAAAGGCGGCATCACAGCCAATAATACTTTTATTTCATTTAACATGCTCTAGTGCATTTTGCGCAAAACTTGCACCGATACCATCATAATAATTAAATATGTAATCAGCCCCAGCGACCTTAAGTTGTTCAACTTCTTCATCAAATACTACGGTGGTTGAGATAGCACCACTAAAACCAAGCTTGCGTAACTGACGTGCAGCAAGAACTTTAGCAGTCAGCTCTGGCATCGCTAATAATACAGTATGTACACCTTCAAAAGAAAGGTTACTCCAAAAACCTGGATCCTCTGCGTCCGCGTACAAAACACGCCGCCCCTCTTTACGGTGTTGCTCCACTTTTATAGGGTCTGAATCCAGGCCAATCACACGTTCTTTTTTGTGAGATAGCAAATCATAGGCTCCCGTACCAATTCGTCCCATTCCCATAACCATGACATGTGAGTTACCTATATTAATTGGTTCATCATCAGGGTGCCTTTCACGAGATTCAAAACGAAGTAGAAATTTCTCAAGCCATTCGTAAATTTCATGTGCATAACGATTCAGTGGAGCAGCTATCGCAAATGAAAGAGCAACGGCAACAGCGAGCAATACAAGCCACTCCTGGGTGAGCCAGCCCTGCCCCACTCCCATACTAGCCACAATGAGACCAAATTCACTATAAGTCGCAAGGCTCAGGCTGGCGAGAAATGAACTCCGCGCACGCAGTCTGAATAAAAGTAGAATAAAGAAAAACAAAAGCGCCTTGAGTGGCACTAGCAAATTAATAATAAAAGCCTGCTGTAACATATTCAGATCAGGGTGACCTAATAAGCCAATTTGTAGAAAAAATCCCACAAGCAGAATTTCTTTCAGGCTCCAAAGAGAATCAGATAGCTCAACAGCGCGTTTATGACTCGCGATCATGACTCCTAGTAACAATGCGCCCAGTTCAGAACTAAGACCGAAATATTCAAAACTAGCCCCGCCAATGACCAGAGCAAGTAACAAACCATATAGGACGATAAGCTCACCATGCCCCGTAATATTTAGTAACCGAAGCAGGACGGGGCGGATAAATAATAAGCCAAACAAAATAAATGCCCACGGAGAAGGTGCAATTCCGTTACCTATGCTCAGCACCGCAACGGCGACTAAATCCTGCATAATCAGAATGCCAATGGCAACGCGTCCATGAAAAGCACGTAACTCTCGTTTACTCTCGAGTACCTTCGCAGCAACCACTGTGCTCGAAAAGGCAAGTGCAATCGCTATTAACAGTGCAACCTGGCTCTCCAAATTGAACGCGACCATCAGGATAATGTACACAAGACCGACGCTAATCAGCATATGCAGCAAAGAGCCCGCTAAAATTTCTCTGCGGATCAAGGTACTCAAACGAATTTTCAATCCGACACTGAACAGTAATAATAAAACCCCGGCATGTGAAACTTCCTCTAGGATTTCGTTACTCCCGTATCCTAAGATGCTAAGCAGAAAGCCAGCCGCAAGATAACCCACCAGCGGAGGAAGACCAACCTGACGCATGAAAAGCCCAAGTACAAACGCAAAACTGAGCCAGATTGCCGCTGTTGCCATTATAATTACCGTTCATATGAATTAGGTCTTATTTTCTAACATATTTCAGATAATTACATCCGCTATTTACTAATTAAAATCATTATTAATGTATAGAATGGTTCTGGGTTGACCTGACGATGTTAAATTTTTCAATTTATTAATCTTGACCACATATTTTCCACTAAAGGAATGCTAATGAGAAAAATGACGAAGGAATGTACACCGTTCAGAGTTAAATTACTTGATTTTCGATAGGATCACTAAAATGTTCTCCCGCAAACCAGAGGGCTTTTTTATTTTCCAGCAAGACGATATGAACTGGTGAGATACTCAGAATAACTGCTTCAGCAAAAGTATATAATAGTACGATTGATATAACATGATATCATAATCTAATACATACAAATTAGCATCTCATCCGGCGACACTATTTATCTGTATAGCCTCACGATAACAAAAGGTCTAATCCCTCTGTGACCCTTTTCAGTTTTACATATCATTCAAATAGGTTTTCGCTTCTTCCCCCGGATCAGGCAATCCAGCGACGCACCAGGCATTCAAGCAGGAACCAAACAGGTCGTGAACCCAGTTCTTATCTTTTTGATAATCTCGACATATATTATTAATTGAAGGGGCAACGCCAAATTTAGTGTAGTAACTGCGTAGTGTGTAAATGATGAGCCAATGATCATCGCTTAATTCATCAATCCCCACCATAGAAGCTAATCTTTCCGCAACGGTTTCATTCCACCGATGTGGATCAAACAACAAACCGTTTTCATCCAACGTAGGTAAAGCGACAGTATCAGCTACTGTATCCATATCAACCTCCGTCCAGTTCAAATAACTGGTTCGAAATATCGTCTAGTTATTGTCATTTTCACGGTAATGCGGGTCCGTCCAGCAACGGGGGAGCGCTTCTCCAGATAAAAATAGTAGGTCTGCCTTGCTGAATGTATCCGGATCCTGTTGTTCTTCACCTTCTTGAAAACGACCAGTCACAAAGGGAATATTCAGATTCATCAAATCTATAATATTGATCACTTCAATCATATGATCGTGCGTTCGTGTTTTTAATAACATGGTTTTCTCCTGTCTAAATTTCAACTATACCTTGCAACAAACACCTCCATTAAACACCTGAGGATGAGGTTGATAGATCGCACGATCAACGTCACTCAGTTCAGATCGAGACACATCTACGATCAACAAAACTTCGCCATGACTGATTGAAGAGATAAATACGTTCCATTAGACTTTAGGTATGCGTATTGAAAAATATAACCCGGCAAAGTAGTACAGTTGCCTTTTCATAACACCTCCTTAGTACTGCAGTGAATACGAAATGACCTGGAAGTATGAGTCGTTAACCTTCTTCTACATAGTCTTCACCCGTCAGCACAATGACACAGGGTTGTTTCTCGGGATCAGACACTTCACGGAAGCAAATAGAAACAGTCGGGGTACGGATAATCATAGTAGTGCCCTCCAGGGGTATTGAAGGATACCTTAAGAGTAGTTAACCTAGTAATATAGTCAAGTATATTGCTATAAATAATCTGGCTGTTAGAAATTCAATAAGCGTATGATTACTCTTGATTTTTGGCCCTTCTTTTCTAAATCATTGGGCAAATTTTCTGTTTGAATCTTGCAGCGATAACCAATTTCTTAACTCAATTGCAAATGTTTTAAATGGAACCTGGCTACATTGATTTTGTGGTTCGTGTGAAATTTATAATTTTTTAGCGATGAGTGTAAATTCTGAATCCGAGCTATGACTAAACCTGGTTTTATCAACGATGTTAAAGCCTGTTTTATCCAAAACTTGCTCCAGTTGCCGGGTTGTCAGTAAATTCATTTTTGGCAAAAATCCCAGGTGCCCCGCGATTCGCAATAACTTACCTGAGAGTTTACTTTTATCCCCCAGACACACGGTTTCAGAAATAAACAGACCATTGGGTTTAAGAAGATCATGGATACGTTGAAAAACAGCTTCGATATCCTCAAAAAAATGTAATACATAAAAGGCCATCACCACATCAAAACTATACGGCGCAAAACGTTCATCAAATAATGATGTTTGTAGAAATTCGACATTATCCAATTGGCGACCCGCTTCAATTTGCTGGGCTTTTCTCTGTTCGGCAATAGCAAGTAATTTGTGAGAGATATCAATACCCGTGACTTGTTTAACGTTACCGGCAATATCTCGACATTGCGTACCAGTACCACAACCTATATCCAGCACAACTTTGTCAGGTGTAAGATAGTTTTTTAGCTTCTGAATTTTTGTCTCATAGGACGGCCTATCAGGAACAGGCGAGGCCGCATATTTAGACGCGATCAGATTCCAGAATTTTTCAGGCGATTTTTTAAATAACATATTCTTATGAACAACTTTTTATTAAGTCTTTATTCTAACCCCAATGAAATAGTTCCAATTAATTGTTGCGAGTTTCAAGGAACCGGACTTAGATTACGTTCGAATATCTCGCGCCATACACTATGTGATGGCCGTGGGCTGCCATCATAGTTACGTAATGCCATATTACCGAAAACACGTAATACTGTTTCACCAAAATCACCAGCTGCAGTATAAAACGCATCCGCGAGTATGCAGGTATCACTCGTTGCCGGATCGCACGGACACGTAGTCGCCACAGTACCATCAAGATAGTCGCGGTTAAGCCACCAGATGACGGCTTCAAACTCCTGCGTCTGTGCTTCATCAAGGAGCCAACGCAAGTAATCATCCTGATTCGTGTTATTGGCGCTTGCCACAGGAAGTAAGTCTGCGCCACAACTACTGTTAACACCATGTTGGTAGCTTTGCAGAACGTTCACCGCAGCCCACCCGGTTTCGGAAACCCAGATCTTACGAGTCGTCTCTGCCTTGACGCGTGCATAAGTATCTGTAGGGTAACTAAAAGAATAGTCTGGCCAAAACGTCCAGGCGATCGGATAGATTGAAAATGCAATGCGATCACCTGGAATGGTCAATACCTCCGCCAATCGATTATCAAAACAGGTATCAAGTGTCGTTCCAATCACACACGCTGCCTGAGCATCGGCGATACCATACATGTGTTCCATCTGAAATGTTGGAAACATAACGATGGATGGATAGCTTACCTTTAGTTCGGTATGCACATCGCGGTACCACGCCAACCAGGCTGCTTTCTGTAACGGGCATTGTGTGAATTGGATGTTCATCTCAATGGCCGGGCTAACATAATCCGGACCGACCAGATCAATGAGGTACTTCATATAAGAAATGTAAGCCGTCTTGTAGGTATTTGCATTTGGATCGCTAGCAAAGGTATAACACCCATTGGCATCCACCGGGGCCCAGTTTTCAACCTTGTTTCCATTTGCATCCAACCGCGGAGCCAGAGTCTTGCGTCCACCGAGCGGTGATAGTGAGAGATAAATGCTCTTACCCGTGTCCCTGGCCGTGTTCGAAAAGTTCGTCCATTGCGTCACCCAGGCTTGCGGGGGGGTACAACCCGCTGCATTGCACTGCTCCCATGGTACTCCCCAAAAGTCATCGCCATGAATAGAAAGCAGATCCTTGTCGTCCAGATTCTCAAATCGCCAGTCCGGGAAGGCGGTAGACGTCGCAAAGAAAGGCGACGTACCCATTAAAAAAGATCGTGTCGGCCCGGAATCGCCGGAAGAACCGCCACCACCACAGGCATACAGCGTGATACCCAAAATCACCACAGATAGATAAACGGGTAATTTGTGCAGAACATTCATTGATGTTTCTCTTATTATAAATTTTATATGTTGCTCAATCGATCCAAGTCTACATTGCCGAGCCTTCAAAAACGTGTTCAGTCGACACAAAACAGGCAATAAATATTCGAATATACCCATTAGCGGCGTTAGAGAGAGGCCGGGATGAGGATAAAATGTAACAGGATATAACTATCCGGGCAGTTCGATATAAAAATGAAATCCGTATGCATCCTGAATGATCTCAGACGTATTTTTTACTGGCACATTGGCGTGTCTATAGACCGGGATTGTATTGGACTTCCTTTTTCTTTCATCGGGCGGATTACGCCAATCATTTCATATACTATCTGATCAATTTTGGCGCTCGGCTCTTTGGCAGTGATATAAACTCGCCAAACATGATCATCCTGAACAACATAACTCTCCAGATAAACTAAATCTTCGTTACTCTCAAAAGACGCAAAAACGTAATAATCAGGGCCAAGCACTGAAAATAAACTTTGCTCATAGTCTTTCCTAAGACCTGGGAACATGATCATAAAATTGAATTTTGCGACTATATAATCGGTATTTTTCATCGGGCTGAATAAAGAAAATTGTGGATCATCGTAGCGACTCACCCACGTTGCGAGTTCATGATTTTTCATCAAAAATGGATAATTCTCGGCTACATACAACCCTGCGGCAACGATGGGATCGATAATCCAGTCTTCAAATGATTTATCCTTTTCCTTGCCTGAGTATCCTGATGATTTAAGGTATTTAAATACAACTTTTTCCTTTGTTTTCACTACCGTCATTTCAACAGGTCGATTACCAATAGTTAGCGTATAAGCATTCCCATGGGTACTTTTTTTATATTTTCTGCATGCGTTTAGCTGTTTGAATTTGTTCTGCTCAAACAAACCCAGCCTACCAATAGTCCATAACTCAGAGGATAGCTTCGATGCCTGCATCTGTTCAGGAAATAAACCGGCCTCTTCCGCCTCAATCTCAGCAGGAACAATGACGTCATCATAGACTATGTAATTAACGCTTACGATGATATAGAGTAACATCAACCAGATGGCGACAAAGATGGAGGCGATCCTGGTCTTTCTAGCGGGTGTACCATTCACTGGGTGCACTGCGCGCGTTCCCGACAATAAATCATGCACGGTTGCCCTATCACTTCGAATCAAAGCGGTAACTAAAGAGATCAACCCCAGTGAAAACCACTCTATTATAAAAGCAAGCGCACGTAATAATGCTTGCCAAAAAGCGGGGTTCGCTCCCTGCCTGGTTTGAATTTGATATCCAAAAATCCAGGTAATAAAAGTTCGGCCATATATAACTGGCAGAAGTAGTTGATCAAGCAGGAAAATGGGTAATACTGAATACTCTATTGCCTCAACAACCCAGGTCTCTTCTCCGCCAAGATAATAATCATATTGATCTGGATAGATCTGAAAGCAGAGGGCGATATAAGCCCAATAGAAACAATTCTCAGCAATAAATGCTGGAAATCGACGGAAAAGACTAATATATCTAAGACTCAGATGCTTATTATTCAAAAATACACGCTAAGGATATCGTTTTTATACTTACATTATAGATCTAAGTCTAAACACTGACTACAAATATACTCCTCTAGCCACGATGTTTATGCATCAATCTGGGAAGGAAAAAGAGGTCGTGGACAGTGAGTTATCATATTGACTCTCCATTAAAAAGTAGAGGTAAAAGTAGTGCTATTGACGGCATTCACTTTGAAAGTAACGAGAGAATGGTATTTCCTTATGTCTCTATAGGATTGTCTCAATAATCTCTTCCGAACTCAATTTTCGGTTGTACCGGTTTTAGAAAGCTTGCTAGAAAAAGGAGATTTATATGCCAAATAAATCTTGCCCCAACCAATAAGCCATCGTTTACCATTTCGCAAGTTTTATTATGTAAATATTTGAAACTCTGATTCATGAAGTTTTTAACCGCCTGCCCGGAATGTATATCAATCGAAAACAAATACATATCTTTCAAGACATGAACTGAGGGTGACTCTGGATTAATACCTTCACGCTTAAACACTGACTCGGTACCTGCCGAACTAGAAGGTAATGACCAGGTAACGTCAGGCGACGGAATATATATTTTTAAATACTCCTTAAATAAAGGCATATTAAACATTTTAAGTTCATTAACTTCTTGATTAAACAAACAATTGGGTGTCCAAAGCAACATAAAATTATCAATAAATCTAAATATATCATTGTTTCTACGTTCTAGATTTTTATATGGTCTAACGGCATCTCTTAACTGACAAAAATCATGAAAGACGTTTTTATGGACCTCTTTTACTCTTAATCTTGGACATTCGCTCGGCATGCATCGGCGTTTTATTCATCAAAGCTATCAATGTCCCAAATGGTTGGAACATCTATTTGTCTATTTTGGAGTACTCGTGGGACTCGCTGGACCATTGGGCATGATGTTCACCCATGATTTACGTGACTGGGCACAACGACAAAATCGCTGCCATCCCTATTTTGGTCATAAGGCGCCTTTTTTCAAAGATGGGTTTTGGCAAATGCACTGTGATGTCATCCTGAATAAGCCTCCTTTATTTGCGCCAGAAAAAGAGATAGCCGAAAACCGGTTTTATCAGTTTGTTGAAAAGACCTGGATGTGGCAGCAGTTACCGATCGCACTTTTGTTTTACTTAATTGGTGGTATTGACTGGGTAATTTGGGGTGTTTGTCTTCGTGTAGCAGTTTCTGTTACGGGCCATTGGCTCGTCGGTCACTTTGCTCATAATACCGGTCATCGTGAATGGCATGTTGAAGGCGCAGCTGTGCAGGGTTTCAATATTAAATTTCTCGGACTAATCAGCATGGGAGAATGCTGGCATAACAATCATCATGCCTTTCCTAATTCCGCATTACTGGGAATTCATGATAATCAAGCCGATCCAGGTTGGTGGGTGTTACGGTTTTTTGAAAAAATCAATCTGGCATGGGCAATCAAACTTCCCAAAGACTTACCTGTCAGACCTGAGCTGATCGAGATTAAGAGTCATACTCTTTAAAACCATTAAATTCATTTTAAATTGTTATAAAAACAAAAATCGGAAAATACCGCCATGTAACATCTTAATCCCTTATTAAAATGATAATCGTTCCCCATATTATTACCACTAAGACGATAGCATAGGGGCGTTTGCAATATTACAATTGACGATTTCACTCTTACATATTTAAAATATACGTCGATTACGATGCCGTTAAGTATCCAGGGTAGGACGGCAAACATTTGAAGTGCCATAACTGAATAATAACATTTATTATGAAGTCTTTAGGATGGGGACCGTGCTCAATATGCACAAAATATTGATGATAGCATTGATTCTGACAGGGATGATTGGCTGTGCCAGTACGAGTCCTGTTCGATTTGCGGCGATTGGAGACACACCTTATTATGAAAGTGAGAATGAGCTAGCACTCCTATCAGAAACACTTGAGTCAATTTCAAAAAACAACATCCCATTTATCATTCATGTTGGTGACATTTTCCGGGGCTGGACACCTTGCTCTCCTGATCTATATAAATACAGAGCGGAGATTTTTAAAAAATCTCCCGTTCCACTTATAATTACAATTGGTGACAACGAATTTAATGACTGTTTCGAACCCGAAGAGGCGCAAGCTTACTTTAGAGAGATCATACTCGGTACCCCACCTATTAATCAGATCTTAAAAGGTTATGACAATGATAAAGATTCAGTTCACATCACACGCCAGGTTGAGATGATAGAAAATTCGATCTGGAGTGCTAACAAAATTGATTTTATTATGTTTGTCCTACCTGATCTGCCGGGAAATTACCCGCTTAGTCCCGAACAGATATCGACCATCTTAGATGCGAACACCAAATTTATCCGGGATGGTTTTATAAAAGCGAAACACAATAAACGAGATGCCATGGTTCTAGTGACACACTCTGAGCCCGCCCTGTGTCGAGTACAAGGATGTAAACGCTTTAATTCGATGATCGAAAAAGAAATTAAATCTTTTGATAAACCCGTATTGCTGATTAACGGAAGCAACCACAGCCGTACCTTCGTGGATGGTGGGTATCAGGATATATCAAACTGGTGGCACCTGCGTCCCGGTAACACTCCAGAAGAACATTGGCCAGAAATATCGTTCTCATCGAAAACAAAACGATTTTCTGTTAAATGGATAATGGGACCCGCAGCGGAAGAATAACACGATACGTTTTAGAATGTTCGCATCGCAGTGATGAGTTTATATCTTGATTAAGTAGGTGGGAAATTTTGCATCGCATCCTCAATACCCGCATTTGCTTCGTCCTGGCTCATCAAAGGTCCACTCAGGACCGTCTGACCAGTCATTCGCCATATCGGTTTATTTGACTTAGTATCAACAATCGTCACAACCAACGTTGCTTCGTGTTCAGTATCAACAGGAACATTGTTTAGAGGATCATTGCTGTCATCCATAGGGGTTAAACTCAATCCATCTTTGGTTTTCAAACCCAAGACATACTGAACATCGATATCGGCATAGGCATGATTCAATTGAAAACCTTTTTTCTTAAATGCAAAGGTCAATGCCGTACTTAATAACGCTTCCATATCACCCCGACGTTCTTTACTAACTTTTAGTGGTGTGATCTTGAAAGATTGATAATTCTCAAAACGGACCGTTTTATCAAAACCAACCTGTTTTTTTAATGCGGTGCGCTGACTTGGGCTGTTTTGTTCGAGCTTTAATTTAACAGTTAAATTATTCCGGGAGTCGGCTAAACGTAATGCTTCCTGATCAGCAATCTTACCGGCTTTATAGGCTTCATAAAGGGCATCATCAAAGGTTTTTCCGATACGACCAGAGGTCTGCCCCATCGCCTCTTTAATCTTATCTAAATCACCTTTTAAGATTAGTTCGGCAATATAAGGTGTCTTAATCATGACCTCTACAATGGCGACACGCTTGCCACTAAGCCCGGCGGCAAGTCGTTGTGACACAATAGCATTCAAGTGCATGGACATATCCATAAATAGTTGTTTATGTGTCGCCTGCGGAAAAAAATTAATGACCCGATCCAGTGCCTGGTTGGCGTTGTTAGCATGTAAGGTCGCCAGACATAGATGCCCGGTTTCAGCATAAGCAAGAGCATGTTTCATGGTATCCATATCCCGGATCTCACCAATCATTATTACATCAGGCGCTTCACGAAGCGCGTTTTTTAATGCGTTTTCATAAGACAACGTATCTAAACCAATTTCACGTTGATTAACTAATGATTTTTTGTGATGGTGAATAAATTCAATTGGATCTTCTATCGTTAAGATATGTCCTGGCTGGCTGGTATTACGATAATCAATCATCGAAGCAAGTGATGTCGATTTACCTGTACCAGTACCACCGACCATGAGTATTAACCCGCGCTCTTCCATAATTAGTTCACGTAACGATTCCGGTAAACCTAATTGCTCAATAGAAGGAATCTCACTTTTTACATATCGTGCAACCAGAGCGGGATCTCCACGCTGCTTAAATAAATTGATACGAAAGCGACCGATATTATTCAGGTAGATACCGAAATTCAATTCCAGCTCTTTCTCGAAAGCTTTTGATTGTTCGTCGTTTACCAGTGAATAAGCTAATTGATAAGCGATTTCCGGAGTAACCACATCTTTACCCAAAGACATGGGTTTGCCTTCAATTTTGATGACCGGGGGAGCACCGACCGAGATATAGAGATCTGATGCTTGATGTTCAACCATTTTTGCTAACAGTTGCGTAAGATCCATATTTCCCCTCCTGGTATGCTCAGTATTATTTTATATTACTAATATATCAAGGTCTTATCTGGCTAATATAACTGAGTATTGGAAAATATAATAGAGACAAATACTTAATTTACCTGGTAATACATGTTAATAATGCAAGCTACTAATATTTCAGGTCAGAATTCGCTTAGTTCGATATACGCAGTTAACTTAATTAGATTTTTGATACAGAATCATAAAAGTAGAATAGATTTATTGATCAGCATTCTATGCAATCTATAATATATTAGAAACTAAGTGAGCAGAACCTGTAGAACAATTTTAGCAAATACTTGATGAAATATAACAGTTTTCTAAGGAGAACCCCAAGAGTTCTAAACGATCTCTAGTAATGTTTTTCTTATTCCTTTCCTGCCTAAATCATTAATTTTACATTTAAATTTAATCTCTACTTTTGCCCAAAATGCATCCTCGTTATTTTACTCACTTCGACATCTTTTGTTGCTGTTTCACCTGTTACTCCTTATTAAACTACTGTCTAATATTTGGAATATCTGTTATACAGGTATATAGGGTGAGATATACCCTAATCAAAAATATTTAGTGACGAATACCAGATAAGGTTTTTTTGAATATCGCATCATAGGTTCCATCTTTTTTCATTTCATGTAGTACGCGGGTTATATCCGCAGCAATTACCTCGTGTCTTTTGTGGACGTAGAGAAAATTTGGTTTGGTTATAAGTGGTGGCTCATTTGTATAGAGATCAAGTCCAAGTTCTTTAAACTTCCATGTACCCATAACCCGATCAAGGATCACTACATCTATGCGACCTTTGTCAAGCAATTCTAGAAGTTGTCCAAAATCATTAACTTTTACTAATGATTTTGGTTCTCCAATATTTTGTTCCACTATTTTCCATCCATTAATAATACCAACGTTATATGATTTTAAACTGCTCCAGTCTTTTATTTTAATTTCTGGATCTTTTGTATAAGCCATATATTCGAAGTCGAAGACTTTTACTTTCACTCGAATAAGATCTTGTTGTGTTTCTTCAATTGCTGCAGCTCGCGGTACGGTACCATCAACTGTACCATTATTTGTGAACACGATTGCACGCTGTGCTGGAAGATGGATTAAATTGTAATGGAGGTTCAGGCGTTTGAACATTTCGTCAATCATGACATTAAACAAACCCGTTCCATCATTAAAATATAGAGGGGCACCAACCGAGGTCGACATGATAAAGGCTTTTTCCTCGGCGTAAGTATGTACAGGCATAAAAAGTCCAGATGCCATTAATAATATCAGTGACCATTTTTTATATATTGGAATTATGTGGGGCCTAAACGTAGGACGTGTACGAAGAATTTTGCTCATGCTGGACAATTTAGCCTTCATTGCAGAAATTACAAGTGTCTGATTAAATATATTCGTGTTTAGAATTTCTGTAAATTTACTATACTCTACAAATTATGCGGATGTTTACCTCATTCCTGAAGAGTAAGATCGCCAGACGGTTGGTCATCTATATTCTTTTATTCAGCTCAATGGTGACTGTGATATTGACAGCCATCCAATTGATGCAGGAATACCGTTACGACGTTTCACTAATTGAATCACGATTCAAACAAATTGAGGAAACCAATAAAGCGGTTATCGAAGAAAATCTCTGGTTGATTGATATGCAATCTATTGCCTTAATATTTGAAGGTATTCTTCGTGACCGTGATTTTGAGTATCTGGAAATTATAGATGAAAAAGAACAAATTCTGATCGCAAAAGGTAGTATACCGGAAGGTCATATACGACAAACAAATATTAATCTTTCCTACGAGAAAAATGGAACAACCTATCCATTAGGTAGACTGAAAGTAGTGGCGACTCTTGAACATGTCTATCAACATCTTTTTGATACTGTTCTGATAATTTTGTTTAATCAAGCAGTTAAAACTTTTCTAGTATCATTGTTTATCATCGCCATTGTGTGGAAGCTTATCACTCGCCATCTAAACAGTATTAGTGATTATGTTGTTAATCTTGATCTCGGTGAAAGTCCAAAGGAATTTAAGTTAGACCGTTTTGAAGACCGTTGGTCTAAAGATGATGAACTAAACCGGGTAGTGGATTCTCTTAATATGATGAGAAAAGAATTATACCAGTCATATCGGGATATCGAGCATCAATCAACTCATGATCACCTGACTGGCTTACCAAACCGTCATCTACTTGAGCAGCGTCTTAAATATGAGTTATTACAAAGCAGTCGCCGTAAACGCTATGGGGCACTGTTATTCCTTGATCTCGATAATTTTAAATTATTGAATGACTCATTAGGTCATGTCGTAGGCGATGAAGTGTTATGTCAGGTCGCGCATCGTTTCGAAGTGGTTGTACGCAAAGGCGATACTTTAAGCCGTGTTGGTGGTGACGAGTTTTTAGTCCTGCTGACTATGTTGTCATCTGACAGTAGTAGGGCGGCCCAGGAGGCATACGACATTGCACAGAAATTACGCCAGCAATTGAATATGGAAATTAATATTGGCAGCCACCAATACAGGGTGACAGTGAGCATCGGTATTGAGCTTTTTCTGGATGAGCCGGAAAATTTCGAGACGATCCTGAAACATGCAGATAATGCCATGTATCAGGCAAAAGCAGATGGTCGTAATACAATTCGTATGTACCATTCCAAAATGCAGGAGGCAGCAGATAATCGCCTGGCAACTGAGCGTAACCTGATTGGAGCAATCAATAAACATGAGTTTGAACTTTATTACCAACCAAAGGTTGACCTGAACAGACAGATTGTCTCTGCTGAAGCGCTGATCCGCTGGGTTGAACCAGGTGGAGAAGTGATATCACCCATCACTTTCATTAATATATCGGAGGAATCAGGTCTGATTATACCTATAGGCGAAGAGGTATTCAGAATGGCATTTCAGTACGTAGCAGATAATTTCAGTTTATTGAATCGTGCAGGATTAAGTGATTTCGCTATCAATGTATCACCACGCCAGTTTTCCGATGTGGATTTCATTAAAACCATCATTTCTGAAATAAGTAAGTCAGGACTTGAACCAAGTTTATTCACCCTGGAGATTACTGAAGAGGCAATGGTGAGAAATATTGATGATACCATCGAGGTTATGAATATATTGAAACGTCAGGGATTCAATCTTTCTATTGATGATTTTGGAACCGGATATTCTTCGTTACGCTATCTCAAAGATTTCCCGTTGAACGAGTTGAAAATAGATCAGTCTTTTGTTAACACGATTACCGAAAATAGTGAGGACGAGGCAATCGTTTCTTCGATTATTCTCATGGCAAAGAATCTTGATCTTGATGTTATAGCTGAAGGAGTTGAAACCGAACAGCAATTTGATCTACTAAAGAAAAACGGTTGCGAACTTTTCCAGGGATACTTGTTCTCAAAACCAGTAAATCACATCGACTTTTTACAGTTACTCGAAAAACAAATTAGATCGAAGATTCATTCAGTTTGATATAGAGTGATTAGGGTCGGAGTAAATATAGCACTATATTTCAAAAGAGTTTTTACTCTACCCCGGTCGATGTCATCGATTTCGATTTAAAATGTACAAGCATCAATGTTGCCAACATACCCATGACTGAAAAAAGTGTCAGCATTAAGAAAAAGTGCTGATGACCTGCCGCACCGGGGGAAGCATCAAGAATACGCCCTGCGATCGAGGCGAAAAATATATCGGGGGTAAAACCAATAACCGAAACCAGACCCACGGCCGTCCCCGTTACATGGCTGGCAATTTTTGTTTCCTCAATTAACGCAAAATACACACCACGTATGCCGTATACAGCAACAAAGGTCACCAATATAGTTGCATAAATAAGGTCAACGCCATAGCTTGAAGGTAAGGTAAAACTTAACGCACAATAACTCGCAATTAAGACAATAAACATAATCATAATCACTCGGCTTGCGATAAATCGATCGACAATGTACCCGGTTGCGACAGCGGCGATGGGCCGCAAATAAGCGGCCATAGAAGTAAATTGAGCCGACTCCACTTCATTCATAGCTAATACATCACGGGCATACAACGCATAATTATCGAGGCCTTTGTACCCGCTATAAGCACAAATAATGATAATAGCTTGCAACCAAACGACTCGTTGTTGCATAACACTTTTTATATCGACAAAGACCCGTTGGCGAGCGTCTGAATTGGTGTTATGCGATTCAGGAATAATCCACCATACGAGTAATGCCGCGAATAAAGTCATAAAGGTATAAAAATATATCACTGACTGGATGGCATGTTGTCGTTGTAATAGTGTTAATTGAGCTATATCCACCGGTAAAAAATAACTTAATAACCATACGGCAACTGAAGCAGTACCGGCCGCCACTAAACCACGACCGCCATCGAGTATGCCAAACGCACGCCCTTGTTTATGTTTACCGCCCCACTCTCGTGTCGTTTTAATCATGGCAGCCCAAAAAAGTAATATAGAGGTTAATCCCCAATAGCCAAATAGGACCGCAAGACCAAACCCACCGGGAATTTGCGCTAGATACAAACCACCGATGGCAGTGGCCACTAACGAGGTAGTCATTAACTTTCTAGCCGAAAAATGATCGGCAATGGCGCCACCAGGAAAATACGCCAACATGGCAATGATTCCATAAATAGCAAACACATCACCTAGCTCAGCATTATTCAGGTCAAACACGTCCAGTACCGTGGGTCGAAAAAATCGAGCGACATGAAAAGGCAAACTAAAAATCATTTCCCCCGAAAAAACCAGGCAAAAAATAATGAGCCATTGAGAATTATTTTTCTTCATCTTGGTGAGTGTTAAAAAGGATATATAGCGGCAGATAAAAAAATTAAATATTCCGCATTCATCACAATTCCTTTATTCCCCTTTATCCATTAATAATGTAACCAGTTCTTACATTAATACACAGCAATTAAATATGTGGTCTTTCAAGACCTGACTCTATTACTCCGTTATCATTTTATTCCTGGAATAGGCATTGAATGATACCTCTTTCTGCTTTCTTATCCACTGCATCAATTGATTTCCCAGATCCAATCCCATATAGATTAGTTAATCCACAAACGTTCGCTTTAACAGCCTTTTCATCCAGCTAATATATTGTTCCGTTGTCCAGCCGCTTTCAATCGTCAATTGTTCCCAGTTATTAATCGAGATCAGGGTCATAAACATATCGGTGGCTTCTTTTGGCGACCACCCTTTTATCAGTTTGCCTTCGCGCTTGAGTGTGTCAATGGTTACCTGGCAAACATCACGTAAACAATTCATACTGTTCGTCCACGCAGCGGCCATCGCTTCATCCGTATCACGTGACATCAACATCGGCTTGGCCAAACTGTAAATCTCTGGAATATAGTTACCCCAAATATCGACACACGCTTCCAGAAGCTCGATACCAGTCTTTGCTGAATTGAATAGATTAAGCCGTTCATTGAGTCCTTTGACCTCATCGACATAATTCATGGTCGCGATCATCAATTCGGTTCTTGAGGCAAAATGGAGATAAACCGCCTGCCGAGAAATGCCCGCCGCTTTGGCAATATCACTCATGTTAACGCCCTGTCCCTGGTGCTGTTCCAGCAATTGCCAGGTCGCTTGCAGAATACGGGTTTTAGTACTGATTTCTTCACTTGACATGCTGTAAAGCGTAACCTAAGCTTTACATACTGTCAATTGACACCGTGTCAAGTAATCAAATATTCATTAAGGAGAATGTTATGAAACTCATCATCTTCGGCTCAACAGGTAGTATTGGGCAACAGCTTGTAAATCAAGCACTTATGCAAGGACATCGTGTTACGGCCTTTGCGCGAAATACCTCGAAGGTCGATATCGAGCACAAAAACCTGCAACTCAAACAAGGCGATGTCATGGATCCTGCGTCGCTACAAAGCGCCATACAAGGCCATGACGCGGTACTGGTGTCCATAGGGGCAGGCCGAAAAGGCACCGTTCGCTCAGAAGGCACGCGCAATATCATCAACGCGATGAAAGAGGTCGGCGTATCCCGTTTAATCTGCCAATCCACTCTTGGCGTGGGCGATAGCCGGGGCAACCTGGACGCGCTGTGGAAATACCTTATGTTTGGACTGCTACTACGCCCCGCCTACGCCGATCATGTGCAACAAGAAAACCATGTCAGGCAAAGCAAGCTGGACTGGACCATCGTACGTCCGGGCGCCTTCATTGATGGTGATCGCACCGGACAATACCGGCACGGCTTCCCCGGCAACGATAAAACAACAAAACTAAAAATCTCCCGCAGTGATGTGGCCGATTTCATGTTGAAACAATTGTTCGATAATACCTACCTATACAAGACCCCGGGCTTGTCTTACTAACGGCTAAGTTATAAGGAGAAAATTATGTCTGTTTACTTTATTGCAAGTTATAACATTGTGGATATAGAGGCACATGAACGTTATGTGCTGGCGGCACAACCCCTACTCGAAAAGCACGGTGGGGAAATTCTGGTTGCCGACGATGAGGCAAAAATGATTGAAGGAGACGGCGCAGAGGAGAATGTCATCGTCAAGTTTGATTCTGAGGCAGCGGCCATGAATTTTTATAACGACCCAGACTATCAATCGATCAGGCAGATTCGACTCGATGCAACAAAAAATGGAATGCTGATGTTGACCAAATCGTTTGATATGCCAGCTTAACAATTTGGCTTAGAGCACAAGACGTTCTGAATAAATTGGGTCAGGTCTTAGATTAACACATAGCTATCCAGGCTGTAGCACGCTAAGACCTGATCCCGATTTTATTCAATCTTTATTAAACCGGCTGGCGAACACTCTCTTCCCATTTTCATGGCCAATTTTTCTAGCAACCTCATTTGGCAGCGCATTCAAGAGTTGCCTTTGCCATCTCATCACTGTATCCACTCTTAGCCATCGTTGTGGTGTATAGGTATCAATACCCAGCATAAAACGATCGGCATGATCAATGAGTAACGCTTGCCAGTCTTGCAGGAAATGGTTATTAGTAAAAATATCCCGACGAAAAGACAGGTCGGCCCAGAGGTTGTCATGCTTTTCAAACATATCACGTATAACATAGGCATACTCAAAGCCAGCGTGGGCCCATAAAATTTTTGCATCCGGGTCCTGCTCGAAGATGTATGAGATGGCCTCTGCATCAGAATGAACGTGCAACATCAGCTTGTGTTGTTTAGCTAAATGAACAAGCTCACGTATCACGGGCAGGTTGGCCTGTTCGTTATCAATGTGAAATTCACCTATCGCAACATAACGATATTTGGCTAAGCGTTCTTTCAGGTAAGGAATCACTGTCTCATCATGCATCCACGTCTTAATCGTGCCGCGTTGACGATAGGGACGTAATACCGGGATGACGAATTCAGGCGCGGCCTGATACAAGCTTTGTGTACCTTCATCACTGGAGCTGGACACCAGTGCGCGGGTAATCCCCGCTTCGCGCAGGCGATGGATGGCGTCTTGTGGTGAAATGGCCTCCCACACATCCTGGCTATAGTGGATATGAGCATCAAATATTGGTTGGTGCTGAGATTGAAACGGTTCTGCAATGACTGAACTTGCCAGACTGAACTGTAGTATAACGATTAACTTGAGATGGTTTATCTTTTTATGAAACATGGAATGGTTATCACCACTGCAGGGAAGCAGGTGTTAGGTCACCTGGTTGAGCTTCGGACTCCCTTCTCCCTGCCGTCGTGATCCCATTTATTCAGCAACCAGGTGAACGATTACCAACCTTCGACACCCGTCATATCAGGAAGCTGATGGGCAATTCCTTTGTGACAATCAATACAGGTTTTTTCGTCATTGGCTAATGCGGTCGAGTGTTGCTCTGAAGCCCGTTTACTTTGACGGGTAAAATCCATGAATTCAAAGTTATGACAGTTACGGCATTCCAGCGAGTCATTGGCTTTAAGCCTTGCCCATTCGCGTTCTGCCAACTCCCGACGTTTTGCTTCAAACTTTTCACGTGTATTGATAGTACCAAACACTTTACCCCATACTTCTTTAGACGCCTGCATCTTGCGCGCAATTTTATCTGTCCAGTCATGAGGAACATGACAATCAGAACATTTTGCCCGCACTCCTGAACGGTTTGTAAAGTGAATGGTATGCTGTAACTCTGCATAAACATTTTCGCGCATTTCATGACAGCTCGTGCAAAATTCTTCAGTATTGGTAAATTCCAATGCAGTATTAAAACCACCCCAAAAGATAATACCCATAATGAAACCGCCCATGGTTAAAAAACCCAGGCTGTAGTGAACACTAGGGCGACGAATCACACTCCAGTAGAATTTAATTATTGTTTTCAATCTTTTCATTTTACTGACTCTGTTCGATGTTCAATAGATCATCTATATCAATAAACTCATTTCCCACTAAGGGTTTCGCATCAGTCTGAATGACATGACATTGACTACAGAAATAGCGGCGAGGTGAAACATCGGCGAGAAAGTTTCCCTCGCGATCCATATAATGCGTCACACTGATCATGGGCGCCCGGCTTTCCTCAGTGAGTTTTCGACTGTGACAGGACAAACACTTATTGGTTTTCAAATCGACCTGATAGTTATCGATCTTATGTGGAATCGTTGGTGGCTGCATCGGGTAGTTTCGTTTACGTTTTATATCCTCATTATCAACTTTAGGCATCACCGGCGGCGTACCCTGCTGGTTTAAACTCGTATCGCCTCTGAGTGTGGCGATATTCTCCTGTGCTTGAACCCATGACACAGTAAAAGCCATGACCAGAGTCGTTATGATTAATTTTTTCATCTTTTAATCTCCTCTTATTTTAATCACCTCTTAGGCCTTAACCACTTTTACAGCACATTTTTTAAAGTCTGCTTCTTTTGAGATCGGATCGGTGGCATCCAGAGTGACTTTATTAATCAGCTGACTGGCATCAAACCAGGGAACATAGACCAATCCAGTTGGCGGTTTGTTACGGCCTCGTGTTTCGACCCGCGTCAAGATCTCACCACGACGTGAAATTACTTTTACTTCGTCACCACGACGCACGCCTCGTTTACGAGCATCATCCGGGTGCATAAAGACAACCGCATCGGGGAAAGCTCGATATAACTCTGGAACACGTTGGGTCATTGAACCCGAGTGCCAGTGTTCAAGGACACGCCCGGTCGATAACCACAAATCATATTCTTTATCCGGTGACTCTGCAGCCGGTTCATAGGGCAAGGCAAAGATCACAGCCTTGCCGTCTTTTTTGCCATAAAACTCAAACCCCTTACCCTTTTTAACATAGGGATCAGTGCCTTCCTTGAATCGCCATAAGGTTTCTTTTCCGTTTACAACCGGCCAACGCAATCCCCTTGTGGCGTGATAGGTATCAAAGTCGGCAAGATCGTGTGCCTTACCGCGGCCAAATTTGGCATACTCTTCAAATAATCCCTTTTGTAAATAGAAACCGAAATGTTTTGATTCATGATTTTCAAAATCCGGATTCAAATCTTTCAATGGGTATTTATCTACCTGACCATTGGTAAATAAAACTTGATACAAGGTTTTACCCCGATATTCAGGATTTTTATCCAGAATTTTTTTTGGCCACACTTCATCGGTTTTAAAGCGTTTGGAAAACTCAACCAGTTGCCATAGATCCGATTTCGATTCACCCGGTGCATTAACCATCTGATACCAGAATTGGGTACGTCGTTCCGCATTACCATAGGCCCCTTCTTTCTCGACCCACATAGCAGTTGGCAAGATTAGATCTGCTGCTTGAGTTGTGACCGTAGGATAAGCATCGGAAACAACAATAAAATTATCTGGATTACGATAACCCGGTAAGGTTTCTTCATTCATATTCGGTGCTGCTTGCACATTATTGTTGACTTGCACCCAATAGGCATTGATCTTGCTATCACGTAAGTGACGATTTTGTAACACCGCGTGCGCGCCGACCCAGCCCGGTAAAAGACCTTCAGGTAACTTCCATTTTTTCTCAGCAAATTTACGATGCGCCGGATTCTTAACAACCATGTCAGCAGGAAGACGATGTGAAAACGTACCGACTTCTCTAGCGGTACCACAAGCGGAGGGTTGTCCAGTTAATGAGAACGGACTGTTACCAGGTGTTGAAATTTTTCCGGTTAATAAATGGATGTTGTAAATCATGTTATTCACCCAGACACCACGTGTGTGTTGATTCACACCCATGGTCCAGAGTGACATCACTTTGATCTTAGGATCTGCATATATCTCAGCCAGTTTTTTTAATGACTGTTTAGAAACACCGCTTAATTCAGAGACAGTGTCCGCATCATACTTACTGACAAATTTGGCAAACTCATCAAAGCTACTGGGTTTTGAACCGCCTGCT
The DNA here is from genome assembly GCA_947260005.1 of uncultured Ectothiorhodospiraceae bacterium. Classification (GTDB taxonomy): domain Bacteria; phylum Pseudomonadota; class Gammaproteobacteria; order UBA6429; family Thiohalophilaceae; genus SZUA-24. Next base: position 49,863 of record CAMYOL010000076.1, read on the forward strand.
TTTTTATTATTGACTGCCTTCTTTTCAAGCGGATGTTCAGGTCTTAAACCATAGCCAATATCCGCATTCCCCATCCGAAAGTTGACGTGTTTGTTTACGAAATTTTTATTTACCTGCTTGTTCTGGATAATGTAATTAGCAATGTAATTTAAGATTGCCATATCCGTTTGTGGGGTAAACACCATTGGTATATCGGCTAGATCAAATGAACGATGCTGATACGTTGATAAAACGGCCACTTTGACGTGAGGAGCACTTAAACGACGATCGGTTAAACGCGTCCACAGGATCGGGTGCATCTCAGCCATGTTTGAACCCCACAGTACAAAGGCATCGGCATGTTCAAAGTCATCATAACAACCCATGGGTTCATCAATGCCAAAGGTTCGCATAAAACCACCAACCGCAGAGGCCATACAGTGACGAGCATTGGGATCAATATTGTTAGATAAAAAGCCGGCCTTCATTAACTTTGCGGCAGCATAACCTTCCCAAACCGTCCATTGACCGGAGCCGAACATCCCAACCCCTCTTGGACCTTTGGCTTTTAAAGCCGCTTTGAATTTCTCGGCCATGATGTCAAAGGCTTCGTCCCAGGAAACAGCGGTAAATTCACCATTTTTATCATACTTACCATCTTTCTTACGTAACAAGGGCTGTGTCAGACGATCTTTGCCATACATAATTTTCGACAGGAAATATCCTTTAACGCAGTTCAATCCTTTATTGACGGGTGAGTTGATATCACCATGAGTCGCCACAACGCGACCAGCTTTGGTAGCAACATTCACACTGCACCCTGTACCACAAAATCTACATGCTGCTTTTGACCATTTAAGTTTCGTTTTACTTGAGTCGGTAACAAGGTTCGAAGCACTCGCAGGTAAACTTAAACCTGCTGCAGCCACTGCCGTTGCCACGGCATTTTGTTTAATAAAATCTCTACGCGTAGTTTTCATCGCCTTACTCTCCCTCTATACCGTCATCAATTTCGTGGTAGACCATGGTGGTGTTTAAGACACCATTAACTGTTTGAATCTGATCGATCACCGCTAAAATACCTTGCTCATTTTCAGTCTCCAACAGGGCAACAAACTTGCCGGCTGGATCCGGAGCATGTATCTCAACTTGATCCATTTTTTTTACGCTGGCAAGCACCTGTTTGTATTTGTCAGGCAAACAATGGACGACCAGGCTCGAAATATGTACTTGATTAGTTTCAAGTGCCATGTGCATATACTTCCTGTTTTATAGTTTGATCGGAAACTATGTTTAAGGCATTGGCTGGGCAGACCTGCACACACATACCACACCCGCTGCAGTCTTCATTTTTCACTGCGGGTCGTGGTGTCCAGCCAATGAGATACTCAAATTTGATAGCATTGCTATCACAGCTATCCCGGCAACTCTGACAGGCAACCCCCAAATAGGTCAGACATTCCGTTCCGAGACTGATCACTTGCTGCCACGGTTTGCTACCTAGATCATCTTTGAAAACGGAGTGGGTACACACACGGGCACATTCTCCACAAAAGACACAACCCCCCTTTGTAAAATCTATCTGGGGAAAACCCTCTTCACCGACACGAATAATGTTTTCCTGGCAGGCATTGATACAGTCACCACATTGGGTGCAGGCCTGATAGAAATCGATGTCGTCCCGTGTCCAGGGAAGGAGTAATGCAGCATGTTTGTTTGAAATACGACCACGTAGGAAATTTCGACGTTCTAGATCCATTCAGTTTATATACCTTCGTGCTATTGATGTTTATTGGCCAGGAGGACCAAGAATGAGCTGAGTGATCCAGACAAGAAATCCAAATCCTCCAACTATAATGACGGATAGTACCGGTGCTAGAAAAACAGCCAACATAATAAAACTGTTGCGTTCATCTATTTTAGTTATTTGTTTTTCAGTCACTTATAACTCCCTGGCACAGTTGTCTTAGAACCGGTTACACAGATACTCATGATTAAATAATATCGCTTTATTAGAATTTACTTAAATACAGCAACTGTAACATTGACATATGTCAATAAAACGATGGCTCTTATAAATCCATTGTTAAACAGCAAAGAAACTCCAGTGAATTATAGTCATAAAAACAAGCAAAGAAAGGCCAATGCAAAAGGTAAATACTTTAGTGTTTACTCTGACCCCAAATATGAATACGAACATGTTCGTAGGGGTAGATTAAATCAGGGTCTTTAATATTGCTTAACTCGGCCAGTTCAGGATAGCGAAAAGGATTATTGACATACGCCTCGGCAATATCCCAAAGCGTATCTCCTTTAACCACAACATGGGTGACAACACGGAGCTGTGTTTGTGGTGTCTGCACTTGTTTACCGAGTGTTAATTCAAAGACTTTCGCTTGCTTGATGGGTTTTGCCTGGGCAAAGGCAATCGGTGTTAGATTACCAGACATCTGGCTTAAGTTTGCCCCAGGCGGAGTGCTATGATAGTTATAATTTACTATGCCGATTCCTGGCATAAATAGTAAAAACATAAAAACAGCCAGGCTCTTAAACAGTTTATTAACACGTGTTTGTCCCGGTTCTGAATCAATTGCACCCGTAGCGGATTGCATAGCTATAGGAGCCGGGCTTGTTGATTGCTGAGATTGTTGTATACCTAAATGAGAAAGATGCTGGTAATCCGCATTAGAACTCGTGCGGATACTTTGATAGGGATCGGGTTGGTCACGGTAGCCAGGCACATCCCCTGGGATAACCCAGAAAAATTCGCCTCGAATGGACTGTTTGTTATTATTTTGATCTAACATTTGTCCCCTCGGTTAAAACCGGGTCCACTCTTCCAGGACCAGTGAACATGTTTGCCAATATACTTAGCCCTTTTCACAGATACACAACCTGTTTCACACTTTAACATAAACGAAACCAACAAAGCAGTTGGATAGTATCTACCTGGTTAATTTAAAATCACTATGTCCTTTCACCCTTTTTAAAGAACACTATTCGCTAATATTAGAAATGACTGTTCTTTAGCGTTCATCTGGTTTTCTGACTTTTTAAATTTTGCTAACTTAATTTAAGACAATATTAATGGCCCATCGTTATACGTAAGATTATAGATATTTAGATGCTTACTATCATCTAAGCCAAAATGGCTCAAACACTTTTCTATTAGCAGCCTTTAATACTTTGTAATAGTTAAAGCAAACATTCCAAATTGGGGGACCCAATGGCCATAGGCATGATAATTAATTTTATAACGTACATGGCTGATTTTTATATTCCCGTATGGACGGATCAAACGAAGTTTCATGTAAATAATTAAATAATGTATTGGCTACATAATCTGAAAAAACCAATACTGATTGTTCCCAGTAACTAACTCGTACTCAACCATCAACTTTAAAAACCACGCACGTCCATAGGGCATTTCAAATGCCGGATGCTTTTTTAAATAGGCCAGTTCTTTTTGCATTGCTTCCCTATTAATAGATGAGAGAACTGTCGAAAGCAGTATGAGAAAGGGGATAAAAAACCCGATGGGCGTGTAGGCTCACATCGGGTTAACATTTTACGAAATGACGCGTTAAGTAAGCTAACAGTTACCTGGAACAACGTTGTTTAAGTAGAAGAATACAGCATCTTGTTCAGAATCACTCCAGCCTGATGCGTAGCTTGTCATTGTTCCGCCATTTATTTTCGGATAAAAAACTGTTGAATCGACACATTGTACTGGAATCTGTCCAGGGGCGTCACCACCTGCACCATGACAGCGTAGGCAATCCGCATTATAGTTATCTTCGCCAACTTCAAACTGTCCGGGGGCCGCTTCTACCATTATTAAGATAATTTCACTAGCTGACTCACTATTATTTTGCACGGTGAATTCTAATTCATATGAACCTACTTCAGTATCAGATGGCGTCCAATTAAATGTGCCATTACCCGACATATTAAAAGTTGCATCATTACCACTTGCTACATTAAAAGGATCGGCGCTGCCAGCCAACACGGATACTGAATAAGACAGGGTCCCACCATTTGGGTTGGACGAAGATAAAGTGAAATTGACACTACTATTAGCCGCTGCTGTTTGATCACCAATCGAATTCAACGATAATGTCGGAGTATTTCCTCCGGTACCACCAGTCCCTCCTGTACCACCTGTATCATCTGACGAGTCGCCACCACCACATGCCGCCGTTAAAAATACAGCAACTGCAGCTAAAATTAACGATTTGATTCTCATAAACTATCCCCCGATACCTGAATGACGAGAAAGACATTTCTCGAAACTAATACCACATTTTTAATAATTTACAGGAGTAAAGAGTAGAATAAAGGAACTATTAGGCACTATTCACTAAAACTACCCACCCGGGCTGTTATATAGCAGCTTACAAGTTAAGATCTTGCGTTTACACATAACAACGCAGAGCAAGACCTAACCTCGATATCACCACAGATATCCGTTATCTCTGATGAGTAGAACACAAATGCTCTTGTATTTTATTTCAATTTGCTTGAAGACCAAATGGTGGCATGACCAACTTTACGACCAGGTCTGGCCTGCTTGTTGTAGTCATGTAGATGCAAGCTCGGCGTTGCAAGCAATTCGGCGCGATCGGGTATCTCGCCAATGAAGTTAATCATCTTTACGTAACCATTAGCTTCGGTGTTACCCAGTGGTAGTTTGCAGATGGCTCGAAGATGATTCTCAAATTGTGAGGTCACCGCACCTTCGATTGTCCAATGTGCTGAATTATGTACTCGCGGTGCCAGTTCATTCGTGAGTAGCTCTTCACCGGTGTCGAATAACTCCAGCGCCATAACACCAACATAATTCAAATGTTCGAGGATACGTTTGGCATAGCCTTCGGCTTTTGCTTGAATGGCATCATCCGGCATACTAAAGGCCGTTTTTAAAATTCCATCCTCATGGAGGTTCTCGGAAATAGGATAAAAACGAATTTCACCCTGTTTGCTTCTCACAGCAATGATCGAAACTTCACGCTGAAACTTTGCAAAGCCTTCTAAAATCAAAGGCACACCCGCGAGTTCATCCCAGGCCTTTTTCACATCACCGGCTTCACGCAGCACATACTGACCCTTGCCGTCATACCCCATAGTGCGTGTTTTTATGATGGCCGGAAGACCAATGCTGTTAACAGCGCTATTAAGATCTTTTTCATTTTCGACATTCGCAAACGGTACGGTCGGAATGCCAAGATCCTTGAACATGGTCTTTTCACAAATACGATCGTTGCTCGTTTCTAAAGATTGTTCGGAGGGAAAGACATCAACACTATTAGATAAGAAGGCAATGGAAGATGATGGAACGTTTTCAAATTCGAAGGTGACGACATCGGCCTTGTTGGCCATAACTTTGAGTAACTCGGTATCGTCGTAATCACCGCATAGGTGTTCACCCAATGGTGCGGCACAGGCGTCTTTGTCAGGATCGAGAATGATAAATTTCAATCCCAATGGAATACCTGCCAGAGCCAGCATTCTTGCAAGCTGACCACCACCGATGATACCAATAATCATGACGCGGTTCGGGGATCCGGGTTGGCGAGTACATTCTCTGTTTGTTTGTTACGGAAGTCGTTTAACGCATTGCGAACCTTTTCATCGTGATTCGCGACAATACCGGCGGCAAGCAAGGCGGCATTCACTGCACCAGCACGCCCAATCGCCAGGGTACCCACTGGAACGCCAGCTGGCATTTGCGCGATCGACAATAACGAATCCATGCCATTCAGGGCCTTGGATTGCACGGGAACCCCGAGTACCGGCACAGCAGTCTTTGCCGCGACCATACCGGGTAAATGGGCCGCGCCACCAGCGCCGGCTATTATGACTTCCAGTCCGCGTGCGGCGGCCGATTCGGCATAGCTGAATAATTTATCAGGTGTGCGATGCGCCGAGACCACTTCAACCTCATGTGCCACACCGAGGTTTTCTAATGTGTCGGCAGCATTTTTCATTGTTTCCCAGTCGGAAACAGAACCCATGATGACTCCCACTTTGGGTGAGTCGGCAGTTTGTTTACTCATTCGTTGATTGCCTTATAGATAGAATGCGGATGAAGCACGGATGTCTATAGTCAAATCCTGGTGGCCACTTCTCGCAAAACCAAAGATACAGTATACGCTATATTGCGCTCATTTTAAGCATGTAATTAGGCACAGACTGAACCTTCCCTCTGTTCATAGCCCTTTTTTTACTAATAAGCCTGTATGAGCGTCCATTATTATTGCTAAATTAGTAAAAAGTGTATGGCAGCTAATGGCTACCACCCCTTGTCGTCACAGTTATGGCCACCACAGTCGGATCGGAAATTTTACGTTCCACGGAAATGCCAAAAAGTCGCTCGCACACCTCGTCTGTTCAGCACCAAAATGCGACTCGCTCTGTAAAACCAGGGCTAACTGGCTCGGGCAATACCGCCTTGTTTGACCACGACCCAGAAAATATGCAAATGTTTGGAATTAATCATAGTTTTTAGATAGTTCGATTTTTCAAATATATCATAAATCATATTTAACTTTAATGTAGTTTGGGTCAGTACTATGTTTGGAGCTGACTGGATTGAAATTAACCCAACTATTAACTACTAAGTCGGCACGAATTTGGGTTGGCACTTCAGCAATCTATGGTGATGCCGTCCTACTCGGGGACTTACTTGTAAAGCCTTTATTGGTAGAAAAATCATGTCCATCAAGACCCGCAGATAGTGGCTTATTTCAATATTGAACAAATCCAGGTTTTACGGCAACCATCACACACCATACTTAAATTAATAATCATACATTTATCAATATTTATTCCTTAGCCATTGCGATACTATCGTGCGATTGATAAATTCAATTATACACCCTTTATTGGAAACCATTTGATCATGACACTTCTATTGCTCTACTTAGCTATTGCCATCGGCGTTTCGTTTTTATGCTCGATTCTGGAGGCAGTACTATTGTCGATCACACCCAGCTATGTTGAACAAATCTCAGCCGACAAACCCCGTTCAGGCAAGTTGCTTACCAGGGTTAAACAGCGTCTTGATGAGTCCTTGTCCAGTATTTTAATACTCAATACCTTCGCCCATACCATGGGTGCAGCTGGTGTGGGTTCACAGGCCATCAAAATTTATGGTGAAAAATGGGAAACGGTAATTGCAATATTGTTAACCTTAGCCATTCTGTACTTCTCCGAGATCATTCCTAAAACACTAGGTGCGACATTTTGGCAAAAACTGGCGGTACCGTCTGCATTCATGATTAACTGGCTTGTCAAGCTTGTCTATCCATTGGTCTGGTTCTCGACCCGCTTAACAAAACTCTTCAGCAATAACAAAGGCAATGAGATTACCCGCGAGGAAATTATTGCGCTTGCCTCATTAGGCCACAAAGATGGGACATTATTTTCACAAGAAAATGAGTACTTATCGAATGTTTTGCAACTGCGTGAAATTCATACTGAGCAAATTCTCACACCACGCACAGTGGTACACATGCTCGATGAGTCCACCAGCGTAAGTGATGCGCTGAATCATCCAAAGTCCAAACAATTTACACGTATTCCGATTTATCGCGATAATAACGACGATATCACTGGTAAAGTCATTAAGCATGATTTATTTGAAGCGGAGCGTACCGGTAATGGCTCGGCACCAATCAGTAACTACGTAAAAAAAATATATCGAGTATCGGAAAAACTACCGGTACCACAATTACTCGATATGTTTATAAAGCATCGTGCTCATTTATTTTTGGTAGAAGATGAATTCGGCCAGACCGTTGGTGTTGTTACACTAGAGGATGCAATAGAAACGCTATTGGGACGTGAGATTATCGATGAAAGTGACACAGTCGAAGATATGCAGGAGTTTGCCAAAGTAAAATACCGGGAACGCCTGCGCAAGGACAATGATCAATAAACTAGACTCCAGCGACATATTCCGTATCAATGATGTCTATTCGTATTAATTATTAAAGGCTTTTAGTAGAGTTATTACTCTCGGCTCTGGCTTCCTGCGTCGCCCTACCTCCTGCGTGACCCACATGGACGTGGGGAATGCAGATTATGCAGGAGCAATAATCTGTCCATGCAGTCGTGGAACCTGCTTCGACCGACCCGGTATATCGTGCAGAACATGACATTGCCCACCTGCTTGACGGCGATGTACATGATATCGGTGTCATTATTGGCGACACCATTGAGGTTCATTTTGTACATACCAGTTGCAACGTGCATTACGAAGATCTTGATCCCGCGAATGGCCTGGGTAACTGTACAACGGGCGTCTGTGCCAATCCGCAACTTCGCGTTGTCGCTCAGGTTTTCAAGGTAGCTGACCACGATGCGGACGTCACCGACCTGGAACAACCAATGACACACGATGATGCCAGGGTTGTTTATACAGGCTCAACAACCGGATCAAAGTTTAATAATGATCACTGCTCTCCTTTTCAGGTCACCTGGGATGTGAAAAAGACCTACGCAACAATCGACGCCCATGATGGTATGGCCGAATGGTCACATCAACGGGAACAACATGCCCATGGAGTCAGAGAGCTCGTTACTCGCAGCGAATTGTTGAGCCCGATCAAGAAGAAAAAAAATCGTAGCAACGACTAATGATGCCGAGAAAATAATATAAATTTAAATAAATTGTTTTGACCCAAAACTGGGACGCGAAAGTGTCCCGGTTTATTTATACTTCATTTTCATAAAAGGAGTCAGGTTGTTCCTCCCTTTCTCCAATGGAGATTACTATTGTAACTTTACTTTCCAATTAAACAAACCTGTGTCTCCATCTTTTATTTCATCTATACCGATGACTTTTTTAATTGATCCACCTGGTATGTGATAATCAAATTTCTTTTTGTTAAATAAGAAACGATTCACAATTTTCTGTACTCGTTCATCTTTTAGAATAAAGCCATGCGAGTAATCTCGATACCAAAATGCATCTTCAAGCATAATTGTCATCACATCATCGTAATAACAACATGAGCTAATATGCGCGACTCGACCATCACCATCCTCGGTCCTTTTGGCATTTTCAAAGTCAACGAAATTATTGACATTATCCTGTCCATTTTTTAGAACTGCTACAGATTGCCAGGTTTTATAACCGCCTCTAGCAATCACCAATATACGTTCACGTTCTTCTGGCTTAAGTTTGGATAAGTCGCAAAGTTCCTCATTAACGACTTTCTTAGCACGGCTTAGTACTTTTTTCATTTTTTGTGGTATTGGACCATTTCCACTGGTTACATTACTTTGCCAGTGTGAAAAATTAAGGAAGCTATGTTTGCCGGATGGTTTATAGATACTGGCCGACTCATAGGTTGGCAATAGCTCCAATGCACCTGGCATTGTCCGTAACAACTTCCGGATTTTTGACTTCACATTGGGAAAAAAACCTTCGCCAATAATAGCGCCACTGACTATATCAATCGAACCCTGAAATGGAGGAACAGTAAAAACAATTTTATTGACCTTGGCAAATCCTTTTCTTTTTAAATAGCTTCTCAGTACAAAATTACCCAAACTGTGTGTGATAAAATCGAAAGTCTTTATCGGCTTTGTCGAATTTGGAAATTTATTTTTATAAAAATCATCTCTCGCATTGGATTTATCAATCAAATAGCTAATATACTCTTCGAGTCGTCTACCATTTTCAGAAGCTGACAACCGCCAGTCATAGTTAAATATATAGATTGGCTTCTTGGTATTGAGATCTTGAAGAAATTCGCCATACGCAAGTGTCTCTATCTCACTTGGTTTAATCACACTCGTCGGATTTTCTTCAAAATAACGATTTTTATATAAAGCGGTTAATTCAAGATCCTCTATAGACTCGAAATTGCTTTGTATCCCTGACCAAACTGTATCCCAGCTGGTTCGATTGGTTTCGACCAGTTTTGTCCCTTTAATTCCTGGAATAAATATAACGGCATCACCATCCATAACAAACTCCCTCTATTCTGCTCTTATATATCTCATTATATTAATGTTAGTTCTCCTTTTATTCAACTTTGTGAATTAAGGAGACATATTATTCAACTCATAGTTGTTTGGGACTACGGTAATTCCGTCAACAGGCTCGTTAGTTAGGCCAATGAACAAGGTAGAATTGAGAGGTCGGGATGAACCGCCCCCAATTTGACCCTAAATATTTATAAATATACCACCAGATACAAGTAATATAATCCCACTGATTAACCAGGATAAAAACAATGATCGATACCGCCTGACAAGTTTATATTCAAAATGCGTACTAATTATAAATGGTAACCAGTTATGCGGTGGTTTGGTTATACGTTCCAGTTTATCCGTTAGTTGACCATACCGATGTTCTTTATCATTTCGTACTGTAATAACATCATCTGTTTTTGATGCAGGATGCAATGTATCCATCCACCCCAGCACATATATAGATTCTTCTACACCTATCCAGGTTACTTCATGTTTTTCTCCATCTTGATATTCATCATATTCTCTCTTTGCATGAACATCCGCATAGACAGGGTCGATAGCACATCTACCTGTATTATCTTCTATATAAAAACGGTAATTAGACTCTTTTACTTCTGTATTCGTATATTCATCGTCACTATATTCATCTGTTTTCACATATCGATACCAGACGCAAGGGATGTTTTTACGCGGTACCATCAAAACCTGGTTTTCAAGTGGAAGTGTCTTACCTTTTAACTCCACCATTCCCTGTGGTGAACTGGCAACGTTCGATCCTGGTGTATCTTCCATAATTCTTACTAACTTTAAATAGTTAATGGCACGCCAGAATAACCAGATAGAAATCACCAGCATGAGGTAACCTGCTATTAATTTTTCCATATATAATTATAGTCGGTGCGTTTCGTCAAACACATCAAACTCAAGAGAAAATAAAACAACTTCATCAGGACAATAGAATCTAATCATGCGTTAACTCACTACGATGTAATATATGATTTACAAGACCTTGATCCGTTTTTTTTCTTAGGAAATAGTTAAGAAAAATAATGCCGAACTCTTTATTTACATCTTCTTAATCAGGCTAACGATAAACAGAAGCACCAACGCACCTATCGTGGCCATCACCACTGAACCGATAAATCCACCGGCCGTAACGCCCAGCAAACCAAACAGGAAACCACCGATCACTGCACCAATAATTCCGACCACAATGTTACCGGCGATACCAAAACCCCTGCCCTTGAATAACTTGCCAGCGAGCCAACCAGCCAGTGCGCCAATGATTAACACCATCAAAATGCTTTCTATTTGCATAATCTCTCTCTTTGTTTATTAGTTGATACATTAAGGGATAAAAGGTATCGGGATGTATTCATTCTAGCCAAGTTTCTTCGCAGGTGAAAGAAAAATGACCAGAACAAATGAAGCGCATTACCAGTATTTGTGCCGCTAAAACGAAGAGGTTTAATAGGTTTAGTCTGATCCTCTAGGTACCTGGCAAAAAAAAGCGGCCTTTAAGGCCGCCTTTTTGATTTCCAGCCTTACTATAATAACTAAATAGTAATATCGGTTGTAACAGATTGCCCATCTAATTGGGTTGTTGTCAAACTAAGACTGGTTGCATCTACTGGGTAGCGTAAAGATAAATACGGGTTCTGGCTTATATAAGGCGTAAAATAAGCAATTGATTTAGTAACCGTGTCTGCACTAAATGCTACGCTCGTAATATAATCACCCGTATTCATAGGATGTGAAACGAGCATTCTCATTGTACCGCTTGTTGCTCTCGTCCTGACACTATTACTGCTTAATGTCGTTGCTACGCAGGGTGTTGATGGACAGTCTACTGCCGATCCCGCGATCGTGATACTCACATTTGCGACATTTGCACGAAGATTACCGTTGCCGTCATCAAAAACAGCAATAATATTCCCAGTTGCTGCCATTTTAATGCGGATACTAACAGACTCATTTGTATCATTACTTCTGACAAAGTCAATCCTTGCAGCGGGGATAGTGGGATTGCTATCAACGAATACCCAGAGTGTACCAACCTGTCCTGGTGCCGTAATTGTCACCGGGACAACCGCTCCATTTTCAGCTATGGGAGGTGCTCTTAGCGTAATATCGGGGCTTATATAATTTGCTAAATTCGCACTAACAGTATTGTAAATCGCCATAGCACCATTAAAGGCATCTGTTAATACATCAGGGTTGCTACCACCGGGGGTTGAACCGCCACCAGTATCGGTTGATTGTTTTGTCCCAGTAAATGTACCTGAATCATTTGAAAATGTATTTGTCCAGGAACCACTAAAGTTATCATCGACATCAATGAGTCCAAAAAACGTAGCACCAGTGCTGGTACTTCCCACGCTGGCATTTCCGTCTGATGAAACTTGACCTGTAATTGTAAAGTTTCCATCAGTATCTGAAATTCCATCACCCGAGATAACACCGTTCTCATCTACTGTCATAGACCAAGTTCCACTATCATCACCAGTAAAACTGCCTTCATATAAACCAGAATAAGCTGTAAATAAATCTGTACTCAAAGCCGTTTGAGCTTGTTCGCGTGTCACCAAAGTTCGGGTGCTTGCGGTAGACACATCTGTTAAATTTTGAACGATCGTTGTGACATTACCGTCCGCTCCAAATTCAGAAACAGTTTGTGCAAAGTTTACTGTTGCACCAATGGCTTGATTCGAAATAACCGTTGTAATTTGAATGCCATTCGACAAATCATTATCATCATCAATAGTTACCAGAAAACGCATGATATTTATAACGGCCTCATTCGTTTCATCAGTTGCACCCGCCACAAAATTAACAATTGAAATTCGAGATCTACCAGAAACAGTGCCAATAACGATATCGCCTATTCTAAATATTATAGTTTCACCTTCTTCATAGCTATATTGTCCATTTTCGTCAGTGACCCCAGATTCACCACCGGACTCATAGGAAAGGCCTTCAACAAGACTTACATCCATGTTTCCCTGTATTACGTTCGGAGTTGTGCCCGGTTCCTCTTCACTTCCACCTCCGCCACCACCGCAACCGACAAGAACACTCATCATTATTACTGCGAACATTTTAATATTAAATATACTTTCCATTACTTTTTCCTCCATTTTCCAATTTAGAATAAACTTTTTATCTGTATTTTTTTGTGCCCGAATTGGTTCAATCTCTCCAGCCTAAAAATAATTTCGAAAGATTTTTTTCTTTAATATGATCCAACCATTAGAGTCAGGTCCTGACTCCATAATTTATCTCACCGACCAACAAAACGTGAAGCAGTGACCGTATCTATAGAGTTTGGTGTTGTACTTAGATTGGAATCAAAAACTGGGGCTGAATTTGTTGGAGTCTCACCGCTCCCACCTCCAAGACAAACAGTGGATGCAAGAAGACTTAAACTCATTACAAAGAGTTGTATTGAGTGTTTCATTAGTATTCCCCCTATGATTGGATCAGCAATTCATGAAGAAAGAAGTCTGACATTACCAAGCTTAGTGTTCTTCTCACTATTCCAATAGAAACTTATTTGACTAACAACGCAAATCGTAGAACTAATTTGTATTTATTTTTAAAATATTTTTGGCTTAGACTGCTTTTTCAGAGTGTAACTTTAACAATGGTTACCTATTAAGCGTAACTACGTGGTTACGTAGGTAAGGTTGACTATAATTTCTGCACACAAAAGCATAACGGACATTAATGACGCCAGCGTGACTTGCGGGGTCAACTTGCGGGGGCAGGCCTTGCGTTAACACATAATGGCATGTGGCATTGCAAGACCTTGTATCTTTAATTTTGTTATTCTTGTTATTGCTCGTTATTGTTCAAAGTTTTTCGACTTTACCTATAGCATCACCGGCATCCTATCTCATGCTCTATGAACGATCGAGTACAAATGAAACCCGTTGATATGATGCATTGCAAAAGCTGACCACGTTACCACTAATTAGTTATATTACATATCCATACGTAATCCGCTTTTAGTCCATTCCGCGTAACCACCTCTAAACCAATAAACACTTTTATAACCCTTTGATACCGCTAATCCGGCACCCTTTGCGGCGTCAGGACAGTTTTTGTCTCCATAAAATACGACAACAGTATCTGTCGACGCGATCGAATCGGCTAAACGTTTTGCGGACAATTGCTTTGGATTGAAACTTTCTGACCAGGCAATCTTACCTTGTTTACGCTCTACTGCACTTCGGGAATCAAAAATCACTATCTCTTCATCACTGTCTGCCAGCTTAATGACTTCAGGTGCATTAATCACCAACACACCAGGAATTTTAGACGGAGTACCAATGGGAATGGCGCGCGTTACTTTAGAATCGGCCTGCTCAGCCTGAGCCGTTGTTAAGAGAGCCAGACTCAACACACTGGTGGCTATCAAGGAAACCAAACGAATTTTCATATATTACCTCAGCTAGTATATTAGTATTTGCTTATATTCAGTCTGTAAGGATAATACACTAATCGAGAGATCCACTAGAATGTGATTATGTGATCGGGATCACTAATTGCTGGACAATTATCTACGTTACCTTCGATGCCATCCTGATCATTATCGACTAGTGGCATACTTCCTTCTGCTTCGTATATACGAAATTCAGCAGCATAAGTAATAAGAAGATAATTTCCTATACGTCAGTAAATATTTCAGTTGTTTCACTGCTTGTTGGATATTCGAAATTCTTTACGAATGTTTCATCATCCCAGACATCAATATCATTCATAGGGTCAGATCCTGCGTTAACACTTTCCTGTTAAACACGAGGCATTGCAAGACCTGGCTTCTTTGTGTTCCTGGAGGGAATGGGGAGTTAGGACTTTAATTATTATACGCTTTATCACGAAGTTCTTCAGCTTTTATGATCTTGATCGGATCGATGATATCAAGATGAATACCTGTTCCACTATCGAACGTGAATGTTTGTCGATCCTGTATTACAACTTGTAAAAAAGGCATTCCATTTGGTGTTGTCGCATCCAACATATCAACACCAAGTGCATTTTTTACTGTGATAATCTTGCAGTTTCCCCAACACCCGAAAATCTGGTTTATTATATTGTGAATTTTGTTTCGTCTGATGTCACTGAAAGGACCATGTTTTTTGATATAGAACTCGGCTATATAATCAATATCTTGCATTTTTTTATAGCTGACATAATAGGATATATTATAAACTTCCCTTTCCTTTAAAAACTTAATCCGTATTGATTCGGAAATTGTATCAGTTTCTTTCTCGCCAACCACGGCATAACCAATCTTTATATCATCGATAATATATTCCCCTGAAAACGTGATATCAAACCCTAACGATTTAATTTTATTAGATGCTGAATCTAGAGTTTCATTCAGAGTTAGTCCATGTATCGATAACTTCTGCTGTCCGTCATTTCCATAAGCAGCAGAAACATCAAAACAATTTGTGAACAATATGGTGGTCAATAACAACACTAGTACCTTAAACATAATTTTCCCTTGATTACGGTTTTTTATACCCTATTTCAATCGAGTCTGGTCTTACCCAAAAAAACACACACTAAATTAAGCTTCTCGTTTTTTTTCATAATTAACAGGCGACTGACACTCTAAATAATAATGTCTTCGCTGTCGATATAAAATCACTTTGATATAATCAAATATATCTGATCGCGCTTCCTGTCGAGTTAGATACGTCATCATGACGTACTTGTTCAACCTTCAAGATCTGGAAGTAATTTTCCATCGCCACATTATAATAAGAATATATCCACGGTTATTGAATTCTGTTTTCCATTTGTACAAGTGATAAGGAGATGCTCGCCGTAAAACTAGTTGGAATTGAAAATGTATATGTCACCAGTGATGATAGACGAAGAAAACGATCAGGATATTGTAACCATAAATCAACTTGGGCAGATAAGCCAACAGGAGCATACTCGATTGTTCTGATAATTAACTGAGAAAGAAGTCGGTGACAAATAAAATTATACTCACGTAACCAGAAATTCAGTAATCGAAAGCACATATAAATCGATCTCTGTCAAAGACAGATTAAATTGGCGGGCAGAGTAAAAACCAATCTTCACATCGAGTTCGACTTCGAGTTTTACTCTGCCCCACTAACTTTTCCTAATTATTGCTATTGGCCAGCGCCTGATCGGCCTTTCGTTCGGCACGAAGTGCAATATCACGTGCCTCGGAGGCCATGAATTTTCCGTCTTGCGCCAACGATCGTACAGCATCCAGATCCGCCTGCGTAACACCATTATTGCTACTACAGGCGCCCAATATAAAAAAGGCGCAGGCCAAAACAGTCCCGGTGCGGATGATATCTTCCATTATCTTACCTCCATGATTAAGTGTCGTTCCTAGTTAGTGTGATCTCCCACATTAACACCACAATTCAAAAGCTGTGCTAGTGTATTATCAACTTCTGAACTTTTAATAGGATTCGGATGTTAAACAGATGTCATCGATCCGTAATAACCTTGCCCCTATCGTAAAACCAGAAATAGAACCATCAAGTGCATCTAAATTAATATTTCCGGTTATCCAACCAGATGAGTTGGGTGGTGCTGTCACCAAATCCGTATCAATTAAGATTTGACCTTTTTGATTGTTACCAAGCACAAGTTCGTTTGCGCCGCCTAACCCATATATTAATTGTAGACGGTCTCCATTAATACCGATGTTTGCCAGGAGTAAATTGTCGTTAACGCCAGGGTGTTGTGATGCACGAATTGAGACCTGTTTTACGGGCATATCAGGAATAATCCTGAATTTCACATCGCGAAGTTGAACCTCTGGTGCGATACCACCTGCAATATTAGATTGGAAAACACGAGCACCCTGTTGTGTTGTACTCAATGGGGTACCGGTCTTATCTCTCAGGCTCATGATCTTGAATTGAGTACCCTGTACATTGAACGTAGTGCCCACCGGGTAGTCCATGGCGGATATCAGTCCACTCATGTCATAGCATTGCTCGTTAGCCAGCGAACTGGTCGGAAATATCAATAGTGCAAATAATTTGAACACAATAGATGTAACGGTCATTTTAGAGATTGATAACATAGTGATCCCCTTTCCATATTTTGTTTAAAACCATCCTGGTTTACATGCATAAATGACAACTCAGTAGTGAAAACAAATATCATCGATATTGAGTTGTTGTCCTGCAATTGAAATAGATTCAATGGCGCCACTTTCTGCACTAAAGGTAATCAGGTCCGAAATCCAGATAGCGGGCACCTGTGGTTCCGGGCTGGTTAGATTGGTTGACACGATGACCTGGCCAATTGCATTTTTACCGAGAACGAGCCCATCAGTAGATGCAAAACCGTTCAGCATTTGTATGTCTTCCCCATTGATACCAAGATTGCTTATCAAGGCTTTATTATAGGGACCGGTATTTTGTGCAATACTCATAAAAACAGCTTTCGCAGGCTGGTTAAAGTTGATTTGTATTCCGGCATTATTAAGATGCAGCTCGATTCCGTCGTTGCCAGCCAACCGCGATGGACTGATTTCGACAAAGTTTGCGTCATTAATGACCTGTTCACCGCTGGCCGTACGCAAATAAACGACTTCAGCCGTTTCCCCAATAATCGAAACAGATTCCCCTACGTTGTATAGACTACCGACCAGACTTGCATCTGGATCATCACAAATCAATGTGGCTTCAGCGGATAAAGACGAAGAAAATAAACAGACAAACAGCAACTTACTTATAGAATTTTTCATATCCAATCTCCTTATTGGTTATTCTCCATAATACGGTTGCAGTTTAATGCTATAGCTCTTATTTAAAGCTTACTTTGTTAAACAACGTGACCCTATTTATTCCGCTGTGTTCTGGCTCTATTTTTACGATATTGCTACTAAAACGCTGTCTGTAGCTCAGGCTTTCTCTGCTAACAAACTCATTATATAGATCTGGCTCACACTTCTGAGATAGTAAAAAGTAATAACGACCATATAGAAAATATATGGGTGATGAGTTTCAAGGTTGTTTGCATTTGCTAACATGATTTTTTACTCTGACACAAAATATTACTTTTTAAATAAAAAACTTTAAATTGTACCGTGCTTTTCCTTATATTCTTTTATACATAGTCATGATTTTATTCATCTATTTCATCACATTTATATTGTTAATTTTTCACTGTCGCAAGAGAAGTCCTGATTTAATATTCAACCTCCAGACCGTGCCGGATTATTTTATGGATAAATTAATACCGGTATTCAACTGGATTTTTAATTAAGGAATCTTTTTTTAACAAGGAGAGAAGTTATGTTTAATGTTAGGAATACCTTGCTTACGGCAGGTTTGTGTAGCGTATCGTTATTATTTTCCACTCAGGTAACGGCAGTGGGTGCAGGATTGAACTTCAATGTCGAAGAGAAGGGTGTACCCGGAGCCTTTGCACATGGATTTAGTGCAAACAGTCTTGATTTCACTTACCACTCATGTGTGGAGATTGGTGGTCAGAATAATGACAAGATGCGTGAAAAGGGTTATGTATGGATATCCTCATACCAGGATATCGATAGTGTGGTGGATTCACAACTCAATCACTACCTGCAAAATGGATATCACATGTATGTCATTTATGACTACGATGCCAAACAGGTTGGTGCGGCACAAAACACACCGACCGGTCAACGGCTTAACTATGTGATACGGCCAGCAAATAACGCCTCTTTCACGCTTTATCTGGATCCAGAATCAGATACCGATATCACGATTAATGATATATGTGAAATCAATGTCACCAATCGCTCAGATGACTATCGACTTGGTCGCGCAACGACGATTGCCCAGGGAGAGAAAAGTGAAACCAACGGTCTGGCAATGGGTGATTTCAAGTTAGTCTTTAGTGACTGGAGGTTCAATACTGTTGCCTTAAACCCAATTCTGCCTATCGCGGGATATGAATATCAATATCTGGTATTCAACGGTAATGTCACTCGTTTGCGCGGGCCATTGGGGAAAGACCATAAGCCTGAAGGGTCCGGCAATATGTTATGGCGGCAAAACTTTAACCCATTGCCCTGGACTAATCTTACGCAATGATAATGCGTAGCTAAAGTCTAACCATGAAAGAACTGAATCGGAACTTAGCTAGTAAAGCTAAGTTCCGATCTTATTATCTTGTTATTTTAAATAGATAATAATCAAAGGATATGAACATGAAGTTACCCCGAAAAAGTGGACACCTCTATAAATTCAATTCTGGAATGCTTCGGGTCCGGACCCTGAGGGATCCCCACAAAATCACGTCTGACACTGTATGTTAATTAGCCTTAAAATACCTATTTTACTATCAATAGGCTGCTTCTAAGAACTTTAGTCTAATACTGTAAGTAGAGATTCCTTAGATGCACCATTATATGACGAAAACACATGTTTGAGCCATATTGATGGATGATGATCCGGTCCCAGTTAACGATTAATTTTCTCCAATCACACTTAGAAACGCATTTGAAAGCTCACCACGACCGGCTTTGTCGATTAATTGATTTACCGTTTGTGCAATCTCTATTAATGGACCGGTCAGATACACCATGCCCAACTCTAGCATTACACGCTTATCGGCAATCGGATTGTTTTCATTCGGATGCGTGGGTTGAACAAATACCATCTGAATCTCATCCACTTCGTCCGGAATATTTTCGCAAGCACCACCAGGTGAAATAAACGCAAACAGGTCTTCCGGATTATCAAAGGTGACACTTTCCTCTTTAAACTCACGACCAGCTGCCTTCGCCGTGAATTCAACTGTCATCGCCTTTCGCATATATCTTCTCCTTATTTTGAGATCTTAAAGAACTAAATAACAATTAACTAATTCTGTTTATAAGCCAGATACATTTGTCGCTTTAAGGCGCCCATACCACCAAGTAATACCAGCCAGAAGATCAGGCTACCGATAAGCGGAATAACATTGACTATCACTAACACCAGTAACGCCACACACAAACCAATGGCACGCAAGGACTTAGTGGGTTCTGTTTTACCAATCAATCGCAGACCGGCCTCACCAATAAACAAAGCACCGGTGAAGTAACCCAATAACAGCATCATTAAATAGGCTGCTAACAATAGCAACGCCAACCATACACCCACCGCGATACTAAATAAAATAATGATAACAACCGGTGTACCGGCAAAAACCGCAAGTCCCAGACCCAGACACGGCCATGGTTTATTGCGCAATGACTGGCTTGCACGTTGTGAAAAAGTCGGAAACATGAGGTAGAGCACTACAGCGGCGAGCATCAAACCGATTAATAATACCAACGCTGCGCCAACCAGGCGTCCTACAATTTTAGCGACCGGTACCTTAACTTCAGTATGCTTTATCTCACCAACAATGGTTGCCCCTTCTGCAATGCTTGCCTCATGAGGGCCGCGAGTATGCAAATCACCCTTAATCACAGCGCCGGGGCCAATCTCCATTTGCCTGCCCTGTAAATACACGTCACCCTGAACTTGCCCGGCAAACACGATGCGTCCACCTGCGACACGTAATTCCTGGGTAATCTGGCTATCAACCCGGATGTCGCCACCGCTTATCCAGACACGACCACCCACTTTTGCCTTACGATCCAGACGCACACGACCACCGGCGGCAAGCACATCATCCCCAACCGAGGCCAGAACATCGACTTCACCACCCGCCAGACGCACATCATCTGACACCGAACTACGAACTATCACTTTACCGCCGGCAGCCATCAGGTCACCGTTGATTTCTCCATCCAGATCTAACTCACCACCAGCAACGGATACATCACCATTAACCGTTGCCTGTAGTTCCACTTCACCGCCGGCCAGGTACAGATCATCATCAAACGTGCCGTGTTTGATAACTCGCTCACCGACATCATTTGCAAACAATATGGTGGCCGGTAGTACAATAATTAATCCCGTCAGTAATGCAATACGACTTGCTCGAATCAAATGTGACATAGCAGCCTCCTTGGCATTGATAAGCTAAATCTGGAAAGATCGGGCAATACGATAGCACAACACACCATTACGTTATCTGATTTAAATCAAGACATTCTCATTTGTCACCGACCCCTTATTTTGTAGGGAAACAGGGACAGACTACGGTACCGGGATGTTGCTACTCACCCGAACTCGTGGGTTTAGATTCAACCAATAAGTGCAACAAAATGTAAATATATTAGACATTAAAGAAGACCCATGGTGGTGTATTGAAGATTTTATATTTCATTACAACAGGTTATCGTGGTCCTATTCCCCGAATTTACAATATAAAATTGATCAACATCGACTGAATAAACCAATTTTGTATCAGTAACTTCAGATTCAGGTTTCATTCCCCCCTCCTTTTTTTCTTTTATACTCCAAAGTTAAATTACGAGTTACACAATTCACACTGATAAGTGAAACACGTAGTCTCCCTCCTATTTCATTTCCGGGTAGTTTTTTTCCTAACTGCTTTCTTTTTCGCTACCTTCTTCTTGCCTGTTTTCTTTTTAGTGGATTTCTTGCTCGTGGCCTTCTTTTTAGACGATTTCTTTTTAACTGTTTTTTTCTTTGCTGTCTTCTTCTTAGCAACTTTCTTCCTGGTTGATTTTTTCTTGGTTGATTTTTCCTGGGCCACCTTCTTTTTAACTGACTTTTTCTTTTTCGGTTGAGTGGGTGTTTTTAAACTTTCTATCGCATTGGCGACGCGCTGGCTGAGGTCGTCCATTCTGACACTGAAGCCCTCTCGTGCCGTTCGACCTGAGTCTTCGACCTGCTGAATCAAATTTCTGAGCTGTTGCTTTGTCTCTTCGCTGGTGACCTTAGCCTGAATTTCATGTGTTGTGTCCACGACCGACCCGGACACATTTTCAGCCATCTCGCCCGCTTTGTGTTTTACTTTGGCATACTGCTCGGCCAATTCGGCCAGTATCGCCTCACCGGTCTTTTCCAGGTCTTTCAACACCTGCGCTGCTTTTTCTTTAACCGATTTCTCACTTGCCATGGAAGACTCCCTGTTACATGATATCTTTGATTGCTGGTGGATATAGTAATTAAAGCATAATGTAGCATGATATCGATACACCTACTCTCTCGTTTAATCTAAAAACGTGGTCTGTCCGCTATTATTGTATTATTTCAATTTTTATAGACTTCATCCTTAAAACCTCGTTTTCGTTCATGAAAATACCCTGCTAAGGTCTGTGAAGCGCTCCATTTATCGCGTTATAATTTTGATTTCAATACTTAGTGTGGTCCGACCCAATATTCTTAGTTAACGACTAAAAAAACATGGTCAGTCCCCTATGATAACCATTCACTATCTTTTTGGAGGTTACTGTGAAAAGAATCATTCTGGCTACTACCATGCTAGCCCTGGTCAGTGCCTGCGACAAAACGCACGACACAACCATCACCGACGATGCACCGGCATCAGCGACAGAATCAACAACGCCCCAAGTGACGGGACCCATGAGCTTTTTCATTACCAGCATTGGTGTGGGAGATGGTGCTAATTTCGGTGGCATAGAAGGTGCCGATGAGCATTGTCAGAATCTTGCCGATGATGTGGATATGGGTAATAAGACCTGGCGTGCCTATCTGAGTACCACCGGAAGATTCGACCGGAAAAATCCGGAAAATAACTCTACCTCAGTGCATGCACGCGATCGTATCGGTAAGGGACCCTGGTTTAATGCAAAAGGCGAATTGATCGCTCGGGATGTGGAACACCTGCATAGCAATAACAACATCAATAAACAGACAGGATTGAACGAAAAAGGTGAAATGGTCAATGGACGCGGTGATAAGCCAAATCAACACGACATCCTTACCGGCTCTCGACCAGATGGCACCGCGTTCTCGCCGCATGTGAACTTCACCTGCAAGAACTGGTGGAGCAACGATGAAGGTGCCGCGGCGGTCGGGCATCATGATAAAACCGGCCCGACCGAGGATAACTGGGCAAAATCCTGGAACTTCTCACATTTCAGCCGGGGCTGTAGTCAGAAGGCGCTCGAAAGCTCGGGCGGTGCCGGCTTGATATATTGTTTTGCTATTGATTGATAAACAGGGGCAGATCACAATTAAACTATTTTCTACAAAACGTGGTCTGCCCCCTATTCACAAATAGATATTTTACATCTTGGGTATCCCGGGCTGATTCCGGTTTTTCCGGCCAGCGGTTTACTGGCCGGAAGTGCAAAATCAATCCTCTTGCTCATCATCATCGAACCTGAAACTGGCAATGAGAGGCTCGTGGTCGCTAGCGACCGTGTCGTTAAACAGGCGCGGGAAATCGACATTAACATGTACGTAATCAAAGCGCGCAATTTCTTCCAGCGCTTCTGTCACAAAAATATGATCGAGTGCCTGTGAGTTACCTTCAAAGATAAACGAATATTTATTATCGTCACGGTTCTTACGAATAAGATTAAACAGGATTTGCTCTCCACCTGCCAAAGGCAAGATCTGCTTTAAATCATCGGTGAACTCAAACGTATTTAAGTCTCCTAAAACCATCACATTTTTATCGTCATCATCCTGTAAATGCCATTGTACCAACTGATTCATCGCCAATGACTGAACCTCACGTGCCGCCTCGCCAGCCTGAACAAATGGTTGCGGACCACCAAAGATAGGCGTAGAGCCAAAACGGGATGAGAAATGATTATTAATGATCGTGACTTCTTCGCCATTGAATTCGAACACGGCTTCAAGTGGATCACGCGAGTTATCAAACGCGGTACTAACACTAACACCCCGTGCCGCAAGCACTTCACGTGTCATACCAATGTAATCAATCAACGTCACCCGTTGAGGGTTATACAAAAAGGCGTTACGAATATTACCAAGCGCCACCCCACCAAAGGTATTTGGATCATCACGATTGTCGTCCCTGGTTTCCACAAGTGGGTCTACCGTGAAAAAGGCATACTCCGGTCCGCCAGCGACTTCAATGGCATCGACCAGTTTTTGAAGCGTTTCACTTGCATCAAGGACATCTGAACAGGCAGACAAGTCACCGCGACAATTACCGATATCACCATTGTTATCCTGGATCTCTTGCAGCGCAACAATATCAGGTGCTCGCAAGTTATTCGTAATCTGAGCCGCTACTTTATCACGCTGTGCATCATCGGCAGGCACCGCACTTAAGTTAAGTACGTTATAGGAAGCCACCGTCAAGGCCTTGGTCGTTCTGATGCGTGTTGTTTCTTCTTTAATATTACTAGTTTTGATTTTAAACTCAGCTAAGGCATTGACTTCAAAGTTTCCAAAGCTATAACCGACGACACCTGTCACGTCA
>CAMYOL010000077.1 GCA_947260005.1 uncultured Ectothiorhodospiraceae bacterium
GTAAGCGCCGTGACCGGTAAACATTAATTGAGTACTATCCCAAATCGTCATTGCACTTTGACAACCCGAGGCCGTATCTGGACAATTCGGGCCATCCCATACACCATTTGGTCCGTCATACGTGCTGCTTTGATCCGTATCAGTATAGTCTTCACCTGGATCTCTAGCTCCATTAAAATTACTATCTATGTACGGCTCACCAATGTCATCCGTCCCAGAAAATCCATCACCTGCATCAAAATAACCATTGGCATTATTATCGGTAAAGGTTTCCTGACCAGCAACGGCTGCAGTTACTGTCACCCAGCCACGGCGTTGATTGACCGATCCATCAGTTGCAATGTTAAGACCATATGTCGTATTAATACGATCAATTTCGGCGATTTCTGCTGCTGTTATTTCATTATTGGCAAGTACCGGCCTGGGATTTTGAGTACGGAAAATTACCGTTGTCTCACCGATATCATCGGTAAAGTTGCTCGTGTCAATTGTACCCGACTCTGCTTTGAAGGATACGGGTGTTCCTTGCAAAACATTATAGTTACCAAAACGATCACCAAGTAACACCGTAATGTCTGTTGTCACATTATCCAGCACCATACCCGGTAAGTTAATTTGATCTCTTGATAAGGATAAATGAGCGGTATCGGCTACACCGCCACCAATCGAAATTTTAGATGACTCTGCATTAATCGAGGTAGCATTAACCGTTGCATTTACGATAATGACGCCCGCGACCGTCCCGGAGGTCAAACCAATGGCAACTTCACCATCACCGCCGCTGGTTTGGGCAGATGCCTGGGTCGGTGTGGCGTCATCAGGCCCGATGTATTCATTGCCATTCAGTGTATTGATGACAAAATTGACAGTGATGCCATCTCTGACAGCATCTCCATTCGAATCCGTTACCGTAAAGATCAGGTTCGAATTAGTTGTCTGGCCGCTACCCTGCAAGCCGATGACTTGGGGTGTCGCGTCGGTAAACGCAATCGTATCCGCTGGGTTTTGATTTTGTGGTGGTGTTGGATTTGGATTATCTGGATCAACAGGGTCTGAATCTCCGCCACCACAGGCTGCAAGCGACATGATCATCAATCCGGATATTATTACAAAAATGATTTTTTTCATCGTGATTTCCCCAGTTACTATAAATGTTTGTTCACACACTGCTTGTATACCTTAACCAGATCGATCATTAAGGTTTAAGCATTTATTCTCAGGGAATTATGTACAGCTAATTGGCAGTATCTCGTTCCCTGACAAAGTTTAAAATTATTTTTTAAAATTAACGTCTATTTTATTGTTAATTACGATACCCCAACTTTTATAGACTGATATTATCAGAATAAAAAATGTATAGGAAGACTTTGATATGATGTGCCGTAACACATTTTTAACAATATTTAAAGGAAAATTATGGGGTAAACCCGATCCAAACCAAAAATCCTGAATAGCCTTCTGATATCCGCCCACCGGAGCGAAGCGTAGGAAATACTGGGCGAACGGCGTAGCCGTTCAAGCCAGTAGACCGGAGCAAAGCGTAGGAAATACTGCATGAAGCCCGCAGGGATTCAAAGCAGTACGAACCATTATATAATGCACGGTGCCGGAGTTAACGGAGCGTAGCGTAGTGTATGCTGCATGAAGCGCGAAGCGGTTCAAAGCAGTGGACCGGAGCGAAGCGTAGGAAATACTGGGCGAACGGCGTAGCCGTTCAAGCCAGAAGACCGGAGCGAAGCGTAGGAAATACTGCATGAAGCCCGCAGGGATTCAAAGCAGTACGAACCGGCATTAAATTAAGTACCGTGCTGTAAGTAATGAGCAGTTTAAAGTTCAGATTTACTTATTACGAAAAATGGTGCCCGGGGCCGGAATCGAACCGGCACGGTGTTGCCACCGAGGGATTTTAAGTCCCTTGCGTCTACCAATTTCGCCACCCGGGCAGGATGACTATTAAACTACTATTTAATGGAGGCTGGGCCCGGAGTCGAACCGAGGTACACGGATTTGCAATCCGGTGCATAGCCACTCTGCCACCCAGCCATTTGTATTTCTAGCCTGGCAAGAGACTATTGTAGTTTAACCTGCCTGGCTTATATCAGAGCACCTGTAACAGGCTCTGAACCGCTCTTTTCTGCTCGCTAGAAACATAGTTAAGCACCTGATTTCTAACGATTACTGGCCATCAAAAACGGGCGCTATTCTACCCTATTTTGCCCCCTGGTTGGCAAGCAATATATAAAGCAAAGCTCAACGATGGTGATTTAAGCCTGGAATGACCGTTTATGAAGAAATTGGAGCGGGAAACGAGACTCGAACTCGCGACCCCAACCTTGGCAAGGTTGTGCTCTACCAACTGAGCTATTCCCGCGTGGAAGGCGTATTTTCTTTGCCACTAATGCTGGGCCAGGCCGCGAGTAAATACACCACCATCGACCAGAGGGTTAATACCGTGGCGATATACAGTAAAATATAACCGATTATGGTTGGTTCAAATTTTCCTATGGGCTCATCGTAGAGTAGAAAACCAATCGCCAAGAGCTGGCTTGCTGTTTTAAGCTTACCAATAAATTGCACTTTGACTTTCGCCTGTGCCCCCAGGTTAGCCATCCATTCACGCAAAGCCGAAATAGCCAACTCGCGGCCAATGATCACCAGCGCAGGGAGTACCATAAACCACTCAGGGTGCTTTGAGACCAGCAATATTATCGCCACGGTTACCATTAGCTTATCAGCGACCGGATCAAGAAAGGCCCCGAAGGCAGATTCCTGTTTAAGGCGTCTTGCTAAAAAGCCATCTACCCAGTCACTCACGCTGGCCAGGAAAAATAATGAAACTAATACAATGTGCTTAGAAGGGTAATTTGGAATGATAAATGCCAGCACGAATATCGGTATCAACACGATACGGAATAAAGTCACCATATTTGGGATTGTCAGTGGTAAGCCAATCATATTGTAGTTTTAAGAGTCCGAATGAAAACGTTCATATATTTTTTTAGCCAAATGCTTACTAATGCCCGGCACACGAGCCAAATCTTCGATACCCGCTTTAGCGACTTCTCGTAACCCACCAAACTGGGTCAACAAGGTTTGTCGACGTTTAGGCCCCAGGCCTTCAATATCTTCCAACTCAGATCGGGAACGGGCTTTTTTGCGCTGATTCCGGTGTCCACTGATGGCAAACCGGTGTGCTTCATCCCGAATTTGCTGAATCAGATGTAATGCAGGCGAATCAGACGGCAGTATAAACTCCGTATCCTCATCGGACAAGCAACCCGCAACGATCAGGTTTTCCATACCGGGCTTACGCGAAGGGCCTTTGGCAACACCGACCAATAAAATGTTTTTTAGTTGCAACTCCTCCACCACAAGTTTTGCACGACTCAATTGACCCTTACCGCCATCGATAAACAGGATATCGGGTAATTTTATATCTTCATCCTGTTTTTTTCGGTAACGTCGCATCAAGGCCTGTTCCATTGCGGCATAGTCATCACCGGGGGTAACATTTTTAATGTTATATCGCCGATAATCAGATTTGTTGGGTCCCTCATGATTAAAAACAACACACGAGGCGACCGTGGCTTCCCCCATCGAATGACTGATATCAAAACATTCCAGACGCGTTGGTATTTCATCCAAGTTAAATGCTTCTTGTAGCTTTTCAAATCGGGACAATAATGATGCATGCGTGGCTATTCTTGACGCCACGGCCAATTTTGCATTTTGTGTTGCCATCTTAAGCCATTTTGAGCGTGCTCCTCGCACATTGTATTTAATGGAGATGTTTTTATTGTTTTGCTCGGAAAGTACTTTTTCAAGTAACTCAATGTCATCGATCTCGCTGGCAATCAATATGGTCGAAGGGAAATCGGTTAACCGACTTGAATTGGCTTCAAGGTAATATTGCGCAATAAATGCATTAATTAAACTTGATTCATTTTGCCCGGATATTTTCTTGGGATAGTAAGCCTTATTTCCCAGGTTGTGGCCGTTACGAATTTTAAACAATTGCACACAGCTCACATCGGCCTTGGTGGCTGCGGCAATCACATCATAATCACCTTCATCACCACTAATGTATTGCTTTTCCTGTATAGCTCTCAGAATAGCAATGCGATCACGTAATAACGCGGCTAATTCATAATCCAATGTCTCAGCAGCCGTTTCCATTTGAGTGGCTAATGCTGATATCAAATCAGAACTGTGCCCGGATAAAAACATCGAGACTTGACTGACTTCTTTTGCGTAATCGGCTTCAGTAACCAATCCCACGCACGGAGCAGAACATCGCTTTATTTGATACTGCAAACAAGGGCGTGATCGATTCTTGTAAAATGAGTCAGTGCATTGACGTATTGGAAATAATTTTTGCAAATAAGCCAAGGTTTCTCTAACCGCACCTGCGCTTGGGTAAGGACCAAAATAAGTACCCTTCCCTTTTCTGGCTCCGCGGTGCAGCGTTAGCCTTGGGAATGCTTGTTCAGTGGATAAATAAATATATGGATAGCTTTTGTCATCGCGGTAAAGAATATTGTAACGAGGTTTATGCGTTTTGATTAGATTATTTTCTAATAATAATGCCTCGCCTTCCGTGTGCGTTACAATTGTTTCTATATTAGCGACATTTTTAACTAATGAATGTGTTTTGAGATCTTTCGTGTTTTTTTGGAAATAACTCGAGACGCGTTTTTTCAGGTTTTTTGCCTTACCGACATAAATGATCTCATTACGATCATTGTACATTTGATAAACGCCGGGCAGGCCTGATAAAGATTTTAAAATCTCTTCGATTAATTCATTGCATTTTTTTGGATCATTATCCATCGGGAGTAAGGATCTGTAGTGATTAGCTGTCGATATGTTTGCGTATTGTTTTAAATACCTTATGAAACGACGCCTCAGTCAATCTCTTGGTCTGTGTATTATAACGACTGCAATGATAGGAGGTAAATAATACAAGTCCGTTAGGTAGCTTGTATTTCTTCCCATGCCCAAAAGGGTAATCTTTTTTCTTTAAATCTAACGCACTCAGAACTGAGTTGTGCGCAACACCACCCAAAACCAATAGACTTGTATTTTTTTTCAAGCCAGCTAGTTCGGCTGCCAAAAAGGCATTACAGTTTTTGATTTCACTGCCTATCGGTTTATTCTCAGGAGGTAAACATTTAACGGCATTTGTTATACGACATTGTTTTAGTTTTAAACCATCACTCCGGGAGACTGATTCAGGTTTATTGCTAAAACCAAACTTATATAAGGTTTCATAAAGAATGATGCCGGCATGGTCTCCGGTAAATGGGCGCCCAGTTGCATTGGCGCCATGTTTACCCGGCGCCAGACCAACGATTAATAATTTTGGATTGGCAACGCCAAATGGTTCAACCGGACGTGCATGATATTTCGGGAAATCTTTTTTAACATCAATTAAAAAACTAGCCAATCTAGGACAGCGAGTACAATCTATATCAAACGTTGGTTGGGTCATTAATCTGCTCGTAAAGAATCGCGATTAAAATTAATCGCTTTGCAGAATAATACCATGACTAATCGCTAAACGGGTTAACTCGACATCCGACTGGATCTCTAGTTTCGTAAACAGACGGGTACGATAGGTGCTAACGGTTTTCGGGCTGAGACATAAACTATCAGAGATTTCGTTTGTCTTTTTGCCGTCCAGAATCATCATCATCACTTGTAGTTCCCGTTCAGATAACTCATGAAAGGATGACTGCCCTTCTTCTGTATTGGTGTTTGCCAGCGCCAGCTGCTGCGCAATGTCAGGAGTAATGTAACGGCGGTTTGCCATAACTTCGCGAATCGCATGCACAATCTCGGTTATTTTACAGCCTTTGGTTACATAACCGGATGCACCTAATTTTAATAACCGCTGGGCGACAATTTCATCATCACTCATGGTAACGACAATTATTTTAGTCGAATCATCGCGCTGTAGAATCTTTTTGGATGCTTCCAAACCACCCATACCGGGCATATTGATATCCATTAACACGACATGGATATCATGCTCACGACACAGTGTCACCGCCTCTTCACCGGTGGTGGCTTCCGCAGACACACATAATTCGTCAACGTCCTCCAGTAAGCGCCGCATCCCCATACGCACCAAATCATGGTCATCGGCTAGTAACACATTAATCATTAAGTCAGGCCCTGTCTGGTTATTTTTTCAGGTTATTTTGTTGTTAAAGCTGGAAACGGAGTATATCGGGATCTAATCAATATTGCCTATTAAATATGCAGCCTGGGGTTATTAATTAGTGTTATCTATAAATATAGAAAGGGTCGTCGTAAATATCTCACAATCATTATGGCATTCGCTAAACTTTTTTTCTTATTTGAGTGTCAATTTCCTTGTGAATTTAAATACAATAAGGCAAATCATAAAAATGATCCGCCTTTATATTTTCTCCAAAACGATAAAACTAATTAAACGTTATTCCTCACCTGAATTATTCAAATCACTGTTATTATTGCGACCAAAATAGAAACCGAGAACCAGAGTGACGACGGGTAAAAGCAAAGTTGTCGCCGCATTAAAAATGTCGGTTCCAGCTGGATCTCCTGCCCAAATTCGAGCGATACTCGCCAGAATCGCCAGCATAAAAAATAGCCAGCAATACACGCTGGGCAAATTTTAATTTATCTTTCGGAATTATGTCCTTCTGATTACCCGCATTTTGTTCTTCGGCAATCCCACCCAGATCAATCTCTTGAAACTCAACCATACGCTTTATTGTTGCCGTGTCTGCTTGTGGCTGTCCTTTTTCTTCGACTGTCATTTTTAAAGTCCAATAATTTTTGAGACCACCTGCCCTTCAGAATCCACAATTGCCAAATTTTCATTTTTGGCTTTGGCATCTTCCATCACGGATATTAGTGCAATTGCCCGACGTAACATATCACTCTTATTGCCATAAGTGAGATTTTTAGCCGCTTTCGTCAGGATTTCATCGGCTTCCGGCGTTAAAGTCAAAGATAGTCTAACGGGTTTACCAGCCATAATATTGTCCTCAAAATCACATCAATTATGCGTTAATTTTACATCAGATTAACGTTATATCAACGTTAAATAGACAGATCTGGTTCAAGAACAGCAGTCAGCAGATATTTTGTCAATTTTGAGTGCCTGGTTTGTTTGTATCAGAAATTTACGAACAAAAAAAAGCCCCTTTCGGGGCTTTTTATATATGGCGGAGAGGGTGGCGGCTCCGGGCGTCCTGCCCTCCCGCCGCACCTGTACATGACCCACAGGGATGTGGGGAATGCAAAAGGATTGTCGGGAACAATCCTTGCCCAGTACATTGGGATTCTTCGAATCCACTTATTATTAGGCCAAATAAAAAAGCCCCTTTCGGGGCTTTTTATATTATGGCGGAGAGGGTGGGATTCGAACCCACGGAGGATTGCTCCTCGCCGGTTTTCAAGACCGGTGCATTCGACCGAGCTCTGCCACCTCTCCGTAATTTAGTGCTTCGTGGTATTGAATTCGTAATATATAGTAACTACATTAGTTTCAGTAGCCAGCATTGGCATACCACTGAAGGCTGCGCAGGATACCCGAGTACGAAGCGAAAAGCTAGCCTTAACAAGGACTTGTAAATAATCTAAGTGCTTGATCTTCGGAACCAGTCAGGTATGCTGTTGTCTACTTAGTTAACGACTATTTTAAGGTTTTTTGGAGAGTAAACATGTACAACAATCAGACTATTCAACGTACCCAGGAATCGGTACTTGCCACTAACAAGGTCTTGCGTAACACCTACACCCTGTTATCAATGACACTCGTATTTAGCGCCATCATGGCCTATATCGGTGTTGCGACTGGGGCTTCACATGGAGGCGCGTTGGTAGCCAATATCGCAGCGATTGGACTTTTATGGTTTGTGTTACCCCGTACCGCAAACTCTGGCGCTGGTATTGGTGTTGTTTTCGCATTCACAGGTTTACTTGGTTATGGGCTGGGTCCTATTTTAAGTTATTACCTTGCTGTGAATCCCAGCATCGTTACAACCGCATTGGGTGGTACTGGTGTTATCTTTTTAGGATTATCTGGATACGCCTTAACAACACGCAAAGATTTTAGCTTCATGGGTGCATTCTTGATGGTTGGCCTGCTGGTCATACTTGGCGCAGCCTTACTGAACATCTTCATGGGCATACCCGCTTTATCTTTAGCGATTAGTGCGGGCATCATGATCATCATGAGCGGTTTGATTCTTTATCAGACATCCTCAATTATCCACGGTGGTGAAACCAATTACATCATGGCAACCGCCAGCTTGTTTTTATCATTATTAAATATGTTCACAGCGTTGCTGCACATTCTTGGTGCCTTCAGCGGTGATGATTAATAACTGGTAGTAAACTAAAAAAGCCCCGTTTACGCGGGGCTTTTTTTTAAACTTAATTAAGGTATTTATATGGATTGGGTTAAAATTGGTTCTGCCTTGTTCTTGTTGGCAATGATTATTTTTCTATTTCCTCGCATGAAGCAGGCAATAAAACATTCCCCAAAAGGCACCATGAAAGACTGGATGGGTTTTATCATCCCGATTGCAGGCGTCTTCTTATTCGTCGTGTTGTTAATTGCGGCAGTACGATAATTAAATCTTAATCTCTTCTATTCCGCCCATATAGTTTTGCAGTACATTTGGGATGCGAATACTGCCATCTGCTTGTTGATAATTTTCCATTATCGCGACTAATGTCCGCCCTACCGCGAGTCCAGAACCATTAATCGTATGTACCAGCTCAGGTTTACCCGTCTCAGGATTACGCCAACGTGCTTTTAAGCGCCTGGCTTGAAAGTCATTAAAGTTTGAACAAGAAGAAATTTCGCGATAGGTTTTTTGGGAGGGTACCCAGACTTCCAGGTCGTAGGTCTTGGTCGCTGAAAAGCCGATATCACCTGCGCATAAATTAACAATTCGATACGGTAATTCTAAACGTTTTAGTACTTCTTCTGCATGGCCAGTCAGTTCTTCATGCGCCTCTTTTGACTTATCGGCAGACACAACTTGCACCAGTTCAACTTTTTCAAACTGGTGTTGTCGAATCATGCCGCGCGTATCTTTTCCATATGAACCGGCCTCACTTCGGAAGCACGGTGTATGACAGACGTATTTACGAGGCATATAATCATCATCGATTATCACATCACGTACAATATTGGTGACCGGTACTTCTGCTGTCGGTATTAAATAAAATTCATGTTCAGAATGCAGTTTAAACAGATCTTCTTCGAACTTTGGTAATTGCCCGGTGCCACGTAATGATTCCGAATTAACGATATAAGGGACATAGGTTTCGGTATAACCGTGTTCCTGGCTATGTAGATCCAACATAAACTGAATCAGGGCACGATGCAGACGCGCAATCGAGCCATTCATGATCGCAAAACGCGAGCCGGTTAATTTCGCGGCGGTTTCGAAATCTAACTGGCCGAGTTTTTCGCCTAAATCAACGTGATCTTTAATTTCAAAATCGAATGTTGGGACTTCACCCCACTGACGAATTTCGACGTTGTCATTCTCATCTTTACCATCGGGAACGGTTTCATCCGGCACATTCGGCACGCTCATGATGATCGCATCTAACTCGGCTTGAATAGCATTAAGTTCGTCTTCGGCGACTTTTAGTTCGTCACCAAGTGTTGCGACCTCAGCAAGCAGTGGTTGAATGTCTTCGCCCTGCGCTTTTGCCTTTCCGATTCCTTTCGACTTACTGTTTCGCGTTGCCTGAAGTTCCTGTGTTTTAATCTGCACGTCCTTACGACGTTCTTCCAGGTTAGAAATCGTTTCAACGTCTAAAACAAATCCACGTCTTGCCAATAGTTCTTTGGTGGTTTTTATTTCTTGTCTAAAATATTTAGGGTCTAACATTTAATAACCTTTTTCATAATTTTTATGGATTCCCCTCGCCAGGGGAATGACGAGGAGATAGGAGCTAAGCATCTATACGTCATATACCCGCAGGGCACTTTTCCCGCGGAGGCGGGAATCCACCATATAATAGATTCCCGTCTCCGCGGGAAAAGTGCCCTGCGGGTATGACATTTATTATTTCCCTGATAGGAGAATGACATGAACAATAACATTAAATATTAATCTCTGCTTCCCAGCGCACCATATGCCCGGGCTTGATAATATCATTCAGGTGCTGCCATATCGTTTCAATTTTTTCTTGTTCATCAAAAAACTCGACCACAATCGGAAGGTTTAAGGATAAGTCCATAAAATCTGAACCATGAATCTCACCTGACTCACCGTAACCTGTGATCCCGCGAAAAATAGTCAGACCTCTTAGTTTCTCCCAGTCGTGTAGTCGTTTAACCAGGGTTTTTAACTGTGCCTCACCTTCAGTTAAATATATACGGACCATAGTAATCTTACTATTCTTAGTAACATTGGCGTTCATAATTGCCTCGCGATAAAAATTCCAATCCAGGCCGCCAGTAAACAAACGAAGACACTCAGTGCAACATTTAGAACGGCCTTTACTAGCTCCCCGGTCTCAATCAAATTAAACGTCTCCATCGAAAAAGTCGAGAAGGTAGTAAAAGAACCCAGTACACCAATAATAATAAAAGCACGCCATTCTGGCCCCAGACTTAATCGTTCTATCAAGGTGATGTAGAAAAAACCAATTAATAGTGATCCGAGCACATTAACCGTTAAAGTACCATACGGAAATTCACGCCCCATTAAGGCATGCACGCCGTTGGAAACGCCAAAACGCATAATCGCGCCAATCGCTCCCCCGCCCGCTATGAATAGAAGTAGTGACACATTAACCTTGTTATTGTTGAAAAAGATGATTGTACGAGATTTTGTCTGGCTTATAAATATATTGGCTTATGATTGTTTTGTTTTATCATCCAGCTCGCGCAAAAAAGCCATTCGCTCACTGATTTTTTGCTCTAATCCATAAGGTAATGGTTGATAATAATTCACCGGGTCTACTCCATCCGGAAAATAGTCTTCTCCCGCGGCATAGGCATGAGGTTCATCATGCGCATATCGATAGTGTTTGCCATAACCCAGCTCATCCATTAGTTTTGTCGGGGCATTGCGCAAATGCATCGGTACCTCGGCACTACCCGATGCTTGCACATCTTTCCTGGCGTGATTGTAGGCCTTGTAGACGGCATTACTTTTAGGGGTGCAACTTAAGTAAATAATGGCCTGGGCGATAGCCAGTTCACCTTCCGGATGTCCCAGTCTTTGTTGTACATCCCAGGCATTCAATGCCAACTGTAATCCCCTTGGATCGGCATTGCCAATATCTTCGCTGGCCATACGAACAACTCGCCGGGCAATGTACAATGGATCACAGCCTCCGTCTAACATGCGCACAAACCAATATAGTGCCCCGTCCGGAGAAGAACCGCGGACTGATTTGTGTAAAGCGGATATCTGATCATAAAAAGCCTCGCCTTGTTTATCAAAACGTCGGTAACTTTGTTGCAGGACATTTTTCAACACCGCATCAGTAATTTTTTTACTACCTTCTATCTCCTCCGCCAAGTCGGCGGCAATCTCCAGTAAATTCAATGCCCGCCGCGCATCGCCATCGACTATTTCAGCCAGTTTGTCGAGATCCGACTCAGCAATGGTAATATCCTGATTTCCAAGCCCTCGTTCTTTATTTTTTAATGCCCTCTCCAATACCTGTTTAATGTCTTCGTGTTGCAATGATTTTAAAACGTAGACCCTTGCGCGTGATAACAATGCATTATTGAGTTCAAATGAAGGGTTTTCAGTGGTGGCGCCGATAAAAGTAATCGTGCCGTCCTCAACAAACGGTAAAAAAGCATCCTGTTGTGACTTGTTAAAACGATGTACTTCATCAACGAATAGGATGCTGTGTTTTTGGTTCATTAGATAATGTTCTTTTGCAGAATCCATTGCCGCACGGATATCTTTAACCCCCGACAGAACCGCAGACAACGTTATAAACTGCGCTTCGCAATGTTTTGCGATCATTTTAGCCAGCGTAGTTTTGCCCGTTCCGGGTGGACCCCACAAAATCATAGAATGCAATTTGTTTTGTTCTATAGCCTGTTGAAGTGGCTTACCTTCCGCAATTAAATGTTGCTGGCCATAAAACTCAGCAAGTGAAGTTGGACGTAATCGATCGGCAAGGGGTTTGAATTCGTTCGATTGTTGAGTAGCAAATAAGTCGCCGACAGAATTATTTGATTTCATTTTGCTGTTTGCTGTGTTGTTTACTATTCTGAGATAAAGAAGTCAAAGAAGTCGATTAAAACGGTTTGCTATTTAAAATAAGCTTCATTCTTCTACATCACCAATCACATCGACGCCATCAGGTGTGTTAAACACAAAATGATCTGCGTCGAGATCTGGATTGTATTCTAGCTCACTGAATTTTAACTGCGTACGTTGCCCGAAAGAATCATAGAGTTCCATAATATATAGATTTTTTCCGGCAAAACCCAAACGGATATGATCAAATTGACTGTCAGGATTCTTTGGCGTCATATGAAACCAGTCAACGTATTTAGTCACTCCCTGGGCCTTGATAACATAAGCCTTATCCAGTTGGGCAGGATTACCTAAAACGATCGCCGGTGAGTTGGCTAATAAACCCTGCTGTTTTTTTACCGTGACCTGTTCCAGGTCCTCATCATAACTCCATAAGCGCACGCCATCCGCTACATAGATCTGTTTGTATGGTTTGTTATATTCCAAACGAAACTTATCCGGACTGATAACCGATATAGAGCCTTTACTCTCTTCTGGTTCCTGAGTCGATTCGTTAAACACGAACTGTGCGAATTTTGCGGACATCGATTTAACATGACCTAGATAATCATTAATTGTTTTTGCTTGTAGTTGTGCGCTTGTTAAAATAATAGAAAGTACCAAACACATTTTAATATATTTCACTACGAGTATCCTGTTAACTAACATATAAGAAGTAAATGTCATCCTGAGTGATAGCGAAGGATCTTTAAGCAGGTTATATAACGTTCATTCATAACACAAGATCCTTCACTCCGTTCAGGATGACAAAAAGAAATTCATCGTTATACAAGATCCTTCACTCCATTCTAGATTACAGATAGGAATTCATCATTAATCCTTCGGTGGCGGTGGAGCCAATACTTCACGGTTACCATTTGACTCTAACGGACTCACAATCCCGGCTGCTTCCATGGCTTCCACCATTCTTGCCGCACGGTTATAGCCTATTTTTAAGCGCCTTTGTACGCCGGAGATAGAGGCACGACGCGTCTCGGTAACAATTGCAACGGCCTCATCGTACAAGGGATCCGATTCATCGTCTTTTTTCTCAGTATCAATGCCCGTCAGGCTTAATACCTGAGAAGCATTGCTCGGTCCTGTTAAGACCTCATCTTCGTATTGAGGTTCACCGCTTTGTTTTAAATAATCAACAACACGATGAACTTCTTCATCTGAGACAAAGGCACCGTGGATTCGAGTTGGCACACTGGTTCCGACCGGCATGTACAACATATCACCGTGGCCTAATAATTGTTCAGCACCCATCTGATCGAGGATGGTTCTGGAATCGACTCGCGATGAAACCTGAAAGGCGATTCGACAAGGCACATTGGCTTTTATCAACCCGGTCAACACATCTACGGACGGGCGTTG
Source organism: uncultured Ectothiorhodospiraceae bacterium (assembly GCA_947260005.1). Taxonomy (GTDB): domain Bacteria; phylum Pseudomonadota; class Gammaproteobacteria; order UBA6429; family Thiohalophilaceae; genus SZUA-24. The sequence continues at coordinate 13,668 of CAMYOL010000077.1, forward strand.
TGTCGCTAATATCAAATGAATACCCGCCGCACGTGCTTTTTGTGCCAGGCGTGCAATCAACTGCTCTACTTTTTTGCCGACCAGCATCATCATGTCAGCAAGTTCGTCCACGACCACGACAATATAGGGCAGGCTTTCTAATTCACCGGGCGGTTTAATCGCATCTTCAGGATGAATCGGATCCAGTATCGGTTCACCTTTGTCTTTCGCTTCAGTGACTTTGCGATTAAAACCGGCAATGTTTCTAACTTTAAGCGCCGCCATTAATTGATAACGTCGATCCATTTCGGCCACACACCAACGTAAGGCGTTCGCGGCATCCTTCATATCTGTTACAACCGGGGCTAACAAATGCGGAATGTTTTCATAAATCGATAATTCAAGCATCTTTGGATCGATCATGATCATACGAACATCTTGTGGCTTAGAGTTGTACAAGATGCTTAAAATCATTGCATTCAATGCAACTGATTTACCCGAGCCCGTGGTACCAGCCACTAACAGGTGCGGCATCTTGGCTAGATCGGCGACAATCGGCACACCACTAATATCTTTCCCTAATGCCAGGGATAAAGGCGATTTTGCACGCTCGAAATTCTCAGACTTAATCGTTTCAAGCAACTGCACCGTTTCACGGTTTTCATTTGGAATTTCTAAACCAACCGTCGACTTACCGGGGATGACTTCAACGATGCGAACACTTATGGCCGACAACGCCCGCGCTAAATCTTTTGCCAGGTTACTTATTTGACTAACTTTAACGCCAGCAGCCGGTTGCAATTCATAACGGGTAATGACCGGGCCTGGATGCACCGCCACGACCTGAACCTGAATTCCAAAGTCAGCAAATTTTAATTCGACCTGACGTGATACGGCTTCGAGCGATTCTTTTGAAACGGGGTTAACCATTTCAGCTTGCTCATCTAATAACGCGAGCGGTGGCAGCTCAGTTTCGCCATCGGTTCTAAACAATGGTACCTGACGTTCTTTTTGTTCCCTTACACTCGGCTTAGGCTCTTTGATAACAGGCTCAATGCGCGGCGGTGTACGTTCAACCGGTTGTTTGACTTCTTTTTCAATTTTAATCTTGGTCTTCGCGACTCGTTCCTGACGTTTTTCATGTTGTTCTTTTTTATCACGCAGTTTGTCAAAAAATGTCAGTGCCTTATCCTGAATCCAGTAAAGAGAATTTAACGTGATGGCTCCGGTGATATCCATTAACCGCAACCAGGACAAATTAGTAAATAATGTAAAGCCACTAAAGAACAATGCTAATAATAGTAACGTCGCTCCCAGCTCATTAAACGCATAAGTCATGCCTTTCATGATCAAATCACCAAAGATACCCCCAGCAGTGACATGTTGGGGAAGCTGACTGACCGTGTGTTGATCATAAAGGCTGGCCAGACCGCACGAAGCACCCAACGTGAAAATAAAGCCCAGCCCACGAATCGATAAATGACGCCATTCCACCGTCGTCACTGGCATTTGACGATAAATCAACCAGCCGGCGTAACCCACCATGAGGGGAATTAAATAGGCAAGATAACCAAAAAGCGCGAGTACGATATCGGCAAACCAGGCACCGGCCAGCCCCCCCAGATTCTCGACTGTTTGAGGTTGAACACTTTTAGACCAACCCGGATCCTGCGGAGCATAACTACTGATCGCGAGTAAAAAATAGACGGCAATAAACGCAAACACAAATAGTGCGCCTTCTCGTAATCCTCGCTGCAGATGTTCCGCTAAAGGGACTTTCTCATTCTTTTGTTTTGCTTGTGCCATACCAAATATATTAATTAAACTAATTCATTAATAAACCAACATAACCTACTATTATATATGGTAATTATCAATCTTTTTATAGGGTTTTTAGGGCAGGATGTACTAGCTGTCCTGCTGAAATATTAACCGCTTGTGCCAGGGTTTGATCGTCTTGCCAATCAGCGCTGGCTAGGCGCAGGATATAGGGTACCAGGCTCGCCGACAATGCCTGAGATGCCGTTCTGGGGACTGCGCCAGGCATATTTGTTACCCCAAAATGGACGACCTCATCGACCATGTAAGTCGGTTCAGCGTAGTTGGTGGGATGAATGGTTTCGATACAACCACCCTGGTCTACTGATATATCAATGACCACACTGCCCTTTCTCATTGCCTTCACAAGTGTTTTAGAGACCAGAATCGGCGTTTTTGCACCGGGAATCAGGATGGCCCCAATGACCAGATCGGCCTCACGTACGTGTTCCTCGATAGCGTGCTGATAAGCATGTAATCCGGTGACATTTTCACCCAGCTGGCGCATGGCCTCGAGTTTATCTCGGTTCAGATCAAATACCGTCACATTGGCGCCCATACCTTGCGCCATGACCGCCGCATTGCCACCAGCGACACCCGCACCAAGGATAACCACATTACCCCGCTCAGTCCCGGCCAGACCACCAAGCAAAACGCCTCGACCCTGGTGATGATGCTGTAAAAGATTGCTGCCAATTTGCACAGAAATTCGCCCGGCAATGTCACTCATCGGCGCGAGTACAGGCAATTCATGATTTTCCTGCAGGGTTTCAAAACCAATTGCCGTCGTGCCTGACGCCTTAAGCTGGGTGGTTAACTCAGGCGCAGCGGCCAGATGTAAAAAAGAGAAAATCGTTTGCTCAGGGCCTAACAGTTCAACCTCCTGCGGCTGGGGTTCCTTCACTTTCACGAGGATCTCAGCTTTCTGGAAGGTTTGATGCGCGTCAGTGGATATCTGGCATCCAGCGCGAAGATAATCCTCATCGCTATAACCCGCAGATACTCCGGCTGAGCTCTGTACCCACACATCATGGCCATGATTAATTAATTCAGCGCAGGCGGCCGGAATTAATGCCACCCTGGCCTCATGTATCTTGATCTCTTTTGGTATTCCTATGCGCATCGATTTTCCTTTAAATTTCGTTTCTACGTACGATTAAAGCTACTTTACCCATAGTAGCGCGTTCCGTACCATACAGCACAATACGATTTGTCTTCCCCATCAAGCCAGGTCATTTAAACATATCGGTCGAACCTGCATTTCGCTTTGATACGTAAATATGGGAATACGGGAATAATTGAATAACCGAAAATACCAAAATAACGTGGTAATTTTTATGGGAAAAAAATGAAACTATATTTTATCCTGACACATTGAACTTATCGGTTTCACACACTATCGATATACAATGTATCAGGTATAGTAATTAAAAATAATTTCGGAGAGTTTTATGAGTGAAGTGAAGCATTGTCGTTTATTGATATTGGGTTCAGGACCGGCCGGATATACCGCTGCCGTTTACGCTGCAAGAGCCAATCTTGATCCTGTCGTGATCACCGGTATGGAACAAGGCGGTCAATTAATGACAACCACTGAGGTGGATAATTGGCCCGGTGACGTTGAAGGCCTGCAAGGTCCAGGCTTAATGGAACGCATGCAAAAACACGCTGAACGATTTAATACTGAGATCGTTTTTGACCACATCAATAAAGTCGACGTGAAAAATAAACCTTTTACCTTAACCGGTGATAACGCGACCTATACCTGCGATGCACTTATTATTGCCACTGGCGCGTCGGCCATGTATTTAGGCCTGCCATCCGAAGAAGCGTTCAAAGGTAAAGGTGTCTCGGCTTGTGCAACCTGCGATGGTTTCTTTTACCGTAATCAAAATGTCGCCGTGATTGGTGGTGGCAATACCGCAGTCGAAGAAGCATTGTATTTATCAAATATTGCCAAACATGTCACCGTCATTCATCGTCGCGACAAGTTCCGTTCTGAAAAAATCTTATCCGATCAGCTCATCGAAAAAGCCAAGTCCGGCAATGTAACGATTGAATGGAATCATGAAATGGATGAAGTCTTAGGTGATGACAGTGGCGTCACCGGGTTACGCATTAAAAACACTCAGGATGATACAACAAAAGATATCGAACTAATGGGCGTGTTTGTCGCGATTGGACATAAACCTAACACCGCAATCTTCGACGGCCAGCTCGAGATGAATCACGGTTATTTAAAAATACAAAGCGGCACCGACGGCAATGCGACCCAAACCAGCATTCCCGGTATTTTTGCAGCGGGTGATGTCGCTGACCATATTTATCGCCAGGCAATCACCTCCGCCGGTGCCGGTTGTATGGCCGCACTAGATGCCGAAAAATTTCTTGATAACCTGGCTTCTCAAGGTAAATAACAACTTGTTCATTACCAAAATGTTCCACAAAAGCCGAGTGGAAGTTGTCATCCTGACCGTAGTCAAGCGTAGGAAATGACCGGAGCGTAGCGTAGGAAATACTGCACGAAGCGTGCAACGATTCAACGGCAGTGCCTGCATGAAACGCGAAGCGGTTCAAAGCATGGGGAGCGGAGCGAAAGATCCTTGTTTTCATCAGATTAAGTCGTAAAAGATCCTTCCCTCCGCTGCGCTCCGGTCAGGATGACAACTTCGACTCGCTACACTCCAGTCAAGATGACAAACTAAGGTGGGTTAGAAAAAGTAATGCGCGCGAAGATTATAGAAAGATTATCAAGCATCGATGCAAAAGATTGGAATCGAATCGCCGGACCAGACAATCCCTTCATTCAATATGAGTTTCTCATTGCGCTGGAACGCAACCACTGTTTAGACGAATACGGCTGGCATTCACAACATATCGTACTGTATGACGATAACAATAAACTGGTTGCCGCCATGCCGATGTATTTAAAAGATAACTCCTATGGTGAACTGGTTTTTGACTGGGCCTGGGCCGATGCCTATCACCGTGCCGGCATACCTTATTATCCAAAACTGGTCACTGCCATCCCCTACACTCCCGCAACGGGACCACGTATCCTGGTCGAAGAGGCGCATCTGTACGAAGATTATGCCAGGCAACTGACAGACTTCGCCATCCAGTATGCCGAATCCATCAATGCATCCAGCCTGCATTGGTTGTTTACCAATAAGCGCGATACCGAATTTTTACAATCCCAGGGCCATTCCATGCGTCTGGGTTGTCAGTTTCACTGGTTAAACTTGCCGTATGATAGTTTTGATGATTTTTTATCTCACCTGTCCTCATCGAAACGAAAAAAAATTAAACGTGAGCGCCGACAGGTCAAAGAACAAGGCATCGAGATTGAGATTCGACATGGCAACGAAATGAATGACGCCCTTTGGAAAATCTACCACGATTTTTACACCAGCACCTTTGCCAAAAAAAGCGGCATGGCCACCTTAAGCCGCGACTTTTTCAAGGAAATCGGGGAAACCATGGCGAGAAATGTGGTGGTGGTATTTGCAAAATATCAGCAACAATACATTGCCAGCGCGTTTAATCTGCGAGATCAGACTACACTTTATGGCAGGCATTGGGGATGTAGTGAGGAGTTTCACAGTCTGCATTTCGAGGCCTGTTATTATCAAGGACTGGATTATTGTATCGAGCATGGGCTAAAAAGCTTTGAGCCTGGTGCCCAGGGAGAACACAAGATCAGTCGCGGTTTTTTACCAACCGATACCTGGTCAGCACATTGGATCTCACACCCTGAATTTAACCAGGTAATAAAAAATTATACTCAACATGAACAAGAAGGCATGCAACATTATATAGATGGTTTATGTGATCATTCTCCATATAAACTAAGTTAAAACTGGTATAGCTAAGATATGACAAAAGGACTTAACACCGCGCCTTATTGGCTGGACATCGATGAGCCGACGCTTTTCCCCGATGTGGAACTGGCATTAACAGAGCCAGACGGCCTGCTCGCCATTGGTGGTGATCTGAGTATCAAACGACTTTGCGCCGCCTATCAACAAGGCATTTTCCCCTGGTACAGTGACGGTCAACCAATCTTGTGGTGGTCACCTAACCCGCGCGCCGTTTTATTCCTCGATGACTTCATTATCTCACGCAGTCTACGAAAAGTTTTACGTAATCGGGACTATCGTGTCACATTCGATACCGCATTTGATAAAGTGATTCAGTATTGTGCGCAAAGTCGTAAAGACAGCAACGGCACCTGGATCGTGGATGATATGCTGCAAGCCTACATCAACATGCATGCCGCTGGTTTTGCTCACAGCGTTGAGGTTTGGCAAGGTAATGAATTAATTGGCGGACTATATGGTGTCAGCCTTGGTGGCGCTTTTTTCGGCGAATCGATGTTTAGTCGTCAAAGTAACGGCTCTAAAATCGCACTGACCTATTTGGTGGCACAATTAAAAGAATGGGACTTTGGTTTTATCGATTCACAAGTGTATTCTGATCACCTGGGGAGTCTCGGTGCGACCAATATTCCGCGCAAAGAATTTATTAGACGTCTCGATATTGAAATGAATAAACCCACACGAATGGGACCATGGCAGTTAACGATTGAATCGATGAATAACCATAAGCAAGCGCCGACATCACCATGAATGATGAAACCTCAAAATATCATCGACTACATGACTACCGGTTCTTTGTGACCCCGGAACACGAGTGCAGTTACTTGCCCAATCGTCAGGCCACGACATTATTCATTGACCCACAAGCTGAATTAACCACCGAAACATACAGTTTGTTTTCTGAGTTAGGCTTTCGTCGTGGCGGTGATCATGTCTATCGTCCACATTGTACATTGTGTCATGAATGCAAATCGGTACGCATTAACGTAAATAAATTCTCCCCATCACGCTCACAACGCCGAATCACTAAACGCAATCAAGATGTCAGCGTCAGCTGGATCGACGCAAAGTATAAAGACGAACATTTTGAATTATATCAGCGCTACATGAATCACCGTCATGGCGACAGTTCCATGGTCAGTGATGACTCGGAACAATACCAACGCATGATGAATACCGAATGGTGTAAAACCAAATTGGCCGAGTTTCATCACAACAATAATCTGATCGCCGTCGCGATTACAGACTGGTTAGAAAATGGCTTGTCCGCTGTCTATACTTTTTTTGATCCCGTCTACTCCGATTACAGTCTCGGGACTTTCTCTATACTGCAACAAGTAGCTGCGGCAAAACAATCGGATCGAGATTACGTTTATCTCGGTTACTGGATTAAAGATTGTGAAAAAATGTCCTATAAAAATAAATTTTCTGCACTGGAGTTGTTTAATGGGCATAGTTGGCAAGTGTATCAAGCATAAACACTTTTCTTATATTTAAACTGTAATAACTTCAAGTTCCCCCCTTCGAGACCGATAAATAAAGACATAAGATGTAACATTTTTGCAACCTTAGGCTGTTAAAAAGGTCTTAAATTTAAGCTGGTAATTTTTAACAGTAACGCTAATATTTAGATAGGAGGTGAATATGATAAGTTTCCTCTTCAGACTGACCAATAGCTATGAGTCAGAGCACGGATTCCGTCCAAATATGCTCTATATAAGCCCTTCCCATTTCGATAAATTGCGCGTAGACCTGGCTAATATCAATGGTTTAGACAATCTGGTGCAATTTTTGGGTATGGAAATCGTGATTGATGACGAAATCGCTCACCCACAAGTCGCGTTTAGTGACGTAAATTGGCGCCATTCTCAAGCCGTCTAGACGCTAAAAGGGCATTTATGCCCTCCTTTTCTCAATTTCGCCCAATTTACGACTTTTTTAGCCTTTTGTCTTTTGAAAATCCGATGCTTTTCAGGCATCATTCGCGCTGCAGTTTGGCAAGACATTAACCAGAGAGAGAGAATGGCAAAAGAAGAACACATTGAGATGGAAGGTACGGTTTCTGAAACCCTGCCCAATACCATGTTTCGAGTTGAATTAGAAAACGGCCACATCGTGACCGCGCATATTTCAGGTAAGATGCGCAAGAATTACATTCGAATTCTGACCGGCGACAAAGTCACCGTCCAGTTAACCCCTTATGATTTAAGTAAAGGTCGCATCGTTTTCCGCGGCCGGTAAGTTCCAGCCCAACGTCCCTTTTATTTAGAAGTTGCCAACTCTTGCTTGCTCTCCAGATCGAGTGAGAGCTTATCATCCTTAACGGTAATCCTGACATGGCCGCCATGCGCCAGCTTTCCAAACAGCAGTTCTTCGGCGAGTGGCTTTTTGATGTGTTCCTGAATGACGCGTCCCATTGGTCGTGCCCCCATCTTGGGATCGTAGCCGTGCATCGCTAACCAGGTACGGGCTTCATCATCGACACTTAGCTGTACACTCTTCTCTTCTAACTGGGCTTCAAATTCAAATAAGAACTTGTCCACTACACGGGTGATAATTTGAGTGGATAACTGTTTGAACTGAATGACCGAATCAAGACGATTTCTAAATTCAGGCGAGAAGAATTTTTTGATTGTCTCCATTCCATCGGTAGCATGATCTTGTTGAGTGAAACCTATTGAAGAACGATTCAATTGATCAGCACCGGCATTGGTGGTCATGACGATGATCACGTTTCTAAAATCAGCCTTGCGTCCGTTGTTATCCGTTAAGGTTCCGTGATCCATCACTTGCAGTAACAAGTTAAACACATCAGGGTGAGCCTTTTCGATTTCATCCAGCAACAACACCGCATGCGGTTGTTTGCTGATGGCTTCGGTTAATAAACCACCTTGATCATAACCGACATAACCTGGAGGTGCGCCGATCAAACGTGACACGGTGTGACGTTCCATGTATTCAGACATATCAAATCGTATTAACTCAATACCCAGAATATTGGCAAGTTGACGAGTGACTTCTGTTTTACCTACGCCAGTTGGTCCTGCAAACAAGAACGAGCCAATCGGCTTTTGTTCGTTCCCTAAACCAGCTCGCGATAACTTAATCGCAGTTGATAAGGTATCAACGGCATCATCCTGTCCAAAGATAACCAGCTTAAGATCACGCTCAAGGTTTTTAAGCGCGGTCTTGTCATCAGTGGAAACGGTTTTCGGAGGAATCCGGGCAATTTTGGCAACAATGGATTCAATCTCTTTGACACCAATCGTTTTCTTACGTTTTGAAGGTGCTAATAAACGCTGGTTTGCACCTGCTTCGTCAATCACATCAATCGCCTTATCGGGTAAATGACGATCATTGATATATCGATCTGCTAATTCGGCCGCGGTACGCAGTGACTGTTTGGTATACCGCACACTATGATGTTCTTCAAAGCGAGATTTTAAGCCTTCTAAAATCTGTACACTTTCTTCAACCGTTGGTTCAGTTACATCGACTTTTTGGAAACGTCGTGCCAGTGCACGATCTTTTTCAAAGATGCCACGATATTCCTGATAGGTTGTCGAACCGATGCATTTTAAATCACCCGAGGCGAGCACTGGTTTGATTAAGTTAGAGGCATCCATTGCACCACCGGATGCTGCACCGGCACCGATGATAGTATGGATTTCATCGATGAAAAGAATTGAACCCTCTTCATCTTTTAATTGATTGATCACGGCCTTTAAGCGTTTTTCAAAATCACCACGATATTTTGTACCGGCGAGTAACGCTCCTAAATCCAGAGAATAAATCGTACAGCCATCCAATACTTCAGGAACTTCTTTATCGACGATTTTTTTCGCCAGCCCTTCGGCTAACGCGGTTTTACCGACACCTGCTTCACCAACAAACAAAGGATTATTTTTTCGACGTCGACATAATACCTGAATGGTTCGTTCAAGTTCATGCTTACGGCCAATAAGTGGATCAATCTTGCCGATTTCGGCCTGTTGATTCAGGTTTGTGGCAAACTGACTTAATGGATCCTGGGATTTTTCACCGGTCTCTTCATCAGTTGCCGTTTCATTGCCCATTGGATCTTCATTTCCGATCTTCGGAATCCCGTGAGAGATATAATTAACCACTTCAAGGCGGGTGATTTCCTGTTTCTTTAAAAAATACACCGCTTGCGATTCTTGCTCACTGAATATGGCAACCAGGACATTGGCACCACTAACCTCATTCTTACCGGAAGACTGCACATGAAATACAGCACGTTGTAGTACTCGCTGAAAACCTAAAGTCGGTTGAGTCTCGCGTTCATCGTTGGGTGGCAACAATGGCGTCGTTTCATCAAGAAATTCACTAATATCTTTGCGTAAGGCCTCAATGTTGGCGCCGCAGGCTCGCAGCACATCAACCGAAGATGGGTTATCACATAAGGCCAGCAATAAATGCTCGACCGTCATGAATTCATGGTTTCGTTCACGCGCCTTTTTAAACGCCGTATTAAGTGAACCCTCTAATTCCTTGCTTAACATAACTTACCCCTAATCATCTGCTTCCATAGTGCATAACAGCGGGTGTTCATTTTGCTTGGCATAGTCATTAACAAAAACAACTTTGGTCTCAGCAATCTCACGAGTGAACACGCCACAGACACCTATTCCTTTTGTGTGCACGTTTAACATGATATGGGTAGCCTTTTCACGATTCATGCCAAAAAACTTTTCCAGCACATGCACAACAAACTCCATAGGAGTGTAATCGTCATTTAACAGAATTACTTTATACATTGGTGGACGTTTTAATTTCGGTTTTGCTTCTTCTACCGCAAGACCGTCGTCATAGCGCCCTGGAACAATCTCATCACTCATAGTCAGTATTTAGTGCTTCTCTTCAATTTATCAATATCGGGAGTGCTATTTTATCAATTCACAGCAGGAATAATGTAAATTTTTGACTATAGTTAAAAATGTCAGTTTCGTGACCAGCATATCGGCTAAGTCGTTGTTTTGCTGTGATTACCCGTGATATGGAACACGAAATTACTTTGTAGATGTTGCATCAATGAAGGAGGCTAGGAAGGCATGACTATCGGTATCGTAAAATGGTTTAGTAATACCAAGGGTTATGGGTTTATTTCACCGGAACAAGGCGGGGATGATATATTTGCTCACTTTTCATCCATCACGATGGATGGTTATAAGACATTGAAAAAGGGGCAAAAGGTAGAATTCGAATGCACACAGGGCCCGAAGGGGTTACATGCGACCTGCATTCAACCGTCTTCTTTTGAATCGACGGTAACACACTGATTTTCACCCGACTAATCGTTAAACACTGAGTTTCTGTAGCGTTGTATTGACCAAACGTCCCATACCTCCGTTCTGGAGGTATGGGCGCCGGTTTCTTTACGTATTCTATGGAGACTGCGTTGTCATATTCATAGTTGAAATTGCTTAATTCGCCGTCTTTTTAGCCACTTCAGTTCCGGCCTGTCGTTTTATTGGCAACATTTTTGTTATCGAGCTTTGTCGGTTGAACCATCACAATACAGCCAAGATGATGACGAATGGTCATTAGTGTCAATTTTTCAGCGAGAATTTATTCTAAAATTAATGTAATTAGCGTCTGGCGAGACGAAATTGAATGGTTTGCTGATCATAATCAGAAGCAACGGCAATATTATAACCCTGCGCATAATCGACGCCGATATCACGTAATAACTTCATCGACTCTTCATTTTGTACATATTCAGCAATGGTTTTTTTGCCCAGGATATGACAAACATCGTTAATAGCTTTAACCAGTGCAAAATTTAATTCATCATTGTTCATGGAATCAATAAAAGAGCCATCAATTTTGACATAATCGACATCCAGTTCACGCAAGTAAGAAAATGAACTATAACCTACACCAAAATCATCGAGTGCAGTTTTAAAACCCATACGCCTCAGCTCAGCCAAAAAGTTTTTTGCTTTATCGAGATCAGCAATGGCGACATCCTCAGTGATCTCAAACACCACCCGTTCGGCCTCAACCTTCAACATAGCTAAGGATGAGCGAACGACTTCTAATACTTGTGGATCACCAATTGATTTACCTGACAAATTAATAAAATAATTCAAGTCTTCTTGTCGCGGCTGCATGTTTAACCATTCGAATGCATGTTCGATCACCCAGCGATCAATATCAGGCATCAAACCAAATCGTTCCGCTGAATCAAAAAAACCACTTGGCAATATATATTCGCCCGTCTCAACATCGAGCATGCGCAATAACAATTCATGACTGAATAAACTTGCATCTCCGACATTTAAAATCGGCTGGCATGAGAAAACAAAATGATCCTGCTCGAGGGCATCACGTATACGACGCGTCCAGCCCATTTCATTGTAGAAAGAATCAATGCGATCTTTATCTTTGCTTTCGAATAAATGCACGCGGTTCCGCCCTGCCCGTTTTGCCATATGGCAGGCTACGTCGGCGCGTGCTAAAAAGGCATCCTTAGTATCGATTCCGGGTTCATATAAAGCCACGCCAATGGAGCATCCGGTATCAATATGTTTGCCTGAGGAAACAAAGTTGTAACTTGAAATGGCTTTACGGTAATTATTTGCAACTTTTTTAACCTGCTCTGGTTCAACATCGATTAGAATCAATGCAAACTCATCGCCCCCAAGTCGAGCGAGAATATCGCTTTTACGCGTGCGGGATGCCAATGTGTTTGCGATACCAACCAGTAACTTGTCACCTTGAAGGTGGCCTAAAGTATCGTTTATGTATTTAAAGTTGTCTAAATCTATATAAATACACGCACATAAAGAGTCGGTGTTGCGTTTAGCACGCTCAAACTCCCGTTCAAGCTCGACGTTAAAATACTGACGGTTATATAAGCTGGTTAATGAATCATGTTCTGCCAGATGTCTTAAATGATCCATCATCGCGCGGCGCTCAGTAACATCGTCAACAATCGCTGTAAACAAACACTGCTCACCAATATTCAATTCACTAATCTTGAGTGACATAATAAATTCACGACCACTTTTATGTTTAGCCTGTAACTCCTGCCCACCCGCAAAATGGCTTAACTTTCCGTGACGCAAATCTTCTTTAAGTTCATTCTCCTGTGATTCCGGTGTTTCCGCCTTTAATAAAATATCAAAATATTGCCCTACTACATCGTCGCCGTCATAACCAAACAACTGTTGAGCTGCGGTATTAAAGGTTTCGATCCTGCCTTGTTTATCAATCGTTATAATCCCTTCTGCAGCATTATCGAGTATCGATTCCAGACGACGCTGACGATTATAGACCTGATGGCGCATATCATTGTAAGAAGTGATTAAGCGGTTAATCTCATCAACACTACCTTGCTCATGAACATCAAATGCTGATCCCAAAGGATCAACTTGCATTTGATTGGCGAGCCTTAGCACGGGGTTGCGAATATTACGTTGAAATAAGATAAAAACGACATACATCATCAAAAACACGATGGCGGTGAAAATAAAAATAAACCATGACAGAGTGCTTGCTGTTTTATGCGAATCTGAAATAGCTTTCTGATTTGAGGTGTAAATAGTTTTTTCTATCGCCTCAGCCTTGTTTAACAAAGAGTCTAATGAAGGTTGTAATGAGTTTTGAATTAAAGCCGTGTCTGCACGCCAGTTATCGGAAAAATAAATTTCGGCCGCCCTTTCCAAAGTCTTGTTATAACTACTAACTGATGCCCTCATTTGTGCTAACGATTCTTCCTGTTGAATTCCCAACAACCCTTTTTTGTTCTGCTCCTCTAATTTTTTCAACACCTCTACCACGTTATCAATAAACATCTGGCGATTTTCCAGATTATTCTGCATTGCAACCTCTGGATCACCAAAGGCGCCCATGCGGTTTGCAACAAAAACCCTGAACCAACTCACCTGCATCGCCCATGCATAACGTGCTTCCTGAAATAACTGCATCACCGTGTAGTGATCACTTTGTATGACGTTCGGACGAAAGTCAGTCAATACACCTTCCTGTAATGCCAGCTCCACCGCCTCAGAAAACATTCGGTTTATCGGTTCCATTTCATTAATCAAAATCGGCATGCCGGGATAGCGGCTCTCTACATTTTGCATAATATGCTGGTACTGAGTGACTGCATTTCCAAGCTTTTCAACATCACCGGCCAGTTCGTATGCTTGTGGATTTAAAATGTTATCTGCTTTTACCTCCGGCAAGTAGACAAACTCCCAGGCCAGCTTCTTCGACTCATCCAGGTGTAAATTAAGTTGATCTAACTTTTCGGTGGAAAGGACGCTTGAATATTGATGTAAATGACTCTCAAACAGTCGAACTTCTTCAATCAATTTATCTATGCTGTTACTCAGGACGTTATTAATCTGGATTTGTTGATAGTTTTGATTCGCAGTTAATTTGACTAAACCAAATGAATAAGCGGCAAGTGACAACAGCGTAAATAAAAATATTAACGCGACAATCGCAAATCGACCGTTTAAGGTTCGCAGGGTGAATGTCATAATAGTTTTGCCAAATCAAAAACCTAGTATATATAAGGCATATTGGTTTTGGGTACCCTGTTTTTTTGCTATGGACATTTATACTTAGCTTTTTTGTACTTAATGTACAATATTATATATTGGTGTTTATCTATTGATTTTATTAGCATTTAATAAGCCTTATGATGTTGTATGCCAGTTTCGTCCTCATCCATCAAAAGCCAGCCTGGGCCAATATATACAAACGCCCGATATTTACCCCTGTGGGCGCCTGGATCGAGATAGCGAAGGTCTGCTGCTGTTAACCGATGATGGTCTATTACAACATCGGATCACGGCGCCAAAACTTAAAATGAAGAAAGGCTATTGGGTTCAGGTTGAAGGGAATCCTGATGAAAATGCGCTCAAGCAATTACGCGACGGCGTAGAACTAAAAGATGGGTTGACCCGCCCGGCTATTGTAAAGACCATCTCTGAGCCCCAAATCTGGGAGCGTGATCCGCCTATCCGTACCCGCAAGTCTATCCCCACACAATGGCTGGATATCAGTATTAAAGAGGGCCGAAACAGGCAGATCCGCAGAATGACAGCCAATATTGGCTACCCTACTTTGCGATTGATACGGTATCGTATCGGCCCGTGGTATTTGAATGAACTGGCAAGTGGGGAATCCGAAATACGTGAGATTCCCAGGTCAATCGAAAACGAACTTAAACAACTCAAAGGCGATAAATAAGTATGCAATGGACTCCACATGTCACTGTGGCGAGTATTTTAAAGCAGGATAATAAATATCTTTTCGTGCAAGAGCGAAAAAATAAACGTCTTGTCATTAATCAGCCTGCTGGTCATTGGGAGCCCGGTGAAACCTTGATCGATGCGGCCATTAGAGAAACGCTGGAAGAAACCGCCTGGCATTTTGAACCACATGCGATCACCGGCATATATCAATGGCACCATGAGCGAAGCAATGAAACCTTTTTACGGTTTTGTTTTTCCGGTACGTTGTTAGAACACGACTCAACAAGAACACTGGACCCCGATATTGAATCCACCATATGGCTGACAGCAGAAGAACTAATCGAACAACAAGATGTGCATCGCAGTCCGTTAGTCCAACGCTGCATGGATGACTATCTGTCTGGCATTCAACACGACCTGCGAATTGTTTCGGCTTTATAAATGTCTGAACAAAACAAAATTATTGTCGGCATTTCAGGCGGGGTGGATTCTTCTGTCAGCGCTCTACTGTTGCAACAACAAGGTTATGATGTCTCTGCCGTTTTTATGAAGAACTGGGAAGCAGATGATGAAGACGATTATTGTCCTGCCGAACAAGACCTCAGCGATGCACAACAAGTGTGCGATACCCTGGGAATAGAATTAGAGGGCGTCAATTTTTCTGATCAGTACTGGGATCGGGTGTTTGCCTATTTTTTACAGGAATATTCAGCAGGCCGCACCCCTAACCCGGATATTTTATGTAACAAAGAAATAAAATTTCGTGCTTTTTTAGATTATGCCTTGTCGCGCGGTGCAGAAAAAATTGCCACCGGCCATTATGTTCGCTGTGAACAACGTAATGGTAAATATTTTTTACTTCGCGGTCTGGATCAGGATAAAGATCAAAGTTATTTTTTATACACATTACAACAGCAACAACTCGCCAAGTGCCTGTTTCCCGTCGGTGAACTCTCCAAACCAGAAGTGCGTAAACTGGCTGAACAACATAAACTCATTACGCACAACAAAAAAGACAGTACCGGAATCTGTTTTATTGGTGAACGGGACTTTAAAAGTTTTTTACAACGTTTTATACCGGCGCAACCGGGCGACATTGTGACCCCGCAAGGTGATGTATTGGGGCGTCATGACGGTTTAATGTATTACACGCGAGGTCAACGCCAGGGCCTGGGACTAGGCGGCTCGGCCAAATACGGACCGGAACCCTGGTATGTTGCTGATAAAGATCTATCCAAAAATCAACTCATCGTTGTACAAGGTCACGATCATACGTTATTGCAAAGTCGCTGGTTGACCGCAATTGATTTAGACTGGGTATCAGGAAGATCATTGCAATCTCCTTTACACTGCACGGCCAAAACTCGTTATCGACAATTAGATGCAGCGTGCTATTTAAAACCACAAGAAAACAACACTCTGCATGTTGAGTTTGATGAGCCACAATGGGCTGTCACCATTGGACAGTCAGTCGTGTTTTATCAAGACGACATTTGTCTGGGTGGCGGAATAATTAACGCAACGGAAAAATTGATTAAGTAATGACAAACCTAACTGATAAAACAATTGCCTTAGCAGGTGTCTTTCAATGTGCAAACATGGTGTCACAAATTGCGAACAAAGGTCTCGTCGATAGCCACGATCTTGAAACCATTGTTCGTAGCACACTAAACCTCAATCCAAGCTCAACCATTGCCGTATACGAACATTTTGCTAATCTCCACAGTGGTTTACATGCAATGACACAACATCTTGGTAGCAGCGGCAGTCAGCGTGATATGAATACGGCCCGTTACGTGATTAGCTTATTGCATTTAGCTCGTAAGGTCGCCAAACGTAATGATGTGCTGGCGACGATTTCCTCCAGACTGGAGCGAGTACAGGAACAAGTCGATCTGTTTGGGGTGATTCATGAAAATGTATTAGCCAACCTGGCGGCCATCTACAGTGATACCATCAGTAACATCTCACCCAAAATCATGGTCACCGGTGAGAATCATCATCTGTCTAACCCACAAAATGCCGATAAAATTCGCGCCATCCTGATGGGCGGGATACGTGCGGCTATTTTATGGCAGCAAACAGGGGGCAGTCGTTGGCAAATCCTGTTACAACGCAAACGGTTTGTTGAAGAAGCACAGCGTATCCTCGAACAAGAGATGTCGAGCCGCCTGCATTAAATAGCCACACGGCTTGCCCAGCATTAGAATTCGGTACAAATCGCTACAATTCGCTATAATGGGCGATTGAACTCGCAATTGGTTAAATTTTAAGGAGCTTTCATGGCTGACAGTTTTAAATCCCGTAGTACTCTTAAGGTCAACGGGGCTGATTATACGTATTATCGTTTAGATAAAGTCAAAGGCAGCGAAAAGCTCCCTTTCTCGTTGAAGATACTGCTTGAGAATCTGTTGCGTCATGAAGATGGAATCAATGTGACCCGCTCCGACATCCAGTCATTAGCAAACTGGAATCCAAAAGCCCAACCCAATACTGAAATTGCCTTTACCCCGGCGCGCGTGTTAATGCAGGACTTTACCGGTGTCCCCGCGATCGTTGATTTAGCCGCGATGCGTGATGCCATGCGTGAATTGGGCGGTGATCCTGAAAAGATCAATCCATTACAACCTGCCGAGCTGGTTATCGATCACTCCGTACAAGTTGATAAGTTTGGTAGCAATGATGCCTTCTCATTAAACGAAGCGCTCGAATATCAGCGTAATAAAGAACGATATAGTTTCCTGAAATGGGGACAAAATGCCTTTTCAAACTTTAAAGTCGTCCCACCTGAAACCGGCATCGTGCACCAGGTGAATCTTGAATATTTAGCCCGCACGGTGTTTGTCAAACAAGAAGGTAATCAGCGCATTGCCTACCCGGATACCCTGGTCGGTACCGACTCTCATACCACCATGATCAATGGCCTGGGCGTACTTGGCTGGGGCGTGGGTGGGATTGAAGCCGAAGCCGCCATGCTCGGCCAGGCTATATCGATGTTGATCCCACAAGTCGTCGGCTTTGAGCTCAAAGGTCAATTACCAGAAGGTGCCACGGCGACCGACCTGGTGTTAACCGTGGTTGAAGTGCTTCGCCAACATGGTGTGGTTGGAAAATTTGTTGAATTCTATGGCAGTGGCCTCGATCACTTACCCCTGGCTGACCGGGCCACGCTGGCCAATATGGCGCCGGAATACGGCGCGACCTGTGGTATTTTCCCTATTGATGATGAAACACTGACCTATTTGCGTCTGTCCGGCCGCGACGAAGATCAGGTACAACTCGTAGAAGCCTATGCCAAGGCACAAGGTATGTTCCGCACCGAGAATCAAACGCCAGCAAAATATAGCTCAGTAATCAGCCTGGACATCAGCCAAATTGAGCCCAGTATTGCCGGGCCCAAACGACCCCAAGATCGTGTCCCGCTTAGCCAATCTAAACCCATGTTTGTTGAAGCCAAGGCCGCGCTGCATAAAGAACGCAACCTGAGCTCGAGTGGCTCTGTGAATACCAGCATCAATGGTGAATCCGTTGAATTAAAAGACGGTGCGGTCGTCATTGCCGCCATTACTTCTTGTACTAACACCTCCAACCCCAGCGTGATGATCGGCGCGGGTATGGTGGCGAAAAAAGCCGCCAAATTAGGGGTGACCGTAAAACCCTGGGTTAAAACCTCGCTGGGGCCTGGTTCGCGAGTGGTAACAGAATATTTAGAAGCGGCCGGTCTGTTGGATGATCTGGAGAAGCTGGGCTTCAATGTTGTCGGATATGGTTGTACAACTTGTATTGGTAACTCAGGCCCCCTACCCGCCGAAGTCAGCGCAGCGATTCACGAGGGTGACTTAACCGTTTGCTCCGTGTTGTCGGGTAATCGTAACTTCGAAGGCCGCGTGCATGCCGAGGTTCGCATGAACTATCTGGCTTCACCTCCCCTGGTCGTGGCCTATGCCATCGCCGGCACCATGGATATTGATTTATATAACGACCCCATTGCCCAGGATTCAAATGGGAATGACGTTTACCTAAAAGATATCTGGCCCAGTTCCAGTGAATTACAGACGGTCGTCAGCGATAACGTTAACCGCGAACAATTTAGTGGCAGCTATGCCAATGCCTTCAAAGGCACCGAACGCTGGCAAACACTCAATGCTGGCAGTGGCAAGCAATTTGGCTGGGAAGCGGATTCGACCTATATCCAGAATCCACCCTATTTTACCGGCATGACGGCCAAACCAGGTGCGGTTAAGCCAATCTATGCCGCTCGCGTACTCGCCATGCTCGGTGATTCTGTAACAACGGATCATATTTCACCCGCCGGCGCGATTAAGGCGGACAGTCCAGCCGGTAAATACCTTGTTGATAATGGGGTCGATACTCAAGACTTTAACTCATATGGCTCGCGTCGTGGTAACCATGAAGTGATGATGCGCGGCACGTTTGCCAATATCCGTCTACGCAATTTATTGGCACCTGGGACCGAGGGCGGCGTCACCTTACATTTGCCTTCACAACAACCGATGTCTATTTACGATGCAGCTATGAAGTACCGCGACGAAGGTTTCCCCCTGGTCGTGCTGGCGGGTAAGGAATACGGCTCGGGATCTTCGCGTGATTGGGCCGCCAAGGGACCTAACCTGTTGGGTGTCCGTGCGGTTATTGCGGAAAGCTATGAGCGAATCCATCGCACCAACCTGGTCTGCATGGGCATACTACCGTTGCAATTCAAAGAGGGTGACAGTGCTAAAAAATTGGGGTTAACTGGACACGAATTGCTCACTGTGGGTGATTTACAAGATGCCACGGCCAAAAAGGTTCAAATAACCGCGGTTGCACCGGATGGTAAGAAAAAGACCTTTACGGTTAACGTGCGCATTGACACCCCACAAGAGGTTGAATACTACAAACATGGTGGGATTTTGCACTATGTTCTCCGGCAGTTATCCTCTTCTTAAATATTTAGAATATTGAAAGCTTCAAAGCACGGGAGCTGGAGAGCTGCGAAGTGGAGGTTGTCATCCTGACCGGAGCGCAGCTCAATTCTGTCATCCTGACCGGAGCGCAGCGGAGTGGAAGGATCCTGATTCTTGCATGATAAGGTACATAAGATCCTTCCACTCCGCTGCGCTCCGGTCAGGATGACATGCTTTGAACCGCTTCGCGTTTCATGCAGGATTTCCTACGCTTTACTACGGTCAGGATGACAAAATACTCAACGATGGGTGTTGAATTACTAAAAGTGTGACGGGTTTTTCGCTTTCAATCTTAATTTAATCAATTTGATACCTTGATCACATCCTTGCTAAAGCCCATATATTGTATTGCCGATAGAGAATTTGTCAGCAAAGCAATATTAAATACCAAATAGCGAGGTAAGAAGCAGTGAGAACTCCGATTTACGGTCCAGCAATTGGCACTCATCTTGGCAAACCCATCTTCTCGACCATCGAGTCTGAAGAAGGAAAGTTTGTATTCGACCGTTTGGCCGAATGCGACAGAGATGGTTGCCCACTCCAGCAGTTGGGTAAAGCAGAATTAATGTTTAATCCAGGATTGATATACCGTCCAGCATAGAAACTGGCTTTGCCAGAAATATGGCAGGTGTGAGCTCTTTCACACCTGAGCAACAGGGTGACTTTTGCCTAATAAAAAGATTACCCTCATCACTCACCTCAACACTCCCACTAATTTATTAGTTAAGACCTTATCCCCTATTTTGCGTAGAAATGTTAGAATCCTGTCTAAATTTTAAAAACAGGTACGACATGACGCCACTAACCACTCTTACTGCAGTTTCACCCATTGATGGTCGCTATGCCGCTCGTAGCGAAGTACTACGCGATTTATTTAGTGAGTATGCACTGATAAAACACCGTGTCATTGTTGAAGTACGTTGGTTGCAACATCTTTCTGCTGAAAAAAATATCCCTGAAGTGCCCGCATTTTCCAAAGACGCGATGGCGGTGTTGGAAGCAATACTGAGTGAATTCTCAATTGAAGATGCACAACAAGTAAAAGATATTGAACGTACAACTAATCACGACGTCAAAGCCGTTGAATACTTTTTAAAAGACAAGATTAAATCCAATGCCGAATTAAACGCGGTTAGTGAGTTTATTCATTTTGCCTGCACCTCAGAAGACATAAATAACCTCTCGCATGCGTTAATGCTTAAAGGTGCACGCGATGCAGTTCTAATTCCATTAATGAACGAAGTCATTGAAAGTTTAAACAACCAGGTAACACAAACAAAAGATCACGCCATGTTGGCACATACTCACGGCCAACCAGCCTCGCCTACTACGGTAGGAAAAGAAATAGCCAACGTAGTCTTTCGATTAGAACGCCAGATAAAACAACTTTCAGAGGTTTCTATTCTTGGAAAAATTAATGGTGCGGTGGGTAACTACAATGCCCATTCTGTCGCCTACCCGGAAGTAGACTGGCCTTCATTTGCTGAATCATTTGTAACAGGATTAGGTGTTGAGTTTAATCCGATGACTATTCAGATCGAACCACATGACTACATTGCAGAATATTTCCACGCCGTCATTCGTTTTAATACAATTTTATTGGATTTTGATCGCGACATCTGGACGTATATCTCAATGGGTTATTTCAAACAAAAAACGATTGCTGGTGAAGTTGGTTCGTCTACCATGCCCCATAAAGTCAACCCAATCGATTTTGAAAATTCCGAAGGCAACATTGGTATTGCCAATGCATTGTTTGAGCATCTCGCGATGAAATTACCCATCTCGCGCATGCAACGTGATCTCACTGATTCAACCGTATTAAGAAATCTCGGGGTAGGCATTGCTCATTCACTCATTGCCTATCATTCAACCTTGCGCGGAATATCGAAATTAGAAGTAAACGATAATGCTTTAATGGCCGATCTGGATCAAAATTGGGAAGTGTTGGCCGAACCGATTCAAACGGTCATGCGTCGTTACGCTGTACCGGAACCTTATGAAAAACTAAAGGACTTAACCCGCGGACAGCGAATGACCAAACAAAGCATGCATGAGTTTATTGATAAGCTCGAGATCCCCGATAATGAAAAACAACGTTTAAAAGAGCTCAGCCCGGCCAGTTATATTGGGCTTGCAAAGTCATTAACCTGAACATGAGATATCTTCTATTAGACATGGCTCCCCTTCTCCAAGGGGAATGTGCCCTGCGGGTATGACAATAAGAGGCACTGCAAGGGAAATGTGCCCTGCGGGTATGACAGCAAGATCAGACTAATAGCAAATAACACTGGCAACCCGGATTTATTCGATTATAATTTTTAATGTAGCAGCAAACACATGAGTAATAGCTAATGGATGACGAGAGTGAAGTAGCTGAAATAATCGAACACCGCCTGGGCGTCTCGGGAGATGACATCCAGGTTGACACAAGCGAAGAAAATCATCGCCTGATTTTAGAACTGGTCTCTCAGGTATCTCAAACCATCGATATATTTACTCGTGATATGGCTTCACGAATTTATGATAATTCTGAATTTATTAGTGCACTGCGAGATCTGGTCGTACGTAATGACAAATCTAAAGTTAGGATTTTAGTGATAGACCCAGATAAATCTATTAAACATGGCCATCGCATCGTCGAGTTGGCCCGTCGTTTAACCAGTTCGATAGAAATTCGGCACGTACATGTTGACTACCGCGCAGACTCGCAATCGTATCTCATTGCGGATGGGCGCGGAATTTTACATAGAAAACTGGCAACACGTTATGAAGCCATTATCAACTTCAATAATCCGCTACTAGGACGCGAACTCTTGAATCATTTTAATGAGGTCTGGGAACACAGCCAACCGGTTTTAGATTTCAAGCGCCTTCACATATAACAACTTTATTGACATGAAAACCCTAACCGCAATTCTTTTATTTTTTGTTTCAATGAATGCATGGTCTGAGATGATCATAGAGACCATACAACTACTGCATCGTAGCTCGGAAGAAGTCATTCCAATAGTCAGACCTATGCTGGATCCAGAAGGCAGTCTTAGCGGGACAGGTTATAAGCTAATCATTAAAAGCACGCCTACTAATATCAGCCAGATTCAAGCGATGCTTGAAGAGATTGACGTTAACCCAAACCAGCTTAAGATATCGGTCTCTTACCAGGACCAGTCAAATCAAAATGATCGGGGTGGCTCGGTGTCGATTAAAGCAAAAGGTGACATTGCTAGTGTCGAGATCGGTGATCCTAATAATCGTCAAGAAGGCGATCTGACCGTCACCAATTCAAATGATAAAGTAAAATTTGATGCGCGAATTTATGAAACAAAATCGAAAGACAAAAATGCAGAAGTGCAAACCATGTCAGTCACTGAAGGTTATTGGGGCACTATATCCATGGGACAGTCCATCCCTTATGCTCGACGTTTTCGTAACCCCGACGGAACCGTAACTGAATCAGTACAATATAGAAAAGTGATGTCCGGCTTTCGTGTTAAACCACAAACTAAAGGCGACAATGTTACTCTCACCATTCAGCAACAGAAACAATCAAGGAGCGACAATCGTCTCGCCATTGATTCCAGCCAGATAGAAACCGTTGTTACCGGTAAACTTGGACAATGGATCTATATCGGCGGCACGGATCATGATAAGAATCTATCCGAATCGGGTATCAATTATAGTACCCGTATTCGCTCAACCGATGTAAACCAGGTCTGGATCAAGGTCGAGCGTCCCTAAGATAATCTATGACAGATAAAATAGACTTTAATATTCAATACACCATTACCCCCTCCTCACCTGAAGCACACCTGTATGAGGTGGTATGTTCTATTCAAAAACCTGACCCAGGTGGCCAGATCGTTTATTTGCCTGCGTGGATACCTGGCAGTTACATGATCCGTGACTTTGCTAAAAACATAACCGAAATTAGCGCCACCAGTAATAACCAGCCGATTAGCTTAAGCAAACAAGACAAGCAAACCTGGCTTTGTGATAAAACATCTTCGCCAATCGAGATTACTTATAAAGTATATGCATGGGATTTATCGGTACGCACCGCGCACCTGGACACAACTCATGCTTTCTTTAATGGCAGCAGTGTTTTTTTGGCCGTAAAAGATCAGGAAAACGATCCTGTGCAGGTCACTATCAACTTACCAAATGATAAAAACTACAAAGATTGGCAAGTAGCGACAACACTGACGCGAGAACAAACCAAACTCTTTTCTGCCGGGAATTATTCAGCCGAGAACTATGAGGCACTGATAGACCATCCGGTTGAAATGGGCTGCTTCGACAACATTGACTTCAAGGTTAATGGTATTCCTCATCATATTATCATCACCGGTGTACACACTAGCGATTTAACACGCCTGGCAACCGATGTCGAAAAAATATGTCAAACTCACGTTAATATGTTTGGTGAGCTACCTGAAATGGAACGTTATATATTTCTACTAACCATTGTAGGAAGTGGTTATGGTGGATTGGAACATCGCAGCTCAACCGCATTAATTTGTAACCGCAAAGATCTACCAATAAAAGGCGTACAGAAGTTAAATGATGACTACGTTAATTTATTAGGTTTATTTAGTCATGAATATTTCCATACCTGGAATATCAAAAGAATTAAACCCGAGGAATTTATACCTTACCAGTTACAAAACGAGACCTATACCGAGTTGCTTTGGGCCTTTGAAGGTATTACCTCATATTACGATGAATTGGGACTGGTACGAAGTAAGACAATCGATGAAAAAACCTATCTTGAGTTATTAGGTAAAAATATAACTCGCGTGATGCGTGGCAGTGGTCGTCACAAACAAACTTTATTAGAATCAAGTTATGATGCCTGGACTAAATTCTACCAGCAAGATGAAAACGCACCTAATGCCATTGTAAGTTACTACGTAAAAGGCGCCCTGTTCGCAATGTGTCTGGATTTGAAAATTCGCGCGGTCAGTAAACATAAAAACTCTCTTGATGACGTGATGCGCGAACTATGGCTTTCGTATGGTAACAAAGGGATAGGCATCAATAGCTCAACCATTCCCGACATCATACAATCACTAACTAAACAATCTTTCTCGGACTTTTTCGCTGACTATCTTGATAGCCTGGATGACCTGCCCCTCGGTTCATTGCTTGAAGTTGTTGGTTTAAAATTAGAAAAACGTGCGACCGATAATATGGATGACACAGGAGGCAAACCCAGTGATAAGGAGAACAACACTTTCAATTTGGGCGTTAAATTACTAAGCAACCCTCTCGGCGCCAAAGTTCAGGTGGTCTATGATGGCGGCGCCATTCAACAATCCGGTATTGCCTGTGGAGACATCATTATCGCTATAAACAAATTAAAGGCCAGCAAAGATAACCTTCTCTCGTTACTATCAACTTATTTTTCTGAAGACACAATTCTATTCGATGTGTTTAGGCGAGATGAATTAAAGACATTTTCTGTTAAACTACAAGCACCTGTCAACAATACATATTTTATAACGTTGCCAGAACAAACGCCTGAAAACAAGACTCGCCATTCCTGGCTTGGACGTTCAACAAACTAAAGAGTCACAAAATATGAATAACTCTATATATAATTTATTTAAATTGATCGCTTTTATTGCACCTTACTTCGATCTTTACAATTTTTGATTCCTCTAATTAATTTTCTTCTTACCAATAGCTTATATTAATGAGCACTTTACTCCATCAATTAATTCTAGAATCTTCTGTACGCGCCCCTGATTCGCCGGCAGTTGGTTTTAAGGGCTCTGAATTGAGCTATCATGAACTAAAGGATAATATTCTTTCTATTGCGGAAGGCTTAATAAATGTTGGGCTGAATAAAAATGATCGTGTTGCGATTTACCTGCCAAAACAATTTGAAACCGTTATTTCTTTTTTTTCGACATCGCAAGCCGGAGGAGTCTTTGTCCCGCTAAACCCGCTGCTAAAAAATCAACAAGTCGAATACATTCTACAGGATTCTGGCGCACGTATCTTAATTACAAACAACCAGCGGCTGAAAGCCTTACTCCCTAATCTGAAAAAATGTCCTGAATTGGAAACAATAATAAGCGTCGACTCTGTAGAAAGTAATGAAATCAATTTTCTGCCATCACATATTAGATTTTATAACTGGGGACAATTAATCAGCATCTACGATAACAATAAAACATTCCATGCAACAACAGAAACCGATATGGCATCCATTCTTTATACCTCGGGGAGTACTGGAAAACCAAAGGGTGTTGTGCTTTCTCATCTGAATATGGTTTCTGGAGCTAAGAGCGTAACACTATATTTAAAAAACACGAACCAGGATAGATTGCTGGCAATTTTACCGTTTAGTTTTGATTATGGTTTAAGCCAATTAACGACCGCCTTTTATTGCGGAGCTAGTGTGGTATTACTGGATTATATGTTCCCTGTGGACATAACCCGAACTATTGAGCAAGAAGCGATCACCGGGCTGGCTGCAGTACCTACCCTATGGATGCAATTAAAAGAGCTTTCGTGGTCAGATGATGTAAAAAATAGATTACGCTACATTACAAACTCAGGCGGTGTATTACCAGTAAATATTATTGAAAATATTCGTGCTCAACTTCCAGCAACAGAAGTATTCCTGATGTATGGCTTTACCGAAGCCTTTCGTTCTACTTATTTACCACCTGCCCAAATTGACCATCGCCCTGAATCTATTGGCAAAGCCATACCAAATGCAGAAATTATAGTAGTAAATGAACATGGACAGCCTTGTAAACCTGGCGAACCAGGTGAATTAGTGCACATTGGACCTCATGTCGCAATCGAGTACTGGAAAGACCCAAAAAACTCGGCAAAATGTTTCCGACCAGCACCAGAACACTTAAATGAACAATCACCGAAATCTAAGGCCGCCTGGTCCGGCGATACCGTGCGTATGGATAAAGAAGGTTATATGTATTTTATCGGACGCAAAGACGACATGATTAAAACTTCTGGATACCGAGTCAGCCCAACCGAGATTGAAGAAGTAATACATACAACTGGACTTGCAAACGAGGTGGTTGTTCTAGGCGTACCTCATGCAACGCTGGGGCAAGCGATACTGGTGTTGATAACAGTCGACGAAGGCAACCCATACTGTATCGAGCAAATCAAATATGCATGTAAAAAAATCCTACCTAATTACATGCTCCCACAACATATTGAAATAGTTAAACAAATACCGCAAAATGAAAATGGAAAATTTGATCGCCAGATTCTGTCAAAGAAATATTTAAGCCACTTTCGGCAAAAAATTAATCGTCAGCAGTTGGGGACTTCAAAATAATGAACACTAAATAGTTTCTCATCATCCGTCCATACATCGACCGGCATAAAACCAGCATCACCAGCGAGCTGCTGAAATTCTTTAATCGTGTATTTGTATGAGTTTTCAGTGTGTATGCTTTCACCAGCAGTGAAATTAATTAAATGCTCGCCTACTTTTATTTCTTGTGACTTCTGGCTAACCAAATGCATCTCAATCCGACCGATGTCTGAATTATAAAATGCATGATGATCGAAATGTTCTAAATTAAAATTCGCATCCAGTTCGTCATTAATCCGAGAAAGCAAGTTTAGATTAAATTCAGCGGTAACGCCTGCATCATCGTTATAGGCGTCACATAATAATTGTTCTTCTTTTTTCAAATCCACACCAATTAACATCCCACCACCTTTGCCTACCATATCAACAACCTGGCGTAAAAATTGTTTAGCATGTTTGGGTTCAAAATTACCAACACTGGATCCCGGGAAAAATGCCAGTTTATGTTCATTTTCAGGGCAAAAAGGTAATTCAATTGGAGCCGTGAAGTCGACACAGGCGGCATGCACGTCTAACCAGGGAAATTCATCAGAGATAGCTTGTGCGGATTTTTGTAGAAAGTCTTTCGAGATATCCATAGGCACATAGGCCTTGGGTCTTAATGTATCGAGTAATATTTTAATTTTTTCACAACTACCACAGCCTGGTTCGAGTATGTAACTATGGGTACCAATAATGTTCGCGATCTCTCTGGCATTTTTTGAAAGTATTTCTTGTTCGGTACGGGTTGGGTAATATTCAGGTAGTTGGCAGATCTGCTCAAATAAATTCGACCCAACTTCATCATAAAAAAATTTGGGCGGAATTACTTTAGGAGTCGCCTTTAATCCAACGACAACTTCATTATAAAAATCTGATTGCTCAGGATGATAATCATAAAATTGAATATCGAGGTTAGCTGAAGTTTGTGACATTAGCTTGTCTCCGCGAGTCTGATTCCAGAATATTGCCAACGATCACCTGGATAAAAGAAGTTACGATAACTGTTCCGGATATGATTTTGTGGTGTGATACATGAGCCGCCACGTAAAACGAACTGACTACTCATGAATTTACCATTATATTCTCCTAATGCACCTGCTGCAGCCTGGTAACCCGGATAAGGAGAATAGCTTGATTGAGTCCACTCCCAAACATCACCATAGAATTGATGATGGTCTGTCCCATTATTTGCAATGGGTTGTAAATAGCCCTGTTCTCTGAAATTACCTTTGATTGTATATTGACTGGCCGCTACTTCCCATTCTTGCTCGGTCGGTAGACGTTTTTCTTTCCAGTTCGCATAGGCATTGGCTTCGTAAAAGCTAACATGTGATACCGGTGCATGCAGATCAAGCCGGCGCATACCACCCAGGGTCATCTCATACCAGGTTTCGTTTTCTTTATACCAATAAAATGGTTGTTGCCATTGTTCAGTTTGCACCTTCTTCCAACCATCCGATAACCAATGAGCCGGATTCTGATAGCCACCGGCCTCAATGAAACTTAAAAACTCTTGGTTAGTGGTTAATCGAGAAGCAATTCGAAATGCCTGCAGATAAACTTTATGTGCAGGCCCTTCATTGTCGAAGGCATAATCGTCACCCGTATATCCGATTTTATAAATACCAGCAGGATGTGCATGCCATTCTATCGCTGTGCTGTTAATTGGTGGGGTGGACTTGAGCTGCAAATAAGTCGGTTTTAATGGATTGTTCGCAAAAATATGCTTGATATCCGTTAACATTAATTCCTGGTGTTGTTGCTCATGATTCAGGCCAATCTCGGTACGTCTTAATATTTCATTTTGATCTTGTTGGCTAAGTTTACAATTGTTTAAGTTAAGCAACAAAAAAGTCATTTGTTCGTTTATATATTGTCGATATTCATAAACTTCTGCGACCGTCGGTCGCGAAAGTAAACCGCGCTCGGGTCGGGGATGAAAGGTCCCTACCTGTTCATAGTAAGAATTGAAAAGATGCTCATATTTTGGATGAAATACGGAATAATCCGGGACGAAGGGTTTTAAAATAAAGGTTTCAAAAAACCAGCTGGTATGAGCCAGGTGCCATTTAGGCGGACTGACATCCGGCATGGTTTGAATCCCATAATCTTCGATTTCCAACGGTTTGCAAATCGATTCAGACTCTGCGCGCACATCATTAAAGGTTTGATAGATTGCGCCTATATCAAGGTCTTGGAATGCCTGATTCGTATTTTTAGTTTGAGGCATGAGCTTAATACATCCTGTAGTGTCTCAAATTATTTATTAGTGTATCTTATCTTTAAAACCTAACACAAACTAATTCACAAGTTACTGACAAAACGATAAAAATATTATAGACCATATAAATATACAGTTTTTATCCAAATTATCCGATCACTGCCGAGCTGGTTATTTTGACATCTGCAAATGAATCTTTCAGCCAACGGTATGCCAGATTTTTGGCAAAAGACTGTGCCGCCGGCTTATCCACCACTTTTTGAATCAGAGTTGCAATTAAGTTCAATTTGACCGTCGACAGACTGAAATGTTCAGAAAGTTTTTCGAGAGAATGCATATCGGTCGGACGCACGGTCGGCATGGTATAAGCGAGCGGTTGAATCGTCTCGAATTTAATGTTTGAGAAGGCGGGACGTAATTTTATTTTGACCTCATTCTGAACCATGCTGGTAACCACCCAGGATATATTTTGCACAGCATCGATGAGATCGGTCTCGACCGCTTTATTTTGAATGAAAAAATCAAGCGCCGGATAATAGCCCAGCTGGTATTGCTGTTCATATTTGATTATTTGTTCAACCAATTCATCGGTAACCACGTGTGGCGAGGCAGCGAGTTGTTGCTCTAAGGATTGATCGGGAACGATGACGACCAGTGACAGCGCGATTGAGGTAAAGTTTAAACTCATCTGTCTAAACTAATTCATAAGAACATTCAGACAACTGGTTAAAGGTTTAGTCACGGGTTCTATTTTTCTACGCATAACACTGCCAACCGCATCCGTCGTTGCAAATATAGGTGCAACCAGTTGTTCGCCAACAAAAGACAGTATCATCAAATTCTCTAGCATGGACAATAATTCGGGGCATAAGATGTTGATTTGCTCCAGCGCAATTTTATCTTCATCGTTTGAACATTCCGAACAATATTTTTTTGCTTCATTAACAATCTGCTCTATGTCACGACGTTTTTCATCGTGTGGACGAATCAAATTAAACCGTCCTTCAATCGCCTCAAACAGGGCCACCACAACATCCTGGTTGGCCGGTTTTTTCAAGACCGCTTCGATGGTTTTAAAATATGCCTGCCCTTCTGGTTTTAATATCTCTAATAATAGACCCGCATATTTATTCTCTTTTGCGGCCAGATCGCTTAATTTTGCTTGCCATTGCGATAACAGCGCATGTTCATCTGCTTGCTCGGGAATGGTATGTTCGTCGGTTTTTAAGAATCCAACCAAAAAGGCATTCTTGCGCTGACCTTTTTTCCATAACTCTTTGCACACATCCTCTGAAACCAGCCCTGGCTGTAAAACCAGACGCACCGACTCAATAATATTGCGAGGCTCCTCTTCAAACGGTAAAAATTCGAGCAGGAATTCCGCTAACACTTTACCCATGTCGCCGTTAACCACCGCTTCATTGGCGAGCATACTCCTGGCATTTTCACTATTAGGCATGACCCACCAGGCGCGACGTGCAATTTCATTGGTAATGCCCTGCGCGCCGACGACGGCGACCACCGCTTCGGGCTCGCCAAGCTTTAACAGGTTTTCAAGACTGTCAGCGCGTGCTTGACCCATACGAGTCCAGCGTTTTAAAAATACCGGGTAGCCACCGGGTGACCCTAAGACGTGGCTGGAGATAACTTCTTTTACCCGTTTGATGTAAACCTCATCCTTACAATTTGGATTTAATTCAATCTTTGCCTCGCCTTTTTTTGTCAATCCATAGACGATCATTTTGCCGTCATCAATGCGAACCGCATCAAGCGGTTGGTGAAGTAAAACATTAATTCGGAGACTATCTTGTTGGGAGAGTTGCATATGACTTTCGTGTTTCGTGCTATTGATATCGTCGATTATATCGAATTTAGAAGAAAAATTGGGGGCTATTTATAGATATAACTGCCATGTTTTTAGACAGACCTTTGAGCGTAGGTGCAGAATTTTGATTACGTCATACCCGCGGGGTACTTTTGCTTGTAGGTACTGTATTTTGTTTACGTCATTCCCTGGAGAGGGGGAATCCAGAACCATGGATTCCCACCTCTGCGGGATAAAAATTCTGCAGATAATGTGCCCTGCGGGTATAGTCATTTAATTTAACGAAAAAGTACTATTGGTCATTGTTTCGAACATCTTACCTGCAACGGCAACCCCAAAACGTTCCGCAAGTTGTTCAAAATAAGTTGGTTTTAAAGTGTAATCCACCAATTTTTCAGCTTTTACCACTTCGCGAGCAACTAAACTGCTGCTACCAAACTTATCGACCAGGCCTAACTCTTGCGCTTCCACGCCCGTCCAGACCAGACCACTAAATAATTTTTTCTCGTCCTTTAGCTTGTCGCCACGACCGGCTTTAACGGTATCGATAAATTGTTGATGTATCTGACCTAGCAAACCTTGTACATGTTGAATCTCATCGGCTTTTTGAGGTGAAAACGGATCTAAAAAGCCTTTATTTTCACCTGCGGTATACAGGCGACGTTCAACCCCCAATTTTTTCATCGAATCAACAAAGCCAAAGCCATTCATCACCACACCAATGGAACCCACTACACTGGCCTTGTCGGCATAAATTTCATCAGCAGCGGCCGCTATGTAATATCCACCAGATGCACACAAGTCGGTTATAACCGCATATAACTTTTTATCCGGGTGCTTTTCACGTAGGCGTATGATCTCATCATTAATATAACCGGCCTGTACAGGGCTACCACCGGGACTATTGATGCGAAGCACAACCGCTTTAGCGTCATCATTTTTAAAGGCGCGACGTAGACCGGTCACTATATTATCGGCACTCGCTTCAGCATCGGCAGAAATAACGCCCTTCACTTCTATCAGTGCAGTATGCTCACCTCTTGGCAAAGCATCCTTGGTCACGCTGGAGACAACCATGCCGAATAAAACCAGCAATAAATACCCTGCGATAAAACCTTTAAAAACAATCCCCCAGCGACGCGTCTTCTTCTGCTCCTCGAGCGTCGCAAACAAAAGTTTGGTTAATACCTCTTTTTCCCATTTAGGATCATTTTGTTCCGAATTTACCTGTTGATCAGACATAATTTTATCCGTTTCCTTTAATTAAATGATCACTTAGCCACGAATCGAGTTCAGTTATGTTCGCGACACAAGTGACGGGGTTAAATTTTTCTAAACGCGCCTGGTCATGTACACCATGACTCACCGCGAGACACTGCACCTTTGCATTGTTTGCCATTTCTAAATCATATTCCGTATCACCTATCATGATGGTGTCTTCAGGTTCAACGGCAAAAAAATCCATTAACTCTTCGAGCATTTGTGGATGTGGTTTTGATCGTGTTTCATCCGCACAACGACTGGCATGAATGTGTTGCCCTATTTCGTTTTCTTTTAAAGCATGATCCAGGCCGATTCGCCCTTTACCCGTCGCAATGGCAAGAAAATAATCCTGCTCATTGAGATCCATCAACAACTCACGTGCCCCTGCAAACATTACACTCGGTGTTTTGTCTTCATGCATAAAATATTGTCGGTACCGAGCAACAAATTCAGTGTGATAGTGATCGCCATCCTGCGGATACAATGAAAACAAGGCTTCTCTAAATCCTAAACCGATGACATCGCTTAGTTGTTCATCATGACGTTCCGTCAGAGCCATATCCGCAATCGTGATGCGCAAGCAGTTTACAATCCGCGCCTGGGAGTCCATCAACGTCCCGTCCCAATCAAATACAATGAGTTCTTTTCTATGTTTCATATTTACTTTACTACTTTCTTGATATCCAGGCGCAGCCATTATTACTATTCCTTAATTCCAACATTATCATCCAGACAGGAGCGAAGTGGAATGGATTGTCATCCTGACTGGAGCGAAGCGTAGTGGAAGGATCTTAAATTATTTCGTATTACAAAGAGCAAGATCCTTCCATTCCGCTTCGCTCCAGTCAGGATGACAACACGTTTGCGCTACGCTTTGCTACGGTTTGAATGACAACTCAAAAAAACTTATTCAATATTACTTACCAACTTAGTTCTAATTTTGCCAGTAAATCTTCGAATGATTTATCCAGTGGTGCATTTACTGTGACTTCTACCGTCGGTTCCTGCAAGGTAAACGACACCCCTCGTGCATGTAAAAATAACCTTTTAAATCCGAGGCCTGCAATATAGCGATTATAACGGTCGTTGCCATACTTTTCGTCCCCTGCAATCGGGTGGCCCATGTGAGCCGTATGAACCCTGATTTGATGGGTACGACCGGTGTGAAGTTCAACATCCAGCAAACTGGCTTTTTTGTTAGCCGCCAGTAGTCGAAAGCTGGTTGAAGCCGCTTTTCCTTGCTCACTCACCCGCACAATGCGTTCACCAGAGCGTAATACCTGTTTTTGTAATGGCGCATTCACGGTTTTATTACCATAGGGCCAGTTTCCTTCGACCAACGCCAGATATCGCTTATGAACATCACCCTCTCGCAATTGCTCATGCAACTGACGTAAAGCACTGCGTTTTTTGGCCAGCACCAGACAGCCGGATGTATCTCTGTCCAGGCGATGAACCAATTCAAGATAATGTAAATCGTCTCGCCATTTCCGCATGGCTTCGATGACACCAAATTGGACGCCACTCCCCCCATGGACAGCCAGCCCCGTCGGTTTGTTCAAAACAATAATGCGCTTATCTTCATACAGGATTCGTGAGGCGAGCCAGTCGGGCTTTTTGCCATCCACGACCGAACTGGTCTGGCTGACCCTGACAGGCGGGATACGCAGCTCATCATCGGCTTGTAAGCGGTAGGTCGGCTTGATACGCCCCTTATTCACGCGCACTTCACCACGCCGCAATATTCGATAAATATAACTCTTGGGTACCCCTTTCAGTATCCGGATCAGGTAATTATCAATGCGTTGGCCGACATATTCTGACTCAACTGTGCGCCACTGGACTTTATTATATGCAGGGTTATGTGCTTGATTTTTATTCGAATTCATAGCCTGCTATTGTAACCCGAACCTAACAACATTGCTGGATCCGGGTAGGGCTGTTATATTAACAGTATCTAGCTTTGCTAGCGGGTCTGAATAGACCCACAAATCTCAGGTTTATAACCATTTGCAGGTAGCAGATGGTCTGTAGAAAAAGGTGTGTCTCGCGTTCGAACTGTAACTAGAAATAACGCTCGAGATGTTATGACACAATTATGAAACTGCGCTCCCATGGTCACAGATTTAATCATGGTAGACGGACCGATTTAAACAAGACATAACTGACTTCAACAAAGGGTTATGTAAATAAGAACTGGTCTGGCGACCCTACTGCTCTTTTGCCGTGGTCGAGCGCCGTAATGAAAAGGTTTTAAAAATGAAACGTATGTTGTTTAACGCAACTCAACCCGAAGAGTTGCGTGTTGCTCTGGTTGATGGTCAGAGATTATATGATCTCGATATCGAAACGACCGCCCGCTTATCCAAAAAAGCTAATATTTACAAAGGTAAGATCACACGCATTGAGCCCTCACTCGAGGCCGCCTTTGTCGACTATGGTGCCGAGCGTCATGGCTTCTTGCCACTCAAGGAAATCTCCCGCGAATACTTTAAAGAAGGCGTCGACCTGTCTAAAGGCAAAGTCAGCATCAAAGATGCGCTGTCTGAAGACATCGAGGTGGTGGTCCAGGTTGGAAAAGAAGAACGAGGCAATAAAGGCGCTGCCCTAACTACGTTTATCTCGTTGGCCGGTCGTTATTTAGTGTTAATGCCAAATAACCCTCGTGCCGGTGGCGTTTCACGCCGAATCGAAGGCGATGACCGTTCTGAGGCCCGCGATGCACTCAGCCTGGTCGAAATCCCGACCGACATGGGCTTGATTCTACGCACTGCCGGCGTCGGCAAAAGTGCCGAGGAACTGCAATGGGATCTGGATTATCTGGTTAATCTCTGGCGTTCAATATCCGAGGCCTCCGAGAAACGTGAATCGCCTTTTTTGATTTATCAGGAAAGCAATCTCGTCGTTCGTGCCATCCGCGATTATTTCCGCAGCGATATTAATGAAGTCATTATCGACGAACCTGAAATTTACAAACAGGCCAAAGAGTTTATGGCTCAGGTGATGCCGCATAACTCCCACCGGATTAAAGAATACTCCGATGGGGTTCCGCTCTTTACCCGCTACCAAATCGAAACCCAGATCGAATCGGCCTTTAACCGTGAAGTACGATTACCTTCCGGTGGTGCCCTGGTGATCGACCCGACAGAAGCCTTAATTTCTATCGACATCAACTCATCAAGAGCGACCAAGGGCAGTGACATCGAAGAAACGGCTTTGAACACCAACCTTGAAGCGGCCGATGAAATAGCCCGGCAAATGCGTCTGCGTGATATTGGCGGTCTCATCGTGATCGACTTCATTGATATGACCCCTTCTCGAAACCAACGTGAAGTTGAAAATCGTCTTCGCGAGGCATTAAAGCTGGATCGGGCCCGCGTCCAGGTCGGTCGTATATCGCGTTTCGGTTTACTGGAAATGTCTCGCCAACGTCTACGTCCTTCACTCGGCGAATCGAGCCAGATTGTCTGCCCGCGTTGCGAAGGCCAGGGCACGATTCGTGGCGTAGAGTCACTCGCCTTATCGATCTTGCGCATTGTTGAAGAAGAAGCCATGAAAGAAAATACTTCTCGCGTGGTGGCCCAGGTTCCGGTTGATACGGCTACGTTTTTACTGAATGAAAAACGCACGGTCATTGAAGAGATTCAACAGCGACATAAAGCTGAGATCATTCTGGTGCCGAACCTCCAGCTTGAAACGCCACATTTTGAAGTGGCTCGTATACGTGAAAATGACATGACACCGGAGTTATCAAAAGCGAACAGTTTTGAAATGGCGACGACCATTGAAGCAGAAGCCGAACCCACTTCAGCAGAAGTACAACAAAAAGCCGAACAACCTGCGATTAAATCAGTGATGCCGGCCACACCTCGCCCGGCTCCCGCCGTCGTACAAGGGCCTGGTTTTTTTGTGCGTTTGTGGCGAGCGCTATTTGGTACCGGCGAACCCAAGAAACCGAAATCAACACAACGTCGCCAACATACTCGCAATCAAAATCAACGTAACCGTCGCCCACAACAACGTCGTCAAGGTCAAAACCAAAACCGTCGTCAAGGCGGCCAAAAAGCTCAGGGTGCGGACAATAAGTCAGAACAAACTCAGAGCACTGAGCAAGGTGCCAAGCGGAACCAGAATCAGAATCGGAATCGAAACCAAAATCGTAACCGCAACCGGAACCGCAACCAAAATAAGAATCAGTCGGCCAATCAAGGCCAGGGCCAAAATCAGAATCCCAAACAGAATCAAGGGCAAAATCAGGGACAAAGCCAGCCTTCCACTCAGGGACAGAACCAGGCCCCCGCCCAGGGACAGAACCAGGCTCCCGCCCAGGGACAGAATAAGCCTAATACCCAAGGCCAAAATCAAGAGCCAGCCCAGAGTCAGGCTCCAAAGCCGAGTCAGGCAGAAGCACAAAACCAGGGCCAGAGCACTACCCAAGGTCAGCAAGGCCAGCAAAATCAGGGTCAGGGTCAGGGTCAAGGCAATCAGAATGCCTCAGGCCAGGGTAATCGTCGTGGTCGCCGCGGTGGTCGTCGTCGTCGTAGCAATAGCAACAACCAAAATAGCAATGCACAAAATGCGACCCCGAATACCGATGCTAACCCGCAAAAAAGTCCAACGTCACAAACTGGACAAACAAGCGGTCAGGGAAACCAAGCAACTGGTTCAGCTCCATCGACCAACCAGAACAAGCCCCCTGCCACTCAAGCTATTAATTCGGCTCCAGTAGGAAATCAATCTAGCCCCGCCCAGGCCCCTGCAGCTTCATCCACTCAAAGCACCGCCGCTCAGGCACCCACAGCTGCGGCAAAACCAGTGGATAACAAGCCAGCCCAGACATCGGCACCGGCATCAGCGCCGGCTGCCGTAAAGCCCGAAGTGAAAGAGCCTCCGGCTAGCAATTAACAAAAGAAGCCAATAAAGAAATACGTTTTACGTCCGATAGTTAACTTGAGTCGCTCTCAGGTTAACTATCATGCGCACCCCAATTTTTATATTACTTTTACTCTTTGTTTCACCCAATCTGGTCCTCGCGGGTGGTGGTGGCGGATCCACACCCTATTTTGAAATACAAACGCCCTTCGTCGTGAATCTTGCCGATAAAGGTAGCCTGTCGTTTTTACAGGTCAATGCACAACTCAAAGTCAAAAAAGATGAAATAAAAGACCATTTGTATGCACATCTTCCCGCCATCCAGCACACAATGATGCTGCTGTTAAGCGAACAAACCTCGGGTGACATTAAAACCGTTGCCGGTAAGCAGAAGTTGAGGGAAAAAGCCTTAAAAGAAGTTCAGGATTTACTCACCGTACAAATTGGTGATCCCGCTATTGATGATATTTATTTTACCGCTTTTATTGTCCAGTAAATAAATAGAATAGAATCAGCCTTGACGCTTTTTGATGTCCGCAATCAAGCCCAGTGAAGCGGCCTCGACCATATCAAACACATTTTCAAAACCTTTAGCCCCACCATAATAGGGATCGGGTACTTCCGTTATCGGTAGCTCAGGCGCATAGCTCAAAAATAAATCGACTTTATCCTGGTGTTCAGCCGGACAACGCTGCAACAGATTGGCATGATTATCCGCATCCATGGCAATAATATAGTCATAGTGATCAAAATCATCGTCCGCAACACTTCGTGCGCGTATATCACTAAGATCAAATCCACGATTTTGTGCGGTAGCTTGAGCACGCCGATCGGGTGGCTCGCCAACGTGGTAGGCATGTGTTCCGGCAGAATCGGTGATAACCGAATCGGCTAACCCATGCTGTTCGAGTAATTGCCGAAACACGCCTTCCGCGGTCGGAGAACGACAAATATTGCCCATACAAACAAAAAGGACTTTAATTATTTTCATAATTTACAACAAGTTACAGTCTATATTCAGTTTCCCAATAGGGGTATATACAGCACTTTAGAGCCTAATAGAATCATATAGTTGCATAGCTATTTTGGGAATTTAATTCGGAGCGAATAGTACCTATTTTATACTCAGTCGTCGATGATGAACCTACGATTGCGCCACAACGTTCTGGACCATGATATCATTCATCTGGCACCATTTCCTCAACGCAATTTCCTGCGCCTGGTTTTCATAAGCATGCCACTTATCAATCAAGCCTTTTCCAATTAGAAAATCTTTAAATCTTGAATAAGCACCTTTTCTTTGAAACATCGACTCGATTGAGTGAATATCATCATCGGATAAATGCGCATACGCAAAATCTAAGACCATTCTTTTTCCCAAACCGAGTTCATTCTTATTAGGTATTTCGATGTATTTTGGATCATCGATGTCGGCTGGTAATTCATCAGGACTATCACCAAATTCAGAATACCAATAAATCCTGCCGGTCTCTTTGCAAAGAAAAGCCTGATGATCATAGTGCTGACCAAAGCAAACAAAGTTGAAGGCGTCCTCTATATCGGCATAGTTGATATGCATAATATTACTAGAAATATCTCTCGCTATATTAATCTGGCAACAGAAAGAATCAATATGGCTATTTTAGCCCGAATGAGTTTAGTGCAAGCAACATTTTTTGTATTTCTTACCACTACCACAGGGACAGGGATCATTTCGACCCACACACTGTTCTCGACTTCGTACCGGTTCAGGTGACAGTGAAACATCTTCCCGTCGTGCAAGCCAATAGTTATGTATTGTACGAACATTCTGGATAATGGCAGCATGGGCAGATTTAAATTCATCTTCACTCAAATCATGTGCTGGCCATTGCATGGTGCTGGTGAACGCGAACACGGGTGCCAGCAACTCATCCATCTCCTGACCACCTTCTTTCCACTGATCAGCTGTAAGTGCCACGCCGCGTGAGTATCCTTCACACCATTCATCAACAATCGTATAGGTCTTACCTTCAATTTCTCGTTCCAAAAAGATGGGGATGAAATTGTCAGACTGTTCCATCAAGGTGGACGCAATACCGTTCATGTGCCGTATCAATAAAGAAAAAATCGTTTCAATCTCTTTTTCATTATTCCATGCGGGTTCAAAATTCCCCCAGAGTTCAGGCAGCCATTGCGAAGGGGACATCATTACCGGTCCACTCACCAGTGCAGTGAAAAAGCCATCCAGTTCGGAAATATCCAACACACCTTCGTCCAGAAGTTCGGTATCGGCGTCTTCAGAAATTCGATAGAGCATAAATTGATCAAGCTGTTCAATTTCGTGTTCACTCAAAGGGATAAACAGGTCGTTCATATGTAGTGTTTGCTTGTTATCAAAATTAAATTTAACTGAAATATATTATCAGTTCGTTATCTGATCAAGCTTCATGAATTTTATATGACCGTTATTTTAAAGTCGTTTTTTCCAGTTGGCAGGATCACGTCTTGCATGCAGGACCGCAAGGATGACCACCGTCTCATTCACAACAATATAGAATATTCCGAAAGGAAAACGTTTAATAAATGCTCTTCTGACGTGTTTATGGACTGAAGGAAATAGGTTTGGATGCTTACTTAACATAGACATCACTTCATCAACACAGAGCTTAAAATCATGACCGAGACCGGTTCTTTGCTCCTCATACCAATGAAAGGCATCCAATAAATCCGCCCTTGCTTCAGGACGAATTATAAGTTTATAAACCATCCCTATTTCATTTCGTCCTTAATGGAATCCCAGTTCGTGCCCGCTTCCGGGTCAGCCTGATAGTTGGCAAGACGTGCATCGAGAATTTGTTTTTGCTCTGCCGTTACTTTTAGCGTATCGCTCTGTGTCACAATACTATCCCATAGTTCTTCAGCTAAGAGGATACGCTCAGCCTGGCTAAGTTCTTGTATATCAATATTTTTCTCTGTACTCATTGGAATATTCTAGCTGAAGGGTCACTCTGCGTCGACAGTGATATGTGAAGTCGATTAAAGAAAATTTTAATCTCTCGTTTTGTTAACTTTTTTGGCTGATACCCAGATGTGATATACGAATATTGGAAACATTTTGGGAATAAATGTTTTTCACTAATAATACAAAGGGTTGTCTTATATCTGTTTAATGCCCATACAGAAAAATAAGACTTTGATTTTTTTCATCTTAACTAGCGACTACGTATAAATGATTTAAATATAATGGAATGCTAATTTTACGGCCTGTGGTGAGCGAATACCACTTAATAATAAATGTAATTTTCCCTGTATAATCAACATCCTGGCGTTAATCAGAATTAGTTTAAACGGCTTATCTTGAAAGTTTGTTCATTTCAATCTAATTTCTATGGAAGTACAGCATTTTCCTATTTCGATGGGGCTTATCTATATGGGTGAACTGGACATAACCCTCGTACAACTTCGCGGCATGATTGGCAAGCAGGTGTTACACAATACCCGTGCTTATCTAATCATTGAGGTTTTAGAATATAGCCAGGAACTAGTATTGCAGCAACCGTTGGATGAAACCGACATTCAACCGAATCAACATGGCGATGCACATCGTCGTGTCCCCGCCACAACGACGGTTCCGGTATTAACCGCTGACCGGAATGAGTTGCACCCTACTTTTCTGGCGCTTGATTTAACAAACTGAGAAAGTAGAAATTATTTAATTTTTTGAATATTGTCATCCTGAACAAAGCGATTGTTATCTTGTACGCAGCTATTGTCATCCTGAGCGAAGCGAAGGATCTTGGTTTTTTCCAGGTAGGTTCCTTTACGCGTAAGATCCTTCGTCGTTGCACTCATCAGGATGACAAGGGAAAGACGTATGTTGAAGATATTGGTTCCTAATTTTATGGATTCCCATCTCCAAGGGAATGACGGATCATGGATTCCCTTCTCCAAGGGAAAAGTGCCCTGCGGGTATGATGTCCCTTACTACTGACGGGCGACGAATTCTCTTGCCGCCGTTAGATCCGCTTCACTATCAATCCCAGGTCCCGGGACTTCAACGGCTTGTGCGGTTTGGATGACGTGTCCATTCCATAGCGCTCTGAGTTGTTCGAGTTTTTCGATTTGTTCTAATCGGCATGCGGGGTATTCAATCAGGTTTTGGACAAAACCGGCGCGATAGGCGTAGATGCCAATGTGTCTGAAGGTGTTTTGTAAATGCGTTGCTGCATAGATTTCTTTTTCATATTCGTCACGAAACCAGGGGATCGGTGCGCGGCTGAAATACATGGCCTCATGGTTGTTGTTGACCACGACTTTAACCACGTTGCTGTCGGTGATCTCAGTTGTTTCTAACAGGTGGGTATATAAGGTAGCCATCTCGGCGTGTGGGTTTTGCATTAATAAGTTGGCAACTTGTTCGATGCAGGCGGCTGGCATAAACGGTTCGTCGCCCTGCACGTTTACGATAATAGTATCCGTGGGTATTTTTCGTTTTGTCACGACTTCGGCAATTCGTTCGGTACCGGACTGGTGGGCTTCATCGGTTAAACACACCTCGACGCCTATATTATTTGCCTCGACAACTATTCGCGGGTCATCCGTTGCGACGATGATCGAGTCGGCTTTAGAGGCTTGTACACATTCCACAACACGGTGTAATAAGCTTTTACCGCCGATGTCTTTTAATATTTTACCGGGCAGTCGGGTCGAGGCGTATCGCGCGGGAATGACGACCGTGAACGGCACTAGCTAATTTCCTCATCCGCTTCTAATTCTCTAGCCTCATCTTCAAACAAGACGTGGATTCCGTCTCGTATCGGATAGGCCAGGCGATCCGCCGGACAAATTAATTCATTGCTATCGGATTTAAATTTTAACGGGCCCTTGCAGATTGGGCAGGCAAATATATCTAATAATTTTTTATCCATGACTATTCTCTAGTGACTTTTCTCTAGTAAGCTAATTATTTGCAGACCAAACTCTTTTGGCAACTCGACGTTTACCGGCACATACCACCAGTTTGGTTTTGCGAATCGCTGACACTTCACCGCATCTTTTTCGGTCATTAATACCACCATGTCTTCATCCGCTTCGATTGAATCATCCTGATATAAATAGTGATCCGGAAATGATTGGGTCTCCAACCGCAAACCCTGGGCACGTAAAAAATTAAAAAAGCGATCCGGGTTGCCAATACCGGCAACGGCCTTAATGGGATGTTCACCGACATCAGCCAGTGGTTTCGTTTCGCCGCTTACTAAATTAACAATGTCTTTTCCAGAATAAGACATCGCATATTCACCCTGCGCCGCCACACCATTGGTGACCTTACAATCCACTTCATCTTTACGTGAGATACATTCTCTCAATGGCCCTGCAGGTAAACAAAAGCCATTCCCAAAACGCCGAATCCCATCGATCACGAGGACTTCGATATTTCTTTTTAAACGATAATGCTGCAAGCCGTCATCGCTAATCACGATATCACAATCCGAATATTTCAGCAGGGCCTGGCCGGCGGCAATTCGATCTGGCCCAACCGCCATCGGACATCCGGTGCGACGCGAGATCACAACCGCCTCATCGCCCACGATATAAGGATCGGCATCGGGCCGAACTTGTTGTGGCCAACTATGTGCCATGCCACCGTAACCGCGGCTTAATATACCGGGTTTATATCCCAGCTCTTTTAGATATTTCGCCAGCCATATTACCAGTGGCGTTTTACCGGTTCCGCCCACGGTTAGATTACCAATAATTATAGTTGGCACGCTTAAGCTGGTGGATTTTAGAATGCCGACACGATAAAAATAACGGCGAATAAGGTAGATTAAGACAAACAACCAGGACAGCGGCCGCAACACTAAGGTTAATCCGGATTTGTCGTACCAGGATTGCTGTAACGCATGACTGATTATTTGTTTGATCCCGAATCTCATTTAAATACTACTCACCTGGACTCAGTTATTTTGATTCGGATGTTTCAGAAAACTGGAGTTTATAAAGTTTTTCATAAGTCCCGCTTTTTGCTAACAACTCGTTGTGTTTGCCCGTCTCAATTATTCGTCCATTGTCTAACACCACTATTTTATCCACTCGCTCAATAGTAGACAGACGGTGTGCTATCACCAGGGTCGTTCTGTCTTTCATCACTTCATTGAGTGCGGACTGGATGTGGCGCTCCGATTCGGTATCCAGGGCCGAGGTCGCTTCGTCTAAAATCAATATCGGCGCATCTTTTAGTATGGCACGTGCGATGGCGATGCGTTGGCGCTGACCACCGGAAAAACGAACGCCATTTTCACCCACCAGGGTGTCAAACCCATTGGGCAGTTGTTCGATAAACTCTAATGCATGCGCGGCTTTTGCGGCGGCTCTTATATCCTCTGTGGTCGCTGAATCCAAATCACCATAGGCAATATTGTGGGCCACCGTGTCATTAAACAAGGTGACATTCTGGCTGACT
Source organism: uncultured Ectothiorhodospiraceae bacterium (assembly GCA_947260005.1). GTDB lineage: Bacteria > Pseudomonadota > Gammaproteobacteria > UBA6429 > Thiohalophilaceae > SZUA-24. The sequence goes on from CAMYOL010000077.1 coordinate 57,517, forward strand.
AAAGCGATGTGTGAACGTAAGCTATCTAATCGAACATCCGCAATATTATGTCCATCAATCTCGATTGACCCTTGTTGAATATCATAAAATCTTGGTAATAGATTAACTAGCGTGGTTTTTCCAGATCCGGAATGCCCGACAAACGCCACACTCTCGCCGGCATTTATTTCAAGGTTTAAATCATGAATCACCGGCCGGTCTTTTTCATAACTAAAGGTCAGGTTTTTGAATTCGATACGACCTTTGACACGTTCAAGATTGTGACTGCCCACGTTTATTTCTTCATTCTCATCGAGTAAAGAAAAAACACTTTGCGCCGCCGCAATACCCCGCTGCAATTGCGCATTAATCCCGGCCAGTGGCCGCGCGGATTGCATCAACAACAACATCGCCGTTAGAAAAGACGCGAACTTACCCGGTGTAATATTTTCGATCATGCCCGGTTGGGTCACGTAATACAGCACACCCGCGAATCCAGTGGCCACCACAAATTCAATCACCGGCGAGCTCAATGCATTGGTAGCATGATATTTTAAAAACTGACGCCAGTTATTTTTATTGATGACCTCAAAACGTTTATTCTCATATGACTGACCACCGAAGATCTTGACTTCACGGTTGGCTTCAATGATCTCTTCGGTAATGGTCGACACATCGCCCATTGAGCTTTGAATGCGCTGACTGACGCGTCGAAAACGTTTACTGATATACAAAACAAAAACCAACAGGATGGGAATGCTCACCAATAACACCATGGTGAGCCTTGCGTTTTCAAGAAACATAAATATTAGCAGCGCGATGATCGTTAAAGAATCTTTGAACAACACGGTAATACACCTGGCAGCGGCATCCGCAAGTTGCTCAACGTCATAGACCATTTTCGAGACCAGCGCCCCGGAAGACTGAGAATCAAAAAAAGATATGGGTAGGGTTAGATAATGAGCAAACACTTTGGTGCGCATCTTTCTAACCACACCACGAGCAATGTAGGCCATAAAATAGCTCGACAAAAATGCACCTAACATCCGAATGGCATAAATCGCCATTAAGGCAAAGGGCACCCATTTGATGGTTTCCAGATCGCGTTCAATAAAGGTCTTATCCAGCATTGGCTCGACGAACTTGGCAAATAACAAAGCAGATAGCGCAACGATTAACATTCCAGTAATCGCAACAAGAAAAGTTTTCCAATATTGAACGGAGTACCGTAACAATCGTTTGTAAACAGCCCAGCCACTAACCGGTGTTTGTTTTTCGATCATGTTAGTTGTCTTGGCTACTCTGTTTTGTGGTTAGACTGAATTTATTGAGTCCCAACTGGTTGACCGCATCCATTGCAGTGACAACGGATTGATAAGAAGCATCTTTATCGGAGCTAATGATGATGTGTGGTTGCTTTTTATTAGCGTCACTCAGGGTTTGTGAGATCGCCAATTTAAGTGTCGTTAATTTTTTATCGACTAACACGCGGTTGTTCACAAAGTATCGACCTAAACTATCAATGCCGATTTCCAGTACAAACTCTTTTGTTTCAGGTGGCATGCCACTGGCTTCGGGTAAATCGATTTGAATTTCCGCGCTTTTTTGAAACGTCGTGGAGACCATAAAAAAGATTAGCAATAAAAATACCACATCGATCAATGGCGTCAGGTTGATATCAACCTCTTCTTTTCGTTCTGTGCGAAAGTTCATGCTTAGCCTTTTGCGACCACTTCACGATCACCGTGCATGACATCCACCATTTTCAGGGCCTCTTCTTCCATCTTGAGTACCAGTGCATCGACCTTACCACGTAAATAGCGATACAGAATCAGCGATGGAATGGCCACGATCAGTCCGGCGGCCGTGGTAATCAAGGCCTCGGATATGCCCCCGGCCAACACACTCGGGTTACCAACACCGTGCTTCATGATTTCACTGAAGACTTTAATCATGCCGACCACCGTACCTAATAACCCTAATAAGGGGGTCACCGCAGCGATGGTGCCCAACGAATTAAGGAAGCGCTCAAGCTCATGCACAACCTGGCGTCCCGTATCTTCAATGGTTTCTTTCATGATTTCACGCGGATGATTCAAATTGGCCAGTCCAGCCGCCAACACCCTACCAAGCGGTGAATTTTTAGCCAATGCATCGATATGCTCATCATCCAGGGTGCCGGCTTTATGCCATTGCCAAACCTGGGCCACCAGCGTCGGCGGGACGATTTTTTTACTCTGCAGCGACCAAATGCGTTCAGCGACAATCGCTGCCGCCGCCACGGAGAATAGAAGAATGGGGAACATTAAATATCCGCCAGCTTGAACATATACATCCACTCGTAGGTACTCCCTTAAAAATTAAGCAAATTAACAACTTAGTATCGGATTGGCAGGCACACTTTAACAAAGACACAGCATAGCGGAAAGGGGCTTTTTTAACTCGACTTTAATCCCAATATGAGCGGTTTTGATGACGGAATTGCACCATTTCCTGAGTCTCTGAATCAAAGCTGATCGCACCGGATTCGCTGGTCAAATAAATTTCCGCGGGCAGCGATAGATAACGGGATAAAACGGTTTGGTGCGGGAAATGAAATCGATTTCGCCAGCCTACCGGAAAAATGACCCGTTGCGGATTGAGCTGTTGAATAAACTCGTTTGATGAAGACGTTTTGCTGCCGTGATGCGGTGCAATGATCAGATCAAGATTGTTTAAGTTCTGATAGCGTTGCAATATCAATTTTTCAGCGGCCGATTCGATATCGCCTGTTAACAAGACACGCTGTGTATTTGATGAAATCAATAAAACACAGGACAAATTGTTTTCACTTAATCCAGATTGATAATCTTCCAGGTCGGGATGAATAATTTCGAATTCAACCTCATTCCATTGCCACGACATTCCTCGAACACAACGCTTGACGTTTTTTTGTTTGTTATCTGAAAAATCATCCGGCACACTGGTTAAAATCGCCTGGGTAGAAATACCCGATAAAATCGAAGCCGCCCCACCGATGTGATCGTTATCAGCATGACTCACCAGTAATGTATTTAAATTATTAATGCCCTGCTCCCTTAGAAAAGGGATCACCACGGCACGACCCGTATTAAAATGCTGACTATACTTAGGTCCGGTATCGAAGACCAGGCTGTGTTCATCTGTCCGGATCACAGCAGACAAACCCTGCCCCACATCCAACACCGTTAATTTGAACTCATTGCCTTGAATCGTTGCATGCAAAGGAAACAGTATCGGCACACAACAAACCAGACCTAACCATCTTATCCGCAATACTGCTGGCATAAAGACCATCACCACACCTAACATTGCCAGAATAAACGCAAGCATCGAAGGTGTCGCAAACGCATAGGTACTAAACGACAATTCAGAAAACCAAAGCAAAAACGACCACAACATTGAAAAAATCGAACTAATCACATCAAACACCAGCATCGCCAGTGTTTCATTAATAAATAAAAAAATGCAGGCGACAAAACAAAGTGGAACAATAATGAAACCAATAACAGGCACGGCAATCACATTTGCAATCGGTGACAGGATCGGCGCCTGTTGAAAGAACTGAATGGTTAATGGCAACAAGCCGATACTAATAAATACCTGTAAATTAAACCACAGCTTGAACCTTGATCGTCTGCTTGCCTTATCGACCTGCGTTGATATAAAAATAAAATAATAAATTAATGCCACCGCGCCAAACGAAAGCCAAAAACTGACCGATAACACCGAAAAGCTATCGAAGATCAAAACCACCATTAACGCCAGACTAAAAACCACGGTAGGCTGGATGCGTTTTTTTATCAGCAATGCCAGCAAAATAATACTGAGCATGATCATGGCGCGTTGGGTCGGTAAGGCAAAACCGGCTAATGCGGAATAGAAAAAGGCCGCAAACCAGGCAGCAACGGCAGCGGCTCGCGGGGCAGCAAGATAAAGCGCCGCAGCGGGAATCCATGACCAGATAAAACGGCTGATAAAAAACACAAACGCGGCTACCAGTCCAACATGCAAACCGGAAATAGCCATCAGGTGAATTGTCCCGGTCTTTTGTAACACCGCCCAATCTTCTGTCGTTAAACCTGAACGATCCCCAATCACTAACGCTCGCACGAAGGGTAAGACCTGCGCATCCAGTTTGCTTTGGTTAAGTCGAAACTGTAATGATTGCCTGAGTCGTTGCACAGGATAGGACCATGCATCGCTGGCCATGAGTTTGTTTGGTTCTTTGCTGCGAATATAACCGGTTGCCAGTATCCCTTTTTGCAACAACCATTTGTTGTAATCAAAAGCTCCTGGATTAGCAAACGTTCGCGGAGGTTTCACCCGCACCGTCAACCGCCATTTATCCCCCACGTTAAACGTTTGCTTGGTTGGCCTATACCAACTCAATACGAGTTTTTTAGGAAACGAAGACGGCGTCGGAGCCAACACCTTTTCAACATCAAACTCGAAACGAGTTTTGCGCGTATCGACCGTTGGTAAAGAGGCGATATAACCTTCAATTTGAATATTCTTGCCAATATACTCGTCCGTTAATTGATGCTGTAGTAATTGGTTTGCCTGGAAATGAGCCCAGCTAAAACCGATCACACCGATAAGCAAAAGTCTTGTATAGTGTGATTTAAAAATAAAAAGTAAAACGATGGCCGCTGGCCCGAACAAAATAAAGCCACTTGGCGGGAGCTGAGGTAAATAGTGTAAGATCAGGATGCCCGTTAGCAGGGCAAATGCGGTACGACGTATCATGACTAACATCCGTGTTAGTAAACTGAAATAATATTTGGATAGTATCAGTCTTTTTGATTCAGGTTAATTAATATCTTATGGCAAAGAAGATCATTCAGCGTTGGTTGCCCGATCCAGATAAAATTCGTAATCACCCTCACCTGCAAAAAGTCTTCGGCAAGTTGCTGCATGACCCGAATCTGCTGCACATAAACCGCAAATCCGTATCGGGGGCATTTTTTGTCGGATTTTTCATGGCATTTGTACCGTTACCCATACAAATGTTGTTGGCGGCAGCGGTGGCGATTTGGCGAAGAGTTAATTTACCCATCTCGGTGGCGCTGGTCTGGATCACCAACCCGCTCACCATTCCACCCATGTTTTACTTTGCCTATATCGTTGGCTGCTGGGCGCTCAATATCCAGCCTGGCGAATGGGATTTTGAACTGTCAATGGATTGGATTTATCACGAATTGGCAGAGAGTTGGCAGCCCTTTCTGCTGGGCTGTTTAATCTGTGCGACGGTCGCCGGGAGCTTAGCTTATGCTCTCATCCGCATACTGTGGCGAATTAATATCGTGAGTCAGTGGTCTGCACGTAAGAAACGAATCTGCAATAAAAATAAACAACCGTAAACCTAAGAAAATACTTTAACTGCACATTAGGTATATAATGTAACTAATTGATTAATTAGTTAAAAAACCGTCTTGAAGCTGTAAGGTTCGTTCCATCCGTTGGGCAAATTGTAAGTCGTGGGTCACAACTAAAAAGCTGGTCTTAAACTCATCGTTCAACTCTAACATAAGCTCATAAACACTCATCGCCGTCTTGTGGTCAAGATTGCCGGTAGGCTCATCCGCCAGAACACATTTCGGATTACTCACCAACGCCCGGGCAATGGCGGCACGCTGACGCTCTCCACCACTGAGTTCTGCCGGCTTATGTTCGATTCGGTGTTTCAAGCCCACTTTATCCAGGATCTCATAGGACATTTGTTTGGCTTTTGCCACACTGTCACCACGAACCAGTAAAGGCATCGCCACATTTTCCAATGCGGTGAATTCCATTAACAGGTGATGAAACTGATAGACAAATCCCAGGGTACGATTACGTAAACTGCCACGCGCATTATCGTCCAGGCTGCCCATATTCTGGCCGTCTACATAGACATCGCCCGCGGTAGGTACATCAAGTCCCCCTAACAAATGCAATAGTGTACTTTTGCCTGAACCCGATGCCCCAACGATGGCCACCTGTTCACCTTCAGAGACGGACAATGAGATCCCCTTTAACACTTCGACAGGAACCGGGCCTTCCTTATACGTCTTGGTCAGGTTTTGGCACTCGATAATTCGATGGCTGGACATATTATTGGTCGCTGGCTTCATTGATACATACCGTTAGTCAAGTCCCTATTCGTATCTAAGCGCATCGGCAGGATTGATATGGCTTGCCGTAATGGCCGGTATAATCGTGGCAATGATCGACATGACCAATGATGAAATGCCGATGACTAACACTTGTTCAAGCTGAACGTCGGTCGGAAGATCACTAATCAAATAGACACTCGGATCAATCACCTGTTTACCCGTGAGTTTAACTAATTGTGTGTATAAAGAATCCAGGTTAAGTGATAACAGCACACCAAACAGGACGCCGACTAAGGTTCCAACCACGCCAATAACACTGCCTTGCACCAGGAAGATTCTCATAATCGTACTGGTCTTGGCCCCAAAGGTTCGCATGATCGCGATATCACTACGTTTATCATTCACCACGGTGATCATGCTCGAGATAATATTCACCGACACAACAATGATGATAATAAACAAGATCACAAACATCATGCGTTTTTCCATTTGCACGGCACTGAACCAGTTAGAGTGATAGTAACTCCAGTCCTTAACCCAGTATTCCTGCTCAAATTGATTTTGTAATTGTCGTTTAATGGGGCCGACATTTAACAGATTTTTAACCTGGACTTGCACACCCGATACACCGTCTTTTTTGCGAAATACGCGTGCTGCATCATCAATGTGAATTAAACCCACTGCACTATCGTATTGATAAAAACCCACCTTAAAAATACCGACCACGGTGAATCGTTTTAACCTGGGCATGACACCTGCAGGTGTTACGTTAGCACTCGGGGTCACCATTGTGACCTTTTGCCCAACATCGACACCGAGTTTAAAGGCGAGATCTTGCCCGAGTATGATCCCAAATTTGCCGGGAATCAGATCATCTAACGAACCGGCCACCATGCTTGAGTGTACTTTAGAGACGGTTTTTTCTAAGGTTGGGTCCACCCCTCGATAGAGAGAGCCCTGCACATGGCGTTTATAAATCAACATGCCTTCGGCCCGAATAAACGGCGCGGTGCCAACGACTTCAGGATTCTGTTTGACTTTTTTAACGACCGATTGCCAATCCTTAATTTTGCCATCAAATCCTGACACGGTTACGTGCGATATCATATTCAATATACGTTCACGCACTTCTTTTTCAAAACCATTCATCACCGATAAAATAACGATCAATAACATCACACCCAGACAAAGGGTAATAATGGAAACGAAAGAGAATAATGAAACATATCCATTGCGCCGTTTCGATCGCGTATAGCGAAGACCAACAAATAACGAGAGAGGATGAAACATAGGTTCGTATTAGACCATATCTTTAACTAATAAGGTGATTTATTTATCTCGAGCGGATCGTATTTCCGCTATCGATTCAACACCAAAGCGAAGAATGGTACAGTAATTAGCCAGAAAGATAAAACCGCTTTGTAAACAAAATGCCTAAAACAGTCACTCATTCACAATGGAGTAGACGAGATGGCCCAGACGGATAGACGGCCAGAAGATTATATCCCCAAAAAATTATATTCCAAAAAAATCATATCCCGGCAAAATAGGAACTCAGACAACACAGACTAGGAAGAATGGATACGATGCACTTCTATGACGTTATTGAGCTGGCCAATCCGATTTAATATTTTGCTCAATTGCGACACGCTGTCGACTTCGATGGTCAAATTCATTAAGGCGGTATTATCCCGCTTGTTTGAAACAGTATTCACCGCATTGACATTTATTTTCTCATTGCTCAACACATTCAAGACATCTCTTAATAAACCCTGACGATCGATGGTTTCAATTTGTATATCGACAGGATATTGCTCATTGGCATTGGCGCCCCACTCCACATTAATTAACCGTACTCGACGCGAGTCCGGCATTTTTAATATATTTTTGCAATCCTTACGATGTACCGTTACACCGGCACCCTGAGTGATGTAACCAATAATAGGATCACCTGGCGCAGGCGAACAACAGCGAGCCATATGCGTCAATAGATTACCAACACCTTCAATATCGATATCACCCTGAGTCGTTTCACGTCGCTTGCGTGACGCAGGAACGGGCTGTCGTGACGGTTCATCGGGCTGACTTAAGCTGTGTCCTCGCGAAGCGATCTGTGTCGAGGTAATATCGCCACGACCATTCGCCGCATAAAAATCTTCAACGTTCTCAAAATTAAATTTTTCAGCCAACGTTTTATGGTTGATACCTTTCAAATTTAATCGACGTAAATCTTTTTCAAGTGCCTCTCGACCTTGCAAAACATTTTGTTCGTGGTCTTGTTGTTTAAACCAGTGCCGCACTTTGGCTCGTGCACGCGAAGTTTTTAAATAACCCAGTTGGTGATTTAACCAGTCACGACTGGGTCTGCCGTTTTTAGTGGTTAATACTTCGACCTGTTCCCCGCTATTGAGCTCATAAGTTAGATTAACAATGTGACCATCGACTTTTGCCCCACGACAACGATGACCGATGTCAGTATGAATATGATAAGCGAAGTCCAACGGGGTTGCCCCTTGGGCAAGATCAATAATATCGCCTTGTGGAGTGATGACATAAACGCGATCCTGAAAAGCCTCAGATTTAAACCGATCGATAAAGTCACCGGCATCATCCGATTCATCCTTCCATTCCAGCATTTGACGCAACCAGGCAATTTTCTGTTCGTAGTTGGCATCAGCCGTACCACCTTCTTTATAGTTCCAGTGCGCAGCGACGCCTAACTCAGCATGATTATGCATATCATGACTGCGAATCTGTACTTCCAAGGTTTTTCCTTCCGGTCCAATAACGGCGGTATGGATTGACTGATACATATTTTCTTTTGGTGTCGCGATGTAATCATCAAACTCACGCGGGATGTGTCGCCAGATGGTATGGATAGCCCCTAATGCGGCATAGCAATCCTGAACTTTATTCACCAAAACGCGAATCGCTCTTATGTCATAGACCGAATTAAAATCCAAACCCTTGCGCTGCATCTTTTTCCATATACTGTAGATATGTTTAGGTCGTCCATAAACCTCCGCCTTGATGCCCGCCTTTTCCATCTCCGCTTTGATGATGCGAATGGCCTGATTAATGTAACGCTCGCGATCAACTCGGCGCTCGTCCAAAAATGTGGCGACTTTTTTGTAATTTTCAGGTTCAAGATAACGAAAGGATAAATCCTCCAGCTCCCACTTAATTTGCCAAATACCTAAGCGGTTGGCTAACGGGGTGTAGATGTCCATGGTTTCTTTGGCAACACGCTTTTGTTTAGCTTCATTTAAATACTTAAGCGTCCTTAAATTATGTAACCGGTCTGCCAGCTTGATCAGGACCACACGAACATCTTCAGCCATGGCTAATAAAAGTTTACGTAAACTCTCAGCATGTAAATGTTCTTTGGTGCCGCGTTCGCTTAAATCCTGCTGCTCGATAAATGAAAGCTTGGTGACGCCATCGACCAGACTCGCGACTTCATCGCCAAATAATTCCTGAATGTTTTCAAGCGTGACATCGGTATCTTCAACCACATCATGTAAAATTGCCGCCGCAACCGCTTGTGGATCAAGGTGAAGTTTTACCAGAATCTCAGCAACGGCCATCGCATGAGTGATATAAGGTTCGCCAGAAACACGAGTTTGTTCGCCATGGGCCTCATCGGCCACAATAAAGGCTTTACTGATTAGGGTGTATTCATCAGAACTCGTTGGATAGCCAAGCGATTGCACCCAGTTGGTGACTTGTTCAGGTGTCGTTTGGCTAAATCTGTTAAAACGTGTATGTGTATAAACCATGATCCTAGACTATTACATTTACTGGGCTCTCTTTAGAGCATAGCTTGCTATATATACTTATATATTATATGGTTTTTGAGTTATCTCAAGTTGTGAGCTAATATTAAATTATATGATTAGGTTTTGCCCATAACCTATTGATGTTGTATAGTTTGTTATAACTGGACAACAGATGATTATGTCCCAGTTATCACTGCTTGAACAGCAGTAGTGCCAAAGCAATGTGGAGACTTTAGATGAAAATGACACTCTGGCTAGCCAGCCTATTCAGCCTAGCGATTTCAGCGACCGTCGTAGCTGAAGTACTTGAAATCCCGCAGCCCGAAGCCGTTGAGGTAGAGAGTGAATTCCCGCAACCTGAGGCCATTGAGAGTGAGATTCCTCAATCAGATATGACAGACATTGAGAGTCAGCCTGCCGAAGTTGTTTTGACTACGCTGCCTGGTAGAGGCATGACTAAAGACTCCGTAGAAGAGCGCTTTGGTAGCCCAGCAGATAAAATTGAAGCCGTTGGCGAGCCCCCTATTTCGCGGTGGTTATATGGCAGTTTTACCGTTTATTTCGAATACGACCATGTTATTCATGCCGTAAATAATAGATAAAAACAAATTATACTCGTTTTAAATACTGAAAATGGATATCTGTCATTAGAGAGATTCGTTTGAAAGTTAACTATCAGCGGAAGTCCGGAACAGGATTTGCCAGTTCCCAACGTTCCTTTTCTTTACTCCACTCCCATAAATTGGTCAACGTTAAGTCACGTACGACGTTGTAGTCCTTATTATAATATTTAATCTCGATCATTTGTGTCGCACTTTGCTCATCTGGGTTTATCCTGGTAAAAAGAACGTGATAGCCCGAGACGCGAAACTTTTTAAGACGTTTCCGATTTTCCGCTGTTAGATCGGATTTTTTCGCATTTTTGTGAAATCCGAACATAACGTCATAATCCTGCCAACGCATGGCTTTCTCATAGAGACGATAACTTTTCTCAAAATCTTTCATTTCTTGAGATGGAATGGCACAGCTGCTCGTTAAAATAGCGATAAACGCCAGGATCAGGAATTTTATTATTCGCAATTGGTCATTAATCATGTTTTAGCCTGTTAATTAAACATTAATCATCGACTGGCCCAATATCATTCCCGTATCGTTCCAGGTGTATTGAGGTACTCTATCACAACATAATCGAGGATACTGCGAGTATTCAGACTTATATTAGGAAGATCACGCTGTCTTAAAATAACAAAAAGATCAACAATGAATAATGAATGCTTTTGGGTTAGAGTTAATCAGGCTGAATCGCTTTCGACTTTATTCAAACGTTTTTACACGAACTAAAAATTGGAAATACAGTAACTCTTTATATTTTGGCGACACTGACGGAATATAGGTCAGGTTCATGGTCACTGGTCCAGTACCGACAGCAACAAAAGGCAGGACTCCGGGAAATGGATCATTATCATTATGATCTTTTCTTGTCATTAAAAAAGCAATCCCACCGGCATCAAAAAACCAACCATCTTCGTTATTATCAAGTCGAAAACGTCGTTTTATACCTGCACCGATGTATTTGGACGTATTGTAATTACTGTCCTTAAACCAACTGGCGTTCACAAATTTAATCCAGCTGCCTTTAGGCGCAAAATCATATTCCAGTCCTAATCCCCAGTTTTCCTCATTATAATCACCGCCGTCCAGGTGTATGGCCTTGCCATTCAAAACGACGTGTAATTCGCCTGCATTAACATTTGTCTGTACTGCAAATAAGACAGCAAGGATAATAATAAACCGCATTTTAGAGACCTCTCCAGAACATCTAAAACGCATAACGGCTGATATTTCAATGACTTAAATAATTTGGCGCCCAGGAATTGACACATTTAGGAACAAACACTTAAGACTGTTGCTTTTCTGAAAGACAAAAGCTTGACGCAGTTCACACCTGTTTTGAGATGAAAATCACGTTTTAGAGCATACTATATATAAGGGATATAGGGGTTTTTGGTGTATATTTAACCTGATGACACAAATAGAATTCGTGATCCCGATCATAAATGGGACATCTCATGTCAGTTGTTCCACTAAACTTGCTTTCTCAACGATTTGAATGAACATCCAGTGTCATTTATTTTGAATATAGATAGACGGACTAAATTCAATATCCAGCCTCTTACACTCAGAACAAAATTTTACCGTTAAATCAATATACCCATTCACTTAAACAGTCGCTAGAATAGCCCCGCTGTTAAACCCACGAAGAAATCCTACTATGCCACTTGATTCAAGCTCGATTTTCAATCCACTGTTACCGACGCAACCTGGAAAAACTGAGTATTGGGGCAAATTGTATGGCAGTGCGGCTGGCCTGGCGATTCAACAACTTGTTAAGCAACATGACGGTCTGGTTTTATGCATTACATCTGATTCAGCCAACGCTCAGCACCTTGCTGACCAGATACAATTTTATAGTAAAGGCGAACAACAATCGTTGCTTAATTTTCCGGATTGGGAAACGCTACCCTATGATGTCTTCTCTCCTCATCAGGATATTATTTCCGAACGATTATCAACCCTTTACCAACTTCCGGAAACAAGGCAAGGCTTATTAATCGTCCCGATTCAAACATTAATGCACCGAGTTGCACCGAAAGAATATGTCCAACAACGATGCTTGTTACTTTCCACAGGACAACAATTAGTACCGGAAACGTTTCGTCAACAACTCATCAGTAGTGGTTATGAACATGTCTCGACCGTTCTCGAACATGGCGAGTTTGCCGTACGTGGTAGTTTGATTGACCTCTACCCCATGGGCAGCACCCTACCTTACCGGATAGAAATGTTTGACAATGACATCGAAAGCATTCGAACTTTCGATCCTGAAAGCCAGCGCACTATCGAGATCGTTACGCAATTACGTCTTTTACCCGCCAGAGAATTTCCACTCGATGATGATGGTGCGAAACAATTCCGCCAGGCGTATCGTGCATTATTTTCTGGTGACCCACAGGTTTCTGTTATATATAACGAAGTCTCCAATCGTCGCGCACCAGCAGGTATCGAATATTATTTACCATTATTTTTTGAGCAGACTCAAACTTTATTCGAGTATCTGCCCAGCAACACTATTATCATTAATGAACATAATATCCTTTCACAAGCCGCGACGTTTAGCGAAGAAACTCAACAACGATATGAAAGCTCAAGACATGACATAGAACGCCCGGTTTTGTCACCCGAACAGCTTTTTCTTGATGTAAATGACATTGAAAATAAACTGTCTTCGTTTAAACAAATTCAATGGCAAACTTATGAGCACGAACAAACCGATAGCGCTGATTTTAGCAGAATTAATTTTAACAGTTCCGCACCTCCACAGTTGTTAATCAATGCGCGGGCCTCGAATCCGACTGACGCATTGACCCATTTTATTCAAAGCAATCCTGGCCGTATTTTATTTGCAGCAGAATCCACCGGCCGCCGCGAAACACTCACAGGTTTGCTACAGGAAAATAATATCCGACCAACTTTATTTGAATCCTGGCAAGATTTTATTAAAGCGGATCAAAGGCTGGGGATTACGGTGGCCCCTTTAGAGCTTGGTTTATCGATAAATGAGCCGCCTATCCATGTTATTGCAGAAACACAGTTATTTGGCCAACAAGTACTGCAACGACGTCGACGTCGCGTACAACAACGTGATAGTGAAAACATATTTAAGAATCTTGCTGAACTGACGATTGGCGCCCCGGTTGTACACGATGAATATGGTGTCGGGCGTTTTCTAGGTTTGCAAACAATAACGGCGGCCGGCACAACATCCGAATTTCTCACACTAGAATATGCAGATAAAGATAAACTTTATGTCCCCGTTTCCTCTTTGAATCTAATTAGTCGTTATACCGGAGCTTCACCGGAAACGGCACCCCTGCATAAACTGGGTAGTGGACAATGGGAACGTGCCAGGAAAAAAGCTCAGGACAAAGTTCGAGATGTCGCCGTCGAATTACTGGAAATTTATGCAAAGCGCGAAGCAAAACAAGGTTTTGCCTATCCTTTTGATGAACATCAATACCGCGCTTTTTCTGCAGAATTCCCCTTCGAAGAAACGGCGGATCAACAAACCGCAATTGATAATGTGATACGTGACATGACCGACAACAAACCTATGGATCACCTGGTTTGTGGCGATGTTGGTTTCGGCAAAACGGAAGTGGCAATGCGGGCTGCATTTGTAGCAGTGATGGCAGGCAAACAAGTGGCAATACTGACTCCTACAACCTTGCTTACCCAACAGCACATGCAAACCTTCAGTGATCGGTTTTCTGAATGGCCGGTTAAAGTGGATTCACTTTCTCGTTTTCGCTCTAAAAAAGAACAACAAGGCGTAATAGATGGCCTTGAAAAGGGTCAAGTCGATATTGTGATCGGCACACATAAACTATTACAAAAAGATGTGCGTTACAAATCACTTGGTTTGGTGATTATTGATGAGGAACATCGTTTTGGTGTCCGTCAAAAGGAAACATTTAAATCATTACGCTCTGAAGTCGATATTTTAACGCTGACGGCAACCCCAATTCCGCGCACCCTGAACATGTCGATGTCGGGCATGCGCGATTTGTCGATTATTGCTACGCCTCCTGCCAAGCGGTTAGCGATCAAAACTTTTATATCCCAATGGCATGACAGCATGATTGTCGAAGCCATTGCACGAGAACTAAAACGTGGTGGACAGGTTTTTTATGTCCATAACGAAGTTGAAACGATTGAAAAACAAGTACACAAACTTCGTGAGCTGGTACCGGACACGAAAATAGAATTTGCCCATGGGCAGATGCGCGAACGTGAGCTCGAACAAATTATGTCGGACTTCTATCATCAGCGCTTCAATATATTAGTATGCACGACCATCATTGAGACCGGTATAGACATTCCCAATGCCAATACTATTATCTTAAATCGGGCCGATCGTTTTGGACTGGCGCAACTCTATCAGCTTCGCGGGCGGGTTGGCCGTTCTCATCATCGAGCGTATGCCTATCTGGTTATACCAGACAAAAATGTTATTACGGCCGATGCGAAAAAGAGGCTGGAGGCTATCGAATCAATCGAGACACTTGGAACTGGCTTCACCTTAGCCACACATGATCTTGAGATACGCGGGGCAGGTGAATTATTAGGCGATGAACAAAGCGGTCAAATGCAAGAGATCGGTTATGCCATGTACACTGAATTATTAGAAAAGGCGGTTAAATCTCTAAAAGCAGGGAAAGACTTTGATCCGGATTCGGAAGAAAAAGATACTGAAATTGAGTTGCATATCCCGGCACTTATTCCTGAAGATTACTTACCTGACGTTCATGAGCGACTTATTTTATATAAACGTATCGCCAGCTCCGGCAATGAAGAAAGTCTGACCGAACTAAAAATCGAAATGATCGATCGCTTCGGATTGCTCCCCCAATCGGTTAAAAATCTATTTGACTTAACCGGACTAAAAAATTCGGCAAGGCATATTGGCATCGTTAAAATCAATCTCAGCGATAATGGAGGTTATTTCCTTTTTTCAGATAAGCCCAATATCGATACCGCAATTATTATCGAATTAATACAGACCAAGGCGCACCTTTATCAGTTGGATGGTCAAAATAAACTTAAAATTTCCTATGAATCTGAAAATGAACAAAAACGACTCGATTTCACCAAAACACTGCTTAATCATCTTTCACAATCCCAGCAAAAAATAAGCGATGAAGTTGATTCTTGAGCTTACCCTGCTGTTTATATAATCTCATGGTTTAATCCCATCGCTTTACCAGGGATGACATGTCAGTATAGAATGGTGAATATATGACACAGGACTTATTTTTAACCCCACAGAAAGACTAAGATGTATTATGCCAGTTAGAATCAATTTAAAGCCCCCTTATAAATTCTCCCTGCAATTGTTGCTAATCGTACTTGTGGCTTCCTTTAGTTCCTATTCACTTGCTGCAGACGAGGTCCGTTATTATGATTTTGAGATCATTGTATTCGAATCCAATGATCAAGAGGCTCGAATTTCAGAGGTTTGGGAAAATACTGTTCAATTAGAAGTGCCTGAGAAATTTATTCACTTAAATAGCCCTTATCCTGGCCCCATGCCAAGTCACTATTCACCCAAACATACTTTTAAGCGACTTCCAAAATCGAGCTATCAGTTAAAACAAGAAGCAAAACTGCTGACTGAGAATAACAGGAATAAAATACTGTTACATACTTCCTGGCGACAGCCTGGTATGTCATCGGATACGGCACTACCGATTCACTTTAAACGTAATTTTATTACAACGATCTCAGCTCTACCTGAACAGCCTGTAACTGACCCCACAATCAGTCCAGAAACATCTGCTTCTGAGCCCCCAAAACCAGATGATCAGACTATTCGTTCACAAGTAACACAAAGCAAATCGATACTTGAAGGGTATATTAGAATTATTTTGTCGCGTTATTTACACGCCGATGTCAATCTCACTTATACGACTGGCCTGCCACCCGCTTCCACTTCGACAGTGACAGCACTTTCTGCTCCGGAGGATGAGAAAGAAATCGTTCAAGCACCCAATGTTTTTCATTTACAACAAACAAGAAAAATGCGCAGTAAGGAAGTTCATTATTTGGACCACCCGGTAATAGGCGTTATAATTTTAGCAACACCATACTTAGGGAAGACACTAAAAGCTCGTTAAAGAGATGCTGCTAGATATTTTTAATGACAATTTCGAGGATTCGTTTTACCTTCTCAAGACCGACTTTAAGGTTTGAGTTTATCTGTTCAATAGTGATCTCATTATCATCTCCACGCCCTGCCGCTTTATTGGCAACCACATTGATGCTGGCATAGCACAGTCCAAGTTCTTTAGCCAATGCTGCTTCAGGCATGCCAGTCATTCCAACTACATGGCAGCCATCTTTTTCCAGGCGATCAATTTCAGCTGCCGTTTCAAGGCGTGGACCTTGTGTTGCAGCATAGGTCGCTTTACCAATTACAGGTACGCTCGCAGCTTTTGCTGCAACTAATATCGCTTGCCGTAACGACTCGCAATAGGGATTAGTAAAATCAATATGAGTGACTTCTTCAAGCCCTTCATCAAAAAAGGTATGCGATCGGGAATAAGTGTAATCAATAATTTGATCGGGAATGGCAATGGCCTGAGATGTCATCTCAGGTGATATTCCACCCACCGCATTAATCGCAACGACATTCGTTATACCGAGCTCATCTAAAACCGATAAATTGGCGCGATAATTGACTTTGTGAGGGGGAATAGTATGACCTGCACCGTGTCTCGGTAAAAATACCACTTCGACGTCTTCCAGCATCCCGCGGACTAATGGTGCGGAAGGCTCACCATAGATGCTGTTATGGACTTCACGCCGAATGATAGTCAGGTTTGTTAAATTAGTGAGTCCAGTCCCACCAATGATTGCAATATTAGCCACACATTAATCCTTCACAGCATATATACCAGGTACATTTCTTAAATAACTATGATAATCCATACCATAGCCGAACAGGTACTTATCTTCTGTTTCCATACCAATAAAATCGACTTGTAAATTTGTTTTTCGATTATGAAGCTTGTTCACCAATACCGCCGTATAAATATCATTTGCACCTTGGCTGGAACAATACTCAACGATCTCACTTAATGTAATACCTTCATCAAAGATATCGTCTATTATCAATATATCCCGCCCATGTAACGGTAAAGTTGGTTTTACCATCCAGTTTAAAGTTCCGCCGCGTGTACCACCCCGGTATCGAGTTGCATGAATATAATCCAGTTGCAACGGAAAATTAAGTCGTGTCAGAAGATGTCCGGCGGGAATAAGCGCCCCCGTCATCACACACAAAACCAGGGGATTAGATTTCGATAATTTCTGGGTTATTTCCAGGCCAAGCCGATCAATTTCTTGCTGAACTTGTTTATCCGTAAACAGACACTCAGCTTGTTCTAGTGCTATGGCCGCTTCATTTTCGTTCATATGTATTTGTTAATAGGTAAAGGTAACAACGTTGCCGCTCATGGCTTCGCTAATCACATAGGCGGCACCAATCGTCTCGGAAATTTCAGGGATCAAATCATCCCCCCACAATTCCAAGGTTGGCGTGCACACTTTAAAGACGGCACCTGCATCATGCGCCTCTTTAATAAAATCATATATTGTTTTTGAATTCCCTTCCTGTGCTAATATCGTTTCAGGAAAACCTTTTTTTGCGAGTTCGCCTGCTCGACCAGTCAATATAATTTCAACATCAAAATCCATGGCTGCCGCGACTGTTGCCTGAAAAAAAGGCGCTCCCATTTCGGATGGATTATTGGGATCGGTGTTAACCATAATTATCATAAGTTTATCTGGCATAGTACCCTTCTTTCAGTTTTTTATCATTTTAAAGTATAAAGTAGTTTATAAATCAAACTCAATTATACGCCATTTATTTATGTGTTTGTTCAAGCAGCTCTGTTTCTGATAAATGAATCGTAGATGTGGGAAAGGCAATCTCGGCATCATGTTTTTCAATAATTTCATTTATCCTGAATAAAACATCCTGTTTCACTTTGTGATACTCGATCCAGTTGGTTGTTTTGGTAAAAGTATATACAAAAAAATCAAGTGAAGACGCTGCAAACGAATTAAAATTAACGATCATCGTCTGATCTTGAGCAATATCTGTATGCGATTGCAACATCGATTTAACATCATCGACTATTGCAGGTAATGAGTTGACATCGTCATAACGAACACCGATCGTTTCATAAATACGACGATGCGACATGCGCGATGGATTTTCTACCGATATCGTCGCGAACACTGAGTTCGGTATATATAACGGGCGTTTATCAAATGTGCGTATAATCGTCAGCCGCCAACCTATTTTTTCAACCGTACCTTCAATATTACGATCAGGAGATCTAACCCAATCACCCACCGCAAATGGACGATCGAGATAAATCATCAGTCCACCAAAAAAATTAGCCAGTAAATCTTTTGCCGCAAAACCAATAGCGATACCACCAATCCCACCAAAAGCCAAAATGGCAGAAATATTGACGCCAATGGATTGCAAACCAACCAGAGTTGCCGTAATAATCACAGAAAGTCGGAGTAATTGCGCAATCGCATCAGCCGTCGTGCGATCAATCACCTCACCGACTTTTTCACTGTTACGAACAATGCGAATTTCAACCTGCTTTATGAATCTAACTAAAGCAAGTGCGATGACGATAATCAACCCTAATTCTCTAAAGGCACTCACATTCTGAATTTCGAGCAGCATCAAAACGTAGGTTGCTCCGATCACCCAGACAAATATACTTAATGGTGTACGAATGGAATATATTAAGGCATCATCCCAAAGCGTATTGGTAATCCTCATTTTTTTCTCAATAACAATTAAGACCTTTCTAAGGATTAAGTTTATTAATAAAGTCAAAAATACAATTGCAAATATATTGACTGCACCGGCATAATCCCCGGCATAGGTTTGCACTTGCGCGTTATACCATTCCAACATAATTATCTCTCATAGCTCCAGTTCAAGATTAGGATCTTCGATATAGCGTTGTAATTTTTTAACCACAGTATGCCATCGCTCCATTTTTATTATATCGCTATGATCAATCGGTTTTCGACCATGCATCCTGGTTAATCGTGTCGCACTGACCGGATCGCTTGCTATTTTAAAGTCGTCAATAATTTCAATTGCGGCAGCACGGTTATTGCAGATTAAAATCATATCACAGCCTGCCTCCCTTGCCGCATTGGAACGATCCGAATAATGGCTGCCTGCAACGCTGGCGCCATGCATATTAAGATCATCACTGAAAATGACACCATTAAATTTTAACTGTTCTCGGAGTATAGTTTGCAACCAATATTTCGAAAACCCGGCCGGCATTGAATCAATTTTAGAGTAGATTACATGCGCAGGCATAATTGCAGAAAGATTATTCTGAATCAACAATCGAAAAGGATAGATATCATTTTGATATATTAGTTCAAATTCACGCTCATCAACGGGCAATTCACAATGAGAATCTTCTTTAACTGCACCATGTCCTGGGAAGTGTTTGGCAACACTAGCCATACCAGCCTGCTCTAACCCCTGACAAAATGCATAAGTCATTTCATATACCGTTTTGGGATTAGAATGGAAAGCTCGGTCTCCAATCACTGCGCACTTTTTATAATCAACATCAGCAACAGGTGCAAAAGTAAAATCAATACCGACACTCCGTAACTCAACAGCCATAAGCCAGGCCGTATCGGTAGCTAATTTTTTTGCTGCTTTAGGGTCCTTATTATAAACGTCGCCGATACGCCTCATTGCAGGTATGCGGGTAAACCCGTTTTTAAAACGTTGAACTCGTCCACCTTCATGATCAACGGCAATAAGAATATTTTTATGTGCGGCCGCACGAATTGACTGAACCAATTTTGTTAATTGTTCTGTATCATGATAATTCCGCGCAAACAAAATCACTCCTCCAACCGAAGGGTGATTAAGAACCTCTTTATCTTCTTGTGAAAGCTCGAGATTTTCCACATCGAGCATGACCGGGCCTAGTGTCATAATTTACTCTGTTATTAATACTTTTGTGCCAACGTCAACCGTATCAAATAATTTCATAACATCCTTATTTCTCATCCGAATACAACCATGAGAGTTTGCCTCGCCCATGTTCGCGCTTGCTGGGCAACCGTGTATATAAATATAGCGTCTCATCGTATCAACTTCGCCCAATCGATTAAACCCGGGTTCCAACCCACTCAACCAGAGTATTCTGGTTAAAATCCAATCCCGCTCAGGATATCTGGATGCTAATTCTTCAGAGTACAATTCATTAGTTGCACGTCTTCCTACAAATACTCTATTTTCCGGTTCTCCAGCCCCTATTTTAGCACGAATAATATGCCAGCCACGTGGTGTCTGTTCACTACCATTTCGTTCGCCCGGACCATTTTTTGCTGAGGCGATTTGAGTTGTAAAAAGGATACTGCCCCTTTGATTCACGCTCAGTATTTGATCGCTTAAATCAATATTAACTGTAATATGATTCGTTAATTTTACCATTTGCTAAAAGGATGTTTTGCCAGATTAACATTATAGTAGCGAGGATCATCTGAGACTTCCTGACCGCACCATGAAGGCAATGTTATGTTTTGATCTTCCGATTGTAATTCAATCTCGGCGACAACTAAGCCTTCATTTTCATCTTCGAAAACATCTACTTCCCATTTATCCTTATTCTCGATGACAATGTATCTTGTCTTTTTAACCAAAGGTTTTTCACATAAAGTCGACAACAATTCTTCTGCCTCATCTAACGGAATCGCATATTCGAATTCCTGACGTTTAATCCCAAGGGTAGCGCTTTTTATGTTAATAAATGCCTGGGAACCCTGGGTTCTCACTCGTACCGAGGCCTTTTCTGAACCAATAATATAACCCTGCACATACTGTGACCCTTGATCAGTTTTTAAACGCCAATCTTCATTTCTTAATAAATATTTTCGTTCAATTTCCGTTGGCATTATTTACCCTTTTTAGACAATGTAAAGATAGCAATTGATTCAACATGTGCGGTATGTGGAAACATATCCATCACGCCAGCTTCATCCAACTTATATCCGAACTCATTCACTAACAAGCCTGCATCCCGGGCCAGGGTCGCAGGATTACAAGAGACATAAACAATTCGAGGAATTTGTTTTGCCGCTATCAGCGGTATAACTTGCTCGGCTCCTGAACGCGGCGGATCCAAAAACACACTCGAATAGGTTTCACTATTCCACCACGATAACGATTTTACATCATCCATTAGATTTGCAACGTGATAACTCACATTTGGTATATTGTTATTAGTTGCATTTACTTTTGCTCGCTCTATCAAGCTTGCCTCACCTTCAACGGCCGTCACAGAAGCGACATGTTGTGCAATAGGCAAAGTAAAATTTCCCAATCCACAAAATAATTCAAGTACATGATCATCTTTATCGCAACCCAGTGCTTCGATAACCAGCGGTATTATAGCTGCATTGATTTCAGCGTTGACCTGAACAAAATCGGTTGGCAGAAAATCATTTTTAATATTATATTTCTCAAGACGATAATATAGCTCAGGTGAAGATGGCCATAACGGCGTAATGGTATCGGGACCACCTGATTGCAAATAAATATCAACTTTATTGTCTTTTGCAAAATTAGTCAGTTTTTCTTTATCTTCTCCGCTTAGTGGTTCTAAATGTCTGAATACGAGTGCTGTCGAGCTATCACCTACCGCAACTTCGATCTGTGGAATAGCCTGATAACAACTTAACATAGCGACCAATTCTGATAACTCAGTCAGTCGTTTTCCAGCTGTCGGATGTAGTACTTCACAACTCAATAGATCGGCAAGATAACGAGTTCCTTTTTCTCGAAAACCAATTAATACCTTACCTTTCTTCTCTACATACTTAACCCCTAAGCGAGCTTTGCGTCGGTAACCCCACTGCGGCCCTCTCAAGGGAGCACGAACAGATTGTGCCTTGACGTGACCAATTCGTTGTAAATTATCAAGCAGAATCTTCTCTTTTTTAATTATTTGATCATCATCTGATAAGTGCTGCAGGCTACAGCCACCACAAATCGAAAAGTGAACGCACTTTGCCTCAATTCTCATTGGGCTCGGTTTTATGACCTGGTGAAGATTTCCTTCGTCATATTGACGGCGCTTACGGGTATATATAAATTCAACTTCTTCCCCGGGCAATGCCTGGCTTATAAAAACCGTCTTCCCATCAATATGGGCAACACCTTTGCCTTCATGCGTTAAGTCGGTAATTACCGCCCGTTGCGGTTCACGTGATAAAGGTTTTTTACGGCGCGCCATGACATCGCCACACTACAATTCTATAACAATAATCATCGTCTAAATAATCCAGAACATCAGAATCAATATCCAGAAAAGATATACTTTTAATCATATACACACTCATGATTAACTTGCTGGAAATACCTGGGTCGATAAATAACGATCACCACGATCACAAATAATTACCACGATGACGGCATTCTCTACTGTTTTTGATAAGGCCAGGGCGGCGGCAACAGCCCCCCCTGAAGATATTCCACAAAATATACCTTCGCAACTGGCCAAAAGCCGGGTCGTTTCTTCTGCATCAGCTTGAGTCACTTCCAAAGTTGAATCTACTTTTGTTTCATCAAATATCCGCGGTAAATATTCTTTTGGCCAGCGACGTATTCCTGGTATTTTTGCGCCTTCAGCTGGTTGTACACCGACAATCTGTATTTGATCATTTTGTTCTTTTAAATACTGGCTGGTGCCCATGATGGTTCCAGTTGTCCCCATGGCGCTGACAAAATGAGTAATTGAACCGTTTGAATCATGCCAAATCTCTGGGCCTGTGCCGAAATAATGTGCCGCCGGATTATCAGGATTTGAAAATTGATCCAGCACCTTGCCCTTTCCTTCCTGCCCCATTTTATCGGCCAGATCACGGGCTCCTTCCATGCTTTGTTCGGCGGTGACAAGGATCAACTCGGCACCAAATGCCCGCATCGTTGCACGCCGCTCTTCACTCATATTTTCGGGCATTATCAGGATCATCTTGTAACCCTTTATAGCCGCTGCCATCGCCAGGGCAATTCCGGTATTACCGCTGGTTGCCTCGATCAAGGTATCGCCTGGTTTAATTTCACCCCGTTGCTCGGCACGTGAAATCATACTGAGTGCCGGACGATCTTTTACCGAACCAGCCGGATTATTTCCCTCTAATTTCACCAGGATTTGGTTGCTGGTTTTGCCAGGCAAGCGTTGTAAACGTACCAGCGGAGTATTGCCGACAAACTGTTCAATTGTCGGGATATCAGGATGTGAGCTCACTGTTTAGTAGACCTATGACTTCAGATAATGCATTATTCTAACAGAATTAAACCGACGACATTACAACGATTTAAAATGACACAAATACTTGATTACGAACTCGCACTGGAACAGGCCGCTGGCAATGAACAACTGGCCAAAGAAATATTTGAGATGTTATTAGCCGAACTACCCAAGCTTAAGCAAGATCTACAAAATGCCTTGTCAGCCAAAGATAAAACCGCTTGCTGGGATCATGCCCATAAATTATATGGTTCCACCGCTTACACCGGTGTACCCAGACTAAATCAGATCGCCCATAAAATGGAAACCGCCGTCAAAGACGATAATGAGCAATTGATGGCTGAGACCTTTACTAGTGTGGTTACTGAAATTGATTCCATTTTGAAAATTGGTGCACAGGAATTAAAACAAGACTGGAAAACGCTAACTTAATATATTGTCTTAAACACGCGCTTGAATCATCAAACTCTTCATTGTTTGCACTGCCTCCGGTAACCCGGTAAAGATTGCCCTGGCCACAATCGCATGCCCAATATTTAACTCTTTAATCGCAGGAATAGCGGCAACCGTACCGACATTGTGATAGTCCAATCCATGTCCTGCGTTTACCTGTAATCCTAATGCAACGCCCAGATCGACGGCACGATTAATTTTTTCAAACTCAGCCTGCTGCTCCTCGCGGCCTGAAACATCTGCATAGTGTCCGGTGTGTATCTCAATCACTGGCGCACCACATTGTTTTGCTGCTTCGATTTGCTTTTCCTCCGCATCGATAAATAATGAAACGCGAATTCCGGCTGTTCCTAAAACCTCACAGGCTCGTTTTACATTGTCCATTTGCCCGAGCACATCAAGACCACCTTCTGTTGTTAATTCTTCACGACGTTCCGGGACCAGGCAACAATCAGAGGGTTTAATTTCTTTAGCAATGGCCAGCATTTCTTCCGTAATCGCCATTTCAAGGTTCATACGGCTATTTAAAATATCACGTAAACTGTAAACATCTCGATCCTGGATATGACGGCGATCTTCACGTAAATGCAGAGTAATCGCATCTGCACCATGTTGTTCAGCTAATAAAGCCGCCTGAATAGGTTCAGGATAACGTGTGCCACGGGCCTGGCGTATTGTCGCCACATGATCGATGTTAACCCCGAGTAAGATTAAGTTATTTTCAATAAATTTTTGATTCATAGCATGAATGGTTCAAATATGATTAATTATGGACAGTATAATAAAATCGTATTAGTGAAACAAAGATATTTTATTCTTTTGCAAAAAGAACTCGCGCGCTTTGATAGGCCGTCCTTCAAGATAGAACTCCAGTATTCGGCGTAATAATTGTTTCGCTTGCTTTTTCTGCTGCTCATTGGACAAGTTGTTATTTTCCAGAGCAATCAAAGTATCACCGGAAATCTGTAAAACAGACCGATCATCACCTCGATATTCACTCACCCCGAGATCAAAATCATATTGGTATAACTTGTTTTTATCGATTTCCGCTCCGCTGTGAGCATCGTGTTTAAAATTAACGCCATAACCCAGTTCAGTTAATAGCTCTAACTCAAAATATCGTAAGATGACGGCCGGCTCTTGTTTTTCTGATAATTTTATTAAACAATTTTGATAGGACAAAAACAACTCAGAATGGGCTTCGTCTTTATGAAGCAAATACATTATCAGCTCATTAACATAAAACCCCGCATACAGAAATTCCCCTGTTAGTTTTATCTGAGGAGGAACAGGTTCGGCTTTGTACAGGTTTTTTAATTCACCTCGCCCGCCCCAGACAATATAAAGAGAATTAAAGGGTTCGATTATTCCCTGCATGGGTGAATTATTACGTTTGGCACCCTTTACAACAAAACTTAAACGTCCATAGTTTTTTGAAAAGGCCTCAACCAGTAAGCTGGTGTTTTTGTAAGGTCGAGTATGAAGTATGTAAGCCTTATCTTCGTGTTGATTAACAGGGCCAGGATTCATTTCACTTAATCATTATCCATAAATATCTATATTTAAAATTCATCGATATAACCGAGTTGCTGTAGAGCACGTTCATCATCCGCCCACCCTTTGCGAACTTTCACCCAGGTTTCCAGATGCACTTTCTTTTCAAAAAAGTTCTGCAACTCTTTACGGGCCTGCATACCAATTTTTTTGATTTTTTCTCCGTTCTTACCAATTACAATCGCTTTTTGGTTGTCGCGCTCAACCCATATTACCGCGTGCAGTTTTAATATTTTTTTACTATCGTCAAACTTCTCAATTTCTACAGTCGTCGCATAGGGTAACTCGTCACCTAATAAGCGAACAATTTTCTCTCGAATCATTTCTGCTGCAACAAATTTTGAACTGCGAGTCGTTAATTGATCGGAAGGATAGTGTGCTTCCGACTCAGGAAGCCTTTCTTTTACTATAGCCAACAACTCATCTAACTGCAGGTTTTTGTTAGCCGACACTGGGACGATGCTGCTGAATGGATGTTTATTTCCTACCTTTTCTAAATACGGCAGTAATTCATCTTTATCTTTTATCAGATCTATTTTATTGACGACCAACACAATCGAACAATTTGCGTTTTTAATATATTCTAAAACAATATCGTCTTCTTCTTCCCAGCGCAGAGCCTCAACAACGAATACAATAACATCCATATCCTCAATAATACTTTGTGCAGCACGGTTAAGATAACGATGTAATGCCTGGCGACCACCTTTATGCAGCCCCGGAGTATCGACGAAAACAAATTGAGCATCCTCGGTTGTTTTTATACCAAGAATCTGATGTCGCGTTGTTTGAGGTTTACGTGATGTAATCGAAAGCTTTTGACCAATCAAATGATTCAACAAAGTTGATTTGCCGACATTCGGTCGACCCAGAATGGCAACATAGCCACAGTGAAAGTCTTTATTCATGCTGTTTCTAAAATTTCCAACATTTGTTGTGCCGCCGCCTGTTCTGCTTTGCGTCTACTGTTTCCAGTACCTTCCGTTGGTTCAGGGACTAATGCAACATGACAGGTAACATCAAAGGTCTGATTATGGGCCTGCCCACTGGTATTGGTAATCTCATAATTCGGTAAGTCACAGCCTTTTGCCTGTAATAGTTCTTGTAAACGGGTCTTTGGATCTTTTAGATTTTTGGTAATGTCGGCAGCGTTTAATCGCTCATCGAATTGTTCTAATATAAATTTCTTCGAACACTCATTTCCACCATCAAGATAAATTGCACCAATGATTGACTCAAACACATCGGCTAAAATTGAATTACGCCGGAATCCGCCACTTTTCAACTCACCACTGCCCAACCTCAGATATTCGCCAAGCGCTAATGATTTTGCTAATTCTGACAGGGTGTCGCCTTTGACTAATGATGCACGTAAACGGCTTAGATCACCTTCTGATGCTTTTGGAAAGCGGTGATAGAGATCATCCGTTATAGTGACATTAAGGATCGCATCGCCTAAAAATTCCATGCGTTCATAGTGATTTTTATTGGCACTTCGGTGGGTTAGTGCAATATTCAAAAGCTCAAGATCATTGAATTGATAAGCCAGGCGTTTAGATAGAGTGGTTAAATCATCCATAAATTCTGGTTTACGGGATCACAACCGTTTTATCCCAATCCACCACCAGTGACAAATTTCCTACAATTGGACGATACACTGTATAAGTAATATTGACTTCATAACCCTTACCCAACCGGGTAATGTTTATATCTTCTGGTTTTACATCATAGACATAATTAAGTTTAATAATGTCCCTCACTTTATTGCGCAATTGCCTGGCATGCAGGCCACGAAGCTTTGGGTTCGTTTCCATCGAATCTAGTGACGAATACAAACTAAAGCCACTGATATAGACAGGCACCAATTTTATACCAATGATTAGAAAAAGACCCAAAATGATCAGGACTAATACCCAGCCTATTGCGGTCATTCCACTTTGAGATTTTCTGCTTTTCATACCATGACTCCTATTGATCGGGGCTGATCTATACATAGTTGATCTTATTCAGTTTCTTACTCAATAATAGTACCAATTCGAGACCATTGGGAGGGCCATTCACCTTGTTTTTTGTGAAGCCAGATCATAAAAGCCCGCCCTTTCAGGTTTTCATCAGGTACAAAACCCCAAAACCGACTATCCCGACTATTA
Organism: uncultured Ectothiorhodospiraceae bacterium; assembly: GCA_947260005.1. Lineage (GTDB taxonomy): Bacteria > Pseudomonadota > Gammaproteobacteria > UBA6429 > Thiohalophilaceae > SZUA-24. Next base: position 85,491 of record CAMYOL010000077.1, read on the forward strand.
TCTCGATTATCGCCCAACACGAAATAGTTATTCTCCGGGACAATGATCTCGCCAACCGGGACATTTGATTCATAGGGATTATGTAATACGTTATGCGTAACCTCACCCAGGTCCTCTTTGAATTCCATAAATCGCGGATCTTTCGCATAAGGTTGAAGCGGTTTAATCTCTACGGGTTCATCGTTAACGTATAATACCTTATTAATATATTTCAAACGGTCACCAGGGACACCGACAACACGTTTAATATAATCAATCTTAGGGTTTTCTGGATAGCGAAATACAATCACATCACCCCGTTCAGGTTCGCCCATGTCAATAATTTTGAAATAACCTAAAGGAGAACGTAATCCATATGAAAATTTATTAACGAGTATATAGTCACCCGCTTCCAGTGTCGGCAACATCGAACCCGATGGAATTTGGAATGGTTCTACTAGAAAACCCCGTACGATCAGCACCACCATAAACACCGGAAATAAAAATCGAGAAAATTCGACCAGCAATGGTTCTTTTTTTGATTTGTCTTTTGACTTTTCCTCTTTTGACTTTGCGTCTTTAGCTTCTGTCTCACTCTGGTTGTTATTTTTCATTTTCAACAAAAGAACATAAGCGCCCCAAATCACACCGGTTACGATAGATAACACAGCTAAGATAGCGGTAAAATCTACGTTCATTTTTCTCTCCCAACATTCAACACCGCTAAGAACGCATCTTGTGGTATTTCTACCTTACCTACCTGTTTCATACGACGTTTCCCTGCTTTTTGTTTTTCTAATAATTTTCGTTTACGCGATATATCACCGCCATAACATTTCGCGGTGACATTTTTGCGTAATGCCTTCACATTCGTTCGCGCTATGATCTTGGCTCCAATTGCAGCCTGAATGGCCACATCAAACATTTGGCGAGGAATCAAATCCTTCATTTTATCTGCCAGATCTCTTCCCCGGCTGGTTGATTGATCTCGATGCACAATCGTCGATAACGCATCCACTTTATCAGCATTAATCAAAATATCCAGTTTGACCAAATCTGCGGCTTCAAAGCGTTTAAATTCATAATCAAGTGAGGCATATCCACGACTGACTGATTTTAAGCGATCAAAAAAGTCCAGTACGATCTCATTCATCGGCACATCGTAACTGAGAGATACCTGGTTCCCCAGATACTGCATATTTTTTTGTACACCACGTTTCTCGACACAGAGACTAATCACATTACCCACATACTCCTGCGGCACTAATATATTGGCATTGATAATGGGTTCACGTATTTCGCTAATTTGACTAATCTCCGGCAAATCAGCTGGATTATCTATACTGATAATCTCACCAACGCTAGTCAGGACCTCGAATACCACCGTAGGGGCGGTGGTGATGAGATCAATATCGTATTCACGTTCCAGACGTTCCTGGATAATCTCCATATGCAGCATGCCAAGAAATCCACAACGAAAGCCAAAACCTAACGCCTGGGAGACTTCAGGCTCATAAAATAACGCCGCATCATTGAGGCGTAATTTAGCCAAAGCCTCACGTAAATCTTCGTAGTCATCACTGGTGACAGGGTATAAACCAGCAAATACCTGAGGTTTAATAGGTTTAAAGCCCGGTAGCGCCGCATCAGCCGGATTATCGATCGTGGTAATCGTATCGCCCACAGGCGCACCATCAACTTCTTTCACCCCTGAGATCAGATAACCAACTTCACCGGCCCGTAATTCATCTCTGGATTCACGTTTAGGTGTAAAAATACCTACATTATCAACAAGATAAGGGCGGCCAACAGACATCATCTTGATCTTTTGTCGTTTCCGTAAGGAACCTTGTTTGACTCGAATCAACGACACGACGCCAAGGTAATTATCAAACCAGGAGTCAATTATCAGCGCCTGTAATGGCGCCTCAGGGTCACCTTCCGGTGGAGGGATTCGCTCAACCAACTGTTCTAACAGGCCCTCTATGCCAATCCCGGTCTTTGCACTGACACGACATGAATCTTCAGCTTCGATACCAATGATCTCTTCAATCTCATTGATGACCCGTTCTGGATCAGCCGCTGGAAGGTCAATTTTATTGAGAACCGGCAATACCTCAAGCCCTTGTTCAATGGCTGTATAACAATTAGCCACACTTTGAGCCTCAACGCCTTGTGACGCGTCCACCACTAACAGTGCACCCTCGCAGGCCGCCAGGGAACGAGAAACCTCATAGGAAAAATCAACATGGCCAGGGGTATCAATAAAATTTAATTGGTAGGTATGTCCATCTTTCGCCTTGAAATCAAGCGTCACACTCTGAGCCTTGATGGTAATACCGCGTTCACGTTCCAAATCCATCGAGTCGAGGACCTGTGAATCCATTTCACGCTCAGACAAACCACCACAAATCTGGATAAACCGATCAGCAATCGTTGATTTACCATGATCTATATGCGCGATGATTGAAAAATTACGGATGTACTTCAGATCGTTCAAAAATAACCTCATTCGGGCAAAATATAAAAAAGGCGCAACAATCGCGCCTTTTGGCAGCGTAGTTTACCGCAAAATCACGCTCGAAAATATGGGGAAAGTTTAGCTGGATCGAAGAAATGCTGGCAAATCACCTGATCATCAATGACAACAACTGGAACTAACTCCGAATAGAGGGTAAGCGCCTCTGGTTGAGTATCAATATCGACCTGCTCTAAAGCAGATAACCAGGTCGGATTGTTTTGTTTACAATCGGCAATGAAGGCGTCACATAAGTGACAGCCTTCTCGCAAGTATAAAAATTTCTTGATCGTTATTCCTCTTTTATCTTGATAACCAGGAATATTGGCGACGCCCGGCGCTGTATTAATATTGGTAATGCCTTTCCTTCTGGCAGCTTTTTGACAATAGATCGGAACTGCTTAGCATCGGTAATATCAATACTGTTTAGTTTTAAAATAACATCTCCGCTTTTGATTCCAGCTTCACGGGCCGGTCCTTTACTTACCTTCTGGACGTACACACCACCCTTTTGAATATTCAAATTATTTCGTTGTTCTTCGGTTAAGTCGTTTACTGTCGCACCAATCCGATTGAGTTTAGCGGGTTGGTCTGGTTTGGTAACCGCTAATTCTTCTTCCGATGGTAATTCTTCGATAACAACATTGAGTGTCTTACTCTTTCCTTCACGGATGACTTTAACCTTAACTTTGCTGCCTGTTTTGGTCGATCCAACCGCAATGGGTAAATCCGATGAACGATTTATACTGACACCATTAAAATCGACGACCACATCACCAACTTTGAAACCCGCTTTTGATGCAGGTGAGTCATCCAATATACGTAATACCACCGCTCCTTTTGGTTGTTTCATTCCAAAGGATTCTGCCAGTTCACGATTCACATCCTGAATTAAAATACCTAACCAACCGCGTGTAACTTTTCCTTTGTTTTTTAATTGCTCGACAACTTCAACAGCGACCTTCATCGGTATCGCAAACGATAAACCCATAAACCCACCGGTACGGCTGTAAATCTGTGAATTTATACCGACGACTTCACCATCAAGATTAAATAGCGGCCCACCTGAATTTCCGGGATTAATCGCAACATCAGTTTGTATAAACGGAACATAATTTTCACTCGGCAAGTTACGCCCTATTGCACTCACAACACCGACTGATACAGAGTGATCAAATCCAAACGGTGAACCGATCGCCATAACCCATTCGCCTACTTTTAAATTTTCCGCGTCGGCCAACTTAACGGCTGGCAGATCATCCGCTTCAACTTTTAATAACGCGACATCACTGCGCGGATCAGAACCAATAATCTCAGCTTTAAATTCACGCCGATCATTAAGACGCACAATCACTTCCTCCGCATCTCGAATAACATGATTATTAGTAATTACGTAGCCTGATTCATCAATAATAAAACCTGAACCCAGTGACTGAGTATTAAAGTCTTCCGAAGGCGCTCCTTTCTCACCAAAAAACTTTTTAAATAATTCGCCCCATGGCGAATCTTCAGGGAAATCAGGAATCTCGACACCTGGCGGTAGGTTTCCATGCGTTTTAACCTTTTGCGTAGTACTAATATTCACTACGGCTGGACCAACCTGCTCAACCAATTCGGTGAAATTTGGTAAAGAAGCAGCATGCAATGTTTGTGTAAACAATACCGATATAAAAATAACCATCAGCTTATTGTATTTAGTAAAAAACATTATCTATCCTTTTACGATTCTATCGATTTCTAAGTTTCTAAGTTTCTAGAAGATCCAATTCTGCTAAGGAAGCCTTACCAAGAATGACAGGTTGATATCGTTCATCATGAAGGCGGCGACTCATTATTTTTTTAATCAAAACAAAGGCAACTATTAACCCCATTAAACCGCCAGCAATAATGGGTAATTGACCCATATTAAGATTAAGCAAAATATTAATTGCATGCAAAGCCAAGGCACCAAACAGAAGCGACATGAGTGGAAAGACATAAACGAGCAATGCACTTTTTAACATAACACTTTCACGCAAACCTATTCGCACGACATCGCCTGGTTCTGCTTTAATGGAATTTAATACCGATACTTCTGAAAACTTATTGCCTAATACTTTGGCAAATGCATTCGTGCCACACGCAGTTTTTGCCTGGCAACCGCCACAAGTTGATTGACGTTGCACCCGAACCCGGGCTAGATCCTCAGAAACCTCTATGACGACGGCTGTTTGCTCTATCATGGCGACTCGTACACCACAGACTCACTGATTAATTTAACCGTCGCGCTCGGCACTTCACCAACGGCAGTAACATAATAATCATTTAACAGTCTTCCATACGCATTCACTGCACCCATGCGTGATGAACCCACTAAGTTCGCGGTGCGTTTTTGAGAACGCTCTATGAATATTGATACAGAGGCCAATCCGTCACTAAAGACTAAATGTCTAACCAGTTTTTTATTCGGCATATTATGACTACGATCCATATCACTGTTAAACCCTGCGGGTAACTTTTTAGCGACCCAACCCGATTCGGAATTCGCTTCTGATATTTCAGTCTGTTCTGCTTCATACCAGGTATAGGCATCACCAACCGTTCTTGGTTTTAATAAATCATCCGGAATTGACTCCATGAACTCAATTTGGGTAAACATAAATTGCTCTAGTAACTGGCCACGCTCATCGACTAAATGTGTTTTTAATAACAGGCCGGTTTCATTATCTATCCATAAACGATGACCATAACGATAATGATCGGAGGGGGCGATGACTATTTTTTGTGAATTTCTGCCCGCTACCATCTCGGTTTTATCCAGCATAAAACGATACAGATCTTTAAGGTGAGCTATTTTCATTGGAAATTCGGGTGGAAACTGGTGCGCAGGACGGGCCTTTTCGACCACAACTGATTTACTGTCCGGTAAAATACAGGTCACCACACCATTCGATCGAATGATCTCTCGGCCAACATCGTCAAGCGAAATCAAACGTTCATACTCACTATCTTCATTAGAAGCATGAATGATTTTCATCAGGCTAAGTTGTTTACCTTGTTGATAAACAAATTTTCCAGAATAATTCAGAGTATGAGCCGCTGCATGCATTTTTTGCAACCATGCTTCAACTGTCTTATTGTCAGCCGCAATAACTGCAGCCGGCATCAATAAAATGACCAGTACAGAAAAAAACTTATTTTTCAAGCTTTGTGCCCGCCTTCACAACGACTCGTTCACCCCTGGCTGAACTCGCAATTCGAGTATAGGGCAATACACCTTTCATTCGACTACTAGCAGAAAACTCATTGTGACTGACCAGGTAACCATTTAACTTGCGCTGCATGGCTGAGGTCATTTGAATGGGCTGATTGGTGATAGGTCCTACTGCGACGTTAGTTTGCGGATTGGTGGCTGGTGAAAAATCTCCAACGATTAATATGGCCGCCGCTGCGACCGTAGCGGCAACCGCCAGGCCAGAAACCTGCTTAACGACATTGTGTCTATTAAACCAGCTTTTAGGCGTAATAATCGTTGCCTCTTGATCAAGTGCGGCATGAACTCTTGACGAAACATCCCTGCTCTCGGGCATGTAATGATTATTTAAGACATCCGCAATCAGACGGTAACGTATCATCTTTGCTCGGGCATGCTCATTATTGCTAATCTCATCAATCAGAGCATCATCATGTAATTCATTATCAATAAAAGCGGATAGCCTTTCGTTTATGTCATCATTCATAGTGCACCTCTCTTGATACTGTTATCCAGTATCGCTTACGTCTCTCAATTTTTTTCACTGATAAGTGGTTCTAATTTTTTATCTATCGCCTCACGTGCGCGAAAGATCCTCGAACGTACCGTACCAATTGGACATTCCATTGTTTCGGCAATTTCTTCATAACTCATATCTTCTAATTCACGTAATGTTATAGCGGTCCGCAAATCAGCCGGTAAAGCTTCTATTGCTGAAAAAATAACCTGTTGAATCTCATCTCTTAACAACTCACTCTCCGGACTGCTATTATCTTTCAGCGCCGATGGCCCTTCGTAATATTCGGCTTCAGAGGCCTCTATATCATCGGTTGGTGGGCGTCGTCCCTGAGCAACAATATGGTTTTTTGCTGTATTAATCGCAATCCGATAAAGCCAGGTATAAAAAGCACTATCGCCACGAAAATTAGGTAGCGCTCGATAAGCTTTGATGAAGGCCTCTTGCGCCAAATCCAACGCCTCTACCGGGTCACGCATGTAACGAGTAATCACTTTGACTATCCGGGATTGATACTTGATCACCAATATATCAAAGGCTTTTTTATCCCCGTTTTGCACCCGCTCAACGAGAATTTGATCGTTATTGCGCTCACTCATCTAGCAGTCAGCCTCTTTTGGATAAGGATCCTCAAGCGAGGCCGTCTGTGTCATACTGTTATGACAAACAGCTTGAGTTAGAGTTCGCAAGTTAATAGATTTTTTGCTTAAATTTATAAGTAACAAGCTGAATTCCAGGTATTAGTTAGTTCCGTTATTGTAAAACATATGCAAAATGTTAAAACACCTTTAAATGACTGCATTTAAGCTTAAATGCCATTTTTGGACCCGATAGATGTCAGAAACACGCATAAAGACAGATATACTATTAATTGGTGGCGGCGCTGCGGGATTGAGTCTCGCCCTACGCCTGGCCGACCATCATTCTATCGCATTGATTTCTAAAGGTAAATTGCAAGATAGCAGTAGTTTCTATGCTCAGGGTGGCATCGCGGCCGTCATCGACGAAAATGACAGTATCGAAGCCCATATTTCAGACACCCTTAATGCCGGGGCCGGGCTCTGTGATGAGCAGGTAGTTGAATTTACCGTAGAACGTGGTAAACAAAATATCGATTGGTTGATTGAGCGTGGTGTCCCATTTACCCGTCAGGTTGCCGATCATCCCGCTAGTGGTTTTCATCTCACCCGTGAAGGTGGCCATAGTCAACGTCGAATCATTCATGCCGCCGATGCCACCGGACGAGCCTTAACCACCACGTTGGCCAATCAGGCCAAAGCCCACCCTAATATCCATATTTATGAACAACACAATGCAGTTGATCTGATCACCGCGGCAAAATTCGGCTATAACGAAAACCGTTGCCTCGGCGCATATGTGTTGGACCGCGAGACGGATTCGGTAAATGTCTTTTTGGCCAACCAAACGGTATTAGCCACCGGCGGTGCGAGTAAGGTATACCTATATACTAGCAACCCGGATACGGCGACCGGTGACGGTATTGCCATGGCCTGGCGAGCCGGTTGCCGGGTAGCAAATATGGAATTCAATCAATTCCATCCGACCTGTCTGTTCCATCCACAAGCGAAAGCGTTTTTATTAACCGAAGCCTTACGCGGTGAAGGTGCCATTCTCAAGTTACCTGATGGCGCTACCTTTATGAAAAAGTTTGATGAACGTGCTGAATTGGCGCCACGTGATGTCGTCGCCCGTGCCATCGATCATGAAATGAAACGTTTAGGGAGTGAACATGTATTGTTGGACATTAGTCATAAACCTTCTAAATTTATTCGCACTCACTTCCCAACCGTATATAACCGCTGTCTGGAATTTGGCTATGACATTACCAAGCAGGCTATACCGGTCGTACCTGCAGCGCATTACACCTGCGGCGGCGTGATGACTGATTTAAATGGTTGTACCGATCTACCGGGCTTATATGCCATTGGCGAGGTCGCCTTTACGGGTTTACATGGCGCAAACCGAATGGCCAGTAATTCACTGCTTGAATGTTTTGTCTTCGCGGAATCAGCCAGTGAACATATTAACTCACATCATGATGACTATTTATTTAATGCCAAAATTCCCGACTGGGATGAATCGCGAGTCACTGATTCCGATGAAGAAGTGGTGGTCACCCATAACTGGCATGAACTTCGTCAATTTATGTGGGATTATGTTGGTATTGTACGAACAAATAAACGCATGCAACGCGCTCGAAGTCGCGTGAATTTGTTATTACACGAGATAGATGAGTATTACGGTAACTTTAAGGTTAGTAGCGATTTATTAGAATTACGAAACCTGGCGGTTGCCGCCAGCTTAATTATAGAGTCGGCTATGCAACGAAAAGAAAGTCGCGGCTTGCATTATACTCTGGACTATCCAGAGGTTGATATTGATCATCCCCCACAAAACACGATTTTAACGCCACAAAAACATCACCTAGAGTCCGTTGAGTTCGCTAAAACATCTTGAGTTGGATTTGTTAAATACTTCAGGCGGACAAGCAAACGTCGGTATAGTTGTTTAGTACATTGATCCGCACCAATAAAAATAGATTGTCGTTTTTTACCCTGTTGCAATGTCACGATGACAAACCAGTTAGTAATGATGGCACCACGTTGACAAACCCAAACCACTTCTCTACCACTTACACTCTCAATCCAGTTATGAGACTCTCGCCAACGAAAATTTCTCTGTTGATTTTTACGCTTATTTTTATCAGTCAGAGTAAAAACCAGGCTGGTTAAAATAAAAAAATACAATGCAATTTTAAATTCTAAATCAATACCCAAGGGCAACGAAACAGCAAGTATCGCCAGCGCATGCGCAGCAAGCCGGATAAGAAAAAGCGTTCGGGAAGGTTTAATTGTTAGGTGTAACGGCGTATCGAATCCGTTCGATAACATGACTGATATCCTTATCTATCGGTTTGGCATTACCAAAAAAATAATCAAATAATAACTGGTCAGGGAAATTCAATACTTGTTTAAATATTATTTTTTGATGTCCATCTAATTGCAGGTAATGATGCTCGACAAAATCACCTAGCAGTGCATCCAGTTCCAACATACCACGTCTGCATTGCCAGCGTAAACGGGGTAATTCATTTTCATTCTCCAGTTCGGTGCCTGACGACATTCAGACCATTTCCTTGATCATCATTTTTTTGATTTTGTGTATCGCTTCAGTTGGATTCAATCCTTTCGGGCAGACATTGACACAGTTCATAATGGTATGACAGCGAAACATTCGATAAGGACCATCAAGTTCCTGTAGCCGTTCATCCGTAGCTTGATCACGACTATCCGCTAAAAACCGATAGGCCTGCAATAATGCAGCCGGACCACGAAATTTATCCGGATTCCACCAAAACGAAGGGCATGAGGTCGTACAACACCCACACAGAATGCACTCATATAAACCATCTAATTTATCGCGCTGCTCGGGAGTTTGGTGCAACTCAACTTCTGGCATGGGGTCAGTCACCGTCAGATAAGGTTTGACAGCCCGGTAGTGGTGAAAAAACTGGGTCATATCCACCACCAAATCACGAACAATTGGCATACCGGGGACGGAACGTACAATAATCGGTTCTTTTAAATCTGAAACAGGTGTCAAACACCCTAAGCCATTTGTCCCATTAATATTAAGCGCATCGGAACCACAGACACCTTCCCCACATGAATGTCGAAATGTTAAGGATTCATCCTTCGCTTTTAATTCAAGTAAAGCATCGCGTAACATCATACCGGGCGTAACGTTCTCGAGCACATAATCCTGCAGATAAGGCTTTTTATCTTTATCTGGATCAAACCGCTGTATTTTAAAACGCATATTAATCTTCTTTATTTAACCGTTATCGTTAACTATCGTATAAATTAAGCAAGAGCTTTAATAAACCCGTTCTTTCGGTGGAAAGGTGTCCACGGTCATGGCTTTCAAGCGAACCGGCTTATACTCAATTCTGTTATTTTCTTTATAGTACAGACTGTGTTTGAGCCAGTGCGCATCATTTCTATCCGGATAATCAATTCTAGAATGTGCTCCACGACTTTCTGTGCGCGCCGCAGCGGATGACACCGTTGCCAATGCAAGATCGACCAAATTTTCTAATTCCAGGGCTTCAATACGTGCGGTGTTAAAAATCTTGCTGTGATCTTGCAATCTTACATCCGCCATGCGTTGTTCCAATTCCATAATTTTTTTCACACCTTCGTCCAGAACATCCTGAGTTCGAAACACACCGCAATATTTTTCCATCGTAGTTTGTACTTCATCTTTCATCTTCGCGACGGATTCACCTTTGCCTTTTTTATCCCAGCGAGCAAGACGCTGCATAGCCATATCGATACCATCCGAAACCAGCGGCCGGTGATAGCGATTATCTTTCAGATAATCAATAATATGATTGCCAGCCGCCCGACCAAAGACAACAATATCAAGCAAGGAGTTTCCACCCAATCGGTTCGCACCATGTACTGACACACAGGCACACTCACCCACTGCATATAATCCTTGCACCGATTCTTCACCTTGTTCTACCGGGACGACAACTTGTCCATAGCGATCCGTTGGAATACCACCCATGGTGTAATGCGCGGTCGGAAAAACCGGTATTGCTTGTTCGGCTGGATCGAAACCTAAAAAAGTTTGTACCATTGCACTGATGCCTGGTAAACGTTTGCTTAATACTTCTTTGCCTAAATGATCCAGTTTTAACATCACGTGATCGGCATTTTCACCACAGCCACGACCTTCACGAACTTCTGTCGAGATCGCACGGCTAACCACATCACGGCTAGCCAGATCTTTAGCATGAGGCGCATAACGCTCCATAAAACGTTCACCATCTTTGTTAACTAAAAACCCACCCTCACCTCGAGCGCCTTCCGTTATTAACATTCCACGCCCTGCAATACCGGTTGGATGGAATTGAAAAAACTCCATATCTTCCAGAGGAATCCCTGCGCGCAAAGCCATACCCAATCCGTCTCCGGTATTAATGTGGGCATTGGTGTTGGTTCTAAATAACTGGCCAACACCACCCGTTGCTAATAAGGTCGTCTTCGCTTCAATGATTAATGGCTCACCCGTTTCAATCTCCAGCACAAGCGCACCTAAAATCATGCCATCTTCTGCACGAATTAAATCAATCGCAAAAAATTCATCAAAAAAATGGGTCTTAGCTCGTATGTTTTGTTGATACAGACTGTGCAAAATAGCATGACCGGTTCTGTCTGCGGCGGCACAGGTTCTTGCCGCCTGATCGCCACCAAAATTCTGGCTTTGCCCACCAAATGGACGTTGATAAATTTTGCCATTGTCTAAACGCGAAAAGGGAACACCCTGATGCTCAAGCTCATAAACTAAATGTGATGCAGCACGACACATGTATTCAATTGCATCTTGATCACCTAAATAATCACTGCCCTTGACCGTATCGAACATATGCCAATGCCAGTTATCCGGGCTAACGTTTGCAAGCGCCGCATTCATGCCACCTTGAGCCGCGACCGTATGTGAGCGTGTCGGAAATACTTTAGATACCACGGCCACTTTTGCATCAGCTTGCGATAATTGAAGTGCGGAACGTAAACCACCTCCCCCTGCGCCAATTACAAGTACATCAAACTTGCGTTGCGCAATATTCATAAATTCACCACATTAAATAAAATCATACTCACCCATGCTGCTAATACTGCCAAACTAAACGTCATCCCTACCCATAAGAAAAAACGTAAATACGCAACAGGAACATAATCGATCAAGATGTCACGAATACCGACCCAGGCGTGATACAAAATTGAATAAAAGAAAACGGCCGTTGCTATATTTGAAATAGGGTGGGTAAACAACGCACGCCATGACTCAAAATCCTGTACGGATGACAGGCTGATATAAATACCAAAAAATATTCCATAGAGCAGTAAATAGACGGCCGTCAATCGTTGCAACAACCAGGTTCGCATCCCTTGCGCGCGCCAACTCATAACCAGATACAACTCCCAACAACGAGAAAAATGATGACACCTAAAATATTAACTAACCACGAGGCTATTTTTGATGCGGATAGAGAGGTTCCGATTTCAATCTCATGCAGTAAAAACCGAACCCCTGCTAACAAATGATGTCCTAATGCCCAGGCCAACACGGTAAATAATAATTTATAAGGCACCGTTTTTAGATCAACTAATAAAGCATTAAAACTCGTTGCGTCTTTGACAGATAGACTAAAGCCATAAATAAAAACAGGGATGGCAAGAAAAAGCAAAGCACCGGATACTCGATGCGCAAATGAATTAACCCCTGTCACCGGCAGGTGTATTCGCAACAAGTTGAGGAATTTAGGTCTTTTTTGCTTTGTTATCATTGCCTTAAGTGTAGTTTCAATTGCATCATACGTCCAATTGAATACTGTTACCAAAATCAGTACCCTTTCATTCCTTATTGCATCCATTTAAATCGTAGGAAATAACATGAACACCCCGTGGCAAGAGTTTCAAATACAACAAGGCGCAAAACTAGATGATTCCAATCAACTAAGTTTTGGACACGATACCCGAACAGAAATTAATTCCATCCAAACGGGGCCAGTGCAAGTAACACTCGATCACCTTGGGGTTATCCAGGTCAGCGGTGAAGACGCACAAACATTTTTACAATCACAATTTAGTAATGACATAACATTAATAAATAAGACAACTTCGCAAATAAGCGCCTACTGCAATCCTAAGGGACGCATTCTCGCTCAATTTTTAGTCATGGCGACGAACGAGAGTTATTTACTCATATTGCCACTCGATATCATCGAAAAGACTCTGCAGCGATTACGAATGTTTGTCATGCGTAGCCAGGTGGTTTTAACTGATGTATCGAACGAGTTAATCAGTTTCGGGTTAATCGGAGAGCAGTCTAATAGCCAGGAGTTAGACATCCCCATCGAGAATTACCAGGTAACGGAATCTGGAAACACGTTAACCGTTAAACTTCCCGCACCAATCAGTCGTTACCTGGTCATTTCACCGATCGAACAGGCAAAGACCCAATGGGAGTCAAACAAACACACCCACACGGCTTGCAGCCACCACGTTTGGTTATGGCTCGATATTCAGGCTGGTATCCCCAATATTGTTAAGGACACCATGGAGGAATTCGTCCCGCAAATGGTCAATTTAGAATTAATCGAGGCCGTCAATTTCAAAAAAGGTTGTTACCCTGGCCAGGAAATCGTTGCTCGCATGCATTATCTGGGGAAACCCAAACGGCGGATGTTCAAATTGTATAGTCATGATACCAACCCGCCGGCCCCTGGCACCGATCTGTATCTAAATGGTGGTGATGGACAGTCCGCGGGAAAAATTGTGCTGGCGGAGCCGTCAAAAACAGACGGTATCGACATGCTCGCCGTCATCCGTCTCAGTCACGAGAATAGCGACCAGCTGCGCCTTGGCTCGGCCGAAGGCCCTGTCATCGAGTTTACCGAACAACCCTACCCGCTCGATCCTGACTAAATATTGTCACTAATTACATTAGTTTAACTACGAATAACCGAAATGCGTTTCTGGATATTTCAAGGGTATTTTTCTTAACGAATCCAGACTAATGGCCGATATCCCTAATAGTGATTTAACACCACAACAGGGATTAGAGGATTACCGTGTCAGACCAACTTGAAAAACAACTCCTGGATAAATTATTTTCTGATTTAGAAAATGACAATATGGTCTTACCGACCTTACCTGAAGTCGCCTTACGTGTTCGCGAAACGCTTGAGGACGAAGATGCTGGAATGAGTGATGTGGCACGGGTGATTACCACGGATGCGGCACTCTCGGCGAGATTAATTCAAGTATCCAATAGCCCTTTGTTACGGGCATCCCGTGCCATTGAATCAGTTGAAGTCGCCGTTACCCGCATGGGAGGCGATATGACTCGAAACTTAGTCACCAGCATCGCCATGGAACAGATGTTCCAGGCCACCTCGGATGCGACCGATACACGATTACGTGCCTTATGGGAACACAGCACCCAGATCGCGGCCTTATCACATGCCCTCGCCAGCCAGTTTACCAAACTAAAACCTGATCAGGCATTGCTAGCAGGCCTGGTCCATGATATTGGTGCACTACCCATCTTAACCATGGCCGAAGATATTCCTGAACTTCTCGACAATGAAAAATTGTTAGATAGTATCATCCAAAAAGCGCATCCCGTCGTTGGCGAAGCGATACTAAAAAAATGGAATTTCTCTGAAGAGATTATTCCGGTTGCATCCGAGCATGAAAACATTACCCGCGATCATGCCGGTGATGCCGATTATGTTGATGTCATTATTGTTGCCAATATGGAGAGCCACCTCGGCACGGACCATCCGCATGCCTCGGTTGATCTCAATACCGTTCCCGCCTTTTCGAAACTCGGCTTAGAACCAGAAATGGAAGTCGTCGATGTGGAGGCAGTCAAAGAGACACAAGCGGCACTTGGGTAAAATAATCTGGACGTAGTTTACTACGAACAGGCCTAAAATATTTCCCATTGATACCTAAATAAATATCCAATAGCGCTTCGCGTCGTTAGCACTGATCCAGTGCCCAATGATATTATATCTTAAGCGACATTATCTTAAGTGTTATGACGTGGTTCATCCCTGCCTTATATTTTACTAAATCCATAATATATAATGGTTACTTTGTCGCTTACTTTGCCACTTATTTTGCCACTTCGGCTTTTTGGCATAATGATGCCGAACCTGGCGCACACCCACCGATACATTTGACCTTGCCATATGAATCAATCGCCGCGCCGCCATTTATTTGTTTTGAACACCACACATTTTTCTTTGAATCTAATGCGCAACGTCCTACACCACACTCAACTTTTCCCTTCGAGTTCAAAAGCGCACCGCCACCCGATTCGGCACAATAAACCTCACCGTACTGATCCTTCTTACATTGACCACCACCACAAACAACCTGACCTTTTGAGTTGGTTACACACTCGGCAATGGCATTGATAGGAAAAAGAAACGTAGAAAATATGATGACGGCGATAAAATTTTTCATTGGAATCTCCTGCAACTCATGTAGTATCCAAACCTGGCACGACGATAGAACGCCCAATTATTATACTTGTCAGGCACTAAAAGTAGATTACAGCATATCTCCCAGAACCACAATTGAGACATAGTTTTACTCTTTATATATAATAGACCTAAGCATGGGCATCCGTTAACAGCCGCAAAAGAAATGGAGAACCAGACATGAAAGCCATCGGCTATTTACTGCCGCAATCCATTGATAACGAAGATGCCTTAATTGATATTGAACTGCCCACACCCATAGCTAAAGGTCATGACTTATTGGTAAAAGTACAGGCCATATCAGTCAACCCAGTCGACATTAAGGTGCGAACCTCAGCTTCTCCTGAATCAGGCCAACACAAAATACTCGGATGGGATGCCGTGGGTGAAGTCGTGGCTACCGGAGATCAAGTTGAGTTTTTTAAAGTCGGCGATCCGGTCTGGTATGCCGGAGACATAACCCGTGATGGTTCAAATGCTGAATTCCAATTAGTCGATGAACGCATCGTTGGCACAAGACCAAAATCGTTATCCAACGCTGAAGCGGCCGCCTTGCCATTAACCACCATAACCGCCTGGGAATTACTGTTTGATCGTTTAGGTTTTACCCCTTTGTTACCCTCTAAAGAAAAACAAAATTCAACTGAGTTAACATCACCGAAGCCAATTATTTTAATCATGGGTGCTGCAGGCGGTGTCGGTTCAATATTAATTCAATTAGCGGCAAAGCTGACTAATGCCACCGTTATTGGAACCGCATCAAGAGAACAAAGTCAAAATTGGGTGAGAACTTTAGGTGCAAGCCATGTGATAAACCACCATCAACCATTAATGCCACAACTTAACGATCTGGATATCAATAACATCACCCATGTAATTAGCCTCACCCATACTGATCAACATTATGATCAGCTAGTGGAAGTGCTCGCCCCGCAAGGAAAACTGGCCCTAATTGATGACCCAAAAGAAAATATCGATATCATGAAACTCAAAAAGAAAGCTATTTCTTTGCACTGGGAATTCATGTTTACCCGCTCCATGTTCAATACATGGGATATGCAAAAGCAACATGAGTTACTTAACAGCGTCGCCGAGTTAATCGATAACGGCACTATAAAAACAACCTTGGGTGAAAATTTTGGCACCATTAATGCCACCAATCTTAAGCGAGCCCATGCGCATATTGAAAGCAATCAGGCCGTGGGTAAAGTGGTGCTAGAAGGTTTTTAGTTACTGATACGACTAGAGGCAAATCATTTTTACTGTTTATTATTTTTTCTATTATCCGTCTCGAGGTGAAGCTTTTCTCTATTATCTCTTGCCAAGACTAGCATGCTCGTTCTCCTCAGGATGCTCCTCTATATAAAATCACACGATAATTTCTATTTAGCAATGGTAAGTGGTTTTTTTGTGAGAGCCAGACAAGATCGTTCATAGATATAGTTAGCGCGCTCATTCTATGTATGTTTAATAGAAATAATCCTATATCGTAAGTACTATAAATATTTTAGACATTACATTATATAAGTCTAATCATCACATATTTAGAATTAATAATATCCCTTCTCTCGATTGCGCTACAATAAACAGTTAGCAACAAGGTGGTTTTTACTTATGAGATCTTGTAATTTAATCGTGAGAAATAAATAACTAATCCCCTCTTCAAATGAAACGATAAAAGGAAGCCCTGTATGGATATAGATAAAGATATTGAAGCACAATTAGAAGATTTTTTAAAAGAGTGCGAAGTGGGCAAGGAAAGTATCCGTTCAACGCTCAAAAAAATCGCAATGGAACTCGTGAGTAGCGATATCTTACTCTATAACATGATTATTCATTACAAAAAAACCGGCGAACAAAAAAAAATACCTCCCGGTTATCCTCCTGGCGCAATGGAGTTTGGGCCTTTCCTTTACTGGCTAACTAATGAAAAACCTCCTTCGAGTTGGGATATAAAATACCAGTTTATCTGGTATGCATTACAGCTGGTCATTCTAGATCTGGTAGGTAGCTCATGCATAACTAAAGCGCTTTACGACGATCTAATTGAGTATGTTAAAACAACGGGGCTACCTGCCGATGACGGAACCATGTACGGTGTGGATATGTATTCACAGCTTGATGCTCACTGGTTAGAATCGGTAATACATTATCTATTCTACAAAGCGTTTCCGTCACTCAAAGCGCCTTTTAACTCTAAAGCGACCAAACCCGTTAAACTAAGTGGAAAAAATCCAGATAATGTAAAAATTGCGATTATTGGTGACTGGGGAACCGGAAAATACGACCCCGCCAAAACATTTGATAATCAGGATGGCAACGTAAATGGTCCTGCACTCGATATTATGGCGGCAGTAATGCAACTAAATCCAGCACCGGATTATATAATTCATCTTGGCGATGTCTACTATGCAGGCACTGACAATAAAGCCCTGGTTGGCAGCAAGGAAGAGCAGGACAATTTTATTAATGTGTGGAGTTCGACAAACACAATTAATTTTACCCTGAATTCAAATCACGAAATGTACGGTGGTGGAAACGGATATTTTAACGTTGCACTCAGCAACGATCTATTTAGAACACAAATTAATCGGAGTTTTTTCCAGCTAGAATATGGATGCTGGACTATTCTCGGTCTTGATAGTGCCTATTATTGTGATGATGATAATTTATATATGAATGGGCGAATTACTGATAACACGCAGCTAAAAATGTTAAAAGATCAGGCCGATAACAACAAAAATACGATTGTGATGACACACCACAATGCGATGGAATATGATGGTTCGGAGACAGGTAAATTATGGACCGATGTTACCGGATCAAATGCATTGGGCGCGGCTCCAGGTTATTGGTATTGGGGACACATCCATGAAGGTATTGTGTATTCAGATCAAACCGTATCGCCTACTGATAGTTCTAAATTACGATGCGTTGGACACAGCGCCATGCCCTACGGCGAGGCATGGGGATTGCTTGATAATGAAGGTCAAACTATCCCTGCGATTGAGTACTTTGCCAATACACCGGTTGATCGCAGTGGTAAGACCTCAGCTCGTGTTTTTAACGGTTTTGCGATGATTACATTAACCAACGATACATTAACCGAACAGTTTTATGAGCTCGATAGTAGTGGTGCGGGGGTATTGAAATGGCCTGTAGCAGCAAGCGATTAGATTTATTAGAGTGGTATTCGAACAATGTAGTTGTTGTTTGTCTAACTCTAAAAATATGTAAAACACACACTTATCATCTGAGGCGTTGACCGCAAAACAAATCGTACAACTCTACGAAAAACGGATGCAAGCTGAAGAAAGTTTTCGTGATCTAAAAGTGACAAGTTTGGTTTTTGGATCACATTAAGTCGTTCTAAAAACGTCAATCGATTAAACGCTCTACTACTCATTTCAGTGTTAACGACCTTGTGCCTATAGCTCATCGTCAAAGGATGTTCAGAAAGTTTCCGAAAAATATCAGCTTCTTTATTGGTTATCAATATAACTGAAATAGTTTTCTAATGCTTATTGACGAGAGTACGGCACATATGTGTTATGTCTATGAATGACATATTCTGTGTTTATTGCTTTAATCGGATGTGATCAACAGGCGCATATGAAGTATTAGGCCATACAGGAATACAACTAGCCCCAACATATATATCAACAGTTTTCTTCGCCATGTAGGCAGACAGCAATGTTGCAAATCCTGTTTTTTGTGTAGTTGGATTAATAATCACATCACCATCACCATTTATTAAGCAAGAATTAGGATTTGAGAAACTTGATAGTTTTATGAGAGCGCTTTCTTCCCCAATAACAAATATACCTGTTATAGTCGCTTTTCCTGACCAGCCTGCACCTGCATAAGTGTTAATTGAAAATACAAATAAACTGCAAGTTACTAATATATTGATAAATATTTTTTTCATTTCTGTTCCCTAATAATTTATTTAACCTGTGTGAGCACATGACGTATAAACTCAGCTGGCGCGTTCTGTGCGACAGTCTGGTGGAGTGATGAAATGGACGCCTCCCTTTTTTAATCGGCATCGATGTGCCATATGTATATGTACCTAAACATAACAAGCAAGAAAGGAGACGTCCATGGGTAAGTCTAGCAAAATAATCGGCGTGGATTTAGCAAAAACGGTCTTTCAACTGGCCCTGGCAAATGGTCATCATCGTGTTCTTCAGTCAAAACGCTTAAATCGGACTCATTTCCGTGAATTTTTCATGAAGCACCCCCGCCGGCCAAGGTGTTCATGGAAAGTTGTGGCACCGCGCATTATTGGGCCCGTACCCTGCAGGGAATGGGGCATCAGGTGACGTTACTGCCGGCACAATATGTGCGTCCCTATGTCCGACGAAACAAAACCGACGCCAATGATGCCCGCGCCATCGTCGAAGCGGCCCGTGATTCGTCAATTCATACCGTCCCGATTAAAAGTGAATACCAGCAAGCATTACAAAGTTTGCATCGACTGCGAGAGCAATGGAAACACACCCGCACGGCCCGCATTCATGCTCTGCGGGGGATCTTGCGTGAGTTTGGCGTATTGGTGCCGATGGGGCCGAGTGCGGCGATCAAGACCACTCGCGCTTCAATCGAATCCTTACCGGTCTGGTTACAAACCTCGGTGCAAGCGGTGTTAGAGGAACTGACCGATATTCAAATCCGCATTACCGCATTAGAAAAACAACTTAAACACATGGTCAAAGCCGATCCGGTAATTCAGCAGTTTATGAAAATCAATGGTATCGGTTTGCTCAGTGCCACGGCGATGCGTGCGAGCGTGCACTCCCCGACCCAATTTAAAAACGGTCGTCAGCTTAGTGCCTGGCTCGGCATCACCCCTCGCGAGTACAGCTCAGGTGATAAACGTTACCTAGGCCGCATCACGAAAAAAGGCGATAAGTATTTATGCACGTTATTGATTCATGGGGCACGCTCGGTCATGGCCCGTAACAAAATTCGATTGCGTGAGAATGAAAAGCTCACCGGGTTACAACCGTGGGCAATTCAGCTGGAACAACGGGTCGGACATAATAAGGCCACGGTGGCGTTAGCCAATAAAATGGTGCGCATTCTGTGGGCTACCTGGATGCATCAACGGGAGTTTGATGGTAACTATGCGGTGCAGTAATTGGTTTTAAGGTTAAAGATAAATTATTAAAACACTTTCATCGGTTGCGCAGTGAAACACAACACACATGACACAACAGGTAAGACCACGACGAAACAAGGCCGATAACAAGTCTGACTGCTAAAAGTCACTTGAACGAATGGCCCTTCGTCGGCGTATTTTCATGTTGGCCTGGTCTCAATGAGAAGACCACAAAGAGGCCGGATAGACGAACGCAATCTTTACTCTGCTTACGTGTCGTGATTTATCTTTCACTGCCTAGTAACGGGGGCGTCCATAGATGATTTGTTAGAACGTGTTTTAGCTATATATAAGACAACAAGCCCCAAGACGACATCGACAGCAGCACAAAAACCAGGCCACCATGCTGGAACGTCTGGATTTGTAACTATCAGATTATGAAAAAGATCAAACACTCCGTGAGCCATAAGGCCTACAGCTACAATAAGTGCTGATACTCTGGCGCCAACCACAGCAATTGACATAAATACTAGTGCAATAATTAGCTCAGTGATGATTATTCCAGCGCTCTCGTTCATAACAGCAAATAATACATAGTACATTGCTATTACTATAAGAATAACCGGGTAAAAGCTTCTATCCTTATCGTACTCTAGTATTTTTGCTAGTCCGGCAATTGCTAGACCAAGAACTATTCCAATTGTGTATTCCATATTTTCACATGCGTTCTAATCGGGATAGGAGGATGCCTCACAGCATCCTTCCTCCCACACCACCGGGCATACGGGTCACGTACCACGGCGGTTCAATAAAATTTATATTCATCTT
>CAMYOL010000078.1 GCA_947260005.1 uncultured Ectothiorhodospiraceae bacterium
GTCCGGCAATTTTTTTGATCAAGTTACTACGACTGATAACCGTGTAAAAACCGGCCATCATCAAAACGATAACCAGCCAATAATTATAATGATCGATGAAAACTTGCATTAACGGCGTCCTCTGCCTGCAAAGGCATAAAAGATGATCATCATCACCGAGGCTACGGTCATGCCCACGCCTAACTCGATGACCAGAATACCCAGGTGTTGGCCGGCAACATTGGTCGAGGCGAGAACGTTATATTCGAGATATTTACCGCCGAGGAGTAATCCAGCAACACCAGTTCCTGCATATATAAGCACCCCCAGGCTGGCGAACATTTTAAGTAATCCAGGTGAAATAATTTTTTCAGCAGCATCTAACCCAAAAACAAGCGTGTAAAGGATGAACGCGGCACTGAAGATGACGCCAGCTTGAAACCCCCCTCCGGGTCCAAAATCACCATGAAACTGAACATAAAGCGCAAATAACATGATAAGCGGAATGAGAAATTTTGAGACTAGCCTTAAAATCAAATTATGTTTCATTATCGTCTCCACTCTTTCTGGCGTCACCTTCTGAGCGCCGACGACGACCAATCAAAAGTAAAACAGCGACACCCGCAGTAAAGATCACAGCGACTTCACCCAGCGTATCAAAAGCTCGGTAGCTTGCCAGAATGGCGGTAACAACATTGGGTACACCGGTATCTGACAGACTCTGTTCGAGGTAATAGGGAGCCACGTGAGTATGGGCAGGTGCCTTTGCATCCCCGAATGCCGGGATATCGTAGGTTCCGTAAATCAGTATTGCTCCAGTAAGCAAGACGACCGTTAATGGTAACCAGGGAGTATGGGAGGGACGATTCGCATTTTTTTCTTCTTTATGTTTATACGTTAAGGCAAGCGTAGCCAGCATCAAGACGGTTGAGATACCTGCGCCAACGGCGGCCTCTGTAAAGGCAACATCGACTGCATCGAGTACGACAAAAAGACCTGCGGATAAAAGACTGAATATACTAAAGAGCATAATGACCGCGAACAGGTTGTACATACGAACAATGGCTAACGCAGTAATGACAAGAAAAGTTAGCAAAGTGATATCAATGAGATTATCAAGCATCGTTTTCAACTTTCGGTTGCAGGCCACCTAACATCGCGGCATTGGCAAGCGAATGCGATGCGGTCGGGCTGGTAAAAAAGATAAAGGCAAAGATTAAAAATAATTTGAAACTCGCGAGCGTAAAACCTGATTGCAGCCCCAACCCTATCAAAAAAAGTGCGGCACATAAGGTGTCAGTGGTTCCCGCTGCATGCAACCGCGAATAAAAATCAGGAAATCGATGCATCCCAATTCCACCAATGATTCCAAGTAGTCCTCCTGAGACCAGACAAAACCAGCTGAGGTATTCAATTATCATTCTTCACTACCTTCATCGGCCGTTTTACCTTCGGTGAAAAAATTTCCATGTTCAACTAACTTAAGTACGGCAACAACACCAATGAAATTGATCAAGGCATAAACAAGGGCAATATCAAGTAAATCCGAACGATCTGACATAGAAGCAAAAACGGCAATGAGTAATACTGTTTTTGTGCCAAACATATTGACCGCAGCAATCCGGTCATAAACAGTCGGCCCAAGCAATGCACGGGCTAACGCGAGCGCCAGTGTGATAAGTATGGCAATGGCCGCAACAGCATACATCATGATGAATCTGCTTTACTGTTGTGGATTACCTTTGCCATACGACCTGAAGCGAGATCATCCGCAGCCTCTTTAGAAAGAGCATGAACTTTTAATTGATCAGCTTTTACGTCCATTGTGACGGTTCCTGGGGTTAAAGTAATCGAGTTGGCATAAATCACTTTACCTAAATTGCTCGGCTGATTTGCTGTTAAATCAATCACCTTAGGGCTGATTGATTTTCCTGGCTTGAGGATGCGTTTAATAACATCCATGTTGGCCATAATAATTTCCTTACCGAGGAAAAAGTAATAGCGAAATAGTTTAGGTAATTTTTCGATTGGGTAACTTTCTCTATCAATCAGGCGCATGCGATGGCCAAGAAAAACCGTCAATAGAGTTGAAAAGATTCCGAGAGACAACAACAGTAATCCGGTATGGCCGGAGAGCAGTATCCAGAAGGCAAAAATTAGTACTGCCACAAATAGGGTACGCATTGTTATTATAAATTCCTTGCCGTATATCGTATTTTTCTTCTAGGAGGAGTATACCAATCCGGAGCTTTTCGCCTAGTCATTTTCGTCCTGCCAGGCTTAGTTTGTTAACAGGGATAAGCCTGGTTTTAACGGATTATTATTTCATGAGGATAGAAAGTGAACAAAAAACTTAAAAACTGCAGATTTATTAGCCAAAAAACACATAGTTTTAGAGTTAAGTGATCATCTTATAATAATCCAATAAAAACAGCACCTTAGACTGTATGAATATTAAGCAAAAAGTCCAAGATTTAACTTTTGGCAAAAATTTTCTAAAGTTCCTACTGTTTTTGCCGAAAACCATATTGGTTAGGTAAATTGTCTCAGGAATGAGGCTTTAGTGATGATTCCTCCCCCTGCGCAGAGATGCGCAACACACCTTATGCCCTGCTCCTAGCAGGGCATTTTTTTTGCCTGAAATACGCAAAATTATATTGATTCTAAAGGCCGAAATTCTAGGGACATTAATATGTAGGTAGCTGAAGATAGTCTGATCGAAATGCAGGTTGCATATCAGTGAATATCAGAATCAGAGTATTTTGTAGCGGTAAAGCAGATCCTGGCAAGTTTGTGAGGCTGTTATGAACTTAAAGATAAGCGTGGCGAATAATCAAGACTGAAGTGACCTATATATAATAGTAAAAATGCAAGGATAGTTGTGTTAGAGAGAAAATTAACTTTACTCTTGGTGGGTTTGGCAATAACCACGATGTTTTCTGCCTGCTGGACACAAGCGCATATCTTGGTGGTTGGCGTGAGCTTTTCAGTTGGACTGCTATCGTTGTATATATTTGTACGATTAGCTAAACAAAAAAGTGAAATAAAGAACGAAGATGCTGGGCTTGGTTTGCCTGAACGTATGCAAGAAATAACCTTAAGCCTGACAAATGCCTATCAAGCTCAACTCGATGAATTAAAGGTCGATTTTGCCCAGGTCCGTTCACTTCTTGGCGATGCTATTATTGAACTGCAAAACAGTTTTAATGGTCTGAATAATACGACTCAAGAACAGGCCTCTCTATGGTAACGGATTTGATTAAGCATAGTGGTTACGAGATAAATGAAGAATACCTGCATGATGATGAAGGAAATGGAGAGGATGAGAATTTTAGTTTTAAAAAGTTTGCTCACCAAACGCAAAAAGTATTAGATACATTTGTAAAACAAATTATTGATGTTAGCAAAGACAGCATGATGGTGATGCAAGTGATTGACGATGTCGCGGTACAAATGGATGAGGTGGTCAAACTGCTTGAAGATGTAAGAAGTATCGCAGATAAAACAAATCTATTGGCTTTAAATGCTGCCATCGAAGCCGCTCGTGCAGGGGATGCCGGGCGGGGATTTGCCGTTGTTGCCGATGAGGTTCGTAAATTGTCTCAAATTTCAAACAACTTCAGTGATAAAATCAGAGAAGTGGTCAGCAACTCGAATCAAAATATCAAGTTGGCCCAGCAAACAGTTTCTTCGATGGCCTCCCGAGACATGAATTTAGCGATACCATCAAAAGACAGGGTCGACGATATGATTGTGCGCGCTGATGAAATGAATGATGTGATGGCGAAGAACCTTGTTGATGTGAATATGATTAGTTCAAAAATCAATGCTGATGTTGGTGTCGCAGTGAGGTCGTTACAATTTGAGGTTATGACGAATCAATTGTTGCAACATATTTCGGCGCGAGTCGAACAAGTACAGGATGCATCGAACTTGTTAACAAACGCAGTACATGAGTTAGTTGATTATCGGACACGCAAGGAGGCTTATGATGCATACTATGATCGTGTCGGTAATGTGGTCGAAAAAATGAACGGCCATTTATCACAGGCAGTCTCCCAGGCAGACATTAATGAAGGTGATATTGATTTATTTTAATTATGACTAGTTTAGTTTCACATCGATCAAAAGAGAAAAACGAGGTGACTCTTGATATACAGGGCGAGTTTACTTATCAGTTACACCGTGAATTTCGTGAAGCCTATCGTGATGAGCCAGAGGGTACAGCCTATATTATTAATTTATTCAAAACTGAGTACATGGATAGTGCGGCGTTAGGTATGTTATTGCGTGAGCAAACCAATGGTGATAGTGCAAAAATTACTATAAAAGGGTGTCGTGAAAGTCTGCGAAAAATATTTACCATTGCACGTTTTGATGAGTTATTTCAGATTATTTAGCCGTTTTCATAACCTTTTTCAATTGTGTTATTAAACCATCCGCTTGATGAAAAAAATCTGCTTTTGGCATTTTGTTATCGGGTTTGTTGGCTTTGAAATAATCGATTACGGCCCTGGCTTTGTTGGTTATATCGGGCAAATCAAAGGTTCCTGCTGAACCTGCCAGACTATGAACAATAATAAATAACTTTTCATATTCATCGTGCTGCCAATTTAATTCAAGTTCCTGCCAGATTTCCTGTATGGAATCCTTTTTGTCCACCAGACTTTCAATGTAAGATATTCGTATTTGGTCAAGTTGTTTCTGTATATTATCTGAACTCATATTAGCTAGGGTAAAAACTTTAGCAGGCCGGGATTTTCAAGTAGTTTGTGCGATAAAATTAACGAAGCGGCCGTCCAGGTTTGTTTGAAGTTGGAACGACGACCTATTAATTTGCCTGCACGACCATCGTAATATTCAGGCCAGTCGTTATCAACCAAGCGTGTCATTGCAGTATCGACTGCGCGTTCAGCCAAATCGCCACGCCCGGTTTTTAATGCGGCCGCAACAAAAGGCCAGAGCAGGGCAGGCCAGTTACCGCCATTTTGATATGACCATGGAACATTTTTCGGATCGCTACCTGTTCGTACCTGCCATTCAAGACCTTCCATTGCGGGATAACAGATTTTGACCGGCATCGCACCGATCAAATCATCCCAGCGCAGCTCATACAATTTCATAATGCGTTCAGCCTGAATATCCGATGTGAGCTCAAACATGATGGAAAGGAAATTACCGAGCGCAAAGAAACGAAAATCCATGCGACTAGCCCCAACATTACCGACGAGATAACCTGCTTCGTCCGGTAACCAGTCGGTAACCCAATTTGGGATGGATTCCGGGTAAATATTCAATACATTGATGCTGTCGATACCAAATTCCTCAGTCGTATACCGATGAATTTCATTTAAGCGATCTAAATCAAGCCAGTAAAAAATCCTGACATAATTCAGTAACGCTTTTTCACGAACGATTGCGGTATTCAAAAGTGATTTATCCTGATCGTTTCCTGCTTTATATAAGGAATGAATAATTCTCAGTACACCATAAAATAAGGATTGGATTTCGATAGGATGGCCATAAATGCCCATGCGACGATCGATCATGGTGCATGCATCGGGCACTAATAGTGCAGGACTCACTTCAAATGAATCCTTCAGACATAAATATAGAATTTGTGACATGGTGTCCTGGAATTCTTCGCGCATCGCAAGCTCTTTATCGCCGGTACTTTGTACGTAGATATTGAGCAGAATGATCCACCACATCATTGAATCAACAGGAGCAACACGGCCAATCGCTCGCTCTCCAAAATCAGCCTGTACATGTTCAGTACCTTCTTCATCGGTAACGACTCTGAAACTGGCGGGCATCACACCAGGCTGAATCTCATGCCCGGCTACCAGGCGTCGACGTGTTCTTAATGTGAGTACGGTTTCAAGGAAGTTCTTTACGATCTCGGCCCGGCCGTCGGCCAAAAATACCAGTGCAGAAGGAATGAAGTCACGTACAAAACATTCGGTATAATTTTCAGCGGAGAGATATGGAGAGTTCAATGCGGCAACGGTGCCAATCGGATTACCCTCATGATACATAATGGACTGCTCCAGTATTTCATAAGCGCTGTCCAGAGCAAGGGATTTGTATTTGGTACGCATTTCCATTCTATTAGGTCCACAATCCACGATTAATCGTAAGGCTTAAATTAAAGCAAGAAGTTGATTCTGACGCAAATCAAATACTTCCTTTTTCTAATGTACTATTATTAATACTATACAAAGCTTATGCCAATAATTGCTTTTTACGAGTATTATTTTAGTTATGTCGAATGTACTAATTGCTGGAGAGGTCTTATTTGACGTATTTGAGGAGGGTTCCCGGGTGATGGGAGGGGCTCCTTTTAACGTTGCCTGGCACCTTCAGGGATTAGGTTATTCCCCACTATTTATTTCGCGAATTGGCCAGGATGCACTGGGCGAGCAAATTTTAGATGCAATGCAAAAGTGGGGAATGGACATATCAGGCCTTCAATACGACCCTGACCATAGTACAGGAACGGTAAAGGTTGCTATCAGACAGGGTCAACCCGAATATGACATTGTCGAACCCGTTGCCTATGATTTTATTGAACCGGTTTCTTCAGAACTGACCGATTTGGTCAGGCAAGAGTGCAAGATTTTATATCATGGTTCTTTAGCCTTGCGCTCCAGTGAATCACGAAAAAATATACTACAATTAAAAGCACAACTGGGCATACCGGTTTTTGTGGATATCAATTTACGTTCACCGCATTGGACAGCTGAGACTATTGAGCCATTATTACATGACATAACCTGGCTTAAGCTTAATCATGAAGAACTGGATCAATTGAGTTCAAATAAAAATATCGATTTAATTTCAACCGCCCATTTATTTCGTCAGCATTATTCGTTACCGGGATTGCTGGTCACCGAAGGCGAAAAGGGTGCATTTCTGGTTACTCAAGATCGGTCTGAAAGCGTTAAACCTTATCCAGTTTCCAATTTTGTCGACAGCGTCGGTGCTGGCGACGGATTTACTGCTATGTTTATGGCAGGCATCTTGCAGGACTGGGATTATAAAGAGACATTAGATAACGCCAGTATGTTCGCATCGAGAATATGTGAATTGCGAGGTGCCATCAGTGAAGAAAGATCATTTTATGACAGTATATTGGATGAAATCCATTGACGATATCTAAAATAAACAAGGATAAATATTATATTGTACTCATTAGTGTGCACGGGCTGATACGCAACCGAGATCTTGAGCTCGGTCGAGATGCTGATACCGGTGGACAAATTTTATATGTCATTGAACTGGCGCGAGCATTGGCTAAACATCCTGATGTTGGTCGGGTTGATTTGCTGACACGAAGGGTAATTGATGCAAAAGTATCGAGTGATTATGCTCAAAAAGAAGAGCCGCTCGGCGATGGCGCTCATCTTATTCGGTTAGATTGTGGACCACGTCGTTATTTACGAAAAGAAGTGTTATGGCCTCATCTGCAAGGATTTATTGATCAGGCATTACACCATGTACGAAGTGTCGGTCACGTGCCTGACGTTATTCATAGTCATTATGCCGATGCTGGACTGGTGGCATCACGCTTGGCCGGTTTGCTGGGTGTTCCCTTGATGCATACAGGGCATTCATTAGGCCGGGAAAAATTATCTCGCCTGTTGGCAAAAGGCTTGAAACCATCTTCAATTGAAGATCAATACCACATCAACTCACGTATTGAAGCAGAAGAGATTGCGCTTGGTACTGCGGCAAAAGTGATTGCCAGTACTCAACAAGAAGTCGATGAGCAGTACGCAACCTATGACAATTATCATCCAAAACGGATGGTCGTGATTCCGCCGGGGGTCGATCTTAGTCGGTTTTATGCTCCCGATGAGAGTGAGTTAAAAACGGACATAGCAGTACAAGTGAATCGATTTCTGCATAGCCCTGGCAAGCCGATTATACTGGCGATTTCCAGAGCCGATGAACGAAAAAATATTGCCGCGTTAGTGCGTGCTTTTGGTGAGTCGCCTGAGCTTCAATCCATTGCAAACCTGGTCATTGTTGCGGGTAACCGTGATGATATTCAGGAAATGGATAAGGGCTCGCGTACAGTCATAACCGATTTGTTGATGTTAATCGATCGTTATGATTTGTATGGCAAGGTGGCTTATCCTAAACATCATAGTCCTGATGATATTCCCGTATTGTACCGCTTAGCGGCAAAACGAAAAGGTGTCTTTGTCAACCCGGCTTTAACCGAGCCGTTTGGATTAACTTTAATCGAGGCCGCAGCAAGTGGATTACCGATTGTTGCAACCAATGATGGTGGGCCTAAAGAAATTATCTCGAAATGTAATAATGGTTTGTTAATCGATCCGTTAGACGATAATGATATTAAATCAAAATTAGTCGATATACTTTCAAATCCTCGAACACGAACAAAGTATGCGAAGAATGGATTAGCGGGTGCTCTCCGACATTTCTCCTGGCCGGGACATGTAGAAACGTATTTATCGCAATTAACCAAAATTCTTAATAAATCAAAAACAAAACATCATGTCAGACCCATAAAATCTCGTTTGGCAACGGTAGATCGTTGGGCCTTTTCTTCGATCGACAATGCTTTGTTTGGTGATGAATCATCGTTGCGGGCATTGATGGATCTCTTACAACGACAAGCAAAGCATAGCGGTTTCGGTATTGCCACAGGACGTAGCCTTGTCAGTACGACACGATTACTTAAAAAAATGAACATTCCAATGCCTGATATCCTGGTGACCTCAACCGGAACTGAGATTCATTATTTTCATCAAGGAAGAGGGTTTGTTGCCGATCATTTCTGGCCTCAACATATCGATTATCGCTGGGAGGCCAAATCGTTATTGAAAATTATGCAGCGAGTACCCGGTGTAAGGCTTTGCCCCAAGTCAGAGCAAAATACACATAAAATAAGCTATTCGATTGATCCTAATTTAACGCCATCTCCTCGCGAGATTAAACGTTTGTTACGCACGCATGATCTACATGCCAAGATAGTGATAACCGATGAAAAATGTCTGGATCTTTTGCCGATAAGGGCATCTAAAGGTTTGGCAATTCGATATCTTGCCATGAAATGGGGACTGCCGCTTGATCGAATTTTAGTGGTAGGTGATTCAGGCAACGATGAAGAAATGTTATTAGGTGATACCCTGGCGGTCGTGGTTGGTAATCATTCTGCTGAACTGGATAAACTTAAGAATAAGCCACGTATTTTTTTTGCTAAAGGTGAATATGCGCAAGGCATTATCGAGGGTCTTGATCATTATAAATTCCTGGGTGACATCCTGGTGCCGCAGGAGGTGCACGATGATACAAAGGAGCTTGATTGGGGATATGGATTGTCCGCCTAAATTGCTAAGAAGTTGTTGATTTCACAAGCTGTTGCTGGATGGTGTTTTCCAGCTCAGGAAAATAATAGGCCAGTCCTTCCAATATACCTGAGCAATAATTTCCATTTAAGCCCGTAAAATTTCCTTTTGCCAGGTAAATATGCTTTCTAAAGTTATTTTGCTCAGAAAGTTGGATGACTTGTTGTTTTATTTCGGTCTCTGTATTATTAACCAGAATGGCATTAAGTGAACTGGACAAGACGGACATGTCATTTCCACTGTCACCAGAATAGACCAGTCGATCAATATTGTAGTCGTGTTGTCGTGCCAGGAACTTTAGGGCAAGATATTTTGAGGCATGATCAGGAATAATATCGAGCAGGCCAGTATCCGTTGTTTCATCAATGCTTATGATTATATTGGCATGAAAGTTTGCTCGTTTGCATATTTGTTCAACCGTATCGTTGAGTTTTAAAAGATCAAGATCAGTCGAGAAATAATAACTGGCTTTAAAATCGGATTGTTTTTCGGGTTCCTGTGAGACGACGCCGTCAATTTTTGGTAGCTCATCTTTTATGGTTATAATTTTTTGTTCATCCCAATATTGTTGTAGCGTTTGGTACCAATCAGTATTTTGTTGCCAGGATGATTTGTTTAGTTGGTAGATCTGGCTGCCGACATCGGTTATCGCGTAATTGGGAAAGGGGAGTTGGTATTTCTCAATCGCTTGTTGAACAAGTTTTATATCCCGACCACTGACATAAATTAAGGTTAGATCTATTTGATTGAGCAATGCATGGAGCGTGGGTATGGCATTGGGGTCAGGAGGTAGATGACCATTCGGGATTAAGGTCCGATCCAGATCGGTGCAAAGAATGTAAGTCATTAAAATTATATGAGTCCGGGTAAAAAGATTGCTAGCGAAGTAGAAAATTCTATAATAATCTATTCTACCGTATTTTAAATGAATAGTGTGTGACGCTCATGGAATATCTCAATTTTGGACAACACCGGGTCTATATTTACGATTCAGCGGAAAGCTTAAAATATGCAGCCACTGAGCATTTATTAATGGCCTGTGCTGAACGTGCGAAACACGTAGAAATGGTAAGCATAGCGCTATCGGGCGGATCTACGCCCATTGGCGTCTATCAAAACCTGGTCAATCAAGATTTTTACTCATCATTGCGCAAATCAGTCCCTAATTCGAGTACATCAGAGTTTCCCTGGTCGCAATCGTTGTTTTTCTTTGGTGATGAGCGCTATGTCGCTCATGATGATCCGCAAAGCAACTTTAAAATGGCCAAAGAGGCCTTTTTAGACTCCGCACCGATCTCAAACAATCAAATTTTTCCTATACCAACACATTGTGAAGTAGCTGAAACTTGCGCCAAACAGTATGCGCAGCAACTCTTAGAGCTCGAACAGATTTCAGAAACGCCTGTTTTTGATTACATATTATTGGGAATTGGTGATGATGGGCATACCGCATCGCTTTTTCCTGATACGAGTATTATTGATGAACATGAAAAAAATGTTGCGGCCGTTTATGTAGCGAAGTTTCAAGCCTGGCGCATTAGTCTAACGTTCAAAGTTTTAAATCACGCAAGAAATTGCACTATTTTAGTCTCAGGTGAAGCTAAGGCGCCGATATTAGCCGATGTGATGGTCAATAAAAAACATCAATATCCGATAGGCAAAGTTGAAAACCAAAATGGTTTAAACTGGTTTGTTGATCAGGCCGCTGCCAGCAAATTATAAAAAAGTTACACATCGATCATATTACGCCAGGTCTGATCATCACGATCAAACAATTTCGAATCATCTGGTCCCCAACTCCCCGAGGCATAGGTGTGAATGAAATCTTGCTGGGTATCCCAGGATTTTAATATTGGATCGACGACCTCCCAGGCATAATGGATTTCATCAAAGCGTAAGAACAGGGAAGGGTCATTCTCAATTACGTCTAGTAATAGTGCTTCATAGGCATCCAGTTGAGAATTGCTTAAGCCACAATAACTCGCATCCAGTTGTGTTGTATGATTTAATAATTCTAATCCGGGTTTTTTTACCTGCAGTTCCATGCGCAAACATTCGTTGGGTTGTATTCCAAGTACGATCCAGTTGGGTTCGATTTGATCGATTTGGGTCTGGCGAAATAGTTGTTGTGGGGGGTGTTTAAAACGTATGCTGATCACCGAGCTGTTTTTGGCCATGCGTTTACCGGTGCGTAAATAAAAAGGGACATTCCGCCAACGCCAGTTGTCAATATAAAGTTTCATTGAAGCATAGGTCTCAGTGACGCTGTCAGGTGGTACATTCTCTTCTTCGAGATAGCCTTTTTCTTTTATATTGTCCACCGTACCCGCCGCATACTGCGCCCGGTAAGCATGTGCATTCACCGCACGTTTACTGATCGGGCGAATGGATTTTAATACTTTTACTTTTTCATCCCGTAGTGATTCAGCATCTAAATTAGCCGGCGGTTCCATCGCCACCAGGGTTAACATTTGTAATAGATGGCTTTGTAACATATCGCGTAATGCACCAGCACCATCGTAATAGGCGGCGCGTCCAGCAATGCCTTGTTGTTCGGCATGGGTGATCTGAATATGATCGATGTAGTTACGATTCCACAGTGGCTCTAGCATCAGATTAGCAAAACGAAAGACCAATACATTTTGTACCATCGATTTGCCAAGATAATGATCGATACGAAATATCTGCTTTTCATCGAAGTGTTTATGTAATCGTTCGTCCAGTAATAAGGCGCTTTCGGTGTCATAACCAAAGGGTTTTTCGATGACCAGGCGTCGCCAGCTATTCTCCTGATTATTTAATCCTGCTTCTGATATTGCCTTGGCAACATTCGCATAAAATGTAGGTGGGATGGCCATATAAAAGACCATGTTGTTTGGTAAGTTAGCGTTATTTTGTACGTAGTCTGATATTTGTTTTAATGATTCGGCATCAGTCATATCGCCAGACAAAATATGCATACGGTTTAATAATCGTTCAGCGATATCATGTTTGATACCACCTCGGGCCCGTTGTTGTAATATCTCCATCATTTGCTCTTTCCAGGCATCGATCTCCCATTCCTGACGACTGAAGCCAAGAATCGCCATACCTTCTGGAATTCGATTAACTTCCTCAAGATGGTACATGGCAGGCAGGAGTTTGGTGCGAGCAAGATGTCCAGTTGCGCCAAACACAACGAAAGTACATGGTTCAATCGGCATCTATTTGTCCTTTATTAAATGGCCACCAAAGGCATTGCGCATCATAGCGAGCAGTTTATTGGTATAGGCATCTTCATTTTGACTGGCAAAACGCATATACAATGCGAGCGCTAATACCGGAGTAGCCACACCCTGGCGAATACTTTCGTCAACAGTCCAGCGTCCTTCGCCAGAATCCGCGACAAAGGGAGCGACATCGGCTAATTCTTGATCGTCTTTTAGAAAGCCTGCACTCAGATCAAGTAACCAGCTCCGTACCACAGAACCATGTCGCCATAATTCCGTTAATTGTGCGAGATCATAATTAAATTCTGATTTGTTCTTCAACAAAGCAAAACCTTCTGCATAGGCTTGCATCATGCCGTACTCAATGCCGTTATGTATCATTTTACTAAAATGACCTGCACCAACTGGGCCGACATGTGCCCAG
Source organism: uncultured Ectothiorhodospiraceae bacterium (assembly GCA_947260005.1). Classification (GTDB taxonomy): domain Bacteria; phylum Pseudomonadota; class Gammaproteobacteria; order UBA6429; family Thiohalophilaceae; genus SZUA-24. The sequence goes on from CAMYOL010000078.1 coordinate 12,993, forward strand.
CCATCGGTTTCGGTAGGGGCGAGTACCTTTAATATTGGTTCCAGATGTTGTACGTGTTGTTTTTCACCACCCACCATTAAACAATAGCCATTATCGAGCCCCCACACTCCACCAGATGTGCCGGCATCGATATAACCAATGCCGCTGGTTTTTAAAAACTCGCCGCGCCGTATGCTGTCCTGGTAATTGGCATTACCACCGTCTATCACGACATCACCATCAGATAATAAGTCTTTAAGTTGTTTGATATAGGTTTCGGTAATGTCACCTGCGGGTAACATTAACCAGATCAAACGAGGTTGTGTTAATTGAGAAACGGCATCATCCAGTGAGGTGGCGGCAGCGAGTCCTTCTTCTTGTGCAAGTTGTTTGGTGATGTCTTCTGAACGGTTATAGCCTACTACCTTGACATTGCCGCGACATAACCGTCGTGCCATATTGGCACCCATTTTTCCAAGTCCGATAATAGCGAGTTGCATGGTGTTCCCTTTCAATTGTTTGAATTTATAGTACGGAAATCATAAACATAATTCGTGCCAATCCATCATAAGGATAGCAGCCGTGGGAATAATGTAATAATCTTGTTGGAATTAAATTTTAGCCAATTTAATTGGCGTTTTAAGCACAATAAAGGTGCGTTGTTAATATTTTAGTGCGTCTTGTGCCTGCGTGGTGAGCTGTTTTAGGCTATTTTCCATTTGCAATCGAATCGGTTCTAAATCCTCAGCCACAATGCCCTTGGGCACATGCACGGGTTCTCCGATGGCGATTACAATTTTTGAGAAAGGTTTAGGAATTAGAAATTTATCCCAGGAACTGAGCATCCAGGCGTTGTCAGCCGCGTAGGCAAGTGGAAATAAAGGCGCCTGAGTAAGCTGCGCTAATAAGACATCGCCAATTTTAAACGTATGAATGGGGCCGAGCGGTCCATCGGACGTACTTACGGGGGAAATCTCTTGCTTAACGACAAGGTTGTACATATCTCGAAGCGCTTGAGCACCGGTACGTGTTGTTGAGCCACGAATAACTTCTCCTCCCCAGGAACGAGCCAGTTTGGCCGGGATTTCACCATCAACGGAGGGACTGATTAAAAAGCCTATTTTAAGTCCACGTTTGATCAATTTTTTCATATACCAGGTGCAAAACAGGAGTTGTTGGTGCCAATAACAGGGAATAAAGGGTTTCTTACTGTCTACGATGGTATCGACGTGCTCATTGCCGATAATTTGGACGACACGACAAGTTCGCCAGACCACAAACAAGATGAGTTTAATGATGGGGGTAATTAAAGCGTAGTTTATACGCCGTTTGAGTGTCATGGTTCGCATAGCAGTATAGAATTAGAGTTGTTTTGGGATATTTTCAGCTATTTAGATGGGCATACTTTATCATGCTCGATGGCTCGCAGTACAATTCGAGCTGTAGTAAACTTCTTATATATAGTATGTTGAATACAGGCGAATCAGGCTAATATAGAACAATCGTGACTACCACCCAATCCAAGAATTCCCATCCACAAAAAGCCCAAAAAGCGTCCAGTGTTTCTGAGAACCCGAACCTGCCGGAAGGTCCGAGCTCTCCCTACGATATGCAAACCACGGCTGAGACATTTTTATGGTTAAATGATCAACTGAGTGTTTATCCGGATATCTTTTCAGTTAAACCTGAAAAACGAAAAGACACTGCCTTGTTAGTGAATCACCCGGATTTTCTTAAACAAATTTTAGTTAGCAAACAAGATCGCTATCAGAAAGGCGTGGGCTTTGAACGGGTAAAAATGTTGCTTGGTAATGGTGTGATTGTCAGTGACGGTCCTTTCTGGCGCAAACAGCGCCGTATGATTCAACCTGCCTTTGGCAAAGACGTAATAGAAAAACTGGTCGAGCAGGTTAAAGAAGCCAATTTACAATTGCTGGAAAAATGGAAAACCCTGGCAGAGAACAATGCGGTTATTAATATCACAGACGAAACGAATGAGCTCGCGCTGGATATTATTTTACGTTCCTTGTTTAGCGATGACCTCGAAAGCATTTTTGAACAACATGATGGAAATCCTTTTTCTATTTTAACCGACGACAGCGAACGCAATCTTAAGCTGGCGGTTAAATTCCGTGGTTTGACTAAAATAGTCGCTGACATAATCAAGCAACGACGTGATAACAAGGCAGACCGGCTCGACTTCTTATCGGTGTTTATGGATGCGCGTGATAAAGAAAGCGGCGAACCGATGGACGATAAAGAATTAATCGATGAGGTGATGACCATTATCGTTGCGGGTTCCGAGACCAGTGCCACCACCATGAACTGGACCTGGTATTGTTTATCGCAATTTGAAGATATTGAAACAAAATTACATGCCGAAGTGGATATTGCCAGTTATGATCAATCTCCGGGTTTTGAACATATCATGGAACTGGGCTATGTTCGTCAGGTGGTCGAAGAAGTATTGCGCCTTTATCCGCCTGTTTGGTTGTATACCCGAAAAGCCATCGAACAGGACAAGTTAGGCGAATTCGATATCGTGCCCGGAACCGATATTTTTATTTCACCTTATTATCTACACCGTCACAAAGATTGCTGGGACGATCCGGAAAAGTTTGACCCGGAACGATTTCAGGCCGAAACGATTAAACAAAGACATAAATTTGCCTATATTCCTTTTTCGGCAGGACCACGTCGTTGCATTGGTGATTTTTTTGGGATCGTTGAAACGCAGATTCATTTTGGTCTGTTGGCCAGGCATTTTAAGCTGTCATTTGTTGAGGACCATCCGGTTGAGTTAGCACCGGAAGTTAATCTGCGTACTAAATTCCCTATTAACATGCGTATTTCTTTTCGGCACTAATCGAACTAAATCATGATTGATCACAAAACTCTAAATGAAGCACTTATTGCTCAACAGCATTCGCAAAAGAATATAACGTTTATCGAAGGTAAACACGAGCAGCATACGATCAGTTACTCTCAATTGTATGATCATGCGATGATGATGTTATATGACCTGCAGGAACTTGGGTTATCTGAGGGCGATCAATTAATTATTTTACAAAAAGACAATCAGGCCTTTGTCGAAACATTCTGGGCCTGTGTGTTTGGCGGCATTGTGCCAGTGCCAATTGCCGTTGGTATCAGTGATGAACATAAAGGTAAATTGTTTCGTATCTTTACCAAACTCGAAAGGGCCCATCTGTATACCACTCAGGAGCATTTTGAACGCCTGAGTCATTTTGCCGAAAATAATAATCTTCACGAGTCATTGCAGATCGTGAAAAGTAAAACCGTGTTTGCCAACTTAATGGAATATCACGAACACCGTGGCCAGGCACACGATGCAAGTGAAGATGAGACTGCGTTTATTCAATTTTCTTCTGGCTCAACCAGTGAACCAAAAGGCGTGGTGTTAACACATAAAAACATCATGACCAATTTGAATGCGATTGCGGTGGGTGCGAATTATAATTCAGATGATGTGAGTTTAAGCTGGATGCCGTTGACCCACGATATGGGACTGTTGGGTTTTCATTTAAATATGATAGCGGTGGGTATGTCGCAGTGCTTAATGCCGACTGATTTATTTTCACGTCGACCTTTGTTATGGATGGAGAAAGTCAGTGACCTCAAGGCGACGGTCACTTGTTCGCCTAATTTTGGTTATAAACATTATATCAAAGCACTTAAAGGTAAATCACCTGAGGGGCTTGATTTATCAAATGTTCGGGTTATCTATAATGGTGCTGAACCGATCTCGGTTGATCTTTGTGAACAGTTTTTATCGACCTTAAAAGATTCCGGCCTGAAACATGAAAGCATGTTTACCGTTTATGGTTTGGCCGAGGCCACCCTGGCCGTGGCCTTTCCAAAACAAGGTGAGCCCTATCGTGCTATCTATCTTGATCGTCATTCACTGTTGCTCGGTGATCAGGTAACAGTGGTGAGTGAAGAACATCCGGATGCGGTAGGATTTGCGATTGAAGGTCCGGCTGTCAAAGACATGCAGATTAAGATCACGGATGAAGAAAACGCAGTGTTACCTGAGAATTCGATCGGTTTGGTACAAATAAAGGGACCCAGTGTTACCTCCGGCTATTATTTGGCCGACGAAGCCAACAAAGCGGCGTTAACTGGAGACGGCTGGCTCAATACCGGTGACCTTGGATTTCTGAACGAGCACGAAGAGCTGGTCATTTCGGGGCGTGAGAAAGATATTATTTTCTCCAATGGTTTAAATTATTACCCACATGATATTGAGGCGGTGGCCCTACAGCTGCCTGAATTAGAGCTGGGCAAAGTCGTTGCCTATGGTGTGCGACAACCCGGTAGTGACACCGATTCACTGATGGTGTTTGTATTATTTCGAGCCGATGTTAAAGATTTTATTGGCATCGTGCGTGATGTGACTCGCCACATCAATGAGCAAACGGGTCTGGAAGTTGAAAAAGTAATACCGGTTAAGCGCATACCGAAGACCACCAGTGGTAAGCTTCAGCGTCGCTTGTTGGGAGATGCCTATCTGCAAGGTGAATATGATGAAAATCTCCAGCTGATTGAGCAATTGTTAAATGAGGCCCATGAGCAGGATACGGGTGACCTTAGTAAAACGGAGTATCGATTAAAGTCGCTCTTTGAAGAATTGCTGGAAGGCAAAACGCTGGGGGTTGAGGATAACTTCTTTGAGACAGGTATTAGTTCTCTTACGCTCACGGAGTTCCATGAAAAGCTGGATGCGGTCTATCCTGATGTGGTCGATGTGACGGATATTTTCGAGTATCAGACCCTGGCCGAACTCGCGAAATTCATCGATGAAAAAATGGCAGCTTCCTAGCCACAAAAATCAGACTATCTTTATCGATCTAAAACGGTAAAATAGCCCGTCACGAAACATAACCGAAACATATTACTCACTGACATGGATATTTACGTCATATATCTGCCCGATGCTCAGGATAATGAAGACCTAGGGACGGTTTTTACTCGGTTATTTATTTGTTACCATCATTGTGGTTGCCGTCGTTGGTTGTTTACCAATAGGGCAGGCCGATAAGTAGATAAACCATACATCAATTTGGGCGATAATCTTGTGAGGATGTTCGCCGGTAAATAACAGGATACTCAATGACAGTTCGGACACGCTTTGCCCCCAGCCCGACAGGATACTTACATATTGGCGGTGCCCGTACTGCTTTGTTCTCCTGGCTCTATGCTCGCAAACACGGTGGGCAATTCGTGTTGCGTATCGAAGATACCGATCTGGAGCGTTCGACCAAGGAATCCGTCAACGCTATTCTGGAAGGCATGACCTGGTTAGGGCTGGAATACGACGAGGGCCCGTTTTATCAAACTGAACGTTTTGATCGTTACAAGGAAGTCATTCAGCAGCTCATGGACAATGGGCATGCTTACCGATGTGAATGCAGTAAAGAGCGTCTCGATAAATTGCGCGAAGATCAAAAAGCCAACAAACAAAAACCTCGCTATGACGGTTGTTGTCGGAATAAAGATATCCCGGCCGATGTGCCACATGTGATACGTTTTAAAAACCCGCTCGAAGGTCAGGTGGTGATCGATGATTTGATTCGGGGCAGGGTGATCTTTCAAAATAGCGAACTGGATGATTTAATCATTCAACGTACTGACGGTACACCAACCTATAATTTGACTGTGGTGGTTGATGATCTGGATATGAATATGACGCATATCGTTCGCGGTGATGATCATCTTAATAATACGCCGCGTCAGATCAATATCCTGGCGGCGATGGATGTGCAAGCGCCGACCTATGCTCATGTACCAATGATTCTGGCCGAAGATGGTGCCAAGTTATCGAAACGTGTTCATGGAGAATCAGTCAGTGTGATTCAGTATCGTGAGCTGGGTTTTTTACCCGAGGCCTTACTCAATTATTTAGTGCGTTTAGGATGGTCACATGGCGATCAGGAAGTGTTCTCTATCGATGAAATGTTATCTCTGTTTGCGATCGATAATGTGAATAATTCGGCTTCGAGCATCAACCATAAGAAACTACTCTGGTTGAATCAACAATACATCATCAACTCCGATCCAAAGCATGTTGAACATCACCTAAGCTATCATTTTGGCAAGCTTGACATTGATCCAAGTGAAGGCCCGAATGTGTTAGACATCATCGAAGCGCAACGTGAGCGAGCTCAAACTCTGGTCGAGTTAGCCAATATCTGTGCCTTTTTCTATAAAGATTTTGAAAGCTTCGATGAAAAAGCGGCCAAGAAACAATTAAAAACCGCAGCAGTAGAGCCATTGACGGTAGTAAAAACGAAACTTACTTCCCTTGATGACTGGAACCAGCAAGCGATTCACGACATCATTCATGGTACCGCGGAAGAACTTGAATTGAAAATGGGTAAGGTTGCGACCCCCTTGCGAGTGGCGGTGACCGGTGGGCAACCATCTCCATCACTGGATTTAACCGTGTATCTGGTTGGTAAACAAAAAACACTTGCGCGCATTGATATGGCGTTGGACTATATTGCGAATCGTCCATCTTAACCTAGAAATATTACTGACATGACTGAAAAAACTATACCAACTAATTTTATCCGCCAAATTATTGATAAAGATTTAGCGGCTGGAAAAAATAATAAAAAGGTGGTGACTCGATTTCCGCCTGAACCTAATGGGTATCTGCATATCGGGCATGCTAAGTCGATCTGTTTAAATTTCGGTATTGCACAGGACTATAATGGGACTTGCAACTTAAGATTTGATGATACCAACCCAAGCAAAGAAGACATTGAATTTGTTGATGCGATTAAATGGGACGTGCAATGGCTGGGTTTTGATTGGAATGAATTACATTATGCGTCGGACTATTTTCAAAATTTATACGACTTTGCGGTCGATTTAATAAAAGAAGATAAGGCCTACGTTGATGATTTGTCTGCGCATGATATACGTGAGTATCGGGGTACCTTAAAAGAACCCGGTAAAAACAGTCCCTATCGTGAACGGACAGTCGAAGAGAATTTAGATCTCTTTGAGCGCATGAAAAACGGGGAGTTCGAAGACGGCAGTAAAGTGTTACGAGCCAAAATTGATATGGCGTCACCAAATATTAATTTACGTGATCCAACAATATATAGAATACGAAAAGGGGTGGATCATCATCAAACCGGGACAAGCTGGTCAGTTTACCCAATGTATGATTATACGCATTGTATCTCGGATGCCTTAGAAGGCATTACCCATTCACTTTGCACCCTGGAGTTTGAAGATCACCGACCATTGTATGACTGGTTCCTGGATCAGCTTGATGTACCCTGTCATCCGCAACAAATCGAATTCTCTCGTCTGAATCTCGAATATACGGTCATGAGTAAACGTAAACTGACCGAGCTGGTAACCCAAAAACATGTTGATGGCTGGGATGATCCGCGTATGCCAACGATAGCGGGTTTGCGTCGACGTGGGTTTACACCTGCTTCGTTACGTGAATTTATCCAACGTGTTGGTGTGACCAAGTCAGATAACATTGTTGAGATGGGGGTGCTCGAAGATTGTATTCGTACCGATCTAAATGAAAATGCGCCACGACGTATGGCCGTGTTGCGTCCTTTAAAAGTAACGATTACTAACTACCCAGAAGATAAGGTCGAACAGCTGGATTCATCAAATCACCCACAAAATGAAGCAATGGGGAAACGTAAACTCCCGTTTAGTAATACCTTATACATAGACCAAAATGATTTTGCGGAAGAGCCGCCCAAGAAATTCAAACGCCTGATACCAGGTGGGGAAGTGCGGCTACGCAATGCTTATGTGATTCGTTGTGATGAGATCATCAAAGATGCCTCGGGCAACATAATCGAACTTAAATGCAGTTTTGACGAAAACACCTTAGGTAAAAACCCGGAAGGTCGCAAAGTGAAAGGCGTGATTCATTGGGTGTCGGCAGCACAAGCCATTCAGGCCAACGTGTGTTTATATGATCGTCTATTTAGTGACCCTAACCCGGATGGTAATAAAGAGGGTAAGGATTATCACGATTTTATAAACCCGGAGTCACTAATAAAACTCGAAGCCTGTTATGTTGAATCCAATTTAGATTCGGTTAAGCCAGGTGAAACTTTTCAATTTGAAAGAGAAGGCTATTTTTGTCTAGATGCGCATAGCAGTAGTGATAAGCCCGTCTTTAACCGTACCGTCACCTTGCGTGATACCTGGGCTAAAATAACTAAAAAATAGAATAATGTGTTTTTATTTTAAGTTCAGGTGAATTGCCACAGTAATCGTTACGAAGTACACAGACATCCTGTCATCCTGAGCATAGCGAAGGATCTTTAGCTGCTGGTAATCGTATATATAACTAACAAAAGTACTTAACATTATAAAAGACAAACAAGAATGTTCGACGTCGGAAAATCAATCATTAAAGGCGATCGAGACTATCAGGACGATAACTATTTTATAAATGATCCCTACGGAAAGGATACGGCCTTAACCAAACTTCATAGCTTGTTGCTATGCATCGCTGACGGTGTTGGTGGTGAAGCGGCGGGCAGTGTCGCGAGTCGAATTGTTTGTCGTACTTCTATTAATAGCGTACAGAAAAAAGTTAAGGGACAAACGGTTGTTGAAGATATTCCTGGCTTACTTAAAAACGTACTCCCTAAAATACAATCCAGGATCAAACATAAAATAGAAGTAAATGCAGCATATAAGCGTATGGCAACGACTATGCTGTTGTGTTTTCTGGAATGTAATCATCTTTACTGGCTCAGTATAGGTGATAGTCGTTTAATGCTTTTTCGTAATGGTAAAATCAGGCCGCTAAATGCGGACCACAGCTATGGCATGCACCTGGACAGGCTCGCGGCGAAAGGGGAGCTGACTTTAGAGCAAGCGGCAAATCATCCTGAACGCCATTATTTAATGAGCTATGTCGGTGGGGGAGAAATAAGTGCAGTCGATTTACCCTCTGATCCAATTGAATTACAAATGAATGATATCTTGCTGTTGGCCACGGATGGGGTCAATTCATTGAGCGATGATGAGATAAAAAATATCCTCAAGGCCCCAGCCGAAGCCCAGACCCTGGCCGAAGAATTAACGCTTTCCATCAGCAAAAAGGATATCAATCACCAGGATAATACCACGGTGATTGTTGTAAAAATGACCAATTAGGACTTATTTTTGTACCGAAAACATCTTATTAAAAGCGCATGCTCTCTTAGACTATTATTTTACAGTTATATTTAGGACGATTTACCTAACTAACTGATATTTAATGAAAATAATACAGGCAACCGATAGCGAAAGGTTGACAGAAGGGGGCTACTTCAGTAAA
>CAMYOL010000079.1 GCA_947260005.1 uncultured Ectothiorhodospiraceae bacterium
GGAATGCATGGACTGGACCGGCGGGCAAATTGACAATAACGACTCAGCCGATGATGTTCGTGATGTTGATTTAACAAAAGTTCATTACCTTAGTGGCCCAATTGGTGTAGAAGGCGCTGAACCCGGCGATCTACTTGTCGTGGATATACTCGACGTAGGTACACTAGATGAGTACCAATGGGGTTTTAATGGTATGTTCGCCAAGGAAAATGGTGGAGGCTTTTTAACTGAACATTTTCCAGAGGCTCGTAAATCGATCTGGGATTTTTATGGTGTCTATACTCGTTCAAGGCACGTTCCTGGTGTTAACTTCGCTGGAATTATGCACCCGGGACTGATCGGTTGCTTACCTTCACAGGAACTGCTTGATGAGTGGAATAAACGTGAATTAGGTTTAATTGCAACCGATCCGGATCGCGTTCCTCCACTTGCCTGTCCACCCGATGCCAGTACTGCGCATCTAGGCACCTTAAAAGGTGAGGCAGCAACAAAAGCCGCTGCAGAAGCCGCCCGGACAGTACCTCCACGCGAACATGGTGGTAACTGCGATATCAAAGATCTAACCAAAGGCTCTAAGGTCTATTTCCCTGTTTATGTCAAAGGCGGTGGTCTATCAATGGGCGATCTGCATTTTTCACAGGGTGATGGTGAAATTACATTCTGTGGCGCGATTGAGATGGCCGGCTGGATTCATATCAAGGTCAGTTTGATCAAAGACGGCGTAAGTAAATATGCGGTTAAAAATCCTATATTTAAACCCAGCCCGATTCAGCCTGAATATAAACAACATTTGATTTTTGAAGGCATATCCGTTGATGAGTCAGGTGAACAACATTACCTCGATGCACACGTCTCATATCGACAGGCCTGTTTGAATGCGATCGAATATATGAAAAAGTTTGGTTACTCCGGCGCACAGGCCTATGCCATATTAGGAACCGCACCGGTTCAGGGACATATCAGTGGTATCGTTGATATTCCAAATGTATGTGCCACCTTGTTCCTGCCAACAGAAATATTCGAGTTTGATATTAATCCCTGTGCAGAAGGTCCAACACCGTATATTAATGGGGACGATATACCTATATCAGAATGGGATAAATAATCTTAACACCTGGCACAGATCACTCGAGTGGTCTGTGCCTTTAAATCCATATAGGAAGAAAACCATGCCAGTTTATGAATATGTCTGTCAGGATTGTGAAATTTATTTCACTGAAATCAAAAAAGTAAACGAATTTAAAAGCCCAAGTTTTTGTCCTCAGTGTGATGAGCAGGCTCAAAAAGTGATCTCAGCCCCACACCTGAACACCATGCGTCATGAGACAAGACAAGCCCATGAAACTAATGAGCGAAGTGCACATGCCCCAAAAGTTAAACATACTCATAAATGTGGGAGTCATTGCAACCACCAGAAAGAATCGACACAACCGGCTTATAAACAGCAGCTTAATCGCCGCCCATGGATGTTAGGTCATTAAAATAATGATGACCAAATAAATTAGGCCAAAAACCTATTAACCTTCTCTTTTTCTTGGTTTTTATCCCTGCACCAGTCATGTGCACAAGACTAATTTTTTAACCATATAGGGGCATCTCGGTAACAAAACATCACAGAAAAACAATAAGTTACGTTTGGCCTGTTTTTTGCTCTAGCTCTTTTATCAATGTGATTAACAAACAGTAAACTTGATAGAGGAACACACCATGTCAGTTGCAATGCTGCAAAGCAACCACTTGCCAGAAAGCAAATACATTTTTAATCATGACATCATGAACTGTACGGCTGAAGGCGTAGTTGGTAATTCTCTTTATTCCGGCCGGGCACTTGGTATCACTGAACCCTGGGATAAAATCCAAATGCACGGTGATCTCGAACCACTATGGCAGGACATCACTGCGCATTATCAACGTATTGGCTTAAGCCATAGCGAAGATGTCATCTGGTACTTAAACCTAAAACAGCTAGGTGCTCACATCGGCTATCAGCCCTCAGTATTTTACTATGGCCCAGAAGAATGTCAGTACTGGGGTGATTACGAGTGGTTAAATACGGTCGAATACATCAACTCGAAAAATAACTTTATGCAACTCGCTGATGAGCTTGGCGTCGATGTACCGAAAACATTATGTTTCGATAAAAAATCTGATATCGATATAGAAACAATGAAAAATATCAACTATCCCTGTTACCTTAAAGCCGCGATATCAGTTTCCGGCGTTGGCATCTTCCGATGTGCAGACAAAACAGAGTTTTTTGAAAATTTAAGACATTTTGACACAAGCACACCTATTCAAATTCAAGAGGAGGTGAAAACAGATACATTTTTAAATTTACAGTACAAAGTCGTCGGCAATGAAGCTGTACGATTAACAGCAAGTGAACAGATCCTTGATGGTTTCGTCCATCAGGGGAATCGTGTGCCGGCCAGTCATGAACCTTGGGAGATAGTCGACCCGATGGCTGACTGGCTGGTCGAGCATGGCATGAAGGGTATTTTTGCCTTTGATGTCGCGATCGCACAAACCACATCGGGCCTTCGTTTTCCTGCCATTGAATGTAACCCTCGTTTTAATGGTGCTAGCTACCCAACTCTGATCGCAAACAAACTTAATATTACCGACTGGAGCGCTCTCACATTCTCAACAAAATATCGTAGTCTGGACAAAATTGATCTAAGTGATATCGAATATAATCAAAGCGCAGGTGAAGGCGCCATTCTTGTGAACTGGGGAACAGTGCTCGAGGGTAAACTTGTGATTCTTCTAGGGGGTTCACGCGCCTATCAAGAGGCATTGGCAGTAGAACTTGCAGCACGTCTCTGATATTGTAGGCAATTAAGGTTATTTACCTTACTAGGTCAATTATGGGCAGGTACTGCAACGAGTATCTGCCCATATTTACATTATAAGAAGCCCTATAAGAAGCCCTTTATGAATCAAGCCAATAACTATTCACTTATGGTACATGGCGGTGCCGGAGCACTGGATAACGTTAAAGATGATAGAACTGCGGTCCGTTATCTC
>CAMYOL010000080.1 GCA_947260005.1 uncultured Ectothiorhodospiraceae bacterium
CCTTATGTACATCCATTCCAATAAAGAGTATGTTTTTAGTCATGTCGACCTCCGATCCCGTTTATTAATGGCTTATGCCTTAATCATTATGGCTCTGACACTCTGTGTTAATCCACGTTTAGGACGGAGGTCGGCTCTTGGCTTTGCGGAAAGTCATTATGTCTAGCCTTCTAACGAATCCACCATTCACTTGGAGTGCAATATGAAACCACCTCAAATACCTGTCGACGAACAAGAGCGTTTAAAGGAGTTGCAGGCTTTGTCAATTCTGGATACAGACCCTGAAGAGCGATTTGATAGAGTAACTCGTATGGCGAAACGTCTATTTGGAGTTCCGATCGCACTGGTGTCCTTAATAGATGAAAACCGGCAGTGGTTCAAGTCATGCTTTGGGTTGGACGTTAACGAAACAGAGCGCAGGATTTCTTTCTGCGGCCATGCGATTCTCGAAAAAGGGGCGCTGGTTATCAATGACGCAACCAAAGACGAAAGGTTTTTTGACAATCCTCTGGTTACAGAAGATCCCCATATTCGTTTCTATGCGGGTCAGCCGCTGCGAACAATGAGCGGCCAAGGGCTCGGTACGCTCTGCATAATCGACCGGGCTCCGCGAGATTTCAGTGATGAAGATCTTGGTATGCTTGCTGATCTCGCGGGGATGGTTGAGCGTGAGATTATGGCTGTCCAACTGACGGTATCAGATGATTTGACAAAAATCTCCAATCGCCGCGGATTCTTAACGCTTACCCGATATAGCCTTGATATATGCAGGCGCGAGATGTTTCCAGCAACGCTCATATTCTTCGATCTGGACAAATTCAAAGAGATTAACGATACGTATGGACACGTGGAAGGTGATAGAGCCCTCAAGTTTTTTGCAGGCGAAATGAGGGAAACATTACGTTCATCAGATATATTCGCAAGGCTCGGTGGCGATGAATTCGTCGCGTTGCTAACCAATTTTGAAGTTGACATGATACAAGAGCTGATTAAACGCTTCCAGACTATGCTTAGGTCACGTTGTGACGAGGCTAGCTTGCCCTATAACATAGAATTTTCTTATGGCTTTGTGAATTTTGACCCACTCAAGCACGAATCAATCGACGACATGCTGAATGAGGCTGATAGCGCAATGTATGAAAACAAAAAAAGTAAACGCGACGTAATGCACAAGCCTTTGTCTGATGACTAACAAATGCATCCACAGAACCCCAGCTACGTTCCGACAGTTGCGATTCGCTACGCGAATATTATCGCAACTGACTCCACTACGCTGGGGCCAGTGATGCAGACGTTGGCAATGCCTTTGTGGTGCTGTTAAATTTACAGCAAATAATATGAGTAATAAGGTCGATGCTTGCCATTGTGGTATGTGTAGAAGATGGGGTGGTGGACCATTGATGGTAATTGATTGCGGTTCAGATGTTGAATATGAAAGCGAAGAGAATATTACAGTTTATAACTCATCTGAATGGGCAGAGAGAGGTTTTTGTAAGAAATGTGGCAGCCATCTATTTTACCGACTTAAAGAAGTAAAAGATCATCAAATACCAGCAGGTCTATTTGAGAATCAAGAGAGTTTTAATTTTAACCTGCAAGTTTATATTGATAGAAAGCCTTCTTTTTACAATTTTGCTAATAAAACATTAGAAATGACAGAAGCAGAAGTTATAGAAAAGTATGCGTCTGAGTAAAACATATAACAAATAATTTAAGGCGCGACCTCGTGTAAAACGCTCGGCCGCTTAATTCAACCGTTGAGGCTGTAGAAAAACCACAAAATAGTAAATTGCAAGAAAATAAATTTGATCAAAAACAATAAGTTATGAGTACGGAAAAAAGAGATTTCCAGTTAAAAAGAGATTTCCAGTTATCCTACATCCTCGTTATCTAAAAAATCAAACATTAAATAGACAATAAACCGGATTAAATATGAATAAAAAGTTATCGGAATTATTCTAATCGTTGTTGGCATAGCTTTGGCAGTCTGGGGCTACAATATTTATGATTCAGCAGGCTCACAGGTTAGCAGGGCTTTTAGCGGTGATGCTCCGACTGAGTCCTGGATTGGAATGGTGGGTGGCGCTATTTGTATCGTACCTGGAATCTTCAAGCTAAAGTAAAAGACGGGTAATAGAACTCTGTTAATGGACTCAGCGTGGCGAACATGCCTTAAACTCGTTTATGTTGTACTACGAATTAATATGGTAAAGTAACAAAACATCATCGTCAGATTACAGAGGTATTATCATGGGCTCTTGTTGTGATAATAATTGTGCTTTAGATGCGCTACACGAAAAACAACGTAGCACACTTATAAAAGTACTCTGGATCAATGCTATTATGTTCATTGCTATCGTTGTAGCCGCGTTTTATGGTAATTCTACCGCCTTACTTTCTGATAGTTTAGATAACCTGGGTGATGCATTAACCTATGCCTTGAGTTTGTTTGCCGTATCAAAAGGCAAAACGATAAAGGCACGTGTTGCCCTGTTTAAAGGTGGTTTGATCTTTGTCGCGGCCAGTCTTGTTGTGGCGCATATAATATACCGACTAATCAACCCTGTCATACCTTCATACGAGGTAATGGGCATGTTTAGTATTGCAGGGTTGGTGGCTAATGGCTTATGCCTATTTCTGCTTTGGCGACATCGTAAAGATGACATCAACATGAGCTCTGTATTTGAATGCTCTCGAAATGATATTGCAGCAAATGTTTCAGTCATCCTGGCTGCGTTTTTCGTATGGATATTCAATTCAGGATTACCGGATATAATTATTGCATCACTGCTGGCAGTACTTCTTTTAAGATCATCGGCTCGAGTAATAAAAGGTGCACTGTCAGAGTTGGCGCAATCTAGCTAATTGTTCAGTAATTAAAAACCATGAAAAATAAAACTAAACGATTAGTAACCGGGATAATTTTACCCATCCTGTTTGGAAGTATTGGGATGACTATAATTTCTTTTATTGAACTTAATGGAAAGATCAATCTAGAAACAACCGAATTATTTAATCATGTGATCATCAACATTTTTATTCCTTTTTTGATTTATACGGTTGTTCTTGGCGGTGTGCAAAGTATCATTTATTCGTTTTTAATGGAAATGCAAGTCAATCCGAAAATTAAAAGTAATATATTAGTTATCATTATCTCTTCATTTCTTGGTGCATTAAGTACGCTCTTAAGTGGATTGGCTACTCAAAGCTTCCTACTTTTTTCCATAATTGGTGCAGTAGTTGGGATACTGGTAGGAATTATTCTTAGGGCAATGTACGTTAAAACAGTTAACAACCCGCTCCATTAGTTTGCATACCGTGGCTATCACCGCGCTGGAGCCTCCCTTGAGTTTAATCATTAAATGATGCAGCCCAGGTAAAAACAGACTGGCAATAAACAGCATCAAATCCATTTATTACCAGTCCGCCCGTCCTTTCAGTTATAAAATAATTTTCGAGCCATCAAATTTTGTTAAATGAAAACCATCGAACTCTTCATAATAACCGAGGCGTAAATCTTTCAGGACATCGATCGCCACTTCCTCACCCAGTTTCATGCCTTCAACTGAATCAGAACGCCAATGTACACCGGCGGTATCACGACCGATTGAGACGTTCGAGGCAAGTTTGTCGATCTCACCGCCCACGGTCAGCGTATCGCTACCGGTATAAGGAAGCAGTGTCGTTCCATCATCACTGGCCACAACCGGGTTTTCGATGACGGTATCTTCATCCATCATGGCCTTGAGGACGGTAGCACATGCCCCGGCGATGGTGGCATGACCTGCCGGATAAGCCGGGTGGGGTGGCACGCCTTCCGGGTATTGTTGCGGTAACAGATAGGAGCCCCATTCATTATAGGCGCGATCCAGTACTGGTGAGTTTAACAAGTCAGCGTGCATTGGATATTCCGCCGCACCGGTAATATGGTTATGCACACGACCGCCATACTCTTCAGGTCGTAAACGTCTGTGCACCGCCCATTTTTGATACCAGGCATGTTTCTGCGCGATATTGGCGATGCGCACAACAAGGTGATAGACATGATGACCGCCAAAGGTATTATGACCATGCTGGCTTGGGTTTCTGGGTTTGATATACGGATTGTTACTATCAAATGGTAACTTCAATAAACGCGTCAGAATCAGTGCGGCATTCAGATAGGGTTGATAGAGAAAATCACGCCCAACATACTCGCCCATGTCACGACCATTCCTTATATAACGATGGGTCGGATCATTGGTTTTAACATTTTCAACAAAGCCGTTTTGCTGGTTCAGCCAATCGTCATAGTCTGTGACATAATCCTGCCCCGGTGGCGACGTGACGATCCGCTGCGGGACCAACAACGCACCGTAGGGAATATCCATGGCAAGAAACTGTGAAATAAACGGGCCATTTAGATCCGCGTCGGTAAATCCGCGGAACACAGTCGCCGGAGTGACCTGACCGGATTCTTTCGGTCCACGAAAATCGGACATCGTCGACAAATCATCCGCCGCCGCCTGGATATCTGGGTGTGAATCGTATTGGGAAAACGGCACATCACGCGTTAGTGCCTGCCATGTCAATTCCACATATTCACCCGCGTGTTCAGCACTGGCAATGGCCGGTGCCGGTTTCACTGTCTTGTTATGTGAATCCTCCCCCAGGTAATCAATCGACCAGATGTTTTCGATATTGCGCAAGGTAATATTGCCCGGTGTCGTGACCGTATCCAGCAGATCACGGTCACCGGTTTGGATAGACGTGAGGTAGGTGTCATACACATCCTGATCCACTTCGCCCAAGGCATTATGGGGCATACCCTTGGTGTAACTGCCAATCCGGGTATCGTAAAGTTCGTCATCACCATTATCGATATGTGTGACCAGGTCTCTGTTATGGTAATCCTTGGCGACATGCTTGCGCAGTTTATAGACCTGATTCTGACGTGCTCTGCCGGATAAGGCCAATAAGGGATCGTTAATGCCTGGATGATTAGCCTCTACAGGCGAACTGGCTAACAAGCTGCCGACTCCCATTCCCCCCATCGCCATCCCGCCCACTGACATTGCACAGACATCATTTAAAAAATGTCGACGCTCCTCACAGTCGATCTTGTCGTCGATCTTGTCGTCGATCTTGTCGTCGATCTTGTTTTTGTCACTTTTAACATCATTCGTATCACTACAATCGTTTTTATCCTTCATAGTATTCAATGCCTCCGTTGGCTATTTTGCTTTACGATATGATTCTCGCACTAATATATTTAACACGATGTTGAAGCTGTGTCTCAGACCATATCTTATTTAATAAAATAGAAGAGCATTTAGGATGGCTAACTGGGGATTATTTAGTCAAAAAGGTTAATTTGGAAAAAACGATAGGAGCATGGCGCAGACTGTAGCTTACGAACAAATAATAAATAAATTACCCTGGATATTGCCCAGCAAAGATTAACAATGTATCTGAACAAGTTAAACGCTGAATATCAACGACAACCCTATTTGGACATTATCTCATTGCTTCAACCTGGTACCGAGAATAGATAGCCCTGAACACCATTCATTGAACTTCAGGTCAAAACCGCTATCCTAATTACATGAATATTCACGCAAGCTACTTTAGTATTAAAAATCCACTTGAGATTCTGGATCGGTGGCTCAATCCTTTCCGGCATTCCAGCGCTACGGATATTCGCCATAAACAAATTAACGTTAAATGGACACAACGTGCGGAGCAGGCCTTAAAATCGCGTGATGGCTCACTAACTATTGAGATGCAGATTTATTTTTCCTGTGTAGTCAAGAAGCGGGTTATTTTTCATGAGCAGTCCGATCTTGAGGCGTTTGCGGTCAATGATAAATTGCGTATCGCCTCTCGAACGGTTCGCTCGGATAATTGTGACGCGAATGAATTTGCCAAAAACTTCCCGGTAAAGGAAGAGTTGACCTCGAGCAGCGCGGATAAGATGTTGCCTTCTTCGCTTTATATAGATTTTAAAGACCAGCAATGGATTGGTGAGTTTTCGATTTAATAGATCTATAATCTGGATTCCCGCCTCCGCGGGAATGACGTGAAGACCAGGGATTCCCGCCTCGGCTCTGGCTCCTGCTTCGCCCTACCGCCTACGTGGCCCAGGCCAGCTTCTCGACCTCCAGTCTCACCTTCTCCATGTAGGCGTCCGCGGGAAATGTGCCCCCACGGGTATGACGTGAAGACTAGAATCCAGATCGTCACTTTCGAAAAACTATTATAAATATTATATTTTTGAGACCACACCAGTATATGGAATTGGGCCTGTCGGTTGTCCGGTGGGCGAGCCTCCGGCCGGTTCGATACTGACCGCCATCACATTAGCTTGTTTGATTTTCTCTAACAACTCATCCGATAGCGGTAAACTCAGCTGTTGGTCGGGAGATATCAAACCCAGTGATATCGGTTTGTCGCCTTCCTTGATCATCCACAATTCAAACGCCTTACCCAATGGGATAGTTTGTTCGTTAACGATGTGCACGACCATCTGCTTGTTTTTCAGATCAGACTTGATCAACCATGAGGCTTGTTGTTGTTCAGTTTGTAACACAGCAATGTATTGATTCACCACCAGCGTCGGTGCAAATAAATTCAGGTAGGCGGCAAACATCAACGCCAGTGTTGCCGCTGTGGTCAGGCTGCGCCACACCATCAGGCTATTCCAGATTGAGCCGATCAGGCCGGGTTTCACATGATCAGAAAGTCCGAACCCCAGCCGCTTTTGGATACTTTTCCAAACGTGTTCGGGCACGTCGACCGGCGGAATGCCCTCGTGCAATGTACCCAGTTTTTGTTCCCAATCGGAGATGATCTGACGCAGACGTGCATCTTGTGCGGCTAATTTTTCAAAACGCAAACGGGCACGCCCTTTCAATGTACCCAGTACATATTCAGCCGCTAGCGTTTGTCGTAACTCAGGATCTTGATAGTTCATCGTTCAAGACAGCCTTTTACGCTTTGTAGTCCGCGTCGAATCCAACTTTTAATCGTCCCCAATGGTGTGGTCGTACGTTCTGCCAGCTCATCATGCGTCAGGCCATCATAAAAAGCCATTAAGATGACACTTCGTTGCTTGTCATTCAACTCTTGCAAACATTGCCATAATACCTGCGCCATGTCAGATTCAAGTAACTTTCCCAACGGCCCCAATTCAGCATCCACCTGTTCCAGGTCGATATCATCCACTTGCAGCATTTTTTTCTGCTTGCGCAATATGTCGAGCGAACGATATCGCACAATCGTGGCCATCCAGGCCATTGGTGAACCTTTATCGCTATGGAAATCGACGGCCCGGTGCCAAATTTGCACAAAGGCCTCTTGCAAGGCATCTTGCGCTGCTGCTTCCTTCTTCAATATACGCAGGGCAACGGCGTATAGATTCGCCGATGCTAAAGAATATAGCTTGTTAAAGGCTTGCTCATCCTTTCTTGCCGTCGCGGCAAGCAGGGTCTGTAGGGCAATTTGATCGGACATGCTACTCAGAGATTATTATTTTTAATTCTGGGCAAATATAACTTAAATAGTTCACAAAACATTAACAACAATGGCTTCGTGTCTAGAAGAAATAACGTAGGTGTTTTCTACTATACTGAGAGTACGTAACATTTACCTGACATGACTAAGTCACTCGTTTTAATTATCTTAATTATTATGTGGTCAATTTTGAGCTATAAAAAATCTACAAAAAACATAGGATAAATATTGAATCGCCTTTTGAATTGGATATTCTAACATCGTCAGGCCATCGATTATTATGAAGATGATCTTCGAATTCCGATCTAGCGGGTTTTAAATTAATCATGAATAGCTCAATTGAAATTCCCTATTGGTTATATATAATTCTGATCCAATTCGCAGTATTGCTCTCTGTGGTTTCGATATTTCTTTTTTACAAGCTAAAAAATTCACGAATTAAAATCAAGACTTTAGAGCGTGATCAGAAAACTAATACTGAATCTTTAGAACTTACTCCAAATACAGAATCCTTAGAACTTACTCCAAATACTGAAGATGAAGAACCAGCACCTTCCGACAATGATTCCGAAGAAACACTTCAGGATGACATCGATTTTCTACAAAATCAAATTCAGGCTCTATTGAAACAAGAACAACAAGCTGATATGAAAGATAAACATCAGATAGATGAATTAAAAAGGCATCTTTCTGAAAAGAATACCGCTTACGATGAACTCAATGAAAAATTTACTCAAGTTGAGGCTGAAAATTTTAAACCAGATCAGAAACAAGAACCAGCATCAGAACAGGAACAAGTACCAGATCCCGATCAGTCTAAAGAAAATTAAAACCCGACTGGCTTATTAAACCAGACGGGTTTTTCATAACACTATTAACTAGCGTTTTGAATCAAGCATCGGCCGCATTCACCGCAAAGCCTTTTAGTTCCGAGCGTTCTTCATTCTGACGACGAGTATCATTTCTATGCTCAATCATACCTTTGATAAGCGCAACAATGATCGCAACCGAGCCAGATAGTAAGGCCAACACCAATGTCACCTGACTTATCGTACTCAGCATTCCAGCCAGGTTAGCGCTGATAGGCTCAATTAATTCCATATCGGAAAGATAGACCGGTAATTTAATCAAGCGGCTTAATAATACGATCAACATGATCATACCCATCACAAATTTAACCGTGTACTCTTTCACATAAGTCGTACCGATCGCACCGATTTGTACACCAAACAACGAACCCGCCAGGATGATCATTGATAATCGAATATCGACAAGGCCATCCCAGGCATAAAATAAACTACCACCCAGCCCCATTATAAAAGCCACCACCAGTTCGGTTGCGGTTGCCTGAATGGCACGTACACCTAATACATATATCATTGCCGGGACACCGATAAACCCACCAACCGCAATCGACGCGGCCAGAAGTCCAGTCGCAAAACCTAAAGGCGCAATAAACAATAATGAGACTTTATTATCATCCATTGATTTAAAACTCATCATGGTGCCTGGGATATGAATGGATCGAACCCATTGCGCTAAACGTGGAACTTTATGTTCTTCGTCACTATCACCGCTCTTACGCATGCGCTGGGCATCGCGGAAAACAAATAGCCCTACTACCGCCAGTACAATCACAAAAATAATCGAAACATATAAATCCGTCCCGATATTACCGAAGGTATCGCGAATCGAGGTCATAAAGTTCTTACCAACAAACACACCCACTTCGGCAAAGATACCCATCACGATGCCAAGCTTGATATCGACCTGACCATACTTATGTCGTTTAATCGATCCGACCAGGGCCTTCGGAAATTTATGCGCCATGTTGCTGGCCACGGCCACGATGCCGGGTACACCAAAGCTCATCATCGCCGGTGTTAATACAAATGCCCCACCTGAACCGATGAAACCACTGACCATACCGCCGACAAAACCAACGATGAACAGCAATGCGACGGTGGTGCTGTTTAATTCAATAAAATTTAGTGCGTCCAACAGTTGTTACCCCCCTAAAAATGTACGATAGGCAAAATATTAAGACCCAGATTATGATTTAGCTTTTACGCCCAGGATGTCCCAAAAGTGAGAAGTGAAAGCGCCATGTACCAGGGAAAAAACCATTGCGATCACAATCGGAATTAAGAACAGACTTTTCTGGCCGGAATTGGTGTTTTGCGCAAATGAAACGATGTCGGTGCTGAACAAGTACAACAGGGTGTACAAACTAAGGCTGAGAATGCCCATGATTAGAAAAGGCAGGTAATTTTTTTTCATTTTTACATCTAAATCGGCAATTTCAGTCGACATTGGTGCGGCTCCTGTTGATTTTGTACAATAATTATATTCCCAACTAGAATATAGGTTGACATGCTCAGATCATTGGGAATCCAGTCTTTAGGCTAACTTTAGCCAAGCAAGTCAATAAAGACTGAAATGCTAGACTTCTGATAACTTTGAAGCCGAGATTATGATCTAGTATATTAGAAAAGTCTTATGAAACATTAGGAGAGAACATTCCTTGCCGGAATATAAAAATCTACCTGACATGACAGGCTGGGCCAGTCTACGGGCCCTGGTCGAAAAAGGCGGCATGCTGGAGGCGGCGCGTGTACTCAATGTTGGCCAACCAGCCGTAACCAAGCGTTTACGCGCACTGGAAAAATGTTATGGCATGCCATTACTGGAGCGGGTTTCAGGCCGATTACGGCTTACCGAGGCCGGCGAGAAGGTCTATCTGCTCGCGGTACAAACCCTCGATCGGCACCTGGCGTTAAGAAATGAGATCATCAATCTGGCTCAGGGTAAGTCGAGTTTGCACCTGGAAGTGACCTTTGGGATTGGTGAGCACTTACTCTCTGATCTTTTAATCCGATTTAAAGAACAACAACCTGATTATAAAATAGAAAGTCGTCTCGCCTACAATCGCCAGATTCAGACCGACCTCGTCATGCGGCGGGCCGATATGGCTTTGGTCGAAAGTGCCCCGGATCATCCCGATATCCTGGTGCAAAAGTGGCTTGAAGATGAATTATGGATGGTGTGTGGTCCCGAACACCCATTAGCCGGTACGGATCTGCTCGCAGTAGAGGAGCTGACCAAACAAGCCTATGTATTACGCGAATCACGTTCTTCAATCCGGGAATCTCTGGACGAGGCCTTAGCGAGGATTAAAGTGGAGCAACTCAATATCGCCTTTGAAGTCGGTTCCAGTGAGGCCATTATTGATATCCTCGAACGTAACCAGCATGTCAGTTTTTTACCCCGTTTTGCTGTCTATGAACGGGTTACCGCTGGCGAGTTGTTTCACATCAAGATAACCGGCTTTCGTATTTTGCGAACCTTATGGATCGCCCGTAACCGCTCCGCACTTGATCACCCCGTCGCCGAGGCCTTCATAGAAATGATTAGAAAATTAAACCAACCTTAAAGATTTATTCTTTTAGCTCAGCCATTTTGTTTAACAATGAGCCTATGTCTTTTTTCCATCGTGCCAGTACTTTTTTCAGTTTTGGATCGTCGGTCAAAAATATCTTTTCCGGATCACTGGCAATTAACAAGGTGTCTTGTGCCTCTGAAAAAATAGCAATTTTTAAAGGCAAGTATGGAATCCATTCAGGATAGGTATCAGCTATCCATTTAATCTCATCGGGTTTACCAAAAAACACGACACGATATTTATCGGTCTTGTAGCCACTTTTGGTTAAACCAATATCCACCCGCTGCACCCGGCTTAACTTATAGCCATGTGATTTAATTTCTGCCTGTAAAGCTAACATTGCTTCTGGAAAGGTTTGCTGGGTGCGGGTCATAAACATTTCTTCTGCCGTAACCAATGTCGACAAAGATAAACCGGCCAGTAAAACAAAAACCTTCAGTCTATTCAGTTTCATAGGGTGGCCTCCTCCATGATCACTTCATAGGTTTCACGCATGCCTTTGCATAAATTATTAAGCTCATCATTATTAAAGAAACGCGATAAATGAAGGGGATTAATGGCCATAATTTTGACCTTGCCCTTATGCTCGACCACGGTTAAACGACAGGGTAGAAATAACCCGACACGAGGATCGACCGTCAGTGCCTCGTTTAGCAACTTAAAATTACAAAAATAGACGACAACTTTTTTCTTATCTTCCTGTGTTTCCTTTACCAAGCCGTTATCAAAGTTTTGCGTACGAATGAGACGATAGTTTTTACCGACAATCGCTTGTTTCAGGCTGGCCACCGTTTCTTCGAGGTTCATCGATGACTCAGCTTCAAGATAATAAGGTTCATCTTTGGCGATCTCATTTCTTTGCTGGTTTTTTTCAAACGATCTTATGTAGGCAACGATGTCATTAATATCCTGCTTGCTCATTCCGTGTTTTAAAAATGAGACCATCGGTGTGCCTTTACGACCTTGCTGCAGGGTTTTTTGAATCATGGCATCACTGGCACTTTTTAAAAATCCGGCGTTATTCAAAGCCGGGGCAATGATGGGCAGATCTCTTGGCCGAGAAAAGGTCACGCCGGTCCCTTTTCCGCCGAGACCTTCGGCACCATGGCAGGCCGCGCAGTTTTTAGCATAGAGCTGGGCACCCAATTTGGCATCACCCTTTATGGGTTTCTGGGAGTAAGTCGGTGGGGTTGCTGAAGAAAAAGTTCGAATATAGCCCACTAACGCGTTGAGTTCGTCTTCACTCAAGCTCTTAAAGGCGGGCATGACCCGACCTTCGCGTCCAAATTTTATCGTGTTGCGTAGAAATCGATCTGAGGCCTGAGCCTGAAATGAATCGAGTGCTAATGGCACTCCCACGCCCCCCTTACCATCCGCTCCATGGCAAGCGATGCAGTTTTTTTGGTATAGCGACTCGCCTAATGACGAAGCCAGACTATGGCCATTTACGGCCAGGAGTAAGCAAAATAGAGCAATTAAACGCATAGGTGTTCCTGTCATCTATATAAGATTATTATTATATACTTATTATTCGTATTTTCTTTGACCTGCGTCAATTAATACGCAGCGAACCAAAACGGCCTATTCGTCACTCTCGAACCAGATCATTGCCGTCGGTATGTTCAAAATGAGTCCCGTATATATCGACCAGGGTACGTTCAGAATAAGAAAAATTATCCCCCACCACGGTCAAATTATGGCTAAATTCGAGTGTACTGGCATGATCGCGCATGAAGGGTGACTGGATAATACCCCAGTCCTGATCATCCAGTTTCGCGGACACACTCAACGTGATCTCATCAGGCTTATCAGCAGCCGCAACAAACTTGCCACCGGCTAATACCGCTACACCTCTGGGTATGGTGAGTGACTGCATGATAATACTGTTTTGCTTATCCCACATCCAATAGCCGGTTTGATCGTGAAATACCTTATCGTTGGATTTTCGTCGAACCTCTTGTGTATATCGAAGCGCAGTGATGAGCTGCGATTCTGCATTAGTAACATCACCCGCCGCTTCAAACACGATAGTTTCATAATAAGGATTTTCCTCCGTACCGTCCGGTTCGGGAGCAATGTCCATACCTTTATCGCCACGCCATATGCCTATCAGGGATTGTAATGGACCATAATCTATATCATTTAAATCAGACATGCTTTATACCTCATCGATAAAAGCCAGTTTAAGTTTCGACCATTGAGTTATTTTTTCATGCCGGGTTATTCTAGCATTGGCGGGACTGGTTGAGGGTAATAAAATCAGATTAAGCTTATGATTGAACTCGTTTAATTCAGGTAACACCCTTTTATTAAACTCCGTTTTGGCTTTTGTCCCATTGAAAAAAACGTGGGTTATGGATGGATAATCAGTAAACAGCTTAGTGAAATTATTTACTTTTATACTCGATGAGCGAATCGAAGAGTCCAGGCTGCCTTGCCGTTCGCAGGATCCGATCACGTCCCACAGTGCAATTCGACTGGAAACCAGGTCTGCTGTTTTTGTTTCGTAGCTCGCCTGGTGATCAATATTAAAGTGGGTAGCAATAATTTCCCAAAATAAATTTCTCGGGTTGGCATAATATTGAGCTTGTTGTAATGATGCTTCGCCTGGCATCGAGCCTAAGATTAATGCCTTAGGTTTGCCACCAATGACTGGTTTAAAGCCTGCTTTTGCCATACTACTAATATAATGTGTGTTTCACTCAAAACAACCATAACCCACTTAAACTCTTAATCTAAGCTCTGGATTTAAGTTCTGGCAGGCTTCTTTTGCAACTTTCGCTGTAATGAACGGCGGTGTATACCCAGTGCCCTTGCCGTCGCTGAGATGTTACCGTCGTGCTGAGCTAACACACTCTGGATGTGCTCCCATTCCAGTCGGCGTACTGACATGGGATTTTCAGGAATATCGATATCGGCATTGCCATCCTGTTTGGTTATTGCCGCCAGGATTTCATCGGCATCGGCTGATTTATCAGGTATTGCACTGCACCCAGTTTAATCGCCTCAACGGCGGTGGTTATACTCGCAAAGCCAGTTAACACCACCATTTTTATATCTCTGTATTTTTGCGCTAATGTTTTAACTACCTGTAAACCCGATTCATCACCGATACGTAAATCAACTATGGCATGGCCAGGTCTAACCTCATCGGCAATCTCAATGCCTTGTTGGACACTATTGGCAATATAAACAGTAAAATCACGGCGACGCATCGCCCTGCTGCTTACCCACCAGGACCTTAACTCTATTTCTTACCAATTAACTCTATTTGATAACCATCTGGATCTTCAACAAAGGCGATTATGGTCTTACCCGCATTCATCGGGCCGGCGTCACGAATAATTTTTCCACCACGTTGTTTGATATCATCAGTGGCTTTATAAACATCATCCACTTCAACCGCAATATGGCCATAACCATCGCCTAAATTATATTGGTCGGTATCCCAATTGTAGGTTAGCTCAATAACGGTGTTTTCGGATTCATCTCCATAACCGATAAAGGCCAGGGTAAATTTCCCATCGGGATAGTCTTTTTGTCTGAGCAACTTCATTCCCAGTACCTCGGTATAAAAACCGATAGACGTTTCCAGGTTTCCGACTCGTAACATGGTATGCAGTAATCTCACAGATTCCCTCCTGATAAATTTACTTGTGGTAAGGCTTACTTAGCTCATGCACCGCATCAACAAAGGCACCGGCATGCTCAGGATTAACATGTTGATGGATGCCATGTCCCAGGTTAAATACATGTCCCGTTCCATGACCATAGCTTTTTAAAATGTCCGCCACTTCTTCTCGAATACGCTCAGGGGACGCATACAACACGGTTGGATCCATATTGCCCTGTAACGCGACTTTATCACCGACTCGTTTGCGCGCCAGACCAATATCAATCGTCCAATCCAACCCTAATGCATCAGCACCACTGTTGGCTTGATCTTCCAACCATTGGCAGCCACCTTTTGAGAAAATAACAACCGGAATTTTTTGTCCCTCATATTCGCGAGTCAATCCGCTGATTATTTGTTGCATATAGTTAAGGGAAAAGGATTTATAATCGCGTGTCGTTAACGCACCACCCCAGGTATCAAAGATCATCACCGCCTGTGCACCTGCAGCAATCTGCGCATTTAAATATTGGGTTACGGCCTGTGCAGTGACATCAAGTAGCTTATGCATACTGGCCGGGTCGTCGTAAAGCATACCTTTAACTTTAGCAAAATCCTTGCTGCCACTCCCCTCAACCATATAGGTTGCCAGTGTCCAGGGACTGCCAGAAAAACCAATCAGCGGTACTCGACCGTCTAACTCTTTACGAATGGTTCTTACCGCATCCATTACATAGCCGAGTTCTTGCTCCATATCGGGTACAAATAGTTTATCGACCGCGGCAGGCGACTGGACCGGATTTTTAAAATTAGGGCCTTCACCTTCGGCAAAATACAAACCCAGTCCCATCGCATCCGGGATGGTCAGGATGTCAGAAAATAAAATGGCCGCATCCAGCTCAAATCGCTCCAAAGGTTGCATGGTCACTTCACAGGCAAGCTCTGGATTTTTACATAAATCTAAAAAACTGCCGGCCTTTTTACGCGTAGCTTTATATTCAGGTAAATAACGCCCGGCCTGACGCATCATCCATACCGGGGTCATGTCGACCGGTTGACGTAATAAGGCTCTGATGAATCGATCGTTTTTTAATGTTGTCATATATTTTTAAACCACAATGGTAGAAAAGATTATTATTATAAATTCTGGATTCCTGCTAAGCATACCAGGCAAGATCGCGAAACTTTTATCCCAACAGTATCATTACCTGCAGAAGAAATTATATTAACGTGTTCTCAGTAAAACTAAGACTAGTCCGTCTTGCTTTAATAACACGACCGCCTGTTTAAACTTCGAGATAATCCAGTATACCTTCGGCTGCTTCGCGACCTTCAAATACTGCAGTTACCACCAAATCGGAACCACGCACCATATCACCACCGGAGAAGATTTTTTTATTTGTAGTTTGGAACTTATATTCTTGTTGCTCAGGCGCAATCACGCGGCCACGATCATCAAGCTGAATATCAAAATCGGCAAACCAGTCCGCAGGGCTGGGACGAAAACCAAAAGCAATGATCACCGCATCGGCCGGAATTATTTCTTCAGAGCCTTTAACGGGCACTGGGCTGCGACGACCACGTTCATCAGGTTCACCTAATTCGGTGGTAATGACCTTTACACCTTCAACCTCGTCATCTCCAACGATTTCAACCGGTTGACGATTCCAAAGGAATTGCACTCCTTCTTCTTTGGAGTTGTTAACTTCGCGTTTAGAACCTGGCATATTCTCTTCATCACGGCGATAGGCACAGGAAACGGATTCAGCACCCTGGCGAATCGCAGTACGGTTACAATCCATTGCGGTATCACCACCACCCAACACGACAACACGTTTGCCTTCCATACTAATATAGTCAGCTTCATCTTTTTCGTAATCCCAGCAGTGATTAACATTTGAGATTAAATAATCAAGTGCGATATGCACACCGGGTAAGTCTTCTCCAGTAATGCCCGCCTTCATGGAGCTATAGGTTCCCATGCCGAGGAAGACCGCATCGAACTCATCGATAATCGATTGAAAATCGATGTCCTGACCGACATCAACACCCGTCTTGAATAAAATACCCATGTCTTCAAAAATCTTGCGGCGTTGTTTTACCAGTTCTTTTTCTAATTTGAATTCTGGAATACCGAACATCAATAAACCGCCGATCTCAGGCTGCTTTTCAAACACGGTGACATCCACGCCATGACGAGCAAGGACATCGGCACAACCTAATCCAGCCGGGCCTGCACCAATCACCGCTACTTTTTTACCTACACGTTTAACAGCGGTTAAATCCGGTTTCCAACCCTGGGCAAAAGCGGTATCACTAATGTATCGCTCAATCGAACCAATGGTGACCGCACCAAATCCATCATTTAAGGTACATGCACCTTCACATAAACGATCCTGTGGGCAAACTCGACCACATATTTCGGGTAACGAATTTGTCTGGTGTGACATCTCTGCCGCTTCGAGAATATTTCCTTCAGCGATCAGCTTTAACCAGTTCGGAATATAATTGTGTACCGGGCATTTCCATTCACAATACGGGTTACCACATGCCAGACAACGATCGGCCTGTTGCGCAGCACTCTCAGCACTGAACTGTCCATAAATCTCACGATATTCCTTAGTACGTTCCTCGGCTGATTTTTTCACCGGGTCAATACGGGGGACATCTACAAATTGAAAATTATTTGCCATATTTTTCTACTAATGTTTTCTATTTATACTTAATTTAATATTCATAAATCATGCTGCGCGACGTTGCATGTCTTCAATCAAGGACTCTAGCGACGCCGCCTTGGGCTTTACCAACCAGAACTTCCCGATCGAATCAGCAAAATTATCTAATAGCGCTTGCCCGCATTGGCTGTCAGTCTCAGAAACAAATTCTTCAATGAGTTCACGTAAAAATACCCGATGTGCTTCCATATGTTCTGGAGCAATTCGAACAATCTCAACATCGTGATTGTAGTTATCACCAAAGGTATTCTTCTCGTCATAAACATAGGCAAAGCCACCGGTCATACCAGCACCAAAGTTTATTCCTGTTGAACCTAGCACTGCGACCACACCACCGGTCATATATTCGCAGCCGTGATCGCCTATGCCTTCAACAACCGTGGTACAACCAGAGTTGCGTACACCAAAACGTTCGCCAGCCATACCAGAGGCAAATAATTTTCCGCCGGTTGCACCATATAAACAGGTATTTCCAATGATGGTGGTCTCATGTGATTTAAACACGCTACCTTTTGGTGGATACAATACTAACTTGCCGCCCGCCATGCCTTTACCAACGTAGTCATTGGCATCGCCTTCTAAATACATATGCAGGCCGCCCGCATTCCAAACCCCAAAGCTTTGTCCTGCAGTACCTTTTAGTCTTAGGCTAATTGGTGTCGACTCCATACCAAGATCACCATGGCGAACGGCTATCTCGCCGGATAGTCGAGCGCCAATAGAACGGTTAATATTCTGAACGTTGTAGCTAAATTCAGTCGCCTGTTTGGCTTCGATCGCCGGCAAGGCGTCCTTAACCATTTGTTCCGCTAACTCACCTTTATCAAAAGGTTCATTCTTGGGCTGAATGCAATAACGCGCCTTGTCTTTATCTACACCGCCATCCGATAAGATTGGACTCAGGTCTAGTTTGTTTTGTTTGGGAGTGCTACCCGGCAGGGTTTCAAAAAGGTCGGTGCGCCCAATAACATCAGTCAGTTTGCGACAGCCTAACTGTGCTAACAACTCGCGAACTTCCTGGGCAATGAATTTAAAATAATTCATGACCCATTCGACTTCACCCTTGTAATGCTCCATACGCAGGATGTTATTTTGTGTCGCCACCCCGGTTGCACAATTATTCAAGTGACAGATACGTAAGTATTTACAACCCATCGCAATCATCGGGCCAGTCCCAAAACCAAAACTTTCCGCACCCAGGATCGCCGCCTTGATCACATCCAGCCCGGTTTTTAAACCACCGTCTGTTTGCAGGCGCACTTTGTCACGCAGATTGTTCGCACGCAAAATTTGATGTGTCTCGGTTAAACCTAATTCCCAGGGACTGCCCGCATATTTAACGGATGTCATTGGTGAGGCACCGGTACCACCATCATAACCAGAGATAGTAATTAGATCGGCATAGGCTTTTGCAACACCGGCGGCAATAGTTCCTACTCCCGCTTCGGCAACTAATTTAACTGACACCAGACCATCAGGGTTAATCTGTTTTAAGTCATAAATTAACTGGGATAGATCTTCAATTGAATAGATATCATGATGAGGTGGTGGTGAAATCAACGATACGCCAGGCTTACAAAAACGTAATTTGGCAATGAAGTCATTCACTTTATGACCGGGTAATTGACCACCTTCACCGGGCTTGGCACCTTGTGCCACTTTAATTTGCATCACTTCTGCGCTACGTAAGTAGGCAGGGGTCACCCCAAAGCGACCGGAAGCAACCTGTTTAATCTTGGATTGAGTTTTCTTGTTGTAACAACGTTCTGGTGTTTCACCACCTTCACCTGAATTTGAACGCCCACCCAATGCATTCATGGCCTCAGCCAGATGTTGATGCGCCTCTGGCGATAACGCACCTAATGACATGGCAGCTGAATCAAAACGAACCACGATATCTTCAATTGGTTCAACTTCGTCAATCTCAACCGGGGTAATATCATTTCGAATAGCCAGCATATCACGTAACGTCAGGGGATCGCGGTTATCGACTAAAGCTGAATAGATCTTGTGTTTGCTGTAATCACCTGACTTCACGGCCGCCTGCAATGCATTTACCACATCCGGGTTATAGGCATGTTCTTCCCCACCATGAATGAACTTTAATAACCCCCCCTGGTTGATGGTTTTACGCTTGTTCCAGGCGAGTTTTACTAATTTACGTTGATCTTCTTCAAAGTCAGTAAAATGAATACCGGAGACACGGTTTGTTGTATTCTTAAAACACAAATCAACGACATCCTGATGCAAACCAACCGACTCAAACAACTGCGAACCACGATAACTGGCCATCGTTGAAATGCCCATTTTAGACGTGACTTTAAACAATCCTTTATTAATACCCTTTCGGTAATTAACAAATAAAGTGTTGGTATCTTTTTCAGTGATCTCACCACTGCGCTGCATTTCCTGAATGCTCTCGTAAGCCAGATAAGGATATATCGCAGTTGCTCCATAACCTAACAACACTGCAAAATGGTGTGGATCTCGTGCCGTTGCTGTCTCAATAACAATATTGGCATCACAACGCAAACCTTCCTCGGTTAGACGATGATGAACCGCACCCGTCGCCAGTAAAGCATGCACAGGAATCTGGTCTGGTTGTATATGGCGATCTGTCAAGACTATGATCACGGCACCGTCTTTTATCGCCGCGGTAGCTTGATCCGCAATATCTTTAATCGCTAATTCAAGATTACCATCGTTCGGATAGGCAAGTTCTATCTGATACTGTTTGTATTCATTTTGATCCAGCTTTAATAACTGACTGAATTTACTGTGTGATAAAACCGGTGAGTTAACCAGCACACGTTGTGCATGTTTAGGCGATTCATCAAACATATTTTTTTCGCGACCAAAACACGTCTCTAATGACATGACGATCTGTTCACGAATGGGATCGATCGGAGGGTTAGTCACTTGTGCAAACTGTTGGCGAAAATTATCAAACGGTGAACGTACGTGCTTGGACAAAACCGGGAAGGGGGTGTCATCGCCCATTGAGCCAATCGCTTCCTGACCATCTTCCGCTAACACACGAATGATTTGATCGCGTTCCTCAAAGCTAACCTGAAACAGTTTCTGAAAAACATTTAAGGTTTCCGCATCCATCACAGCGTCGCCACATTCTTCTTTGAGGCGCGACTCAAGTCGCTTAACATTGCCCTGCATCCAGTCTTTATACGGATGACGACTCTTTAACATGTTATCAATGTCGGCTGGCAATAACAGTTCGCCCGTTTCCGTATTGGCCGCAATCATTTGTCCAGGCTTCAGGCGTCCTTTCATCACTACATCATCAGCCGTGTAATCGTAAACGCCAATTTCAGAAGCCAACGTAATATGACGATCTTTGGTGATCACCCAGCGTGCCGGACGCAATCCATTTCGGTCCATACTACAGGCCGCGTGCGTACCATCGGTCATCACGATGCCAGCCGGCCCATCCCAGGGCTCCATGTGCATCGAGTTAAATTCGTAAAAGGCTTTTAAGTCGGGATCCATGGTATCGATATTTTGCCAGGCAGGCGGAATCAGTAATCGCATTGCACGGAATATACTCATTCCTCCGGCCAATAACGCCTCGAGCATGTTATCCAGACTGTTTGAATCCGATCCGGTCATTGAAACCAGGGGACGAACCTTGTCCATGGGTAGCTCGTCGGTTTCAAATTTATGCCCACGCGCAACCGACCAGTTGCGATTACCCTGGACCGTATTGATTTCACCGTTATGGGCTAGATAGCGGAACGGTTGCGCCAGTCGCCATTGCGGCCAGGTATTCGTTGAAAAGCGCTGATGGAAAACACACAACGCTGATTCCAGGCCACCTTCACTGATATCTTTATAAAAGGTTGGCAGGTGTTCCGGCATAACCAGACCTTTGTAGGAAATGACCGTACTGGAGAGACTGGGGATGTAGAACATCTCATCCTCACCCTCGATTTGTTTTTCACACACACGACGAGCAATATATAAGTGTCGCTCAAAAGCCTGAGTATCCATCCCATCAGGTGCGTTGACAAAAATTTGTTCGATTTGTGGCAGGCTATTCAATGATTCTTCACCGCAAGCCGAGGGATCAACCGGTACGGTACGCCAACCCAGGCTTTCAAGCCCTTCCGCTGATAAAGCTGACTCTAGCGTCGTTCGTGCAGTATTGGCTAAGGTTTTATCCGTATTTAAAAATACCATGCCGACAGCATATTGGTTGCCTAACTTGATACCTTCAGCCTTAGCAACCTTACGTAAAAAGCCGTCTGGTTTTTTCAACAATAATCCACAGCCGTCACCGGACTTCCCATCCGCCGCAATAGCACCACGGTGAGTTAATCGTTCCAGGGCGGTAATCGCGGTCATCACTAACCAATGGCTAGGTTTGCCATCCATCTGGGCAATGAGTCCAAAACCACAATTATCGCGCTCAAATTCAGGGCGATATAAGCTATGTTGCGCAAGTTTTTTTGTAATATCTGTCATCGTGTCATACCTACGAAAACCTGGTTAAATAATAGCCAATCTCCAGGCAAAATGGCCTCGCAGTATACAGCTACAGGGCCTCGAGCATCAATCACTATTCAGTAAGGTTTATATAGCGAAAACGACCTGGCTGAACCTGAATAATTTAGAAAATAGTGTTTATTTATCAACATGATACACCCCCTCAGTAATACCACTTTTATATACCTGGATCAGCTAAATTTTGAGCCTCCTGTACCGATAAGTTAATTATGGTAATTACTCAACTAAACCAGAGTCTATGACGTCCCCTGATTCAGCAGATAAGCCGCTATTGCGTGTTTGGTTCAAGGTGATGAAGTTCTTTTACATCCGTACCATTTTAGGTCGATTGTTGTTTTCCTCCAGTCTGATCGTGGTTACCAGTTTGATTATCACCTGGGCGGCCCATTCCGAATTCAGTACATCATCAAAGTTAAGTACCAACCAGCTTGCAGAACGAATAAAGATCAACAGCGACATGGTCAAACTCCAAAACCTGTTATGGGCAATCGAAACCAATTTTCAAAGTTATATGCTGACGCCTGAGACTGAGCTACATGATAAAACTTTGCAGTCCATTGACGCGTTAATTGAACAGATTAATCTAACCCGACATCAACAATGGTTTCGCGTCAATAAAAATAATCTTAAGACAATTAACAATTTTTATTCTGACACCAGGCTCCTAAAGTCATCGCTTAAAAATATAATGAAAATGCGCGCGGATCCATTGTTGGTCTTCCCCGCCATGCCGCATTTGGTCAACACACTAAACCCAACCAGCCAACGAATAACCAACGCCATCAGCCTTGCATTAGCCGAAGCCGAAGAAATGCATGACGAGCCTGATCAGGCAGAAATAAGTGAACTATTTCAAACTATTCGTTTCAACTGGGTTCAGAAAATTAGTACCTTTCGTTTATTAACGACGACACGAGTCGGTATTTTCACCGGGAATGTACAAGAGGCGATTAACTCTACACGCAATGATATTTCAATCTATAGCTCCCAAATAGAGTCCCTATTAGAAAAACTAAATCAATTCGATAAAAATGAGCAATTGGGTTTTCAGCAAAGTGACACAAGGATTGAGTTACTTGAGCTGATAAAAATATGGGACAGCAGTTATGAGAAGATTCTACCCTTTTTAGCTGACTTTAATAGCTGGCGAAAAGACACCGCAATATTAAGCAACGAAATTACACCGCTGTTTCTGAAGCTTTGGGATCATATACAAACCGTTAATAAAAATCTGGAACAACATGCCATACAGGATATTGATTCGACTAAAAATACCTATAACCTGATTTCCAATTCCCTTTGGAGTCTGGTCGTTATCATAATTTTAATTATGACCGTCAGTACCCTTCTATTCGACTATCAAATCCGTCGCCCAATCATTCGTATCGCGCGCGCCTTAAAAGCC
>CAMYOL010000081.1 GCA_947260005.1 uncultured Ectothiorhodospiraceae bacterium
TTGGAAATGTTGAACGATACTTTTGAACGTTGGGAAATCAAATTATGTCAGGCTGAATCCATGCTTGAGTCACAACCCAAAGTCGATCGACTGGAAATGGAATTCACCGAACAGGAAAACGCGAGTGACTTGAAAAATGAATTAGCGTCATTAATCGAAAATTCTAAAAATGATAAAGCCGGGGAGGAAAACAAATGAGCACCCAATACGAGTCTCATGCATCCATCGACGTTGCGCCGGTGCCCGATGCAGGTAATTTTAACTTCATGCAAAAGCTACCATCGATACTGCGCATTTTAGGTACCGCAGCGTTACTGGTCGCTATGTATACATTTTTAATTAAGGGCTGGCAAAATGGCAATGACATATTACGTTATTTTTTAATGCTTGGTCATACCAGCATTCTGGCAGTCATTGGATTAGCGAGCGGTCTCTGGTTAAAAGAAAATAAAGGTGCACGATTACTGCTAACCCTTGCACTTGTGTCGATCCCGGCAAATTTTGCGATATTGGGCGCATTTATATTTTCATCGGCTGGGCCTGCCCTTGCGCAGTATCCTGACTTTGTTGCCTGGTCAACAAACAGTTTACAGACAACGTTAATGACCACGGGGATCGCCTTGCTGTTTTTGATCCCAGTTTCGTTATTAAGCTTTTCGGTGTTGGCGCGAAGTATCTCAAAACGTTTAACCATGTTGTATTTAGTCAGCAACGCGGCGTTATTGATACCCATCCGTGATCCGATGATCATTGGCTTTATCGTACTTGGCCTGGCTGTGGTTGGAATCGTGTTTTTCCATCAATCCTTACAGAAACACATCGCAACAAAAACAAAAGAAGGTATTACCGCCTTAACGTTATTAGCATTACCACTTGCGGTGTTGATGGGTCGTACATTGTGGTTGTATTCAGCCGATCTGTTCCTTTTGTTCGTAATGGTCATCGCCATTTACCTGTTCTTACGTCAATTGTCTGTCTATTTAGGAAAAGAGTCATTGGCACGCAAGTCAATCGATTTATTGTCGTTAATTCCAGCCATCATTACCATGCCATTACTCGCTTTACAGTTAACACAGGCGGGTTTCATGGAAACTGCGTTGATTTTACCGATTGCCGCGATGGCATCAGCGATAATGGTCTATGATATCTCACGCCGAAGTGATGATTTAGCCATTGTCTATCGTTGGATTGCCGCGATCATTTTAGCATTCGGTATATTTGTTAATATGTATATTCACGCCAGCACCCTGGCTTCCTTAATCGCGATAGCAGCCGGTCTTGGTTTAGTTATTTTTGGTTATCGAAATAAACAACGTGGATTTTTCATTATTGGCGCCTCCATGATGATAGTCGGAATCGCTAAACAGTTATTCCACTTAATCTATTTCTTTGACTTAGGTAGCTGGGCCAGTTTGGCCATCCTTGGTATCCTTGCGATTGTGGTAGGATCGGTTATTGAATCGAAAGGTGAAAAGATTCAATCGCGCTTTTCACAATTAAAAGATAATTTCCGCAGCTGGGAAGCTTAATACCTGCGTATCCGGGCCAGGGCATCCGTCCTGGCCCTTTTTTTTAATCTGCTTTTTTATTCTCATGTGCTGAACCAAAGTTACTTGATATACAATACAAGTATCATGTATACAATAGGCTGGATTTTGTGGAGAACATAGATGGCAAGTGATAAAAACCCAACGGCGGTACAGATTGGCCAACGGATAAAACAGGCCCGAAAAATGGCCGGTTTTGACTCAGCCGCACAACTCCTGGCAAAAATTCCCGACTGGGGTACAGGCCGACTCGGTAATTACGAGGCAGGAATATCGGTACCCTCACCGGATGATATTAAAATTATCGCTAAGAAAACCGGCTCATCCCCCTGTTGGATCATGTTTGGCCTGGGCCCCATTCGTTCGACCGGCCGGGATCAACAGGCGATTCGACATCAGAATTTCGAGTATATTTTTGACAATTGCAAAAATCAGCGCGGTGTATTACCTAAATTCTTAAAGGCCATCGGTTTATCTCGACAGAAGGCCGACGAATATATCAACAACCCCTTTTTGACCATTGCCGATCGAGTCGCACGTAAATGTGAGAAATTTTATAAAAAGCCAAACGGTTGGCTGGATGAGCAACATGTCGAGTCCGATCCGGTTTGCGCCGCCTTTCCCGAAGACATGCGACAGGTAATGGAAATCTATTCTGGTCTAAGCGATGATGAAC
The DNA here is from genome assembly GCA_947260005.1 of uncultured Ectothiorhodospiraceae bacterium. Lineage (GTDB taxonomy): Bacteria > Pseudomonadota > Gammaproteobacteria > UBA6429 > Thiohalophilaceae > SZUA-24. Next base: position 2,224 of record CAMYOL010000081.1, read on the forward strand.
GAAAACGCTTTTTACGCATCGCGGAAGCATTTGAAGATGAGTAGAGAAAGAATCACAAGTACTAATTCTCGCCATGGGCCCTTTCAATTAACTCTGGCCTAATCTCACTTAACCAGCTCATAACATGTTGCAACAATTCTACAACGTGGATAAACGATCTTTAAAAGCGCTAACTGATAGAGTATTCTTGAGCAATCATCAACATTCTATTACTTTTGCAAAGAATCTAGTAAAAGCATAATTGGTTGAACTATACCAACCCGCTTTATAAAAATATTTCAACCATATCTTCAAAAGAGGTATCTACAGCCCATGTTCTAAATCCTTAACTGGCTAATGGTATCTCATTATATAATAATTAAAGCCCATCAGTGATGGGCTTTTTAGAGTTACGTTAAAACTTGAACAACTAGAATTTCAAACCCATCCAGATCCAGAGTTTGTCAGTATCGACTTTGCCTGCAGCCGCATCACCTGCGGAGTAAGCAGCATATTTGATACCACCATTATAAATTTTAGCAAATTTAGTGGCATATAAGAGATTAATTTCATCACCTAGATCATCAATACTGGCGGTCGATTCATCAGCGCTATAATCATGGTAAGTGGCAACCAGCTTGCCTCCAAGAGCCTTAGCACTGACGGTAAAATAAATATCAACCAGCCCCTGCGGCCCAACCATTAAATTTATGTAACGTAGCAAGGGGGGTCGAGAATCCATAGTTACCATTATCAGATCCAAGTAATTCATAACCTACCTTGAAAGTAACCGGTTTCATTGCCAGACCACCTTCGAGCAACATATAATCAGCGTCAAATGAGCTTCCACCGGATTCTGATTCTTGAGTGGCGTATTCTGCAGTATATAAAACTTTACCCGCCCCAGTTGCCGTACCACCTGAGAAGCGGATACCATAACTATCCAATGCATTATCGGTATTATTATCCACTTCGAGGAAGTAGGCATAACCGGTAATCTTACCGAATGAAGTATTATATCCAATATTCAGCAAGTGATCTTTCGAATAGATGTCCGCTTCTTCTGAAAATATTCGATTACGTTTCGTTATATAGCCATAGTTAATGGCAAGATCTTTTGCCGGAGTGAAACCCAAGCGTAGCCCATCAAAGGTTTGTCTGTCCTGGCGCCAACCGACATGGCCGACAAAGCGGTGATTATCAAAAGTGACGACCTGGCGGCCGTATTTTACGTTAAATACATCGCTTTTATACTTTATAAAGCCCTGGTCAACTTCAGTGGTT